>CANMXJ010000012.1 GCA_947501805.1 uncultured Sulfitobacter sp. | reverse complement strand
CGTATCTGAACTCCTAGCTAAGGCCAACCCGCAGGCCCTCCGAAACCACCAACCAACTGGAATCAAACCGCAGGCATTCTTGCGGCACCGGGTGGGGCAGCGTGTTTAACCATGAGCTGGTGAGTGACGCATTGGAGCCAAAAAATCTACAATCGGACAAAGACAAACCCCGTCAGCACAAGGCTGACGGGGCTATGCGCCACATACAAAAAAACCGTCTACATGATCAGAAAGTTATCAGCACTGAAGTCAGTAAGTTGAGTGTTCTCAAACATGATCATCTTATTGTTAAGGGCAATCTCCAGATCATCGCCGACCTGGGTCATGTTGCCCATCAGGTTCTCTGCCGTCACATCGGGATCAGTTGTGAAGAACTGGAGTTGGTCAACGCCGAGCTCGAAATCCAGAATGACATCGACGCCCGCGTCTTCTTCGAAAAACACAAAAGTATCCGCGCCTCCGCCCCCGATCATCACATCATTCCCGGCCCCACCGCGAATGACATTGTTCTGGTCGTTGCCGTTAATGAAATCGTTGCTGTCGGTCCCGGTGACATTCTCGAAGTTAACTGCGAGGGCATCTGTACCAGCCCCATTATCAATTTCAATCGAACCGGTTTCAAGATCAACGCTGATCGGGCCTGACGCTTGGCTGAAATCCAGCGTGTCCACACCGTCCCCGCCATCTAGGTCAAGCGTGATCTGGTTCAGCACGTCGCCCGTGATCACCGCTGTATCAGCGCCGCCGCCAAAGTTCGTCTCCTGCACTTCGGTGTTGCGGATGTCGAGTTGAAAGAGGCCGCGCTCGATCTGGCCGTTCAGTTCGATCCGGGCAAATTGAATACCGTCGTCAGTCACCGAGAATTCGGCCACATCGTCATTCTGCAGGTCGTTGTTGACCAGATCAGTGTCAAAGTTCACCTGCTGAACGTCATATCCTTTGCCGCCATTTATGAGGTCCGATCCGTCGCCGTTGTTCCAGACCAGCTGGTCATTACCGCGTCCGCCCAGCATGATATCATCGCCCTTGTTACCGGTAATAACATCATCGCCGCCGCGACCGACAAGCAGATCGTCACCGTCCTGACCGGCAAGGACGTTGTCGCCATGATCACCGAAAATCTTGTCGTTGAAAGCGGTTCCGGTCACGTTTTCGAAATTCTCCGCTGCAGAACCGTTAAGCTTGTCCTTGGTTAAATTCACCCTGACCGCCTTGGCTGCCTGCGACAAATCCAGCGTGTCCACACCGTCCCCGCCATCTAGGTCAAGCGTGATCTGTTTCAGCACGTCGCCCGTGATCACCGCTGTATCAGCGCCGCCGCCAAAGTTCGTCTCCTGCACTTCGGTGTTGCGGATGTCGAGTTGAAAGAGGCCGCGCTCGGTCTGGCCGTTTAGTTCGATCCGGGCAAATTGAATACCGTCGTCAGTCACCGAGAATTCGGCCACATCGTCATTCTGCAGGTCGTTGTTGACCAGATCAGTGTCAAAGTTCACCTGCTGAACGTCATATCCTTTGCCGCCATTTATGAGGTCCGATCCGTCGCCGTTGTTCCAGACCAGCTGATCATTACCGCGTCCGCCCAGCATGATATCATCGCCCTTGTTACCGGCGATGATGTCATTGCCCGAGCCGCCAAACAGTTTGTCCGAACCGTCGTCGCCCTGAATAATGTCATTGCCAGAGCCGCCAAAAATCAGGTCATTGCCAAGGCCTGCCGCGATCTTGTCATCACCGGACAGGGCAAGAACAATGTCATTGCCGTCTTTGGCGTTGATATCGTCATCGCCGAACGAACCAAAAATACGGTCGTTCTTGTTTGTTCCGTGAATATTGCCGTTACCAAAAATCAGATTGAAAAAGTTGAAGTGTGACATTGGGATCTCCATACGTGGGTTGCTTCGAAAAATATCCTCGTCGTCCTTTCACTGACCAAATCCAGTGTGTCTCAAGCCGCCGAGATATCCATTGGTCGTGCCACCATGAAAAACGGTTCAAATAAATCCTGAATTCCTACTCGCCCTTGACGTAACTACAGACGCTCGAAAGATTTTTTGTTGATCCACAAACTCTTCGCCCCGAAGTAGTGCCCCAAGTCGACAATAGACGAGACGAGCACACCGACGAGGCAACCCGATCACATCTGCGATCCGCTACGCCTGATCAGATTGATTGACGGGCCAACATCGTTATGCAGGCTGTGCCACCGCAAGACATGCGGCCCCCTTGACTGCGTTGTTGCAAAGGACTGCGATGGACCGCTGAAAAGCGCATGGCCGGGTTGTTGGCCGATGCCCGTTGATGACGAATAAGGACTGCTCAAACTGGAAAAGGCAGATGTCTAGGAAACAAGGGACACTCCAATCTCATTAAAGAGATCCGTCGCCCCCGTTTCCAGTTCTTCGGGATGGGGGTGCCTTCAAATCACATCGGGACCAATTTAATTGAAGCGACTCGCAGCAGTCGTCGAGGGGCGATTTGGAAAAATTGCGTCCATTTCCTGAATGATCAAGTGTATCACCGTTCATTCTGAACCTCTCTAGGCGTGTTATCTCAGTGTCCAGATGAAAATCCTGCAACCGATAATCGATGAACTCCGCCGGATCATAATGGCCACTAATGTTGCTCGTCAGTTTCCAAAGCTGCCAAGATAACGTCGGCCACGCGGGCAGCGTCCTCTTCATGTGCCAAGTGACCTAATCCCCGCAATACTTTGCAAACGGCATTGGGCATTTTTGCTGCCGCGTTCTTGGATGTTGAGGGTTGCACAGCGGTATCCCGGTCGCCCACAATCAGAACCGTTTCAGCAACATTTCCCAGCAAGCGTTCCAGCAGGGGCTCCAGCCGCCATTGTGCCATCATCAGTAGTGTTGCGTTAACGTGGCTGCGACTGGCGACGAGTTTGCGATAATATGCTATATCTTCGGGCGACAAACTCGATCCGGTTCCCTTGATGATCCGCTCAACCCGCTTGCCCTGCGACGCTGTTGCGCTGAACAGGTCTGCTGCAAGTGGCAGCGCTGCGATGGTTTTGGCCATCAATGGAAATAGGATGCCAGGAACGCCGCCAAAGGGTTCTAGTGCCGCGTTTATGCCGATGATCTGGGGGGGATGAGGTCCCATAAGTTCAGCCATGTGCAATGCAATGGCACCGCCTGCAGAATGGCCGATGATGGCGCGTGGATGCAGGTTTTCCGCCCGACAAAGTGAAAGAATGTCCTCAGCCATGGCGTCCAGACCGCAACGGTGCCGGGCCCCTAGTTGGGTAAATCCCTGACCCGGTAAATCAATTGCGACAATCCTGAAATGCGGACTCAATAGAGGGATCAGATGACGCCAGCTATGGGTTGCCCCGCCCGCCCCGTGGATAAGTAACAAGAGCGGGCCCGCGCCTACGTCTTGAAGATGCCAACGGTGCGGTTTGTGCAAAACCTGACGAGAATATTGCGACAGCGGCCAATCTGCCAGATCGTGCGCCCAATCCATTGCGTCACTTCGCCAAAGCGGCTGTCACTGCGGCGGACACCCCGTTTGCATCGGCGCGCGGAAGGGGGACATAGGTCGCCTGCATAATGTCCGCAAGTTTTTTCAAGCTGCGTTCCGGGCGGATCGTTGTGTCGATGACCAATGCATCAATGCCCATTGCCATGATATCAGAGGCAGATTTCTGCGCATCCAGGGTTGCCTGCGCGCGGTCTGCTTTCCCGTCAAGTGTGACGTTTGCCCGTCCATCAGTGAGCAAGACAAGTGTCGGCGTCAGACCTTTTCGTGCGGCCGTTTGTGCCAATGTCGCGGCAACGGCAAGACCCGATGCGAGTGGTGTCCCACCCCCACCCGGAATGGCAGCAAGGCGGCGTTTGGTTTGCACCAACGAGCGTGTCGGGGGCAGGAGTACATCCGCTTGGGTTCCGCGAAAAGCGACAAGTGCGACGTGGTCGCGGCGTGCATAGGCTTCAGCAAGCAGCAGTTCGACCGCACCCTTTGCCTCGGCCAGACGGGCCATTGCAGCTGAACCCGACGCGTCCACTGTGAAAATCAACAAACGGTCCGACAGACTTTGGTAGCGTTTGTGGCGCAAATCGGAATGGCGGATGATTGGCCCCGATTTTTCAGGATGCATCCGCTTGCGAATGGTCTGCCACGGGATTGCAGCGCGCAGGGTTGCGACCAGGTCAATTCGCGCGCTGGTGGATTTCGGGCCTTGGCGTGCAGGCAAGGGGCGACCGCGACGATTGCCTGTACGCTTGCCACCCGTTCCTGTCGCGGCACTGTTTTTCTTGCTGGTGCCAGAGGAAAGCTTTTCGAGAAGATCAGGGGGGAGCGCGGTCTTGACCGCATCGAGCAGAATATCATCGGGGATTGTCAGGTCTTTGTCTTGTTGAGATGGCTCTTGCGGTTTGCTTTGCGGTTCTTGCGGCTCGGAGGATTCCATTTCAGGCAGGCGCGTGGCGCGATGTGAATAGACCAGATCGACCGCAACTGTCACATCATCCGCTTCGAGGGTGTTCCGATTAAACAAAGCGGCGTGGGCTTGCGCGGTGCGCAGCGCGAATGTCGGAGCACGCAGGCTGGTGATCCCAAGGCTGACAGCAAGCAATACCAGTTGTTCAGGAATACCCTTCGGAATCGTTATACGGCGGGCTGCCTTGCTTAGTGTCTCCATATCAGCGGGCAGTTCGACCGACCCGAAATCAGAGAGCGCCAGACCGTCAAGGCTGATCCAGAACGCGGCCCGGTCCGATAGGTTGGCGGGCAGTTTTTCGTCGTCATCCGCCCCTTCATCCAGCGCAATGAACGTATGACCAATGCCACCATCAAGCGATTGGCTGAGCCGTGCAGACAGATATTGATCAGCGCGTTCGGCCATCGGCAAGATAAACAGTGACGGATCACGATCCAGCAATCCGCGTTGCAGGACCAGCGCGTTACCCTTCAGGGTCGCGGACAGATCAATATCGCCGTCCAGCACCTGCGCATTCATATGCGGATGCAGGCGAACGCAAGGGATGGGCAGGGACGAAACCGCCGCCATAAACGCATTGCGCACAGGAGATACCCGCGCACGGACGACCATGCCGCCAAGCCGCTGCCGGTCAATCGCCAGCAGGCTAAGGGCCAGTGTTGCGCGGTCCCACGGGGTCATTAGGCACCCAGTGTTTCTTGGACAACGCGGGCCACGCGTGTGCCGGATCCGGCCTCGTCCAGTGGATCACGGCGCAAGCGGTGGCGCAGGGCGAGAGCAGCGGTTGCGCGGATATGAGCGGTGGTCAGCACCGTATCATCGCGGAAGGCGGCATAAGCGCGGGCGGCTTTGAGCAGCGTCAACTCACCGCGCAACCCGTCAGAGCCGAGGTTTACGCATAATTCGGCCACATCACGCAGGGCGCTATCGGGTGTTTTCAGTTCTTTGAGCGCTTTGCGTGCGGTCACGATCCGGTCACGCAGGGCGGCATCTTCAGCCTGCCAACGCAGCATAAAGGCGCTGTGGTCATTCTCATAGGCATCGCGGCGTTTGATCACCTGCACACGTTCATCAATATCGGAGGGGGAGGCCACATCAACTGACAGACCAAAACGGTCTAGCAGCTGCGGGCGCAACTCACCCTCTTCGGGGTTGCCGGAGCCGACCAGTACAAACCGCGCCGCATGGCGGATCGACAGACCTTCGCGTTCCACCACGTTCTCACCGGATTGGGCGACGTCGAGCAGCAGATCAACGATGTGGTCTTCAAGCAAGTTCACTTCGTCGATGTATAGATACCCACGGTTGGCTTGCGCAAAAAGACCCGGCTGAAAGGCTTTTTCACCTTTCGTCAGGGCTTTTTCGATATCCAAGGCACCCGTCACACGATCCTCTGATGCACCAAGCGGCAGATCAATCACAGGCGTCGGGATGTCGTGGGTCACAATATCGTCGATCTGTGCCCATTCGGGGCAATCTTCGGGTCGCGCCGCATTCACGGGGCAGGATTTCACGGCATTGATCGGGGGCAGCAGCCCTGCCAGCGCACGCACGGCAGTTGATTTACCGGTCCCGCGATCGCCAAACACCAGAACACCCCCGATAGAGGGATCAATGGCTGTCAGGATCATTGCCTGTTTCATGTCTTCCTGGCCGACGATGGCGGAAAAGGGGAACGGATGCTTCATGCGATGTCCAATTGTTTGAGGGGGGACGTGCCCCCCCATGTGCCGTCGTCCGATAGCAGGGTGAAACGGGCATAGAGTTCTTCGTTGAACCAACCCTCTTTGCGCACGGCGTGGATTGCTTCGGCGTGAGGTCCGGTGCGGGCGAAATTCGCCATGCGTTCGGCGTCCGGCCAGATGGAAAAGGTGACTTGGTGCAGCCACGGGATTTCGCCAACGCCGATTTTGAAAACTACGTTGGGGTCCTGTCCGATGACTTTTGAAATGTCGGGGACGCGTTTCCAGAAGCGGGCCAGAATGCTGGGTTTTATTGTAGCGCGTGTCAGCGCGGCCAAAGGGCCTTGTTGGTGGTGCGCGGATGGGATGAACGGCGTTTTGCCTGACCATGCGCCGCGTGCAGTGTCTGCCGTCATGTAGACGGTCCAGTGTTCAGTTGCCTGAGCACGGTAACGACCAAAGATCGAAGCGTCGTGGATGCTGTCGCGTGCTGTTTCCGCATCCGGCCAAGTGGCAAGAATCGCATAGACAGAAGTATTGGGGAACGGGGTGAAACCCTCACCCGTGCCGGAACCACAGAGCTTCCAAAATCCGATGTCAGGGATTCGTGCCATTTGTGGACGTGCCAAGCCCATCATAACAAACGCCCATAAACGCGTGCGAATAGAACCGAAACGATAAAAACTGAAGCTGACAACCTGCGACATGGTGCCGGATATCCCAAAATGTGTAAACTTAGACTGACACATATTACTTGCATTGTGAAGGTGTATGACCCTAGAATTGTAAACTAAACTAGACAGTATGTTTTGGGATCAGCATGACCGAGTTTACACTCTCTACTCCTGACAATCGCGCCATCGTCATCGGTGCCGGCCTTGGCGGGCTTTCGGCGGCCATGCGGCTGGGGGCCAAAGGCTATGCGGTAACGGTGCTGGACAAGCTGGACCGCACAGGCGGGCGCGGCTCCTCGATCACGCAGGATGGCCACCGCTTTGATCTGGGACCGACGATTGTGACTGTGCCGGATGTGTTTGAGAAACTCTGGGCCGAATGTGGTCTCGATTTCCACAAAGATGTCGATCTGCGCCCGCTTGAGCCCTTCTACGAGGTACGCTGGCCAGATGGCTCAAAGTTCCGCGCTAGTTCGGATGATGACAAGATGCTGGCCGAGGTGGCGCGCCTGTCCCCGAGTGATGTGCCGGGGTTTAAGCGCTTTCTCAAAGATGCCGAAGCGCGCTATGTCGTTGGTTTCGAGGGTATGGTTGCCAAGCCGATGAACCGTCTTTGGGAGACCTTCAAGGTTCTGCCCATATTCGCGAAGCTGCGCGCTGATCGCTCCATCTATGGACTTGCCGCTGCGCGTGTCAAAGATGAACGCCTGCGCATGGCGCTATCGTTTCATCCGCTGTTCATCGGTGGCGATCCGATGCACGTCACCTCGATTTACGCATTGGTCGCGCATCTGGAGAAAACATTTGGCGTGCACTACGCCATGGGTGGCGTGCAGGCGATTGCCGATGCGATGGCCGCTGTTGTGCGCGCGCAAGGTGGGGTGATCCGCCAAAACACGATTGCGGATGAAATCATCGTTGAAAACGGCACGGCGAAATCTGTGCGGCTGGACGATGGTAGCGAAATCCACGCACCGTTGATCGTCAGTAATGCGGACGCGGGCCACACCTATAACCGCCTTCTACGCAACCACACCAAACGTCGCTGGACCCCAAAGAAACTGGCCCGTAAGCGTTGGTCGATGGGGTTGTATGTTTGGTATTTCGGGACCAAAGGCACGGCGGACAAGTGGCAAGACGTTGGCCATCACACGATCATAAACGGGCCGCGCTACAAAGGATTGCTGCGCGACATTTTCATCAAAGGCAAACTGTCGGACGACATGAGCCTGTACATCCACAGGCCGTCTTTGACCGATGACACGGTCGCACCCAAGGGCGACGACACTTTTTATGTGCTCTCCCCCGTACCTCACATCGGTTGGGATGACTCAGTCGATTGGGTCAAAGAAGAACCGATTTACCGCGCCAAAGTTGCCGCTGAAGTTGAAAAGGTCGTTCCGGGCTTTCAAGACCACATCTCGACCGAAACTGTCTTTACGCCCGAAACCTTCCGCGACCGCTACCTCAGCCCGCATGGCTGCGGTTTCTCGCTTGAACCGCGCATCCTGCAAAGCGCGTGGTTCCGTCCGCACAATGTCAGCGAGGAGGCGAGAGGCCTGTTTCTGGTCGGTGCCGGTACACATCCCGGTGCAGGATTGCCCGGCGTTGTCTCAAGCGCGGAAGTGCTGGGCAAACTGGTGCCCGACATGCCGCAGAAAGACCAAGACATAAGGCTGGCCGCAGAATGATCCGCCCTATGATCCGCCCTGATGACCTTGAGCATTGCCGCAATGTGATCCGTACCGGATCGCTCTCGTTTCACGCCGCCTCCAAGCTGTTGCCGTCTTCCGTGCGCGACCCTGCCTTGGCGCTTTATGCCTTCTGCCGTCTTGCCGATGATGAGGTGGATGAGGGCCACAACAAGGCCGAAGCGGTGCTGCAATTGCAAGAACGCCTCGACCTCGTTTATGCGGGCACGCCGCGCAATGCGCCGGAGGATCGCGCTTTTGCCTCTGTTTGCGAAGCCTTTGACATGCCCCGCACCTTGCCCGACGCTTTGCTGGAAGGTCTGGCTTGGGACGCAGTTGAGCGGCGTTATGACAGCCTGTCGGAGTTGCGCAGCTATGCCTCGCGCGTGGCCTCAGCCGTGGGCGCGATGATGTGCGTATTGATGCGGGTGCGCGATGCGGATGCTTTGGCGCGCGCCTGTGATCTGGGCGTGGCGATGCAACTGACCAATATTGCGCGTGACGTCGGCGAAGATGCGCGGGCGGGACGCATCTATCTGCCGATGGATTGGCTACAAGATGCGGGCGTTGATCCGAAGGACTTCCTTGCACATCCAACGGCGCGCCCTGAAATCCGGCGCATGGTCAAGAGCCTGCTGGCCGAAGCGCGACGCCTCTATCTGCGCTCGGAAGCGGGGATCGGGTCACTACCGCTAAATGCGCGAACCGGTATCTTTGCCGCCCGCTACATCTACGCCGCGATTGGAACGGCAGTGGCGCGCAAAAAGTTTGACACGATAGCGTTCCGCGCCCGCACCAATGCCGCCCAAAAGGCTGCATTGATCGGTATGTCGGCGGCCCGTGCGGCGGGCACTGTGATTTTGCCAAAATCACCTGTGCTGTTTGCCTCACCGCTAAGCGAAGTCCGGTATCTGGTTGATGCAGTCGCAACAAATAGTCCGTATGCAGTCGGGAATGGCCAAGGCAGAACAGCGGCGCTTTTGTCTGTTCTGTCAGAGCTAAAAACGCGTGAAACCGCGATGCAGCGCAGTATGAGGGTAGCCGCCGAGTAATCCCTGAACTAAGACTGAAGTATGGATTATGTACTCTTCGCTATATTCCTCGCGACCTGTTTTGGTGCTGGCACCACAGGTGCGATTTTTCCACCGGGGCAATGGTATAAAAATCTGAACAAACCGTCATGGACGCCGCCCGATTGGGCTTTCCCGGTGATGTGGACAACTATCTACGTGTTGATCGCATTTGCGGGTGCACGTGTTGCTGTGCTGGAGGGTAGCCAATATGCGATGGCCTTCTGGGCCGCGCAGATAGCCTTGAACACACTTTGGACCCCGACATTTTTTGGCTTGCGGCGTATGAAAGGCGCGCTGATCGTGATGGCGTTCTTGTGGCTGTCCGTGCTGGGTTGCTTTGTGACGCATTGGCAGTTGGATTTTTGGGCGGGGCTGGCCATGTTACCCTATCTGGTCTGGGTCTCGATTGCGGGGATGCTGAACCTGTCGGTTGTGCGCTTGAATCCTGATGCGAAGCCGCTGGATTTGTCCAAGATCTAGAACGTCCAGCGTTTACGGCGTGGCACGCGCACGGCCAGCATCGGCTTGAGAATGGGCGAAGCGTAACGGTCCAGATCTAGCGCCTCATGCACACCCTCAACGACTTCACCGTCAATCTGCGTCTGGACAACGGACCTCGAATAGAACGGGGCGTCCAGCATAGGTTTGACCTGTTTAGGTATTGTGCCGGGGTCGGCTCTGGTTTCGCGACGTAAAGCCCAAAGCGTTCGTTTGAACGGCGTTGCCGCGGGGCCAGCAACGCTCAACGCGGTTCCATCCGGTTCAAAGGCGATAGCAGCATTCAGGGTTGTGCCATCGCGCCGCTTGGCATCATAAAAACAGGTTGCGCCTGTGTTGGTTGGATACCGCGCCCAGTTCCAAGTGCGAAAGTCTGCCTCCAGCGGGCGTGTGCCAAAGTTACTGTCGAAATAGCCGTGCCCGTCAAATTGCCAGCCCTGCGCTTCAAGACTTACGGAAATACGGGCGGTTGGCGCAAAGGGCCGCCAGACATGGGCACCATCAGGCGTCAGAGGCATTTCAACCGATGTGATCCCGGACGGTTTGATCGTGATTTGCCCGCGCATCCGTGAAATCAGCGGGAGAGAGGAGACCTCTTTGATATCAATGACCAGTTCATCATTAAGCCATCGCATCGAGGATGGGCCAACCCGCAAACAATCCCCAGAACGTTGCAGTGCGCAGCTGCCCCGATCCGTCATCGCAAAGCGCCCGCCCGCGCCATAGGTCGCCACATTGATGCAGCAGTGGTTTGTCGGATCACCGCGCCCCGACCACGCATACCACGGGGAAAAAACCGACCCTATGAAACCGATGACCGAGACGGCGCGGGTGCCATCGTCGCTGACACCGTCGACGTACCACCACGCGTAGCCCCCTGCGGGAACGTCGATGTCGAAGTAAGGTCGCTCAGAATCGCCTCGGCCGCGTGCTTGGCGGAGAGGGTTGCCATCGGCACGCCCGCCCCCGGATGCGCCCCGCCGCCCGTCAGGTATAGACCCTTGAGGGCTGTGCGCGCCGTTGGCCGTTTGAACGCTGCCATCATCCCATGTGGGGATCGCCCGTAAAGGGAGCCGCCCGAATTCGGAAACAGGGCGTTGAAGTCCTGTGGAATAGTCAGCGTTGCTGTGTTCGGTTCGTGAGAAAACGTCAGGCCGAAACGTGCCAGCCGGTTGAGGATCAGTGTTTGGCATCGGGCTTTCTCTTTCTGACATTGCTCTGAATCGGGGGCCGTTTTTGTATCAACAGGGGGACTATTGAGGATGATCTCGAACCGCTCCGGACCGTTGGGCGTTTGCGCACCAAAACGGTCCTGCGCGCAGACATAAAGGGTGGGGTCAGTTTGCGGTTGGCCTTTGACGAGAGGCGCGTATTCGGACTCGGGGTCATCGGCAAAGAACACGTTATGTGCGGCCAAGGGGACATCTGCAGGGGTGGCGGCGAAGGATAGCACGCTGGCGGACAGGCTGCGCGGAGAGGCAGCAGTTTTGGGCACAGCAGACTTTGCAGCCGCTCCCATCGTGCCCATGGCCAAAGCGGCAGTGTCGCCATTGAACAATACGGCATCAACGGCAATACGCCCATTTTCGGTATGCACGGCGCAGGTGTGATCGTCTTGCGTTTCGATCCGTGTGACATGGGTGTTATAGTGAATTTGCGCGCCAAAACGGGTTGCACAGGTTGCGATGCTCTGTGCCAGTTGATGCATGCCGCCGCGCACATGCCAGACACCTTGGCATTCTGCGTGCCAGATCAGGCCAAGCAAGGCAGGCGAGGCATCGGGAAGGCCGCCGACATAGGTGGCATAACGGGCAAACAACTGGGCCAGTCGCGGGTCCGAGAAATGCCGGCGTAGGCTTTGGCCAAGTGTTTGGAGCGGTGCCATTGCTGGAATTACTCTCGGGAATTTCGCAACAACTTTTGCCATTTCAGTCAATGATGGTGCCGAAGAGCGCATCATCGGGGCGTCGAAAGTCTCGAACAACAGTTTGGCGCGATTGGAGAATATGGTGAATTCTTGCGCAGATTCGGACCCAAATGCCCGTTCGACATTGGCGCGGCTTTCCACCGGATCACGCATCAGGTCCAATGTACACCCGTCAGGCCAGAAGTGTCGCGCCAGAATTCCCTCTGTTTCCAGCGTCACGTGATCCTCGATGCGTTCACCGACATCGGCAAACAACGCATCAAACACAGGTTTCATTGTAAGCACAGTTGGGCCCGCATCCACTGGTCCTGCGACGCTCGGTATCGTGCGCATCTTGCCGCCGGGTGTGCCGTGACGTTCCAGAACAGTAACCTGTAACCCCCGGTGAGCCAGTCGCAGGGCAGCAGCAAGTCCGCCGATGCCAGCGCCAATCACGGCCACATGTGGAGCGGGTTGCACGATATGTTATACTCCTCGTGAAATGCTTTGGATTGACAGCCAAGCAGAATCTGTCCAGTTTAGTTTACATATTGACCGTCATCAAGAAAATACATTGCGCGACCATGCTGCGCATCAAAGGAGCGACCAATGGGTTTCGGGAACCGGATTGAAGATGCGATATCAACTGCGATTCAGGACGGTCAGGCGGCCCCGTCGCCGGGAAAACTGGCTGATGCTCTGCAATATGCGGTCAGTCCGGGTGGCGCGCGGATCAGGCCTACCATTTTGCTGAGCGTTGCAACCGCTTGCGGTGATGACCAGCCAAGGCTGGCAAACGCCGCCGCCGCCGCGCTTGAGTTAATCCATTGCGCATCTTTGGTACACGATGATTTGCCTTGTTTTGACGATGCCGATACCCGGCGCGGCAAGCCGTCTGTTCACAAAGCGTTTGGAGAACCCCTAGCGGTTCTGACGGGGGACAGTCTGATCATCATGGCGTTTTCGGTTCTGACAGACGCTGCGCATCTGGAGCCAAAGCGCGCAATCGAGTTGCTCAAGGTTCTGGCCACGCGCACGGGTATGCCGAATGGCATTTGTGCGGGGCAGGGTTGGGAGGCGGAGGGCACTGTTAATCTTGCTGCCTACCACCGCGCCAAGACCGGCGCGCTGTTTATCGCCGCCACGCAAATGGGTGCGATTGCAGCCGGACAGGATGGCGAGCAGTGGGAAGAACTCGGCGCGCGGATCGGTGAGGCGTTTCAAGTTGCAGATGATTTGCGCGACGCGCTTTATGACGAAGACGCGCTGGGCAAACCTGCAGGTCAGGATGATTTGCATGGCCGTCCCAATGCGGTGACAGAGCTGGGTGTCTATGGGGCCATTGACCGCATGAAGGACATTCTAAGTGGTGCAATTGCGTCAATCCCCAAGTGTCCGGGCGAAGCGTTGTTGGCCAAGTTGGTCAATACACAGGCTGAAATGCTGACGCCTCTGAAATGGCGCGCCGGACAGGCCAGCAAAATCCCCGGCGAATAAATGACGGATGCGCCGGCTCATCCGCCCCCTGTTGGTGGCGCGAAGGTGCGCCGTTCATTGACGGGATGGCCGTCCCGCCTAGTTTCCTCAGCAAAATTCCAGAAATGGGCTGCGGGTTTCTTCCTGACACGCGGGATGGTGCGCCGTGAGGGCGAAGCGTTGTTTGATGTCCTTTCCGGGTTCTGTCAGTCGCAAGTTCTTATGGCTCTGGTCGAATTTGACATTCCGCGCGTCCTGCTGGACCGGCCAATGACGGCTTCTGATTTGGCGCTGCGCTGTGCTGTGCCGCTGGAACGCATGCTGATATTGCTACGTGCGGCAACAGCCTTGAAATTCATTAAGCAAAAGCGCCGTGGCACATACGGTGTGACACGCAGGGGTGCCGCGCTTGTCGGGGTGCCGGGGTTGGCGGCTCTTATCCGGCACCATGATATTCTCTACCGTGATCTGGCTGACCCTGTCGCTTTCTTTCGCGGCGAGACGGAGACCGAACTGGCCTCGTTCTGGCCTTACGTTTTCGGTGGGGATATGGACGCTGATGTTGCGGCAACATATTCCGATCTCATGGCGCAAAGCCTTGAATTGGTTGCACAGGATACGCTGCGCACGATCAGATTTTCCGGAATCGACACGCTGTTGGATGTGGGTGGGGGATCCGGTGCCTTTCTTGAGGCGGTAGGGCGTGCCCATCCGGACCTCAATCTGGTGCTGTTCGATCTCCCCGAAGTTGCCCCCTCTGCCGGGCCTCGTTTCACAGCTGCAGGATTTGGCAAACGTGCGCGAATCGAATGTGGGTCGTTTGTGAATGATCCGATTCCGAAAGGGGCTGATGCCATCAGTCTTATAAGGGTACTATATGACCACAGTGATGAAACCATTAAAATCTTGCTGTCCAAGTGCTTTGATGCGCTGCCGGACGGTGGACGGCTGATCATCTCAGAGCCGATGTCGGGCGGTGACACGCCTGAACCTGCCGGAGATGTCTATTTCGCGCTTTATACTCTTGCGATGCAAACCGGCAAAGCCCGCTCCCCTGCCGAAATCAGCGCCCTTTGCGCGGCAGTTGGTTTTGAAATTGATGCCACTCCCAAACCGTTGCGCCCCTTTGTTACAGGCTGTCTGCAAGCCCGTAAGCCATGATGGACAAACTAAGTGTCAATTAGAGTTGACACATTAATCTGTCATTACTAACTTACATAGAGAGATTATGTCGCGAGCCCTGAGTCCTTTCTCAGAGTGCTGGCTGGCAAGGGAGGGGAGCCGTCTTGCAGACCACAGCCGTCATACTGAAGGGCCCCAAAGACCTGACGTTGGATGTATTGGACATCACGCCACCGACTGACGGCGACTTGGTCATTGAAGTCAATCACTCTGGCATTTCCACCGGTACGGAAAAGCTGTTCTGGTCCGGCGCTATGCCGCCTTTTCCGGGAATGGGCTTCCCGCTGGTGCCCGGCTATGAGGCCGCAGGTGTCGTTGTCGAGGCCGGCAAGGGAAGCGTCTACAAGACCGGTGATAACGTTTTTGTCCCCGGCGCAAATTGTTACGAAGGCGCGTTCGGATTGTTTGGCGGGGCGTCAAAGCTGCTGGTCAGCAACGAGGACCGCGTTACCAAGATTGATGCAGGTTTAGAGGCCGAAGGCTCGCTGCTGGCTTTGGCTGCAACCGCCCGTCATGCGATGGCAGGGCAGGGCAAGGCCGTGCCCGACCTGATCGTTGGCCATGGTGTCCTGGGCCGTTTGCTTGCCCGTCTTACCATCGCCGCTGGCGCGCCAGCCCCTACCGTCTGGGAAATTGATCCGGCACGCCACACGGGTGCGCAAGGCTACAACGTCATCGCCCCCGAAGACGACGCACGCCGTGACTACACGTCGGTTTACGATGCTTCCGGTTCGGTCAAGGGGCTGGGCGATCTAATAGGTCGCATCGTCAAGGGCGGAGAGATCGTTCTGGCCGGATTTTACACCGATCCCATCACTTTCGCCTTTCCGCCCGCTTTCATGAAGGAAGCCCGGTTCCGCATTGCCGCCGAATGGACGCGGGATGACCTCGTCGCCACACGTGCGCTTGTTGAAAGTGGTGCGTTGAGTCTTGCCGGATTGATCACTCATACCGCAGCCGCGGCGGATGCCCCCGCAGCCTACGAGACAGCCTTCAGCAACCCTGATTGCCTGAAAATGATTTTGAACTGGAAGGACGCATCGTGAAAGACGAAGTGCCAAATCTCAAAGAGTTTGACCAACGCCTGCGCGATGAGGCCGCTGTAGAGCCCTCTCTGGAAGTCCCGCAGGGCGAACCAAAAAGCAAAACCCAGATCATTGCCATTTATGGCAAGGGCGGCATCGGCAAGTCCTTTACCCTTGCCAATCTCAGTCACATGATGGCTGAGCAGGGCAAACGCGTTCTGCTGATCGGCTGTGATCCGAAATCCGACACAACGTCATTGCTGTTTGGTGGCAAGGCCTGTCCGACGATCATTGAAACATCTGGCAAGAAAAAGCTGGCGGGTGAAGAGGTTGCCATCGGAGACGTTTGCTTCAAGCGGGGCGGTGTGTTTGCGATGGAACTTGGTGGTCCCGAAGTGGGTCGCGGCTGTGGTGGTCGCGGGATCATTCACGGGTTTGAACTCCTTGAGAAACTGGGTTTTCACGATTGGGACTTTGATTATGTTCTCCTCGATTTCCTCGGTGACGTAGTTTGCGGCGGCTTTGGCCTGCCCATTGCGCGAGATATGGCGCAGAAGGTAATTCTGGTTGCCTCCAACGACTTGCAGTCGCTTTATGTGGCGAATAACGTCTGTTCCGCCGTTGAATACTTCCGCAAACTGGGCGGTAACGTCGGTGTTGCGGGTCTGGTGATTAACAAGGACGACGGTACTGGCGAAGCGGCGGCATTTGCCGAAGCAGTCGACATACCAGTGCTGGCCGCGATCCCGCAGGACGACGACCTGCGCAAAAAATCGGCAAACTATCAAATAGTTGGCACCAGCGAATCCCAATGGGGTGGGCTGTTTGCCGAACTTGGCGAAGCGGTAGGTCTCGCGCCGCCTGTCCGCCCGACGCCATTGGATCAGGACGGCCTGCTGGGACTGTTCGATGCGAAAGACACGGGCGGCGATTATCAGCTTGTCCCCGCCACCGACACAGACATGCGCGGCAAGAATGCGGTGCCCAAGGCCAGCCTCGAAGTGGTTTATGACAATGTCTGAACGTACAGCCGACATGCCAGCCAAAGGAGCGCGCCATGACGGATGATGGCGGCCGTGAAGGCTTTGAAGTGGGCTTTGATGAAAGGGGGAAGGTGCAGATCGCGCCAGCCCGTGAACCTGTAACCGAAGCGGTGCAGGCAACGGCGCTTGAGGGGGGCTGTTCTGCGGGTACGGGCAAAATGCTGGAAGCCGCACGCGCCGCTGGCAAGTCCGAGATCCTCGATCAATACGCCAAAGATTATCCTCAAGGTGCGCACGACAAACCGCAGTCCATGTGCCCGGCATTTGGTTCACTGCGTGTTGGTTTGCGGATGAAACGTACCGCCACAATCCTGAGCGGATCGGCGTGCTGCGTCTATGGTCTGACCTTTGTATCGCATTTTTACGGCGCGCGCCGCTCTGTTGGCTACGTGCCGTTCAACTCCGAGACTCTGGTGACGGGCAAGCTGTTCGAGGACATCCGCGAGGCGGTTCACGATATCGCTGATCCTGAAAAGCTGGACTCGATCGTAGTCACGAACCTTTGCGTGCCAACTGCCTCCGGCGTGCCATTGCGCCTGCTGCCCAAAGAAATCAACGGCGTGCGCGTTGTCGGCATAGACGTGCCTGGTTTCGGCATCCCGACCCATGCCGAGGCCAAGGATGTGCTGGCCGGTGCGATGCTTAACTATGCCCGCCAGGAGATCGAGGCCGGACCGGTTCCGATGCCTGCAAATGGAAAGTCTGATCGTCCAACTGTTAGCCTGTTGGGGGAAATGTTCCCCGCTGATCCGATGGTCATAGGTCAGATGCTGGCTCCCTTGGGGTTGGCTGCTGGACCTGTCGTGCCATGCCGCGAATGGCGTGAGCTTTATGCGGCACTCGATTGTGGTGCAGTTGCCGCGATACACCCGTTCTACACCGCATCGGTGCGTGAATTTCAGGCGGCGGGGCGTCCTGTTGTCGGCTCCGCACCTGTTGGCCACGATGGCACCGCCACATGGCTGGCCGCGATTGGCGAGGCGTTCAATCTGAAGCCTGACGTTGTCGCCGCCGCGCAAAACCAATTCCTGCCGATGATCAAAGGTGCGTTGGCAAACGCACCAATCAACGGCACCATTACTTTGTCGGGTTATGAGGGCAGTGAACTGCTGGTCGCACGTCTGCTGATCGAAAGTGGCGCGAACGTACCTTATGTTGGAACGGCTTGCCCGAAAACACCTTGGTCTGCGGATGACGCTGCATGGCTTGAGGCGCGCGGCGTTAAGGTCAAATACCGCGCCTCCCTTGAGGACGATTGTGCCGCAATGGAGGCAATCCGGCCTGATCTGGCCATTGGCACCACGCCCGTTGTCCAGAAGGGCAAAGAACTCGGCATCCCGTCGCTCTATTTCACCAACCTGATCTCGGCGCGTCCATTGATGGGACCGGCGGGCGCGGGATCACTTGCTCAGGTCGTGAATGCGGCAATTGCCAACAAAGATCGGATGCATTCCATGCGCGCGTTCTTTGAGGGAGTCGGCCATGAAGATACTGCTGGTGTCTGGGAAGGCTCGCCGAATTTACAGCCGCAGTTCCGAGCGACGAACACCAAAAAACTGGAACGCGCCGCCAAGGCTGCCAAAGCGCAGGAGATGATTTAGTGACTGCGAGAATTCATAATTCTCGCAGCGTGCGAGGCAGCGTATCCAAAGGATGGGCGTTCAGACTCGGTAGTCGTTTGAGCGGGGAGGATGCGTCATGCTAGTCCAAGACCATGACCGTGCTGGCGGATACTGGGGCGCGATCTATGCCTTCTGTGCCGTCAAAGGCCTACAATGTGTGATCGACGGACCTGTGGGCTGCGAGAACCTGCCTGTGACGTCCGTGTTGCATTACACCGACGGCTTGCCACCGCACGAGTTGCCCATTGTAGTCACTGGTCTTGGCGAAGAAGAGATGGGTTCCGGGACAGAGGACTCCATGAAGCGCGCGTGGGGTGTGCTTGATCCGGCCCTACCAGCGGTTGTTGTGACCGGTTCCATTGCCGAGATGATCGGTGGCGGTGTGACCCCGCAAGGCACAAATATCCAACGCTTTTTGCCGCGCACCATTGATGAAGATCAGTGGGAAGCTGCGGACCGGGCTATGACGTGGATATTCACCGAATTTGGCATGACTAAAGGGCGTATGCCCCCCGAAAAGAAACGGATCGAAGGCGCTGCACCGCGTGTCAATATCCTTGGTCCGATGTATGGCACGTTCAACATGCCGTCCGATCTGGCCGAAATCCGTCGCTTGGTCGAAGGCATCGGCGCGGACATCAATATGGTGATGCCACTGGGGTCACATGTCGCCGAAATGCGCGGGCTGGTGAATGCGGATGTGAACGTCTGCATGTACCGCGAGTTCGGCCGTGGGCTGTGCGAGGTGTTGGGCAAACCTTACCTGCAAGCACCCATCGGGATCGAATCCACCACCAAATTCCTGCGCACACTGGGCGAAATGCTGGACCTTGATCCGGAACCGTTCATCGAGCAGGAAAAGCACTCGACCATCAAACCGGTCTGGGACTTGTGGCGCTCTGTCACGCAGGACTTCTTTGCCACCGCGTCTTTCGCAATTGTGGCAAATGAAACCTACACACGCGGCATCCAGAACCTCCTTGAGAACGACCTTGGACTGCTCTGCGCCTTTGCGGTGTCCCGCCTGCGCGGCAAGAAAACCGATAACGACTCAATTCGCGATATGATGCACACGAAAAGGCCCCTCATCGTTATGGGGTCGATCAACGAAAAGATGTATCTGGCCGAAATGAAAGCGGGCTTTGGGCCTGCCCCTTCCTTTATTCCAGCGTCTTTCCCCGGCGCTGCGATCCGCCGTGCAACGGGCACACCTTTCATGGGCTACGCAGGTGCGACCTATCTTTTGCAAGAAGTCTGCAACAGCCTGTTTGACGCGCTGTTCCACATTCTGCCGCTGGCGACTGATATGGACGCCACGCCTGCCACGCCAACCATGCTGCGCCGCGATTTCCCTTGGGACGCGGATGCACAGGCCAGACTGGATGAGATCGTCGGAACGCATCCCATCCTGACACGTATTTCTGCCGCCAAAACCCTGCGCGACGCCGCTGAAAAGCGCGCGCTGGAGAGCGGGGCAGAACGGGTTTTCCTTGAGATTGTGGAAGGCCTTCAACCAGCTTCGGGAGGAGCAACATGACTGACTTTACAAATGATACCTCATGGGGATCGCAAGACAGCAAATTACACCGCACATCGACCAATGAGTACAAGTTCTATTTTGGTCTGATCCTGCTTGCGGCAGTGCCAATCTGTGTCCTGCTTTGGGTGCATGCGGCGATCCGCCATTTGAGCGTGCCTGCGCAAGGTCCGCTGCGCCGGGCCTGGAGCGAAGCGCAATCAATCACACCCCGTATCTTCTGGGGCTAGGAATTTTCCCGGCATTTGCGGGGATCACACTATTCGCGACGTCGTTGAGGCGTGGTGGATTAGGGCAGGGGAAGAGCCCCTGTCGCAACCCAGCCGCGGGGGCAGCGCGGCTTCAGTACATATTTTCAGGAGAAAACCATGGCTGATAAAAATGACCTAAGTTTCACGGGTCTTACAGACGAGCAAGCGCAGGAATTGCATGCAGTCTACATGAGCGGGTTCGCGATCTTTACGATCGTTGCCGTTGTCGCTCACGTGCTGACGTACATCAAACTGCCCTGGTTCGCCTGGGGCTAAGGAGGACAATTTATGGCACAGTTCTACAAGATCTGGCTGATTTTCGACCCGCGCCGCGTTTTCGTGGCACAAGGTGTGTTCCTCTTTTTGCTGGCAGTGATGATCCATCTTGTTCTGCTCAGCAATGAAGAAACCAACTGGTTCAACCGTGCCTTCGGTGCGGTCGAAGCTGGCGAGTAATTCAGCACGACAAAAACTGCAGCGGGCGGTACGTCAAGCGCCGCCCGCCGCAAACTTCGAAATGAAATTTTGATCATGCAGGCGCCAAACGGGTTCTGGCATGAAAGGGAGATAGAAGATGGCACAGCTCAGCTTCGAAAGAAAATACCGGGTCCGGGGCGGGACTTTGGTCGGTGGGGATCTGTTCGATTTCTGGGTGGGCCCCTTTTACGTCGGCTTTTTTGGCGTGACGACATTCTTCTTCGCCGCTCTGGGTACAATCCTCATATTTTATGGTGCAGCCCTTGGTGATACATGGAACCCTTGGCTGATTTCGATCAATCCACCGTCACTTGAAGTCGGACTTGGCGTGGCCCCGCTCGCCGAAGGCGGATTGTGGCAAATTATCACGGTTTGCGCGACACTGTCCTTTGTCAGCTGGATGATGCGTGAAGTCGAAATCGCCCGCAAACTCGGCATGGGATACCACGTCCCCTTCGCATTCGGCATTGCCATTCTGGCTTATGTGACGCTTGTAATCATCCGCCCTGTATTGCTGGGCGCTTGGGGTCACGGCTTCCCATATGGCATCTGGAGCCATCTCGATTGGGTGAACAACGTCGGCTACGCCTACGGCAATTTCCACTACAATCCGGCGCATATGGTCGCGATCACGTTCTTCTTTACCACGTGTTTTGCACTGTCCCTGCACGGCTCGCTGGTTCTGTCCGCGGTCAATCCGGGCAAAGGGAAACCCATCGTCACGCCGGACCATGAGGACACGTATTTCCGCGATCTGGTTGGCTATTCGATTGGACCACTCGGTATCCACCGTCTGGGTCTGTTCCTGGCGCTGAACGCGGTGGTGTGGAGCGCGATCTGCATCGTGATTTCCGGCACGATCTGGTTCGACAGCTGGAGCAGCTGGTGGGACTGGTACGCTGAATTGCCCTGGTGGGCGGACCTGTAAGGAGGAATGAGAAATGGCTGAATATCAGAATATCTTCACGCAGGTTCAGGTTCAGGGACCGCCGGAGATGGGGCTTGACCCCTCTGGCACCCTCACCCGCGAACGCACAAAATCGGCAGGGTTTTCGACGCTTGCCGGTCTTTTTGGAAACGCACAACTTGGCCCGATCCATCTGGGCACCTTTGGGGTCGTTTCTCTGGCCTCGGGGCTGATCTGGTTCTTTATCATCGGGATGAATTTCTGGGCGCAGGTCGACTATTCGCCGGCACTTTTCATGCGCGAATTGTTCTGGCTGTCGCTTGAGCCACCTGCCGAAGAATACGGACTTGGCATGGCACCGCTTGACGAGGGCGGATGGTTCCTGATTGCGGGCTTCTTCTTTGCGGTATCGCTTATCAGCTGGTGGATACGCACTTACCTGCGGGCCGAGGAGCTTGGCATGGGCAAGCACGTGGCTTGGGCCTTTGCCTCCGCTTTGTGGCTGGTGTTTGTTCTGGGCCTTTTCCGCCCGATCCTGATGGGGTCATGGTCCGAGGCTGTCCCTTACGGTGTTTTTTCGCACCTTGATTGGACCAACCTGTTCTCGCTGACCTACGGCAACCTGTTCTACAACCCGTTCCATGCGCTTTCGATTGTGTTCCTCTATGGCTCGGCCCTGTTGTTTGCCATGCACGGAGCGACGATCCTTGCGGTATCGCGGTACGGCGGCGAACGCGAGATCGAGCAGATCGTGGACCGTGGTACGGCATCCGAACGCGCCGCCTTGTTCTGGCGCTGGACCATGGGGTTCAACGCCACCATGGAGGGCATTCACCGCTGGGCTTGGTGGTTCGCAGTAATGACAACACTCACGGGTGGTATCGGTATCCTGCTGACCGGCACGGTTGTTGATAACTGGTTCGTTTGGGCTCAAGAGCACGGCTATGCGCCGCTTGATTGATCCTGCAACCGACACATAAAGGAATGTGACCATGAGTAACAATGACGACTATCTTGGCACAGCATCAAACAAGAACTTTCGCCTGAGCGGGGACATCTTGATGCTGATGCTCAAGGGAGCGGCCTATGCGGCGGTGTTCTGTCTGGTAGTTTGGTTCTCGATTGCGGCGATGGCCTGGATTGGCAAAATGCTGCCCGATGAATCCCGTGAGACCGAAGATCCAACGCCGTATTCGTTCTACCTGATCGAGTCCGCACTCGCTCGGACCAGCTAACGCTTCGGGCGGCCGTGTGTCGCCCACAGCGCACCGGTTTCGGATGTCTATGTCCCTTAGGCATTCGGAAACCCGTCAGGATCTCGACGTCCTGACACCTCCTGTTGGCTACGGGAGACAGATGCCGGAAAGCTGCAAAGTTACCGTCATCTGTTCCCGGGCCAACAGGTCTAGCCACCAACGTCGGGTGCCAACCAAACCGTCGAGAAAGGAACGTCTCCATGACACGTCCCGCTACACCACTTCTGGACCGTATCGCAGGCCCGTCCGACCTCAAGGGGTTGAGTGATCCACAACTATCCAAACTCGCGGATGAATTGCGTAATGAGGTTATCACGGCTGTTTCGCAAACTGGCGGGCATTTGGGATCATCCCTTGGCGTGGTCGAGTTAACCGTTGCTTTACACGCTGTATTCAACACCCCCCGTGACAAGCTGGTCTGGGATGTGGGCCATCAATGCTATCCGCACAAAGTTCTGACCGGACGCCGCGCACGCATGTCCACGCTACGTCAAGAGGGGGGCATCTCCGGATTTACCAAACGCAGCGAGTCAGAATTTGACCCCTTTGGTGCTGCCCATTCTTCGACCTCTATTTCTGCCGCTTTGGGGTTCACCGTGGCGCGCGATATGGGCCAGCCGACAGGGGATGCCATTGCCGTGATTGGCGATGGTTCCATCAGCGCTGGCATGGCTTATGAGGCGTTGAATAACGCAGGTGCCGAAGGCCGACGCATGTTTGTGATCCTGAATGACAACGAGATGAGCATCGCGCCGCCCGTCGGTGCCATGTCGAAGTATCTATCCGGTCTTTATGCCTCGCCCTTGGGTGATCTGCACAGCCTTGCCGAAGGGTTTGAGGCCGCTTTGCCGGGCCCAATCCGTGACCACGCACGCCGTGCGCGTCAGCTGGTGACAGGGGCTGCCGGCCCAAATGGGACGATGTTCGAAGAATTGGGGTTCCAATACATTGGCCCGATCAACGGTCACGATATGGAACAGCTCTTGGCGGTCCTGCGTGCGGCACGCACACGCGCCACCGGTCCCGTTCTGATCCACTGCTGCACTGTCAAAGGCAAGGGGTACGCCCCGGCAGAAAACTCGGCCGATAAATATCACGGCGTTGCAAAATTTGATGTCGCAAGCGGCACCCAAAACAAAGGCCGCGCCAATGCGCCAAGCTATACCAAGGTATTCGGGGACGCACTGAGCAAGCTGGCCGAAACGGATTCCAAGATTGTGGGCATCACGGCTGCGATGCCGGGGGGCACGGGGATGGATATCTTTGCGGAAAAATTCCCCAGACGGATGTTCGATGTGGGCATTGCCGAGCAACATGGCGTGACATTTGCTGCAGGACTTGCCGCTGGTGGTCTGAAACCGTTCTGCGCGATCTATTCGACTTTCCTGCAACGCGGTTACGATCAGATCGTGCATGACGTTGCCCTGCAAAACCTTCCTGTGCGCTTTGCAATTGACCGCGCTGGGCTGGTTGGTGCGGATGGTGCCACACATGCGGGTGCGTTCGATGTGGGCTATCTGAGTGCGCTACCGAACATGACTGTTATGGCCGCCTCTGACGAAGCAGAACTGGTGCATATGGTCGCCACTGCCGTCGCCCATGAAAGCGGCCCGATTGCTTTCCGCTATCCGCGGGGAGCTGGTACAGGTGTAGAGCTGCCTCAGATCGGTGAGGTTCTGAAAATTGGCAAAGGGCGCATTGTGCGCGAAGGCGCTGACGTAGCGATCCTGTCCTTTGGCGCACATTTGGGTGAATCTTTGAAAGCAGCTGATCTGATGGCGCAGCAAGGTGTTTCTGTCACCGTGGCTGATGCCCGATTTGCCAAACCACTGGACCACGCATTGATCCGGCAATTGGCGAAACACCACAAGGCACTGATTACAGTCGAGCAGGGCGCACAGGGTGGATTTGGCGCGATGGTCTTGCATTACATGGCCCAAGAAGGACTGCTGGATGGTAACTTGGCGGTGCGTACCATGACACTGCCGGACCGCTTCATAGATCAGGCGTCACCGGACGCGATGTATGCGGATGCCGGACTGACAGCGACCGATATTGCCGCAACGGCGTTGCAGGCCGCAAAAGTGTTTGTGCAGGAAGTGATTGAATAATCAGTGGGTCGTGATGTTCGCGTCACCGAAAATCATGCCCGAATGCTCTGCCATATAGATACGCAGCCAAGGTGTGAATTTTGACGGATTGTCTTCAAGCTCTTTGCGCAGTGTTTGATAGGATACCCACCGCGTCGCCATCACTTCCTCGGGGTTGATAGCGAGGGCCAGATCCCGAGAGGTGTTGGCCAAAAACACCTGCACCACTTCGTGCTCCACCAGCCCATTCCCAACATCGGCGCGGTATTCGACCTGCCCGCGATAGATACAATCCAGACCCGTGATCCCCAGCTCTTCCTTCAGGCGCCGCGCGGCGCAAACATCGGCGTCTTCTTTCCACGCGGGGTGGGTACAGCAGGTATTCGCCCAGAGACCGGGGGTGTGGTACTTCCCCAGCGCACGTTGCTGGATCAGAATATCTTCGCCGGCTACAACAAACACCGACACCGCTTTGTGGCGCAGGCCGCGTTGGTGCGCGGCCAGCTTTTCAACAGGTTGCAGGGTGCCGTCGACCCAGGCGGGTATCATAATCTCCATCAGATGCGGGTTTGCGAAATTAGGCCCGACAGATGGGCGAGGTTTTTCAGACCAATCTTGAGGTGCGCCATAGGTCGCGCTGCAACCAGTTTTTTGTTCATGTACGCCTCGAAAGTCAGTTTTTGCACATCGACATCGTGGCACAGCGACACAAATCGCTCGCGCCGTTCATCACTACGGTAATAAGCATTTTGCATCGCACCCAGCACTTTGAACACACTTTTGTGCTCCCGCATGAACAATTTACGCGCCAATTGCAAATCTTTGATCCGTCCGGTTTTCAGAAATGCACTGGCCGCTGTTGCGGCAACACGTCCGCCCAGCATCGCATAATATATACCTTCGCCAGAGGAGGGCGCAACAACGCCTGCCGCATCACCCGCGAGGATGACATCACGGTTATTGTCCCATTTATCCATCGGGCGTAGCGGGATTGGTGCACCTTCACGCCGGATCGTTTTGCAATGCTCAAGGCCTGACGCGATGCGTAAGTCAGCGGTGGCTTTTTTGAGGTCCACGCCTTCAAGGCCCGTGCCCATGCCAACGCTGGCGGACTTGCCATGCGGAAAGACCCAACCGTAAAAGTCAGGTGAAATCTTGCCATCATAGATCACATCACAGCGCAACGGATCATACCCCGCGCAGGGTGCCGGTGCCTCGATAATCTCGTGATAGGCGATCACATAGGGGATTTTGTCACCCCCCGGCACTTCGGCCTTGGCCACGTTGGAGCGTGCGCCATCCGCGCCAATGACCATCTTTGTTGCCAGACGCCGTTCTTCGCCGCTGTTCTTGTCGCGGTAGACGAGCGTTTTCGCACCATCTTCACGCTCGAACCGTAAATATGTGCCCGTAAAACAATCAGCCCCCGCCTTTTTGGCACGCTCACGCAGGAACGGGTCAAAATCCTTGCGATCCACCATGCCGACAAAACCGTCCTCAATCGGGATATCAACGTGGCGCTGCGTGGGGGAAATCATCCGCGCCGTGTTGATACGCGCGACGATCTGGCTATCGGGAATGTTGAAATCTGAAATCAAACGCGGTGGGATCGCACCGCCGCACGGTTTGATGCGGCCATTGCGGTCGATCATTGCAACCTTGTGGCCGGATCGTGCGAGGTCTTCTGCGGCAGTGGCACCTGATGGGCCACCTCCAACGACAACAACATCATACATTGCTTATTCTCCCGGTACCATCGACGCGGCGGGAAGCGCCGGTCTGTTTTCCATCACACGTGCGGCCATCAGCGCGGCTGCAAGAAAGAGGAGGGCTTCAAACGCGAATACTGTGCCAAAGGCGGGGCCGTCCGCGATGAAGCGCCGCAAAATATCAACAAGAGCCGCACCCATGAGACCACCAAAACCAGCCGCAACCGCTTGGGATGCGCCCCAAAGGCCCATCCGCGTACCTTCACGCTGGCTGCGCCCCTCGGATGCCAATGCCATCATGGAGCCGATCGCGGCGACTGCGAACATGCCGTTGAAAAAGCCGAGGGCTACGACAATCGCGCTGAGGCTGATCGTGGTTTGGGCGAAGCCGCTGGCGCATAGAACACTAAGGATGGCACATGAGCCGAGGCACCCTGAAATGACCCAAGCGCGCAGTGATCCGATTTTGAGGCCTGTCGCCATGATACCGACAGTCAGCATGCCGACGAAGACACCACCGTTCTGCATACCGCTTAGAGCCGTGGATTGGCCGGGGGTGAAGTTGAAAACCAGTCCCGCATAGGGCTCAAGGATCAGTTCTTGCATGAAATAGGCGTTCATGGACAGGAACACAAAAAGTGTGAAGTTGCGTGTTTTCGTCTCGCTCCAGACGTTACGTAGGCCTTCCATAAAGGGAGTGGGCGCTTCGGGCTGCATCGGTGTCACGCGCCGTTCGATGCCCCAGATCGCAAACGTGGTCAGGGCGCAGGCACCAACAACGATCACACCTACCACAATAAGCAAACGGACAGGCGAGTAGGGGTCAAGAAACTGTCCGGCAAGACCGGCAGTCATCGCAATGCCAAAGATCATCATCAACCAAGTGATCGTTGCAGCAGCAGCGCGGCGATGAGGGGCAGTAGCAGTCGCCATCAGGGCCAGAAGAGACGTACCGGAGGCACCAACGCCGATACCGATCAGGATGTAGGCCGCAACAGACAGGATCAAAGCGATCCAGAAACTCTGTGCAAAGAGGGTCACGGCAAACGCAGCCCCAAAGCCGCCAAGCGCAAGGATCAGCATGCCGCCGATGATCCAGCGAGTCCTGTTGCCGCCTGTGTCTGAGGTGAAGCCCCATCGCGGTCGCGACAATTGGATGCCGTAGTGCAAACCAACCAATGCGCCTGGCAGGACGGCGGGCAGTGCAAATTCGACCACCATCAAACGGTTCAATGTCGAAGTGGTAAGAACGACAATCGCACCCAATGCCATTTGCACCAGACCCAATCGCATGATTTGCGTCCAAGACAATGTCATTTTACAGCCCCCTCAATGCAAATGCGGTTATCATCATACCGGAAACAAACAGGGTAACGCCGCTTCCGTTATACCAGGGCGCGCGCCCTTTGGGGTCGCGCAGCAGCACGGTCATGGCCCAGATCTGCAACGCCAAAAGCACCACAATCGCGCAGGCAAACAAGGGCTTACCCCACATAAACAGCAGCGCAATCACCACTACTTGCGGGATTGCCATGATCCAGCAGGCGGCACGCGCGGCCCGTTCAGGGCCAAGTGTAACAGGCAGGGAGTTGATCCCCATCTGGCGGTCGCCTTCCAGTGCCTTGAAATCATTGAGCGTCATAATGCCATGCGCCCCGAACGAGTAGAGAGCGGCCATCGCAATCACAGGCCACGCTGGCGCACCAACAGACAATACAGCAGCACCTGTGAACCACGGGAGGCCTTCGTAACAAAGCCCTACAAGGCCCGGACCCCACCAGCCTGACTGTTTCAGGCGGACCGGCTCTGCAGAATAGGCCCAAGCTGCCAGAACGCCAAAGACGGTTGCGCCAAAACCCCACGGACCAAGGAACGAGCCCACGATCAGGGCCAGCACGGACATTGCCAACGCGATCCACAATCCCCACTTTCCGGGGATGCGGCCAGACGGGATCGGGCGGTCGGGTTCATTGATGGCGTCAACGTGGCGGTCACACCAATCATTCGCTGCCTGGCTCATGCCGCAGACGATGGGACCGGCCAGTAATACGCCCAAGATAACCAAACCGATCTGCCCGCTGGGCGATACGCCAGAAGAGACAACGCCGCACAGATAGGCCCACATGGGCGGGAACCACGTGATAGGCTTGATCAAGCGCAGCATTGCCTTTGGTTCAGGCAGATGACGGACGCGCAGGGTGGCGATATCTGACATTGTGTAAGCTTAACCTTACACATACGGACTCTTCAAGTGTAAAGTTTGATTGACATATGGCGTCAATTGGTGATGATCTTGGTAGCCAAATAGATGCTTGTCACAAAGATATGTGCGGATCGGGGCGGGATTTCGCCGAAATCGAGGATTGGCCGCTTTACTCCGGTGTGTGTGACGCTAACTTATTGACACAACGACAAAGAATGAATGGGAAGAGACGTTATGAAAGTTTTCGCGATATTAGCACTTGGATTTGGCATTGCTGCCGGGCCCCTTTTGGCTGACGGTCACGCATCTGGTGATGCAGCTGCGGGCGAGGCGGTTTTTAAAAAGTGCAAGTCATGCCATGCGATTGTCGATGCTGAGGGCAACAATATTGTCAAAGGCGGCAAGAGCGGTCCGAATCTGTACGGTATCTACACACGTCAGGCAGGCGCGTCCGAAGACTTCAAATATGGTAAATCCATCATTGAAGCCGGTGAAGGTGGCTTGATGTGGGACGAGGCAAACTTTGTGAGTTATGTTGCTGACCCAAAGGCATTCCTGCGTGAAACATTGGATGACAAAAAAGCCAAGTCAAAGATGTCGTTCAAGTTGAAGGGCGAAGACGATGCGAAAAACCTGTGGGCTTACCTTGTGTCTGTCGGGCCAGAGGCCGAGGCCAAAGCAGCCGACTAAGTCGTTTAGTCATGTTTGAATTTAAAAGGGTCAACCATCCGCGGTTGACCCTTTTTCGTTTTCTGGTTGATGAATGGTTGCGATGCGGATGCTGACCTCATGATGCAAGAAACAAAACCTGTGAAGCAAACAAGTACACGCGTCCTTGTTTTCGGTGCGACCGGCACCGCCGGGCAGGGTGTCGTGCGGGCGTTGATTGCGCAGGGTTATGCGGTTTCTTGCGTTTTACGGTTGGGCCAATCCACTGACATCTTGCCCAGCGGTGCAGCAGCAATGGTTGGCGACGTGACCGCGCCATCTGATGTACTTCTGGCAAAGTTGGCCACTTCCGAATTTGATGTTGTTGTATCCTGCCTCGCTTCGCGTACAGGTAGTCCGCGTGACGCTTGGGCGATCGACCACCAAGCACAGCTCAACGTTCTGCAATTGGCCAGAGATGTTGGTGCGAGACAGTTCATTCTGCTTTCCGCAATTTGTGTGCAAAAGCCGACTCTACCATTCCAGCAAGCCAAACTGGCGTTCGAAGCAGAGTTGGTCGCATCAGGACTGACCTATTCCATTGTCAGACCTACCGCGTTCTTCAAATCTCTTTCAGGTCAAATCGACAGGTTGCGCAAAGGAAAACCGTTTCTGGTTTTCGGGGATGGCACCCTGACGTCCTGCAAGCCGATCAGCGACGATGATCTCGGGCGGTTCATCGCGGGGTGTATCACCGACCCTGAACGCCACAACCGGATTTTGCCAATTGGCGGGCCGGGGGATGCGATTACACCTATGGAGCAGGGAGCCGAGCTGTTCAGGTTGCTGGGGATGCCCGCAAAGTTCAAACATGTATCGCCCAAATTGCTAGACGTGATCTACAATGCGCTGCGGTTTGCTGGCAAGATCAGCCCGAAACTGGCCGAGAAAGCAGAACTCGCCCGTATCGGGCGCTATTATGCCACTGAGTCGATGTTGGTTTTGAACGCGCAAACCGGTCTGTATGATCCAGCGATCACGCCGTCATTCGGCAGTGAAACGCTCTTTGACCATTATGCCAAAGTGATCAACGAAGGGCGCAGCATTGAACTTGGGAAACACTCTGTCTTTTGAAGTCAGGCAACTGCATGGGCGATGGCACATTGCTTCCAAAGCGAGGTGAGCGCATTGACGAGATAGGTAATATCCGCGTCGGTGTGCAGCGGTGACGGAGTAAAGCGCAGACGCTCTGTGCCTTTGGGAACCGTTGGATAGTTGATCGGCTGCACGTAAATGCCCCATTCATCCATCAGATAGTCCGACAACATCTTGGTCTTGACCGGATCCTTGATCATCACCGGCACGATGTGGCTGTCGTTCATCAGATGCGGGATGCCCGCACGGTCCAGACCGGCGCGCAGTTTGGCGACTTGTGCCTGATGGCGCGTCCGCTCGACTTGCGACTCTTTCAAATGAACGATGGAAGCACGTGCGGCTGCCGCGACAGCAGGCGGCAGGGCAGTGGTAAAGATGAAACCGGATGCAAAACTGCGGATGAAATCACACAACGCAGCAGAGCCTGTGATGTAACCGCCGACAACGCCGTAGGCCTTGCCCAAGGTGCCCTCGATCAGCGTGATACGATCCATCAGGCCTTCCTGCTCGGCCACACCGCCGCCACGCGGACCGTATAGGCCAACACCGTGGACTTCATCGAGGTATGTCATCGCGCCGTATTTTTCGGCAACTTCGACAATCTCGCGGATCGGGGCGATGTCGCCGTCCATGGAATAAACAGATTCAAACGCGACGATCTTGGGCGCATTTGCAGGCAAGGTCGCCAGTTTGCGTTCCAGATCCGCAGGATCGTTATGCTTCCAGATCACCTTTTGGGCGCGCGAATGGCGGATGCCTTCGATCATGGAGGCGTGGTTGCCCTCATCGCTCAGGATAATGCAGTCCTGCAAACGGCTGCCTAAAGTACTGAGCGCGGCCCAGTTTGACACATAGCCCGAGGTGAACAACAGCGCCGCTTCCTTGTTGTGCAGATCGGCCAACTCGCGCTCCAGCAAAAGATGATCGTGGTTGGTGCCGGAAATATTGCGCGTGCCACCCGCTCCGGTGCCCGTGCGTTTGACCGCTTCGCACATTGCGTCAATCACCAGCGGGTTCTGCCCCATGCCAAGGTAGTCGTTTGAACACCAGACCGTCACATCGCGCACGTCCCCTTCGTGGTGGTTTGCCGCGTGGGGGAATTTGCCCGCTTTGCGCTCTAACTCGGCGAAATAGCGATAGTTGCCCTCTTCTTTGAGGACGTCGAGCTGGTTCTGAAAGAGTGTGTCAAAGTTCATGGGACTGTCCTGTCTTAGAGGTCGGGGGAAGTGCCGGAAGCATCCAGCGCCAGAGTTTTGCGTCCGGCAATGGAATGACCATCAGCAAATGTTCAAGAGTTGCCAGCGCCGCCAATGCGGTCACAAGCGCGAAGCCAACAGCCGCAGGTGTGGTCGCGGCGGCGTTCAATTGCACGCCGAAGTAGGCTGTTGTCAGGGCCAAAGCTGTAACACTCACAGCAAATACGGGGGTTGGATTGCCCCGCCGCAGATAGCTGGTGAGATGCTGCAATTGTAGCGGAACAAATTCGGTGTTGATCCGAGGTACGCCAAAAAACAGGTTCAGTTTGGCAGAGATACGGGCGGCAAAGAGCACAAGGTAGGCTGCGAAACCAATGGTATTCTCGGCACCTGTGGTGACAATGGTGACGATCAATACCCCGCAAAGCAGGAGAAGTTCGTGATGTGACAATGTATGCCACGCACGTACAAAACGCTCCCAGCCGGTGAGGTCAGCAGGACAGGGACGTCGCTCGGGGCCAGTGACGACGCCTAGGAGAAATGCAAGTTCGATCCAGCCCCAGATCAGCAGCACCGACAAAAACGCAATATAGACATTCAGGGTAGTGAATGCAGTTGCAGAGACCACAAGTCCGGCAACGCCAAGCGCAAAGAAAGGGATGCTCAGTGCAGCCAGTTTGCCATGCCCGATAGCCCGGGTCGCATCCGCTTGCCGCACCACAAGCAGGATGATCCCGGTAAAGAACCACCATGCAAAAAGGGCGACAAGTGCTGCTATCCAGGGCGAAAGGAACATCAGTAAGCCGGTTTCAAACGCGGATTTGCGGGCACGGCGTTCTTGTGCGCCGGAATGGTAAAGACAGCGGCAAAGGCCGTTGCAGCCTTGGCCATACCGCCGATACGGCTGATCATACCCATTACACCGCCCCGCGCCTTGGCCGCTGCAACCTGACGAGAGGCCGCTTCCATGCGATCAAGGTTTGGACGCCAGCGCGGGTGATCAATGTCCAGCGTTATCGGAAACACCTGTTTGGTGATTTCGGAGGTTTTGCGGAACACTTCCTGCCCGTACCATGTCACGTCAACGCCAAGCGCCTCGTGGAACACAGGGCGCTGGTGGTCGCGTACCCACATCGTTGAATAGACGGCGGTGAGGAAAAACTTGATCCACAGTTTGTTTTGGAAACTGGTCGTAAGTTTGGGGTCGGTTTTCAGCAGCAAGGCGAATGCTTCACCGTGGCTGAACTCGTCATTGCACCATTCGCGGAACCATTTGAATATCGGATGAAAGCGCATCTCGGGGTTTTCTTCCAGATGGCGGAAGATGGTGATGTAGCGGGCATAGCCGATCTTTTCGGACAGATACGTCGCGTAGTAGATAAACTTGGGCCGAAAATAGGTATACTTCTTTTGCTGCGTGAGGAAGCCGAGGTTCACGCGGATGCCTGCTTCGCGCAGGGCATCGTTGATGAAACCGGCGTGGCGCGCCTCGTCGCGCGCCATCAGTTGAAACAACTCGGTGATGTCCTTGTTGGAACCGCGCCGCTTCATCTCTTTGTACAAAACACAGCCAGAGAATTCAGCGGTACAGCTTGAGATCAGAAAGTCGATGAACTCTGCTTTCAGTGCAGGCTCCATGCCGTCCCAATCCACATCGTCCCAGTCTTCGTTCTTCTTGAAGTGACCCTTGTTGGGGTCCGCGCGCATTTGTTCGATCAGGATATCCCAATCCTTGCGCACCGGTGTCACATCAATTGCGTCCATCTCGTCAAAGTCGGTGGTGTAAAAGCGCGGGGTCAGCAGGGTGTTCTGCATCGCAACTTCGGTCGCCTTTTCCGAGGTCATCGGACCATCTAGCGCATCCTGTGCAGCAATTGCCTCTTCTGCGGTATTGGCAAATGCGGAATGTGTTGGCTTGTTCATGACATCACCTCTTCGGAGAAGGAAAACTCACAGAGTTCCATGAACTCGAAATCACCAGTCCAGCGTGTCCAGATTTGCTCAAGTTTGGAGGCGCGCGTGATTGTGGCAGTGCGGTCCTCGACGACCAACTCACCATAAGGTGCCATGATTTCAGCGCCATGCACCAAGACGGAATCGCCCGGATGGATCACAGCACCGTTGTTGAATTTCACATGCGCAGACAGTTCTTCGAAACGATGTGATATCGTCACCGTGCAGGGCGCAGTTTCCTTTGATCTTGTTAGAAGTCCCATTGTTTTAGTCCCTTTGGCTAAAGTGAATTAGTCGATCAGCCTGGCGAAAGCTGCGACGTTGTCTTGGCCGTATCCGATCAGTTCGATCTTCCAGCCGGTGGTGTCATCAATGACGGCGACATGACCGTTCTGGCGGCGCACAACGCGCACCGGGGCGTCAGAGGGCAAATCCTGCACGCTACGTTCGCGCATGACCGACATCCAGATCACGTCAATGAAGCCGTTCTTGTTTGTACTGGAATGCGCAAGCTGGTTGCCCTGCATGTCCAATGCCGCAACGCCTTCGCTGCGTGAACCATCCAGAACGATGGAGATTTCAGCAACCACATCGCTATGTGCAGGAACGGCGAGGATGGGCCGGTCCGTCAGGCGGGCATAGCTGACCATCGCGAGTGCGCAAGCCATCAGGCTGAACATTGCGATAACCATAAAGCGTGGAACCATCTCGCGGTCCTGATGCTTCATTTGGTTGGAAAGTGTATTGAAAGAGGCCATGTGTCTTACTCCGCTGCAATGCCGTCAGAGGATGCAATATTCGGCATCTCGATGCGGCTGATGACGGGTTGGGAAACGCGTGTCTCTGCAGCTTCGGCAAAGATCGCCGCGACCTGTTCGGCGTTTGCGATTGCGCGGAAGGCGGGCTGCGCGCGGCTCAGGTGCCACGGGCGCACATGCGGCCATGTCATGAGATAGGACAGGCGTGTCTCGCCAATAAGTTCAAACGTCAGATTGCCGGTGCCATTGGCACGCACAGCGGCCTGTGCGTTCCCGATGCAAACATAAGGCAAGTTTAGTGTCATGGTTAGGGCCGCGCCGATGCGCATGCAAACGCGCTTGTTGGTCAGTGTGTAAACTGTGCTGCGGGCCTGAACGGTGGCGATACCGTAGATCAGCAGGGCGGTGATGGTACCCGCGATAGCAAAAGGAATGCCGTGGGCCATGGCGATGGTCAGGGGGTAATCCGCAGATGAGACGCCGATGCGCCAGAATGTCAGCAGGGCAAAGTACCCGATGACCCAGTTCAGCCACATGGCCTCTTTTGCCAGACGCAGCGGTTCGGGGGGCCCTTGCCACAGGATATGTTCATCCGCTGGCAGTGCTTCTGGTAATCCGCGAACCGGCTCGAATTTGAAATCATCATGCATTGTATATATCCCTTTGTGGCGGTGCCGGACCTTGGCGAGAGGTCCGGCAGGTTTTTAGAGCTTTGGCTCGATGCGGGACGGATCGGCATAAAGGGTACCGCCGCCGTAAAAGGCCATGATCTTTTCTTCCTCAAGCAATGTGATCTGCTCGTCGGATTTATGCGTCGGCACACCAGCAAAGTTGCCGCTATAGATCGAACGCACCGTCACACGGTCGCTGGAAATCTTGCAAAAGTTGATCGGGATCAGACGGATCCGACCACTGCCTTCGGGGTTCAGGTCAACTGTCAGATAGCGCACCATCTGTTCCGGAACGTCCACCCACATGTCGATAATCCGCCCCACAACCTCGCCGTCACCTGCAACAACCGGTTTGCCGCGTGGATCACGACCTGCAGAGACCTTGAAATCGGGCAGCTTGGACATCGGCTTGATCTTGGCGTGACCATGCGCATCCAGTTCCGGATGATCGCTGCGCGGGGCCCACGATGCGGGACCAACACCGTCAGCCATCGGATCACCGGTCGGCACATAAGGGGAACCCGCCGTTTTGGAGGTTGCCTGCAGCGCGAGATTGTCACGATCACCACGCTGGCCGGATGGCACCGTCAATTCACCGCGCCCTTCAGGCAGGATGAACGTCTTGTCCTTTGGCACAGGAAACGGTCCCTGATTGGGTGCAAGACCGCCTTCTTCGTCCTGCATCGGATAACCTTCGCGCATGTTCTCGGTCTGGAGGTAATAAATCAGCAGGGCGAAAAACACCCAGAACATCCAGATCGCGGCACTTGCCAGATCAAAGTTCCCAAAAAATTCAGTGCCAAGCATGGTCGTCTCCTTTGCGGATCAAGTAGGGAAGTCCGACAGCTCAAGTCTGTGCGGTTCTTGTGGTGTCATGCCTTTGGCGCGCACAAGCGGACCCAAGGCGATGAGCGTGATGAAGAGCAGTAAGATTTCGAGTTGATAGACCACCGAATATCCCACCGAGGGGGAAGAAAGAGCCGCACCAAGTGCGCCGCTTTCAGAGGCGGCAGTGACAAGGTCGCGCACCGCGCCGCCGACAAAGATGGACAGACCGGCAGCAGTGGCTTGCGCGGCACCCCAGACGCCCAGAGCCAGACCACGTCCGGCAGCGCCAGAAACCTTGATCGTCATTGCCGCCGTCAGGGTTGCAACGGCAAACAGGCCGCCGCCCAAACCGATCAGCGCGGCACCGATGAAAAACAGGATAGGCGAGGACATCGGGGCTGACAGCAACACTGCACTAAACGCCGCGATCCCGATCACAACGCCACGCCCCCCCATGCGGAACGGGTCGATCCCTTTGGACAACCAGCGTGCTGCCATCCCAAAGCCGACCAGCGCACCCGCAGCCCACATGGCTGTCAGCAAGGTCGTTGAGGACACGGAAAGGCCAAGGATCTCGCCACCATAAGGCTCTAGCAGAACATCCTGCATGTTGAAGGCCATTGTTCCAAGGAAGATCGTGATAACCAGCCGCATCACATTGTTCTCTTTCGTGAAATCACGCCACGCGTTGAGGAAAACCGGCTGAGGTGCACTGCGCTCTTCTTTGGTCATGGGGGACATCTTTTCCTGCTTCCACAGGGCCACGATGTTCAGCAGCAGGGTCGCAACAGCCGCACCCTGTACAACCTGCACCAGCAACAAAGCGGTGTAGTTGCGCAGCAAGGTGCCGATGATCACGGCCGAGATGCCCATGCCGAGCAGGTACATCACGTAAAGAAGCGAGACGACCTTGGCGCGGGTTTCCTCGGTGGCGCGGTCTGCTGCGAGGGCCAAACCCGCGGTTTGGGTCATGTGCATGCCAACGCCCGTCAGCAAAAACGCCAAAGCCGCTGCCGCTTGTCCAAAATCGGTTGCGGCAATCGCCGTATCCCCGGCAAGCACCAAGAGCGCCATTGGCATGATCGCAAGGCCGCCAAACTGCCACATCGTTCCAAACCAGAGATAAGGTACACGTTTCCAGCCAATAGCAGAACGGTAATTGTCTGATTTGAACCCCAGCAAGGCACGAAACGGTGCGATCAGTACAGGAATGGCGATCATCGAGGCGACGATCATGGCCGGAACGGACAGTTCCACAATCATTACGCGGTTCAATGTGCCCAGCAGCATCACAGCGGCCATGCCCACAGAAATCTGGAACAGCGACAAGCGCAATAATTGCCCCAAGGGCAGTGTATCGCTCGCCGCATCTGCAAACGGCAGCATCTTGAGGGTCATGCCCTTGATTATGCCTTTGCCCAAAATCATGCGCGGAACTCCAGTGCCTGACTGATGTAAAAACCGGAGGACACGCGCTCGATCTCGCGTAGCGTGCCAGAAGTGGCGGCCGCGATTTTCGACGTCTGATGGGGAACCATTATCGGGGAGCGATCACTGCGCGGGAACAACTTGCCAACACGCCACATTGCCATCAGCAACGGGGTACGTGGGGCCACGGTAAAGGTCATGTTGCCTGACAGGCGCGGACCAATTGCATCAAGGATCCGACCAATGTCGTCCGCTGTGTAGTAAATGAGGCTGTCCATCGCGACGATGTGGTCGAAGTGGCCCAAAGCCGGATCCAGCATATCACCCGCAGACAGCTTGACGGAGCCGGATAGATCGGGCGGCGTTCGTTTTTCGGCAATATCAATAAGTTGTGGAGAGATATCCACGCCGACAACATCAGCACCACGTGAGGCCAGTTCAAACGCCAGCGCACCGGTGCCACAGCCAGCGTCCAAAATCCGTGCACCGCGCAGATCGTCAGGCAGTTGTGAGGTCAGCACAGTGCGCATCCGGTTTCGGCCTGCACGGACAGTGGCACGAATACCAGACACAGGGGCGTCCGATGTCAGGCGCTCCCATGTGCGGGTTGCCGTTTGGTCGAAATAGGTTTCGACCCGCGCGCGTGTGGCTTCATAGGTCATTAATCAAACCCGAGCAGTTCAAAAATTTCACGATCCGGCAGGCACTCAGGTGCCAACGGCAAGGTGCCGTTCCAGAGTGTTTCCGCCAGACGCATGTATTCTTTGCGGACCTGCACGATTTCTTCGTCATCGGGCATTTCAAACAACGTCTTCTTTTTCAGACGTGAACGGCGGATCGCATCCAGATCGGGCATATGCGCGATGCGGTTGAAGCCGACGGCGTCGCAGTAGCGGTCAATCTCGTCCGTGTCCTTGGAACGGTTGGCAACGCAGCCCGCCAGACGCACTTTGTAGTTCGCCGACTTGGCCTGCACCGCAGCAATAATCCGGTTCATCGCATAGATGCTGTCGAAATCATTGGCCGTTACAATCAGCGCACGATCCGAATGCTGAAGTGGCGTCGCAAAGCCACCGCAGACCACGTCACCCAGAACGTCAAAGATCACCACATCAGTGTCTTCTAACATGTGGTGTTGCTTGAGCAATTTGACCGTCTGACCCACAACATACCCGCCACAGCCCGTTCCCGCAGGAGGGCCACCTGCTTCAACGCATTTCACGCCGTTGTACCCTTCGGCGACATAGTCTTCGGGGCGCAATTCTTCGGAATGGAAATCCACTTCTTTCAAGATGTCGATCACCGTTGGTTGCAGCATGCCTGTCAGCGTGAATGTGCTGTCATGCTTGGGGTCACAGCCAATTTGCAAAACGCGTTTGCCGAGTTTTGAAAACGCGGCGGACAGGTTGGAGGAGGTGGTGGACTTACCAATCCCGCCCTTGCCGTAGACGCTGAATACCTTGGCACCCTCGATCTTCATCGACTCGTCCGGATGGACCTGAACGGAGCCTTCACCGTCCCCTCCGAGGTTCGGAATACTTCTATCAAGTGGGCTCATTTTGGTCCCTTTCCAAAGGTGGAGGTCATTCGGCTGCAATGCCCTCTAGTCGGTCTTCAATGGCGTCAGCAGCATTCTGCAACGCGGCGAGTGTTTCTTCGTCCGGTGTCCAATAGTCGCGGTCGGAGGCTTCGAGCAGGCGATTGGCCATCCGCATCGAAGCTTGGGGGTTCAGGTCCGACAGGCGCTTGCGCATCAAGTCATCCAGAACAAAGGTCTCGGAGAGTTCCTGATAAATCCAGGGATCGACGTTTCCCGTGGTCGCGGACCATCCAACGGTATTGGTGATATGCGCCTCAATTGTGCGCACGCCTTCATGGCCGTGCTTGAGGAGCGGCTCATAGAATTTCGGGTTCAGGCTGCGCGCACGCGTCTCAAGCGAAACCTGTTCCTGCAACGTGCGCACCTTGGCCCCGCCCCGTGTCTGGTCGCCAATGTAAACGGGTGTCTCTGCGCCGTTCTTGGCGCGTTTCACCGCGGCGGCAATGCCACCAAGCGTGTCAAAGTAGTGATCGACGGACGTGACACCCAGTTCGACAGACTCGAGGTTCTGATAGGCGAGCTCCACATTCTGCAACGTGTTCTGCAACAATTCGGATTGCTGGGACGCTTCGCCGTCCGTGTTATAGGCAAAGCTCTTGCGCGCTTGATAGGCGTCGGCCAGATCGCCTTCATCGTCAAATGCAGAACTATCAACCAGTTGATTGACGTTGGACCCGTAAGCGCCTTCGGCATTTGAGAAAACACGCAAGGCGGCGGTCTTGATGTCGCACCCATTGGTCTCCATGAAGGCCAACGCATGGGCGCGGATCGGGTTCATCTCCAACGGCTCATCCGCCATCGCACATTTCAGTGCGGCATCGGCCAGCAGCTTGGTTTGCAACGGCAGCAGGTCGCGAAAGATGCCCGAAAGGGTCATGATTACGTCGATCCGCGCACGGCCCAGCGTTTCAAGCGGCACAAGGTCCGCACCACACAACCGACCGTTTGTGTCGAAGCGGGGGGTCGCGCCGAGCAGGGCCAATGCCTGACCAATCGGGCCACCGTTTGATTTGATATTGTCAGACCCCCAAAGCACCAAGGCCACTGTCTTGGGCAGGCCATCATGCGTTTTCAGCAGTTCCGCCGCCTGACGCGCGCCGTCTTCCATGGCGTATGCCGTGGGCATGCGGAAGGGATCAAACGAATGGATATTGCGCCCTGTTGGAAGGATATCAGGTGCGCGGATCACGTCACCGCCCGCGACCGGTTTGATGAACTGACCGTTCAGCGCCTGCATCAGGCCCTGCAACTCGACAGATGTTGTCAGGTGCTTACGGGCCGTCTCACGCTTTGCGGCTGTGTCAAAGTCCATCTGGTCCAGCGTATTCTGCACGGATTGAGCGGACAACGCGCGACCGACAACATGCAAGCCGTCAGGGATCAGCGCATCTTCGGTCTCAAGCAGTTTCAGCCAGAGTGTATCCAGATCAGCCGCATCCAGATGCACTGTGTCCGCCTGCGCCGCGATCAGTTTTTCCAGCGCCGGGCGAGTTTCATCCGCAGGGGCAAGGCCACGCCATTTGGTCAGGCTGTCCTTCAGATCAGCCAGACCACGGTAAAGACCAGAAGCCTGCAACGGTGGCGTCAGATGCGTGATGGTGACGGCATTGGTGCGCCGCTTGGCCAAGGTCGCCTCGGACGGGTTGTTGGCGGCATAAAGATAGACGTTGGGCATGTTGCCGATCAGACGTTCAGGCCAGTCATTACCGCCACAGCCGTTCTGCTTGCCCGGCATGAATTCTAACGCGCCGTGCATGCCGAAATGTAGCAGAACGTCCGCTTTCAGGTTATTCTTGAGAAATTGATAGAAGGCGCTGAACGCATGTGTGGGGGCAAAGCCGCGCTCGAACAGCAGGCGCATCGGGTCGCCCTCATAGCCGAAGGTGGGTTGCACGCCGATAAAGACCTTGCCGAATTGCGCACCCAGAACAAAGACTTCGCGGCCATTGGATTGGATGCGACCCGGTGCGGCACCCCATGTCTTCTCAATCTCGTCGAGCCAAGGTGTGTTGGCGACGATCGCATCTGCGCTGACCTTCGCGGCAACATTCGCGTCCTGACCGTAAGTCATCGCGTTGCCGTTCAGGATTGCTTCACGCAGGTCATCGACAGTGGCGGGAGGCGTAACGTCGTACCCGTCAGCAGCCATTTTGTGCAGCGTGTTGTGCAAGCTTTCGAACACGGCCAAATACGCGGCCGTGCCAACAGCACCCGCGTTTGGCGGGAAACCGAACAGCACGATACCAACGGTTTTCTGGGCGTTCTTCTTGCGGCGCAAGGTGGCAAGGCGAAGTGATTTATCGGCCAAAGCGTCTACCCGCTCAACGCAAGGGGCCATCGCCTTGACTTGACCTTGGGCGGCACACATATGCGTACATCCGGTGCATCCCTCAGAGCCATGACGACCTGCAAAGACGGTAGGATTTGTTGCCCCGTCAATTTCAGGCAATGCGACAAGCATGGTCGCTTCGATCGGGCTGAGACCTTGATCACCCAACACCCACTGCGAGAGTGTCTGGAATTCCAAAGGCTGCGCGGCGACATAAGGCACGTCCAAAGCACTCAACGCATCCACGGCGGCAGAACTGTCGTTATACGCAGGACCACCAACCAGCGAAAAACCGGTCAGCGAGACAAGTGCATCAATGCGCCCAAGGTGATAGGCATCAATCGCAGGACGCCCATCAAGGCCACCAGCGAAGGCCGGAATGACGCGCATACCGCGTGCTTCAAATGTGCGGATCACGTGGTCGTAATGCGCGGTGTCGCCCGACAGAATATAGCTGCGCAGCATCAGGATGCCGACTGTTGGTCCAACACCCTTCATCGGCAGATCAGCCAAGTCGGTGATGATATGGTGATCCGGCAGATCGGGATGGTAAAGACCCGTCTCCGGATATTCGACAGGATCATCCGCATGCACGCCGCGCCATTCGGCACGCGTGGCGTAACGTGAAATCAGGAACCGCACGAGGCTGTCAATGTTGTCGTCTGAGCCACCCAGCCAATACTGCATGGTCAGGAACCACGCGCGCAAATCCTGACTTTTGCCGGGGATCAGCTTGAGGATCTTGGGCAGGCGGCGCAGCATCTTCATCTGGCCCGCGCCTGCGGTACCTGATTTCTTGGCCGGCTTCAGCTTTTTCAGTAGCGCCATCGCACCCGTCGCAGGGCGCATCATGTCCAGATCGCCCATCTTTGTCAGTTGCACGATTTCCTGATCCGCGATGATGCCAACCATCGCATCACAACCATCGCGGCGGGCTTTGAGGTCCGGCAGGATCGCTTGGATGTGATCCTCAAGGAAGATGACGGAGGTGACGATGATGTCGGCAGAGGCAATCGCAACCTTGGCATCCGCAAGCGCCTGCGCATCCTTTCCCCATTCCGCAGCGGCATGGGTGTGCAACTGCAAACCGGGGAATTCTGCGGCCAATTGGGGTGCAACACGCGCGGCAGGTCCAGCCGCGTGGCGGTCTAACGTCAGCAGCACGACGTTGTAGGGCTTATGCATCAGTTCATCGCGCAAAGTGTGCTTTCGCCTCGTAAAGAGTGTCCAGAGTGATCTGGTTGATGCCGCGTTCCACGGCATAGCTTTCGGTATTGCGGCGGGCTTTCCCGCGTACAAAGAACGGAATTTTCTTCAATTCACGCTCGGCATCGGACAGCCAAATAATGTTGTCACCGGCGGGTACTTCCTGTGCAGGCGTGGCAGGGGCAGGAGAGTTAGCGGCTTTCGGGGCATGACCGCCATGATGGCTTGGCCCTGCCTCGTCGTTGAACTCGAAATCATCACGGAACATGTGCAGCAGGTGTTCTTCAAGTCCCATGACCAACGGATGAATCCATGTGTCGAACAACACGTTTGCACCCTCAAAACCCATCTGCGGGGAGTAGCGGGCAGGAAAATCCTGCACATGGACAGGCGCGGAAATCACGGCGCAGGGGATGCCGAGGCGTTTGCCGATGTGGCGCTCCATCTGTGTGCCTAGGATCATTTCGGGCTGGAGTTCTTCGATGGTCTTTTCGACCAGCAGGTAGTCATCGGTGATCAGCGCTTCGACACCGTATTCGCGGCCCAAGGCGCGCACATCGCGGGCAAATTCGCGGTTATAGCAACCAAGACCGACCACTTCGAAACCCATTTCGTCGCGCGCCACGCGAGCCGCGGCTTTGACGTGGGTGCCATCGCCAAAGATGAACACGCGCTTACCCGTGAGGTAGGTGCTGTCGACGGAGCGCGACCACCACGTCTGGCGCAAACGGTCATCGTCAATCTTGTTAGTAGAGCCAGAAAGGGTGCGGATTTCTTCGATGAATTCCCATGTGGCACCGGCACCGATTGGAATGGTTTTGGTGTAGGGTTGATTAAAGGTCTTCTCGCAGTGACGCGCCGCTGCCTCGCCAGTTTCGGGGTACAGCAGCACGTTGAAATGCGCTTGGCCCATTTTGGCGATGTCGGTGGGGGTTGACCCCATCGGCGCGGTCACGTTGACCTCGATACCCAACTCATAAAGCAGATTGGTGATTTCCTGAACGTCATCGCGGTGACGGAAACCAAGGGCCGTCGGGCCGATGATGTTGCAAGACACCCGCTCGGTCTTTGGCATTTGTTTGGCCAGCGCCTTGACGATCTGGAAGAAGGTTTCATCCGCGCCGAAGTTCTCTTTGCGCTGGTAGCTGGGCAGTTCCAACGCAATCACGGGGATGTCGAGACCCATGGTTTCGGCCAGACCACCGGGGTCGTCCTGAATGAGTTCGGCTGTACAAGATGCGCCAACGATAATCGCTTCGGGCTTGAAGCGGTCATAGGCATCTTGGCAGGCGCTTTTGAACAGACCTGCGGTGTCAGCCCCCAGATCGCGGGCCTGGAATGTGGTGTAGGTGACAGGCGGGCGATGATCACGCCGCTCGATCATCGTGAACAACAGATCTGCGTAGGTGTCACCCTGAGGAGCGTGCAACACGTAGTGCAGACCCTTCATACCAGTCGCGACGCGCATCGCACCAACGTGGGGCGGGCCTTCGTATGTCCAGACGGTCAATTTCATGCTCGTTGCCCTTCGCAACGTGACCGTGTGAGGCAGTGCTTGCCGTTCGCAAACACGTTCATGCTCCGTTGCAATGATGCGATGATATTTATCATTCTGCTGCAATCCCTTCGCGGTTCAGGATCGACTTGCGGCGCAAGGGACGCGCAAAGAGGGAGGCCAGATCGCCCGCTTGTTCGTAGAAATGCACCGGCGTGAAGACCAGCTCTATGGCCCACTTTGTCGACAAACCTTCGGCTTCCAGCGGGTTGGCAAGACCGAGGCCGCAGACAGTGAGGTCAGGGCGGGCAGCGCGGCAACGGTCCAGTTGTAGATCAACGTCTTGGCCTTCGGAGATTTGCGGACCAGCGGGCAGTAGATCAAGGTCGGGACCGTGCAGCGCGTCGTGAATGTACGGCGAACCAACCTCAAGCGCGGTCATGCCGCATTCACGGGTCAGAAAGCGGGCCAACGGAATTTCGAGCTGGCTGTCGGGAAAGAAGAAGACAGACTTGCCGTCCAGTTGCTCAGCCGCCTGTGCAACCGCTTGGCGTGCGCGGCGTCGAGGGGCTTCGGTGGCTGTTGCAAAACGCTCATTAGACACCCCGAATTCGGCAGCGATGGCTGCGAGCCATGCGGTCGTGCCTTCTTCGCCCAATGGAAACGGTGCTGCAAGGTGACGTGCGCCGTGACGCTCAAGGGCGGCGTGCGTATCACCAAGGAACGGCTGTGTCAGGGCGAAGACCGTGTTCGGACCCACGGCGACATCCGCGTCGATGGTGCGGGCGGGCAGGACTTGCACGTTTTCGATGCCAAGGCCGTCCAGCAGGCTCAACATCTGGTCCTCGACAACGTCAGGCAACGCACCAACCACAACCAGATTGCGTGCTTCGGTCTTGGGCAGGACCGGAACCATGGCGGCAAGACAGGCGTCTTCGCCTTGGGTAAATGTTGTCTCGATACCTGAACCGGAATACTCCAGCACGCGCACCTTGGGAGCGTAGGCTTGCGTCAACCGCTCGGCGGCGCGGCTCAGGTCCAGCTTGATCACTTCGGAGGGGCAAGAGCCAACAAGGAACAATTGGCGGATATCCGGACGACGTGACAGAAGCGCCGCAACTTCGCGGTCCAATTCGGCGTGGGCATCATTCAATCCGGCCAAATCTGATTCTTCGAGAATAGCGGTACCAAAACGCGGTTCTGCAAAGATCATCACGCCTGCAGCACTTTGCAGTAGATGGGCGCAGGTGCGGGAGCCGACAACCAGAAAGAACGCATCCTGCATTTTGCGGTGCAGCCAGATGATACCTGTCAGACCACAGAAAACCTCGCGTTGTCCGCGTTGCTTGAGAACAGGCGCAGACCGGCAACCGCCTGTAACAGGTGGCGTTATATGACCGGTCATACCGTGACCTCCGATTGAAGGCGGGCAATGCGCAGTTTCCACAAGAACTGACCGGCATTGATGACGTAGGCGGCATAGGCCGCCAATACGATCAAGATCAGTGTATCAGGTGCGATGCTGCCTGTGAGCAGCCCATAAAGATAAAGCGTATGCAGCGCGATAACGCCAAAACTGATGACATCTTCCCAGAAGAAAGCGGGCGCAAAGAGCCATTGGCCAAAGACCTCTTTTTCCCAGATCGCGCCCGTAACCATGATAAGGTAGAGGAATCCGGTCTTGATAATGATGGATGCTGTGGCGATGACGTATCCCTCGCCGTTGATCAGATAACGCAGCACAAGTGCGAGAGAGACCAGGAACACCAGAAACTGCAGCGGTGCCAGCACGCCCTGAACATATGTCCAGATGCTTGAATCGCGGCGCAGGCGCTGGTCGGTTGTATAAAGCCCGATCTGTTCCGGTGATGAATGCGACCCGCTTGGCATGTTGCCCCCCTGAGGCAGATTCCCTGTGGTTAAAATCTGGCAGGGTCAGGCAAGTGTGTCAACTTTGATTTACACTATTGATATTGATTTTGACGATATTACGATTTGTCGTCGATATTTATCACTTAAAATCCGACCTTTAACAGAAAGTGTCATAAATAATTGACATGTTGATTTTCTTCAGTGACGATGGTGGCCATCTTTATCAGCGAACGGCTGGTCAAATTGGTTCCGGTCAGCCTTGGGGGTTGCCTTGTTTCAGCAACAAGACGCATTTTTAGCAGGCCCCTCGGGCGAGGTGGATGGCGTGGTGATCCGCGCTTTAAGTATTTTAACCTCAAGTCGGAGCGGCAGAGATATCAAGGATCTGGCCAATCAAACAATGCCTGATGCAGAGTTGATCTGTGAAGCTAAACAACGGCTTTTGGCTGCAGTGGTCTTGCCGGATGATCGGGAATTCAACGTGATCATAAGTGAAATGCGCCAGGCGGGTGTCAGCGTTAATGACATTCAGTACATTTTTGTACCTGCGATTGCGCGACGGCTGGGCGAGGCGTGGAAAAGTGATACGGCTTCTTTCACGGCAGTCACCATCGGTTGCGCACGTCTTCAGTCGCTGGCGCGACAGCTTGGGCTGGTTGCTCCGCCAGTTGATATTTCACAAACCGGAACATTGCCGGATTGTCTGGTTTTGGTTCCACAGGGGGCGCAACATACGTTGGGTGCAATTGTTCTTACGTCGCAATTGCGGCAGGCAGGCGCACAGGTGAAACTGGAACTGGATGCGTCGGCTGAAACAGTATGCAATCTGGTCTCTTGCAGAAACTTTGACGCCGTTATGATATCAGCGTCAATGAGCGAAGATATCGAAGGGCTGTGTTCTCTGGTCAAAAGTGCGCGCTGCAAAGGGCGTGACACATCGGTTTTCATTGGTGGCAGTATTCTGGATCAATACACTGATCTTGTGGCGAGAACCGAAACAGACTACGCGACAAATGACTGGCAAGGCGCTCTTGATCTTTGCAACACACGATCACCTCCCGATTAAAAGGGCGGTTGACGACTGCGTATTTATACGTGCAAAACGCCAAAACCGATCTGAAGGCTTCGATCAATGATGTCACATGGCGAAATGACTTGGGCTGACGGCTTGATCCCGATGATCGAGCCTGAAGTTGTGGCAGGTATTATTTCGCGGGTTTCGGACATTGCTCTGGTGGTTTCCGAAGCGGGCGTGATCAAAGGTTTTCTAAGCAATCCAGTGTCCGCAATCAAAGCGGATCTCAAGGAATGGCTGGACCGTCCCGTGCAAGACATGTTGACACTTGAATCAGTTCCCAAGTTTGACGCCCGACTTGAGCAGTTTCTGTCCGGTTCGGGTTCCGGGAACCCTGTTGAGTTGAATCACAAAGCAACAGCGCAACACGCTGAATTTCCGATGCGCTATAGTTTTCACCCATCCGGCAAGGATAACACAATCCTGATGCTGGGCAGTGATCTTTCCCTGACTGCTGCAATGCAACAGCAATTGGTGGCTGCGCAGATTGCTTTGGAAAACGATTATGAAGCGCAGCGGGAATATGATCTGCGCTTTCGTGTACTTATGGAATCCTCGGATACACCAACGGTATTTGTCTCAGTAAAAACAGGGCATATGGTGAATTGCAACGCTGCTGCCGAAATGCTTCTTGGCAAGCCGCGCGAGGCGTTGATTGATGCATCATTCGGCTTGGCCTTTGAGACCGGGGGGCGCAGGGACGTGGTGGACCGGCTGGTGTCAGCCGCATCCGAACAAACCGTCTCACCCATTGTGGTCAAAAGCAGCAAGGACGCGCGCAAGCTGTCGCTGGTGCCCACGCTTTATCGGGGAACAGACGGTCAGATGCTGCTGTGTAAAATCAACGTCGCAGGCGAACAGACCCGAGCCGGTGATCAGTTGCAGACCCAGCTTTTGGACCTCTATGAGAATGGCGTCGATTCAATCGTGTTTGTAAGTGACGCTGGCCTGATCCTCAGCTCGAACGATGCATTCCTCAAGCTGGCGGATGTGACCCATTCCCAAAGCATTAAGGGGCGGCCAATGGTCGACTTTTTCAGCCGCGGCGCGGTTGATCTGAATGTGATGTTGGAAAACGCGCGACGTACTGGCAGCATGCGGTTATATGCGACAAAAGTAATCAGCGAACACGGTGGAGAGCGGGCTGTCGAGATTTCGACAACGCAGTTGAGCGCGGGCAACGCCAGAATTTTCGCGATGGTCATGCGCGATTCCAGAAGGGTCGAAACAGTCCAGACGCCGATGCAGCAGATTACCGATGTAGACATGCCATCCGTGATCGAATTGATCGGAGGACATTCCCTAAAGGACATCGTGGCAAAATCGACGGATGTGGTTGAGAGAATGTGCATCGAAACAGCGGTCAAGATGACATCAAACAATCGCGTTGCGGCGGCCGAGATGCTGGGACTTTCCAGACAGTCACTTTATGTGAAGCTGCGCAAATACGGTTTGGTGAACAAGACGTAGCTTTCATGTAATCAGGCACTAGCCTGCCGATGTCTTGTCCCACAGCGCCGACATCTGCTCTTTTGCTTCTTCGATTGTGCCCGCAATACCGTCCAATCCCATCAACGAAAGAATGGGGCGGACCTCTTTTATGTTTTGGCCGCTGACCAGAATCCGCACATGCGGGCAGCAAATGTTGAGCGCAACCACGAGCCGTGACAGTGCATCAATCGAATGCTGTCCACTGATCGACAAGCCGACAATACCATGAGGTGATTTTTCAATTTCAGCAACCAATGAATCGTGATCCAACCCGATTTTCAGTCCGATTTCCCACCCCTCTTTGCGAAACAGATCAGCAGCCATTCTCACACCCATGGTGTGATCCTCGCCCGGTACCGACGCAAAAAGCGCTGTTCGGTCCTGAGTAAAGACATCGGGTTCAAACAAGTGCCGCATGCTGCGCATGATTGCGAACATGCGACCTGTCCCAAGAGTGACTTGTGTAAAGTTCACTCGGTCCTCTTCCCACCATTCACCAAGAAGGCGGGCGGATGCTGATAGATGTTTGAGGTATATCGCCTCGGCTTTTGCACCTTCCGCGCGCAACCCACCGATCATTTCCTCGGCCTCTTTGTCATTGGCAGCGATCAACGCATTGCACAGCGTTTCCAGATATTCCTGATCGGGTGCTTGTTTTGCAGGATCAAATTCCTGATCTTTGGATGCTACCCGCCGGATAACCTCGCGGGCCAGATTCGCGACAAGATCATCTGGCAGGCGTTCTTTGAGACGCAGGATATTTGCCTTGCTGCGTTCATACACGTCAAACTCGATAGGGCTGAATATCACCCTTTGTGTGGTCAGATCTTGATCTGCGGACATCTGCATGTCTCCAACTCTTGCGGCTCGGTTCCGCTTGCTCCACCGGTTTGGCGTACCCTGTATTCGCTGCCCGGATGGCCTTAGCAACGGATATGACGACTAAATGAAATCCAAATTCGGACCGTGTCTGTACCTGTGTTGTCCTTTTGTTACAGAACCCGAAACCTGATGTAGCTGTCTTTGAACATCAGACAACTCGTTTTCATTAAACATGCGTCTACATGTCTTTTTGCAACTTTTTTGGCTGTCCCCTTTACCCGACATCAACACTTTCTGGATCACTCTAAAAGCAGGCTGGGTTGGCTACGAGAAACCACAGCAAACGACCAGCTTTGGCATACTGGCCGGGGTAACTCCGTCCCCCTGTATACAATAGAATGCTGTCCTGATTCTGGGATAGTACGGTTTTACCACTGCGTAGTTCTACCTGGGCGAGATTTCGCTTCTAGCCGACCATGCGGATCAGGTCTGCAACCCCGCGCGCCTGCATCTTTTCGCGGATACGTGACCGGTGGCCTTCAATCGTGCGCTGGCTCACGTCAAGCTCGTTGGCGATCTCTTTGTTAAGTTTACCAAGCAGCAGATGATGCAGCACCTCGCGTTCGCGTTCTGTTAGCTTGGCAAGGCGTGTCGCGACGATCTTTTTCGAGATGATGGCCGGCTGCCGGTTGAACAGCATGCCCGCAGCGCCGTTGACGGCCTCCAGAATACGGTCTTCTTGAGCCGGTTTTTCGATGAAATCAATTGCGCCGGCACGCATGGCCTGTACGGCAATCGGCACATCGCCGTGCGCGGTTACCACCACAATCGGAAGACTGATCCCGTTGTCGTTCAAATGCCCCTGAAGCTGTGTACCGCTCATTCCCGGCAAACGCAGATCAAGAACAATAATGGCTTTGAGGTCGGGGTCAAAAATGCTGAGGAAATGTTCCGCTGACGGGCAGGGGATTGTCTCGTACCCGTGGGCATTCAACAAGGCGCAAAGAGATTTCAGTACAGCATTGTCATCTTCGACAATGTAGATTGAAAACTGTCCATCCGGTCTATTCATCACGGTTCTCCTGAATAGGCAATTGGAACGCCAAGGCGGCACCAGTAGTGGAAGGTTGCGCCCAAATACGTCCGGCGTGCGCCTCGACGATAGAGCGGCAAAGGGAGAGGCCAATGCCCATGCCCTTGGTTGTTGATGCATGGAAGGGTTCAAAAATGTACTTCTGAACATCAGCCGGAATGCCGGGCCCTGTATCCGCGACCGTTACCTGCACATAGTCCGTGTCCATGCTCACCTCCACCGTCAGCTTCTGGATATCGGATCCCTCCATGGCGGAAAAACTGTTACGGGCCAGATTAAGGATGACCTGACCAATTTGTACAGGGTCCGCCAGAATGCTCGGAATGTCGTCGTCCAGCAACAGATTGACCTCAAGTCTGGGCAGTCTGCAAGACACAAGGGCGAGTTCAACGCCTTGCCTGATCGCGGAATTCAGGTCGATGTAATCTGCGTTCAGATCCCCCCGCGAGATGAAATCGCGAACCCGTCGTACCAGATCCCCGGCCCTTACGGTTTCCGTAACCGCTTCATCCATCAGGTTGGCTGCGTTTTTCGGCAGGGCAACATTAGCATTGCGAAACTCCTGCCGACAGGCACTGACATAGTTTGCAATTGCCGACAAAGGCTGGTTCAACTCATGCGCAATGGCAGAGGCCAATTCACCCAGAGAATTGGCCCGGGCGGCATCCAGAAGGGCATGTCGCAACCGGATTTCTTCCCCTTCGGCGGCCTTTTGCGCTTCCAGTGCAATCCGCTCGCGCTCCACACTGTTGAGGGCAAAAAGAGCGCGGCGCAGGATTCGCAAGGCATCGCGGTCAGTGGCATCAAAAGGCTGGCTTTGGTCGCGCCGTTCTTCCTGCCACAAGGCAAATGAGCCACGTGGAGAAAGGCGAGTGATGCCGTCTTCACCTGTCGTCTCGATCTTTTCCGGTTTGCCTGCCCAGCGGATCGTCTGGTGAAAATTGCTGCGAAACAGGATCAGGTAATCCCTGCCGTCATCGGACAGATCAAGCAATGCAGCCCCCGCAGCCAAGGCCATCTGGTCGCGATCCATTTCGATCACGGAGGAAAGGCTTTGTGTGGTGGCGATTCCGTCTGCCAACAATTTGCGAAGCCCTGTCATATCCAGCGGGCCTTGCGGAACCTGACCGATCTGTACGCGATCATCGCCAAGCACAAGCAACAGCCCCTGCGCATCAATCAACTCCATCATCGTGGCGGCTTGATCTTCAACCAGTTCAAGCAAGGCGCGCCCCGAGCGGACCTGTTGTTCAATATGGAATGCTGTCTTTTCTGCCTGAATGCTCTTGCGCAACTGGCTGGTGTTCTCGATGCTTTGCAATAGGGCGGAGGTTGTGCCGCCGAGCAACTCGGCAAAGCGCAGGCGGCTCGATGACACCACTCGTTTGTCATAATGGTGGCAAGCGACAAGGCCCCAGAGCTCATTGTTAGTGATCAGTGAAATCGACAGACTGGCACCGACACCCATGTTGTTAAGATATTCCACATGAACCGGGGCGACAGCCCGCAATTTGGAGTACGTAAGGTCCAGAGGTTGCGCCGACTCCGCATTAGCGATGTCTCCGGTGCGTCCGTAAATCGGGATGCGTTTGCCATTTATGTCCGGAATCGAACGCATGACATTCAGTGTGAAGTGACGTCTGGCGGGATCAGGAATGTCCGATGCGGGATAATGCAGTCCAAGGAAACTGTCCGGACGATTGGTGCTTTCGGCTATCACCTCGCCATGCTTGTCCTCGGCGAATTTGTAGATCATGACACGGTCAAATCCTGTCACATCGCGAATGAAACCGGCACTTGCCTCTGCCAGCTCCTTCAGTGCGCCGGGTTTGATCAACTCCGAGATTATCCCCTGGCGTAACAGTTCGTCTTCCCAGACCGGTGCGGGCGCGTTTTCGGGCTGTAGGAATTCAAGAATGATAAAACCCTTGTTGCGATGGGCCATACATTCGGCATTGATTGACGTTTCATCAGGTCCGTCAAATGTTATGAACCACGGCTTGAGAAGTTCCGGTGTCGATGGTTCCAATGGAAAATCTGCAAGTTGGCCCGCATTTTCACTGCCGATAAGCGAGGCCAGCTGTTGCCCGATCACAGCATCCGGTCCATAGCCGATGAACGCGGCGGAATTGTCGCTCACGTATTCGACAACAAGACTGTTTTCATCGACCGCAATCAAGGCCCCATGCGGCTGCACCTCGCCGATCAGATGGATCGGTTCGCGGTCGCATGTCTCCAGATTGACCTTGTTTGCCGTCACAGCAACGCCTCTTCATGCATCGGTTTTGACTGATTTAGAGGATCCAACCAATCTGCCAAGGTCTCGAAGGTCTGCTGCGCACCTGTGCCAAGAGCGTCAAGTGATGCAGCGCTTGTATCATGCTCTGCAAGAAACGAGGTTGTCATTGCCCACCGCTGTTTGTTCTGCGAACGGCACCATGCCCAGAACCGTCTGCCATTGGTGCGCTCGGGGCTAAGCAGTTTCTGTGCCGCGCGGTCAATGGGGGCGGCACCCAGTGTGGACCCTTCAATGACATAAAGAACACCACCCAGAGTTTTGGGCGTCACAACATCAAACAACCGCGTGCATCGCGCACCATTTGCGATGGTTTTCAAGTCAACACCGAGATCAACGAGGTCTTGGTTCAAGTACGTGGCGCGCTGGGCATAGGTGAACACCGGATCTTTTTTGCCGGAAAGTTCGGTAATCGCGCGTTGGATTGCCTGATCCAAAGGCACATAGAAACCATGAAACAGCTGCATCAGATCGCGATATTGATCACGCTCCAGCGTTTCCTTGAACAACGCCCTAAAGCTTGAGTGGTCGTGCAGTTTTTCGTGGGCATCGTGGGTCTGCCGACGCAGACGATCACGGATCGCATCGGACCTTTCAGCGACGTGCTTTTTCAACTGGCCCACTCCATCTGTCACAGTCTTAAAACAGATAGCGCGTACAACGGTTTTCTCAAACCTTATCCGTAACCAATCACATGCGCGGGCGCGGTTCTTCCGACAATTGGTCAACACAGACCCGCAAATAGACCTGATCAAAAGCATTGGTGGGGGATAATAACACTGGTCGACCTTCAAGGGAGGTAAATCTGCGCATTGGAGTGAGATCACTGAAAACCCGTTTGCGCGTTCTAAAGTCATGTTCCAAACGGAACGTGGCTTTTGGCATGACAGAACTCGTATTCATAAACGCTTGGCAGCCGGGGCACCACCGGAGTGGTTGCTACCAAGGATCGGCGGGTCTATGCGCCGTGGTTCTTACACGCCGGATTTGTTGTGCAAACCCTGCGCGCTTGAGGTTTCATTTTATTTGAACGGGTTGAGTTTGTCCGCAAGTCCACCCAGCGCGTCGGCGGCCTCTTTGGCCGCATCTTCGGCGGCGTCACGTGCGCGCTGCGCGGCGTCTGAGGCCGCTTTTGCAACATCTTCTGCCGCTTCGCGGGCTTGTTCGGCCGCACTTTCTGCAGCCTCCCTGGCCTCGTTCATCGCGTCCTCAGCACCTTCCATGACGTCATCTGCGGCACCTGCGGCAAGCTCCTGTGCCTCGCGGGCAGCATCTTGCGCGGCCTGTCTCACGGCTTCGGCGGTTTTCATCGCGTCTTGAGCTACTTTTTCGGCAGCTTTTTGTGCGTCACGACCCGCCCGCTGCGCGTCTCGCGCCATCTTCTCGGCCGTTTTGCGTGCCGCCTCGGCCCGTTTCATGGCGTCGTCAACAGCTTGCTCTGCTGTGTCACGCACATCTCCTGCGACGTCTTGCGCCGCATTGCGAAGTTCCTCGGCAGCGCGCATCACCTCTTGTGCAGCTTCGCGCGCCTGCTCGGCCCGTGTGTTGGCTTCATCGACAACATCGTCAACGACCTCTCCAGCGGCGTCCTCCGCAGCTCGGGCCAATTCCTCGGCTCTCTCTCGTGCCGCTTCGGCCTTTTGCACAGCATCATTCACCGCACGTTCAGCCGCCTCGCGGACATCATCGGCAACACCTTCAGCAGTGTCTACGGCGTCTCCGATTGCGTTCTCAATGGTCTTGCGTGCCTCTCTCGCCAGTTTTTCGGCAGCGTCACGGGCGGCTTCCGCGCGTTTGGCTGCATCCTCGACAGCCTGCTCTGCAGCGTCACGGACGTCTTCGCTAGCATCCTGTGCCGCATCAAGCGCATCTCGTGCCGCTTGTTCGACCTGTTCTGCAGCCTCGCGTGCCTGTGCGGCACGTTCCTGTGCCTCTTCAAGCAGTGTATCCCTCACGTCTTCGGCAGCATCTTGCACATCCTGCGCGAGGTTTTGTGCAGCTTTTTCCGCGTCTTGTGCTAGTTCCTCGGCAGCATCGCGTGCTGCTTCAGCCCGTTTAATTGCGTCGTTGACAAGCCGTTCTGCTGCTTCGGCCGCAGCATCGAAGGCATCTTGCGCTTCTTTGACGGTTTCTTCAGCAGCGTCACGGGCGGCTTCTGCCCGCTCCACGGCTTCGTTGACGGCCTGCTGCGCCGCGTCGCGGATGTCTTCACCGACATCCTGCACAGCTTCGAGCACATCTTTAGCAGCTTCAACCGCATCTTCTGCGGCCTGACGGGCCTCTTGGGCCTGCTCCTTCACTTCATCAACGACACCTTCGACAACTTGCTGCGCTGCCTTGCGTGCCGCCTCTGCGGCGGACTCAGCAACGTTGCGTGCCGCTTCTGCACGCTTCAGTGCCTCCTGAACCAGACGTTCAGCCGCTTTGGCTGCCGCTTCGATGGCATCTTGTGCTGCGCGGGCCGTCTTTTCTGCGGCGTCGCGTGCGGCTTGCGCACGTTTGAGAGCTTCGTTTACCGCTTTTTCCGCTTCCTTGCGAACATCTTCGGCCACATCCTGTGCAGCTTCCAGAACATCTTCGACGGCTTTTGCGGCATCTTCAGCGGCCTGACGTGCGTCTTCGGCGCGGTCAAGAACTTCGTCCGCGATGCCCTCGGCAAGGTCTTTTGCAGCGTCGCGGGCTGCCTGTGCTGCAGATTCTGCGGCCTTACGGGCCTCTTTTGCCCGTTCCAATGCCTCGTTGACTAACCGTTCTGCCGCGCGTGTGGCTTCGTCGGTTGCGTCCTCGACAGCATCACCAACGTCTTCTGCGGCCTCATCAAACGCATCCTGTGCGTCGCGGGCCAGCTGTTCTGCGGTCTCGCGGGCAGCTTCGGCTTGTCTCACCGCTTCTTCAGCGGCTCTCTTGGCGGCTGAACCAACGCCGTCGGCGACTTTTTCAGCGGCGTCACGGACCTCTTCGGCTGCGCGAAGAACGTCTTCTGCGGCCTGACGCGCCTCTTCAGCGCGCTTCAGGGCTTCGTCAACAATGACGTCCCCGGCGCTTTCGGCGGCATCTTGAGCAGCCTGCGCGATCTCTTCGGCAAGTTTGCGCGCCTCTTCGGCCCGTTTCAACGCGTCGTTCACTGCATCTTCGGCAGCTTGGCGCGCCTCGTCTGCAGCATTGCGCAATTCGTCGACCAGACCTCCGGCAAGTTCGCCGATCTCGTCTCCGGCAGCGATCAGGTCATCTATGGTTTCGTCAATTACTTCACCCGCGCCGGATGTCAGTTCATCAATGACCTTGCCAGCAGCATCTTTCCACTCTTCAATCTGGCGCTGGACTTCGCTTTCGAACTTTTCGAGTTTGTTCAATTCGTCGTTGATCAGGTCTCGCACCTGTCCTGGCAGCTCTCCGGCACGGCGCAAGAGTTCTTCGGCTTCGCGCAGTTTCTCTTCGCGATACCCCGAGGGATCTCCAAGGAAGCGTTTGATTTCCTCGGAAAGTTCGTAGGCACGCCATGCCATATCAAGCATCGGGTTGGTTGCGCGCAGGTGGTCTTCGACCATCTGCTTGAGGCCGTCATATGCTTTGATAGAGACGCCATCTTCGCGAATTTCGACCGTGACCATTGGATTGTATTCTTTGAGCGTGATCTTGGACACCAGACCGGCCGCAAACTTGGTTGCCGCGCCGCTGCCACCGATAACGAACTTTTGTGTGCCGCTTAGAACCAAAAGGGCCGGTAGCGGGAAGTTCAGCATCATACCGGGTGTTGCGCCGCCATTACGGACTGCTTGTTCGATCATGTCGAGCGCAAGCGTTGCGGTCAGTTTCTCAGTGCGTGCAACTTGCATCGCAACCTCGATGCCAAGACCGGCCCAGCTGGAGCCCTTGGCCAAGCCAAGCCCGACCATAATGGCACCGCCCGATGACATGATAAGATCAACCGCGAGCGCGCCATTCACCTTCTTGAGCTTGAAGGCAAGAGAGAGTGGGGCAATCGAACCTTTGCACAAAACGCCATAATAAGTCGCGGCAATGGTCGCACCAGGAATGACAGGCATTGCGACCGTCATGGATTTGACTTTGCCCTCGCCATCAAACGCAACGCTGATCGAGCCGGACACATTGCCGATCTTCACACTGAAGGTGATTGTCTGGTTCAGCAGGAACGGGAATTCCACAAAAGAAAGGGGTTCGCCATCTTCTCCGGTGTAATCCACGGTGGTTTCTGGAGGTGGCAGACATTCCATTTGCTCCTCAAGCAGTTCCTCCATCACTTCGGGATCGGTTGGCTCGCGTTCAACAACTTCTGTTTCGGACACGTCTTCTGGACAGAGTTCAATGCCCTCTACGTCGGCTGGCTCTGGCACATCTTCATTGACATCGTTGCCGGGAATATCATCTGTTGCCCCCGGTCCTGTGCTCCCTTCGGGGGCCTCATTGCCGCCGGCGGTTTCCATATCGCTGTCGCACGGGTCTTCGCCTTCGGCATCCGGCACACTACCACCGTTCAGGGCAGTGATTGTGACATTGCCCGGCTCGACAAGACCATCACACCAACCAAAGGTTTTTTCCTGATAGGCGTTGATTGCACCAATTGTCTTGGGGCCGCAAAGGCCGTCTACTGCCAGACTTGCACCGGCGTTGTTCAGCAATTGTTGAACAACTTTGACGTCTTCGGGATTGTTCTTGCCGCCCTTACCTACCGGAGCAGAGATCGACGTTCCTGTAACGGGTTCCTCGGTGTCTCCGCCAATGCTGCCGCCTGACGCTTCATCAATGATCCCGTCGCCGCCGCCTGCTTGCATGGTGTCATCGCAAGGTTCTTGTGTATCCCCACCGATGCTCCCGCCAGAGCTTTCGTCTATGATGCCGTCCCCACCGCCTGCCTGCATTGTATCGTCACCGGCTTCGGGACTTTGGCCTGCAACAAGGTCATAGGTCTTGATAAGCAGGTCAAGCTGATCCACGGCGTCGTCGTAGCGGTCTTCGGCCAGAGCATCTGATATCTCGTGCAGATATCCCTCAAGTGTTTCCGCCGCCTTGTGACCGCTTTCCTTGAGTGCGACGATCTTTGCAATAATGCTATGATATTCGCTGCTGCGCGCTTCCCATGCTTCGAACGATCCACCCGCTGTAGCGTTTGCATCCCCGCCATCACCATTGTTTTCGCCGGCGACAAGATCATAGGTTTTAACAAGCAGATCGAGTTGATCGACCGCATCATCATAGCGGTCTTCCGCAAGGGCATCAGATATCTCGTGCAGATACCCTTCAAGCGTTTCCGCCGCCTTGTGCCCGTCCTCCTTGAGAGCCACAACCTTTGCAATGATGCTGTGATATTCGCTGGCGCGCGCGTCCCATGCTTCGAATGAACCGCCCGCAGCAGAGTTGGTGTCCCCGCCGCCATCGGCCGCATCTTCCGTGTCCGGCGCGCATTTCACGATCTCCAGCAACTGGTCCAGCTTGGCGTTGATCTTGTCCAGAACCGCCTGTTCGTCAGAATCGATCTTGCCGTCGGGAAATTCGACTTTGATCAGATCATCCCGCTTTTTTAGCAGTAGTTCGTAGCGCGATTTCAATTCAATTGATGTACCGGAAATGGGCTGTGCCATGCGGAATATCCCCCGTGCAAAAGTATGTTGGCGCAAAAAATATCAAAAATAGATCAGTCTAATGACGGAAGCGTAATCCGAAATTCCGGCACGGATCAACATTTTTTATGTGACAAGTGCATTCCGGCAGGCTCTTGCAGACACGCCCCTTTGGATTGGAGCGCGTCGTGTCGTTGCGAGTTTTGAGTCCCCGCAATATGGAAAGAAACCGTTTGCCGGACGTCGGCGGCGGCATGTTTTGGCGCGGGGATAGGATGCTATTTGCACCCGCCTTATCTGTGGGTGATCAGCCTGAACGCTGCATTCAATCTCTGGTAAATGTCTGTTGCAGCGATAACTTCTAGGACTTGCTCAATAAGTACCGGCAGGAGGCGTTGCTGAATCCGGTGATGCGAAAACCCTCTGCAAAGGCTGTCATCAGGGCATCTCGCACGCGCATTCGTTCCGCGATGGCCGCGTCGAGATCACTTGCCAATAGTGCACCAAAATCAGAAGGGATTTCGAGCGTAAAATTGTCCAGGTCGTCAGGGGGGGACAGGGGCAAATTCTTGGCGCGATTGGCAACGGCATCGCTGTTCAGATCCCATTCTGCCAACAAACGGTCCGATGCGACTCCTGCGTTGATGCCTTCCATCTTGCCGTAATAGTCGCAATGATAAGTGCCAGAGGTCGCCCCCAAACGGTTGATGTTGAGGCTGGCATTGATGCGGCGCACAGGGTCGTAGGTCCAACGCACCGAGGTGATGTCCCGTGCAAGGCACCAGTCGCGTTGATACCATTTCAGTTTGACGCCCAAGCCGAGCCCGCGTGCATCGGGATGCACGGCCAACCGGTGTGAATGCTGGATATGTGGCTGGCTGGTGGGAAAGCCGAACAGAAACCCCAACATGCGCCCCTCGACAAAGGCACCTGCAACCAACCCGCCTTCATGTTGTATCGCCAGCATGATGTCGGAATTGTCAGCCGGATCGTCTTCGCCCCAGACGGTGCGTTGGAAATCTTCGGCGTGCTTTAATTCGGCAACCGAATCCAGTTCGCGCAATTCAACGTCATCGGGATTCACCGTCATGCTTTGATGTCCTCCACATGATCGGTCACGGTTGCAAGATAGTCATGATCCAGGGTCACACCGATGCCTGCGCCATGGGTCGGAACGGCCATTTCGCCATCGACAGCTTCCAAAGGCTCATTGATGATATCCTGCTTGAAATAACGGCTCGCACTTGAGGTATCACCGGGTTTGGTGAAATTCGCGAGTGTCGCAAGATGAATGTTGTGCGCGCGACCGACACCCGCTTCAAGCATCCCGCCACACCAGACAGGTGCCCCGAAGGCCGCACTCACATCATGGATCGCGCGGGCGTTGGCAAAGCCGCCGACCCGACCCACTTTGATGTTGATAACCCGTGCTGCGCGCATTTCGAGTGCTTTGCGGGCGTCACTGGCGCTGCGGATGCTTTCGTCCAGACAGATCGCGGTTTTCAAGGCGGATTGTACCTGCGCGTGGTCGTGAATGTCGTCCACGGCCAGAGGTTGTTCAATGTAATCGAGGTCGAACGCGTCCATCGCCCGCAAAACGGGCAAGTCGGCAAGGCTGTAATCCGTGTTCGCATCCACTGTCAGTTTGATTTCAGGATGCTGTTTACGCACAGCTTCCAACAGTTTGATGTCATGGCCTTGGGCGATCTTGAGCTTGGTGCGCTTGTAGCCCTGCGCCAGCGCTTCGTCGATCCGCGCCAGTGTCTTTTCATGGGACGCGATACCAATGCTCACACCCACATCCACCTTGTCGCGCACACCGCCAAGCGCAGCTTTGAGCGGAATACCGAGGCTCTTGCTCCACATGTCCCAGAACGCCATTTCGAGAACCGCCTTGGCCATGTGGTTGCCACGCCAAGGGGTCAGATAGGGTTCCAGCTCATAGGGCGAAGCAAAGCGTTTGCCGATGATCGAGGGCAGCAGCACATCTCGCAGGAAAGCCATCGCGCCGGGGATGGTTTCTTCGAGGTAGTCGGGGGCCGGATCCATCACCGCCTCGGCAATACCTTCAAGGCCTTCGCCTTTGAGGGTCAGCAGCGGGATCACCTTGTGGGTCATTGTGCCCGTGGAAATCACAAAGGGCGTGATCAAGGGCAGGCGGACAATGCGCAACTCCGCGGCTTCGATCAGGATACCGCGCGAGGGGGACGGCGTGTGGGACATTTTGGGCTCCGGTATGAAATCAGGTCACTTCACCTTGGTGATGAAGCGTTTGAAAACGTCGGTTTTTGGGTCGGTGAACATCTGCTCGGGTGGACCTTGTTCTGCGATACGGCCCTCGTGCAGGAATACCACCTCCGAGGAAACATCGCGGGCAAAATCCATTTCGTGCGTGACCACGATCATGGTGGTGCCTTCAACAGCCAACGACTGCATGACTTTCAGGACTTCGCCGACCAATTCAGGATCAAGTGCAGAGGTGGGTTCGTCAAACAGGATCGCATCAGGCTCCATTGCCAAAGCCCGTGCAATTGCGACGCGCTGTTGCTGACCGCCAGACAACTGCGACGGATACATATCCATCCGGTCTTTCAGGCCGACGCGGATCAGCAGGGCCTCGGCCTTGGCGCGGGCTTCTGCCTTGGGCACGCGCTTGACCTGAACAGGGCCTTCCATCACGTTTTCCAGAACGGTGCGGTGGCTCCACAGATTGAACTGTTGAAAGACCATGCCAAGCCGCGCACGGATCGCTTCGATCTGGCGCATGTCCTGTGGTTTGCCATTGCGCACCAGAACTTCGTCACCCTGCACAATCACTTTGCCAGACGTCGGGGTTTCGAGGAAATTCAAACATCGCAGGAACGTCGATTTTCCCGAACCGGAGGAGCCAAGGATCGAGATCACATCATGTTGCCGGGCTTCCAGTGAAACCCCTTTGAGAACCTCGACAGAGCCGAATGATTTGCAGATGTTTTCCGCCTTCAGGATCGTTTGTAAGGCTGTCATCCTCGGGCTCCCTTCAAAGGTTCGGACGTGGCGCGCTGCGGGTCGATATGGCGGCTGAGGCGGCGTTCAGCCAAGCGCCACAGCATCACAAACAGCGCTGTGATGCAGAGGTAGATTACTGCCGCCCAAAGGTAGACCGAGAAATCGAATGTTTTGGAAAACACCTGTCGTGTACGCCCCATGATATCGAAAACGGTCACAACACTGGCCAGCGCGCTTGCCTTCATCAGCAAGATCACCTCGTTGCCAAGAGCGGGCCATGCGATGCGGTAGGCATGCGGCATGACCACACGGCGCAGGGTGGTCAAACGGCCCATGCCAACGGCCTTGGCGGCCTCGATCTCTCCTTGGTTCACGCCCATGATACCGCCACGCAGGATTTCGGTCTGGTACGCGGTGGAATTGAGCGCAAAAGCCAACAAGGCACAATTGAAGGGGTCGCGAAAGAAGTTCCAAAGGCCCCATTCTGTCAGGAACGGGCGGAACTGGCCGGAACCGTAGTAGATCAAGAACAGCTGCGCGAGGATCGGCGTGCCGCGCATGAAAGAGATGTAAAGGCGCAAGGGGGCTTGCGCCGCTGTTGGCGCTTGCACGCGGATCAAGGCAAAGAAGGGCGCAAAAATGGCAGCGATGAACGCGCCCATCAGCGTCAGCTTGATCGTCATCAACGTCCCGTCAAGCAGGCGTGGCCAGTATTCAATGAGAATTTCGGTCGGGTTCATATCAGGCCCTGCGCACGCCGCGATTTGCGCGACGCTCCATCCGGGCCAATACCACCTCGGACAAAAGGCACAGTGCCCAATAGATCAGGCAGGCCGCGAGGTAGAAGGTAAAAGGTTGTTTTGTGACGCCAACCGCCACTTTTGTCATGCGCATCAGATCATCCAGCGCGATCACGGACACAAGGGCGGTATCCTTGAGCATGTTGATCCAGAGATTTCCCAATCCGGGCAGGGCAAAACGCCAGAGTTGCGGCAATTGGATGCGCAAGAAAATCTGGCGCTGGTTCATCCCGATGGCGCGGCCTGCTTCGGCCTGTCCGGCATCAAGAGAGTTGAACGCACCGCGGATCACTTCGCCCGCAAAGGCACCAAAGACCATGCCAAGCGCAATCACACCTGCGGCAAAGGGGCTGAAATTGATCGACCCGCTTTCAGGGTTCCACCACTGGATAAGAGTGTTCAGCAGGATGCCAACACCGTTATAGACCACAAACAGAGTCAGAATTTCGGGCAGGCCCCGCATGATGGTGGTATAGCCGATACCCGTATAGCGCAGGGCGCGCAGCCGCGAGAGCGACATGAAGGCAACAAGAAAGCCCAGAAACAACCCCACAGGCAGCGTGACAATTGCCAACTGAATGGTAATCATCAGCCCCTGAAGGATTTCGTCCCCCCAGCCAGCATCGCCAAAAGAGAAAATCTCAAGCATGGGTCGGCTTTATGGAAGGGAGGACGATCAGCATCATTTCATCGTATAGACGTCGATGTCGAAGTACTTGTTGTTGATCTCGAGATACGTGCCATCGGCGCGAATTTCGGCCAGCGCCTTGTTCAGCTTTTCGCGCAGTTCATCGTCTTCCTGACGCACAGCCATGCCAACACCTTCACCGACAAACGCAGGATCGGTGATCGGCTCGCCCGCCAATACGCAGCATCCACCGTCGTCTGATTTGGTGGTCCAGTCCAGCATCGGCAGGAAGTCACCAACCTGCAGGTCGATGCGTCCGCTTGCCATATCCAGGTTCACTTCATCCTGTGTCGGATACAGACGGATTTCGGAGTCCGTATAGGTCGCTTCGGCATAGTCTGCCTGCGTTGTACCGGACTGCGCACCAATGATCTTGCCAGCAAGTGATTCCTTGGTGAACTCGGTGATGCCGCTGTCTTTTGGTACCACATGCGTCATCGCAGCAAGGTAATAGGGGTCGGTGAAATCAACCTGTTTCTTGCGTTCTTCGGTGATGAACATCGACGCGACAATCACGTCGTACTTCTTGGCCAGAAGGCCCGGAATGATGCCATCCCAGTCTTGTGCAACCACGTCACATTCGACGTCCATCCGCTCGCAAAGGGCCAACGCGATGTCCACATCGAAACCGGCAATTTTACCGTCAGATTCGATATAGTTGAACGGAGGGTATGCGCCCTCGGTCCCGATTGTTACGGTCTCGGCCGAGGCCGAAAAGGCAAATGTGGCCGTAGCAGCGGCGGTGGCTATCAATGTCGTCAGTTTAGTCATTCGTTTCATTTGGTTCTCTCCCATTGGGTATCGGTTACCGTTTTTCGCACGCCTGCGCCAGTACAGCACTGGCTCGGCACGTCAAACGTCCAATACCTCAGCAAGTTTGTTTAGCCTGTCTTTTGCATCGGGTCCAAGCAGAATGTTCCGTTTGTGAGGCGGACCGTCGAAATGCGTCTCCGACAAGCGTGCAGGGCGTTAACGAATGAGGCCAGCGATGGTTAACCGACAAATTTATTTCGTTTCTGACGCTAATTGGACATATTTCCCCTATACCGTGCCAAAACCGTAGACCATGTCTATATATAGTATATATGATGAAAGGTCTCCGGGTCGGAAATACGTCGACTTAAATCGAAAATAGTTAACCCGACCGCCTTTGGGTTTGAGTTCTCAGGATGAATCCAGCCACTATGCCGACGCCCTCCCGCTTCCCCGTTTTTCGCTCCAACGCCTTTGCTTGTTTGATGCAGCAACCGGTGTTTCCCGCTTCGCTTCCTTCCGATGTCCATCCGTCACGCCGTTTGTTCCGCTGACGCTGTTAATAGGTATTTCTCATGATCAGTACTGTTACGCTTAAATCCGATGCGGAAACCTCCAAGCCGGAAGAAAAGGCAACAATCACACTGGACAGCCCCAGTGTTGTAACGCTGCATTTCGGACCGGAAGAGGTCACGCGGTTTGACCGTGCAGGCAATGATCTGGTGTTGGTTCTAACCGACGGGCGCAAGATCACGATCATCGACTTCTTTGTGATGTACGAAGAAGAACGTAACGATATTGTCTTTTTGGACGAAAACGGTGTCACATGGTGGGGTCAGTATTCCGAGCCTTGGGAAACCTTCCAGATCGCCGAGATCGAGCAGGGCTTTGTGCCCGCCGTCTTTGGTCTTGCCGGATTGGCTCCTATTCTAGGCTTGATCGGTGTGGCGGCTGCCGCAGGTGGTCAAAAGGACACCGTTGATACGGTGCCTCAGGGGCTTGTGATCGAACCCGACAACGCCTCCGTCACAGGGGCTGGCATCACCACAGGTGACAATGACCCGCAAACCGGCGAGCCGCAGGTTGAGGGGGACGTCCTCGTTAATGACACCGACACAAACGGCTCGGGCCTGACGGTTATCGGTGTTGCGCGTGACGGCGTAGAAGGAACCCTTGGTGCGCAGGTGCCGGGCATTTACGGGACGTTGGTTCTGAACCCGGACGGCACCTATATCTACGTGCTCGATAACACACTTGAGACAACCCAGTCTCTTGGCGGTGACGACATTGAGACGGATGTGTTTACCTACACTGTAATTGACCCTGACGGCCGCACAGCCACAACAACCCTGACAATTCTGGTCGAAGGCACAAACGACCTTCCCCAGATTGGCGGGCTTGAGGATGGATCGGTTCAGGAAGATGGCAGCCAAAGTGCAGTTGGTCAGCTTACAGTCGATGATGTCGACATCGGGGACAGCCACATCTGGAGTATTCCCGGTAGCACCGGACAATATGGTACCCTGATCATAGATGAGACAGGCGGCTGGAGCTACACGCTGGACAACGGTTCTACCGAGGTTCAGGCGCTTCCGCCCGGTCAAACCCTCTCCGATGTGATCAGGGTGCGCGTAACGGACAGTGATGGCGGCTCGACTGTCAAAGATGTTGTGATTACCATCCTCGGCACCAATGATCGGCCAGCACCGCAAGATGATGAATCGCGCACTACAATCGGACAACCGGTCTCAAGCGATGTGCTGGCAAACGACGATGATGTGGATACCGGCGACACGCTGACGATCACGCATGTTGACGGACAGACGATTTCCGTAGGTTTACCTGTAACCCTGAGCGACGGAAGTGGTATTGTGTCCATCGGAAGTGACGGCCGGCTGACCTTCCAGCCGGATCCGGGTTTTGTGGGCAATGTCAGCATTCCTTACACAGTCGACGATTCCAGCGGCACCGACAACGCCACAGACACGGCGAATTGGGTGATCTCGGTGGTGGAAGATACATCTGTAACCGAACCGGTCACGCAGGATCCCGTTATCGTGATCCCCGGCGGCAGTTCGGTGCCGTTGGCCATTGACGATTCTGCGACGGTTGTTGGGGGTACGGGTGGTCTATCTGGATCGGTATCGGGGAATGTGATTACGGGTCCTGGTACGGACAGTGTTGGTGCGGATGGTGCGATTGTGACGTCTGTGACGGTTGGGGGTGTTGCGACACCGGTGCCTGCGACGGGGACGGTTGATGTTGTGGGTCTGTACGGGACGCTGACGATTGCATCGGATGGCAGCTATACATACACGCGCGCGCCGGGGACGCCGGGGGGTGTTGAGGATGCGTTTGGCTACACGCTGACGGACGGTGACGGTGACACGGACACGGCGGTTCTGACGGTGGATATCGGCGATGCGCCGGTGTCGATTGGCGGTCTGGACGGTGATGCAAGCGGCAGCGACGCGGTGGTGAACGAGAGCAAGCTTCCCACTGGCACGCAGGTGGGGGCGGATGACGACAGCGTCTCGGGCAGCTTTACGGTCACGGCGTTTGACGGGATTGACGCACTCAGCCTCACGGCGGGCGGCAACAGTATTGATATCGTTGCGGGTGGCACGCCTGCGGGCACGCCGCTGAGCTTGACCAGCGCCTTGGGCAGCACGCTTGTGATCACCGGTTTTGATCCGGCGACAGGTGTGGTGGAGTATACCTATACGCTGGCGGATGGAGAGACACACAGCGGCGCGGGCCGCGACGATCTGCTGGACGGTTTTGCGATCAGTCTGACGGATCTGGACGGCAGCACGGCAAGCGATACGCTGAACATCCGCATTGTGGATGATGCGCCGGTGATCACGGCGCAAACCGCGCCGGTGGCATTGGCCACGACGGATGCGGATCTGGCCAATGACCCTGCGGCGGATTTCTCGGTATTGTTTGATCCCGATCACGGCGCGGATGGTGCGGATGCAACGGTGGGCACGGTGTACAGCCTTGAGGTGCCAAGCGCGGGTGTTGCCAGCGGTGTTGTGGACACGGCCAGCGGCGATCCGGTGTTGCTGTTCCTCGAGAACGGCGTGCTTGTGGGCCGTGTGGGCGGCCAGTCTGGACCGGCGGCGTTTAGCATCAGCGTGGATGCGGGCACGGGTGTGGTGACGCTGGACCAGTTGCGCGCGCTGGATCACCCGAGCGCGGGTGTGGATGTGGTCAGCCTGGTAAACACGGCAGCGGTGCTGCGCCTGACGGTGCAGGACGGTGACGGCGACACGGCGACACAGACAGCCGAGATCGGCGCACGCTTCAGCTTTGGCGATGACATTCCAAGCACGGATCTGGCAGTGAACGCGGGCTTTAGCGCGCCGGTCCTGAACACACAGGACGGCGATACGCTGGCGGGCGCGGACACGGCGCGCGCCGACTTCAGCGGCGCATTCCAGCTGACCAACGATCTGGGCAATGACGGGGCTGCGGCGCTCAACGGCGAAGTGCTGGGCTATGCTTTGGGCTTGCAAGGCGGGGCGACCTCCGTGCCTTCGGGTCTGAGCAGCGAAGGCAATGCGATCACGCTGCACCTGGTGGGCGGCACGATCATCGGCTCGACCGAGATGACTGTGGCGAATGTCAACGCGGCCAACACGGTGTTCAGAATCACGCAGGACGGCGCGGGGCAGGTCACGCTGACCCAGACGCAGCCGGTGGATCACGCGGATACCGGCGACAATGCGGATATCGCAAGCCTTGCGGCGGGTCTGGTTACCCTGAGCGCGACCTCTGATGTGACGGACGGCGACGGTGATACGGCGCAGGACATGGCAAGCGTCAATATCGGTGCCAGCTTCAGCTTTACAGACGACGGCCCGACGGTTGGCAACACGCCGGACGGCGCGGTGGCCGAAGCGGACCTGCGCGTGCCGGGGGCAACCCTGACAGCCAGCGGCGACATCACGGCGGATGTGGGCGCGGACCGTGAAAGCGCACCGATGGGTGTGGCGTTTGATGCGGCCCAGACAGACCTTGCAGCGCTGGGTCTGAGCAGCGCTGGCACGGCGCTTGTGTACACCATCACCAACGGCGTGATCACGGCCACCGCGGGGGCCAGCGGCCCGACCGTCTTTACCGCCACCCTGACGCAACCCACGGCTGGCAACGGCTACCAGCCCGGCTATGACTACGTGCAGAGCCTGCCGCTGGACCATCCCGCCAGCGGGGCGGACACGCTTGCGCTGCCGTTTGCGCTGACCGTCACAGACGGTGACGGCGACACGGCTAGCACCGGTTTTGACATTGTGGTCACCGACGACATTCCAAGTGCGGCGGCGCAAACCGGCGTCACTGTGGTTGAGGGCGGCGCTGCCATCGGCTCGTCCAATGGCGGCGTGAACCTGCTGGCCAATGACACCCCGGGCGCGGACGGCGCGCTGCTGCATCAGGTGCGCTATGTGGATGACGCAGGTGTCACCCAAACAGCCGTGCTCAGCGGTGCCACCACGGGTCCGCTGGATACGCAATACGGCACGCTGATTGTGGCCGAAGACGGCAGCTGGAGCTTCACGCCCGATGCGGCCCTGACCCACACCGCAGGTGCCCCGCTGGACGCCAGCTTCAGCTACACCCTGCGCGACACCGACGGCGACATCACCCCCTTCACCAACCAGCCGGTCACAGTGACAGACACAACACCAACTGCCATTGACGATTCTGCGATTGTATTGGCCGAGGGCGCGCCATCCGGATCCGGTAATGTTGTCACCAATGATGCCGCGTCCGCAGATGGTGGCACGACAATCGATAGCTTTACCTATACAAATGCGTCAGGTGCCGAGACAACATTCACCTTCGCCAGCAGCGCACCAGCCTCGCAAACTGTGGTCACGCCGACTGGTACCTTGGTTGTCAACAACGACGGGACCTGGACGTTCACGCAAAGTCCCACCTTTGATCATGACGCACCCGGAGCAGATGCAACGGCAGGTAGTTTTAGTTATATCCTGCGCGATGCGGATGGCAGTCTGTCCAATGATGCCAGCCAGGTGATCACGGTGACGGATACCGATCCCGTGTCCTCCTCGGCTTCCTTCAGTCTAGACGAAAAAGATCTGCCAAGTGGATCTGCGATGGGGGCAAGTAATCCGACAACAACCCAGTCTTTGCAGATCGTAAAAGGGCCGGACAATATTTCGGATGTTGTCTTTACTGCCGCGACACTCACGGGGCTCGGAAGTTTGACGTCAGACGGTACGGCGCTCACCTATGCGCTGTCCGGGGGCGATCATACGGTGACGGCGAGTGCGGGTTCAAACGTTATCTTTACGCTTCAGATCAACAATCCCACAGATGTGACGGGTGCGAGCCAGTCCATCACGGCAACAATGTCCGGGCCGTTGGACCAGCCGGCCGCCGCGCTGACGTTGCTCAATGTAGCGTACGAAGTGCGCGATATAGACTCTGCGATCAACAGTACGGCAACCTTCATTATTGTGGATGACACTCCACTTACACCTGTGAATGACGCCATCGTTAACGTCGTCGAAAGCGGTACCATTGCCAGTTTTGACAACCTGTTGGACAATGATGTGCTGGGGGCTGACGGTGGTCTTTTGTATGATATCACATACACGGACAGAAGTGGTGCGACCCAAACTGCTGTTGTGCCGGTTGCAGGCCTGACGGGCGTTGAAACGCAATATGGTACACTGAATGTGGCACAGAATGGCACGTGGTCCTATGTGCCGGTTGACAGTGCAGACCATGTTCAGCCGGGCAACGATTTGCAGCTTAACGATGACTTTACCTACCGCACGATTGACGGTGATGGCGACATCTCGGGTGGTTCAGGAACACAACCGATTGTGGTCACGGATACGGTGCCGGGCATTGGCAATCCGGTAGACGGCACAGTGGACGAGGCCAATTTGCCAAACGGCAGCGCGCCGGGCACGCCGACGACTTCAGGGTCGCTTGATCTTGTGCCGGGAGAAGATAGCTTTGATACGGTTCTGAGCGATATGCCAATCGGTCTGACGGCCAATGGTGTGGGTCTGGAGTACGAGATCGCAGCGGATGGTCACAGTGCCATCGCCTATCAGGGGGCAGGCCGCACGGTGGCGGATCAGGTCTTCACGGTCGCATTGACCAACCCGACGACGCCGGGGGCAGGGTATAGCTTTACGCTGCTTGGCCCGTTGGATCACGGCACTCTGCCGTCTATTGATCTGGCGTTCGGGGTTCAGGTGACCGACAGCGATGATGACACGGATCAGGACAGCTTTGTCATAACCGTGCTTGATGACACACCGGCCACGACAATCGCACAAACCATCCCCGAGGATGGAACTTTTTCCGTAAACACATCCGCGGATGCAACTCCGGCGAATACAGTGATCTGGCAGGGTGGCGTGGTGTTGACGGGTGTGCCGGACGGCTCTGGCAACACTGTTTATACAACTGATAACGGGACCGTTACGGTGCGTGCGGACGGGTCTATTTCATATGAACCTGCGGACAATTATAGCGGCCCGGAATCCTTTGAGGTTGTCACCAACGATGGCGGCCCAGAGACCCGTACAACGGTCAATATGACTGTCACACCTGTTTCGGACGCGCCAACGATGTCGGTCGACACAGCGAACATTAACACCCTTGAGGATACAGCAGTTGCCATGGGTCTGAATGCCCCGGTAATCACCGATGACGGCACAGGAACAGGTAACAACACGGTCACCGAACGTATCGGGTTGATCACGCTCACGGGCCTGCCTGCAGGGGCGATTCTGTCAGGCAGTGGCACTGGTTTGCCGTTCAATGTGGGTACTGCACCAGTAACCGTTCTGATCAGCGATGTGCCTACGCTTGCGAGCGCAACAACTGCCGATCTTACGCTGACAACGGCAGAATACGAGGCGCTGAACGTTCAGCCACCACTCCATACTTCCGAAGAATTTACCGTCACAGCCACGGTCAGCAGTTTTGAAGTGGACGGCAGTGGCAACCAGATTGCGGGTGTCGCGGGGGCGCAACAGATCGCGTCTGTTATCGTGGATGTACAGGCGGTGACTGATGATGCGGCACTTTTGTTCAACGGGGTCGCTGCAGGGACAGTCAGCAATGTTGACGCTGTCACCTATGCGGCAGGAAATACCGAAGCAACGGTCGAGATCAAGGAAGACACAAATTTCAATCTGAAGGCTCTTCTTGCCGCGTCGTTTCAGGATGACGACCAAAGCGAAGTGCGTTCAATCACAATCACCAACGGATCGGGCCAGCCCATTCGCGTGGGCACTGCAACTGTAAACGCGGGCGCTGATATTACCCTGAATGATCTTGCAGGGGCTGCGGGTCAAACCAATGATATCAACAGCTTCGCCAATATTTTGGTCGGTGGTATCGGCAATTTCAGCGGTGTGCTAAACGATATCACCGTCACGATTAATGCGCAGGACGTGGACAGCGACGGCTTTATTGACGGGACCGGAACGCAGACCGGCACACCCGAGGATGGCGTGCCGGAGGCGAACCTTGCCAACAACAGCGTCACACTCAATCTGGTTGTCACGCCAGTTGCGGGTGATGTCGTTGTGGATGATGTGTCCGGCGATGAAGACAAGGCAATTGCGTTCCTTGCCGGTGTGCGTGTCACCGACACAACCACAGGGACCGGCGGTACAGAAGTGATTGACGAAGTCCGGTTCGCCGTGCCGGCAGGCTGGGACGTCGGGGTGTCAACGGTCAGCAACAGTGCGACCTTCACTGCCGGTGACGTCGCCGGCGTCTATACCATCACATTTACCGGCGGTTCGCAGGCAGACAGGGAGGCTGTGCTTGACGGGTTCACCATTACGCCACCCAACCACAGCAGCCTTGATGCAGCGATTGCCCTGTCGATCGACACAACGGATACGGCTGGCACATTGGTTGATACAACCACGACCTCGCATACCCTAACCATCGAAGTCGCACCGGTAGCAGAATTGATCGCGGCTGTTGGAGACCCGATCGTTGATACCGATGATAACGGTACGGCTGACCTCGCGATGTCACCTGACTTCACCTATTCGACGAGTGGCGTCGAGGACCAGTGGTTTGCGCTGAACAGCGACGGCTACGACCTCTCTGCAGGCTGGCTGAACGAGGACGCTGATGAAGACACATTTGCGCAGCTGACGCCGGTGGTCACCGTTGGAGACGTTCCGGGCGCAAGTGTCATCGGTGCCCAATTCCGTTGGGACGACGGAAGTGGCACGCAAAGAGAAATCTATGCCGGCACACCGATTGATATCCCGCTTTCGGCCCTGGCCACGGTTGAATTCCTGCCGCCAAACGACTTTGCGGGCCAGTTCAAGATCGACGTACAAGCGTTTACGGTCGATTATGACGACGACACCGAAGGTACAGGCACGCCCGCCGAAGCTGTGAGCGGTGAAGCGGAACTGCTCAATATTCTGGTTGCCCCACAGGCTGATCCGGCTGCCTTGACCTTGACGGCCCGAGTAATCGGGCTTGAGGACACGCCAATCCCGCTTTTGATCCGGCCCAGCAGTGCGGACAAAACCGAGACGTTCAACATCACAATTGGCAACATTCCTACTGGCGCGGTCATCATCTATAACGGGAACCCGTTGGTTATCACGTCAGGCAGCGTCTCGATTGAGAACTTTGATCGCGACGCGCCAATGACCATTCAACCACCGCTGCACAGCAACGATGATTTCGCGCTCACCGTTGATGCGGTATCTGTTGATACCGTTGTAGTGGATGGCACCACTTATACAGATACGTCCGCGCCGGTATCTTTGAACCTGAGCGTCGCTGTCAGAGGGGTCGCAGACGAGGCAATCATCACGCCAACGCCGATGACTTATATCGAATCCGAGTTGGATGACGATACGGCCACGATTGCATTGAGCGACCTTGTAACCGTCGCTTTGGTGGATTCAGACGGTTCCGAGAGCCTGACTGTGCGGGTATCGGGTCTGGAAGAAGGTTTCTCATTAAGCAGCCGTGCATTGCTGACACCGCCAAGTCTGACGGGTGTTGACCGGGTCTGGGCGTTGAATGCAGCCGAGTTTGCGGCAACAACAATCGACGTGCCGGAAAACTACAGTGGCGAGGTGTCGTTCAATGTCGGACCGGTCACCACAGAGAATGATGGTGACTCCCTTACCGGGACGCCGCAGGCCGTGACCTTTAGCGTTACACCCTCGACGGAGGCTTTGGTGACAACCTCTGCCGTATTGGTCGAAGATGTGATCACCTCTATCGGCTTTGGCATTGATCACCAGAATGGTGATACGGACGAGACCCTTGGCAATGTGCGGATCAACATCAACGATCCGGCAACGTGGGACTTTGACCTGTACGTTGATACAGGCGGAAGTTTTTCAGAACTGACCGCGGCTGGCTTGCCACAAGTGTCGGAAGCCGGACAGACCTACTACGAGCTAACCGCCGCGCAGGCCCAAAGCCTGTCTGCACTGACCAAGCCGCATGATGACGGTGATTTGGGCAGCTTTGATTTGCTTTACCAGATTATCGACGAGAACTTTGGCACAGTAGCGTCAGGGACAACCACCACCAGTGCGTTCCAGCCAGCAACCTTTGCTTTGAGTGCAACACCGGTTACGGATCCACCTGAAGTATCAATCACAGCAATTTCAGGCACTGCGGGCATAACAACCGCGACGGACCAAATCGCCGGAGATGATGCAGACCCCGATACGGCTTCGTTGAATGACGCCGATATTGTGACCGTTACTCTAAACATCGCATCACCTGACTTTGACGGCAGCGAACGGGTGATCCGTGTGATTATCGAAGATGTTCCGAATGGTGTGACCGTCTTGGGTGCACAGGTTATTGGTGTCGACAGCTGGCTGTTGGTCTATGACGGTGCTGCATCGCTGCCAATTAACGCGGCGGGTGGCATTACGCTGCCCGTCCAGTTTGACGTCAGCGACCAGTTGGGCAACCTTGCCGCGACGGGCATTGATATGACCGTGCAGGTCATGGATCGCGCCGATGAAACCGATCCGGGAACTTTGGTGCTGACTGATACCGTGACCTGGAACCTCGAAACAACATTTGGCGGCGGTGGCCCGGGCGAAACCCCGGTAATTATCGATGACTGGGAATATACAAGTGCAGGCGTTACCGAAGATACACCCACTCTTCTATCAACCCTGATCAACGGCTCCGTTGATGCAAACAGCCTTGCGCCCAACACGCTGACGGTTCAGCTGACTGACCTGCCGCCAGGTACGATCGTGACGGGCATGACCAGAACCGTGATCGGTGGGGTCGAGACTTGGACGGCGTCCGTAACCTCAGCGCAGGGCGATGACGATGCCGCAGTTCAGGCTCTGCTCGACAATTTGCTGATGAGTATCACGCTCACATCGCCGGAAAACGTTAACGACAACAACACAGTGGGTGGCTTGCCGTTTACTGCAACACTGACCGCCAAAGTGCTGGGTGGAAACCTTGTTGCGAGTGATGACTTTGCCGCACAGGCGCCGATTGACCCTGTCACCGATCCTGCTGACATCTCAATTGGCGTCAGCACTCTTGATAATGATGGGGTATTGGAGGAGACGGATCCTTCTGTCGCCCTGACGATCAATGTGACAAATCCGGCTGATGGTGCTGCGGGTTCAATTGTGAATGGCTTGCTCTATGTGCAGATCGGCGCTGACACGGCCTTACTTGAGGGCGGCACGCTCACCGATGCGGGTGGTACTGCGATTGCCCTGACACCTGTGACCGGCGTGGCTGGTATTCCCGATGGTGATTACTTTGTGGTTCCGAATGCCGTCATGGGTACGCCAATTGACGTGATCTACAATCCACCAACTATGGCACCGGGCAACATTACCGTCACAGCCTTGGCGCAAAACGTCGAAACCGGGTCCGTGAATCTAGTGGCTTCGCAAACACAGACGCTGCCGGTTGGCATCGCCAACAACGGTGTAACTGCGACAACTGCGCCGACCACGGGCACCGAACCGGCAGACAGCGATCCGTCTTCTGCCATTGAATTGAGCGGGCTTTCCGTCTCACTGATCGACAACGATGGATCAGAAGAACTGGTGTCCATCCTGCTGACGGATGTGCCGGAAGGGTTCTTGGTGATTGCCGGTGTAGATGCGGCAAGCGCAACAACTGCCGGGTTGTCTGATAACGCTGGCGGTAACGGGCTGACTAACACATGGTTGCTGGCTGATGCAGGTGGTTCCCTGCCGCCCTATATTGCAATCCTGCCTCCGCAAAACTGGAGTGGTACAATCAGCGGCATCAATCTGGCCGTGACCTCGGGGGAGACCACTTTGGATGAAGTCCTGCCCCAAATCTTTCCGGTTGATCCGATCACAGTCACACCGGTTGCCAATGGTGTCGAGCTTCTGGCAACAAATACCTTCGGAAACGAAGAACAGATCGTGCCGCTCAACCTGAACCTTTCGCTGACAGATGCACTTGACGCGACGCTGTCGCCAAACGCACCGGATGAAAATCTGGAGACGGTCACGCTTGAGCTGACAGGCATGGGACCGCATGCATCATTCTATGTGGGTACGACGTTGATTGAGGCCGGCATCAGCTACAACGCCGGATCGGATGTCTATACCTTAACGGGTCTCGATCAGGCGCAGATTGACGCGCTTGGCTTCTTGCAGGCGATCTCGTCCCTGACCGATGCGGAGTCAGGGACACCGGGCCTGCAAATCGGTATTTCTGCATTCAGTGTTGATGGTGCCTCTACCTCAGCGGTTGATACAGATACGATCACCGCTGTTCTGACGCCGCAACTACCCACTTCAGGCAGCGATACGTTGCTGTGGACAGGGCAGACGATTTTTGCGCGCGGCGGTACGGATACGGTTATGTTCCGTCAGGGCGAAAGTCTTTCCGGGGCGACACTGGAAGCCAGATTGAACAATGTGGAAATCCTTGATCTGACAATTGCAGGGGCCAACAACATCAATGGCCTGACACCTGAACACCTGCGCGAGATCACCAGAGGCGGGAATGCGCTGAGCATTCAAGGAACCGCAGAAGATCTGGTGAGTCTGTCAGGCACATGGGTCAACACAGGCGGCGGCATTTATCAGGGAACGATAACCGAGGGGGGGATTGATACGTTTGTCAGCCTCACAGTAACGGGCGCACAGGTGCTCTTGCCCTTCAGCGTAATGTCGCTACTTGTCGAGCCAGCGGCCCCTACCACCTTTGTTGCACCTTTGATCGAAGCAGAGGAACCCTTTGGTCTGGCGATGTTTGACGCGGCTGAGAACGATACTCATGCTGACCTGCTACCGGGGGAGGAGCCGTTTGCCGGTGAACCCCTTGCCGATGATCCTGAGTTGATGGCCCAAGAAGAGGCGGAACTGTTGTTCCAGCTTGATCCGGTGGATGCGCAGCAGGGTGATCTGTTCGATATGGCATTGCATGAAACGCAAGAGCCGCTTGGTCTGGCGTCCCTCGACGGCATTGAGCTGTCAACGTTAGATCAACCTGTCGATCAGCCTGCCCCTGACGATCAAGTGACACTTGAAATGGTGCTGGGTGCGGCAGAAGAGGAGGATTTGACAGCGTTGCTTCCTGCCGAAGAAACTCCTGCACCAGCAACCAGTGTCGAGGCAGCAGCCGAATTCGTGCCGCCAAGCCAGCCGTGGGATGAAGACCTGCAAGACACGGCGGTCTACGAAAGCTGATGTGCCTGATCGTGGCAAGGCATCTGCAAACTGCGCGGCCCCACAAGGACCGCGCAGTGCCTGTGACAAGTTACAGTACACAATGTGAGGGGGCAAAGGACAGAAATGGCACCGTCTGAAGCCCCGTTCGCAAACAGCGGCACTGCCCCAAGCCCGGCATCGGGTCAACATTGGTTGAAAGCGGTGCAGCGGATCGCGGCGCACTACCGCATCGCTATTTCGCCCGAGCAATTGCGTCTTGATCTGGCATGGTCGGGCGGGCAGGATCAACTGCGTCGTCTTGCGCGATCCGCGGGCTTGCTGGTTGAAGAACTGGACGCAAACGCGGAAGCTATTTCCAAGCTGCGCCTGCCGCTTCTCGTGGAATTCGAGGATGGCGAGATTGGCGTTATCGAGGCCGAAACCGAAGACGGTCTGTCCATCGCATTTAGCACTGACAACGGGCTTGTCACATCTGTCCGTCGTTTCCCTGTCGAAGAGCAGTTGAAACGTCTTTTTGTGCTACGCCCTGCCGCTGCTATCGCTGATCGGCGGGTGGATGAATATATCGCACCATGGCGTCCTGATTGGCTGCGCGCCATTGTGCTGGCCGATCTTGCACCTTACCGCGCTGTGATGCTGGCTTCACTTGTGACAAATGTGCTGGCGTTGGCGGGTATTCTGTTTTCGATGCAGGTCTATGACCGTGTGGTCCCGAGCCAGTCAATGAACACGCTGCATGTATTGTTTGGCGGCGTTGCAATTGCGATCCTTTTTGGTCTGTTGGTCAAAATCTCTCGCAGCCGGATCACGGATACGGCCGCGCGCGAGGCGGACCTGCGGGTGTCTGACAAGGTATTCGGCCATGCCCTGCGCGTGCGAAACACTGCACGCCCCCGCGCGACAGGTACGTTCATTTCCCAAATTCGCGAATTGGAACATGTGCGCGAAATTCTGGCATCAACCACGATTACGGCCATGGCGGATTTGCCGTTCTTCTTTATGTTCTGTGTGCTGTTTTATTACATCGCAGGGCCGCTGACATGGATTCCCTTGCTGGCGATGGTCTTGCTGGTTGTGCCCGGTCTGGTCGCGCAAAAACGCCTGCGCCAATTGGCAGAGGCCAGCACCCGCGAAAGTTCTCTGCGCAGCGCGATGCTTGTCGAAACTGTGCAAGGGCTCGATGACATCAAGTCGTTGCAGGCAGAAGGGCGGTTCCAGAATATGTGGAACCACTACACCGAAGTGACCTCCGGTGCGTCCATGCAATTACGCGACCTTGTGGGCAAGCTGTCCAGCTGGGCACAGACGGTGCAGGGGGGTGTTTTTGCGCTGGTGGTCTATTTTGGCGCGCCGATGGTGATGGCCGGTGATCTGAGCACAGGTTCACTTGTTGCGGCGTCTATGTTGTCATCGCGCATGCTGGCCCCCTTGGCTTCCGTGACCCAAATCATAAACCGTTGGCAACAGGCACGGGTTGCGCGCGAGGCATTGGACAAGTTGCTTGCGCTGCCTGTCGATGCACCCGCAGACGCGCGGCGTATTCACAAGCCCCTGATTAACGGCCAGTTCAAGCTAAAAAACGCAACCTTCGGACATGATCCTGACACCAAGGTGTTGACGGTTGCCAAACTGGAGATCCAGCCAGGCGAACGCATTGCAATCCTCGGTCGCAATGGCGCAGGAAAATCAACATTGCTGGCAGGTTTGGCGGGACTTCTTGAACCCCTTGAGGGCGAGGTCAAACTGGATTCCGTCGTCATGAGCATGATTGATCCTGCGGATGTACGCCGTGATGTGGGCTTTATCGGGCAATCTGCGCGGCTGTTTCACGGCGCCCTGCGCGAGAATTTGTCGCTGGGTGCGCCGACCGCAACCGATCACGATATGCTGGCGCAACTTGAACAGCTTGCGTTGGCCGATTTTGTGCAGGAATTGCCGGACGGGTTAGATCATCTGGTACAGGAAGGCGGTCTGGGTCTGTCAGGCGGGCAACGCCAAGCCTTGCTGCTGGCCCGCATGTTGCTGCGCGAACCGCGCGTGCTGTTGCTGGATGAACCTACTGCGATGCTGGACGAAACGGCGGAGAATGCCGTGATCAACAGCATTGGTGCGCTGGAAGCCGACAGAACCCTGATTGTGGCCACGCACCGTCCCGCTGTTTTGCGCGTTGTCGACCGGCTGATTGTCGTGAACAAAGGCGCGGTTGTTATGGATGGCCCCAAGGACAGCGTATTGGCCCAATTGCGCGGCGGCGGAAAGGACGTCGCATGAGCTATGCTATTTCCCAACCGGCAAACGGAAAGGCCGACCGCCGCGAACGCAGGTTGGTCTATCTGGTCTGTATCATGCTGGCGACATTCGTGATTTGGGCGAGCTATTTCAAGCTTGCCGAAGTTTCCAGCGGGCAGGGGACGGTGGTGCCCAGTTCTCGGGAGCAGGTCATTCAATCACTGGAGGGGGGCATCATTGCGTCCTTGGAAGTGAATGAAGGCAGTGTAGTCGAGGCGGATCAGGTGTTGGCCCAGTTGGACCCCACGCGTTCCGCTTCCAATGTGGGAGAGGCGGCTGCAAAGTATCATGCGGCCATCGCCGCCGCCGCGCGCCTGCGTGCCGAGATTGTCGATGCCGCGACAGTCGACTTTCCTGCCGCACTGGATGATCCGGAATTCGACGAGTTGCGCACCAATGAAATGGCGTTATTCAGATCGCGCCAGTCCAGCCTTCGCGACGCATTGAGCGGTTTGACCGAAGGGCTGGAACTGTTGCAGCAAGAGGTCGAGATCACGCAGCGCCTTCAGTCTTCAGGCGCTGCAAGCCGGGTTGAATTGATCCGATTGCAACGCGAGGCCACCGAGACCAAGCTTGAAATTTCCCGCCTCAAAGCGGACTACCGCGTTAAGGCCAGTGAAGAATTACAACGTGTAAATGCCGAAGCCGCCGTGCAAGGCTCTGTCATGCGCGGGCGCAACGATCAACTGGCCCGCCTCACGTTCTATGCGCCCATGCGCGGTGTCGTGCAGGATGTTGTCGTGACAACCATCGGCGGGGTCGTTCCACCGGGCGGGCAGCTTATGACCATCGTGCCGATTGATGATCAACTGCTGATCGAGGCACGGATTTCGCCGCGTGACATTGCCTTCATTTATCCGGGCCAGGAAGCACTGGTCAAGATTTCGGCCTACGATTACGCGATTTTCGGTGGTATGAAAGGTGAGGTTGTGACGATCTCCCCAAACACTGTGCGCGATGAAGTGCGGCCTGAACAATTGTACTACCGCGTTTTTATCCGAACTGAATCTGACAGTCTGACCAATGACGCAGGCACGCAATTCCCGATTGTTCCGGGGATGATTGCGACAGTTGATATCCGAACCGGCGAAAAAACAATTCTTCAATATCTGATCAAACCGTTCAACCGCGCCAAAGAGGCGCTGCGCGAGCGGTGACAGGTCTGGCTTGAGGCAAACGCATCTATCCGTGTATGTATGATTATGAAAAAGGGTAACCATGATGAAACGTGTTAAAACGCCATTTGCAATGCTGACCGGCCTTGCGATGGCTTTGGTGTTGGGCTTGGGCCCGGCTGCGGCTGATGTGACAACATTGAACGGCGTCGGGCCTGATCGCGATTTTCCGCGTGCATGGCGTGCCTACTCCCAGATGGACAAGCGGTTTGCACGTGTTGGAACACCACGTTCCGTCGCAACCGTGCGCAAGATCGCCATAGGCAGTTCCAAGCAGCAACTAGTGCGTGCGGTTGGCCAGCCCGTGTCTGCCTACAAGGATGGATCATGGAATTTCAACGTGGCCTTGCCGCTGCCGCAGCGCAACAAACTGATATGCCAGTATCGGGTCTATTTTGATGACCAAGATCGTGTCGCGGGGACGTTGTGGCGGCGCCCGCAATGTGCAAATATTGTGACTGGTCAGTAAGAAGTAGGTCTCCATGCCCAGTCGATTCGCGGTTCGGCCCTCACGGGTTTTGAGTGCTGTTCTAGTCAGTTCTGTAACGCTTATTGCGGGATGTAGCCTTCCCGAGCCGGATGGCACTGAGGCCGCGATTGCCGCCAAAGCTGAAGGTCTTGCGCTGCTTGCCCCTGCCAAAGGACGCAGCCCCGAAGCGGTGGTGTGCAACGCCTTGCTGATTAATCCGGATGTGCGCGCAGCTGCCAGCGAGGTTTCTGCCAGTGCTGACGAAGTGCGTGTGCAACGCGCTGTCTTGTTTCCAAGTTTGGGCCTTTCTTTGAGTGCGGGCATCGGTGAAGCGGGGCAGGAGGTTGATGCGGTTGAGTTAAAAGGGCGCCAGCTGGTACTTGATTTCGGCAGAACCAAACGGGCGGTGACCGCCGCCGACATTGATCTGCAAATCAACTATCTGACGTTTCAGGAAGCCGTAGACGATGCCATCTTTGACGTGCTGGAAACCTATGACAGCGTACGCCGCTATGTTTTGTTGCTGGAAGTACGCAAAAAGCAGCTTCAGGAAATGAGCAAGTTGCAATCGCTTGTATCGCGTCAGACCGAAATTGGCGCGGCACCTGCCTCGGACATTCTGGAAGCGCGCAAACGCATGCAAGCGGCTGCATTTCTAGTGCATGACACCGAATTGGCACTAGGTGAGGCACGCGCGCGCCTTTCGCTTCTGAGCGGTCAGCCACGCGGCGGACGCATTTCCGGCTTGGGCATCGGCAAATGTGTGGAAAACGAAACAGCGGACGAATTGCGCAAGGCGCGGTTGCAGTTGGCAAAGGCCGAACTGGATCTGGAGCAGGCAGAGAAAGCCCGCCAGCCTCGCGCATATATAGAGCCGATTGCACGCCAGAACATTGATGGTGGCGGCTTGGCGGTTGGACTTAATGTCGGTGTGAATTCCGATCTATTGCAAGGCGGGGCACTGACCGCGCGGGCAAATGCTGCGCGCAACACGCGGGATGGTGCGGATGCTGGTGTTGCAACGGCGCGGCGCAACCTAACGTTCGATGTCACCAGCCTGCGCCGCCAGATTGCAGCGGCAAAGATAAAGTCTGGTATGCTGAAACGGCAAATCGACCTTCTTGTTCAGACCCGCAGCTTGTATCGCAGCCAGTATTTCGACCTTGGCACGCGCGAAGTTTCGGACCTGTTGGACAATGAGGAAGAGTTCTACAACCGCAAAGCGGAGTTAGTCGAGCTGGAATCAGAGCTGGCTGTCAATCGGGTGGCCTGTTCGATCCGTGACCGTGTCTTGCGCAAGGCGGTGGGGATCGAAGGCTCAAGCCTGTACGGATACCCGCTTGGGACAGACGTATTCTAGCCATCATCCCCGAATGAATGAAAAAAGGCCGCATATCCAAACGGATACGCGGCCTTCGCTTTAGTGTGGATTGATTAGCCGATCAGCGCGTTCAAGGTCGCAGAGGGGCGCATGACGGTTTCGGTTTTTCCGGCATCGGTGTGGAAATAGCCACCCAAATCAGCTGGCTTGCCTTGGGCCGCAGCCAGTTCTGCAAGAATTTGGTCTTCTCCCTCGGCCAGTTCTTTCGCAATGGGAGCAAAGTGCGCGGCCAGCTCTGCATCACTGTTTTGCGTCGCCAGCGCTTCGGCCCAGTAGCGGGCAAACCAGTAGTGGCTGTCACGGTTGTCCGGCTCACCGACTTTGCGCGAGGGAGAGCGATTGTGATCCAGAATGCCTTGGGTCGCGGCATCCACGGCCTGCCCCAGAACCCGCGCCTTTTCATTGCCTTTGGCATCGGCAAGGAAAGTCAGGCTCTCGCCTAGCGCACAGAATTCGCCAAGGCTGTCCCAACGCAGATGATTTTCTTCTACCAACTGCTGAACGTGCTTGGGGGCAGAGCCACCGGCACCGGTTTCAAACAGGCCACCGCCGTTCATCAGCTTCACAATCGAAAGCATCTTGGCCGATGTCGCCAGTTCAAGGATCGGGAACAAATCTGTCAGATAGTCGCGCAGCACGTTGCCGGTGATCGCGATGCTGTTCTGGCCTGACGTGATGATCTCAAGCGAGGCGCGGGTTGCTTCACGTGGTGCCATGATCTTGAATTTGTCGGCAACACCTGCCGCTTCAAGGATCGGTTTCACATAGGCGATCAGCTCGGCGTCATGGGCACGCGCGGCGTCCAGCCAGAAAATCGCGCTACAGCCTTCCGCCTTTTGACGATCAATGGCCAATTTGACCCAATCCTCGATCGGTGCCTTGCGCGCGGAGGCGGAGCGCCAGATGTCACCAGCCTCGACCTTGTGCTGATGCAGGACTGTGCCATCCTCAAGGATCATCTTGACGGTGCCGTCTGCGGGGATTTCGAATGTGGTGGGGTGCGAGCCGTATTCCTCGGCCTTCTGCGCCATCAAACCTACGTTCTGAACCGTACCGGCAGTTGCCGGATCGAGCTTGCCATTCTCTTTGAAAAACTTGATCGTTTCGTCGTAGACTGGCGCATAGGAATTGTCGGGGATCACGCAATTGGCGTCAGATTCAGCGCCATCCGGCCCCCAGCCTTTGCCGCCTGCGCGGATCAACGCTGGCATCGAGGCGTCGATGATTACGTCGGACGGGACGTGCAGGTTGGTGATGCCCTTGTCTGAATCAACCATATAAAGGGGCGGTCGGGATGCCATGCAAGCGTCGATATCCGCCATGATCGCGGCGTTACCTTTGACGCGGGCCAGCAGGTCGCCCAGACCGGAATTGGGGTTCACGCCCAGATCAGTCATCGCATCGCCGTGCTTTTCAAAGACTGGCGCAAGGAAGGCTTTGACCGCATGACCAAAAATGATCGGGTCGGAAACCTTCATCATGGTAGCTTTCATATGCAGGGAAAACAGAGTGCCTTCGGCTTTTGTCTTCTGGATCTCGTCTGCAAGGAAAGCATCCAGCGCCTTGCCGCTCATGAATGTTGCATCCACCACGGTGTCCGCCGGATAGGTGATGCCGTCCTTCAGCACGGTTTCGCCTTCGGCCGTTTCGAGCACAATCTTGGCTGTTGCTTCATCTGCCAAAGTCACTGAGGTTTCGTTGGAAAAGAAATCGCCACCGGACATGGAAGCAACGCGCGTCTTGCTGTCAGCTGTCCAGTCGCCCATGCGGTGCGGGTTTTTCTGCGCAAAGCTCTTTACGGCCTTAGCCGCGCGACGGTCCGAATTTCCTTCCCGCAGAACGGGGTTCACAGCGGAGCCTTTCAGCCCGTCATATTTCGCACGCACGGCTTTTTCGGCATCGGTTTCGGGCGTTTCAGGATAGTCAGGCAACGCGTAGCCCTGAGACTGGAGTTCTTTAATCGCTGCAACCAATTGTGGCACAGAAGCGGAAATGTTTGGCAGTTTGATGACATTGGCGTCTGGCGTTTTCACCAGCTTGCCCAACTCGGCCAGATCATCGGATTGACGCTGATCTTCATTCAGATGTTCGGAGAACGTCGCCAGAATTCGACCCGCCAGACTGATGTCCTTGGTGCCGACGGAAACGCCAGCAGCGGCTGCAAATTTCTGGATGATCGGCAGGAAGGACGCGGACGCAAGTTCGGGCGCTTCGTCAACTTTGGTATAGATGATATCTGACATGGGAATCCTCTCTGGAATGACTTGGATGTTCCTTAGCGCATAGATCAGGGCGCGTCGATGGTATACCGTTGTATACGGACGGGATATTTCGTCTTTCCTACGCAAACCGGCCTAGATCGGGCGGTGATTTGCCAATGCCTGTCAGGCTTTGCTTTACAGGCTCATACCAATCAGGCTCAGATTTTGCTCTGTTTGAGTTGTAAGAAATAGGAAACCGGCAAAGACATCAGATAAAGGCAATTGCCCAGGATCAGTGTTGGCCACGGGTAAACCATCAGGCAGACGACCAGAACCACGGCACCAACAACGACAAAGGGCAAATGCGCATGTTTAATGGTGGCGTGTTTGATGGAAAGCGTTGGAATGGTGCTGACGGCAAGCAGGCCGATCCCGATAATGTAAGCTGCCCTAAGGAACGGTAAATCAATGTTTTCAAAACCGTGTAAGTGCATGAAAATAGGCATCAAGGCCAGACAAGCCAGCGCGGGGGCGGGTACACCAACAAAGTAATTGTCCTGTTTCAGGGAAACATCCAACGATCTGATCGACAGGTTGAAGCGCGCCAGCCTCAGCGCGCAGCAGATGGCCAGAACAAGTGTCGCAAGCCAGCCCAGGTTGGCATAAGGCGTGTCGAAATAGAGGGTCTGATACAGCAATATGCCCGGAACAATCCCGAAATTGAAAAAGTCCGCCAACGTATCAAGTTCAGCGCCGAAGGGACTGGCACTGTCAAGAAACCTTGCCAGCTTGCCATCGGCCGCATCCAGAAAAACCGCAAGTAGGATGAAGTAAAGAGCAAGCTCGATATGCCCTTCAAGGCTCATCCGGATAGAGGTCATGCCGGCGCAGATCGCAAAAACGGTCACTATGCTGGGCACAATATGACGCAACTTGATGTTGCGGCGGGCAGGGGTCACTCTGGTATTCCTTGGCGATGCCGGGTCGGATCAGACAGGTCCGCCAATATTGTTTCACCGGCAACGGCTGTTTGACCAACCGCAACCAACGGGTTGACCCCTTCGGGCAGGTAAACGTCCAGACGGCTGCCGAAACGGATCAGGCCAAAACGATGGCCGGTGCCAAGTTTTGCGCCTTCACCGACAAAACAGACAATACGCCGTGCGACAAGGCCCGCGATCTGGACCACCCCGATCCGCACGCCTGCATCGGTTTCGATCGTGATGCTGTTACGCTCGTTATGTTCGCTTGCCTTGTCCAACGATGCGTTCAAGAACTTGCCGTGACGATAGACAACATGACGGACCTGTCCAGCAACCGGTGCGCGGTTCACGTGGCAGTTAAAGACGTTCATAAAGACGGATACCCGTGTCAGAGGATCCTCTCCAAGGCCAAGGTCCACAGGGGGGACCACGCTTTCGATCAGCGAGACGATGCCGTCCGCTGGCGACAAAACCAGACCGTCCTGTTGGGGAATGACGCGTACCGGATCGCGGAAAAAGTAGTAACACCAGACCGTCACGCCCAGTCCAAGCCATCCCAGCGGTTCCCAGATCAGAAAAAGGACAAAGGCGATTGCGGCAAAAATCGCAACAAATTTGCGCCCTTCCTTGTGCATGGGCACTGCGACGATCTTGAGCATATTCATCGGGTTTCTTTCGTTTGGCACAGAGGTGCGGAAAAATTCTGCTGTCTGCAAAGCTTCACCAGCACATATCAGGCCAGTTGTCGCGTGCGACCCCTAATTTCGCTCAACATGCTGAAATTCTCTCTATTTGGGCGCCAATGAGATGAAGGAGAGCCGGGCGCTGCATCATTTCGCCTTTTGAAAAAAAAAGCCAAATGTTCTTCTGATACGGACTTGAGTCAGAGACAAAATCAGACGCGGCCCCGAAACAAGCCACCGATCTCTTGTCTTGCAACGCCGTTTGTCACCAACAGCGCAATGATCCAGCCGGATGTGACAGCCGTAGCGATGCCAAACCACACGCCCCAGACAGAAAAATCAAGGACACCAATAAACATCCAGACAAAAAAAGCGATTCCAAATCCCTGACGATAGAGGCTGATCCACAAAGTCCAGATCGGACGCTGTAAGGCCTGTAAAAGCGAATTGATCGAAAACAGCATCATATAGACCGGAAACAGAAATCCGTCGACGCGCAAGTAGCTTGCTCCAATTGCGATCACCTCGGCGTCATCGCTAAACAGTCCCATCGCAGCGCTGCCACCAAACCAGAGCATCGGGGCCGCGACGAGCGACATCGCAAAGCCAAGTTTCCAGCAAAAGAACACAGCCTCGCGCACGCGCGCAAACTGCTCAGCGCCGAAATTCTGGCCTGCAATCGGCAGTAGCGCACCCGTCATGCCCAGAACCGGCAGCAACAGAATTTGTTCGATCCGCAAGGCAACGCCATATGCCGCGATGGCACTGCCGCCAAATCCCTTCAGTGCAAATTGAACAACAAACCCCGAGATGAACATAACGAACATAGCGGTGCTTGCAGGCAAAAGCTGTTTTATAATTGCACAGTAGCTGCTTAAGTCCGGTTTGAACTCGGACAAGGGAAGCCCTTCCATGATATCCAGTTTCCAGACACGGCTAAGAATAAAAACCATTACGCCCGTCTGGCTCAGGATCGTCGACAGTGCGATGCCGTTGAAACCCATCCCGTCCCAAACGCCGGGGATGCCGTACATCATCAGAGGGTTAAGGCCGATGTTGGTTGCAAAAGCCACCATCATGGCGCGCTGCATTGACAGTGAATCGCCGTGTGCTTGCAAGATGCCATTGCCGCCAAAAGTCAGCAAGAAGCCGGGCAGAGCAAAGATCAGCCAGTTGAAATACCCCAGTGCAGCGTCGCGGTACGCACCCGGTTCAGAAACTAGCGCGATCAGCCACGGCCCTGCAAACCTCCCGAGCACCATCAGCGTAAGTGTCGCAATGATCCCGAAGCCAAGCCCTTGCGCGGCCAACATGCGTGTCTTGCTGCTGTCCTTGCGCCCCTTCGCGTTACTGACCAAGGCGCTGAGGGCGGAGCCCAGACCAAATCCAACAGCCAAAAGGATAAAGAAAGCTTGAAATGCAATCGCAAGACCCGCTTGTGCATCGGTCGAGAGTTGCCCGGCAAAATAGACATCAACAACATTGTAGAGCGTTGTGAACAGCATTCCCAAGGCGGCGGGAATAGCAAGATTCTTGAAATGCAGCGCCATCGGGCCTGTGGTCAGATCATCCTTTGCCATGCCCTATGCTTCTTCGCTGTTCATGTGTCGCTCCAACCAGCGCACCCCTGCGGAAACGATAAGGATCAACACGAGATATTCGAGAACCAGAATGGTGTAGATTTCCAGCGGGCGATATTCCGAGACAACCAATTCGTTGGCCTTGCGCGTAAGCTCCTGCATCCCGATGACGGAAACAAGGGACGACATTTTCAACATATATACCAATTGATTGCCCAAGGCGGGCAGGATCCGGCGGATTGCCTGCGGCAGGATTACATAACGCATTGTGTCGCGGTAATTGAGAGATATGGATTGTGCTGCTTCGTACTGGCCTTTGCCGATAGACTGGATGCCTGCCCGAAAAATCTCGGCCTGAAAGGCGCTGTCAGAGAGGGCCAGCGCCAACACACCAGCCCAGAATACATTGAGCGTCAGACCACTGAGTTGTGGCAAACCGTAATAGACCCAAAGCAGCAAGACGAGGATCGGGACGGAACGGACGACCTCCACGTAGACCCGGTTGATCGAGCGCCAACTGCGTTTTCTGGACAGGCCGGGAAGGGCGATGAACAAGCCAACCACCACGGAAATGCAGATCGCCGTGACTGACATCAGGATCGTGTTATATGCCCCGCTGACCAGAAAACGCAGGTTTGCAGCGCCTGTGGGTGTGGTGGGGTCAACAACGTACCAACCCCAGTTTCCCGAACAGCCGGACAGCAGCGCCAAAAGTATGGTTACGACAAGAATGCGTTTCATATCAGTGGCCTAGTGGTTGATGATCTGTTGCAGAAACTTTGCGAAACGCGGTGATTTGGGCGCGGTGAACACGTCTTCAGGTGCGCCAACTTCGACAATCTCGCCTTTGTCCATAAAGACCATCTTGTTTGCGACACGGCGGGCAAACCCCATCTCGTGTGTGACAACAATCATTGTCATGCCGCTGGCAGCCAATTCTGTCATCACCTCCAGAACCTCTGCGATCATTTCGGGATCAAGGGCAGAGGTCGGTTCGTCAAACAGTAGAATGCGCGGTTCCATACACAAGCTGCGGGCAATCGCCACCCGTTGCTGCTGTCCGCCCGACAGTTGGCGCGGGTACTTGTCTGCCTGATCCGGGATCTGGACGCGTTCGAGATATTTCATCGCCCGTGCCCGCGCGTTTGTTTCCGAAAGGCCGAGCACACGCCGCGGTCCCAGCGTAAGGTTTTGTGCAACGGTCAGATGTGGAAAAAGGTTGAACTGTTGGAACACCATCCCGACGCTGCCCCGGATTTTGTTAAGGGTTTCGGCGTCCTCGCTCAGTGTAACACCATCCACGACGATGTCGCCTTCCTCGTGGGCCTCAAGCCGGTTGATGCAGCGGATCAGCGTTGATTTGCCAGAGCCGGAAGGGCCACAAATCACCACACGTTCACCCACAGCGACATCCAGTGAAACGTCTTTGAGCGCCTGAAAGTCGCCAAAAAACTTTGACACATTGCACATCGTGATCAGGGAGGCAGGGTGCGTCATGAGGCAAGAACTTTCTGCTGATTACGAACCTGTGAACGATCTGCCGCAGGAAGTCTGTGCGCGCACTCTTTGCATTCCCGCGACTGTCAGGCAAGCTGGACAGTGAATTTAACCCTAGAAGGACGATCCATGAAATTTCTGAAAATCGCGGCAACAACAATCGCTCTGGCGGTTTGTGGTGTGCAAGCCGCTGCCCAATCTGCGCTGAATGACATCCTGGGCGAAGGTGTGCTGAAGGTCGGAACAACAGGTGACTGGAACCCGATGACCATGCGTAACGTCGCCACGAATTCCTATGAAGGCTACGACATTGACGTAATGACCCAACTGGCAGAAGACCTTGGTGTTAAGATCGAATTTGTCCCGACCGACTGGAAAACACTGGTTGCTGGCGTCACGTCCGGTCAGTATCACATCACCGGCTCTGCCTCCGTCTCTCCCGCGCGGGCCAAGGCGGCGGGGTATTCGATAAGCTACTTCTCCTTGGTGACGGTCCCTTTGACGCTGCGCAAGAATGCGGATCGTTTCAAAAGCTGGGATGATCTGAACAAGGCGGATGTCTCCGTTGCGGCAACCTTGGGTACAACCCAGGAAACGCAGGTCAAACAGTACTTTCCAGATGCGGTTCACCGTATCGTCGAAGCCCCGGCACGCGATTTCCAAGAAGTGCTTTCCGGCCGCGCAGATGCCAACATCACTTCGAATGTCGAAGCCAAGACATTGGTCGAAAAGTACGATCAAATCATGATTGTGCCCGTTATCGAGGGGCGTTCCCCAACACCCGTTGCAATGTTGCTGCCACAAGACGATCAAGTTTGGATCAACTATGTGAACACGTGGATCACGTTGAAACAAGAGCAGGGCTTTTTTGACGAAGTCGGCAAAAAATGGGGCCTTCTGGTCGAATAATCTGACAAGCTAACCGGGATCAGCCGGATGTCCGGCTGGCCCTCCATTGTCAAAAAGGCATCATTCCATGTTGACGATCTACTCCGTTCCCGTCGCCACCTATTGCGCCAAACTGCGGGTCATGATGCGTCACAAAGGCATTGCGTGGAACGAACTGCCGCCCCCCGATGGCTATGGCTCGGATGCGTATCGCGCGATTGTACCGTCGGGAAACTTGCCAGCGATGATCCATGACGGGTTTCAACTGGGCGATTCCGAGGCGATTGCCGAGTATCTCAACGAAGCATATCCCGATAAGCCTATGCTGCCGGATAGCGTGCAACTGCGCGCAAAAGTCCGCGAGCAGGGACGTTTTCACGACACCCGCCTTGAGCCCGCTGTGCGTGCATTTTATCCGCAAGTTGCGCATGAAACCCGTGATGCAGTGGCCGTTGTATCATTGGGAAATGCCCTGTCGCGCCACTTGTCCGCGCTTGATCTGTTGTTGTCGTATTCCCCGCTGAATCAAGACAGGTTGTGGCTGTGTGATTGCGGTTTCGCGGTCACTTTTGCATGGATCAGAGCGTTTCAGGAAGCTTGCGAACTCCGCGTCGACTGGCCCGAACGTGTTCTGGCCTATGACACCCGCCTTCACCGCTTTTGCGCCGTTAAGGATGAACTCGCCCACTACAAGCCTGCGATGGACGATTATTTGCAAAAGGCCAGCCCCTGATCACTGCCCCTCGAAAGGATATGAGTTGACCCGGATTTCCGAAATGCTGCTTGGCGCTCTTGTTGCGGACGCTGCCTGTCTTGGCACCCATTGGATATATGAACCCGAACGGATTGCCGAAATCGCAATGCGGCAAGACGGGCAGGCGGCGTTTACAAAGTTAGATGCCGCGAACTACGCCGATGTGAAGAGTTACTTCGCCCACGGTGCGCGCCACAACGGGATGTTGACCCAATACGGAGAAGTCCTGCGCCTTGCGATGCACTCGATCAATGCGAATAATGCAACCTTTGACATCGCCAGTCACCAAGACGCCTTTGTTGCCCATTTCGGTGCGGGTGGCTCTTACACGGGGTATATTGACCGGCCAATGCGTTTGGCGCTGGATAATATGGCAGCAGAGCGGCTGCCATCGGGCAGCGACGATGATCAACTTCCAGCCATTGCCCGATTGCCTGCAATTCTGGCCGCCTATCATGACAAGGAAAACCTGTCCGAGATGATCACGACATCTATGCAAGTCACAAACATCAATGATACCGCCGCTGCCTATAGCGCCCTTTTTGCCGACTTACTTTTGCGGGTAATGAAAGACGAGCCATTGAGTGACGCACTGGTTGCCGCAACGGCCAGTGCTGATACGTCCATCAAGCCAGATTTGGTGGCCGCACTGTCGCACGAGGACAGCAATTCAACGGATTTTGCCGGCCGTAAAGGCATGATGGGGCGGGCGTGTCACCTGCCCGATGCCGGTCCGGTTATGTTTCACATTCTTAAACACAGCGACAGTTACCGTGATGCAATTGAACGCAAAATTCGTGCAGGAGGGGACAGTGCCGGGCGCGCGATCCTGATCGGGGCGATCATGGGGTGCCGCTACGGGGTCGCCACACAGAACGGCATTCCTCTTTCCTGGGTGTGCCAACTGGAAGATGCTGCCAAGATTTGGGAAGACTGTGAACGTCTGGGCAACGCTTAAACGACGCCATCCACGCCTTTTTGGGCAGCTTTCGCCGCTTGGGCAATTCGGGGAATAAGCTCGGGGTACAGCTGGTAGATCAACAATTGCCCTGCACCCGCCACCACATCAATTGTGATCCACGGGAAATGATCGCGGTAATCAGCGATGGTTGCCGCATCAAACGTTGGGTCTTCCAACCCGTTGACGAACCAAGTCGGGGTATCGCGTGCTGCAAGGATTGTCGCGGACCAGTCGGTTTCTGATGCGAGCAATTCCATGGCATAGGCTTGGGCGATATTTGTCGTCTTGCTAACGATCAACAGCGAATTTGCCACCACGATCGGTCGCGTGACACTATCATGGACCAAGGCGATGTCGGCAGGAGAACCCTTGTTGATCTGGCAGAACATTTCGATAGGACCGATCCGACGGGCCATGGCAAGGGCCGCCTTTGCGGTGAAGTTCAGCAGATGTGGCGCATGTTTCGCTGTCGACAGGAAAAACCGGTGCCATTTGTCCATACTCGCATAATGCCCATCTCCGGGAAGGCAGGGGCGTGCACATATGCCGATGATTTCCGACACAACATCAGGGCGTTTGGCCGCCAGATCGACTGCAAACATAAGATCGTTGCCTTGTGTCAGGTAAGGCAGGCGTGCGATGCCAAGGTGATCAAGCAAGTGCAGCGTATCCGCACGTGTAACTGCGAGTACATCAGCTTTTGGATCAAGGTTGCTGCTGTGGCCATATCCTGCGCGGATCGGACATATGATCCGTAGCCCGTGTTGGAAGGCAAGTTTGACCATGGGCCGTGTCCAGCGCACAAGGCAGTATCCCATGTGAGAATAGAGCACAGGGGCACCTGTGACGGGGCCGAAATCGTGGTAATCCATATGCCGTCCATCCGGCAGGGTCAGCGTCTTGAAAGGTTTCAAAACCTCCGCATCAAGCCAGTCTACGGGCGGTTCGTCGGCATCTGGCATTAAGTTTGCAGGGCTTGTGTTAGCCTGCGGTGTAAAATCACGCAGTGACAGGACAAGGCGGATTACTTCGGATTGGGACCGTGCATTCATTTTAGCAAGGATGGATTTAATCTGTCCGCGCACGGTGCCTTCGCTGGTGCCCCGTTCTTTTGCGATTGATTTGGTGTCGCGACCTTCGACCAATGCCCGCACGATCCCCTGCTCTGCCGAGGTGATCTGGAACACTTCTTCCAGTGTTTGCCCCAGAGCGGGTTGCCAATGATACTGTGTGGTAACGATCAAGGCCAAGGGCGATCCGCTTGCGTCTGTCTTTGATAGTCGGCGCATTTGAAAGAGGGTCTGGACCGCTTCGCCGCCGGTTTCGAGTTTCAGCAATCGATCGGGCTTTGCGGTCGCTTGAAAAAGATCGTCCATTGCGTCTTGCAGCAGGTTCTGTGGCCCGCCAGAAGACTGACACTTGGTCAACAAATCCCCCTGACGCAGCCCAAAAGACTGTGTTGCCCCCGCATTGCAAGCCACTACCTGCAAAGACCGGTCCACAATCATCGCAGCAAGGCTGTCGAACGGGGTCAATAGCTCTGCGAGGGAAGGGCCATCATCTTCGCCGCGATTCAAGAAGGTCTCGGCGCGTTTGAGGTGGGTTGAGAACGCTTCATCAAAGGTGTCGATATCTTCAATGGTGCGTCGCGCCGATTGCGTATCAAGGCCAGCACCATTCCAAGCATCGATAAAGCCGTCAAGTGCGCCGGGATCCAGCGCAATGTCATAGAGTTGGTCGACGATTTTGCTTGGGTCGAGTTCGGGTTTAAAATTCTGTTTCATAAAATAACCGTTGAGGCGAGCGATCTATCATCGCCGTAGCTGTTAAAAAGGATTCAATAAAAAAGGGTAGCTATGTCTGCTGCCATGCACGGTATCACATCGAACGTGGCAGCAGACACAAAATGAGTCTGAGAAGACATTCAGGAAGTTCTGCCGGTATCAGACCCAATCAGGTGTGGCGTTGGGATTGCTTAATATTACCCAAATGCCATCCATCCACCGCCGATCACCAGCAGTGAAGACAGGCTGCGGTTCACAGTTGTGATATACTGCGGGGAACGCACGAGGCGGCGCAGTTGCGCGGCAAAGCCTACGATAATGCCCGAACCAAGCGTGAGTGCAGCAAATGTAGCCATTGCAATGAACAGGAAATCTGGCATCTGGATGGTTGTGATGTCCATCATGCCAGGCAATACCAGCGGAAAAAGGATCATCATGTAGGGCGAGATGAAGCAGGTCACGAGACCAGCTCCGACAGATAAAATGATACCGCGTTTTTCTGCTTCACAGGTGCCGTTCATGTCAAAGCCACCTTTCCAGATGCCCCTCGCTAGCCATAGAATATAGGCCATCATTGCATATTTGCTGTACTCGAAAACTTCAGGTGCCGCTGTCAGCCATGCGCTTAGGCCAAAGCAGACTGCTGTGATGATGATCAGGCCACCAACTGCGTATCCAAGGCCAAACCCAATGGCACCGCGCATGTCATTGCCGGCAGCGCGTACCATTAACATGAGAACTACAGGTCCCGGGGCCAGCGAAATTGCAACAAGAGTCATAAAGTAGGATGTGAAATCAGAGAGATTCATGGCTTTGTTCCAATATATGGCGTGGTTTCAAAATGCAGTGGTTCGGAAATTGGTGTTCTGCGCAGGCGCAATACCAGCCCGCTGAGGCCGATCAGGATCCAGCTGCCCTGGATAAGGGCAGAGGCCAGATTGAAGTCCGCGATCAGGCTGATTGCGACAAGTGATGCCGCCAGTACGTTGATCAGGGAGTAGGTCGCGCTGTTGCCGCTCAGCCAGTTAAATTGAACAGAGCTGAAGGCGTAAATGTACAAAATGAACCCGGCGATACCGCAGAGTTGAAAAGGGTCAAGGGTTGCGAAAAGTGAATTGGAGGTGAGCATAAATTTCTCTTTCGATGTAATGAAAGAAAAATGCGCCACCTTGCGGATTCTGGCATCTCCCAAATGGGGGATGCAGGCGCACAAAGGTGCCCTGAGGTAAGGAATTCCATACCCGCCACGGCATCCTTGGGCTAACATCGTGTTCAACCAATGTACAATTCGCCGGATTGAAGCGTTCCTGTATTCCCGAACAGAAGGACACAAATCAGATGATCTGGTGGGTTAGAGCCAAACGCCTTGTTGTTGTGGCGGTGGCGCTTTTTGTTGCCACGCTGATATCAGGACTGGTCTGGCCTCTGGCGATACATCACACAGTTGACGAGGGCGAGTTCGGTCCGCTGAAGGTTGCCGCCGACACGGGGAATGCACCATTTGTCGGGCTTGCCCTGTCGGGCGGCGGAGCGCGGGCCGCATTGTTCGGGGCTGCAGGCATGAAAGCGCTGGATGCACGCGGATTGCTGCAAGATGTCACACATGTTTCCAGCGTGAGTGGTGGCGGTTTTCCGGCGTCTTATCTGGCAACACATCCTGAACCGGACTGCCAAGTCGCCAAAGACCCCTCAAACTGCCGAAACGACTATTTCGACGCTATGATCAAGGCAATTGGCCGGGATTTCTTTTGGGATCTGACAAAGGCGCAATTTCGATCTCCATGGCGCTTGATGCGACCCTCTGCACGGTTGAAGTCGTTGACTGAAGCATTGGATGCGTCCTACCTGTCAAAGGTTGATTTCAGCCAGATCAAAGACAAAAGGTCATTCTATTTCAATACGGTAAGCTACGATACGGGTCAGCGATTTGTATTCAGTAACGATGCAATACCACACCCCGATGCAAAGGACGCAAGCCTTTTACCAGCGGGTGTGCGGGCCTTGTCTTTTTCAACGCCGGATGTGCTGGGCAGCACACCTGACGACATTTCACTGGCGTTGGTGGTTGCCACATCCGCCGCGTTTCCGCCATATCTGGGGCCGATGACGATCAAGGTTAAGAGGGACGGCGACAAGAAACCCGTGTACAGACATCTTGGCGACGGCGGTATCCTTGAAAACAGTGGGGTAGAGACCCTCCGTGAGGCCTTCCTCGCACGCGAAGACCCTGCTTCTGCGCTGATCTATTCGTTCAACGCGGGTCAGAATCTGGACAAGGATCTGTCCCGCAACAGTTCCGACATCAGCATATTCAGTCGGGACCTGCCACAGTTCGTCGACGTCCTGCTCGGGTATGCCAGTGGTCAGCGGGAGGCGTTCTTTGACCAATTGATGACACGCCACGGGTTGAAGGTTGACGTGGTCAGTTTCGATTACCTCAACGTGGAGAAAATCGTCTACGCGCAGGGTGCTGATTTCCCCCGGTGGCGGTCGTGGAAAGGGTGGGGCAGGAGTTGCAGGCCGGCCCTGCGCGGGAAAAGTTCCGCACCGGCGAAACGTCTGCGAAAGATTCCCACAGACTTGCTGATTACGAAATGTGATGCGCTGCTCATTACCGAAGCTGCGCAATTCCTTGTACAGCATTGTCTTCGCGCGAACCCTGACGCTGCCTGTTTTGTCGGACGGCCGAAGGACGTTGCGGGCGGGCGCTGACCAGCGGGCGCGAACAATTGTCCGAATACCTGACGGTTGCCCTTATCAGAGAGCCTGAACAGCAAGGTCCGCCATTTTCAGGATGGCCTCTCGGCTGTCAGCAACTGCGATAAAGCGCGCGTTGTGGCAAAATTTTGCGCCCTTTACACCACTTGCTTCTTCCAGTGCAGCATCGGTTAAACCAGCCCAACCCAAGGGGAGGTCAGCCCGTTGCTCAAACGTGTCATTGGACAATTTGATGCCGCCCAACGTCCATTCGTCGCCGCGTGGTGTGACGACGAACATGATATGATCGGCTTGCGCTTCATCGAGGGCTGCGCCGTAGGGCATGCCCATAGGCAGCTCCAGAATAGGAGATGCGCCTGCCTTGGCAATCGCGTCCAGAACGATGCCATGGCTGCGAAACTTTGCTGCAAGATTGCGGATTTGGGCTTCGACGAAGGCCCGCACGATCGGCAGCGCGGCATGAAACGCATCATCATCGGCGGTTGGCGAAGTGTCGTCAAAGACCGGCTTCAGGCTTCCCAGAAGGGTCGGAAGGGTCAGTATCGACAATGGGCCCGCAACAGAGGGTTCCATCGCACCATTGTCCAGCAGATCGATGGGTAGCACGAACTTGGTGTCAAACTTGGCATGAACAGGATCGATGTGATCTGCAGGAACATTCATAGCGGTCAGATATTCTTTGCCGTAATGCGCCCATATCAAACCAAAGGAACTGTAGGGTTGTTCATCCGCCCGCAGCGGGCTTGGGCGCTGATGGTGGTCGAAAACCTGTGCTTGCGGATCATATGCACCGCCAACGTCATAAATGATCTTGTCAGCTGCAGGCGTTATCCATTTCTGGTCACGGCTGCGCACTATTGTAGCATCGGGAAATAGCCGCGTGAGGATAACCGATGACAACAGCTCGTCAGCATGAAAACCGCCGGAATGGGTGACGAGATGGGTGATGGACATGGGCGGGCTCCGGAGATGTGCAAGAGGGCAGGGCGGGTCTGGATGCACTCGTCTGAACAGGTTTGCAAGCGCTGGACCCTGAAATCAGATGCGGCAATTTGGAAAAGACAGGTGATATGGAAAGGGACGTGGTTTTGTTATCGTGCGGCTTGGCCTAAGGATTTTGGGATGGCTTTTGCCAACCAGTACATAGGTTTCACAGTGGCTGCAATGCGCACCCAAGATTGATCAAACGCTTAGAGGCAGGAAAAAATCGGACGCAGGGTGGGTAAGTAGTTTCAGTTCATTCTGGCCCACTCTGCTGTATTCGAAAAGCAGCTGCCAATCCTGCTGGCGTAAGATCTTTGCCCTCCACAATCTGTGCTGGAACACCTTGTTCAGCCAGTCCTGAACAATAGTGTTGCGCGATTGTTCCAGTCCCGAAGATCGCAACATTCTGGCCCAGCCAGTAGGGACGTGATCCGGCCAGTTCGACGCCGATTAATAGCCCCCATAACCGCGAACGGGCAGCCTGTGCTGAAACGTCTGAGAGCACTTTGCCCGCATGAATGGCAAACAACTGCGCCGCCAGACTTTGTGGTTGGGCCATTGCGTCACTTATTGCGTTTAGAAAAACGGATTGGTCCCAACAGTTGCTTGTTACGCTCTCGTGCAAGACGGATTGTTGCGACATCAAGGCCAGTAACTCACCTGTCATAAATGTCTTGAAGCTCACGATTTCGCCCGCGCTGATGTGGACCCATTTTGTATGCAGATCGGGTATGCAGAGCACTCCGTCAAAATCAGGCTGACTGCGCAAGAAACCGGCAATCTGTACCGCCTCGCCCGCCATCAGATCAGGCGGGGATATCTGTTTGACACCTGGTAGAACGCGGATCGAGATGCGGGGATCATTGGCCTTTAACGAGAAAGAGGCATTGCTATCGGGGGGGCTGCAAGGTGTTGCAACATAGGACGCCACGGATCGACCGTGATCTGAAGCCAGTATGCATGTGCAAAAGACAGGCGTCAGACGATCCTCGTCCAGATATGGTGCAACCAATTCCAAGAGCGCAGCTTCGAATTTGCCAAAGGATTGCCCGTTTTTGTCCACAGCAGAAACAGCCTCTGCAACAGGCTTGCCGTCTTGTCCCATCATCCAGACACGCAACTGCGTGGTCCCATAATCGGCTGCGATCCAATCCACTGTTTTTTGCAACTTGCCCATTTCCTGCCCTGTCATAACAACGCCAAAACCTGCCCCCAAGTGGATTACAATTGCGTTAAAGTAAACGTGCACGCATAGGACACGCCATCCCTTTCATTGATCGGCTGGTCTTGCCAAGACCACGGGGTTGCGTTCAAGGGGAAGGCTGGAAATGCCGGTACTGTTGATGCAGGCGCTCAAACAGGCCATAGATACCCCGAATAGTATGAACGCCAGCAAGGTGATCGGAATGAACCCAGCTGGCCGGACCGACAGGAATAACACTATGCCAGCTTCGGATATCATTGCGGAATTTGTACTACCAACGCAGGAGTTGCGTGACGATCTGCCCTTCTTCACCAAAACTCTGGGGATGCGGCTCGAAAACATCTTTCCTGCAGATGACCCTTCGGTAGCGAGCTTTTCTGGTCATGGCTTGCGTGTCCGTCTGGAAAAAGGTGCTGACGTTCCTGCAGGAAAACTGCGCATACTAACGGACCGGCCCGAGACATTCGCGGGCGGTGCGCGTCATCTGACTGCGCCCAATGGCACGCGTGTCGAGATTGTGCCCCTCACACCTAGTGTTGTGCAACCTGCGACCCAGCACGAGTTCGTCGTTCGTCGATTGCGCGACGAGGCTCCGTGGATCATTGGCCGTGCGGGCATGCATTATCGTGATCTGATTGAGTCGCGTCTTGGTGGATCGATCATCGCCAGTCACATTCGTATACCAGATGGTGGACCTGTGCCGGATATGGTGCATTATCATACCGTCGGGTTTCAGCTGATCTTTTGCTACAAAGGGTGGGTCGACGTTTACTATGAGGATCAAGGTGATGATCCGATACGCCTGCACGCTGGCGATTGTGTCACCCAGCCTCCCGGCATCCGCCACCGCGTCCTGCATGCGTCACCCGATATCGAGGTGATCGAGATAGGCGTTCCTGCTGAACATATTACCACAATTGATCATGAGTTTACCCTACCCAATGGCCGTGGCGATCCGTCGCGCGAATGGGACGGCCAAACCTTTGTTCATCACGTGAAAGAGACGGCAAACTGGACGCCGTTCCGTTTGCCGGGCTTTACGTCTTGTGACACGGGCGTGGCATCGGGTACCAAAGGGGTTGCAGGAATACAGGTGGTCCGTGCTGAGGCAGATACGTGCCCAGCAAATCGGCATGACGCTGATATCCATTTCACTTTTGTGATGGAGGGAAGCATGACCTTGACCGCAGAAGGGCAGGAACCCCGTCAATTGGAAGCCGGGGACGCTTTTGTCATTCCCCCGAATATGGTCACGCAATATGTGGCATGCTCGCAGGATCTGGAGCTGTTGGAGGTCGCGTTGCGCGGCGATTTCAAAACGGAGATTCTCGCAGATTAGCGGAACGCCCTTGCCGTCTCGGGCAGCCACAAAGCAATGTCAGGGATCAGGAATACGAGGACAATCAGCACAAGCTGTGCAAGCACAAAGGGAATAACACCTTTGTAGATTGAGGACAGCTTTACTTCGGGCACCATGCCTTTGATCACAAACACGTTCATCCCGATGGGTGGTGTGATCAAGCCCAGTTCTACAACCATCACAACAATGATTCCGAACCAGACCGGATCAAAACCCAGATTGGTGATGATTGGAAAGAAGATCGGCACAGTAAGCAGGATCATGGCCAGCGCGTCCAGAAAGCAACCCATGACGAGATAGATCAGCAGGATGATCGCCATCACAGCCATCGGGTGCATGTCCAAACCGGATACGAAACCGGACAATGCGGCCGCGATACCGGAGAACACCATTAGATTGTTGAGCGTCAGTGCACCGATCAGAATGGTGAAAATCATCGCCGAAGTTTTAACCGTTTCCATCAGCGCGTCGCGGGTGTTGGCCAGTGTCATGCGACCCCGCAGGAACGAGATCACGAAGGCACCAACTGCCCCGATGCCCGCCGCTTCGGTTGGGGTGAACACGCCGAAATAGATACCGCCGATGACGAGCGCGAACAGCAGGATGATCGCCCATGTGCGGCCCAAGGCTTCGAACTTTTCCTTAAGTGGGACCTTTTCGCCAGCAGGGCCAATATCGGGGTTAAGGCGGGTCACGATCACAACCACCAGCATGAAGCCTACGATGGTCAGCACACCGGGCAGGAAGCCCGCAATGAACAAGTCACCAATCGAGGTCTCTGTAAGCACGCCGTAGAGCACCAAGACAACAGAGGGCGGGATGAGGATACCGATAATGCCGCCCGCCGCGACGGAGCCCGTCGCAAGGCTCTCGGAGTACTTATAGCGCTTCATCTCTGGCAGGGCGACTTTGGACATGGTTGCCGCTGTGGCAACGGAAGAGCCGCAGATCGCGGCAAAGGCCCCACAAGCGCCAACAGTGGCCAGTGCCAATCCACCACGGAACGCGCCGAACCATGCGTTGAACGCACCGTAAAGCTCTTTGGAAAGACCGGATCGCGCCGCAACTGCACCCATCAGCACAAACAAAGGTACAATCGACAGATCGTAGGTAACGGTGGTCTCATAGACCGTGGTGCCGAACAGCGACAGCGACGGGGCAACGCCGATAATCATCGACATCCCGATCAAGCCGCACAGACCCATGGCAAAGCCAATCGGCACGGTCATGATCAATAGAACAAAAAGCCCGGCAAAGCTGAGCGTGCCAATCAGTATCGGGTCCATCAGATTTCCATATCCGGATCAAACTCGGGCGTTTTTTCATTCAGGCCCGGCATGAAGATTTGTGCAATAGCGACCAACGCCGCGACCCCGGCGGCGAAAGCCATCAACAGCGCGACGGGCCAAACTGGCAGGAACAACACGTCTGTCGCTAGGCCGTCACCGAGGAAATTCATTCCCCGATCCCAAAGCCGCCATGCAATCAATCCGATAAAGATCACACCACACAATGCAGCGATCATGGCAAACAGCCGCCGGATGATATCGGGCACTAGGGTTTCGACCAGATCAACTTCGATATGGCCTCTCTCAAGGGTGGTAATCGCAAGGCCGAACAGGACCAGCAACCCCATGCCCAACTGGATCAACTCCACAGCAAAAGTCACGGGGGCGTTGAAAAAGTACCGCCCAACAACGTCGGCAAATGTGGTCAGCATAACCAGTACCAGGATGACACAGGCGAACCCGGCCAAGGCGTTTGACAACCGTTTGATAAATACGTCCAAGGTTCGTCTCTCAAATGGGTTGCGGCGTCAGAGTTCTTTCTGACGCCGCAAAGTTTTTACTTGGAATACTTGGCCATTGTTGCCCTGAGGTCTTCCAAGAGCGCCGCACCATCAAGGCCCGCAGCATCCGCTTTTTCGATCCAGGCGGCATCCATGAAGGCGATCTTTTCCTTCCACTTCGCCAGTTCGGCACCCTCAAGTGTGTAGAAGACGCCGTTCTGCTCCATGGCCGCTTTGCGTCCAAGTTCATCACCGTCGTCCCAGCCCTTGCCAAGCATCTTTGCACCAGTCACGCCACCAAGGTCTGTCAGCACCTTTTTATGCGCATCCGACAGGCTGTCGAATTTTGCAGGGTTCATCATGACCGCAAACGGCGTTGTGTACAGTCCGCCGGGAATTTCCAGATGATAATCGAGCAGTTCGTCAATGCGGAAGCCCGCGATTGACTCAAACGGCAACATCGCACCGTCAGCCACACCCTTCTGGATCGCTTCATAGGCTTTTGACGCAGGCATGGCGACAGGCGTTGCACCCAGTGCTTCGGCCATGCGTACACCACCGCCGCCAACACGCAGCTTGACGCCCGCAAGATCTTCGAGCGTTTTCACAGGCTCTTTGGTGTGGATTGCACCGGGGCCATGCACAAACATCGTGATGATCTTGACGTCCTTGAATTCCTTGTCAAAACCGATGTTGCGGTCGTACCAGTCATACGCAGCTTGCGAACCCACCTCGGCGCTGGGCGACAGGAAGGGCAATTCGGCACCGCGCAGGATTTCAAACGGGCCGGGGGTATAAGCGACCACATGGTATGACATGTCTGCCGCACCGTCACGCACAACGTCGTACTGGCCCGGCGGTTTGGCAATCGGTGCGGGATCAATTTTGATCTTTAACGTACCGCCGGATGCCTCTTCAATGGCTGCAATCCAAGTGGGCAGCACAACGGCAACATGGTTGTGCTTTGGTGGCAGCCACGTGGACATGCGCAAGGTCACGGTTTCTGCAAATGCAGTTGTTGCTGTCAGTCCAAACGCCATTGCCGTGGCGATAAGACCGGTTTTCATGATTGTTCTGCGTTTCATTGTGGTCCTCCCAGAAATCAGTTCGCTTGACGATCCATTCGGACAAAAAGGGAGGATGCCAAAGTTTCTTGCCTCCGTCCTTCGTGCCTGTGCAAGACCCCGGAACTTTGTGAGGGGGAGACAACACCAACTTCCTCTGCTGTGCAACGAATAATCGTTAAATAACCCAACTTTGGGCCCCCGAAGCGCGCGACAGAACGTGTCACGTTCATTTCAGTGTGTTCAACGGCGCAATTGCCAGTCTCCGCCGCCAAAGCAACACGTCTGTTGCGCCCATTGCACATAGGCGGGTTCGCGTTTCGCCCGCGAGATGCAAGAAACGCTTACACAACAGCCATCGGACCAAAAGCCCTGCGACCGCGATATGCGGACTTGAAAAACGCTGATGCTTCTGAATCAAGCTCTGCAATGGAAAGGCCAAGCTCCTCATTCAGGCGCTGGCCCAATTTCGTTTTCATTCTGGACCGAACGCGCGCGTTACCCCAAGTGGGGAGCACTTTGGTCTGCCAGAATTCAGAAAACCATCGGTAATCTGCCACCAGCGCATGATCGAAGTTATCCAAAGCTGTCATGGCGCAACCGAGTCTTGCACCAAATATCGCCCAATCTCCATTTGGTACATCTGCCCCGACCGAGCACCAAACCCGCAGGCGTTCATAATTTGAAGCGCCAATATGACGGGGAAGTGCCTCGGCGCGCGGCAGATCCGGAAAAGCGGTGTAGGCCAAAACGCCATCCGCCAGGTTAAACTTCACGCCTTCGCGAAATCCCCCGCGAAACGCTTGTGCAGGTGTGGCAGTCATCCAGACTTCAGAAAGGACGCGATTGACCTGATAATAAGGAACCGTCCAGCAGAAATCGACCGCACCTTCCGACCGACCTGCGTTTTCATGGGTGCGCAAAGACAGCAGTGTGTCGCGCGGCCAGATCTTGACGCCACCGTTGCCGTACTCCAGCCCGTTCAACGTGTTGCGCGCGCTGAACGAGAAAACAGACCCAAGATCGCGAGCGGAAACAGCAAACTTGTTGTTCAGGAACGCAGGGTCTTGAACAACGTTATCTGCATCTATGGTCACAACATGAGGCGTCTGTGCGGTTTCTCCCGCACGACGGTGGGCGGCATCAAATCCTTTGACGCCATGCACCCGCTTCGCGCGTGGAATTTCAGACGACAAATGTTCAAAGTTCTGATCGGCATTTGGCTCGTCAAAGCTCAGAAAAATGACATCACATTCGCCAAGATTGATGATCATGTCCAACCCTCGGCTTGTTGCGAGAGGTGCACAATCGCCGCGGGCCGCCATTTTTCTGTCAAAAGGGCGCGACGCCTTGCAACATAGGCGGGCCAGTCAAGTGATGGCTGGAAGGGGACATTTGCGGCTGCATTGGGCAAGACATCATAGGCAAAATCGGTTTTGCGCAAACCGGTGAAATCAACCAGATCAACAATGAGAACAGGGACCATGTTGCGTTCTATCGCCGCCTCGCGGGCGACGGGCAGCAAGGGTTCGATTTGCGGCCAGTCCAGATGGGTCACATCGACCAGCATCACAGCGAGCTTTTGATCGGTGCGGGTAAAGCCGGTGATGGCGGGACTTTCGGGTGTAAAGGGCCATGCCGCCGCATATGGGGACAGGGCAGGGGCGTCCTCTTGTTGAGGTTCGTGCGGCTTTGTCTGCCAAAATCGCATCAGATACGGCCTCTCGATTGATGTTGATGTGATGATGCACACAGCCCTGCAATTAGATCATTCCACGCAGACGCAACAATGGCGGACTCGCGCGCTTGCGATGATTTTGCAGCGGCAAGGCCGCGCTTGTTCCAGATATCGGGCCCCTCGGCCAGCGCAGACGCCAGCGCGTCGCGTAAGGCATTTTCCCTGGCGGGGTCATATAAGAATCCCGTCAAGCCGTGATCTACGGCATCGCGCAATCCGGGCGTATAAGGCCCGAGGACACCGCGCCCCAAAGTGGCAGCCAATACAGCCGATCCTGATGTCAGGGATTCTGCATAAGGAAGAGCGACGATATCGGCGCAAGCATGTAGTCGCGAAACGTCCTGTTCGCTCGCAAACCCGTCCAGAACTTGGATGCGTGGGTCGTCGTTTGTATTTAACGTGATGCCGTTTGCGAGATGCCCGGCAAGAATGAGGTGATCATCAGGACCGCCAATTTCCAGAAAGGCAGCAATCAGCGCTTCGGGGCATTTGTAGCGCGCAATCCTCCCCGGCAACAGAACCACCATGCCTGCATTCTCAAGATTAAGTTCTTTGCGGGCCGGGGCGCGCTGGATAATCTGATACCTACCGGCGTAGTTTCCATGTGGTATGATCCGGATTTTTTCTTTCGGGATTGGCCAGTGGGCACAAGCGGCAGCTACTGCAGGCAAGGAGTGCAGTTGCACAATATCTACTGTCGAGATGAGCCCCTTATAGAGGTCTGCCATCTGTTCTTTCGGCAATGGTTCATGTGGTGCTAGGTTGTGCAAGGTCCAGATCACCAGTCCACCGGCATCCCGAAAGCGCGCAAGATCGTCCAGAAACCCTTCGATTGTAATATCCGGATCGCTCAGAATTTGGTGTTCCCAGTGGAGGTGAAAAATGTGTGTCGGGCAGTCCTGTGCAGCAGATTGATTTGCCAAGGCCTGTTGGATCGTACCTGGAGCCGCGACCATGCTCGGCTCAAGTCCGGCGTAGAGAAGTGTCTGATACGGGTTGGTGGTCCGGTAGTCGGGAAAATAGGTAAGACGAACCGGACGGGATGGCACAGCAGTAATCATTGGACAAATCTACATAAGCATGCCGTTTTTGCGAGAAGTTTCTTCACGCCCGCACGGTGTCCGAAAACTTGACTCAAGGTTGAATTTAAGGTCTACTTAGACTTTAATCACGTTGATTTTCTATGGAATTTGAGGTGCGGAACGATGCCTAAATGGATGCTAAGCCGAGCCCTCACGCTGGCAGGTGCCCTTGGCGTTCCTGTTTCCGGGGCTGTCGCGTCAACGGATCGGTCCGTGACGTTTTCCAACGCGGGCGAGGCGCGCGCATACTTGCGTGAAAACCCGACAGGACCAGATGCGAATGCCGCCTTTATGGCACTTGCAGAATTCCCGACGCTGAGCGAAGGCAACAGCAGCACTTTGGTCGCAAGCAATACACAGATCAGAAATTCCGCCACGTCCGAAAGTGAGATTGGCGGCGGTCAGTACTAGGCCGGCAAGGTGCACAACCCGCTGTTCATAAATTCGATGCGTGTCGGTTTCGCACTCTTTTTCACTCTTGGTGCCACCGCATTATCTGCGGAACAATCCACAGGGCCTGCGCCCCGGGTCGCAATGGTTGTGGGGAATTCCAGCTATCAGAATGTGGCTGCCCTGCCAAATCCCGCAAATGACGCAAGAGCGGTGGCCGAGAAACTGTGGGAATCCGGCTTTGAAGTCATTGAGACAATTGATGCCGATCGTGAAAAAATGCTCGCTGATCTGGCGACATTTCGCAGCAGATTGCGCGAAGGCAGTGAGGCATTGTTCTTTTATGCTGGCCACGGCGTCCAGATCGAGGGTCGCAACTACCTTATTCCGGTCTCCGCTGCACCGTCCTCCGTCGAGGATCTGACAGCACAATCCATAAATGCGCAATTGTTCGTTGATGTGATGGCAAATTCCGGTGCCAAGCTGAATCTACTGTTGCTGGACGCCTGCCGCAACAATCCATTTGCCGAAATTACATCTAGCGAAGCTGCAACAATCGAAGCCCGCGCAATCACGGTTGGGGTCTCTCGTGACGAAGTGGCGCGCGGCCTCAGGAACCTTGCGGGAGCAAGTTCAGGTGGCCTTGCTGAAATGACCGCAGGCGATACCGAAACGATGATCAGTTTTGCAACCGCACCGGGGGCCGTCGCCTATGATGGATTGGGGCGGCATAGCCCATATACGCAGGCAATTGTCGACAACATTGACGAGCCCGGACTTGAAATATCAGAGCTGTTTCGCCGGGTGCGAGGGGATGTCCGCAAGGCGACAGACGGGGATCAGATTGCATGGACGACCAGCACGCTGGAAAGTCAATTCTATTTCAAGCCCGAAGGCGAGGATCTGCGAAATTCAACAACCGGCATGAGCACCGCTTCGGATACGCTTGGCGGATTACCACCAAGGCGCGTTCTGGATCGCACCTTCTGGCGGTCGATCCGCGACACTCAGCGGATCGATGCCTTCGAAGCGTATGTTGATACAATGCCGGATGGTGTGTTTCTGGAACAGGCGCAGCAGAAAATTCGTGATTTGGGCGGCAATGAGGACGTAAATCCGGAGCAGGAATTCACCTTCGATCTATTGGTACCTCGTCAGCTCAATGACGTTGATGTTGCAAACCGCAAGGATATCGTTGCGAGCGTCGACCGCGGGGATGTGGCGGTTGCAATTGGCACTGTGACGGCGCAATTGATCCAAGGTGTTTCAGAACCCGGCTGGATGTACGTAGCCGAAGCCCCGCGTTTGGGCACGGTCACCAGTGATGGTGATGCACCCTTGCTCAACAATGCGGTTCACTGGCTGCCTGAGGGGGCCAAACTGGGTTACGCCCCCAAGGTCGGATCAAACGGTGGCCTTGATGATTTTGCCGGTTTGGCGTTGCGCGATAACGGCAATGTGCTGGAGACACGGGTTTCGATCCAGACATACATAGACGCATGTGACATGTTGGCAGGCAATCCATACGACAGCCAGCGTGTCACCGCAGGCACACGCCAATTCATCATTGACCGCAACTTCGACGCAGCCATCGCTGTTTGCGAAATCGCGGTTGAGCGGTACCCAGATGTTGTCCGTTTCTGGGCGCAGCTTGCACGGGCTTACCGGTCGGCGGGGCGCTATAAGGAAGCTCTGGAGTTTCAGCAGAAAGCTGTTGATGCAGGTTATGCCTCGGCCAAGGTTTACTTGGGGCAGATGTACCTCGACGGGCAGGAATTGCCGCAGGATTTTGCAGAGGCAAAAGCCCTTTTTGAAGAGGCGGCCGTGTTGGGTGAAACAGCCGCTTACACCGCTTTGGCCTGGATTTACCGTGCAGGTGTCGGGGTGCCAAAGGACTACGCCAGATCGCTTCAGTACTACCGCGACGGCGCAGCACGCGGCAATGACTGGGCTATGACCAATATCGCGGAATTCTATCAAAAAGGTCTTGGCGTTGCCCAAGACCCCAAGGAGGCCGTGCGCTGGTATACTGCCGCTGCAAAAAGCGGTGAACTGACGGCGCAAACACGTCTGGCGCGGATGTACCAGAATGGAGACGGGATCGAACAGGACTTCGATGCGGCGCGATTCTGGTTTGAAACTGCCGCCGGACGGGGTGTTCCGAATGCCCTGACACGTTTGGGTTTGATATACGAACAGGGACAAGGCACCAGCGAAAATGTGGAAGCCGCTGCGAGGCTTTACGCGAATGCCGCGCGTCAGGGTGACGGCGAAGCGTTCTTCCGCCTTGGCAAACTCTATGCATCTAAGCACCCGCTGTTTGATGATCCGGCCCGTGCATTTGAATTGCTGGAGTATGCCCACGCTGAAGATGTCTACGGTGCGGATCGAGAACTTGCCCGCCTTTACGAAGCGGGCCGGGGTGTTTCAAAGGATATTGCGAAAGCACGCACGCTTTTTGTCTCTGCGGCCAAAGGTAATCCTTGGGCGGCGCGGGATGCGGGGCGCGTGTGGGCATCATCCGATGGAGTGACGCCTGATCTGGCAGAAGCCGCACGCTGGTACCGGATTTCTGCAGAAGGCGGCGTGCCTTGGGCTGCGCTGGACCTTGGTAAACTGACGGAAGCAGGGCGTGGGGTGCCGCAAGATCGGATTGCTGCGTTGATTTGGTACGCGACTGCGCTCGGCCTTAGCAACGATGCCAATCTGGTCAAAGCGGTAACTGGTGTTGCGGCATCTTATGCGGCAAAAGAGTATAACAAGGCGGTTCAGGTTCTGCTTCTTCGATTGGGCAGCGATATCGGGGCGGCAGATGGGCAAATAGGTCCTGCCACCCGCAAAGCATTGGAAGCGGCCTTCACATCGCGCGGGAAAGCAGTTCCAGACGGGAAGGTCGATCTTGGTTTTCTGGCCCAACTTACGAATCTTGAATAGGAGCTACGCAATGCTTTGCATCCATTTCTGGCCCAGAACCCCGCATGTCTGTTGCGCAACCTGATGCCGGAAACCCTGAGACTTGATGTATGCGTGCTTGCCGATGTTCGCGTCGGGGACAACGCGGCCCCATGCCACGCGGCGGCCCTCGCAGCGTTGGCCGAGGACGGATATCGCGTTGGTGTAATAGCCATCGCGCCGGACGGGATTGCTTGTGATCCTTACACGGTCGAACCGGAGTATGCGCAGCTTTTCCAAGAGCGGCACCTTGTTCGCGTCAGTCCCGATGCAAAAGTTGAATGCACTCTGGCGCTTGCTTTTGACAGCCGGATCTTTTCGATGAACCTGCTGAAGATAAACAGAATAACGTCAAAATATCGCATCGTTACGGTCGAGCGGCCCCATGAATTGGCAAATACTCCGCGAGCGGCGCGCGATCACATGGCCTTTGTCGCTGAACATGCCCTTGGGGGCGCACCGCTATGGGCCCCTTCAACCATTATATCGCGCGACGCATTGTCCAGCAGTGTGCCACATTGGCCGCAGACGGCGACAAACTGGCAGTTGGTCGTTCCCCGTTTCACACCCGCACCAAAGACAGCAGTTGAAAACGCGCGACCCGCAGTCGGGTTTTGCCGAACTGCCAGATCACGAAGCGGGGCATGGCACGAAATGGGTGACGATCCTGCGCGGATGTTTGAAACGCCAGTGGTGAGCTGGCACATTCGTGCTGGGCCAGATGTGCCATCACCGGCCTGGCCGCAACCTGCGCCGGTTGAGTTTTGGTCCGATGACGCCCTGACTCTGACCGAATTTCTGGCCGGAATTGATATTCTTGCGAACCCTGACGTTGCAGAAAAAGACCCCTGTCCTGTCGAGGCGCTGTGTGCATTGCGTGCTGGTGTTATTCCATATCTTCCGCCTGAGTACCGCCCGACTTTTGGCGGAGCGGCCCTGTATGGTCGGCCGGAGTTCCTGACGCAGATCGCGATTGATTTTCAGGATGATCGAGGCTTTGCATCCGATTTGCGCGCAAATGGGCAGGCGGCAATTGGAAATGTGTTTTCTGAAACAGCTTTTGTGGACCGTGTCGCCGATTTGATCGGCCCGCCGCGCAAAGACGCATTTGCGCCCGTCGTCCATGCCCGATCCAATGCACGCGTGTTGTTCTATTCGTCCAACGGGGTTGGCATGGGGCATTTGACCCGCCAGCTTGCCATCGCCCGCCGCTTGCCCGGTGACATCGAGCCGGTTTTTATCAGCCACTCCCAAGCCGTCGAGGTCGTGCGTGAATTTGGCTACGTAAGTGAACACATACCGTATCACACAGCCTACGGTGAAGCACCCAAACACTGGAATGCGGCTCTTACCGACGTGCTGGATGCGGCAGTCGCATTTTACCGTCCCTCCGCCCTTGTCTATGATGGGAACGTTCCTTTTGTGGGCCTGATGGCCGCGTTTGAGCGCACACCGTCGCTTGCGCGAGTCTGGATCAGGCGCGGGATGTGGGGAAAGGGGCGTGACATAGATGCGCTGAACCGCAGTAACACTTTCGATCTTGTGATCGAGCCGGGTGAATTCGCCGGTGGCCTTGATGACGGGCCAACCGCAGATCGAAAAAGTGGGGCGCTTTGCGTTTCTCCGGTACATATTCTCGATATTGCTGAGCTGCATGACAGGGCCACCGCTTGTGCGATTTTGGGGCTTGATCCGACAGCGACAAATGTCCTGATCGCCCCGGGCTCGGGCAACAACTTTGATACAGGAAGCATCAGTGAATTGGCGCTATCCCGGCTGAGAGGACGACACGGCATCGGGATTGCCCGTGCTGACTGGAAGATTGCAAATACCGTGGCTGATGTTCCCTCAGATATTGCGAAGTTGACAGAGTACCCCTTTGCTCGTTTCCACAAGGCTTTTGATTTTGCGATTGCTGCGGCAGGTTACAATACCTTTGCCGAACATCTTGCATCGGCCTTACCGACCATCTGGACCCCGAATGAACATGCCCAACAAGATCGCCAAATACTGCGCGCGACCTACGCTGAAGCAATGGGGCTGGGCCGCCTTGTTCGTGTAACCCAAAACAGCGCTCTTGGTCCAGCACTGGAAACAATGCTGGACCCCCGATCACGTAGAACCATGCAAGAGCTTGGGCAGGCGTTTGCGAAGCGTCATGGCAATGTGAACGGTGGGGTGCAAGCAGCCGAAGCGATTGCCGGATTGTGCCAAACTACCATCGACCGTCGTTGAGCAATGCTGCTGGCTACGCAAAGACGGCTCAATTGGCGTGCTGCGGCTGTTGCAGCGCACAAGGTTTACCGCTCGATGGCGTTGCGCGGCCAGTTCACTATCTGGGGCGGATCGCCCGCAATCTGCCTTTTACAGTGCGAAACAAAATCCAAATGTCAAAGCAAAGGGAGCGAGCATGCGACCCTTGAGTGCGATACAAAAGATCAAGCCGTGCTTTGCGCGGGATGCAACGGGTTGTGTAGACGTGGTCAACCTCTTCCGGCGTTGACGCCGCGGCAAGAAGTCTCTCTTCATGACTGTGAAACGCCATCGTCGCGAGGCTGGTCAGGCCCGGACGATCCTTGAGGATTTCGCGGTAAATGTCGGGAAACCGCTCCACGAATTCCCTGCCAGTGGGCCGCGGTCCGACAAAGCTCATGTCGCCGCGAAAAATATTGTAGAGTTGTGGTAATTCATCAAGGCGGGATGCACGCAGGAACCCTCCGAGCTTGGAAATGCGGTGACGCTTGTCGCCGCCGGTCACGCCAACCCGAACGCCCCCTTGTTCTGGCTTCATCGTGCGGAATTTGTAGATTTTGAACGGCTCGTCAAAGGTTTTCATACGTTCGGTGACATAAAAAACAGGACGCCCGCTAAAGCTCCAGACAATAAGCGCCACGCAAAGAACTACGGGCGACAGTATCACGGCCAAAACAGTCGAAAGCACGATGTCAAAGACCCGCTTCTTCAGCGGCATCCTATTGAGGGAGGTTTCAATACCTCCGGAGTTCAGATGGTTTTTTAACGTCAAAGGATTGGTCAGAATACAAGTCTTCCTTGCCGGTATGTTCCTTGTTTAATCATGCTGAACCAGATGTAGCGGGCTAAGGTTAACGATAAATTAATGGAATTCTGGCGATTTCACTTTGTCAGTCCGGATGTGCCTGCTGCGCATGACGTTGCAACACCCGCGGGTGCCAGCCCTCAATCACACTAGTACGTTTAGGTTTTACAGAAACCTGACAGAGCACATCGACGTTGATTGCATTGCCAGCCGTCAGCGATGATGTACGCGGTTTTTCGATCCCAAGAGTTCGCGTTTCAAGAATGGCGCTCTTGCGCTCATCACAAACAATCAGCCGCTGTGGCTTCAGTCCTCGTTTGCCCGCGTGCTGGCCTGTTTGCCAATCCCACGCTGTCTTGCACATGTTGGAAATGCCTTGCTTGGCTGTCCAGTTCAACAGGCGTTCAGCCTTGTCAACAGTGGCCACACTGCGCGCAACATCGCCGCTCCGTCGCGGCACAACGACATAAGGTACGTGCCGCCCTGACGCTTGCTCCATCGCGGCAATCATTTCCAGAACCGATGTTCCCAAGCCCGTTCCGATATTAATTGCCTCGCAGCCGGTCCTTTGTCCCGCGTAATCAAGGGCGGCAAGATGCGCCTGCGCCAGATCATCCACGTGGATATAATCGCGCTCGCCGGTTCCATCAATCGTGTCATAATCACCACCGTATATATTCAGACGATCCGAAAGCCCTGCGGCAACCCTTGCAATGTGAGGCGTCAGATTGTTGGGGGTGTCTGTTCCATCCTCTCCAATCTGGCCCGAAGGATCAGCGCCAACAGGATTGAAATACCGCAACAAAACAGCGCTTGCATCGCGCCAGGACGTGGTCCAGTCGCGGATAATTTCCTCAACAAAGTATTTGGTGCGACCGTAGGGATTTGTCGGTTGCAAGGAATGGTTTTCATCGCAAGGAAGATCGCCACATTCTCCATAAACCGTTGCAGAGGAGGAAAAAACCATATGGCGGCAATCATGTCGCTGCATCACCTTCAAGACTTCGATGGAACCGGTAACATTCTGGGAATAGTAATCAAGGGGCTGGTCATTGGAGGCCCCTATGGATTTCAATCCTGCAAAGTGCATCACTGCATCCGGCTGAAATTCTGCAAAAGATTGCTCCAGATACGCAGTATTCCGAATATCACCGCGGTAGATACGAAAGTTTGCGCCCGCCAGTTTTCTCACACGTTCTAAGACATCTGGGGAGCTGTTCGAGAAATTGTCGAACACCGCGACCTCGTGATTGGCACCAAGCAGCTTGAGCAGGGCATGGCTCCCTACATAGCCCGCACCACCTGTCACCATTATTTTCATGGTCTGTCCTTTCGTTGCACGGTGCCGCATTGTTCGCCGGATTACCGGAGCGATATAGAACGATAATGGTTTCTTTTATCTGAACCTGTTGGATAGAAATGAAGGCCATGAGGCTAGGGAATACTGTATGAATGAGAGCGGCGGCGTTGCGTTTGAAGCCGGTCCTGCAAAGGTAGGCACAACTGGCAGGTTTCTGCGCAACACTACGTAGACGTTGCGCGACCGGCTCATTGATCTTTTCGTGTCCCCCAATATAGTGCTATCTGGTCATTCACCGATGACGCAATGAATAGAGCAGAAAAGAAGAAGAGCTATGCGCGGCCTGCCCTCAAGGTTCCTTTTTGCGTTGGTCGCTGCCGGTTTGACCGTGGGTCATGCGTCTGCAGAATCAACACGCACCTCACTGTCCACATATGGCACGCCGGGATTGATCGAGAACCCGACTGCCCGTAGCCTGAATGATGGTGAATTTGCCTTTACCTCAAGCCTTGTCGGTCCAACGCTGCGCAACACCCTTACATTCCAGATATTGCCGCGTGTGTCGGGTAGTTTCCGCTATACGCGTATTGATGGTGCGCAACGCGACGGCACTGCCAATTTCGACAGAAGTTTCGACATTAGCTTTCAACTGCTTGAAGAAACCAACATCAGGCCGGCGGTTGCGCTGGGCCTGCGCGATTTTCTCGGAACCGGTATCTACAGCGGTGAATACATCGTCGCGACAAAAAGCTTTGGTTCCAAGCTTGAAGTTTCTGGTGGTATCGGCTGGGGCCGTTTTGCTGGCCGCGACAGTTTCACCAACCCGCTTGGCATCATTGATGACCGGTTCGAGACGCGTCCAAACAACTCAGCAGAAGAAGGCGGCCAGATCGAAGCGGGCAACTGGTTTCGTGGTCCAGCGTCGATCTTTGGGGGAGTGGCGTATCATTTGAATGACCGCACCTCATTGTTTGCCGAATATTCCACCGACACCTACGAGATTGATACACTGCGCAATCTGGTAGACATCTCCTCACCGCTCAACCTCGGACTTCAATATCGCTTTCGCAACGGCATCGACCTCAAAGCTTTTGTTGTTGGCGGGAATGAAATCGGCGCGCAGTTTACCTATGTGATTAATCCGGCCAAAAGCCCAAATCCTGGCGGGCGCGAGAAGACCCCACGCCCTATCGGGAACCGGGATGCTCTAGCAGTTGCCGAGTGGAACAATTCAGCCCTTGGCGGTGGCGAAAAGGCGGTCACACGGGTATTGGGTGCGCGCCTTGCTGACGAGGGCATCGCCCTTCAGGGCTTCGACATGCAGGGAACCCGCGCGACTGTCCGGATTGAAAACAACCGTTGGGGTGTGAATGCACAAGCCGCCGGGCGGGCAGCACGCGCAATGGCAACAACACTGCCGCCTCAAGTCGAAGAATTCACTGTGGTTTTCCAGAACAACGGTGTGCCAAACAGCAAAGTCGTTACCAAAAGATCCGATCTGGAAAATCTGGAATTCGACTATGATGGCGCTGCAAAGACCTATGATCGTGCCCGTATCGAAGATGCAGCGGGTTTGGGCCGCATTGGCGAGATTACCGGGACCTATCCGATCTTTGATTACGGCCTGACGCCCTATGTCGCGTTTTCTTTCTTTGATCCGGACAACCCTCTGCGTGCAGAAGCCGGTGCACAATTGTCGGCGTCGTTTCGACCTGCGCCGGGCCTGACGTTCGCAGGTAAATTCCGTTATCCGTTTGCAGGCAACATCGGTGATTCCGACCGCGTTTCTGACTCCCTGATCGAACCTGTACGCACCAATGCCGTCCTCTATGCGCGCGAGTCAGATTTCGAGGTTTCCAAATTGACGGCCGAATATATGTTCCGTCCGGGTAAGGATTTGTTTGGTCGTGTCACTGCCGGTTATCTCGAAAGCATGTTTGGCGGTATCTCAGCCGAACTGCTCTGGTATCCTGTTGGAAGCCGCCTCGCGCTGGGAACCGAGATCAACTATGTCAAACAACGCGATTTCGACATGCTGTTCGGATTTCAGGACTACAGTGTCGTCACAGGTCACGCCTCTGCGTATTATGATTTTGGCAACGGCTTTCTTGGACAGGTCGACGCAGGCCGCTATCTGGCGGGCGATTGGGGCGCAACCATCGGACTGGATCGCGAGTTCAAGAACGGTTTCAGGGTTGGTGGGTATTTCACGTTGACTGATGTGTCCTCTACCGATTTCGGGGAAGGGTCATTTGACAAGGGCATCCGTTTTGAAGTGCCGCTGTCATGGATCACAGGAAAACCATCCAAAACGGTCCTCAAGCAAACAATCCGACCTGTCACACGTGACGGTGGCGCGCGTCTGAATGTGGACAATAGACTGCACCGGAGTGTGCGTGACTATCGGGGCAAAGAGCTGAGCGACGGGTGGGGGCGGTACCTAAGATGACACGTAAACTTGGCTTTATGATTGCTTTGGCCTTCGGGCTGGCGGCGTGTGGTGATCCTCAGGGTGCGCAGGACAAGGCGCTTGGCGTTTTGACAGGCGAAGCGCAGACATTGGAAACCGGCTGGACCCAACGCTTCACTGCATTGCGCAAGGCGGGCAAGGGACCAGCCCTTAAGGTGACCATTACCTCAAAAGATATCAGTGGTGGCTTCCTGCGTGAAACAAAGCAGGGCAACATTGAAACATGGCTTGGCTCTGACGGCGTCGGCCTGAACTTTGATCGGGGCGTGCTGCATGGCACCCGCGGCCTGAGCACCGGCATGCTGGCTTCTGATGTATCGGCATCCGCTTCTGCGATCCTGTCAGGCAAATCCGCTCAGGTCCGGCGTATCCATACCTTCCTTGATGGCAATGATCAGGCTGTTCCGCAGGTATTTGACTGCGCAATTACAAATCAGGGCACCGAAGTGATCAAGCTGGACAACGGAAAGCACAAAACCCGACGCATGTCCGAAACTTGCCGCAACGGAGATCACGTCTTTACAAACACCTATTGGGTTGGCGGTGGACGTATCCTGCAATCCTTGCAGTGGAGCGGTGAGCCGATTGGTCAATTGTCGATCACGACGGTCTATAACTTCTGATCGCAGAGGCGTTCAGACCTTGGTCACATCTGTCATGGGCAGGCCACGTTTGGCCATGATATTGCGCGTGTCAATTACGGGACAACCAAGCTCCAGCAAAGCGGCATAGTCAATTTCATCGTGATCTGTCGCGATGATCACCGCATCAAAACCAGATTCTGAAAGCCCGCGCTGTTCCAGCGCAGAGCGGCCCTCGAACATACCATACTCCCGCATCGGCGGAATATGCGGGACGTGCGGGTCAAGGTAGTCGACCTGCGCGCCCGCTTCCTCGAACAATTGCATCAGCCGCATTGCTGGGCTTTCACGCATGTCCGAGACGTTCTTCTTGTAGGCAACCCCGACCAAAAGAAGACGCGCCCCGTTCAGGCCCCGTCCGCTGGCCATATCCATAACCTCGCGGGTGCGGTGAACAACATGGTTGGGCATATTGGTGTTTATCTCGCCCGCCAGTTCGATGAAGCGCGTCGGCACATCAAATTTGCGCGCCCGCCACGTCAGGTAAAACGGATCAATCGGGATGCAGTGCCCGCCCAGACCCGGACCGGGGTAAAATGGCATGTATCCAAACGGCTTTGTCGCCGCACCGTCGATAACATCCCAGACGTCGATGCCCATTTCATCGTAGATCAGCTTGAGTTCGTTAACCAAAGCGATGTTGACAGAGCGAAAGATGTTTTCGGTGATTTTGACCGCTTCTGCGACCGTCGGAGAAGACACAGTAACAATCGTTTCGACAACGGTTCCGTAAAACGCTTCCATCAATCTCTGGGCGATTTCCCCGTCTCCCGCAATTACCTTGGGAATGGTTTGGGTGCGATAAGTGGCGTTCCCGGGGTCTTCGCGTTCTGGCGAATAACCAACAAAAATGTCACGGCCCAAAGAATGGCCGCTTGTCGCCAAGATCGGTTTCATAACCTCTTCTGTGGTGCCAGGCCATGTTGTTGATTCAAGTACAACCAATGTTTCGAGCGTCACATGCTGCGCAATCGCTCGTGTCGTATCTTCTACAAAGGACAGGTCTGGTTCGCGGTGGTGGTTAAGCGGGGTCGGCACGCAGATAACGATGACGTCACAGTTGGCAATCTGCGCAAAGTCAATCGTCCATAAACAGCGCTCTTTGGTTGCGTTCAGCTCATCCGCCGTCACCGCTTCGATGTAGCTCTTTCCGGCATAAAGTCTGTCCACCTTGCTTTGGTCAACGTCAAAACCAATGGTCGGATATCCGCTTTTTGCGACTGAAATCGCAAGCGGCAAACCCACATAGCCAAGCCCGATAATGCCGACAGTTGCGCTCTTGTCCTGTAGCCGCTCCAGAAGTCCCATCTTGTTGCCCGCCTTGTTGATTTCCGCATCAAGGCAACTTCACCTTGTCGCCTGACAGATACAACCAACGCTCTGGCATTGACCAGACGCAGAGCTGTCACAATGTCGCGTTAGGGCTGGGTTCACACGCTATCCTGTTTCCCCGACCCAAGGCGGCGCTGCAATGCCATGAAGCTACCTCGCGGCAGGGCAAGGAGTGGAACCGTTTAAGAGCCTGAACAAAACAGATCCCTTATGGTTGATCCATCTCGGTATGCCGCTGCAAGAAACGCCTGACATCTTGAGGTTCGGGGCGCACCCCTGCAAAGGTCTCCACGTAATGCGGTGCGCGGATCAAGCGTTCGTTTTCTTCTTCTGTGATCTGCATCGAGAAATAGCCGATTTGCGTATAAATCACTGTCATGCCACGCACAGTCGCCTGTTCCTTGGAATAGGAGTGGCGCGTGAACATTTCAACCACAGCATTGATGCGCCGCTCATCCGCATCCTCCAATCGTTTCTGAAGGTCCGGATCAATACGCGCCCAATTGCGAATGGCCAGATCAAGACCTGCGTCAAACAGCGACGGGTCATGCCAGCAGTCCATCAGATTGAACAGGGCCTCGCAAATATCGGAGGATTCCTTGCTGCATTGTGCGATAAGGTTGCCTGTGTTGCGGCTTTCCCATCGTTGAATCATCGCTCCGTGTAACTCGGCGATATCAGCAAAAAACCAGTAAAACCCAGTGCGCGTCAGGTTCAGCTTCTTTGACAATGTCGTTATCTTTACCGCGTCAATCCCTTCGGAAATGAGCAGGTCATAGGCTGCATCAAGCCAGAGGTCTTTGGATCCGCGCTGGCGGGGAAGGCTGGTCATAGACTGCACTATAGGAAACTTGACATGTATGTCAATTTTACGTCAGGCTGTCTTTATGATGTCTGTGTCAGGGCGCGGATACCGCCGTCTTGGACATATTGTAGTTGCAATCGCGAGATGATTTTTATGTCCAAAGACCCGTTGCTTCAGCCTTACCAATTGAAACATCTCACGTTGAAAAACCGGATCATGACGACCAGTCATGAACCTGCCTATCCTCAAGATGGTATGCCCAAAGACCGCTATCGCGCCTATCATGAAGAGCGCGCAAAAGCGGGTGTTGCCCTTGCCATGACAGCAGGGTCAGCGGCAGTTTCCAAAGACAGCCCGCCTGTTTTCAACAACATCCTCGCCTACAAAGATGAAGTGGTTCCGTGGATCCAGAATTTGACTGATGGCTGCCACGAACACGGTTGCGCTGTGATGATCCAGTTGACGCACCTTGGTCGGCGGACCACGTGGAACAAAGGGGACTGGTTGCCGTCGGTGTCTTCTTCCAGGCACCGCGAACCGGCGCATCGTGCTTTTCCCAAGCTGATTGAGGACTGGGACATCGAACGCATCATTACGGATTTCGCGGATGCCGCGGAGCGGATGAAGGCGGGCGGTATGGACGGAATCGAATTGCAGGTCTACGGACATTTGCTGGATCAGTTCTGGTCACCGCTGTCCAATGATCTGGTTGGGCCTTACGGTGCGGATACGCTGGAAAACCGTATGCGGTTTCCGCTGGATGTGCTGGCTGCGATCCGCAAACGCGTGGGGTCGGAGTTTATCGTCGGTTTTCGCTATACGGCGGACGAGGCACAAAAGGGCGGGATCACGGCCCAAGAAGGTTTGGAGATTTCCAAACGGTTGGCTGCAACAGGACAGCTTGATTTTCTCAATGTCATTCGTGGGCGCATTCACACAGATCCTGCCATGACCGACATGATCCCGGTTCAGGGAATGGCCAGCGCGCCGCATCTGGATTTTGCGGGCGAGGTGAAAAAACTCACCGGTATGCCGACTTTTCATGCTGCTCGGATACCGGATGTTGCCACTGCACGTCACGCGATTGAATCGGGCTTGCTCGACATGGTTGGTATGACCCGCGCCCATATGGCCGACCCACATATTGTGCAAAAGATCTTGGAGGGACGCGAGGAGGATATTCGCCCTTGTGTCGGCGCGACCTATTGTCTGGATCGGATTTATCAGGCGGGTGAAGCACTCTGCATCCACAATCCCGCAACGGGGCGTGAGTTGACGATGCCCCACACCATCCAACCCGCAACGGCCAAACGCAAAGTCGTCATAGTTGGCGCTGGTCCTGCGGGATTGGAAGCCGCACGTGTGGCCGCTGAACGGGGCCACGATGTTGTGGTGTTCGAGGCACAACCTGATCCCGGTGGTCAGGTCCGCCTGACCGCACAAAGCCCGCGACGCCGCGAGATGATTTCGATCATCGACTGGCGCATGTCGCAATGTGCCGCGCGCGATGTTGTCTTTCACTTCAACACATGGGCCGAAGCCGAAGATGTCACGGCCCTGAACCCCGATGTGGTGATTGTCGCCACTGGTGGCATGCCCAACCTTGAGCTGTTCGAAACAGGTGTCGAGGCGTCAAATGTGGTGTCGGCATGGGATATTATTGCAGGGGATGTGAAGCCTGCGCAAAACATCCTGATTTATGATGAAAGTGGCGACCATCCCGCCTTGCAAGCCGCAGAGATTGCAGCGGTTGCGGGTTCAACTGTCGAGATTATGACGCCCGACCGCACCTTCGCCCCCGACATTATGGCGATGAACCTTGTGCCCTATATGCGCTCTTTGCAGGACAAGGATGTGACATTTACCGTCACGCGCCGCCTGTTGGGGGTCGAGCGGGACGGCAACAAACTGACGGCAACCATAGGCACGGATTACAGCGATCATTCAGTTCTGAAGGAATTTGATCAGGTTGTTGTGAATTACGGAACTCTGCCACTGGACGAGCTGTATTTCGATCTTAAGGACCTCAGCTCGAATGGTGGTGCCGTGGATCATGACGCACTGATTTCGGGTACGCCACAGATGATAAAGCGTAATTCAGAGGGCAGCTTTCTGCTGTTTCGCATCGGGGATGCCGTGTCTGCACGTAACACCCATGCTGCCATTTACGATGCCCTGCGACTGGTGAAAGACCTATAGAGAAAGCGGCGCAGGCTTGAAATCACAAACCGAAATTGTGCCTTTACAGATTGGACAAAAACCGATGGATCGCATCAAGGAAATTCATATCTATCAATACGATCTGCCTGTTGTCGGACCGTCCTACCGCATGGCTCTGTCGCATCTGACCAAGCTGGATACGACCCTTGTCAAAATCGTCTGCGAAAGCGGGAAAACCGGATTTGGCGAGGTTTGCCCGCTTGGCGATACCTACCAACCCGCGCATCCGGCTGGCGCGCGCGCGGCATTGCAACTGATGGCACCACATCTCATCGGAATGAATCCGCTCCAGTCACAGGTGGTTTATGCCAAGATGGATCAGGCGCTGTCTGGCCATGCTTATGCCAAAGCGGCCATCGACATCGCGCTTTGGGATATCAAGGGCAAAATATTCGGCGCAAGCCTGTCTGACTTGCTGGGCGGGGCCAATGTGGATCATGTGCCCAGTTATTACGCAATAAGCACAGATACGCCCGATAATGTCGCACAGATGGTGAAAGAAAAGCAGGGGCAGGGGTATCCGCGCCTTCAATTGAAGGTAGGAGGTCGTGATATAGAGGAAGACATCGCCGTTGCGCACAAGGCCTTTGAGGTGCGCAAACCGGGTGTGAAAATCGTGCTTGATGCCAACCGGAGCCTATCGACCCGCGATGCGATCTTTCTGTCCAACGCCTGCCGCGATCTGAATTTCACGCTGGAACAACCCTGTAACACCTATGAGGAAATCAAATCTCTCAGGGGACGGATCAACCACCCGATCTTTGTAGATGAAAGCATCACCGGCATCGACATCCTGTGCCGTAGCATTCACGATGACGTCGCAAACGGCTTTGGCATGAAAATCACGCGGGTCGGCGGGCTCTCAAACATGATTGCGATCCGTGACATTTGCCGCGATTTCAACCGCCCGATGACCTGCGAGGACAGTTGGGGCGGCGACATTATTGCCGCAGCTTGCGTGCATATGGGGGCGACCATCGCGCCGAAACTGCTGGAAGGCGTCTGGGTGTCTGACAATTACATCAACGGCAACTACGACGAAGAAAACCCGATTTCAGCGGGCAGCCGGATCAAGGTGCCAACCGGACACGGGCTTGGCGTGAACCCCGACACCTCCAAATGGACGCCGGTCGCGGCTTTCGACTAAGCGCAACTCGCCTCTACTTCATAGCGCAAAAATGACTGTCAGAGGTAAAAAGAGTGTTCGGCAGCAAATGGGACGCAATACTGATCAAGCAACGGCGGTTTCCCTGATATGCCCGTCACTTTCAATCCGATCACCGGTGTTCCAAGAGAGAAACAATTGCACATCGAGGCCTATTGTCGTCCCTGCGCTATGCATGTGGATCCATGAGGGATTGCCGCTGCCCTACAAGACCTTTGTCATGGCGGTGGCCAGCTTCGAGACAATTTCATCAACATGGTGATCTTCCATGATGAACGGCGGTGCCAGCAAAATGTGATCACCGTTCTTGCCATCCACCGTGCCGCCCATCGGATAGCAGGCCAGTCCGGCCGCAAATGTCTCCCTTTTCAGGGCTTTGTGAAGTGCACGCGCCGGATCAAAGGGGCGTTTGGTGTCACGATCTTCGACAATTTCGATCCCGCGGAAAAGACCGCGTCCCCGAATGTCACCAATATTTGGGTGCTGGCCAAAAGCCTGTTGCAGGGCGTCTTGCAGCTTGTCGCCCATCACCGCGCAGCTATCCACCAACCCGCCATCGGTGAGTTTGTTCAGCACCGCCAAGGCGGCCGCGCAGGCCGTTGGATGGCCAACATAAGTGTGGCCGTGTTGGAAAAATCCGCTACCGTTTTCGACAGCACTATAGATTTTCGACGAACACAGCATGGCCCCGATGGGTTGATATCCCGCGCCAAGACCTTTTGCGATGGCCACGATGTCAGGGCTGATCCCTTCCTGCTCGCTTGCGAACAATGTGCCGGTGCGACCCATGCCGCACATGACTTCGTCCAATATCAGCAGCACGCCATACTGGTCGCAAATCTCGCGGATGCGTTTGAAATACCCCTCAACCGCAGGAACGGCACCTGCTGTTGCCCCCACCACGGGTTCAGCAACAAAGGCAATGACCGCATCCTCGCCAAGCCGCAGGATTTCTGTCTCAAGTTCATTTGCAACCCGCAGACCGTATTCCAACGTGGTTTCATCAGCATGCTTGCCACGGTATTCGAAACAGGGCGAAATATGCGTGGTTTCAACCATCAAGGGCGCAAAAGGCGCGCGGCGCCATTCGTTGCCACCCGTTGCCAAGGCTCCCAAGGTATTGCCGTGGTAGCTTTGCCGGCGGGCAATCACGTGTCGGCGTTGATCCTGTCCAATTTCCACAAAATACTGGCGCGCCAGTTTCAGCGCGGCCTCCATTGCCTCGGAGCCCCCCGAGACCAGATAGACGCGGTCGATACCCTCGGGCGCATGGCTGATCAGCTTGTCTGCCAATTGCTCAGCCGGATCGGATGTGAAGAAACTGGTGTGCGCGTATGCGATGGTATCAAGCTGCGCTTTGATTGCGGCAATCACATCGGGATCGCCGTGACCAAGACAGGATACGGCGGCCCCGCCAGAACCGTCGAAATACTGTTTGCCGGATTGATCGAACAGATACACGCCTTCACCACGCGCAATTGTGGGCAACGCCGCTTTGGTATGACGCGGAAAAACATGTGACACGGGAGCAGTCCTTTGATGTCTGGAGTGACATCAATGAAACATATGGCTCTGGTGTTGACAAGATTTGAAACAGATGAAACATTCGCTAAAAGCGTGATTTCTTGGGGGGAAGTCGAAACTTGCAATTGTCATTTGAACAGCAGCTCTCCAGTAAATATGCCTCGCTTAGCGCCAAGCTGAAGGAAGCAGCCGATTTTGTGGTGGCCAACCCCATCGACGTTGCCACAAGAAGCCTGCGTACCCTGTCAAAAGACGCAAATCTGTCACCCGCAACATTCTCGCGGATGTCCACGGCGCTAGGATATGACAGCTACGAAGACCTGCGTGATGTGTTGCGCCTTGCCATGGCGCATCGCGGAAACTCTTTTTCCCACCGTGTCGAAGCCTTGCAGCAGCGTCACGGTGAAGGTGATCAGGGTTTTCTAAGCCAGCACATCCTGGATTGTTCTGCCAACTTGCAAAATCTGGGTGCCTCCATTGACCAGCCTATGCTGGAGACATGCGTTGAACGCCTTCACGATGCGCGGCGGGTCTTGGTTCTGGGTGCATTGGGGTCAACCGGCATCGCAGAGTACCTTACTTATATGGCCAGCTTTATTGCTGACAATTGGTCCATGGCCAGTCGGATGGGCGCGTCACTGGCAAGCGGTCTGGTCGGAATGTCGGATCAGGATGTTCTGATTGTCATGACCAAGCCTCCTTTTGCCAGCAACGCCATCAATGCGGCCCGCGAGGCGCATGAGGCGGGAGCCTTTGTCATTGTCATTACCGACACGCATACATGTCCGGCATTGGTCCACGCCTCGGCACATTTTCTTGTACCGACTCAAAGCCAGCATTTCTTTTCATCCTACGCGGCAACACTCGTGCTGTGTGAGGCTATGATTGGCATGTTGGCAGGCCAGGCAGGATCACCAGCCATGGCCCGCATTGCCGACGTGGAACTTAGAAACCGCCGTCTCAGCGAAGTCTGGGACACTTAATCGAACGAAACATCAATCAGGGAGAACATGATGTCTAAACATTGGAAACTATCATTGGCGGGGATGGCTGCCGGAGCTTTGATGGCACCAGCCGCCTTTGCCGAAGAATTCATCACCATCGGTACCGGTGGCGTTACGGGGGTCTATTATCCTACCGGCGGCGCGATCTGCCGGTTGGTCAACAAAGGCCGCAAAGAGCACGGTATCCGCTGCTCGGTGGAATCCACGGGTGGTTCTGTCTACAACATCAACACCATTCGCGAAGGCGAGCTGGAGTTTGGCGTGGCACAGTCGGACTGGCAATATCACGCGTTCAACGGCACATCCAAATTCGCGGAAGCGGGCCCCTTTGAGGGTCTGCGGGCGGTATTTTCCGTGCATCCTGAACCGTTTACCGTCGTCGCACGTGCGGATGCGGGCATCAAGACGTTTGACGACCTCAAAGGCAAGCGCGTCAATATCGGCAACCCCGGTTCGGGTCAGCGCGGCACGATGGAAGTTCTTCTGGAGGCCAAAGGCTGGACAACTGGTGATTTTGCACTGGCCACAGAGTTGAAAGCCGCCGAGCAATCCGCCGCACTGTGTGATAACCAGATCGACGCGATGGTTTACACGGTTGGCCACCCTTCCGGATCTATTCAGGAAGCGACGACGGCGTGCGACTCCGTACTTGTCACGGTCAGCGGTGCCGAGGTGGACGGACTGATTACAGACAATCCGTTTTACCGGTCTGCCAAGATCCCCGGTGGCATGTACCGTGGCAATGACTCTGAAACTGCGACCTTTGGTGTGGGTGCGACGTTTGTCACATCCGCCGATGTGTCAGAAGAGGCCGTCTATCAGGTTGTGAAATCCGTGATGGAAAACATCGAGGACTTCAAAAAACTGCATCCGGCCTTTGCCAACCTTGAGCCCAAGGAGATGGCAACAGCCGGTCTTTCTGCGCCGCTGCATGCCGGTGCAATGAAGTACTACAAAGAAGCCGGCCTGATCGACTAGGCACGACAAACGGAGGGGCAGTCATTGCCCCTCCAGCACGACCCGACAACAAAAAGCAGTCTTAACTGCAATTCCAGGGGGACATAGGCCATGGCCGAAAACACATCCGAAAACCGCGCATTGACCGAAGAAGAGCTACAGGATCTTGTCGCCTCTTCCGACGCTGGTGCCCGTGATCCCGCCGGTGGCGTTGGCAAACTGCTGATGATTGTGGCTGTGGTCTGGTCACTGTTTCAGGTCATCCTTGCGTCGCCACTGGCAAACTATGTCTTTCCCGGCGATGTGATCAACAATTCCCGCCAGATCCATCTGGCATTTGCTGTCTTTCTGGCTTTCATGGCCTATCCCGCCTTCAAGTCGAGCCCGCGTCACTACATCCCGATCGTAGACTGGTTCCTTGGATTGGCCGGTGCCTTTATCGCCATGTACGGTTTTGTGTTCTACCAAAAGATCGTTGATGCAGGGGGGCTTGCTGACGATATGGACAAATGGTTCGCGCTGGCGGGCCTGCTGATCCTGTTTGAGGGCGCGCGCCGCGCGCTTGGCCCGGCGATGGCCATCATTGCGACGATCTTTCTGGCCTATGTGTTTTTCGGATCATCCGAACTGGTCCCGGATGTCATCCGCTGGAAGGGTGCCTCGCTGAAGAAGGCGATGAGCCACATGTGGATCACCTCCGAAGGGGTCTTTGGCATCGCGCTTGGTGTATCAACCAAATTTGTATTTCTCTTCGTGTTGTTTGGTGCCCTGCTGGATAAGGCCGGTGCGGGTAACTACTTTATCAAGATGGCCTTTGGTGCCTTGGGTCACCTCAAGGGTGGACCGGCCAAGGCTGCTGTTGTCGGCTCTGCGGCAACCGGCCTGATCTCGGGCTCCTCCATCGCCAATGTTGTGACCACGGGTACCTTCACCATCCCTTTGATGAAGCGCGTGGGTTTCTCCTCGGAAAAGGCGGGCGCGGTTGAAGTGGCGTCATCCGTCAACGGTCAGATCATGCCGCCTGTCATGGGGGCCGCGGCCTTTTTGATGGTGGAATATGTCGGCATTTCTTACGTCGAGGTTATTACCCACGCCTTCCTGCCCGCGACGATATCTTACATCGCACTAGTTTATATCGTGCATCTGGAAGCGGTGAAAAACAACATGCCAACGCTAGGCAACCGCGTGGTGTCGATGGGTAAGACCATCGGTGGTATGGCCGCGTTCTTTGTCGGTTTCGCAGGTCTTTGCTACGGCGTGCAATACCCGGTCAGCTGGGTTGTCGCTGCTGTTCCAAATGCCTCCGGCTTGGTCATGTCGTTGTTGATCTTTGCGGGGTACGCAGGCTTGCTTTATCTTGCCTCAACCGTGCCAGACTTGGAGCCGGACGATCCGAACGCCGAAGAAGTCGAATTGCCGGTCGTCGGCGAGATTTACAAATCCGGTCTCTATTTCCTGCTGCCCATCGTGGTGCTTGTCTACTTCCTGATGATCGAACAGAAATCGCCGGGCCTTTCGGCTTTCTGGGCCACGATGCTGCTTTTCGTGATCCTGCTGACCCAGCGCCCGCTCAAGGCGATTTTTCGCGGACAAAGCGATATGGCCAATGTTTTTATGCAGGGTCTGGGTGATCTGATCCAAGGTCTGATTGATGGTGCCCGCAACATGATCGGTATCGGTCTTGCCACGGCTACCGCAGGCGTCATCGTTGGCACCGTCACGCTGACCGGTGTAGGGCAGGTCATGGCCGATCTGGTCGAATTCCTATCAGGTGGCAATCTGATCCTGATGCTGGTGATGGTGGGGCTGTTGTCCCTCATCCTCGGCATGGGTTTGCCGACCACGGCCAATTATATCGTTGTGTCCTCACTCATGGCCGGTGTGGTTGTCGAACTTGGCGCACAATCCGGGCTGATTGTGCCGCTGATCGCGGTGCATCTGTTTGTATTCTACTTCGGGATCATGGCCGATGTGACGCCGCCTGTGGGCCTTGCCAGCTTTGCGGCTGCCGCGGTATCTGGTGGTGACGCAATCAAGACAGGCTTTGTCGCGTTCTTTTACTCTTTGCGGACCGTCGCGCTGCCGTTCGTCTTTATCTTCAACACCGACTTGCTGTTGATCGACGTCGGATGGGCGCAAGGCATACTTGTCTTTGTCACAGCTTCCATCGCAATCCTGGTGTTCACTGCAGGCACGATGGGCTGGTTCCTGACCAAGAGCCGCATTTATGAAAGCATCGCGCTGGTCCTTGTGGCCTTCGTTCTGTTTCGCCCCGATTTTGTGATGGACCGCTTGCAACCTCCGTTCCAGCAGGTTGAACCCGCTGCCTTTGCCAATGCTCTTGGAGACGCAAGGGAAGGTGATGAAATCCGCCTGATCGTATCCGGTCCTGACTTTGACACCGGCGAGATCAAGGAAACCACGCTGGTGCTGCCTGTTGGTGCCGGATCGGGCGAAGAGCGTCTTTCCGCTTCCGGTCTGTTGTTGCTCGACGAGGACGGCGTTACCAAAATGGACGAACCGTCCTTTGGTTCGCCTTTCTCTGACAGCCTTTCCAGCTTTGATTTTTATGCTGACGATCCGGTGCAAATCGCATCCGTCAAAGCCCCGGCAAATCAAATGCCCAAGGAGCTGGTGTTCATTCCTGCATTGATCTTTCTCTTGTTCATTGCCTTCTTGCAACGTGCACGTATGTCCCGCCAAGGAGTTCCAGCATGACCGGTCCTGTCTTATGCGCTGTCGACGTCAGCAATGGCGACGAAGATATCAACATTATCCAGAAGGCCGCGCAATTGGCCACATTGGAGGGCGCGCAACTTGATGTGATTGCCGTCGTGCCGGACTTTGGAATGAGTCGCGTGGGGGCATTTTTCGACAGTGACCATCACGAAAAAATGGTAGCGGACGCCAAAGAACACCTGAATGCGCTTGTTATCAAAGCACTGGACGCGGCGCAGAATGAAAAGGTCCGGCATGTCGTGGCGACAGGACGTGCTTATGAGGAGATCCTCAACCTTGCCAAGAAAACCGAGGCTGCGTTGATTGTGGTGGGGGCACACAAGGCTGATCTCGCGGATTATCTGCTTGGCCCCAACGCATCGCGTGTGGTGCGCCATGCTGGATGTTCGGTATATGTGGTCCGCTAAGGCAGAGGGCGATGGTAAGCCGCATCTAGGCAGGAGCCTTGCCACGATAGCGCGCTTTGCATTGGCGTAACCGCAATGCCGACGCGCCTTGCAAAGGTCGCTGTTTACCCGAATTCTGCTTCTAAACGGTCGGCATATTGGCCGTAATCGCCGATACATGCGCTGACCCAATCGGGGTTGTGATAGGTGTCCAGATAGCGTTCCCCGCTGTCACAAAGCAGAGTTACGATAGACCCCTGACGACCGGCCTGCACCATCGCCTGTGCGGCCTTCAACGCGCCCCAAAGGTTTGTTCCCGTCGACGGCCCAGTCTTGCGTCCTATCAGCTTTTCCAGCCACAACATCGTTGCAACACTGGCAGCGTCTGGCACCTGTATCATATGGTCGATCACTCCGGGCTGAAAGGAATGCTCGACCTTGGGCCGCCCGATCCCCTCAATCCGGCTGGACTTGTCAGAAATCAGGCTGCGATCCCCGCTCTTGTAACTGTCGTAAAAGACAGAGTTTTCAGGATCGACCACGGTCAGTTCGGTGTCATACCCCTTGTAACGAATATAGCGGCCCAAGGTGGCAGAGGTGCCGCCGGTGCCCGCACTCATCACCAGATGTGCAGGGACGGGGTGTGGTTCGCGCTCCATCTGGGTGAAGACACTTTCGGCAATGTTGTTGTTGCCACGCCAGTCAGTTGCCCGTTCCGCATAGGTGAACTGATCCATAAAATAACCGCCAATCGACGCGGCAAGCTCAACAGATGCGCCGTGCATTTGCGGCGCGGAATCTACAAAGTGGATTTGGCCGCCATAGAACTCGATCTGTTTGATCTTGCTGCGTGCGGTGCTTTTGGGAACAACAGCAATGAATGGCACACCAATCATTCGCGCAAAATAGGCTTCGGAAACGGCGGTACTACCCGAGGATGCTTCGACAACTGTAGTCGATTCGGTAACTTTGCCATTGCATAGGGCATAGAGAAACAACGAGCGCGCCAGCCGATGTTTGAGACTGCCCGTGGGATGGGTGCTTTCGTCTTTGAGGTAGATATCAACACCTTCAAGGCGCGGTATTGGTAGTTTGAACAGATGTGTATCCGCAGAACGGTGCGCATCTGCGTTAATTTGGCCAATGGCCTTTGTTACCCAGCTATCCATGAATACCCTCGATGGTGTGGTTGAAGACGGTGATACGCCCCTGCTTAAATGGATTTTATCAAAAGCAAAATGGCACCGGTTGACGAAATCCCCAGCATTAGCATCCGCCCCATGGCTTTGCTCATGTATCCGCGTATTTGCTTGCCAGCAACATACCCGACGATCAAGCCGGGCAGCATCAGCAAGCCAAGAACTGCGAGACTAACGGAGAACGCCCCTGCAAAAGCAAGCGCAACCAGTGACGACATGTAGGAGAAAGTGAACACCAGTGCCATGGTCGGGCGGGTCTTTTCGATTGTTTCGTTCTGGTACAGCACGACCAATGGTGCGCCAGGAATGCCGGTTGCCGTGCCCATCACGCCAACGGCAACGCCACATACCACAAGGTTGCGGGACGTAAGCGCGAGAGCCCTGGCAAAGACCGTGACTGCGACAGCGACAAGGATCAGCAGTGCGAAAACGACACCCAAGGTATCCGTAGGGACCAGCATTACAATCGCCGCACCCATGACAGTGCCAAGCAGGATGGTCGGCAGCAACAGCGCGATCTCTCGCGACACGACATTTGCACGACCGTCCCCCAGCATAATCAGGGACAGAAACAGATTAACAAACAGCATAGGGCCGGGCACAAATTCCAGACTGACCAGCGCGAGGAGCGGGGCGGCAATCATGCCAAATCCCATGCCTGTTGCGGTCTGGACCAACGCGCCAAAGATCACGATGCCGTTCGCGATCAGAAGGGTCGTGAGGGGTTGAGTGATCTCCATTCCATTCCCTAACCGAAATTACACGACACCAAGCCTTATGGCGTATCGTGCATTACCCGACTGTGATCTTGCCGACCCCAAGCTGCCAGACCTTTTTGTCCCACCACCCAAACGACCAGTGTGATCCTGTCGAGCATGATCGTGAATTCGCCTGACACAAAACCCGTTGAGTCCACTGTTTGCTTCAATAACAGCAACATTTACGATGCCGATGTCTGCGACATGCATCAGCGCTGAAAGCAACTGGCCTAATTCGAGTTGCCATCTGGCCCTAAGCGCAACAGGGCTTCTCCCTGTAACGCAAAGCTAGTGGGCGGGGCCAAGGCGAATCTGGCCTCCCCAAGTTCTGCGCCGATCACTGATATCTTCATTCGTCGTGCCGTTTTGGAGCGGTACCACGTTTTCTTACCATTTACACATCTTCGGAGACCACCATGTCCAACACTCTTACTGCCCAAGATCTTGCTGATACTTTTGATGCTTTCAACCGTCACGATGTCGACGGTGTCATGACCCATTTTGCTGATGACTGTGTGTTTTACACGGTTGGTGGCGACGCGGTTTATGGCGGCAAGGTTGAAGGTGCCGCAGCCATTGCAAACGCGTTTTCCGCTGTATGGGCGGGTATGAGCGACGCGCATTGGGATCATCACAGCCACTTTGTGCATGGTGACCGCGCGGTGTCCGAGTGGACTTTTTCCGGCACAGGTGCGGATGGCATGCGGGTTGAGGCGCAGGGCGCTGACCTATTCACCCTGCGCGACGGCAAGATCATTGTGAAGCAGGCCCTGCGCAAGTCCCGCCCCCCTTTCAAAGCGTGATTTTCATCTCTTTTCTGGAGAAGTAAAATGCCAAACAGACCAAAGCACTGGCCCAAGGCCAGCTACGACCCCCGTTACGACCCGATTGTTGATGCGGGCCCCGGTCACAACCGGGACCACGCGCCAACCTATTGGATCGGCACGGCGGGCACGCCACCCGAAGACGACGGGCCGGTTACGGAGGATATCGACGCGGATGTAGTTGTTGTCGGCTCTGGTTACACAGGCCTGTCTACGGCGATCCATCTGGCCAAGGAACACGGGATCAAGGCGCATGTTCTTGAGGCCAACACCGTGTCCTGGGGCTGTTCCACCCGCAACGGTGGTCAGGCGCAGATCTCCTCGGGCCGTCTCAAGCGATCCGAGTGGATCAAGCGCTGGGGTCTGGACGTTGCCAAAGAGATGCACGGCGAAGTTGTCGAAGCTTTCGAGCTGTTCAATGACCTGATCGGGTCTGATGACATCGACTGTGACCCGCAAACCGGTGGGCATTTCTATCTTGCGCATCGCGAAAAGATTATGCCGAAGCTGGAAAAAGAATGCGCCTTGATGAATGACGTATTCGGCTATGGCTCGCGCATCATTGGGCGGAACGAGTTGCATGAGAGATACGTGCGCGATCAAGAAGCGCATGGCGCAATGTGGGAGCCTGACGGCACCTCCATCCATGCGGCGAAGCTGGCGTTCAGCTATGTGCGCCTTGCGCGCAAGCTGGGGGCCAAGATCCACACAGCAAGCCCGGTGATGGGCTGGAAAACTGTTAACGGTGTTCACCATCTGACAACGCCCGGCGGGACCGTGCGTGCGCGCAATGTTGCGCTGGCGACGGCGGGTTACACACCACCCGGTCTGAATGAAAAGACCAAGCATCGCCTGATGCCGATCCTGTCGAACTCCATCGTGACGCGTCCGCTGACCGACGAGGAAAAGGCGGAATGCGGATTTCAAGTGAAGTCACCCCTGACGGACACCCGCACCCTGCGGCACTACTACCGCTTCCTGCCGGATGACCGCGTGCAGATCGGCAGCCGCAGTGCGATCACGGGCCTTGATGCCGAAAACCCCAAGCATCTGGCGTTGCTGCAAAAGGGGCTGTATCGCAAGTTCCCGGTGCTGGAAGGCATCGAGCTTGATTACTCATGGTGGGGCTGGGTTGACGTCAGCCACGACATGATGCCGCGCATCTTTCAGCCGGACCCCAAGCAAACGATCTTCTATGCGATGGGTTATGGCGGGAACGGCGTAATGTATTCCGCACAGGCCGGCAAACGCATGGCGCAGATGGTTGCAGGACAGGCAAAGGACCTGAAACTGCCGATCTTCACATCGCAACTGCCAAGCCACGGCATATTGACACCGTTCCGCAGGTTGGGCCAGCGCATGGCCTATCCCTACTACTACCTCCGCGACGAAATTCTCTGATACTTCGATAAAAGGACACCACACATGAAAATGACGACAGAAGAGGCCTTTGTTAAGGTTCTGCAAATGCATGGCATTGATAATGCCTTTGGTATTATCGG
>CANMXJ010000011.1 GCA_947501805.1 uncultured Sulfitobacter sp. | reverse complement strand
CCAATCAAGGCGCAGACCGCATCACCGACTTTTCCGGCAATGACAAAATCGACATTGCAGCCTTTGGCGTCACGGATGGCGGTGCCTCCAATCAGGACTGGCGGGACGCAACAACCTCCGTTGGCCCAAGCGGTGGCGGGTCGAACGTCACCATCTTCTGGGATGGCGGCGGGACGTTGACGCTGGAAAACATCACCGTTGCGAGCCTGACCGATTTCGACTTTATTTTCTGAAGGGTAAGGGCGGGATCAAATCCTCAACACATGTAAATGCCCGGTGGCTAAGGCCGTCGGGCATTTCCGGTTTGATGCGAAGAAAAATGTTGCGGACTAACAGTTACTGAACGCCAATTTCCGGTGGGGAATGCGAATATTAAGGGTAACGAAATTGCCATTTGTTATGGTGCAACTTCAAGGGTGAACGTTGACGGCGACGCGCCGCATGGAGCAATCATGAAAAACAGCAAGATATCCGGATCATTTGTAAGCTGTTGAAAACAGAGTGGCATGACGATGCACCGCAACGCCCTCGGCAATTGGCAAAGGGGGGCTTAGTTTTTAATTAACTTGCGGCACAGGAGGCGAGTACCGGAATCGAACCGGTGTACACGGATTTGCAATCCGCTGCGTAACCACTCCGCCAACTCGCCGACCAGTGATTTGCGCTTGCTATCCGATCAGTGTTCCCGCCGCAAGATGCATGATGCGCGAAAGTGTGCTAGAGGGCGTTGCTGCGCGGTGCGCGATGTGGCACATCTTTTGCCAAAGAAGAATCTGAACAAATGAGTTTAGCACATGAGTGATTTCACCGCCCGCCGCACAATGATGGTCGATACGCAGGTGCGTCCCTCAGACGTGACAAAATTTCCTATCATTGATGCGATGTTAACTGTTCCACGCGAAGAATTTGTTCCAGCAGCCAAACGAGAGGCTGCGTATATGGGGGAGAATCTTGATCTGGGGCAGGGACGTGTCCTGTTTGAGCCACGCACGTTGGCCAAAATGCTGGATGCTCTGTCAATCAGTAATACGGAATTGGTTTTGGATATTGGTTGTGCCATGGGCTATTCTGCCGCAGTTATTGCACACATGGCCGAAGCCGTTGTCGCCGTCGAAGAAGATGAGGCCATGGCCGCTGAAGCGCAGGAGGCGTTGATGGCATCGGGCTCTGACAATGTTGTCATGCATACCGGAGCGCTGGCCGAAGGTGCTGCAGAACATGGCCCCTATGATGTGATCATAATCGAGGGCGGTGTCGATGAAGTGCCGCAATCGGTTCTGGACCAGCTGAAAGATGGCGGCCGTATTGCCGCACTCTTTATGGAAGGTTCTTTGGGCGAAGTACGGATTGGCTACAAGAGCGGTGGTCAGGTAAGCTGGCGTATGGCGTTCAATGCCGCTGCGCCTGTACTGGATGGTTTCAAACGCGAAGCTGCGTTTCAGCTATGAGCAATGAGTTCAGCCTTTTGGCGGACGTGTACGACAACAGAGAAGAGGTCGAAGACCCATGCTGATCAACAAGTTCCCTTTTGGTCGACATATACTGGCCGGTGTATGTGTGCTTGCACTAAGCGTTGGTGGCACGCGGTCTGTTGAGGCCGAAACACTCGCGGACGCGCTTGTTGGGGCCTATACACATTCTGGCCTCCTCGAGCAGAATCGCGCCCTTCTGAGGGCCGCGGATGAGGATGTGGCATCGGCCGTGTCTACGCTGAAGCCGATCCTGCAATGGTCCAGTAGTCTGACTCAGAATTTTGGCCGTCTGCGCACGGCAGCGTCACGGACAAGTCTTAACAATGATGACCTGACCGCAGCGGTTAACCTGGCGGCAGAACTGGTTCTCTATGATTTCGGAACACGCCAGTTCCAGATCGAGGCGGCCAAGGAAAGCGTTTTGGCGACCCGCGAGGCATTGATTAACATTGAACAACAGGTGCTATTGCGCGCGGTTCAGGCCTATATGGGGGTTCTGGAGGCTTCCGAGTTTGTGGCGCTTCGACAGAACAACGTGCGTTTGCTGACCGAAGAACAGCGGGCGGCAACAGACCGGTTTGAAGTTGGCGAAGTAACTCGGACTGACGTCGCCTTGGCGCAAGCGCAGTTGGCACAGGCGCGCAGTGGTTTGGCCGCAGCAGAAGGCGATTTGATCAGCGCTACCGAAGAATATCGAAATGTGGTCGGTCGCAAGCCCGGACGGTTGCGCCAGCCGCCCAGCCTGCCCAAACTTGGCAATAGTGTCGAAAGTGCAAAGGCCATTGCCGTGCGTCGTCACCCGTCGATGTTGGCGGCCCAGCACCAGGTTGCAGCAGCCGATCTTCTGGTCCGCTCCGCAGATGCCGCGATGAAGCCAAATATCAGCCTGACAGGCCGTCTTTCCCTTTCAGAAAACCTGAGCGCGAACGAGTTCAGTCGTGGCGGCAGCATCGGAGTTCAAGCAGGACAGACGATCTATCAGGGCGGTGCGCTTTCATCGGCTGTACGACAGGCAAAGGCCCGTGCGGACTCGCAGCGTGGTAATCTGCATGTTGTACGGAACAATGTCCAACAGGATGTGGGCAATGCTTATGCGACACTCACAACGGTTCAGGCACAACTCGCCGCGTCGGAGCGTCAGGTGCGCGCCGCGCGGATTGCATTTCGTGGCATCCGTGAAGAGGCGACATTGGGTGCCCGTACAACCCTGGATGTGCTCGACGCAGAGCAATCCTTGCTCGATGCGCAATCCTTGCAGGTTTCGGCGCGGGCTAGTCTCTACGTTGCCGCCTACGCGATTCTATCTGCCACTGGACGTCTCACAGCCAAGGATTTGCGCCTGCCCGTGCAGATTTACGACCCAGCAGAGTATTATAATCTTGTGAAAGACAGCCCTGCGAAGCTTTCAAAACAAGGCAAAGACCTTGATCGTGTGTTACGGGCGCTTCAAAAAGACTAACAATTTTCAACGCCCCATTGATGGAATCTCTCTTCCGAGTTACCTTGGAAGAGAGAGTAGAGTGGTAATAAAATGTCCGACCCGGTTACAAATGCTGAGGTGGAGGACGTATTGTCTTCAATCCGCCGTCTGGTGTCAGAAGACAAACGTCCTGTTCATACGGCCAAGATCGAACCCAAAAGTGACCGTCTGGTCCTGACGCCTGCATTGCGGGTTACAGACGATGAGGGGCCGGAAAAGAACGTTGAAGAGGCGCCGGCCACAGACGAACTGCGCCAGATTGCAGAACCGGATGTGCAGCCATCAGTTGCTATGACGCTTGACAGCCTGGTCACGGATGACATGGCGCTGGATGTTTACGCGGATGATGTGCCTGTTGATGAACTGGTTTCTGAAGAGCTTGACGATGACGTTGAAGAGCATCTTTTTGATGATCCGTCTCATGATTACTCCAGTGATCCCTATAATTTCGATGACGAAGAGGATGCAGATGGTGAGGGCGGACAAAAGCCCGTCATTTTGCACCTGTCACCCGAATTTGAAGATGAACAGGCCGGTGAACCCGACGAGAGCATAGAGACAGACTTCTCGCAGAGCACCAGGTTCAAAGCTCCCGAAAACCATACGCAACGCGTAGAAGTGTCTGATAGTGCTTCTGATTTGGACGGTGAGCGGTTTGATGGTGCTTCAAACGAAAGTAAGGCGGCAACGCTAACGGCCAAGATTGCAGCGCTGGAAACAGCGATCGGTCAGATTTCTGAGACATTCGAGCCTGATGATGCAGGCGACAGCGATTATGCCGGAACTGAACCCGAAGCGATGGCTTGGGAAGACGATGCAGCCGAGGAAGCGCGCTTTGTGCACGTTACTACGCCTTTTGATGCTGACGAACCGGAAGAAGCATCTGTCGCACCGGGACCGGATCAAGGGGAGCCGGAAGCGTCGCAGGACAAAGCTGATCCCGAACCAAGTGCCGCTGCGGCAACCGCAGACGCCGGTTTGGATGCTATCGCGGACGAGCAACTTCTGGATGAAGAAGCTTTGCGTGATCTGGTGAGCGATATTGTACGCGCAGAGCTACAGGGCGCGCTTGGGGAACGTATCACGCGCAATGTGCGTAAACTGGTGCGCCGTGAAATACACCGTGCCCTGACTGCGCAAGAGCTTGAATAAACCGGTTTTTAAGCGTCAAACCTCTCCGGCAAGTTCCAACATAAGATCAATGTCAAAGTAGCGTTCGACATGATCGGCCAAGGCATCGAGTGTCTCTTCTACACCCGCTTCAAACTCAATGCTTGCACCGCTACCAAGTTCGGCAAGATACGCGGCGCGGAACGCGTCTGATGCGAATATCCCGTGCATGTAGCACCCCTGGACCAGACCGTTTTTGCTCTCGGCACCCTCGGGTCTGCCGTCAAAAGAAAGCCATGCGCGTTCTGTATCTGGTCCCGATGTTTCGCCAATGTGGATTTCATAACCGGAAAGTGCCGTTCCGCTAGCCAAGTGCACACCTTCTTTGAGTGACAGGTGTTTTATCGGTTCCATTTCCGTTTCTACGGCGAGATGCCCCAGTCCTTGCACCGAACCGGCTGGTCCTTCGATCCCGTTCGAATCTGCGATTTTCTGCCCCAGCATCTGATATCCGCCACACAGGCCCAAAACGCGTCCGCCGCGCCGGATGTGGGCGGCGAGATCAATGTCCCACCCCTCCGTGCGTAGCGCAGCAAGATCGGAAATCGTGGCTTTGCTACCGACGAGCAGAACCAGATCTGCCTCTGCCGGAAGTGGCATGCCGGGCATGATCACGCGCAGATCGACACCGGGCTCAGCAGCAAGCGGATCAAGATCATCAAAGTTGGAGATACGGGGCAAGCGCGGGACCGCAATCACACAACCTTCCCCACCAGAGCGCGCACGCGCTGGTAAGTCCATAACGTCTTCGGCAGGCAGACGATGCGCTTGATCAAACCAGGGGATCACCCCAAGGCTGGGCCATCCCGTGCGTCTCGCAATATCATTACGGCCCGCGTCAAAAAGACTGCGGTCACCGCGAAATTTGTTCACTGCAAACCCGCGTATCATGGTGTTGTCGGAGTCTTCTAGAACTGATTGTGTTCCGACGATTTGTGCAATAACGCCGCCACGGTCAATGTCGCCCATCAGGATAACGGGCACATTTGCCGCTGTTGCGAACCCCATATTTGCAATGTCACCGGCTCGCAGGTTTGTCTCTGCGGGGCTGCCTGCACCTTCAACAACCACCAGATCGGATTGCCGCGCCATGCGTTGAAAGGAGTCCATCACGGCAGGCATTAACGCTGCTTTGTTCTTGCCAAAGGCGTTGGCCTCTTGATGGCCTGCAATTTGCCCCTGAACAATCACCTGCGCACCTGTTGCAGATTGAGGTTTGAGCAGGATCGGATTCATGTCGGTATGAGGCGCAACGCCTGCAGCGCGGGCCTGCAACGCCTGTGCACGACCGATTTCTCCTCCGTCTTCGGTTACGGCTGCGTTATTTGACATGTTTTGGGGCTTGAAAGGGCGCACGGACAATCCGCGCTTTACACAGGCCCGAATGATCCCTGCAACAATCATGGACTTTCCGACATTACTGCCGGTTCCCTGGATCATGATGGCTTTTGTCATGTGCTTGTTCCGCGCCGTTTGGGTGCAAATTGGCGTATATTTCTGGAGTAGGAAAGGGAGCCGGGCGCAGAAACGGGCCGTTTTGCAATTATGCTGGGTTAATTCGAGAGATCACCGAAATACATGTTCCGGATGTGTGTATCTGGCAAAGAAATATCCCAAAAAATGAAAAAACGCAGCCCGGAGGCTGCGTTTTTTCGTTTCCAGTCAGAAACGAATATATCAGGCGGCTTCGGCCTGCTGTGCGGCATGGCGACGCTCGGATTCTTCGCGCGACAGGGCCACGGAAGTCCGCACACCTTTGCCAACAAAATCCATCAAGCCAGTCACAACACGTTCGTTCGGGTCAATGCCCGCGCAGCTTAGCACTTCGCGCCCATCGCGGGAGCGGGCCCAGCGGGCGATTTGTTCGGGACCATTGCCATACTTCTTGTCATCAGCAATGGCATCATCCAATGCGGCCAGTACCACAGCAGCGAATAGTTTGCGGGCACGGTTGCCTTGCTCATTATTGAAAGCGGTCCCATCAACGAAATCTCTCAACTCGTCGTCCTTTCTATTATTCTTGCTCTTGTTATTCCGGATCGAAACTTCTTATGACGGATAACACTCGATTCGGATACACCTATTTCGCATGGCACCCATGCGCGCTGTGCATATCGGGTTGCGGATGCACCACGATATATCGTTTGCTTGCAGGGTGACTTAACCCCAGATATAGGGGGCGTTATACTTTCATCAACCTTTTGCCAAAGTTTTGCCACATGCCAAAAATTAACGGAAACGAGATTCGCCCCGGTAACGTACTGGAGCATAACGGCGGTCTATGGGCTGCGGTCAAAGTGGACCATGTGAAGCCCGGCAAGGGCGGTGCTTTTGCCCAGGTCGAGTTGCGCAATCTGCGCAATGGCTCGAAATTGAATGAACGCTTTCGCTCTGCCGACAAGGTCGAGAAAGTGCGGCTGGAACAAAAAGATCAGCAATTCTTGTACGAAGACAATGGGATGCTGGTTCTGATGGACACAGATACCTATGACCAGGTGCAGCTTCCTTCTGACCTGCTGGGGGAACGTCGCCCGTTCTTGCAAGACGGTATGATGGTTGTTGTCGAGTATAATGGCGATGAACCCTTGAACGCCTCGCTGCCGCAAAAGGTCGTTTGCAAGGTGGTCGAGACGGAGCCGGTGGTCAAAGGCCAGACTGCAGCGAATTCATTCAAACCGGCCGTTTTGGACAACGGCGTTAAGGTTTCAGTGCCGCCATTTGTCGGTCAGGACGAAGATATCGTGGTGAACACGGAGACAATGGAATACGTCGAACGGGCCTGACAACGCTGCCAAAGGCAGTATTTGTTTACGTAAGGTAATATTCTGTTAACAATCACCAAGCTGATGAAGCCCCGCCCTGACGCGGGGCTTTTCGATTCAATTTGAGGGACTCGCGGCCATTTCGCTGCGCACCACCTGCGCAGGGCCGGCAGACATGACATCTTTTGCGCGATCGAATCTCAGATATGCGATGCCTTTGCCACCAGACTGCGTGAACAAAGTGCCTGCCGCCTTGCCATTTGCAATCAATTCCGTGCCGATTGGCGCGGCACCCTCGACATCCACCAGCGCCAGACCTTTGCGCAACTCCGTTTTGTGCTTCATCCGTGCCGTGACCTCTTGGCCAACATAGCAACCCTTGCGAAAATCGACGCCATTCAGGCGTTCAAAACCGGCTTCCAGAATGAAGGTGTCAGGCGTGAGTTCAATCGCGGCCTCCGGCACCAGATGAGCAACGCGCAAGGCGTTCCAGTCCACATCATCCTCTGTCTGCGCCGCATTCCGGTACGCGCGCCATCCAAGAGCAGGACAGCGTGGATCCTCAAATCCGTCGTCGGGCAAATCCCCAAGTCCGCGATGCACATGCAAATCTGTCGGCTCAATGGTAACGGAGGCCCGCAATTTGTACATTGAAAGCCGCTGCACCAACATGTCACCCAAGGTGTCAGCCACATCCAGCAGCACATCATCTCCGTCAGGGATCAAAAAGAAATCTGCCAGATACTTGCCCTGCGGCGTCAACATCGCGGCATAGACCGCGCCATGCTGCAATTTTGCGACGTCATTCGTCACCAAACCTTGCAGAAAATCGAATGTATCGGTCCCGCTCAGGCGGAGAATGCGGCGATTGGTCATCGGGTCTGTCTCATGTTCTGTTCTCCTGCCATCCACTTGGGATATAGTGTTCCCACGCCACATCAAAAGGGGCAAGCATGCGCGCGCCGATCTCTGTCATCATCCCGACGTTCAATGCCGAGAAGACGCTGCCGGAGTGTCTGGCAGCCTTGGTCGAGGGGCTCGACGCCGGATTGATCCGCGAATTGATCGTGTCGGATGGCGGGTCAACCGATGCGACAGGGGCAATTGCACAGACGTGGGGCGCTGATATCGTATCCGGTCCGCCGTCACGTGGCGCTCAGTTGCGGCGCGGCTGCGCGGCGGCCAAGGGAGAATGGTTACTGGTGATCCATGCCGACACGGTCTTGCAAGCAGGCTGGGCACAGGCCGTAAACGCACACCTGGGCAAACCCGCGCAAGCGGTGTGGTTCCGGCTGGCCTTCGATGAAAGCAGTCTGGCGGGGCGTTTTGTGGCGGGTTGGGCAAACTTGCGCAGCCGTTTTGGCCTGCCTTATGGCGATCAGGGTCTGCTTGTCGCCGCAGCACTTTATGCGCAGGCAGGTGGATACAAAGAGGTGCCACTGATGGAGGACGTGGCCTTGGCGCGCTCTTTGAAAGGCAAACTAACAGGGCTGAATGTGACAGCTCGAACCAGTGCCGAAAAATACACCCGTCAAGGCTGGATTCGGCGTGGAGGGCGAAACCTGTGGACGCTGATCCGCTATTTCGCCGGAGTGGATGTCAGCAAGCTGGCCGCCAGCTATCGCCGTTAGCCAAAGAGACGTTGCCAGAAGCCGGGTCGTTTTGACGGCTTGGTCGAGTTGTTGGAACGCCGGATCGACTTGGTTCTACGCTGTACCGCGCCCCCGTCATCGCGAAACTGCAACCGATAGAGGTCGGCGTAAATTCCCCCACGCTCCAGCAATTCTTCGTGCGTGCCTTCATCCGCGACGTGCCCCCGATCCATCACAACAATCCGGTCTGCACTGCGGATCGTGGCCAGTCTGTGTGCAATCACAATTGTCGTGCGCCCCTTGGACAGACGATCCAGCGCGGCCTGCACAACCTGCTCAGATTGTGCATCCAGCGCACTTGTCGCCTCGTCCAGCAGCAATATCGGTGTGTCACGAAGCAGGGCACGCGCAATGACAACCCGCTGGCGTTGCCCGCCGGACAGGGCAGAACCGCGTGGGCCGACAATAGTATCCAATCCCTTGTCGAGATTGGGCAGGAAATCGGCGACATGTGCAGCTTCCAACACCTCTTGCAGCCGTTGTTTGGTGACACCTTTGCGGTCCAGTATAATGTTCTCGCGTAGGGTGGCGTCAAACAGCAGCGCTTCTTGCGTAACAACGGAAAACAGTCCGCGCAGGTCGCGCAGCCTCATGTCGGTTGTCGCAACCCCGCCCAAGGTTGCGCTGCCTGCTTGCGGGTCAATCAATCGGGTCAAAATGTTGAAAACGGTCGACTTTCCTGCACCAGAAGCCCCAACCAACGCAGTTGTTTCACCCGCTTTTGCAGTAAAGGCCAAACGGTCCAGCACTTTGCTCTCACCGTAAGACAGATCAACATCGTTCAAGACAATTTCCGGCGTCCCGACAGGGGCCGATACCGGCGAAACCGGATCACGCAGATGCAGTGGCGCATCCAGCAATTCGCGGATACGTTCCAATGCGGCCGCAGCGATTTGCCACAGACCGCTCATGCCGCCCAAACGGCGCAGCGGGCTAAAGGCAAAGCCCATCGCAGTAAAGAACGTCATAAATTGACCGATGGTTTTTTCGCCCGCGATGATCTCGGAACCACCATACAGGATCACGGCCATGAACCCGATGCCCGACAGGATATCGACCATACCGGGAATGGCGGAGTTGCCAAAGGCTGCACGCACTTCGGTGTCAATGAAACGCCCCGTCAGATCGCGGTATTGGCGCGTCTGGTAGCTCTCCAACGCGTTGAGTTTCACCTGAACGATGCCGTGGAACACTTCGTCCAGACGCACGGCCAGATCGGCCCCCAGATCCCGTGCCTCACGGGCCCGTTTGCGCACAAACTTTTGCGCCATCGCCGCAGGCAGCACCATCACCGGAATACCGATGCAAGCCATCAGCGCCCAGATCGGGTCAATCGAAATCGCCACGCCCAGCAGGACCATCAACCCAATGAAATCACGCCCTGCGCCAGTGATCACGGCGCGCCAGACATCGCCCACAGCGTTCACATCGGACTGGACCCGCTGGATCAGAAAACCGGGCGGGTGGCTTTGGTGAAAGGCCCCATCCTGCTTCATCATCCGCTCCAGCAGATCAATGCGCAGGTCGGCTGCCGTGCCTTGCGCCACTTTCGTCAGGAGCACTTTTTGGCTGACACCGGCAATCGCACGCAGAATGAAAATCCCGATGAGGGTCAATCCGACCCAGATCAACGCGTCCTCCTGACCCGCTACAAAAACCTGATCAAACATCGGCTCCATCAGACGTGCCAAGGCACCCAAAGTGCTGCCCTCGATGATCATAAAGAACACGGCCAGCGCCATCAGTCCCAGGTGCTTTTTCAGATAGTCACGCCACAGCCAGCCCAGCAATTCGCGGGACGTGTATGTCTGGTCATTCATCGCGGCAGCCATTCATTGAGTAAAACTGCGCTTACCTCTACGCATTGCGCGACATCGGGGCAAGGCAGGCGATCGGATGTTGACCTTACCCTGCACACAGATACGTTGCGCAGAAATGATGCATGAAAGGCACCGGCCCATGACCCCTCCAACCAAGCTGGCCCAAGGCCGCCCCTATCTGGCCATTCCCGGACCTTCGGTGATCCCCGATGCGGTGTTGCAGGCGATGCACCGACCCGCTCCGAACATTTATGCGGGGGAACTTGTTGCAATGATGCCGGGGTTGGTGGCCGATCTCAAACGGGTAGCACGCACGGTACATCAGGTTGCGATGTATACCGGCAATGGTCATGCCGCATGGGAAGCGGCCCTCGCCAATACGATCAGACCGGGTGACAAGGTTCTGGTCCCTGCAACGGGCCGTTTCGGTCTGAGCTGGGGAGAGGTTGCCGCCAGTCTTGGCGCGGATGTGCAAGTCCTCGATTTTGGCAAGCAAAGCCCGATGGACATGGAGCGTATCGTCGACGTTCTTCGCGCGGATAAAGCCCATGAAATCAAGGCGGTGTTGGCCGTGCATGTCGACACGTCGACCTCCATTCTTAACGATATTCCAGCCCTTCGCGCTGTTTTGGACGATGTAGGCCACCCTGCTTTGCTGATGGCCGACTGCATCGCCTCGCTGGGCTGCGACCGCTTCGAGATGGACGCCTGGGGCGTCGATGTAACGGTCACGGGCTGCCAGAAAGGATTGATGGTCCCGCCCGGCATGTCCTTTGTCTTTTTCAACGATCGCGCCGAGGCGGTACGCGCCAAGCAGAACCGCGTCAGTGTTTATTGGGACTGGACGCCGCGTGCCTACGCAGAACAGTTTTTCCAGTATCATGCAGGCACAGCGCCCACACATCACCTTTATGGCCTGCGCACCGCCCTCGACATGATCCATCAAGAGGGCATCGAACAGGTCTGGGCCCGCCACGCTGTGTTGGCCCGCGCGGTCTGGGCGGCATGTGAATCATGGAGCACGGCCGGCAGTTTCGCCATGAACGTGACGGATGCCAGATACCGCAGCAACGCGGTGACAGCCCTGCGCCTGCAATCGCCCAATGCCACGGCTCTGCGCGACTGGGTCGAAGACCAGTTGGGCCTGACGCTGGGGATCGGTCTGGGCATGGCCGCACCGGGTGATCCGGCATGGCATGGATTTTTCCGGCTGGGCCACATGGGGCACGTCAACGGTCACATGATCATGGGCGTTCTGGGCGGCATCGAAGCGGGCATGCGCCATCTTGATATCGAACATGGTGCAGGGGCGTTGGACGCCGCAGCTGACGTGATTGGTGGCCTGGCTTAGTTGCGTACAGCGTCAATCCGGTTGATGATTTGATGGACGGCCCATCCGGTTGCCGCCACGGCGAGTAATCCCCAAACAGCCCAGATCACCATCAACACCCATGTCAGGTTGACACCAAACATGACCACGCAGGCCTGCGTAAAATCCGGTGCTGAGGGGCGGTCATGTGTGTCGCGCATGTCTGGCTCTTGATTGATCCGGCCCTGATTATAGCGCAGAAATCCGGTCAGTCAGCCTTTTTCCGCGTCCCTTAACGCGGCAGGCAGGGCCGCAGCGAAGGCGTCCAGATCATCATCTGTACCGCAGCTTACTCTGATACAGCGGTTTTGCGGGGCCGCGAATGGCATGCGAACAAAGATGCCCCGTGACACCAGACCATCCAGAACCGCTTTGGCAAATGCCGCGTCCTTGCCGCAATCAATTGCGACAAAATTCGCGGCTGAGGGCAGGGGGATCAAGCCGTTTTCCTTTGCAATCTCAGCGATCCGGTCACGCGATGCCGCGATCTTTGCCTGAACATCGGCCAACCAGTCCTGATCCTGCAAAGCCGCCAGTGCGCCTGCTTGTGCCGCGCGGTTCATGCCGAAGTGATTGCGCACCTTGTGAAAGGCAGTGATCAGATCGGGCGCGCCGATAGCATACCCAACCCGTGCCCCTGCCATCCCGTAGGCCTTGGAAAAGGTGCGCATACGTATCACGCGTGGATCATCTGCGGGCAAAGGCAGCGCGGTGCCCTCCGGTGCGGTCTCAACATAGGCCTCATCCAGAACCAGCAAACATCCGTCCGGCAGTTTGTCCATCGCGGCCACGATGTCCGCGCCTTTGTGCCATGACCCCATTGGATTGTCGGGATTGGCGAGGTAGACCAGTTTTGCGCCCACATCGGCCGCTTTGGCAAAAAGCGCATCAGGATCTTCGTGATCTTCGCGGTAGCGGACTTTGTGCAAGACCCCGCCAAATCCGGCCACATGGTAGTTGAACGTGGGGTAAGCGCCGTCTGACGTAACAACCGTATCCCCCTCACCTACGAAAAGGCGCACCAGATAACTTAGCAAGCCGTCGATGCCTTCACCGACCATAATGTGATCCATGGTTGTATCGTGGCGCGCGGCAATGGCATTGCGCAGATCAAAACTCTCCGGATCGCCATACATCCAATGACCTGCTTCGGCCATCGCTGCAACGGCACGGGGCGAGGGGCCAAAGGCGTTTTCATTCGCCCCCAAACGTGCATCAAACAGGTGCCCCATCTGGCGTTCCTGCGTTTCAGGACCGACAAAAGGAACGGTTGCGGGCAAGGATGTGGCGAGCGGAGTAAGACGATATTTTTCCATATCTCCGGTGATAGGCGGCGTTGCGAAGTTGGGCAAGGGCTTGGAAAAGGTACCTGTGCTAACTACATGAGAATGGTTCGCAAGTGATAAGGAGCCGTTGTTATGGCTAAACTGACCCGCCGCAGTTTTATTGCCGCAAGTGTTGCCGCAGGTGCAATACGTGTGACCCCCGCAGCGTTGCGACCGCCTGCAAGGCGTATCCTGACGTTGGTGTATGATAAAAGCCTTGGCATGATGCGCGCCATCGACCGCTTGCTGCCTTGATGTTCCGCCACGTTTCACTGGTTTGATCGCTGGTTTTCCGGTGTACTTCCCCTGATCAAACAGGAGAAGACCATGCCCCGCGTGACTGTTACCATTGAAAACCACATCGCTTATGTTCGGTTGACCCGTGCAGACAAAATGAACGCTGTCGATCAGGATATGATCGATGGAATCATCGCTGCCGGTGAAGAAGTCGCGGCCTCTGAGGCACGCTGCGTCGTTGTTTCTGGCGAAGGAAAAGCGTTTTGTGCAGGTATCGACATCACCGGCCTTGCCGGAATGATGGGTAAGGAACCCGCAGATGTTCTGATGCCGCGCACACATGGAAATGGCACCACGAATCAATGGCAGGAAGTTGCAATGATCTGGGCGTGCATGGAGATTCCTGTAATTGCTGCCATACATGGCGTGTGTTTTGGTGCCGGTATGCAACTTGCGCTTGGCGCTGACATCCGGATTGCCGCGCCGGACACGCGGTTCTCAGTGATGGAAATGAAATGGGGCATCGTGCCGGATATGGGCGGGATGGTGCTGTTGCCAAAACTGGTGCGCTCGGACATTTTGCGGCGCTTGACCTATACCGCAGAGCAAGTCGCGGCAGATCAGGCGCTGTCTTGGGGAATGATCACTGAAATTGCTGATGATCCGCTGGCCGCAGCCAAGACCCTTGCAGAGACGATTTCTGGAAAAAGCCCCTCGGCTATTCGTGCAGCCAAACGCTTGATCGCGATTGCAGAAACACAGGACGCCGCTGATGTCCTGAACGCAGAATCGCGCCTTCAATCCGAACTGATCGGTAAACCACACCAGATGGAAGTGATCGCAGCCCAGATGGGCAAACGTCCGGCGGTCTTCAAGTAAAGCCGAAAAAGGTTAGCCCCGTCTGTTGAAAGACGGGGCCTTCCAAATGGACGATCTTCGCTTCCCAGCTAGGACCGCGCCTTCACGTTAAAAGACGACTATTTCCAAATGGTTAAAAATCCTCGCCGAAGGCAAAATACTCTTTTGGAGGACCAGAAGAGATTCTATGCCTCTGGCAGGGATTTGAACCATTTGGAATTTCAGCTCAGCCCATTTCAGCAAGCCTGTCCAATGCGGATTGAAGCTGAGATGCTTCTTCTTCGCGGGTGGCGAGGTTGTTCTGGGCTTCTGCCACGACTTCTTCTGGAGCAGAAGCTGCGAATTTCGGATTGTTGAGGCGTCCTTTTAATCCGCCGATTTCCTTGCCAAGTTTGTCCAAGGATTTTTGCAAGCGTGCCTTTTCCTCCCCGATATCGATCAGGCCCGCCAGAGGCAGGCCAAAGGTCGCGCCGGGGGCGGGAATGGACACGGTACCTTTGGGGAAGGTATCCGCTTTTTCTAGGGTTTCCACGCGGGCAAGGCGTTTGATCATGGTCTCGTTGCCGTCCCATGCGGCCCCGGCTGCGGCGTCCATTTCGGTAACGATCATCGGGACTTTGAGACCTGCAGGGACGTGCATTTGCTGCCGTGCGGAGCGGATGCCTTCGATCAGGCCGATCACCCAGTTCAGTTCACGGTCCGCATCGCGGTCCAGAAGGTCAGCAGTAGTGTAGGTCGGCCAATCGGCGTGGACCAGCATTTTATCCCTCTTTACAGTGCTTTGCCACAGTTCTTCAGTGATGAAGGGCATGATCGGGTGCAGCAGGATCAGGCATTGATCCAGCACCCAACCCAAGGTCTGGCGGGTTTCAGCGGCCTCTGGTGCTGCGTCTTGCAATAAGGGCTTGGACAACTCCACATACCAGTCACAAACCTTGCCCCAGACAAACGCATATAATGTATTCGCCGCATCGTTGAACCGATAGTTGGTCAGCGCTGCGTCGACCTCTTCACGCACGCGGGCGGTTTCGCCGATGATCCATTTGTTTAAGGTCGCGGTGGGCGTTGGCATCGCGTGGGGCGTGCCGGTAAACACCTCGTTCATTTCGGCAAAACGGTGGGCGTTCCAGAGTTTTGTGCCGAAGTTGCGGTAGCCGGTGATGCGCGCTGTTGAAAGTTTCAAATCGCGGCCCATGGCGGCCATGGAGGTGACGGTGAAACGCACCGCATCCGCGCCGAAATCGTCGATCAGTTCCAGCGGGTCGAGGACGTTGCCGAGGGATTTCGACATCTTTTTGCCCTTCTCGTCGCGCACCAGCGCGTGGACATAGACAGTGTCGAAGGGTTTTTGGCCGACCACGGCGTATTGCATCATCATCATGCGGGCGACCCAGAAGAAGATGATGTCGAAACCGGTGATGAGGACGGAGGTTGGGAAGTATTTATCCAGCGCCTCGGTTTGTTCGGGCCAGCCGAGGGTGCCGATGGGCCAGAGGCCGGAGGAGAACCATGTGTCCAGGACGTCGGGGTCGCGCCATAAGACGATAGGCAAGAACTTTCCAGATTCATCACCTAGATCATGTGCCTCTGCGGCATTGCCTGCTTCGCCAACCCATGTCGCATGTTCGCCCAAAAGCTCGGTATAGTACGTCATGGCTTCAGATTTGGCGGTCTCTACAGACGCGGCACAAAACGCTTTCGGATTTTGGAAATCATATTCAACGCCGCCAACATCTTCATTGGAAACATCTTTGATGCTTGGCCCATACCAAACCGGTATCTGATGTCCCCACCAAAGTTGGCGCGAGATGCACCATGGCTCGATGTTCTCCAGCCAGTGGAAATACACCTTCTTGTCCTGCTCGGGCAGGATTTTCACGTCACCATTGCGCACAGCGTCAATCGCGGGCTGCACGATCTTGTCGGTGGCGACGAACCATTGGTCGGTGAGCATCGGTTCGATTACCACTTTGGAGCGGTCGCCGAAGGGCTGCATGATCTTTTTGGCTTCGACCAGCGGGACGGGGGCCGTATCGACAACCTCTTCTTCGTCGCCCTTCTTCTTTTTCTTCGCGGGCTTGCCCAAGCGCGGATCGTTATGGGTGGTCATCACAGCGAGGCGTTCGGCGGTGATGTCGGCGATGACTTTCTTACGGGCGTCGAAACGGTCAAGGCCGCGGTAGTCTTCGGGCACGAGGTTGATTTCGGTGGCATCAAGCGGTGCTTCTTCGCGGCCTTCGGCAATGGCCTGTGCCCGCGCGGCGGCTTGATCGTAAGGCAGGCCATCACTGCGCATCGCGCCACGTGTATCCATCAGCGCGTAAAGCGGGATGTTGTTGCGCTTGGCGACTTCGTAGTCGTTGAAGTCATGTGCGCCGGTGATTTTTACCGCGCCGGAGCCGAAATCAGGATCTGGATATTCGTCGGTAATGATCGGAATCAGGCGGCGATACTCTTTCGGGCCAACCGGAATTTCACATAGTTTTCCGATGATTGAGGCGTAACGTTCATCCGATGGATGAACGGCAACCGCACCATCGCCCAGCATGGTTTCGGGGCGGGTGGTGGCAATAGAGATGTAATCGCGTTCCTCGGACAGCGTAACATTGCCGTCCTCGTCTTTCTCGACGTAGGTGTAGGTTGCACCGCCCGCGAGTGGGTATTTGAAGTGCCACATGTGGCCGTCGATTTCGGTGCTTTCAACTTCGAGGTCGGAGATTGCAGTCTCGAAATGTGGGTCCCAATTGACCAAGCGTTTACCGCGATAGATCAGGCCTTTGTTGTACATGTCGACGAAGACTTTGATCACGGCATCGTGGAAGTTGCCTTCCTCACCAGCGGGGGCATTGGGGGCACCGGACATGGTGAAGGCGTTGCGGTCCCAGTCGCAGGAGGCACCAAGGCGTTTAAGTTGTTCGATGATCGTGCCGCCGGAATCCTTTTTCCAGTCCCAGACTTTCTCAAGGAAGGCTTCACGCCCCATCTCGCGGCGGGTGGCGTTGTTTTGGTTTTTGGCAAGTTCGCGTTCCACAACCATTTGCGTGGCGATGCCTGCGTGGTCCTGACCGGGTTGCCAAAGCGTGTCAAAGCCGCGCATGCGGTGCCAGCGGATCAGAATGTCCTGAAGCGTGTTGTTAAACGCATGGCCCATGTGCAGCACGCCCGTCACGTTGGGCGGGGGGATCATAATAGAGAAGGTTTCATCGCGCGATGCATTGGCCCCGGCCTTGAAGGCACCGGCCTTTTCCCATGCGGCATAAAGGCGGGCTTCGGCCTCGCCAGAGTCAAAATTCTTTTCCAGAGCCATGGTTTTCTGATCCTCAATCACGTTTGCAGAGTGATCTAACGGACGCGGCGTCGAAGGGAAAGGGCGGGCTGGACAATGGTCCTTGGGCGGTTAAGTCTTTGGCGGAGCGACCCATTCACAAAAAGGCAGTGCATCATGGAAAAATTCGGCAAGAGCCAAGCGGTCAAACGGACCGAAGATGTGCGGTTTTTGACGGGAGAAGGGCGTTATGTGGATGATATTGCTCCTGCGGGGGCGCTGCACGGATATTTCTTTCGCTCGCCCATCGGCCATGGGGTGATCACGGAACTGGACGTGTCGGACGCGGCTGACGCCGATGGCGTGCATCTGGTACTGACCTGCGCCGATCTGGAGGCTGCGGGTATGGATATTGCAATGGCGGGGGCAGTGGTGAAGAACCGCGATGGCAGCAATGGTGCAAAACCGGTGCGGCCGATGCTGGCGAAAGATAAGGTGCGCTATGTGGGCGAACCTGTGGCGATGGTCGTAGCCGAAACGCTGGCGCAAGCGCGCGATGCAGCGGAGTTGATCCTGTTTGATGCTGATGATTTGGCGGCGAAGGTCAACATGTCGGCAGGAGGGGAGACCTTGCACAGCGAAGCCCCTGATAACAAGGCGTTTGACTGGGGCATGGGCGATGAGGCGGCTACCGAGGCGGCGTTTGCTGCGGCGGCAAAAACCGTGGCGCTGGATGTGGAAGACAACCGGATCATCGTGAATTCAATGGAGCCGCGCGGGTGTTATGCGGAATGGGTCGATGGCCGTGTGCATGTGGCCAACAACGGCCAGGGAGTCTGGGCGCACAAGGGCTATATTGCCAAGGCCTTTGATCTGGACCCCGAGTTGGTGCGCGTGACCAATCCGGATACGGGCGGCGCGTTTGGCATGAAGTCGATGACCTACAACGAATATTTCTGCGTGGCGCAGGCAGCGCGCGTGCTGGGCCGTCCGGTGCGTTGGATGTCGGAGCGCACGGAAGCGATGCTGACAGACAACGGCGGGCGTGATCTGACGTCTTTGGCGGAGTTTGCGTTTGATGCGGACAACAGGATCACGGCGTATCGGGTGACGTCGAAATGCAATCTGGGTGCGTATAATTCGCAATTTGCGCAGTTCATTCAGACGCAGTTGTTTAGCCGTGTGTTGATGGGTGTTTATGATGTGCAGACCACGTGGTTGCAGGTCGATGGGTTTTACACCAACACCGTGCCGGTGGATGCATATCGAGGTGCGGGGCGTCCCGAAGCGATCTATGTCCTTGAGCGGCTGATGGACCGTGCGGCGCGGGAGTTGGGTGTGGACCCGTGGGAGTTGCGGCGGATCAACTTTATCAAGCCGGCGCAGTTTCCCTACAAAGCGGCGACGGGTGAAACCTATGATGTCGGGGATTTTGACCGCTTGTTGACCCGTGTGGCTGTTGAGGCGGATCGCGACGGGTTTGAGGCGCGTAAGGCAGCGGATGCCACGCGTGGATTGCTGCGCGGGCAGGGGCTTTGTTATTATATCGAGAGTATTCTGGGTGATCCGTCAGAGGGGGCCAAGGTGGTGTTCGAGGAGGACGGCACAGTGTCGATCTATGTCGGAACACAATCTGGCGGGCAAGGGCATGAGACGGTCTATGCGCAGTTCCTGAGCGACCAGACCGGTATTCCGGCGAATAAGATCAATGTTGTACAAGGTGATTCCGATTTGATCGCGACGGGGGGTGGCACGGGCGGATCACGCTCAGTCACCACGCAGAACAATGCGACTTTGGCGACTGTGGCCAAGATTACCGAAGACTTCAAAGCTTTCTTGGCCGAGGAAATGGGTGTACCTGCGTCTGAGATCAGCTTTGATGATGAACGTTTTCGCAGCGATGGGTCGAACCTGACGCCCACCATGCTGGAGGTCGCTGAAATGGCCCGCGAAAAGGGGCGGGAAGACCTGCTAAGCCATCACGAACGCGCGACTTTGCCGGCCCGCAGCTTTCCCAACGGGGCCCATGTTGCCGAAGTGGTGATTGACCCCGAGACGGGCATCGTGATCACGGACCGCTACACAGTGGTCGATGATTTTGGCAATCTTATCAATCCGATGCTGGCAGAAGGCCAGGTACATGGCGGTGTCGCCCAAGGGGTCGGACAGGCTGTGCAGGAACGGGTTGTTTATGACGAGGACGGCCAGCTGCTCACGGCATCGTTTATGGACTATGCCATGCCACGTGCCGCAGACCTGCCCTATATTTCCTTTACCTCAGAGCCTGTACCATCAACAGCGAACATCATGGGCATGAAGGGCTGTGGCGAGGCGGGAACTGTGGGCGCGCTGGCAGCAATTGCAAATGCGGTGCAGGATGCGCTTTGGGAACATGGGGTGCGACAGGCCGATATGCCGTTTACGCCGCACCGCATATGGGAGTTGATTAATGAAGGTCGGATCGCCGCTGAGTGAGTTGAAGGAGCGCGCACCCAAGATCCATGTGATTATTCTGGACGGTACGCTGTCCTCGCTGGAGCCGCTGTGCCAGACAAATGCGGCACGGACCTATATGATGTTGCGCGAAATGGGGACGGCTGTGTCGTTGTTCTATGAGGGCGGATTGCAGTGGAATCACTGGCGTTCTGTGGTTGATGTGACAACGGGCAGAGGGATCAACCGGCAGATCAAGCGGGCCTATGGCTGGCTTGCAACGCGCTACAAACCCGGTGACAGGATTTTTCTATTCGGTTATTCGCGCGGTGCCTATGCGGTGCGCTCGCTTGCGGGTGTGATTGATCTGGTTGGCTTGTTGCGTGCGGATTGTGCGACGCAGCGCAATATCAAGACGGCCTATCGCCATTACGAGTGTACACAAAACAGTGACACAGCCCGCGCCTTTTCGGCTGAGCATTGCCATCCGCATACCGAGATCGAAATGATTGGCGTTTGGGATACGGTTAAATCGTTGGGCATCAACGCGCCCGTGTTATGGCGGCTTTCCGAACACCTGCATGCCTTTCACAACCATGATTTAAGCAGCATCGTCAAAAACGGATTTCACGCGCTTGCCCATGACGAGACGCGGCAGGCGTTTTCGCCTGTGCTTTGGGATTGCCACGGCGGGTTTGACGGACGGGTCGAGCAAGTCTGGTTCCCCGGTGCGCATGGCGATGTGGGTGGACAGCTTAACGGATTCGAGGCGGCCCGACCCTTGGCGAACATCCCGCTGGTCTGGATGTTGGAGCATGCGGAAGGGTGTGGTTTGCCATTGCCGGACGGGTGGCACGCGCGTTGTCCACAAGATGCAATGGCACCAGCGCGGGGCATGTGGCGGGGGCATGGACGGTTTCTGATGTCGCGCAAGAAACGCAAGATTGGTTTGGATACGTCGGAACGCTTGCATGAAAGCGTGCTGGTACGGCAGGGGCGGGCGGAGCCGTCATTTTGGGATGTGTCGGCCAAAACCCTGTAAGGTTTTTTTGTCAGGGTTGTGGCGGCCTGTATGGCTCAAGCGATTTTCATTACAATACAGGTGGTCGAGCCCGTGGCGTAGAGTTTGCCATCCTCGACTCCTCTGATTTCGCCGTGCGCCACCCCGGTGGAGCGCCCGACGTGATCTATCACACCAATGCTGTCGACTTGCGTGCCGAGCGGAATAGAGCGCAGGATATTCACCTTGTATTCCAGCGTGGTATAGACTGATCCCCTTGGCACTTTGGTCATGACAGCGCAGGCCATCGCGCTGTCGAGCAATGTGCCGTACCAGCCGCCATGCACCGTTCCCATTGGATTGGTCACGTTGAATTCGGGCGTACCGCGAAACACGGCGCGACCTTCTTCGACGCTGTGCAAGGAGTAGCCCATCGTCTCACCGATGGGCGGGCCGAAGTTGGAACCGTCAAGGATGGACTGCATAAATTCCAGTCCCGACAGCTTGAGGGCCTCGGCTTGGCTCAACAGGTTTTCAGGGCGGGTTGCAAGGCGGCGCATGGGCAATCTCCGGTCAGGGTTGCGGGGATGCTAGGACGTAATCCCCTGCATTGCCAAGCTGTTACGCCACGTCTGAAAGAGTAACCTTTGGTGTGACACCGATTGCACGACAGACATTGCGTGTCAGTTCCGCCCGGTTGAGCGTGTAGAAATGCAAATCCTGCACGCCTTCGGTGATGAGTGTGTCGCACATTTCTGTGCACAGCGCGGTAGCCAGTAGGTCGTGACGATCATCGCGGATGGCGGCGTCGAAAGCCTCGTCCAGCCATGCTGGAACAGGCGTGCCACAGCGGGTGGCGAATTTGCGCGCTGAGGACCAGTTCAGGATCGGCAGGATTCCCGGCGTGATCGGCTTGTCGATACCCGCTTTGGCGCAGGCATCGCGAAAGCGCAGGAAACTTTCGGGTTCAAAGAAGAACTGCGTGATCGCTTCGTCCGCGCCTGCGTCGAACTTGCGTTTGAGGTAGGCCACGTTTGCGGCCATGTCTGCCGATTCCGGATGGCTGTCGGGGTAGGCACCCACGCGGATGTTGAACGTACCTTTGTCAGCGAGGGCTTCGATCAGCGCGCAGCTGTCGGTGAACCCGTCAGGGTGCGGCGTGAACGTGTCAGCGCCGTTTTGTGGATCACCGCGCAGCGCCACGATGTCTTTGACGCCGATTTTGGCAAAGCTGTCCGCGACCTCAAGTGTCTCGGCCTTGCTGGCCCCGACGCAGGTCAGATGGGCGGCGACAGGCAGACCCGAAGTGCGGCGCAGCACGTGGGCGGCATCATGCGTAAGATCACGTGTTGACCCGCCAGCACCGTAAGTGACGGAAAAGAAGCGTGGTTCCAGAGGGGCCAATGCCTGCGCCGTGTCCCATAAATTAAAACCCGCATCCAGATTGCGCGGGGGAAAGACTTCGAAGGAGACGCGAGGGGTGGTCATTGGCTGATCCTTATTGGGTTCCTGTCATGCCTTGTCTCACAAATCATTTCATGAAACAAACTCATAACTTTCATCTTCAACATGAGGCGAACCTCATATGCATATTGAATTTCGTCACCTTCGCACCATTCAGGCTATCCACGAATCCGGCGGATTGGCGCGTGCGGCAGAGCAGTTGAACATCACGCAATCCGCGCTGAGCCATCAGGTGAAAGGGTTGGAGGATCAGGCGGGAGTTGAACTGTTTGTGCGCCGCTCCAAGCCGCTGAAACTGTCGCCTGCGGGGCAGCGGTTGCTGAAACTGGCGCAGCAGGTTTTGCCGCAGGTGCAGGCCTTGCAGGAGGAATTCACCGGATTGCGCGCAGGCAGCACCGGACGGATGCACATCGCGATCGAATGTCACGCCTGTTTCGAGTGGCTGTTTCCGGTGCTAGAGCAATTCCGCCGCTCATGGCCGGATGTGGATGTGGATATCCGCCCCGGTCTGGCGTTTGATGCCTTGCCTGCATTGCTGCGCGAGGAGGTCGATCTGGTGGTGTCCTCTGATCCTGAAGATCTTGCGGGCGTTACCTTTGTAGAGCTGTTCGATTACAAAGCAGTCTTTGTGGCGGCGAGTACACATCCATTGGCTGAGAAGCCGTTTATCGAAGCAGCGGATTTTCGCGGTGAGACATTGATCACCTATCCGGTGGAGCGCACGCGATTGGATGTGTTCAGCCAGCTTTTGATCCCTGCAAAGGTTGAGCCATTGGCGATCCGGCAGGTGGAACTGACAGCGGTGATTTTGCTGTTGGTCGCGTCTAATCGTGGCGTGTCTGTACTGCCAGATTGGGTGGTGCGCGAGGTGAAATATTCATCCGATTATGTGACGCGGCCGCTGACGGCGCAGGGCGTGACGCGGCGGTTGTATGCGGCGGTCAGGACAGATGACCTGGGAAAGCCATTTATGGATCAGCTGTTGCAGCTGGCTGGGGATGAGGCGCGCAAGTTGCAGGCAGTGTAATGGGAGCCACTACGAGAGAAACGCGTGTGTGGGACGGGTTGAATTGAGTTTAAAGGCCAAGTGAAGGCGCGGTGGTATCGCTTCATTTGGCCTTTAAACTCAAGAGCACCGGATGCTGGGCAAGCAACGGCTGGTTTTTGCCGCCAGAATTCCATCCTGTTGTAAGGCGGGTAAACCCCGCCCTACGGTAGAGTTAGCTGACTTTCACAATCGCCTTGCCGACATTGCCACCTGTCAGCAGGTCGATGAACGCTTGCGGGGCGTTCTCCAGACCTTCGGTGATGTCTTCCTGCACGGCGATCTCTCCGCTAGCGACTTTGGGGGCCACTTCGGCCAGAAATTCGGGGAAGCGGTTCCAGTGGTTCGAGATGATAAAGCCGTTCACGCTGAGGAAATTCACCAGAATCGTGCGCCATAGTTTTGGAGCCGTCAGACCCGCGCCGCCCGCGTTTTCGCCCAAGCCCCCTTCATTATACCACGCGATCATGCCGCAGATCGGGATGCGTCCAAAGGGGCGCATGAGGGGAATCACGGCTTCCAGCACCTTGCCACCGACGTTTTCAAAGTAGATGTCGATGCCTTTGGGACATTCTTCCTTTAATGCCGCGCGCAGGGATTTCGCGTTATCATAGGCCCGGTGGTCAAGGCAGGCGTCAAAGCCGAAGTGTTCGACAGCCGTTTTGCATTTGTCCGCACCACCTGCAATGCCGACAACGCGCAGACCTAGTGATTTCGCGAGTTGGCCAACCATAGAGCCGACCGGACCCGTTGCGGCGGCCACGACCAGCGTTTCGCCTTCTTTGGGTTTGCCATAGGCCATCAACCCGTGCCAGCCTGTGAGGCCGGGCATGCCAAGGACGCCGAGGGATGTGGTGATCGGTGCCTGATCGGGGTCGAGTTTGCGGCACATTTTGGCGTCAGATATGGCATGTGTGGCCCAACCGAACGGGCCGAATGCGGTGTCACCGACCGAAAAGAGGGGGGAGTTGGAGGCGATGACCTTGCCCACGCTACCCCCTTCCATTTTGCCACCAATCGGTACAGGGGCGGCATAGGATTTCGCGTCATCCATGCGACCGCGCATATAGGGGTCGAGCGACATGTAGCTGACTTCGACCAGGATTTCGCCGTCTGCTGGCGTCGGGACGGGCGCGCTTTCAAGGCGGAAGTTGTCAGATGTCGGTGCGCCGTCGGGACGGCTGGCAAGGACGATTTGCTGCATTTGATCGCTCATGGTCATTCTCCGCTTCTATGATGATTGATCCCAAGGTGGCGGCTTGGGCATGGAGGCACAAGGGGGCGATGGCCGTGACGTTACGCTCAGCCCTTGGCAAACAGGGCGATGCGGCCTAAAGGGGGCATCTGATCGCGGCAAAAGGACGTCTCACATGGCAAGCAGTGCAAATCTCAACGTGATGGTCAAGGCGGCGCGCAAGGCGGGTCGTTCGCTGATGAAGGATTTCCGCGAGGTTGAACAACTTCAGGTGTCGGTCAAAGGCGCGGGCGATTTTGTCTCCAAAGCGGACATTCAGGCCGAGCAGATCATCAAGTCCGAGCTGATGAACGCACGTCCCACCTATGGCTGGCTGGCCGAAGAAGGGGGCGCGGAAGATGGCGCTGATCCAACCCGCCGCTGGATTGTGGATCCGCTGGATGGCACAACGAATTTCCTGCATGGCTTGCCGCACTGGGCAGTCTCCATCGCGCTGGAGCACAAGGGCCAGATTGTTGCGGGCGTGGTGTATGACCCCTCCAAGGACGAGTTGTTCTTCGCCGAGAAGGGATCTGGCGCGTGGATGAACGAAAGCCGGATGCGTGTGTCAGGACGCGGCAAGATGATCGAAAGCATTTTCGCGACAGGTTTGCCGTTTGGTGGCCGTTCTGATCTGCCCCAAACCATTCAGGAATTAGCACGTTTGTTGCCTGCCTGTGCCGGTGTGCGGCGCTGGGGCTCTGCGGCGCTTGATTTGGCCTACGTCGCTGCCGGCCGCTATGATGGATATTGGGAGCGGCGCTTAAACGCATGGGATTTGGCGGCTGGATCGTTGATCGTGCGCGAGGCTGGTGGTTTTGTTGAACCACTGGAGCCGGGGCGCGATATTTTGGAAGATGGTCAGATCATCTGCGCGAACGAGCCGATTTTCGGCAGCTTTGCCAAGGCTGTTCGCGGCTGATCAGCTGCGATCGGAGGGATGGTTGATGCCGTCACTCCAGCGGATCGGATCGTGATCCCACGGGTTTGTACCGTCAATACAGCCCAGATTGATCCCGCATTGCGTGGGGTCCGCACGGCGTTTGTGGTGGGTGTAGATACCACAGGTCTTGCAAAAATAATGCTGTGCTGTGTGGGTGTTCCATGAATAGAGCGACAGGTTGTCCGCGCCTTTGGTGACGACAATTGTTGATGCGGTGGCGGTCACGGCGGCGGCTTGTCTGCGTTTACAGAACGAACAGGTGCAGCGGCCAATGTCAGAGAAGCCAAAGGGCAGGGTGGCGGAGAGTTCAACCGCGCCGCAGTGGCAAGAGGCGGTGATATCAATGGGCTGGCTCATCTGCGTTTGACTTTTGGAATGCGGCTGCTGTTGATGCGTGGATATGTTTTTTCCGGATGCGGCGGCTGGCCTTCGTTGCGCTGCCAGAACGCCAGCCCCCCGCGTTTGAGCCAGACAGGAATGGCCAGAAGCAGTCCCGCTACAAATCCGCCCGCATGTGCCCAGAACGCGGTGCCGCCTGCGTCTGGATCGGCGCCGATGCCGCCAATTGTCTGCATGGCAAACCAGAGCATCAGCATGATCCATGCGGGGATCGGAAAGATACGAAAGAACACAATAAAAATCACAAGAATGTCGATCTTCGCCTTGGGGTAGAGCAACAGATAAGCGCCCATAACGCCCGCAATCGCACCGGAGGCACCGACCATCGGGATGCGGGAAGACGGCTCGAAAGCGACCTGCGTGAGCCCTGCGGCTATTCCTGCGGCGGTGTAGAAAAGGAGATATGGCACATGCCCCATCTCGTCCTCGACGTTGTCGCCATATATCCACAAAAACAGCATGTTACCGGCCAGATGCATCCAGCCGCCATGCAGGAACATCGACGTTATCAGCCCCTCGAAGCCATACCCGTCACTGACACGGGCAGGGACCAGTGCAAAGGTATTGTAGAAGTCGTAAAGGGCCCGCTCTTGTGACAGCAACGGGACATAGCTTAGGAAAATGCCGATGTTGGCCGCCATCAGAATGTAGGTGACATAGGGCACACGGCCGGAGGGGTTGTGATCGCGAATGGGAAACATTGCGACACGCTGGGCGATCACGCGGGCGGGGTCAAGGGAGCACGCCCGCGTGATGTGATTTAGCTTGCTGCGCCCAGCAGGGCTGCGTTGCCGCCAGAGGCCGTTGTATCCACGCAGACATGGCGTTCGGCGCGCACGCGGGCAGGGTCGGGCAGGCCGGGGATCATCGGGATGATCATCCCTGTGCGTTTGGCCAGGGCTTCCTCAATCGCGCGGCCCGTGTCGGTATCGCCCCACCACATGATGCCGCCGTATTCGGGGCCAGTGGTCAAGGATGCCGGATCAATCTGTCCTGTGGCACGCAATGCAATTCCGCCAAGTGCTTCGATCGCGCGCGCCTGGGCCTCTACTGTTCCGGCTCCCGGTCCCATACACAAAAGGGCGGCACGCGGCAGGGTGGTCAACCGATTGGATTCGCCCGTTGGGCCGGGCATCGTCAGGGTCTCGATGGGTTTGTACGGCCCGTGCGGCGGGAGCGCGGGCAAGTTGTCCTGACTGCTGTCCCAGGTTTCGGTTACGGTTTGCACATCAGGTGCGGCGAAGCGGGGCAAGTAGTTTGGTCCGCCCGCTTTTGGTCCGGTTCCGGACAGTCCTTCGCCGCCAAAGGGTTGGGAACCGACAATGGCACCGATCTGGTTGCGGTTGATGTAGATGTTGCCAGCCTCGATGCGTTCGGCCACGTGCTGGACACGGTCGTCGATGCGGGTGTGTAACCCGAAGGTCAGGCCGTAACCGGTGGCGTTGATGGCGTCGATCACATCGTCGAGTTCATGGGATTTGAACGTAGTAAGATGCAGGATGGGGCCAAAAATCTCGCGCTTCATATCGGCAATGCCGTTCACACGCAGGATGGCGGGAGCGACAAATGTGCCGTTTGTGGGGGCCTCAAGTTCGGCGACCAGACGGCCTTCGGCGCGGGCGGCGTCCACGTGATCCGTGATGCCTTTGCGCGCCAGTTGGTCGATAACGGGGCCGACGTCGGTGCTGAGCTCCCACGGATTGCCGGTTTGCAATGCCTCCATCGCGCCGATCAGCATCTTGGTGAGATCCTCGGCAATGTCTTCTTGCACGTAAAGGCAGCGCAGGGCCGAGCAGCGTTGGCCTGCGGATTGGAAGGCGCTTTCGACAATCGCCTGCACCGCCTGTTCGGGCAGGGCGGTGCTGTCCACAATCATCGCATTAAGCCCGCCGGTCTCGGCAATGAGCGGCGTGCCGGGGGCGCAATGTGCAGCCATGTTGGCACGGATGCGTTGGGCGGTGGCGGTGGAGCCGGTAAAGGCCACGCCGTTCACGCGAGGGTCGCCGGTGAGGGCCGCGCCGATGTCGCCACCGCCGGGCAGCAGTTGCAGGGCAGATTTCGGCACGCCGGCCTCGTGCATCAACGTGATGATCAGATAGGCGACCAGCGGGGTTTGTTCGGCAGGCTTGGCAAGAACGGCGTTACCAGCGGCAAGGGCGGCGGAAATCTGGCCTGCAAAAATCGCCATGGGGAAGTTCCACGGAGAGATACAGGTGAAGATGCCTGCACCGGGTTCATCCGTAGCCTGACCTGCGTAATAGCGCAGAAAATCAACACCTTCGCGTAACTCTGCCACGCAGTCGGGGATGCCTTTGCCTGCTTCGCGTGCGAGCAGGGCAAAGATTTCACCAAAGTTGTCTTCGATGAGGTCTGCAGCCTTGAGCAGGATTTGGCGGCGCTCGGATAGGGGCACGCTCCACGGTTTCGCGGCGTCCAGCGCGGTAGCGACATCCGCGAGAGAGGCGTTACGCACGGTGCCGGGGGAGGCGGCGTGGTCAGTTGGGTTCGTGACGGGAACGGCAGCGTCTGGCTTGGCCTTGCCTGCAAGAAGGGGCGCGGCGGTCCATGTGTGATCAATGAACGGGCTGCGCGCCTTTTCGATCTCGTCCAACGTCTGCGTGTGGGTTAAATCGAAACCACGCGCATTAGCACGCAGCGGAGCAAAAACCTCTGGCCCTTTGGCGATCACCAGATTGGTGGGCTGGCCAAGTTGCTCAAATGGGTCAGCGGCGACAACTTCTGGCGGCACGTCTTCGTCAACGATCTGGTTCACAAAGCTCGAGTTTGCGCCGTTTTCCAGCAGGCGGCGGACCAGATAAGCCAGCAGGTCTTTGTGCGCGCCTACCGGGGCGTAGATGCGGCAGCGGGTGCCGTGATCCTGCATCACCAGCGTATGCAGGGTTTCGCCCATCCCGTGCAGGCGCTGAAATTCATAGGCTTCGCTGTCGGTTGCCATGTGCAGCACGGCGGCGACGGTATGTGCATTGTGGGTGGCAAACTGCGGGTAGATACGGTCCGTCAGGCCCAGCAGCTTGCGTGCATTGGCAATATAGCTGACGTCGGTGGCGGCTTTTTGGGTAAAAACGGGGAAACCGTCGATGCCTTCGACCTGCGCGCGTTTGATTTCGGTGTCCCAATAGGCACCTTTCACCAGACGCACCATGATCTTGCGATCATGCCGCTGGGCCATATCATAGAGCGTGTCGATGACGGTGGCGGCGCGGGGGCCGAAAGCTTGCACAACGATGCCGAACCCGTCCCATCCTGCAAGGGCGGGTTCGCTCATAACGCGGTCGATCACATCAAGCGAGAGGGCAAGGCGGTCGGCCTCTTCCGCATCCACATTAAGGCCCATGCCAGCGGATTTCGCCAACAGACACAGCGCGCGCAGGCGGGGCACAAGATCGGTCATGACGGCCTCTTCCTGCGCGACCTCGTAGCGGGGGTGCAGGGCAGAAAGTTTGACGGAGATTCCGGGGTTCTTGCGGATGTCGCTATGGGTACAGGCGGTGGCGATGGCGCTGATGGCGCGGGAATAGCTGAGGTGGTAGCGCTTGGCGTCCGCTTCGGTACGGGCGGCCTCCCCCAGCATGTCATAGCTGTAGGTAAAGCCCTTTTTCTCCATGCCGCGCGCGCGCTCCATGGCAGCGTTGATGTCTTCGCCAAGCACGAACTGGCGGCCCATTTCCTTCATCGCACGCGAAACGGCGGTACGGATCACCGGCTCGCCCAGTCGTTTGATCGCGGCGCGCAAGTGGCGCACGGGGCCGGGTTGATCATCATCCAGCACACGACCCGTCAGCATCAGCGCCCATGTGGAGGCGTTGACCAGTGACGATGTGGAGTGGCCCATATGGCGGCCCCAGTCGGAGGGCGCGATTTTGTCTTCGATCAGCGCATCAATCGTGTCTGCGTCCGGTACGCGCAACAGCGCCTCAGCCAGACACATGAGGGCGACCCCTTCGTCGGTGGAAAGGCCGTATTCAGCAAGAAAGACTTCCATCAGGCCCGGCTGGGTGGTGCCACGGATCGCACGCACCAGATCGGCGGCTTGTGCAGAGATTTCGGCGCGCTCAGGTGCAGGCAATGCGGCCAGAGACACCAGGTTTTGCAAGACGGTTTCAGGATTGGCATACATGCCAGCGTCTACTGTGTGGCGTAGGGTCGGGGGGGTATCGTAGGCCATGGCATCCTCCATCAGGCGTTTCGCTGAGTATACTCTGGCTCGGGAAGGCATTTTGACTTATAATCAGCTAAAGAGCGGGCCGTTGGTCCGAAAATTGGGAGAAACAGGTGAAAAATGAACAATCTGATCTGGACCGATTTGATCATGCGATTCTCTCTGTGCTGGCCGAAGACGGGCGGATCAGCATCACCGATCTGGCCAAACGCATCGGCCTGTCGAAATCACCGACCCAGGCCCGCTTGCGGCGGCTGGAAGAGCAGGGCGTGATCCTTGGCTACCGTGCGATGCTGGACCCGATCCGCCTTGGGCTGGATCACGTGGCCTTTGTCGAAGTACGGCTGAATGACACCCGCGAGAAAGCCCTGCGTGCCTTTAACGCCGCTGTTGCAAAGGTGCCGGAGATCGAGCAGGCCCACATGATCGCCAGCCATTTTGATTATCTGCTGAAGGTGCGCACGCGGGACATGACGGCCTATCGTCGCTTTCTGGGTGAGACAATTTCATCCTTGCCACATGTCTCCAACACCTCGACCTATGTGGCGATGGAAGCGGTGAAAGAGACGATGTTGGCAGACGGGACTTGACCGAAAGCAGATCCGCACCATTATTTCTAACATGCGACAATTTTTGATCTCTTTGAGTGTTGCAACCGGTGTGCTGGCCGGTGCTGCCATGGCCGACTGTCCCGATCCCGAAGACACCCGATCGGAACTGTTGAACCTGTTTGCCAAGGCGCAAGCGGCGAAGAACTTTTCCGATGGCAGGCGTGTTTCGACCGAGATGTGGAAAGTCTGGCTGCGGGCCCCTGACGAGAGTGCACAGGCCATTCTGGATGCGGGGATGAAACGCCGCGATGTGGCGGATTTTGCAGGGTCAATCAAGGAATATGACCGTCTGGTCGATTACTGCCCGACCTATGCCGAAGGGTATAACCAGCGCGCGTATATCCACTTTTTGACAGGTGCATACGAAAAGGCACTGGCTGATCTTGATATTGCCCTGCGCCTGCAACCCTACCATGTCGCAGCCCAGTCCGGGCGCGCCCTGACATTGATGAATTTGGGCCGTCTGGAAGAGGCACGGGCACAGCTGCTGATCGCTGTAGATAACAACCCCTGGCTTTCCGAGAAAGCGCTGCTGGCCAAAGGTGCGCCGCTCGGATTGAAGGGCGAGGAACTCTGACCATTTACACGGGGCCCCTGTTTCGTTTAGGTGCGCACCAGATGCGGGCGTGATGGAATGGTAGACATACCAGACTTAAAATCTGTTGGGCCTTGTGCCCGTGTGGGTTCGAGTCCCACCGCCCGCACCAACGTCTTTTCGCGTCGCGGAACGGCAACTGAACTTGCCGGATCGCGCTGGGCGGCAATCGCTTTCTCGGAGCAATGAGAACGTCACGGGTTCTAGGTTGCTCTCCCCCACCACACCAAGTTTACTTTCTGAAGAGCGTAACAACCATTTGTCCAGAATAGTGACGGGTGCCAGGTGTTCTTTAGGAACGAGGCCCGCGTCGTGGTGTTTTCTATCCGCTCGACTGTTTTGGTTACGCGCTATTGTCAGGTCAGGCGTAAAGGCAGGGACGTCGCGCAGGGTGTCTTGCAGATCAGTGTTGGTTGAACGGCAACAAAAAGGGGGCGAGGACACTTTATGTGCCCCGCCCCCGAAGAGTACAACCGGATTGATTGTGCCTAGAACACGAAGTCGCTGTCTGTCAGGCTGGCAATGCCTACGGCCTCCAGCACCAGAGAGCCACCGCCATCCCAATTGATCGTTACATTGCTGCCGCCACCGCTTGTCACGACAGATGTTGTCGCATCGCGCCAGTCCTGATTTGAGCCGCCGCCGTTACTGACGCCAAACGCCGAGATGTCGATGCGGTCAACGCCGCCTCCGCCATCAAGGGTGTCGTTGCCAGACAGTCCGGTTTTGACGTTATTGCCGCCATCGGTAGTGACGCTGTTGTTGCCCACAGATCCGGTCACAGCTTCCTGTCCGTTCCCGATGCCTAAATAGTTTTCAAAACTGATCTATTCCTGATGGTTGTGAGTTCCGTTGAAGCCATCGTTTTCGGACTGAAGGGTGAATGTGGCACCTAATGCAAGAGTACCGTTGATCGAAATCGTGACGATGCCGGTGCCACCATCCACGACCGACGGATTTGGGGGCCATGAAACAGTGTCATTGTCAGCCATCGTGTTCACAAAATCTGCACCGGCAATGCAGGCATTGTCATCGCCGATTGTGCCGACTTTCCTGCTTTCCGGATCATAGACCGCGGTTGCATTGGCGTTGTCGCGGGTGTCGTATATCTCGGCCCTGATCTCGAAAGAGGGATCGCGCCATGTCACCATGAAACGGCCATTCAGAAGGCCGGTTGACAGAAGGTCACTGGCACCGATGCCGGTTTCGAATGTTCCTGTGGTGCCCAACTGGGAACCGGTCGGGCCGTAATGCTTCAACTTCAGTTCACCCGTGTTGTCATCGTCCCGGACCGCCCCAAAGCTACCATCTTCTGGTGCAAGCAAATCAACTTCGTTGTCGTGGTTGGGCGATCCGGGCGCGCCGTCGGGCTGCGAGCCAACTGCTGAGCCTGTGTTGGTGTAGCGCTGGAAGGATACATCGGTATCGATGCTGTCCGTATTTGACCTGGCAATGATGGAATCGCCGCCAGTCAATCCGACAACGGTGGGGTCAAAATCAGCTTGCCCATTGCCGGATGTACTGTTCACAATATGCGAGTTGAATTGGCTGCCGGCATCGGTGATGACCTCATAGCGGCTCGGGTCGATCGTGAATCTGCACAGATCTCCCCGGCGCAAAATGAATATCCGACCCGCTTTTATTGTTTTCAGACCAAGGCCATTGTCGATCAACTTCGGAACAGAGAATGCAAATCGGGCGGCGATTTTCGTCCAATAGCTTGCGTCTAAACGGTTCCCCGTTGTGTTGCAGACCCTGACAGAAAAATTGACAACTTCAGAAAAATTGGTGGCAGCAGCAGAGTTTGGCGCAATTAAATTAGTCTTAAGAATTCAGTTTAAGTCGTACCGTTAAAAGTAGAGAAATCGCTAAACCTAATTTGGAGCAAAAGGCATGGTTTGGTTGGATTCTCCTATGAAATTAAAGGTTTTGTCGGCGTTCTCGGTATGGTTACTTTGGTCGTGCCGTAGAGATCAAACCGTTGAGGGAGTGCTGTGCAAAGAGGTCAGCCGCTCTGTGATGCAGGTTGGTCGCGCTGACCATTGTACCCCTTTTTATGCATAGCAAACATCTGGATCGCTGGCTGGATGGGCGGCGTCTCCCTGCGGAACACGCTGCATTGTGCTTGTTAAGAGGGCGGGGCAGAGGGGGAGTTTTGATAAATCCCATTTATGCTCTGGTTAAACTGCGATACGCATAGGCTATTCGCCTTCCCATGGTCATTTCATTGAAATTGCCGTTTTTGCCAGCTTCAAGCCAAAGGAACATGTCGTGATCGGAAACGTGTTGAACATTAAACAGCTCGAAGCTCTGGTCTGGGTGGCCGAACTGGGCAGTTTTCGCAAAGCGGCCTCTCATCTGGGCACGACCCAACCCAATATATCTTCGCGGATCGGGGGGCTGGAAAAGACGCTTGGCGTGGTTTTGATGCAGCGCGACGCAGGCTCTGTGCAGTTGACGCATGAGGGCGGCGAGATCCTTGGTGTGGCGCGCAATATCCTGCGCGAGGCAGAACGGATTGTGCAGATCGCCGATCGCCCGGACCTTGTTGTCGATCGTCTGAGGCTGGGAGTGACCGAGCTGGTCGCCTGTACTTGGCTGCATGCCTATCTGCGCAGCATCAAAGCGGCATATCCCGCGTTGAACGTGGAACTGACCGTCGATTTATCGCGCCATCTTGACAGTGAATTGCGTGCCAACCAACTGGATCTGGTGATCCAGTCCGCCCCTTTTGCAACGCCTGCAAGCGGCGTGATAGAGTTGGGGCATTTCCCCTACATCTGGGTTGCCGCTCCCCGGTTGGCAGAGGGGCTTGTGGGCGAAAAAACGCTATCAGATTTGTTGCCCCATTCCGTCCTGACCCATGCGCGGCACACCCAAGCTTACGTCGAACTGGTCGAGCATGCAGAGGAACAGTCGCTTTCTACCACGCGTTTTGTCGCCTCAAACAGCCTTGCGTCCTGTGTCCAGATGGCGGCAGACGGGATGGGGGTGACGTTATTGCCAAGAGCATTGGTCGAGAAACAGCTTGCGGATCAGAGTCTTGTCGAAATTGACGTGAACTGGACGCCATCGCCATTGCGCTTTGCTGCCAGATACCAGACCGAGAAGGCCGCGCTGTATCTTTCCCATTGCGCGACCTTGGCCGCTGCTGCTGCCAAGGGTTAGCAGAGACGGGCCACCTTTTGCATATGATAAAGAATAGCGATCACTCCTATAGCCAAAAATAATTTGTGATTATTGGCTCGAATTCCTTAACCTGAGGCAATTCGAATTTGGGGTGAGTCTATGAGCGAACAATCCGTGCGTCTTGGTGTTGATATTGGCGGGACGTTTACCGACGTGGTGCTAGAGGTCGGGACTGCATCGTTTTCAACCAAAGTTCTGACAACGTACATCGCCCCGGAAAACGCGATCATCGATGGCATGCATCAGGTCTGCACAAAGGCGGGAATTGCGCCGTCACAGATCAACCAGATTATTCATGGCACGACACTGGCAACAAACGCACTGATCGAGCGGCGCGGGGCAAAGACGGCCTTGATCACCACGCAAGGGTTCCGCGATGTGATCGAAATGCGCACCGAGTCGCGGTTTGAACAATATGATCTGAACCTGACCTTGCCCGAACCGCTGTTGCCACGACAGATGCGCTACACAGTGCCGGGTCGTATGGATGCCAGCGGCACTGAACTGCTGCCCCTGACCCGCGCCGACATCGAACCCGTGGTAGCGCAGATTGCAGCTGCAGGATACGAAAGTGTCGCCGTCGGGCTGATCCATTCCTACCTGAATGATGCCCATGAAAAGCTGGTCGGCGAGGTTCTGGCCGAGATGATGCCGGACGCCATGGTGTCCCTGTCTTGCGAAGTGTCGCCCCAGATGCGCGAATACGAACGCTTTAACACCGTCGTTGCCAACGCCTATATCAAGCCCCTGATGAAATCCTATCTGGGCCGCCTTGAAGGGCGTCTGCGCGTTGAGGGCGTGTCCTGCAACATCTTCCTGATGCATTCGGGTGGCGGGATTATCTCGATTGAAAACGCGGCCGAATTTCCCGTGCGACTGGTCGAATCCGGCCCGGCAGGTGGTGCTGTTTTCGCGGCCAACATCGCGGCGCGCTATGGCTTGGACAAGGTGCTGTCCTTTGACATGGGGGGCACCACGGCCAAGATTTGCCTAATCAAGAACCAGACGCCCAAAACATCCCGCGTCTTCGAAGTGGCCCGTACTTACCGTTTCAAGAAAGGGTCCGGCATGCCGATTTCGATCCCCGTGATCGACATGGTCGAGATCGGCGCGGGTGGCGGCTCGCTTGCGCATGTAGATGCCATGCGCCAGATCCGTGTCGGGCCTGAATCGGCAGGCTCCGAACCCGGCCCCGCCTGTTACGGGCGTGGCGGTGCCAAGCCTGCCGTGACAGACGCCGACCTTGTACTGGGCAAGCTGGACCCTGATAACTTTGCAGGGGGCACCATGACGCTAGATGCAGACGCATCTGCCAAAGCGTTGACGGATGTGTTGGGTGATGAGCTTGATATGGACGCCGCAACCTCCGCCTTTGGTCTGGCGGAGGTGGTCGACGAAAACATGGCCAACGCCGCCCGCGTGCATGCGGTGGAAAATGGCGAAGACCTGTCGGAATACACGATGATCGCCTTTGGCGGTGCGGCACCGTTGCATGCGGGGCGGCTCTGCGAGAAACTCGGCGTGGACCGCCTGCTGGTGCCACAAGGCGCGGGCGTCGGCTCTGCCATCGGGTTCTTACGCGCACCCTTCAGCTTTGAGGCGAACCGTTCAGTATATATGACGCTTGCCGGTTTTGATGCCGAAAAGATCAAAGCCTTGCTAACAGATTTGCAGGCCGAAGCTACAGGATTTGTCCGCAATTGCGATGCGACCGCACCGATCCTGTCGGAATTCAAAGTCTACATGCGCTATTCCGGTCAAGGCTGGGAAATTCCGATCACCTTGACCCATGACCAGGCAATGAACCCTGATGTTGCCACCTTTGAGGCGCGCTTTATCGAGGATTACGTCAAGCTGTTTGGCCGGGCCGTAGAAGGGATGGATATTGAAATCACTGTCTGGTCCGTCAATGCGACAACGCCCCCCGAAGAGGTTGCACGCGTGGCCGAGAATTCTGGCACGGGCACCGCAAAACGTCACGGTGAACGCAAGCTGTTTGACCCCGCGATTGCCGGTTTTGTCGATGCAGATATTGTCCTGCGCAACGCGATGGAAGTCGGCGCAACCGTGGACGGACCATCGGTGATTGCCGAGGACGAGACCACCATCATTGTGCCCTCCAGCCGCACGGCCCTTCGTCAGCCCGATGGGTGTATCGACCTGCGCGTGAAAGGATAAGATCATGGCAGAACAAACTTCCAACGTCGCCTATCAAGTTATGTGGAACCGCCTGATCTCGGTTGTTGAGGAACAGGCGCAGGCGCTTGTACGGACTGCGTTTTCTACCTCTGTGCGAGAGGCGGGTGATCTTTCGGCAGGGGTGTACGATTTGCAAGGCCAGATGCTTGCCCAAGCCGTGACAGGCACGCCCGGCCACGTGAATGCCATGGCGGATGCAGTGGCGCATTTCATCCGCCGCATCGGGCGGCAGAACATCTTTGAGGGTGACGTCTATGTCACCAACGATCCATGGGAAGGCACAGGCCACCTGCACGACATCACCATGGTCACACCATCCTTTCACAACGGAGTCCTTGTCGGCTTTTTTGCCTGCACGGCGCATATCGTGGATATTGGCGGACGTGGATTTGGCGCGGATGCTGCAAGTGTTTACGAGGAAGGCCTTTACATCCCCATCATGAAATTCGCCGAGCGGGGTGAGGTTGATCAAACGCTGGTGCGGATCGTGCGGGGGAATGTGCGGGAACCGGATCAACTGATTGGTGACATGTATGCACTGGCGACCTGTAACGAGATCGGGCATCGCCGTCTGATCGACATGATGCGGGAGTTCAACCTTGATGATCTGTCCGGTATCGCCCGTTTCATCCTCGACAATTCGCGTCGTGCCACGCTGGAGCGGATCGCCGCCTTGCCACGCACGTCGGCGGATGGAGAGCTGACAGTGGACGGGTTTGAAAAGCCGATAACCTTAAAGGTCAAGGTTACGATCCACGAGGACAGGATCGTGTCGGATTTCACGGGCACTTCAGGTATCGACAAGAAAGGCATCAACTGCCCGCTGGTCTATGCCAAGGCGTATGCCTGTTATGCTTTGAAGGTCGCGATTGCGCCCGAAATCCCCAATAATGCAGCCTCGCTTGCGCCGTTCGAAATCGAAGCCCCTGTTGATACCATCGTGAACGCCGTGCATCCCGCGCCAGTGGCTTTGCGTCATATCGTTGGCCACTTTGTACCGGACGCCGTGTTCAACGCCTTTGACCAGATCGTGCCCGGATTGGTGCCTGCCGAAGGGGCCGGATGCCTGTGCAACTTTCAGGTCTCCCTGCGCCCGCGCAGCGATGCGCCCGCCCCGCCGGATGCACGTCGCTCCGAGGTGTTGACGTTTAACTCCGGTGGCTCCGGCGCGCGGCCAGAATTTGACGGGTTGAACGCAACTGCCTTTCCCTCCGGTGTGATGACCATGCCGATTGAGGCAACCGAACACGCAGGTCCGGTGATCATCTGGCGCAAGGAACTGCGCCCCGACTCAGGCGGTGCCGGTAAGCAGCGCGGCGGTTTGGGGCAATACATGGTAGTTGGTGCACGTGAGGGCCACGAGTTTGATATTCAGGCTATGTTTGATCGCGTGGACCATCCGGCCAAAGGACGGCGCGGTGGCGGGGCAGGCGCGCCGACCACGATCGAACAGGACAACGGGACAAAAATGAACGGCAAGGGGAAACAATTTGTCGCGCATGGCCGCCGCGTGATGATGGCCTTTCCGGGGGGCGCTGGCTATGGCGATCCAAAAGACAGACCTGTGGAAGCGGTCAAACGTGACCTTGCGCGTGGGTATATCTCGGCTGAAACGGCTGCGCAGGCCTATGGTCTGAGCGCGGCTGATGTTGCAGCGGTACAGGCGGCGATTGCAAAAGGGGAAGACGTGTGAGCCAAACGCAAACACCGAAAAACACAAGCTATGACATCGTAATTGTGGGCGGCGCGATCATGGGCGCTTCGGCTGCGTGGTTCTTGTCGGATGACAAGGATTTTGACGGCACTGTGCTGGTGGTGGAGAAAGACAAAAGTTATGAGTTTTCCTCTACCATGCATACCAATTCCTGCATGCGGCAGCAGTTTTCAAGCGCGCTGAACGTGCGGATTTCGCAGTTTGCTGCGGATTTCGTAAAAAACCTGCCGCGCTACATGGGAAATGACGACCGCGTGCCGGAACTGAGCATCCAGAATTTTGGCTACATGTATCTGGCGGATAACAACGTCTTTGCTGATGTTCTGCGTGAAAGCCATGCCACACAAATCGCAGCTGGTGCCGCAACGCAATTGATGACGCCAGAGCAGATCAAGGCAGCCTATCCGTTTTATAATGTGGACGACATCGTGCTGGGGTCGATCAACCTTGTTGACGAGGGCTTTTGGGATGCAACGGCCGTGTTCGATTGGTGGCGCAAGTCGGCGCGCGAACGTGGTGTCGAATATGTTCAGAACGAAGTTGTCGCAATGACAAAGAATACGGCCGGCACACGGGTTGAAAGCGTGACGCTCAAGTCGGGCGAGGTAATCGCCTGCGCTCAGGTGCTCAATGCCTCCGGTCCACGTGCGATCGAAACGGCAAAAATGGCCGGGGTCACAGTGCCTGTTGAGCCGCGCAAGCGGTATTCGTGGATATTCTCGGCCGAACAACCGCTGGATCGAGACCTGCCGCTGACAATTGATCCATCCGGCGTGCATGTGCGCGAAAATGGCGGGGGAACGTACCAATGCGGGGGCCATTCCGAGATTGATCCCTCTGTCGACTACGATGATTTCCAGATGGACCACAATATTTGGGAAAACCACGTCTGGCCCATACTGGCCACCCGCATCCCGCAGTTTGAGGCAATCAAGGTGCAATCGGAATGGGCCGGGCATTATGCCTACAACACTTTTGATCACAACGCGATCATGGGGCCACATACCGAAGTCGAAAACTTCTTTTTCCTCAACGGGTTCTCCGGTCACGGGTTACAACAATCCCCCGCCATGGGGCGCGCAACGGCAGAGATCATGGTTCACGGCGCATACAAGGCGCTTGACCTGTCGCCTTTCAACTTCGAGCGTATCGCGGCGAACCGGCCGATTATTGAAAAGGCGATCATCTGATGGACATGGCAAAGAATCCATTTACCCACGCTTTGGCGACGGGGGACAAGCAGGTCGGACTTTGGGTGACGCTTTCCAGTGCATTTGTGGCCGAGATCACCGCCCCTGCGGGTTATGACTGGGCGCTTATTGATATGGAGCATTCACCCAACGATTACATGAGTGTTCTGGGCCAGCTACAGGCCTTTGCGGCATCAACGACCACTGCGATTGTGCGTCCGGAATGGAATGATCCGGTGATCGTCAAACGTCTGCTTGATCTGGGCGTGCCGGGCCTGTTGTTCCCGATGATCCAGACGGTTGAAGAGGCGCAAAAGGCCATCGCCGCAACACGCTATCCGCCAAATGGCATGCGGGGTGTTTCAGGCTCCACCCGTGCCAATAAATTTGGTCGGGTGACGGATTATCTCGCGCGGGTCGAGGCGGAAACTACGGTTCTTTTGCAACTCGAAACGGCGGCGGCTGTTGGGCGTGCTGTTGAAATCGGAACGCTTGATGGTGTGTCCGGTATTTTCTTTGGACCTGCGGATATTGCGGCGGACATTGGTCATCTGGGCCAGCCCATGCATCCGGACGTCTGGGCGTTGATCAGACCTGCAGCACAGGCGTTGATCGCCAAGGGTGTTCCCGTGGGCACTCTTGTAATGAACCCCGAATTTGCCGCCGAATTGTTGAACGAAGGGTTCACCTTTGTTGCCTGCGCATCAGATAGCGGCTTGCTGGCCAAGGCGTCCGATGCCGCACTTGCTGCGGTGAAACAGAAACTGGCATGACCGTAGCGACAGCGGTTATGCTTGCCCCGATCCGGCTGACAACGAACGCCAAAAGCTGCATAGAAATCCTAACATAAAGGCTCATTAATATGAAAAAACTTGTTCTTACAGGGGCCGCTGGCCGCCTTGGGTCGTATCTGCGCGAACCACTGTCCAAGATGTGTGACACGTTGGTATCGACGGACATGGTTGACGATATCGGCACTCTTTATGATGGGGAAACTTATGCAAAGGGTGATCTGGCAAGCCTTGATGACATGATGCGCGTTCTCGAAGGCGCGGATATGGTGGTTCATATGGGCGCATATGCAGACGAAGGCCCGTTTGACAAACTGCTGGGGCCGAACTTTGTCGGTGCCTATAACATCTGGGAAGCCGCTTATCAGCACGGGTTGAAACGGGTTGTCTATGCCAGTTCGATCCATGCCGTCGGCATGCATCCAAAGAACGAATTTATCGACACCGAAGTCCGCCACCGCCCTGATACGTTTTATGGTCTGGCCAAGTGTTTCGCAGAAGACCTCGGTTCAATGTACTGGGACAAACGCGGCCTCGAAAGTGTGCACATGCGCATCCTGTCCTGCGCCCAGGTCACCAATGCCCGCGCTTTGGGGTCGTGGTTGTCCTATGATGATCTGATCCAGCTGGTACAGCGCAGCATTGAAACTCCCGTGACCGGGTTCTCCATCGTCTATGGGGTGTCAAACAATGATCGTGCGCCCGTGGATAACAGCAAGGCCAGCTTCCTTGGCTACCGTCCGACCGACAACGCTGAGCAGTTTGCCGAAACGATTCTGGCCGAGACCGGACCAATGGACAACCAAGACCCTGGCAACATGTGCCACGGCGGTCCTTTTGCGTCCGTCGAACTGGGCAACAGCGGTGTGGCGACGATGAACATCGTTGATGACACCAAGAAAACCTAACCGGAGAAAAACAATGTCAGACGTTAAAGTAGCACTGATCACGGCAGGCGGCAGCGGCATGGGCGCAGACAGTGCACGCGCCTTGGCCGCTGACGGGTTCAAAGTTGGCATTCTGTCGTCCTCTGGCAAGGGAGAGGCATTGGCCAAGGAATTGGGTGGCGTTGGTGTCACTGGCACCAACAAATCATCCGACGATATTCAAAAACTGGTGGATACCGCGATGTCCTATTGGGGCCGCGTCGATGCTTTGGTGAACTCCGCAGGGCACGGGCCGCGCGCGCCTGTGCTAGAATTGACGGATGAGGATTGGCATGAAGGCATGGAGGTCTATTTCTTGAATGCCGTGCGGGCCGCCCGTTTGGTCACGCCCATCATGCAAAAGCAAGGCGGCGGTGCGATCATTAACATCTCGACGTTTGCAGCGTTTGAACCCAATCCGGTGTTTCCGACATCTGGCGTTATGCGCGCGGGCCTTGCCGCGTTTAGCAAACTGTTTGCAGACAAATACGCCGCCGAGAACATCCGCATGAACAATGTCCTGCCCGGTTTCATCGACAGCTTGCCGGAGAAAGAAGAATTCCGCTCGATGATCCCCATGGGGCGTTACGGCAATTCCTTAAACGAAATAGCCTCGGTTGTTGCTTTCCTCGCATCTGAGGGAGGGGCGTATATCACGGGCCAGAATATTCGTGTGGATGGCGGGATCACCCGCTCAGTCTAGGCTCAAATTTTGAAGCCATGCGCTCGTGGTTGGAAGTTCTTGGGTGCCATCTGCAACGGAAACGGCTCAATCAACGGATGGATCTAGTTATCGCGTGCCGCTTTGACCCAAGCGATGATCACGGCGCGTGCTTCGTCGTCCATCTGAACTGCATTTGGGGGGGGCATGGCGCGGCTCACCCCTGCGTGCAGGAATATCTGTTCGGCGTAACGCGCCACATCGCTTTGTGTCTCCAGTACCACGCCTTTGGGTGCCCAGAGCAGCCCTTCCCAGACAGGTTCGCGGGCGTGGCACATAGAACAATTGCCGATCACCGCATCGTAGGCATCGTCGAAACCTTCTGCGGAGGCATATTGCACTTCATGCGCTGTCAACTCGCGTGCCTCTGCTTCCTCATAGGTTTCGATGCCAGAAAAGGTGGACAACCACGCGATGAAGATGAACAGCAATACGGTCACGGCCCATGTCCAGTCCGGCCCTTTGCCCGTGGCGTGCATCGTGTTGAAGTAATGGCGGATGGTAACGCCTGTGAGGAAAATCAGGCTGGCGATGATCCATGCATACTGCGTGCCAAAGGCCAGCGGATAGTGGTTGGCCAACATCAGGAAAATCACGGGCAGCGTCAGATAGTTATTGTGGGTTGAACGCAGCTTGGCGATCTTGCCGTACTTCGCATCCGGTTTGCGCCCTGCCTTGAGGTCCGCGACGACAATGCGCTGGTTCGGCATAATCTGGAAGAATACATTGCCGGTCATAATGCTGGCGGTGAAAGCGCCGAGATGCAGCAAGGCGGCGCGTCCGGTGAATATCTGGTTGTAGCCCCACGACATGATCACAAGGATCACAAACAACAGTAACATCAGCAGGGTCGAATGTTCGCCCAGCTTGGATTTGCACATGAAATCATAGGCAAGCCAACCGATCGTCAGGGAACCGCCAGAAATCAGAATGCCTTGCCACAGCGACAAATCCGCCTTGGTCGGGTCCAGCAGGAACAACTCGCCCCCCACCCAATAGACAATCATCAGCAATGCGGCACCGGAAACCCAGGTGATATAGCTTTGCCATTTGTGCCAAATCAGATGCTCTGGCATGTTTTCGGGCGCAACCAGATATTTCTGGATGTGGTAAAATCCACCGCCATGCACCTGCCATTCCTCACCGTTCACACCTGCGGGCATGTTGGGCGCTTTCTTCAGCCCCAAATCCAGCGCGATGAAAAAGAACGACGCGCCAATCCACGCCATTGCAGTGACGACATGTAACCAGCGCACAGCAAATGCGATCCAGTCCCAAATGATTGCCAAGTCGTACATAGAATTCTCCCACGGTGCGAAATCAACTGCACTCTAGGCGACAGCCCATTGTTCAGGTATTGCTACAAAGTACCAAGCAGCATCAAAAAAAACAAAACAATGTCATATCTCGATAATATCCGCACCTTTGTCCGCGTCTATGAGTTGGGCAGCATGTCCGCTGCCGGGCGCGATCTGCGTATTTCGCCTGCGGTCACGTCCTCGCGGATTTCCCAGCTTGAGGAACACCTTAGCGTGCGTCTGTTCCAGCGCACCACACGCAGCCTGACGCCAACGGAGCAGGGCAAGGCCTTCTATGGCGGGGCAAGCGAGATTCTGGAAGCGGTTGAAAACGCCGAGGCACAGGTGGTTAACATCACCGACAATCCCAAGGGATCACTGTATGTGTCCGCGCCCTTCGGAGTGGGGCGCAGGCTGATTGCGCCGTTGGTGTCCGGGTTTCTGGCCGAGTATCCAGAGGTGCGCATCCGGTTGCGTTTGACGGATCGCAAGGTCGATCTGACCACCGAAGGTCTTGATCTGGCGTTTTTTCTGGGTCAACCCGAGGACAGCAATCTGCGTATCCGCAAAATCGCTGATGTAGAGCGTGTCCTGTGTGCGAGTCCTTCTTACATCGAAAAGCACGGCAACCCCGCGTCCGGGGATGCGCTGCTGACGGACAGGCACGAATGTCTGAACCTGCGGTTTCCCGGTGCGACAGAATTCCAGTGGCGACTGGTAACGTCAGACGGTCCCAAGAAATTCAGTGTCGGGGGGCGCTACGAGTCGGATGATGGAGATGTGCTGACCGATTGGGCCTTGGCCGGCAACGGCATCGCGATGAAACCGATTTTTGAGGTGGCTGATCATATAAAGGCGGGGCGATTGGTGCCTGTTGCCACCGAAACGCCACCCGCTCCGGTGCAAATGGCCTGCCTGTTCACGCATCGGCGTCGGCAAGATCCCAAGACACGCCTGTTTATGGAATATGTGATTGCACGCATTACCGAAGCGGTGCGCGACAGTTCAGTACAGGGTCAACTGCCGCGATAGGTGGAATAGCCAAACGGCGAGAGGAGTAACGGTACATGGTAATGCGATGCTTCCGACATGCCGAAACGCAGCGGGATCACGTCCAGAAAACGGGGGCTTTCGGGCGGTGTGCCAATGGCATCCAGATAGGCACCTGCGTGAAAGACCAGTTCATAAATACCTGTTTCAAAGGCCTGCGCGGGCAAAATCTGTTCGTCCGTGCGCCCGTCATTGTTGGTACTTAGGGTCTTGAGCAGGGTGCGCGTCTCACCGTCGATCTTGAACAATTCGATCTTGAGACCTTCAGCAGGACAGCCGCGGGCCGTGTCGAGTACATGTGTTGTCAGATATCCGGTCATCGGTCGCTCTCCTGTGGTGTTGATATTTGTATAGACGCATCATGATCAGATCAGCAAAGTGTTGCTGGGGCAAAGCTCTTTCGTGATTTATTTGAAAAACAAGCGCATTGTTTTGAAATACAAGTATCCGACCATGGAGGACCGCAAATGAACAGATACCCACGTGACATGACTGGTTATGGGGCCACCCCGCCAGCGGCAAACTGGCCAAATGGTGCCAAGATCGCAGTTCAGATTGTTCTTAATTATGAGGAAGGTGGCGAGAACAACATCCTGCACGGGGATGCGGCTTCCGAGGCGTTTCTATCCGAAATCACCGGTGCCGCCCCATGGCCGGGACAGCGTCACTGGAACATGGAATCGATTTACGAATATGGCTCGCGGGCGGGTTTCTGGCGCGTTCACCGCATGCTCGGCGACCTGCCGTTGACGGTCTACGGTGTTGCAACCGCCTTGGCCCGCGCCCCTGAACAGGTGGCCGCCATGATTGCTTCGAACTGGGAAATTGCCAGTCACGGGCTGAAATGGGTCGAACACAAGGACATGCCCGAAGACGAGGAACGCGAACAGATTGCCGAGGCCATTCGCTTGCATACCGAAGTCACCGGCACCCCGCCGCGCGGCTGGTACACGGGGCGTTGTTCCAACAGCACTGTCAAACTGGTCGCCGAAACGGGCCAATTCGATTATATCGCGGACAGCTACGCCGACGATCTGCCCTATTGGGTGGATTTTGACGGCAAGGGCCAGTTGATCACGCCTTACACCATGGATTGCAACGACATGCGGTTCGGCATTCAGGCGGGGTATACCAACGGGGAGCAGTTCGAGAGCTATCTCAAGGACAGCTTTGACTACCTTTATGAAGAAGGCGAGGCGGGTGCGCCCAAGATGCTGTCGATTGGTCTGCATTGCCGCCTGATTGGCCGCCCCGGCCGTGCGGCCGCGTTCCGCCGTGCCATCGAGTATTTCAAATCCCACGAGGGTGTCTGGTTCGCCACCCGACTTGAGATTGCGCAGCATTGGGCAAAGGAACATCCGTTCAAGGCGCAAACGCGCCCCTCCGAGATGGACCGCGACAGCTTTGTGGCCGATTTCGGCGGCATCTTTGAACATTCCCCGTGGATTGCCGAGGGCGCACATGCGCTAGAGTTGGGTCACACCCATGATACGGCCATCGGCGTGCACAGCGCATTGGCAAGGGTGTTCCGCAGCGCGGATAACGCGAAACGTCTGGGCGTGTTGAATGCGCACCCTGATCTGGCGGGCAAGCTGGCGGCAGCCAAGCAGTTGACGGCGGAATCCACCGCCGAGCAGGCTTCGGTCGGGTTGGATGCGCTGACAGATGCAGAACGCAAGACGCTGACCGATCTGAACGACGCCTACACAGCCAAGTTCGGCTTCCCATTCATCATTGCCGTGCGCGACAACACCAAAGCGTCGATCATAGACGCCTTCAAACGCCGGATCGACAATGACCGCGACACCGAGTTTGCCGAGGCCTGCAAACAAGTTGAGCGCATCGCGGAATTACGCCTGGTCGAGAAGTTTTCCGGATGAGTAAGAGCATCAAAATCGAGCCGCTCACCGCAGAAGCTTTCGCCCCTTTTGGCGATGTGCTGGACGCTTCCGGCACGCCTGACAAAATTATCAATCAGGGCAAATGTGGCCGCTTCCATGACCGTGCAAAACTGGATTTTGCGGACGGGCAGGCGGGGATCAGCATCTTTCAGAGTGAAAAACGCACCCTGCCTTTGGCGCTTGAGCTGGTGGAACGCCATCCCGAAGGCTCTCAGGCTTTTGTGCCGATGACGTCTGATCCGTTTCTGGTGGTTGTCGCCTCTGATGACGGGGGCACCCCGACAGATCCGCGTGCTTTTATCACCGCATCCGGGCAGGGCATCAATTTTCATCGCGGCACTTGGCACGGCGTTCTGACACCTTTGTCTGAACCGGGCCTGTTCGCCGTGATTGACCGTATCGGAGAGGGGGCGAACCTGGAGGAACATTGGTTCGACGTCCCCTATACCATCGAAAAATAACCAGACTGGCAAAAAAAAAGCCAGCAAAACGCATCAACAGGAGGGACACTCACAATGACAGATGCAACCATCGGGACGCCGGAACAACTCCGCGATCCCAACTACACGCCTGCGCTGCACAAGGCGATACCGCTGGGAATCCAGCACGTGCTGGCGATGTTCGTCTCCAACGTGACGCCAGCAATTATCATTGCGGGTGCAGCCGGTTTTGGTTTCGGCTCTGATGCGGGGGCGCAGGGGTTCCCTGATATGACCTACCTCATCCAGATGTCGATGCTGTTTGCCGGTATCGCGACATTGTTCCAGACCGTTGGTCTGGGTCCTGTTGGGGCGCGCCTGCCGATTGTGCAGGGTACATCCTTTGCCTTTATCCCGATTATGATCCCGCTGGTGGCAGGCAAGGGCGTAGAAGCCCTGCCTGCGCTGTTTGGCGGTGTTTTGATTGGTGGATTGTTCCACACGTTTATTGCGACATTCATCGGCAAAATCCGCTTTGCCCTGCCACCGCTGGTCACGGGCCTTGTGGTGACGATGATCGGTCTGGCGTTGGTCAAAGTCGGCATTCAATACGCGGCAGGTGGCGTTCCTGCAATCGACAAGCCTGAATATGGATCGTTGCTGAACTGGTCTGCGGCTCTGGTTGTGATCTTTGTCACCCTTGGGCTCAAGTTCTACGCCCGCGGTATGCTGGCGGTTTCCGCCGTTGTGATCGGTATTTTCGTGGGGTATTTCTACGCCATGGCGATGGGCATGGTCACGCTTGAAGGCATCGCAACAAGCTGGGGCCGCGCGGCCCCCGTCGCCTTCCCTGTTCCATTCAAATACGGCATTGAATTCAGCACGGCAGCGATTATCGGCTTTTGTTTGATGGCATTTGTGTCGGCAGTCGAAACCGTGGGCGACGTTTCCGGTATCACCAAAGGTGGTGCAGGGCGCGAGGCAACCGAGGAAGAAATCACCGGTGCAACCTATGCAGACGGTGTCGGCTCTGCGGTTGCGGGTATCTTTGGCGGCTTTCCAAACACCTCGTTCAGCCAGAACGTCGGATTGATCGCCATGACGGGTGTGATGTCACGCCATGTAGTGACCATCGGTGCGATATTCCTGATCATCTGCGGTCTGATCCCCAAGGTCGGCGCGGTGATCCGCACCATCCCGATCGAAGTCCTTGGTGGCGGCGTGATCGTGATGTTCGGCATGGTTGTGGCGGCAGGTATCTCCATGCTGTCCGACGTGAAATGGAACCGCCGCAACATGGTGATTTTTGCGATTGCCCTGTCCGTTGGTCTGGGTCTGCAACTTGATCCCAAGGCGGTTCAATACCTGCCAGATACCCTGCGCATCCTGATGACATCCGGTTTGCTGCCAGCCGCTTTGATCGCGATTGTCTTGAACCTGATCCTGCCCGAAGAGCTGTCGGATGAGGCAACTGAAGAGGTCTCTGGCGGCATGCAAGGTCACGGTGACGGATCACTAAACGGCTGAAATAGAAAAATCCCGCCGCGTTTATGAGCGGCGGGGTTTGGCTGTGTAACACGGAGTGAACGCGCGGACTGTGAAAGCAGTGCGCGCGTTTATCCGTAGCTGGAGACATCCGAACCGGCGAGGGCCGCGATGTTCAGCAATCCGCGCGCGGTGACGCCCGGTGTGACGATATGTGCGCGGTTGCCCATGCCCATCAGGATTGGTCCGACCTCAAGCCCGCCTGCCACAGATTTGAGCAGGTTGCGCGCCGCGCCGGCCGCATCTGTATTCGCATAAACCAACACGTTTGCTTTGCCTTTCAGCCGGTTGCGTGGAAACAGGCGATCGCGCAATTCGGGATCAAGTGCGGCATCCGTGTGCATTTCCCCCTCATAGCAAAAGTCGACATCTTGACCGTCAAGAATATCCATCGCGGCGCGCATCACACGTCCCGATGCGCAATCGCGATTGCCGAATTGAGAGCCGGAACAAAGGGCGATTTGGGGTTCGATCCCGAAGCGGCGCACATGACGGGCAGCTGCAATTGTCGTTTCGGCCAGCGTTTCTGCTGTCTGTTCCGTGTTGATATGCGTGTCCGTGATAAACAGAGGACCGTCGTCAAGGATCATCAGTGACAAGGCCGCAACCGGGTTAAGGTCATCGCCGCCCAGCATTTGTGTGACATAGTTGAGATGCCACAGATACTGGCCAAAGGTGCCACAGATCAGGCTGTCCGCATCACCCCGCGCGACCATGACCGCGGCAATGGCGGTCGTATTGGTGCGCAGCACGGCCTTGGCAAGATCGGGGGACACCCCGCGGCGTTCCATTTTATGCTGATAGGTTTGCCAGTAATCGCGATAGCGCACATCGCTTTCCGGGTTCACAATCTCGAAATCCTGACCGGGCTTGATCTTGAGGCCCGCACGTTCGATGCGCGCTTCGATGATCTCGGGACGGCCGATCAGAATTGGTGTGTCGACTGCTTCTTCGATCATCGCCTGCGCGGTGCGAATGACGCGGTCATCCTCGCCTTCGGCAAAGACAATCTTGCGCGAAGACTGACGGGCTGCGGCAAAGACCTGTCGCATGATGAGGGAGGATTTGAACACCTGCGCCTCCAATGCACGCTTGTAGGCGTCCAGATCTATCGTCTTTTGAGCCGCGCCAGATTCCATCGCTGCTTTTGCAACGGCAAAGGCAATTGTCGGCAACAAGCGAGGATCAAACGGTTTCGGGATCAGGTAGTCAGGGCCAAAGGTCAGTTTTTCTCCCTGATAGGCTGCACCGACTTCAGCTGATGTTGTGGCGCGGGCAAGGGCAGCAATTGCATCGACGCAGGCCAGTTTCATCTCGTCATTGATGTCCGATGCGGCCACATCCAACGCGCCACGAAAGATAAAAGGGAAGCAGAGGACATTATTGACCTGATTGGGGAAGTCAGAGCGGCCTGTTGCGATCATGGCACCGGGGGATGCAGTGCGTGCCACATCCGGCATGATTTCAGGCGTGGGGTTTGCGAGCGCAAAGATAATCGGATTGGGTGCCATTTCCTTGACCAGATCAGCAGGTAACAGGCCCGGTCCAGAAAGGCCAAGGAACAAATCCGCGCCTTTCAACGCGTCTTCCAGGGTCATGGCAGGATCGGCATTGGCAAAATCCATCTGCTCGGGGCACAGGTCGGTGCGGCCCGGGTGCAGCACGCCGTCTTTGTCAAACAGCGTGGTGTTGTTTACCGGCACGCCCATTTTGCGCAGCATTGTATGACAGGCGATGCCCGCGGCACCGGCCCCCATACCGACAACACGGATGTCCTGTGGCTTTTTGCCCGCGATGTGCAGCGCGTTTGTCGCAGCGGCCGCGACAACAATGGCTGTGCCATGCTGGTCGTCGTGAAAGACGGGAATGTTCATGCGCTCGCGGCAAATCCGCTCTACGATGAAACAGTCAGGGGCTTTGATATCTTCGAGGTTCACGGCACCAAAGGTCGGTTCCAGCTTGCAGACGATATCGGCCAGAGCCTCCGGATCGCTTTCGTTCACTTCGATGTCAAAACAATCAACGCCGGCGAATTTTTTGAACAGAACTGCTTTGCCTTCCATCACCGGCTTGCTGGCCAGCGCCCCGATATTGCCAAGGCCCAGCACGGCGGTGCCGTTGGTGATCACCGCAACCAGATTGCCCTTGGCGGTATAACGTGCCGCATCCATCGGGTTGTCGGCAATTTCGGTACAGGCCTCAGCCACGCCGGGGGAATAGGCCCGCGCCAGATCACGGCCCGTGGCCATGGGTTTGGTGGGCCGGATTTCCAGTTTGCCGGGTTTTGGGAACTCGTGATAATCCAGCGCCTTTTGCCGCTCAATGTCGCTTTTCGATTTATCGAGTGCCATCTGACCTTATCCTTTTTTATGCGTCTCGCGCAGCAAGCAGGCGCGCCATATCAATCATTCGGGCTGAAAAGCCCCATTCATTATCATACCAGCCAAACACACGCAGTTGCCTGTCGTCTACCGCTATTGTCTCGGGCAGTGCGATGATCAGCGATTCCGGTCGTGTGCGCAGGTCACGTGAGACGCAGGCGTCATCCGTTGCACCGATGATGTGTGAGGTGTCTGCGATGTTTTTCAGAAAGTCTTTCGGGGACGGCCCAACCGCATCTGCCAGTTGCAACGTGGCGTCTATCGCTGACACGCTGAGGGACGGGACACGCACGGCAGCGACACTGGTGCGTGCGCCGATCTCTGGCAGCAGTTTTTGCAACTCCTTAGCGGCGCTGGTGGTGGTGGGTACCATGGATTCAGCACCGGCACGGCTGCGTGCAAGATCGCCGCGCGGCGCATCCACCATCGGTTGACTGCTGGTGTAACAATGGATGGTGGTGACATGCGCGCGCTCGATGCTATGAACGGCGTCAATGGCCCGCAACAATGGCGCAATAGCATTGGTGGTACAGGACGAATTCGAGATGATACGCGCAGTGCCAATTCCGGCCTCGTTCGCGCCCATGACGCTGGTGATGTCGGCGTGTTCGGACGGGCCCGAAATCAACACAGTCTGCGCACCCGCATGCAATCCGTGTTCCGCAACCTGACGTGATTGAACCTTGCCGGTGCATTCCAGAACCACGTCAACGCCGGATAGATCAAGCGTCGAAATGTCGGTGACTGCGCAGAAGGGAATGGTTGTGCCGTTGATCTGCAAGCCGCTGCTGACCGTTTCCACGGGCATAGGCAACGGCCCGAAGGTGCTGTCGTATTTGAAAAGATAGGCGCAGGTTTCTAGCGGAGCAATGTCATTGATCAGCGCCACTTCGATGTCCCTGTGATCATGCAGCGTGAGAATCTGGCGCAGGATTGTGCGCCCGATCCGTCCAAAGCCGTTGATGACGATCCGCATGAAATTCTCCCATGGATGGCCTGCGCTTGTTTCGGCGCGGGACTGACAGGGCTGTTCTACGCCCAGCCCGACAAGAGAAAAAGGACAATCGGCGTTGCGCTTGTCCGAACATCCAAGATCAAAAACCAACCTCAATCGCAACACCGTTTTTGACAGCCAGATCGACGACGCTGGCGGCGACGGCGAGGTCTTGCAGGCCGACGCCTGTACCGTCAAAGAGGGTGATTTCATCCTCGGACGTGCGCCCCTTGTGGGAGCCGTTGATCACTGCACCAAGTTGATGGACGTCTGCTTTGGCGATCAGACCCGCGCCAACAGCGTGCTGCGCTTCGCCGATGCTGATGGACTGCGCAACCTCGTCGGTGAAGACGGTTGCACGCGCCAGCAGGGCGGCCTCGACTTCCTGCTTGCCCTTGGTATCGGTACCCATGCAGGCGATATGCGTGCCGGGTGCGATATGATCGGCCATGATTGTGGGCGCAAACGTAGAAGTGATGGAGATTACCACATCCGCCTCGGTCATGCCCTCCAGCTCGACTGCCTCAAACGGCAGGCCGGCTTCATTGGCTATCTTTTCAATATTGGGCAGCATTTCGGGGTGGTAGTTCCAGCCAATGACTTTCTCGAACTGGCGCTGCTCCAAGGCGGCACGCAACTGGAAGGTGGCCTGATGGCCCGCGCCGACCATGCCCATGACTTTTGCATCGGGACGGGCGAGGTGTTTGATCGAAACAGAGGACGCTGCGGCAGTGCGCAGGGCCGTCAACAGGTTGCCGCCGACCATGGCGCGGACCATACCGGTGTCGGGATCAAACAGGAAAATCGTGGACTGGTGATTGATCACGCCATTCTTTTCAAGGTTGTTGGGCCAATATCCGCCTGCCTTGAGACCCAGCGTCATGCCCGCCTGATCGAACCCGCCCTTGAAGCCATAAAGGGCATCTTCATGGCCAATCGCTTCGCGAATGACCGGAAAGTTATAAGCGTCTTTTGACGCCATTGCGGCAAAGACACTTTCGACGGCATCAAATGCGGCGTCGCGCGTCATCAGGGCGGCAATCTCGCGTTCTGGAACGATCAGCATTTTGGCTCTCCTCTAAAATTCATGCGCCCGCGCAGACCGCTAGCGAAAGCGGTTGCGCGGACGTCTTGGTATCCAGCAGCCGAGGGGCTGCCGGAATGGTTTGATCAATATGCTTTGCCGCGCGCGGATACGGGCCATACCGTCTCGACTTTGCCGCCGCGCACACCCACGTACCAGTCGTGCACGTTGCAGGTCGGGTCACAGTGACCGGGGACCAGTTTCAGCTTGTCGTTCACCTTAAGAATACCGTCAGGATCACCAACAACACCGTGCTCGTCCGAGCACTTGAGGTATTCAACGTCTGTGCGCCCAAAGATCACAGGCAAACCACTGTCGACAGATTGCGCCTTGAGGCCCGCATCCACGATGGCTTTGTCCGCTTTGGAATGGCTCATCACAGAGGTCAGGATGAACAATGCGTTCTCCCATTCGCCTTGGTCGATCCGATTGCCGTCCTTGTCGAGGATGCGGCCATAATCGGCATCCATGAAGGCATAGGAACCACACTGCAATTCGTTGAAGACGCCAGAGTTTCCTTCGAAATAATAAGACCCTGTGCCGCCGCCACCAACGATGTCACACTCAAGTCCTTGGCCCTTGAGACCTGCAATTGCGTCGGCAACCTGTGCTACGGCAATGTCGATCTTGGCCTTGCGGTCCTCGTAGGAATCCATGTGCTGCATGGCACCCTGATAGGCTTGCAGACCGGCGAACTTGAGGCCTTCTGCTGCGTCGATCATCATTGCGATCTTGACCACGTCTTGTGTCGTTGACACACCGCAACGTCCCGCGCCGCAGTCAATCTCGACCACACATTCGATTTCTGTGCCGTGCCTGACCGCCGCTGCCGACAGGTTCGCCACGTTATCAGGATCATCTACACAGCAGATTGTGCGCGCACCCAGCAGGGGCAAACGCGCCAAGCGGTCGATTTTCGCAGGCTGCGTGACTTGGTTAGACACCATCACATCCTTGATGCCGCCACGGGCAAAGACTTCGGCTTCGGATACCTTCTGACAGCACACCCCAACGGAGCCGCCCAGCTTTTCCTGCAACTTGGCCACATCAACCGATTTGTGCATTTTACCGTGCACGCGGTGACGCACGCCCATCTCTTTTGCAAAGTTGCCCATCTTGACGATGTTGCGCTCCAGCGCGTCCAGATCGAGCACAAGGCACGGTGTCTGGATGTCCGCCTCATCCATGCCGGGCAGAGCAGGAATGTCATAGCCGACTTCGTAATCTTCGAATTTCACGTGAGTATTCATGCGCTTGGTTTCCCTTTACGTAAGCCATGGCAGCGTGTCGAGATCGACATTGCCGCCGGTGATAATGATGCCGATCCGCTTGCCAGCGAAGCGTTCTTTGTTCTTGAGGATGGTGGCGAGCGGTACGGAGGAACTGGCCTCCATCACCACGCGCAGGTGCTTCCACGTCAGTTTCATCGCGTTGATGATTTCCTGCTCGGAGGCCGTCAGAATGTCGGTGACGTGGTTGGACACAAAATGCCATGTCAGATCTTTGAGCGGGACCAGCAGGCCGTCCGCAATTGTCTTGGGCGCGTCATCCGCGATGATGTAGCCTGCCTTGAAGCTGCGGTACGCATCATCCGCCTGCTCTGGCTCTGCCGCGATGATCTGCGTTTCGGGGGCCAGAGTGGACAGGGTCAGGCATGTGCCCGAGATCATGCCGCCGCCGCCAATTGGGGCCATGGCAAAATCAAGCGCGCCACCGTGATCGTCGTGCATCTGCTCGACAAATTCCCGCGCACAGGTGCCTTGGCCTGCAATCACCCGTGGATCGTTGTAGGGGTGCACAAAATCACCGCCTGTTTCGGCCTGAACCCGTGCGAATGTTTCCTCACGTGAGGATGTCGATGGCTCGCACTCGGTAATCACTCCGCCATAGCGGCGCACCATGTCTTTTTTGGCCTGCGGTGCCGTGCGCGGCATCACCACGTTACACGGGATGCCACGACTGTTTGCCGCATAGCTGAGACAAGATGCGTGGTTGCCCGATGAATGTGTCGCCACACCCAATTTTGCCTGCTCGTCGCTCAACCCGAACACCGCGTTCGAGCCGCCGCGCACCTTGAAAGCACCCGGTGTCTGGAAGTTCTCACATTTGAAGAACAACTGCGCACCTGTCAGTTCGTTCAGGTAGGGTGAGGTCCGCACAGGCGTGCGGTTGATATGAGCAGCAATGCGCGCGTGCGCGTCCAGCATATCTTGGTAGGTTGGGATATACATCATTTACGTCCTTGTTCAGGCAGCGTTCTTGAATGCGGCGGCAGGGTTGGAACGATAGAATTCCTGCGCGGCAGCAACGCCGGAGCCAAGCTTGATGTCGAGCCCCAGATCAACCATGCACATCTCTGCCGTTGCCAAGCCGCTGAGCATCATCACGTCTGTGAGGCTGCCCAGATGACCGATGCGGAAGACTTTGCCCGCAACTTCGCCAAGGCCCACACCGAATGCCACGCCGTAAACTTCAGCCGCGTGCGTCACAATATCCGTGGCATTGAACCCTTCGGGCGTGCGGATCGCCGAAACTGTGTCTGAATAGACGTCAGGAGAGGTGGCGCAGAGTTCCAGTCCCCATGCCTCAACCGCCAGACGCACGCCGGTTGCGATGCGGGTGTGGCGGGCAACAACGTTGTCGATGCCTTCCTCCAGCAGCATTTCCAGCGCCAGCTTCAGACCATTCATCAGGCCCACAGGGGGCGTGTAGGGGAACGCGTTGGCGTCATAACCTTTCTGCATATCTTTGATATCAAAGAAGGTACGCGGCAGATCGGCGGCCTCACACGCCGCAACCGCCTTGTCAGAGAAACCGACGATGGCCAGACCCGCAGGCAACATGAAACCCTTCTGGCTGCCGGTGACAGCAACATCGACGCCCCATGCGTCAAAACGAAAATCCATCGACGCGATAGAACTGACACCGTCAACAAACAGCAAGGCGGGGTGATTGGCAGCGTTCATCGCAGCACGCACGGCGGCGATGTCGGATTTCACGCCGGTTGCTGTCTCGTTATGCGTGGCCAGAACCGCTTTGATCTCGTGGCTGGTGTCAGCCTTGAGGATCGCGGCGTATGTATCGGCAGGGATGCCGTCACCCCAAGGCGTCTCCACAATCTGCACGTCCAATCCGTGACGCTGGCACATGTCGATCCAGCGGTGGCTAAACATACCGTTGCGGGCGACCAACACCTTGTCCCCTTTTGACAAGGTATTTGTCAGCGTGACCTCCCAGCCGCCTGTGCCCGTGGAGGGAAAGATAAAGATATGAGCGGATTCAGACTTCAAAACCTGACGCACACCGTCAAGACAGGGGTGCAGGATCTTGCCAAATGTCGGGGAGCGATGGTCGATTGTTGGCATATAACACGCCTGACGCACGGCCTCCGGCATGTTGGTCGGGCCGGGAATGAATACGGGGTTCTGGAAGCTCATGAGGGGTCTCCTTGATAACTGTTGCGTTTAATCTACTGACCTCCTGACGCAGTTGATATTTTTTTGAAAACATTTTTCAAAATTGTAAAATCAGAAAATTATTAGCATTGTCAGCGGGTTGCATTTTTCATACCGTGAATTAAGATTTCAGATAGATGCGGGGACCCTTCATGAACGCCAGAAATGATCCGAATCCAACCGCGCGAAAATCCAGAGGTCGCCCAAGGGACTGGCATGACAAAACCGCGCAGAACACAATCAAGTCACTGGACCGCGCGATGGAGGTGTTTGAATTTTTCAGTGAATCACAGGGCAAGGCGCTGTCGACACTTGCAGGTGATCTGGGGCAATCGCCTGCCACGATCTACCGCATTCTTGTCACGCTGGAGGGCAGGGGGCTGGTTGAGTTCGACCAGATAGAACAGGTCTGGCACATTGGCCCGCGTGCCTATGTCATTGGCACGCGGTTCCTTAAACGCACCAGTCTTGTGGAACGTGCCCGCCCGTTCCTGCGTCGTTTGATGGAGGACACAGGCGAAACCGCAAATCTGGGTATTGAGCAAAGCGGCCAGGTGCTTTTTGTCAGTCAGGTTGAGACCAACGCCAGTATCCGCGCATTTTTTCCACCCGGAACGCTGTCGCCACTGCATTCGTCGGGCATCGGCAAGGCGTTGATGGCTCAGATGGAGGAGCCGCGCCTAGAAAAACTGCTGACTGCTATGCCGCTTGAGCAGTTTACGGAATTTACGCTGGCGGATCCTGCGGCGCTGCGTGCCGATCTGGCAGACACCCGTCAGCGGGGATATTCCATTGACGGCGAAGAGCGCAATCTGGGTATGCGATGTATTGCGGCCCCGGTTTTTGACATAAACGGAGAAGCGGTTGCCGGTATTTCGGTTTCCGGCCCGACATCCCGCGTTGCGCCGAACCAAATTGCGGCCTTTAGCCAAGCTGTGATGGCCGCCGCAAAAGATCTTACGGCGGCAATCGGTGGCTAGGTTACTTGAACGCTGGACGCAGCGGCATCTGGCGGTTCACGTCTTTATACAGCAGATAACGGAATCGCCCCGGACCGCCCGCGTAACACGCCTGCGGGCAGAAAGCGCGCAGCCACATATAATCACCCGCCTCAACCTCGACCCAATCGGTGTTCAAACGGTAGGCGGCCTTGCCTTCCAGTACATACAGCCCGTGTTCCATGACGTGCGTTTCCAGAAACGGGATCACGCCACCGGGTTCAAATGTGACGACGGTGACGTGCATGTCATGGCGCAGATCAGCGGGATCGACAAAACGGGTTGTTGCCCAGCTGCCTTGTGTATCCGGCATGACGGTTGGCGCGATATCCTGTTCGTTGGTCACAATCACCTCTGGCATGTCGAGCCCGTCCACGGCCTCATAGGCCTTGCGAATCCAGTGAAAGCGCAACATCTCGTCGCTGGTGTTGTGCAGGGTCCAGCCCGATTGCGGTGGCAAATAGGCATATCCGCCGGGTGTCATTTCATGGGTTTCGCCGTTCACGTTCAGCGTTGCGGTGCCCTCGACGACAAACAACACGCCTTGTGCTGTAGGATCGGTTTCTGCGCGGTCTGATCCGCCGCCGGGGCCGACTTCCATGATATACTGCGAAAACGTCTCGGCGAAACCGCTCAGCGGGCGGGCAATCACCCAAAGACGGGTGTTCTCCCAGAAGGGCAGAAAGCTGGTGACGATATCGCGCATCGTACCTTTGGGGATAACTGCATAGGCATCCGTGAACACTGCGCGGTCAGTGAGCAGTTGATCCTGACCCGGAAGACCACCCTTCGGTGCGTAATAGCTGGCAGTCATATTGCGTCCTTACTTGTTTGCGTCGTGGCCATCATAAATGACAAACATCGGAACGCCATTGCCGACAAACATGCAGAAGTCTTCGGATATTTTTGATAATGCTTTGAGTTTGAATAGAAACCACTGTTGGGGTTGAACATCACCGTGCAATTTCCCACCATCGCCTTAAGCCAGCTTGGCATGATCAATGTAACGTGACCGGAGGTCCAATGCACCTATCCCCCTTAGGTATTTCACCCGACAAATGTTTGATTGCCGGACGTTGGGTCGCCCCCGTTTCTGGTGAAACGCTGCCACTGGAAAACCCCTCGGACGGGACCACCTTGTGCGAGATCGCACGTGGCGGTGCCACTGATATTAATGCTGCGGTGCAGGCGGCAGAAACCGCGTTGCAGGGGGAGTGGGGGCGTGCAACTGCGGCAGAGCGGGGGCGACTGTTGGCGCGTATCGGGCAATTGGTTCTGGAACATACCGAGATGCTGGCCGAACTTGAGGCGCTGGACGTAGGCAAGCCGCTTAAACAGGCGCGCGCCGATGTCATCGCTTTGGCCCGCTACATGGAATTCTACGCAGGCTCTGCGGACAAGTTGCACGGGCAGACGATTCCTTACATGGAGGGGTACACCGTTTATACCCTGCGCGAACCGCACGGCGTAACAGGGCATATCATCCCGTGGAACTATCCGATGCAGATCATTGGCCGGTCGGTCGGGGCGGCGCTGGCCACTGGCAACGCCTGTGTCTTGAAACCCGCTGAAGAAGCCTGCCTGACGGCGCTGGCCTTTGGCGAAATTGCCCGACGTGCGGGACTGCCGGACGGGGCGCTGAATGTTGTTCCGGGCCTTGGAGCCGAGGCAGGGGCGGCACTGACCGAACATGAAGGCGTGCACCACATCAGCTTTACCGGTTCTGTCGGGGTTGGGAAACTGATACAGCGCGTGGCCTCCGAGCATGTGGTGCCGGTCACGCTTGAGTTGGGCGGCAAATCCCCGCAAGTGGTGTTCGCAGACGCGGATCTGGACGCGGCGCTGCCGTTTTTGGTGAACGCGGGCATCCAGAATGCGGGCCAAACATGTTCTGCGTCCTCGCGTATATTGGTGCATCGCAGCCGGTATGACGAAGTGTTGGCCGCAATGGCGGGCCGCTATAGCGGTTTGCGCGCCGGACCTGCGATGTCGGATCTGGACCTTGGCCCGTTGGTGTCACAGCGTCAAAAGGACATCGTAGAGGGCTTCATTGCCAAAGGGAGCGATCTGGAAGTGGCCGCCCAAGGGCAGGTTGTGGACGGTGCACCACGTGGTGGGGCGTATGTGGCACCTACCTTGTTTGGCGCAGTTGCTCCTGATCACACACTTGCACAGGATGAAATCTTTGGCCCGGTTCAGGTTGTGATCCCGTTCGACGACGAAGATCACGCTGTCGCCATCGCCAACGGGACCAAGTTCGGCCTTGTTGCAAGTTGCTGGACAAAAGACGGCGCGCGCGCCATGCGCATGGCCAAACGCCTGCGGGCAGGTCAGGTGTTCCTGAACAACTACGGTGCGGGGGGCGGTGTGGAGCTGCCGTTTGGTGGAACCGGTTTGTCGGGGCATGGACGCGAAAAAGGGTTCGAGGCACTTTATGGCTTCACCACATTGAAAACTGTTGCAGCGTTTCACGGGTAAAGGATAAAAATCATGCGGTTAGAGAATAAAGTTGCCATTGTGACAGGTGGCGCTTCCGGATTTGGCGAAGGCATTGCGCGCAAGTTTGTTGCGGAAGGCGGGCGTGTCCTTATTGCCGATCTTAACATCGACGGGGCCGAAGCCTTGGCTGTGGAACTTGGCGCGAATGCACAGGCGTGCAAGGCCAATGTTGCAGATGAGCAAAGCGTGCGTTTCATGGTGTCGGCAGCGATGGATCACTTCGGCCGGATCGACATTCTGGTCAACAACGCAGGCACAACCCACATGCCCGCCCCGATGGAAGAGGTCAGCGAAGAGGATTTTGACAAGGTTTTTGCAGTGAATTGCAAGTCGGTCTATCTGACTGCAAAATATATCGTTCCCTTGATGAAGGCCCAAGGCCGCGGTGCGATCCTTAATGTTGCATCTACTGCCGGTGTCAGTCCGCGCCCGCGGCTGAACTGGTACAACGCCTCAAAGGGGTGGATGAATAATGCGACCAAAGGTATGGCGGTTGAACTGGCTCCAAACGGCATACGCGTAAATGCGATCAATCCGGTTGCCGGAGAAACGCCGCTCTTGAAGATGTTCATGGGTGAAGACACGCCAGAGATGCGCGCGAAGTTTCTCTCGACCATTCCGATGGGGCGCTTTTCGACGCCTGAGGATATGGGCAATGCGGCCTGTTACCTTTGCTCTGATGAGGCCAGCATGGTGACAGGGGTGTGTATGGAAGTCGACGGAGGGCGCTGCATCTAGGTGCGCATCCGCTACGTCAAAAGACATAGAATGGGTCACTTTGTTGCGCATCATGGATTGAGCGTTTGCACCTTTGTGTGACTTGGCTTTACATCACACTATCTAGACGAACAGACCCATGCGGCAGGCAATGACGGCGGACAACCGCAGCAAACTGGCGGAAAACCAAGGGCAGACGGTGTGAAAACGATGACAGAGCAGATGTTCATCAGACGCTTGGCAGCGGTAGCTTGTGCAGCGGCGTTTGCCGGCAGCGCTTCCATGCTGAGTGCGGCTGATGTAAAATTGACGGGCGTGCCCGAAGGCAGTGATCTGTATCAGACACTTTCGGGTGGTTCCTTGTTGGTCGAGCAGGCAGGGGCAGAGACACAGCCTTCCAGTCAGGAAGTTGTCGCAGCGGCGCAGGCTGACTACGGGCGCCTATTGGCAGTGCTCTATGACAACGGATACTTTGGCCCCGTTATCGAAATCAAACTGGACGGCAGAGACGCTGCTGACATTCCCCCCGTGCAGCCACCAAGCGCGATCAGTCGCGCAGTGATTGCGATTGAGACAGGACCACAATTCAAATTCGGCACGGCCAGAATTGCGCCAGTTGCCCCCGGAACCACACTTCCCGAGACATTTGCCAGCGGACAAACCGCCAGCCTGAGCGCGTTGAAAGCCACTGTTTCCGCAGGGGTGGACGGGTGGCGCGATCAGGGGCATGCCAAGGCGGAATTGGCTGAACAGAACCTGACGGCGCGCCATCCGGATCGTTTGATCAACGCTGATTTGCGTCTGGCACCGGGGCCGAAGTTGCGCTTTGGTGCGCTGGGCGTGACGGGCAATGTGGATGTGCGTACCCAACGGATCATTGATATTGCGGGCTTGCCCACGGGCGAGGTCTATACGCCCGAGGAGCTTCGGCTTGCCGCGAACCGTTTGCGTCGCACTGGCGCGTTCAGTGCCGTTGCCTTGCTGGAGGCAGAACGGATCGGCCCGAATGACACCTTGCCCATAACGGCGCAACTGACCGAAAGCCCGAAGCGCCGTTTCGGATTTGGAGCCGAGCTAGGCTCGCTTGAAGGTCTGACACTCAGCGCCTTTTGGCTGCACCGCAACCTTCTGGGTGGGGCAGAGCGTTTGCGCGTTGAGGGCGAGATCAGGGGCATCGGTGGCAATTCGGGTGGTGAGGATTACAAGATCGGCGTCCGCTTTGAACGTCCGGCGACCTTTAATGAAGACACGGATTTTTATGCCCTTGCCAAGATCGAACAGCTGGACGAGGTGAATTACTTCTCACGCCAGCTCGACGTCGAGGCCGGGATAAAGCGGATCGCGACCGAGCAACGCAGCTATACGCTGGGCCTTGGTCTGCGCCGCGCGGAAACGCGCGACGCTTTTGGTGAAAACCAATACACGCTGCTGACGCTGCCGCTTGGCGCGCAGTTTGACTATCGCGACGACAAGCTGGATGCCAAGAACGGCTATTATCTGAATGCCAGCGTCACGCCTTTTCTGGCTGTCAGCGGATCGGACAATGGTCTGCGGACCTACGTCGATGCCCGCGCTTACCGGACATTTGGCGAAACGCGGCCCGTGACGTTGGCCCTGCGGGGGCAATTGGGGTCGGTCTACGGACCTGAACTCAGTCAGGCACCGGCAGACTATCTGTTTTACTCGGGTGGTGGTGGCACTGTACGCGGTCAGCCCTACCAGTCGCTTGGCGTGGATCTGGGAAATGACAACATCGCAGGCGGACGCAGTTTTCTCGCGCTCACTGCCGAGGCGCGGATCGGTGTCACGGACACAATTGGCATCGTCGGCTTTGTTGACGGCGGATATGTCGGGTCCGAAGAATTTTACGACGGGTCGGGTGAATGGCACTCTGGTGCGGGCATTGGATTGCGTTACAACACGGGGATAGGTCCCATACGGGTCGATATTGCGGTGCCCACATCGGGGCCGGAAACGGATGATAAATTTCAGGTTTACATCGGCATAGGGCAGTCGTTCTGATGCGGATATTTCGTTTTATCATAGCAAGTTGGGCCATTTTTCTGAGCTGTTTCAGCATGGCGTCCGCTCAGGAAGATGACAAAGGGTTCCTGACACGGACGATTCAGGATGCGCTGAGCGGGTCGGGCCGGACCGTCAGCATCGACGGCTTCAAAGGGGCGCTGAGTTCGCAGGCCAGCTTTGATCGCATGACCATTGCGGACGTTGAAGGCATCTGGCTCACGCTTGAAGACGTTGTGTTGGTGTGGAACCGCTCCGCCTTGCTGCGGGGGCGTCTTGAGGTCGACAGCCTGACTGCGCAAAAGCTCGATGTTCCCCGCGCACCGATTACAGAAGGCGAAACCCTGCCAGACGCAGAGGCGCAGCCCTTTGCCTTGCCCGACTTGCCGGTCGCAATCCGGCTGGAGGAGTTTGAAATTGCGCAAATCAACCTTGGCGCGCCCTTGCTGGGAGAAGCCGCGCAGTTGTCTGTCAAAGCGTCGGCCCGTCTGAATGACGACGTGGCAAATATTGATCTGACAGCGGAACGCACGGATGCCAAACGCGGCACCTTTGTCATCAAGGCCAATCTCGACCGCAGTGAAAAGCTGATCGATCTGCTGTTGCAATTGCAGGAAAGTGAAAAGGGAATCGCAGCGCGCCTGCTGAACATCCCCGGCCAGCCGGATGTTGATCTGATGGTGGAAGGCAGCGGCCCGCTTGATGACTTCACGGCGGATATCAGTGTGACCACCGAAGGACAGGAACGTCTTGCCGGGCAAGTCACCCTTGGCGCGCAAACGTCGCGATTGGGCAGTGACGCGCCGGATCGCAGCATTCGCGCGGATATTGGCGGCGACATTACGGCCCTTCTGGCCCCCCGTTATCGTGATTTTTTTGGCGATGAAGTCCGTCTGAAAATCGCGGCGTTGCTGCAAGGGGATGGCGCGGTCGAGGTCAGTTCTTTTGCGCTTGACGCACAGGCTGCCAGTCTTGCGGGCAAATTGGCACTGAATGCCGATAAATGGCCGACGCTGATTGATATCACTGGCAAGGTTGCCAACCCGGATGGAACGCCAATCCTGCTGCCTGTCGGCGGTGAGGGGACCATGGTTGGTGGGGTGGACCTGCGGATTGATTATGACGCTGGTAATGGGGATGCGATCGAGGCGTTGTTCGATATCGCGAAACTGTCATTCAAAGAGGGACAGATTGCGCAGTCGACACTGGCTCTGAACGGCACCTTGCAGGCGGATGTCGGGCGGGTAGGCCAGTTCGACGGAGATGTGCGTTTTGACGTGCTGGGACTTGAGTTGCTGGATGCCGCTTTGGCCGAAGCCATCGGTACACAGATCAACGGCAAGGCGCGGGTTGTATACGCCGCAGATCAGCCGATCCGCATCACGGGGCTGGACCTTTCTGGAACAGATTATGGCTTGACCGGCGCGGCCGCAATCGCGGGACTGGAAACGGGCCTGAACACAACTCTGGATGCGACGCTTACCGCGTCTGACTTGAGCCGTTTCTCGGCACTGGCAGGTCGCGAGATTGACGGCCAGACACAACTTGCGCTCAAGGGGGACGTGACGCCGCTTGGCGGGCAGTTCAATCTGACAGCCAGCGGTACCACGCAGGATCTGGCACTGGGCATCCCGCAGGCGGATGCGGTGCTCGCAGGTCTGACAAAGCTTGATTTCACCGCCCGGCGGAACGAAGCGGGCACGCTGCTGCGTAATCTGGTCCTGGCAAATGACGCGCTTAGTCTGACGGGGGCTGCAACGCTGCGCACCAAAGACAGCAGCGCAGGCGCGAAGTTCCGGCTGAAGGACATCAGCCTTGTCTTGCCCCAGTATGATGGTCCGGTCAGCGTCACTGCAATGGCCATTCAAAACACAAACGGCTGGACAATAGATGCGGCCACCGACGGACCATACGGCGCCACTCTCACGGCCAGAGGTCGCGCAACCGGCCCCGACGCGGCGCTGCGCTTTACCGCGGATGTGCCGGATATGAAGCCGTTTGCCGATCAGATCGACGGGGCTGTGACAGCGCAAGGCACCCTGCGCACCACATTGGACGGATGGAAAATCGAAACAGATGCAACCGGTCCGTACCAGTCGCGCGCCGCGATCAAAGGGGTGGTGGCACCTGTTCTTGATGTGAATTTTGATCTGTCGATACCAAACCTGCGTCCATTGGTGGCTCAGGTGAACGGCCCGCTTGGTGCCACAGGCCGTTTGCGCCAGACCGACAAAGGGTTCGTGGTCGAAACCAATGCCACGGGTCCTTACGGCGCGCGTGCGACGGTGGAGGGGCTGGCCAGCGGGCCTGATATGCGGCTTTCCTTTGATGCTTCAATACCCAACATCAATCCGCTGGCCCCCGGGATTTCCGGACCTGTTGCGGCAAAGGGTGTGGTGCGTCAGACCCCGAACGGGATCGTTCTGGATACCAACGCAAGCGGCCCTTACAGCGCCCGCGCTGTTGTTCAGGGACTGGTGACGGGGCCAAGTGCCAATGTGACCTTCACAGCAGACATGCCGAATATCGGGGCATTGGTGGACAAGGTAAACGGTCCGCTCAGCGTCAACGGCTCAGCGCGAAAGCAGGGCGGTACATGGCTCATCGAGACAGATGCAACTGGTCCCTCCGGAACGCAGGCACGGGTTGCAGGGTTGGTGAATGCGGGCGGTACTCTTGATCTGAACGTGACAGGCAATGCCCCCCTTGGTCTCAGCCGTCCGTTTCTGGCACCGCGAAATCTGCAAGGTCAGGCGCAATTTGATCTGGCGGTCAGAGGGCCGGCTGCGTTGTCGTCGGTGGCGGGGACAATCCGGACGTCGGATGCATCGTTTTCCGCGCCAAACCTGCGGACCGCGCTGGAAGGCATCACTGCTGATGTGAGACTTGGAAACAGCCGCGCGCAGATTGATATGAGAGGCAACGCGGTGAATGGCGGAAGTGTCCGTGTCGCGGGTAGTGTTGTGCTGAATGCCTCACTTGCGGCGGACCTATCAATCGGTGTGGACAACCTTGTGCTGACAGATCCGAAACTTTACCGCACATCTCTAAACGGCGCGCTGCGTCTGGCCGGACCGCTGAGCGGTGGCGCGTTGATTTCCGGCCGGATTGATATCGGAGAAACCGATGTCACAGTTCCCTCGACGGGGTTGACCAGCATCGGGGACATTCCGCCGATTAATCATATCGGTGCCACAAGACCGGTCATGGCGACACGTCGCAAAGCGGGTCTGGAAAACGAAGCAAACGGGACTGATCCGGCGGATGCGCGCGGCGGTCTTTATCAACTGGATATTACGGTGAATGCGCCTAACCGGATTTTTGTGCGCGGGCGCGGTCTGGACGCAGAACTTGGTGGCGGTATCCGCGTGACAGGCACCACAAACCGCGTCATCTCGGCGGGGCGGTTCGATCTGCAGCGCGGGCGGCTTGATATTCTGGGCAAGCGATTTGATCTGGTCGAGGGATCGATCCAGTTTCAGGGGGATCTGGTTCCGTTTATCCGGTTTGTTTCGGCCACAAGTACAGCAACAGGTGAAGTGCGCGTGATCGTTCAGGGACCGGCGGATTCGCCCCAAGTTCTCTTTGAAGCGACGCCAGCCGCGCCGCAAGACGAGGTGCTGGCGCAACTTCTGTTCGGGCGTAACCTGTCCGAAATATCGCCCATTCAGGCGCTGCAACTGGCCAATGCGGTAGCGACACTTGCGGGGCGCGGCGGGGCGGGTGTGATCTCGAACTTGCGCAAGGGGTTTGGTCTTGATGATCTGGATGTGACCACAACCGATAGCGGTGCCACAGCGGTGCGTGCGGGCAAGTATATCTCCGAAAACGTCTATACCGACATCACGGCTGCCTCTGACGGTTCCGGCGAGGTGTCATTGAACCTCGACATCACAAAGCACCTGAAGGGCAAGGCGACGTTGGGGTCGGACGGCAACAGCGGTATCGGAATATTCTACGAAAAGGACTACTAGGTTTTTGGTGTGAATGTGCCAAAGCGTCCTTGATCAAACAGCAACCCGGCACCTTCGCCGGGGCATTCGCTGGCATGTTTGACCTCGCCCACGATCATTGAATGATCCCCAGCGGGATGGATCGCGAATGTTTCGCAATGAAACGCGGCAAGGCAGCCTTTGATCTGTGGCGCACCGTCTGGACCTGAGACCCATTCAAAGCCGGAAAAGTCATGCCCTTGTCCGGCAAAATGGTTGGCCAAGTCCTGTTGGCCGGCACCCAGAATATGGATGCAAAACTGCTGTGCCTGTGCAAAAGCATCATGGCGTTTCGAGCGCAGAGCGGCAGACCAGAGCACCAGAGGCGGATCGAGCGAAATCGACGAAAAAGAGTTTGCGGTCATGCCCAATGGACCCTGCGCCGTCTGCGTAGTGATCACGGTGACGCCCGTGCCAAAACGGCCAAAGGCGCTGCGCAGGGCGCGCCCGTCTGTCGGATCGAACGTGGTCAGGTCAGTTTCCATTGTGTCCTGCGGTGCCACGGTCACATTGATTTGTCCAGAGATGCCCATCACTTAACCTCTTATCTTCAGCATTTGAAATGCTCCACGCCCCGTTTGGAACATAGTACGCCGCGTGCTTTGGACCAGAAGGTAGAACGCGATCCCGACTGTTTAAGGTCGGGATCGCGTCGAATGTGTGCTATTTATTGACCGCTTGTGCGTTAGCTGCGGTTCATCCGGTTTTCGATCAGATCATCTACAACGGCAGGTTCTGCCAGTGTTGATGTGTCACCCAGTGCGCCGAAATCGTCTTCAGCAATCTTGCGCAGGATGCGGCGCATGATCTTGCCTGAACGGGTTTTGGGCAGGCCCGGTGCCCATTGGATCAGATCGGGAGAGGCAATCGGTCCGATTTCGGTGCGCACCCAGTTGCGCAATTCGACACGCAGCTCTTCGGAAGGCTCGGCCGCACCCATCAAGGTAACATAGCAATAGATGCCCTGGCCTTTTATGTCATGCGGATACCCGACAACAGCCGCTTCTGCGACCTTTGGGTGTGCCACAAGGGCGCTTTCGACTTCTGCCGTACCCATGCGATGACCGGAGACGTTGATCACGTCGTCCACGCGCCCTGTGATCCAATAGTCACCATCTGCATCACGCTTGCACCCGTCACCGGTGAAGTAATAACCGGGATAGTCGGAGAAATAGGTTTTTTCGAACCGCTCGTGATCTCCCCAGACAGTGCGCATCTGACCGGGCCAGCTGCTTGAGATACACAGAACACCTTCGGCTGGGTTGTCCGTCAGCTCTTCGGCCGTGGTTGGTTCCAGCACAACAGGCTTCACGCCAAAGAACGGTTTCATCGCGGCACCCGGTTTCATCGCATGTGCGCCGGGCAGGGGGGTCATCAGATGACCGCCGGTTTCGGTCTGCCACCATGTGTCGACAATCGGGCAACGCCCGCCGCCAACCACTTCATTGTACCAGTTCCACGCTTCGGGGTTGATCGGCTCACCCACAGTGCCAAGCAGTCTCAGGCTGCTGAGGTCGGCCTTTTTCACAAAGTCGTCGCCTTTGCCCATCAACGCACGCAAAGCAGTGGGTGCGGTATAGAACTGGTTCACCTTGTGCTTTTCGCAGACCTGCCAGAAGCGAGAGGCATCCGGATAGGTGGGTACGCCTTCAAACATCAGCGTGGTCGCACCATTGGCGAGCGGGCCATAGACGATATAGCTGTGCCCCGTGACCCAACCTACGTCTGCCGTACACCAATAGATGTCGCCATCGTGATAATCAAAGGTGATCTCGTGCGTCATGGACGCAAAGACAAGATACCCACCGGTGGAATGCACAACGCCTTTGGGCTGGCCGGTGGAGCCTGATGTGTAGAGGATGAACAGTGGGTCTTCGGCGTTCATGGCTTCCGGTTCGCATGTGATGGACGCCTCTGCCGCAAGCGCGTTGTAGTCAAAGTCGCGCCCGTCGACCCATGTGGTCTGGCCACCTGTCCGTTTCACCACCAGACATTTCACACTGTCTTTGCAGTGCAAAAGAGCCTGATCCGCGTTGGTTTTTAACGCCGTGTTGCGCCCGCCGCGTGGTGCCTCATCCGCGGTGATCACGACTTTGGCCTCCGATCCGTTGACCCGTGCTGCTAAGGCATCAGGAGAGAAACCCGCAAACACAATCGAATGGATCGCACCAATCCGCGCACAGGCAAGCATGGCATAGGCCGCTTCGGGAATCATTGGCATATAGATGATGACGCGGTCACCTTTGCCCACACCCATGTCACGCAGGATGTTGGCCATTTTGCACGTGTTGGCGTGTAGTTCCTTGTAAGAGATGTGCAGCGCATCCTCATCAGGGCTGTCAGGTTCCCAAATGATAGCGGTCTGGTCGCCGCGTGTGGCAAGGTGGCGATCAATGCAGTTGGCAGAGACGTTCAACTCACCATCCGCGTACCAATTGATATGGACATTGCCCAAGGTGTAATCGACATCCTGCACTTGGGTAAACGGTTTGATCCAGTCAACACGCTTTCCTTGCTCGCGCCAGAAACCGTCAGGATCATTGATCGAGGCATCATACATCGCGTCATACCGCGCGGCATCAACATGGGCGTGCTCCGCCATCGCTTTGGATGGTGGATAGGTTTTGGTGGCTGTATCGGACATGGATGATCCCTCCCTTGGCGGTCTTGTGGCAACATGTTGCATTCAAAAGACAACACGTTCCTCCCTTGTCCGGGATCATAACGGGCTAGCGTGGGAAAGGAATACGCAACTGGAAGCGATGGGGTTCCTTGTAAATAATTTTCTGAAAACCAGGGTGATTTGTAAATTTTGATTGCTGTGTGGCGGGAGCTGCGCCTGAAAACTGGCAATTTTGTCAAGAAACAGGGGGTGCCCCCGTTGCAAATAGTGCTGCCACACGTTGTGGACTTACAATCTGCTGTCAGGTGTTTCATGCTGCTTCAATAGTATCACGAACAGGAAATCCGCAGATGAGCGACGAACAACAGACGATGGATGCCTTTGTTCTGCATGAACACGGCGACATGGATGCTTTGCGCTTTCATCGCGACTGGCCCCGTCCTACCGCAGGGCCGGACGAGGTGTTGATACGGGTGGGTGCCTGTGGATTGAACAACACAGACGTGAACACCCGCACGGGGTGGTATTCCAAGAGCGTGACAGGAGCTACCGATAGCAGTGGCGCGGCACAAACGGACAAGGCGGACCCGTCATGGGGCGGGGCACCGGTTAGTCTGCCGCGCATTCAGGGGGCGGATGTGGTGGGCATTGTGGTTGCCGTTGGCTCGAACGCGCCGACTGACCTGATGGGCAAACGGGTGATCACGGATAACTGGCTACGCAATTGGGATGATCCGATGAACCGCGAAACAACGGGGTATTACGGGTCGGAATGTGACGGCGGCTTTGCCCAATACACAAAAGTGGATCACCGCAATGTAGGCGTTGTGAACAGCGGGCTGAGCGACGCTGAACTTGCGACCTTTTCATGCTCTTACACCACGGCCGAAGGGATGTTGGCCCGCGCAAATGCCGGCGAGGGGGACCGCGTGCTGATCACCGGTGCATCCGGCGGTGTCGGATCTGCGCTGGTACAATTAGCCAAACGGCGGGGCGCGTATGTGATTGCGCTTTCCAGCCCGGCCAAACACGAAATCCTGCGGGGTCTGGGGGCTGATGTGGTGCTGGATCGCGCCCCCGATAATCTGGGTGATGCCTTGCATCAGGCGACCGGCAGGGCGCAGGTCGATGTGGTCTGTGATGTTGTGGGGGGCGCGTACTGGCCCAAACTGATCGACGCATTGTGCCGGGGCGGGCGCTATGCCTGTTCGGGCGCGATTGCGGGGCCGATGGTCGAAATGGACCTGCGCACGCTTTACCTCAACGATCTGTCACTGCAGGGCTCCACGATGGTTGCACCACATATCTTTAGGGACGTTTTGCGCTACATCGAACAGGGAGAGATCAAACCCTTGCTGGCCGCAACCTATCCACTGTCAAAACTCAAGCAGGCACAGGCCGCGTTCCTTGAAAAATCCCACGTCGGTAATATCGTGGTGATTCCGGATGCCAGTTAAAAAATACAACGAGTTATAAACAGGAGCCTTCAAATGAGCAGACCACAAGCCATCGCCACACAGATCATTGATGATGAGCGTGTGCGCGTCACGCGTTTTGATTTTGAACCCGGCGCAGAAACAGGCTGGCACGAGCATGGCATGGACTATGTTATCACTATTCTGACCGACTGTACGATGTTGCTGGAAGAACCGGGTGGACAAAGCCGCGAAGTGCCGCTGGAGGCCGGAACGACCTACCGACGCAACCATGGCGTGAACCACAACGTTATTAACGGTGGAAGTACAAAAATGTCCTTTGTTGAGGTGGAGTTGAAGTAGCAGCAGGGGTTGGCAGCGGCGGATCGCCGCGCTAGCCTCTTGCCCAAGCGCGCTGGAAATAGCGCGCATCAACAGGAGAGACACCAATGACGAAATTCTTGAGCGGCGCAGCCGTTTGCGCTCTTTCTTTTGCGTTCGTAAGCGAAGCTGCGGCAACCGAATGGAACGTATCTGTTTGGGGCAAACGCCGGGCATTTACAGAGCACATCGAAAAACTTGCCGAACTGGTCTCTGAAAAGACCGGTGGTGAATTCACCATGAACGTAAGCTATGGCGGTTTGTCCAAGAACCGCGAGAACCTGGATGGTATTTCCATCGGTGCGTTCGAGATGGCCCAGTTCTGTGCCGGTTATCACCCTGATAAGAACCGTGTTGTGACTGTGCTTGAATTGCCTTTCCTTGGTGTTGAAAACCTTGCACAGGAACGCGCTGTATCGCAGGCTGTTTATGCACATCCTGCTGCTGCCGATGAAATGGCGCAGTGGAATGCCAAATTGCTGATGACGTCCCCAATGCCGCAATACAACATCGTCGGCACCGGTGATCCTCGCAAGACTCTTGAAGATTTCAAAGGCATGCGCGTCCGCGCCACGGGTGGTCTTGGTAAGGCCTTCGAGGCTGTTGGTGCTGTGCCAACATCCGTCACTGCAACCGAGGCTTATCAGGCAATGGAAGCAAGCGTTGTGGATACGGTCGCCTTCCCTCAGCACGCTCACCTGAGCTATGGCACAATCAACCGTGCGGACTGGTGGACGGCAAACCTAAACCCCGGCACGGTGAACTGCCCTGTGGTTGTGAACATCGACGCCTACGAGGCGCTGTCGGATAAAGAGCGCGAGGCGCTTGATTCCTCTGTGGATGAATCACTTGAGTATTATCTGACCAACTACGGTGAGTTGCTGACCAAGTGGGATTCACTGCTGGCCGAGAAAAACGTCCAGAAGGTAGAGATCGCTCCGGAAGTGATTGATGCGTTCCGTGAGGCCGCAGCGGCACCCGCGCGCGATGCATGGATTGCCGACATGGAAAGCCAGGGCCTGCCGGGACAGGAATTGTACGATCTGGTTGTCAAAACGCTGGCCGAGGCCAAAGCGAACGGCAGTTAAATCAATCTGGCGGGGGCGGGCTGTGGCCTGCCCCCGCTGAAATCAAAAAACGGAGGCGGGAACATGACCGCCTGCACCTTTGGGGGGGCATAAGATGGCAGGCTCAGGCGCTGTGCTGGAAGATTCCAGTATTCTCAGTAAACTCGACCGAATGCTGTTACCGATTGAGCGGTTTTGTGCGCTGCTCTCGGGGTTTGCGATTTTTTCTTTGATGTTCCTTGCCGCGTATTCCGTGGTTTCGCGCAAGTTCTTTGGCGCGCCGATGATGGGCTATGTCGATTACATTGAATCCGCCATGCCGATCATCGCCATCATGGGCGTATCCTATGTACAGCGTGACGGCACCCATATCCGCATGGACATGTTGGTCGGTTCCCTCAAGGGACGGACGTTGTGGTTGTTTGAATTGATCACCGTTGTGATGATCCTTGTGCTGGTGATCGCCCTGACATGGGGGGCATGGGAGCACTTTGTCCGCTCTTTTGACTGCACCCGCCCGCTGTGCAGCCGCGACAGTACGATCGACATCAGTATCCCGCTGTGGCCCAGCAAGCTGGTGGTGCCAATTGCATTCGCCGTGCTGGTGTTGCGATTACTTTTACAAACCTGGGGTTACGGGCGGGCCTTTATCCTTGGTCTGGATAACCCTGTGGCTGTGCCATTGAACCTGACAATCGCGGAACAGGCGATGCTTGAGGCGGAAGCACTGGAAGGACTGACCGATGGAACCGATTGATATTGGCCTATGGGTCAGTGGCGGCATGCTGGTATTTGTCCTGATCGGCATGCGCGTGGCGTTTGCCGCAGCTATGGCCGGTTTTGTGGGACTGATTTGGCTACGCTGGAACGGGTTTGACTATGCGCCCGACAAGTTCTGGAAATCCATCGAGATCAGCGTCAAGATTGCGGGCCTCACGCCGCACTCCAAGGTGTCGGCGCAAGTCCTGTCGCTGATCCCCGTGTTTATCATGATCGGCTATCTGGCCTATTACGCCAAATTGACGTCAGCCTTGTTCGAGGCGTGCAAACGCTGGTTTGCTTGGGTGCCGGGTGGCCTTGCTGTCTCTACCGTGTTTGCGACCGCTGGCTTTGCGGCTGTTTCAGGGGCATCCGTGGCAACCGCCGCGGTGTTTGCCCGTATCGCGATTCCGGAGATGCTGAAGGTCGGTTACAATAAACAATTCGCCGCAGGTGTTGTGGCGGCGGGGGGCACGCTGGCCTCCCTGATCCCGCCTTCCGCCATTCTAGTGATCTATGCTGTCATTGTAGAACAAGACGTTGGCAAGCTGCTGCTCGCGGGGTTCATCCCCGGCATGTTCTCCGCAGTTGTCTATGCGGGCATGATCATCGGGATCGCCGTCGTGTTCAAAACGGTGGGCCCGCCCGTAACCGGTTTCACATGGCGTGAGCGTTTCGAATCCCTGCCACCGGCATTGCCCATTGTGGCCGTGGTTGTGATCATTATCTTCTTTGTCTATAACCCCTTCGGCGATGCATGGGGCACGCCCACCGAAGGCGGCGCGGTTGGTGCGTTCATTGTCTTCCTGATGGCGCTGTACAAAGGAATGCGCTGGCACCAGCTCAAGGAAGCATTGCTTGAGACTGCCAAGCTGACGGTGATGATCTTTACGATCATCTGGGGCGTTTTGATCTACGTACGTTTCCTTGGATTTGCAGAATTGCCAGATGCGTTTGCCGCGTGGATCACCGCGCTGGACATGTCGCCGCTGCTGATCCTGATCTGTATCCTGCTGGCCTATGCTGTCTTGGGGATGTTCATGGATGCCATTGGCATGCTGCTGCTGACACTGCCTGTGGTTTACCCGGCTGTCATGGCCCTTAACGGTGGCGAAAACGTCGCTGCTGTGGATTCTGCCTTTGGGATGTCCGGGCCGATGTGCGCCGTCTGGTTTGGTATTCTGGTGGTCAAGATGGCTGAATTCTGTCTGATCACACCGCCGATCGGCCTAAACTGTTTTGTGGTCGCGGGTGTGCGTGATGATTTGACCGTACAGGATGTGTTCAAAGGGGTGACACCTTTCTTCCTTGCCGATGCCGTGACAATTGCGCTGCTGGTCGCCTTTCCAAGCATTGTGTTGTTTCTGCCGTCACTGGTGGGTTGAACTGCAAATGAGGGACACTGATGACCTTGTCTGATACCGCGCTCGAAATCCCTCAGGGCGTGGCGCAACAGATTGCGCAAGCCGTTGATGCAGGGTTTGACGGGCAGACCGCCTTTCTCGCGGATTTTGTGCGAATTCCCAGCTTGCGGTTTGAAGAGGGACCGGCACAGGACTTTATGGCAGACGCGCTGCGCCAGCGGGGCTACGCCGTGGACGACTGGACCATCGCGCTGGCCGATCTGGAACACCTTGCAGGGTTCGGGCCGATCATGGGCGATTTTTCCCGCGCGCGTTCGGTTGTCGGAACCCATCAGCCGGTGGAAACCAAAGGCCGCTCCTTGATCCTGCAAGGACATCTGGACGTTGTGCCAACCGGACCCGTCGACATGTGGACCACACCGCCGTTTGCTCCGGTCATCAAGGAAGGCTGGATGCACGGGCGTGGTGCCGGGGATATGAAAGCAGGCACCGTTGCAGCACTTTTTGCGCTGGATGCCTTGAAAAGTGCCGGATTTGAGCCTGCGGCCCGTGTGCATTTCCAATCCGTGATCGAAGAGGAAAGCACGGGCCTTGGGGCGCTCTCCACCTTGCAACGTGGCTATCGCGCAGATGTGGCTGTCCTGCCGGAACCCTCTGATTTCTATATCAACCGCGCACAAATTGGTGTGTTGTGGTTCCGTCTGGCTGTCCGTGGACGCCCCGTGCATGTTTCGGTGGCGGGGGAAGGATCAAATGCGATCCTTGCCAGCATGGACGTGATCAAGGCCCTGCAAGGGCTGGAGGCGGGATGGAACACCCGTGCGGCTGATCATCCGGTGTATGGTGACGTGCCACATCCGCTGAACTTCAATGCAGGTAAAATCAAGGGCGGCGATTGGGCGTCCAGCGTGCCCGCTTGGTGTGATGTGGATTGCCGCATGGGTATCTTGCCGGGTCAGGATCTGGATGCGGCCAAAGCCGAGATCGCGGCCTGTGTGGCGACAGCGTCCCGTGACCATCCGTTTCTATCAAACAATCCACCCGAAGTCATCTGGAACGGGTTTCAGGCCGAAGGCTATGTGTTGGACGAAGATGCCGATCCGGCATTGGCCGTTATGCAGACCGCCTATGAGGGGGTTTTTGGCGCGGGCGCAGTGATGCAGGAAAGTAAGATGACCGCGCTGACAGACACGCGGTTTTACGGGTTGTACTACGGCATCCCTTCATTCTGTATCGGCCCGCGCGCGCAGAACATCCACGGCTTTGACGAACGGGTCGAGCTGGAGTCGGTGCGCCAGTTAACGCATCTGTTGGCGTTGTTCATTGCGGGCTGGTGTGGACTGAACCGGATTTAGGCGGGCAGGCAGGTGATCCGTCGCTTTGTTGCCGCATCCACAGCTGCTTCACTATAAAGCATCGGCACGTAGTCACCCCGCGCCCAGATCGCTGCCAGATCGTCATAATGCGGATCACCCGGAATGCCTGATTGTCCCGGCGCATTTATCCAGACGCTGTTGTCCCATGCGCCGACATCAACCACCATCCGCACAGAGGCCCCTACGGTCACGCGGTAATTTGCGGCCTCGTAATGCGCCAGCATGATGGAGGTGGAATTGCCGCCCTTGTCCAGCGGGCCAACATCATACCCTTCCTTTACAGGGGTAACCGGATGGTCGAACCACCCTTTGTGCAGATCCCCCCAGCGCCATGCCCGCGAATCCTCGCCAAATCGGTTGCGCGCGTCTTCCCACGCAGCAGCAAGTGTTTCCGTAAGAAACGCATCGCGGGCCACAGGATCGGCAAGGCCCGCCTGTTTTGCAAGGTTCGGGTGTTTGCCTTCCAGCAGTCTTACAACGGTGGGGATGTTGCCGGGGATCAGAAATTTACGTAGTGCGGCATCTGGTGCCACGCGGTTCAACAAGGTAGGGCGCAGATGGCTCGAAAGCCACATCTCGAAGAGCAATGAGGCTGCAGAGGTCATTTCGGCTTTGCCGTTCCAGCCAGCGAACAGGTCTTTGATCGCGGCTGGTATGGCGGCAGGCAGCATTGCGAGCAAGCGGTTGGTAAAGGCTGACGCGGTGTCGGTTTGTAACGCGCAATTGCCAGCAATGTTGCGGGCATCTCCGCTGCTGATGACATCAGCAATGCGGTCTGCGCGCCCGTCCTCGAACCATTCGAATCCCAAAGGTTTGCCTGTGTGGTCCCACCCCTCGGGAATATTCATTTCATTGGCGGTATGCACAAAACCGCAGGCAGGGTTCTCGATCGCTGGCAGGTCGGCGGCGGTCATGTATCCTTGCCACTCGAACCGTCCGTCGCCGCTGACGGGGGCCAGTCCGCGCCAGCCGGTTCGGCGCGGCACATAGGCCGCCGGTTGCCAGCAAATATCCCCGCCCATGTCTGCATAAATCAGGTTGGCCGAGGGCGCGCCCCAAGTATGGGACGCCGTGCGAAAGCTGGCCATGCTCTGCGCGCGCATGGTTTTGAGCGTGGCCATATAGGGCGCAGTGCCGGGATCGGTAAAGACCGTGCGGATCGCGACAGCAATGTTGCGCTTAGCGTCTTGGTAGACGACGGGCCCGTGACGGGTGAACTGCATGGAAAGGGTCTGATCGGAGTGGCCTTTTACGGCGAAGGCTTCTTTGATTTCGACCATCGCTTCGGCATCGTCGCCGTAGCGATAGCGGGCGGCGTCCTCTGGCAAGGTCTCGTAAACCATGATGTCTTCCTGATCCGCGCAGAAAATCGTCATACTGAAAGAAGCGCTGCCATTGTGTCCGGCCATAACGCCGGGCGATGACGGTTCTCCGGCACCAATCAAATTCATGCTGGGTGCATGCAGATGTACCATGTAGCGTAGGGAAGGTGCGGCATGGGCGCGGTGCGGGTCGCTTGCCATAATGGCGCGGCCTGTGTCGGTCATGGCAGGGGCTATGGCCCAGTTGTTGGAACCTTCCATGGCGGGCGTGGCGCGCAGGACGGTCTTGTTAGCATCCACTGCTGACCAAAGCGCGGCGTCTTCCAATGGTGCGTTTAACCGCTCGGGCGAAAATGTCACAGGCGCAGTGGCCAATCCGTAGACCGCCAAAGCATCGTCGGGCTGGCGGATGTCGCTGCTTGTTGCCCATTCACTGTCCGGCACCGGCGGGGACAAAGGCACGCGCAGCAGATCAATTTCAGGGTCGGCCAAATGATGCACCGCCGCCCGCGCCAGTTCGGAAGACGCGTTGCGTGCAAGGCAATGGGTGCGGATGCGGACAACATCTTCGGGCTGCCATTTGGCGGGCAAGGTGCCAAGGTCGCTGAACTCCGGTGGCAGTGGCAGATTACCCGCGCTGACCTGATCAATTGCTGCGTTAATGCCGGTCGCAAAGGCGGTGCAGATGTCTTGGGCATCTGTCCCGTATGACGCCCATTCAACATCCATATCACCACGATAGAGAAACAGCCGCGCAGCGCGGTCCTGCATCAGATAGCCGGGGCCAAAATCGGCTGCCAGTAAGCCGAGCCCACGTTTGCGCCACAGATCAATCTGCCAGAGCCGGTCACGTGCGGCGTTAAAGCCCTGCAGGAAAAAGGCATCTTGCGGGGTTGCTGCACGGATATGTGCCATGCCCCACGTATCAATGGAAATGCTGGCAGGGGCCGACAGGCCCGCCAAGGTAAAGCTGTCCATGAGTGGCACCTTTCTAATATTGACTGATCGCGCGCGCCGCTTCTTGTCCCAAGGGGACGACGCGTTGAATGTACTCATCCTGCGTCCACTCGGCCAACGATCCGGCGATGTGGATGGCGGCGATAGGGTCGCCTTTTGTGTTCAGAACGGGGAAGGCTGCGGCAATCTCACCGGACAGGATTTGGTTGGTTGCAATTGCATATCCGTCATCCCGGGCCTTTTGAACCTGCGCTTTGATATCCTGCGCGTCGGTCAGGGTATCGGGCGTGAAGGGGCGGCGGTCCGACCGGTTCACGATGCCGCTGACCTGTTCATCAGACAGCTTGGACAGGACCGCCCACCCGCCGGAGCTGCAAAAAGTTGGTACGGAATGGCCAACCAGCGTGGTGTAAAACTTTTGCCGTTTGGTTTGCAAACGTACGGCATAAAGCATGCGCAGGTCGTCAAAAAGCGACAGGTCAATCCGCTCGCGCACCGATTTGCGCAATTCTTGCAACACTGGCGTCGCACGGCGTACCAGCGGATCAAGGCGCAATGTATCCAACGTGTGATCCAGAATACGGATACCGGGCAGGAACCCGTTGCCGCTTTCGTCGCGCCGGATATAGCCAAGCGTGCGCAGCGTGTGGACCATGCGTTGCGCGGCACTGCGGTCCATGCCCGCGCCTTTGGCAAGCTGTGACAAAGTCATGGGGCCGTCCGCCAGATGAAAGGCCGAAAGCACATTCATTGCCCGCTCGACCGACTGCACATGCAGTGCATCAGATCGCTGTGCGTCGCTGACACCGCGCAAGCCGGATTCGGCACGGGTCCGATTTCGTGTTAAGTTCTCTTTACTCAAGGTTAACCTGTTGACTCACGGTTAAGCAAAATCCTACGATCATTCTACGATGCAAGTGTATCGCAGCGCAATACACTTGCGCGACACTGGGGATTTTCGATTTGCGCGTTTACGGCGTGCAACTTTTGGGGCTGCTAATGGCAAAACGCGTGGCGATGGCCGGATTTTTGCACGAAACAAATACGTTTGCGCCGACAAAGGCGTTGATGGCTGATTTCGTGCAGGGTGGCGGCTACATGCCTTTGGCGCGGGGCGTTGACCTGATATCTCAGAGCAAGAGTATCAATCTGGGCATTGGCGGTGCCGTGGCACATGGCGAATCGACTGGATGGGACATTGTGCCTGTGCTCTGGGCGGGGGCGATCCCGTCGGCGCATGTCTCGCAAGACGCGTTTGATACGATATCGGACGAGATTATCGAAGGCGTCACAGCTGCATTGCCTTTGGATGGCGTGTTCATTGATCTGCACGGCGCGATGGTGGCCGAGCATGAAGACGATGGAGAGGGTGCGTTGCTTGCCCGCTTGCGGGCAGCGGTAGGTCCTGATGTGATGATCGCTGCGGCCTTGGATTTGCACGGCAATATCACACAAAAGATGGTGGACAATGCCGATATGCTGGTGGGCTTTCGCACCTATCCGCACGTGGATATGGCCGAGACAGGACGCCGCGCTGCGGTGCAATTGGACCGTTTGATGGCAAGGGGCAAACCGTTCGCAAAAGCGTTTCGCCGCTTGCCGTTTCTGGTGCCGATAGCATGGCAAAGCACCCGCGAGTTTCCGGCCAAAGGGCTTTATGAGCTGGTGGCGGAGGTCGAGGGGGGCGAAGTTTCAAGCACGTCTTTCTTCTTTGGATTTCCAGCCGCGGATTTCGAGGGCTGCGGCCCGACAGTGATCTGCTACGGCGAAACGCAGGCGGTAACAGACGCGGCGGCTTATAGGATCGAACAGGCTGTCCTCGCGGCCGAGAAAGACTTTGTTGGCAAGACCTACGATCCTGACGCGGGTGTCATCGAGGCGATGCGCATCGCAGAAGGCGCGACCCGTCCGGTGGTCATAGCCGACACGCAAGACAATCCCGGTGCAGGTGGGGACAGCAACACCACGGGCATGTTGCGCGCTTTGGTGCGTCAGGATGCCAAAGGTGCAGCACTTGGAAACATGGTCGATCCGAACGCCGCCAAAGCTGCACATGCTGCAGGGCAGGGGGCCGAGATCACCATCGCCTTGGGCGGATTTTCCAACATCAAAGGCGACAGCCCGTTTGAGGCCACCTTCACCGTTGAAACCCTGAGCGACGGCAAGCTGGTCGCCAGCGGCCCGTTCTATGGTGGTGCGCCGCTTGATCTGGGGCCGTCTGCCTGTCTGCGGATTGGCGATGTGCGCGTGGTTGTGACCAGCAACAAAGCGCAAATGGCGGATCAGGAGATGTACCGTTTTGTCGGGATCGAACCAACCGAACAAAAGATACTGGTCAACAAAAGCTCCGTGCATTTTCGCGCGGATTTTGATCCGATTGCCGAAGTGATCCTGACCTGCACTGCACCGGGGCCGATGCCGGCCAGTCCCGCCAGTCTGCCATTCCGAAATCTGGCAAAAGGCATGCGGCTGGAACCATTGGGGCGCGCTTTCGACCCCCCTGATATCCGACAAGAGGCACACGCCTGAACAGGAATCTACGAGACAACCAATGCGCATCAAAGGGTACCAAAACTCTGGCGCGAAAACTTTCAACCAAGGGAGAAACGAATGAACCTATCCAAATCCTTGAAATCCAAGTCGCCGAGGCTTGGCGGTCTGCTGCGCAACTCGCTGCTGTCCGCGACAGTTGCCGGTATGGCACTGATGGCGGGGCCAAGCTTTGCCCAGACCCTGACGGCTGTGAAACACTCCGCGCTGCGCGTGCTGGACCCGATCCTCACCACAGCCTACATGAGCCGGAACCACGGCTACATGATCTTTGACACGCTTTATGCGCTCGACAGCGATCTGGTGCCACAGCCGCAGATGGTAGACAGCCATACAGTGTCTGATGATGGGCTTGTCTACCGGTTTACATTGCGTGACGGGCTGAAATTCCATGACGGCGCACCCGTTACGGGCGAAGACGTTGCTGCGTCCATCGCCCGCTGGGGCGAGCGTGACGGCATGGGTCAGGTTCTGATGACCTTTGTCGACAGCATGTCCGGTGACGGCAATGTGTTCGTCATGAATCTCAAAGAGCCTTATGGTCTTGTGATCGACAGTCTGGCAAAACCATCGTCAAACGTGCCGTTTATCATGCCCAAGCGGTTGGCCGAGACACCCTCGACAGAGCCGATCCCGGAACAAATCGGATCCGGCCCGTTCACATGGGTTGCGGATGAATTCCAGCCCGGCGTGAAGGCGGTTTATGCCAAGAACGAAGACTACGTACCGCGAGACGAGCCCGCAAGCTGGGCGTCAGGTGGTAAGGTGGTCAAAGTGGACCGCGTTGAATGGGTGGTTGTCTCTGACGATCAGACCACGCTGAATGCGCTGCAAGCCGGAGAGATCGACTATTGGGAATCTCCGCCAAATGACTTGTTGCCGATCCTTGATGCCAACAGCGAGATCACTGTGCGCAACCTCAACAAGATGGGGTTCCAGACGATCATGCGCCCTAACGCGTTGCATCCGCCAATGGACAATCCGCTGATCCGCAAAGCGGCAATTGCCGCGGTGAACCAAAAGGATGTTCTGGACGCGCTGGTTGGCAGCCCAGACTACTACAACCTGTGTGGTGCGATGTTTGTCTGTGACACACCGCTGGCGTCTGATGTCGGGGGCGAAACCCTTGTCAAAGGCAACGGCATGGACAAGGCCAAGGCGCTGCTTGCCGAGGCCGGATACGACGGCACACCCATTGTGATCATGCATCCGACTGACGTGGGCTCCTTGCGCACACAGCCGGTTGTTGTGGCACAAGCCATGCGCGATGCCGGCTTTGTCGTCGATCTGCAGGCGATGGACTGGCAGACCCTTGTGGGACGCCGTGCAAGTCAGGCACCAATTGCGGAAGGTGGCTGGAACATGTTCATCACCAACTGGGTCGGCGCGGACGTGTTCAATCCGCTGGTGAACAACATGGTCAACGGCAAAGGCCCAGATGGCGGCTGGTTTGGCTGGCCCGAGGTGCCAAAACTCGAAGAGCTGCGTATGGCATATGCCACCTCCGGATCTCTGGACGAGCAAAAGAAGTATGCTGAGGAAATCCAGAAGATTGCTTACGAGGAGGGTGTCTATGCCCCGATCGGACAGTACTTCATCCCGACCGCCTGGAATTCCCAGTTGGAAGGTGTTCTGGACGGTCCTGCACCGTTCTTCTGGAACATCTCTAAGTAAGTGACCTTTGCCCGCCCTGCGTGATCCACACGGGGCGGGTATCTTTTCCTTCTTGCCGCAGATCCAGATCTGCCCGAATTCTTGAGAGGTCGCCGCATGTTCGGCTATATTCTGCAACGCCTGTTGGCCGCGATTCCGGTGATGGGCTTTGTTGCTCTCTTTGTGTTTTTGCTGCTGCGCCTGACGCCCGGTGATCCTGCCGCGATCCTTGCTGGCGACACCGCGACGCCTGAGCAGCTGGAGGCAATCCGCGACTCGCTGGGCCTCAACGACCCGTTGTTTGTACAGTTCTTCAGCTGGATCAGTGATCTGCTTCGTGGCGACTTTGGCACGTCAATCCTGTCCGGCAAGCCGGTGATCGAATTGATTGCCGACCGGATGGAGCCTACAATTTCTCTGGCCCTCACCACCATCACACTGTCGGTAATCATCGCCGTTCCCTTGGGCGTTATCGCCGCCTGGAAGCAGGGTACATTGATCGACCGCTTCGTGATGTTGTTGTCTGTGCTTGGCTTCTCGGTGCCGGTCTTTGTGATCGGCTACCTGATGATCTCGCTCTTTTCGATGCAACTTGGCTGGTTCCCGGTTCAGGGGTTCAAGCCGATCGGTGACGGCGTTGGGCAGTTCCTGCACCGTATCGCGCTGCCGACCCTCACGCTGACATTGCTCTACATCGCGCTGATTGCGCGGATCACGCGCACCTCGATGCTGGAAATTCTCGGTGACGATTATGTGCGCACCGCGCGCGCCAAAGGATTGCCCGAAAGCCGTGTATTGATGCGCCACGCATTGCGCAACTGTTCGGTGCCGATCATCACCGTGATTGGCATCGGTTTTGCGCTGATCATCTCTGGCGTGGTTGTAACCGAGAGCGTGTTCAACCTGCCGGGTCTGGGCCGACTGACTGTCGATGCCGTACTGTCGCGGGATTATCCGGTGATTCAGGCCGTGATCCTGCTCGCTTCGCTGATCTACGTTGTTATCAACCTACTGATCGACATCGCCTATGTGCTGCTTGACCCGAGGATCCGCTACTCATGACCGATCAAATGACTTCTGTTCCGCCGGTGGATCGCGTCTCGCCGCTTTCGCGCACCCGCGAAATCGTCACGTCCAGCCCGCTTGTTTTCACAGCCTTTGTGATTTTGGTGATTGTTGTTCTTTCGGCGCTCTTTGCGCAGTGGGTTGTGCCACATGACCCGGTGCGGCTGTCGCCTTCCGTCCGCCTGAAAGCACCAAGCGAAACCTACTGGCTTGGCACCGACGCCTTTGGCCGCGACCTGTTTTCGCGGATCATCTACGGGGGACGCATTTCCTTGGTTGTTGGCGTCGCTGCGGCCATTTTTGCCGTGATCTTCGGTCTGATCCTTGGCTTGCTTGCAGGTTATATCCGCTGGATTGACGCAGTCCTGATGCGCATGGTGGATGGCCTGATGGCGATCCCAAGCATCCTGCTGGCGATTGCGATTGTATCGCTTTGGGGCGCAAGCCTCTGGACGGTTCTTGTCGCGATCACCATCCCCGAAGTGCCGCGTGTGGTGCGCCTTGTGCGCTCCCTTGTTTTGTCGGCCCGCGAAGAACCTTATGTCGAGGCGGCGATTGCTGCTGGCTCTTCCACCTTTTTAATCATGCGCCGCCATCTGGTACCCAATACCATTGCGCCGCTGATCATCCAAGGCACCTATATATGTGCCTCCGCCATTCTGACCGAAGCGATCCTGTCGTTCCTTGGCGCAGGCATCAATCCTGAAACACCAAGCTGGGGCAACATCATGGCCGAGGGGCGTATCTATTTCCAAATCAATCCCGGTATCGTGCTGTTCCCCGGTCTTGTGGTCTCGGTTGTGATTTTGTCTATCAACCTGTTGGGGGACGCGGTGCGTGACGCACTTGATCCGCGCATGGCCAAGCGGGGGATCGAAAGATGAGCGATAGTGTTCTGGACATCCGCAATCTGCGTATTGCGTTGAACGGTGAGGAAGACTCGCAGGTTGTCAAAGGCTTGAACCTCTCTATCGAGCCGGGCCAGACGATGTGTCTGGTGGGCGAAAGTGGATCGGGAAAATCGCTCAGCGCCTTGGCCACGATGGGACTGCTGCCACCGGTTCTGTCGCCGCTTTCGGGGTCGTCCATCAAGCTGAAGGGCGAGGAACTGCTGTCCGCCAGCCCTGCGCGTCTGCGCGAATTGCGCGCCACCGGCATGTCGATGATCTTTCAGGAGCCGATGACGGCGTTGAACCCTGTGGCCCGCGTGGGCCAACAGATCGAGGAAGTGCTGGAGTTTCACACCAACCTCTCACAATCCGAGCGCCGCAAGCGCGTGATCGAAATGATGGAGCATGTCCATCTGCCTGATGTCGACAAGATGTACAGCAGCTTTCCACACCAGCTGTCCGGCGGGCAGCGTCAACGCATCATGATCGCGATGGCGCTGGTCATGCGTCCGCAACTGCTGATTGCGGATGAACCCACAACGGCGCTCGATGTGACCACACAAGCGCAAATCCTTAGCCTGATCCGCGAGTTGCGCGAGGAGCAGGGGGCAGCGGTACTGTTCATCACACATGACATGGGCGTTGTGTCCGAGATTGCCGATGACGTGACTGTGCTGAAACTGGGCGAGGTGATGGAGACGCAAAGCGTCGACAGCCTGCTGCGTCATCCCCAAACGGATTATACCCGGGATTTGTTGCAATCCGTACCCAGTCAGGTGCCGCGCGTGGCACGCGACAGCATGTCGGACAAGATCGTGCTGAGCACTGACAATATGTGCAAGACCTATGGCGGCGGCGGATTCTTCAGCCGCACCCGTGAAGTGAAGGCTGCGCAGGATGTCAGCCTTAAACTGATGAAGGGCCGCACACTTGGTATCGTGGGTGAAAGTGGTTCGGGCAAATCCACTGTTGCGCGCTGTATCATGCGGCTGATTGATCCGACATCGGGGGCAATCAACGTCGGCGGCACGGATATTGCAACGCTCAGCCAGAAAGAGCTTAAACCGCAACGCAAGAACATCCAGATCGTGTTTCAAGACCCGATGCGTTCGCTCAACCCGCGGATCGAGGTGGGGCAATCCATCATTGAGGGACCATTGAACTTTGGTGTGTCCCGCGACGAGGCAATGGCCCGTGCGCGTGAATTGCTGGAACTCGTGGGTCTGCCTGCCAGTGCTGTGGACCGCTTTCCGCATCAATTCTCTGGCGGGCAGCGACAGCGTATCGCGATTGCCCGCGCCCTTGCCATGGACCCCGATGTGCTGGTGGCCGATGAAGCGGTGTCTGCACTCGACGTCTCTGTGCAAGCGCAGGTGCTGGAGTTGCTGGCCGAATTGCAGGAACGCCTTGGCCTTGGCATCCTGTTTATCACCCACGACCTTGGCGTTGCGGCGCAAATCTGCGACGAGGTCATTGTGATGCAACATGGTCGTGTGGTCGAGTATGGCCCTGCTGCGCAAGTGCTTGGTGCACCCCAGCAGGATTACACCAAAGCCCTGATTTCAGCGGCACCTGGGCGGCATTGGGATTTTGCCAACTTCCGCCCCTTTTCCGAAGCCCCTTGAGACTGCACCGATAAAGGACTGATCACATGTCTGTTTTACCAATCATCCACGAAAGCACTGATGAGCTGACGGCCATTTTCAAAGACCTGCATGCACACCCTGAAATCGGTTTCACCGAAGTGCGCACCGCAGGTATCGTGGCGGACAAACTGCGCGAATACGGCGTGGATGAGGTGCACACTGGCATCGGCATCACAGGCGTTGTGGGCATCATCAAGGGCAACCGTGAAGGTCCGCGCCGTATCGGGTTGCGCGCCGACATGGACGCGCTGCCGATCAACGAGGAAACCAACCTTGCCTATGCGTCCACCAACCCCGGCGTGATGCACGCCTGCGGCCATGACAGCCACACAACGATGTTGCTGGGGGCGGCGAAACACCTGGCACAGACCCGCGATTTTGCAGGCACTGCCGTGGTGATTTTCCAACCCGCCGAAGAAGGTCTGGGCGGGGCGCGTGGCATGATCAAGGACGGGTTGTTCGACCGCTTTCCGGTGGATGAAATCTACGGCATGCACAACTGGCCCAGTGGCGATCCCGGCACGTTCGGGATCTGCAAAGGCGCGGCAATGGCGGGCGCGTCGTTTTTCGACATCACCATTCAGGGCAAGGGCAGCCATGCCGCGATGCCACAGCAATCCAAAGACCCGCTGGTGATTGCATCCGCGCTGGTTGCCAGCTTGCAAACCATCCTGTCACGCAACGTGGCCCCGCTGGATACCTGCGTTTTGTCGGTCACCCAAATCCACTCGGGTTCCGCCTATAACGTCGTTCCGGATACCGCGACACTGGCAGGCACAATCCGCTATTTCAAAGACGAGGTCTGCACACTCGCCGAAAGCCGCATGCGCGAACTTTGTGAGGGGTTTGCGCTGGCCTATGGCGTGCAGATCAACATTGATTTGCGCAATATCTTTGACGTGCTGGTCAACGATGCCGACCTGTCAGATGCCTATATGGAGGCCGCTGCTGACATTGTGGGCAAGGACAAGATATCCAGCACCGATGAACCCGCCACCGGCTCTGAGGATTTTGCAGATATGCTCAAGGTGATCCCGGGGGCCTATTGCAAGATCGGCCATTCCGGCACCACAGGGCTGCACAACCCCAGCTTTTTCCTCGACCCTGAAATCCTGCCCGTCGGCGCGTCAATCATGGCGCGCATTGTTGAGCGGCGTCTGGCTGCCTAAAGGAACACCTTCATGAATCCGCTTGGATTGCCGTTTGACGATGACGAAATGCTGGCGGGGCTGCGCCCCTGGATCGAGTGTGAAAGCCCGACCCACGACGCTGCTGCCGTAGACCGGATGATGGATATGGCCGCCTATGATCTGGCTGGCATCGCCAGTGTTGAACGCATTCCGGGACGCATGGGATTTGGCGGCTGTTTACGTGCAAAAATCCCGCATCCCGATCATGGCCGCGTGCCGGGTATCCTGATCGCGGGACACATGGACACGGTGCATCCCATCGGCACGTTGGAGGCGCTGCCCTTCAAACGCGAAGGCAACATTTGCTACGGCCCCGGCATCATGGACATGAAAGGCGGAAATTATCTGAGCGTTGAAGCCATCCGCCAGCTGATCCACGCAGGATTACAAACACCATTGCCCGTGACGGTGCTGTTCACACCGGATGAAGAGGTCGGTACCCCCTCAACCCGAAGCCTGATCGAAGCGGAAGCCGCACGCAACAAATACGTTCTGGTCCCCGAACCCGGCCACGAGGACGGCGGCGTGACCATCGGGCGCTACGCAATCGCCCGTTTCAACTTGCGCACGATCGGCGCACCCAGTCATGCAGGTGCCCGCCTGTCGGATGGTAAATCCGCAATTGCTGCCATGGCGCGCAAGATCATCGAAATCGAGGATATGACCGGCCCTGATTGCACCTTCAGCGTTGGTGTGATCCATGCAGGGCAGTGGGTGAATTGTGTCTCTTCGACCTGTGAAGCAGAAGCGTTGAGCATGGCGAAGAAACAAGAAGACCTTGACGATGGCATTGCTCGGATGATGGCGTTGCAGGGCGACGTGGACGGAGTGACATTTGAGGTAATACGCGGTGTGACGCGTCCGGTTTGGAAACCGGATCAGGACGGGACGATGAAGATATTCGAGATCGCCAAAGGGTTGGCCAAAGACATCGGATTTGACATGCAGGGCCGCTCTCAGGGGGGTGGTTCAGACGGCAATTTCACTGGCGCGATGGGCATCCCGACGCTCGACTCGCTTGGGGTGCGGGGCAACGGTTTGCACACGCTGAACGAACATATCCAAGTGGACAGCCTCTCGGAACGTGGTCGCCTGATGGCGGGCCTGTTGATGCAACTCAGTTAGACGTCTTCAGTATTCAAGCGTGACAATAGACGCGCCATGGGCGGGTCACGCTTGGTCAGATCAGCAAGCGTTAGTCGATCGAGCGAGGCAAAAAACGCATCCTGTGCATCGCGTAACGCAGAGGTCAGACCGCAAGCGGGGGCCAACACACAATTTCCCCCGTCAGGGCGCAGGCACTCCACAAGGTCACTCTGACTCTCCAGATTGCGCACCAACCGGCCGATGTTGATCGCATCTGTTGGCTTCGCCAATCTCAGCCCACCGGTGCGCCCGCGCAGAGAGGCGACATACCCCTCGCGCACAAGCCATTGTGTAACTTTGGCAAGGTGATTGTATTTTGCGCCGTGAATGTCCGCGATCTGGCGGGTGGTCAGCATATGACCCTCTGTGACGGCCAGATGCATCAGCGTGCGCAGTGCATAATCGGTGAATTTGGAAAGCTGCATGATGGATCAAATGGCCCGTTCGATTTGGCTAACTCCGGTGGTGGGTTTCGGCGCGGATCAGAATGTCGGCACGGCCCCACGGGGGCGGCGCGAGTCTCTCAACCCAGATGACAAGCCAAAGCCGATGCGGTGCGCAAGCGTCGACCACTGACTGCGTTGTGGCATCGGGATTTCCGCTTCCAGCACCTCGTCAAACAGGGCCAGCCAGATCGCGAAGTGTTCCGGATCGACGTTGCCCGCTTGCAGATGTGCCATCATCGGGTTGCCTTCAAAGGACCCCTCAAGCAGGATTGCGCTGGCCCAGAAACGGGTGATCTTGGCTTCGTGTTCGGGCCATTTGTCGACGTGGGCCGCAAAGATTGGGCCCATAACGTCATGGCTGCGCACTGCTGCATAAAAGGCGGAAACGACTTGTGCGATCTGATCCCGTGTCACGTCTATGCGCGGTCGCATCATGCCATGATCAGCCACATGACAAACAGGGCGACGATCAGATAAAACAGTGTGTTGATCATCCAGCGGATCAGGCCCGCGTCTGCCTCCGGGTCGATCCCGAACCGTTGGCAGATTTTTGTACCTGGCCAGAGGATAATTTCTGAAATGGACATCGGCTGTACCTTTCGCTGGTTGTTGACACTGTCATAAAGAATTAATAGGCATTGTAAATACCATTTAAAATATCGAATGACTCCAGCAGGTTCGACACGCCTAAACACCAGAAACAAAGGACGACTCATCATGTCATGGCTACCAACACTGATCACCGCAACTCCCGAAGAGGGTTATGATCTTGCTATCAAACTGTCGCGCGTGGCGATCAAGAAGACCCAGCCTGACGAGGCTGTCCGCGAGAAGTTGCGCGGCGTCTATGCACAAGATGTGGATGCGTTAACCGCAGCCAGTCAGGTTGTTGCGATCAATTTCCAGACCGTTGCGGCAGCGAACAACTATTGGAAGTAATGTAGGCTTGGACTTTCAGTGGCCCACGTAGGGTCGCCAAAGTGTTGGCTGACGGAAAAGGGGTGCGGCGGTTCCTTTAATGCCTTCGCTGCCTGTTGTCGACAGCGCGCTGCACTTCGGCGGGTTGAGGATAACGGGTGTCACCGTCTGGCCGGGGTCGATGCGTGTTTTGGAATCACCCTGCTGTAATGGGCCTCAGATGTTTGGATCACGTCCAGTCAGGTCAGTTGTCCGTATTCAGGAAGGATGAGGACAAGGCCGGTCTCCGTGCCAATCACCGTCCTTTCCGGGAGCGGGGTCATTTCACCGGTCTGGCGGCTTGCGAGAGAAACACAGACGGCGACGCGTATCACTTTGGCCGACAAAACGCGGCGATTGCGGTTTCGTTTAGTTTAAATACAAGGGTCGCCCTATCGTGTTGACCTCACTGGAAGGCAACCAATACCTGTGCCCTATGGGATGGGGCCGGATTGTCCGGCCCCAGAAGTGTTATGCGGCTTTGACGGGGATGCGTTTCACCTTGGCCTGTGCTTCGGCTGTTTTGGGCAGGCTGACGGTCAACACACCGTTTTTGAACTTTGCGTCGGCCTTGTCCGCGTCAACACCGGCAGGAAGCGGCACTGTGCGGTAGAACGACCCATAAGAACGCTCGGACATGTAGACACCCTTGCGTTCTTCCTCGTGCTCGATCTTCTTTTCCCCGCGGATGGTCATCGCGTCGCTTGTGAGCGATATGTCGATATCGTCTTCGCTCATACCGGGCAATTCGACCGAGACATCAACGCTTTTATCGGTCTCGGTGACATCAGTGCTGGGGCCGAACATGCCCACCACGTCATTGCGCCCTTTCCAGCCGTTTTCCACCTTGTCCCAGAAGTCTTCGAACACATGGTTGATCTCGCGTTGCAGCGAGACCAGCGGATTGGCTCCGTTTTCGCTTTCGCTTGCGGGTCGTTTGTCCTTGTCCCGACCCCATGGGATTAGATCGCTGATCTGCATTTTCTGGTCCTCCGTTTGTAGGTTTGATTGGTTGGCATGGCAGGTCAGGCTGCCTTGACCGAGATTTTCTTGGGTTTGGTTTCGGCCGAGCGTGGCAATTCAAGCCGCAGCACACCGTTCTTGAATTCGGCCTTGATCTTGGCCTGATCAATTTCATCCGATAGCGTGAAGATGCGGACATAATCGCCAACGCGGTATTCCGACGACAGCGCGCGATAGCCCTCGGGCGCATCGGGATTGACGGTGCCACGCAGGGTTAGCACCTGACGTTCAAGTGTCACATCGACGTCATTCGGGGCCACACCGGGCATGTCGGCCATGATCACCGTGGTTTCGTCCCGCTCAAAGATGTCGACAGAGGGCGTAAACGCCATCGCTCTGCGATTTGCATCACCGTTTCCAGCGGTGACATCGCGTGTGTCTTGTGCCGCGATTTCTTGTGCCATGTTACTCTCCTTTCAATTGTAGTTTCAGTTTGCTTTGATCTTGATCCGCTTGGGCTTGTCATCTTCGGGTCGCTGCATTTCGACCGTCAGGACACCATTTTCAAAGCGCGCCTCGATGTGGTCGGGATTGACCCGGAACGGCAGCTCAACCGAGCGTAGGAAAGTACCGCCGACACGTTCGCGGCGATGCCACACGATGTCGTCGTTGCTTTCGGGATCGGGATATGTGCCGCGAATGGACAGCATGGTGTCTTTGACGGTCAGCTCGATGTCTTCTTCGCCCAGACCGGGCAGTTCGGTGGTCATCACGATGCTGTCCTCACCGGCCCAGAAGTTAACCGGCGGATAGGTCGCGGATTGGCCCGACGCTCTGGCACCGCTGAAAAGCCGGTTCATCGTATTTTGCATCCGGCGCATATCGGCGAAGGGGTCGCTGGTGCTCAGCGGGGAAAAAACTGTTTGTAGCATTGGAATACTCCTTACTCTGGTGTGACATTGATCAAATGCTCGACCGGCTCCGGGCGGAAACGGACAAGGACGCCGAATACTTCCGGACAGACGAACAGTTTGTGAGAGGTGCGTTTGGATCGCAGTCAGGCATGGTTTGCTGAACGATCAGGCAGGCTGGCGGTGCACGTGCGCCATGATGAACCTGAATGGCAGCCAAAGGGTCGGCTGCATCACGCCAGCCTTCCGTCATTCCACTACCTGAAGACCCGTTTTCGGCATCTCCGATAATGGATTTGGGAAGCGGGTGTTGCGCTGTCAAGAACAGCACAAAAGATTTTGGCCAAACGGAAAGTCGCAGGGTTTCTAGTGTCATTCTGTCCTCCTCAAGCTGGTGTCAAAGTCAGATCTGCAAGGCTTTTCACAGGCCAAACGGATAGGTTTCGTCCTCTGAGGTGTTTGTCAGTGTAGGCAGTGCCGTGACCGCCCGCGTTTGGTCGAACCAGACAAAAGCATCATACTGGTCGGGCAGGGTGGCGTAGCTGTAATGGCTCGCGCGTTCGGTCTCGGGGCGATAGATGACGCCGATGTAGCGCTGCAATCTTTGCTGGCTCAGCAGCCGCAGGAATTCAGGTGCCTGCTGCTTTTTAAAATCCCACAGAAAACGGTCAAGATCGACGCTGTGACACAATGCTTCGTAACTTTCTGCGCGGGGAGAACGAATATCTTTGATCTCCATCGGTGCGTCCCATTCGGACGCGGCAGCGACGGTTCCCGATGCCGTTCCAAATCCGATAAGGGCCGCCGCATCGCCGAATTCCTCTCGGCACAGCTGGCCGATATTCAACTCGTCACGGGTGCGCCCCATATCGGTGTGTCGCGCATCGCCAATGTGCGAATTATGCGCCCAGACCACTGCTTTTTTGTCCGGCCCCGCATGGCTTAGAATCTGGCGCAGCGTTTGGAACATATGCTGGTCCCGCAGGTTCCACGACACCTGTGAGCCGTAATACATCAACCGGTAATATTGTTCGGCATTGGTGACCAACCGCGCGTTTTGTGCGGCGTCAAAAAACTGGTCACCATCTTGCGCGCTGTATTCCAATTGCTTCTTGAGCAGGTCGAGCAGAGTTTGTGTGACCTGTTCTTCGCATACGGAAAACCCATGCGTTAGCGCCGCGCGCCCGTAAGCTGCGGGATCATGGGACCATTGCGCCAGACAGGCATATCGCGAGCGCGCCACCTTGGCAGCAGATTTGTCGACGCGGTCAAGATACGCCAGAACCGCCGCAATCGACGCATTCATGTTGTAAAGGTCCAGCCCGTAGAACGCGACGCGCGCGTCGCTGTCCCTTGAGCCGTTGAACCGGTGCAGATAACGGGTAAAGGCATCGAACTCCACATTGCGCCACATCCAAGTGGGAAAGCGCGCAAAGGGTGGCGGGTTCATCGCCTCGGGGCGTTTGTGCCGGATGTAGCGGTCCACCATTGCGGCGTCGGGCCAGTCGGCCTCTACGGCGACGATGGAAAAGCCGTGATTTTCGATCAAGCGCCGTGTGATGGCGGCCCGCGCGCGGTAGAATTCCGAGGTGCCATGTGATGCTTCGCCCAAGAGCACGACACGCTTTGATCCGAAGCGATCAAAAGCATTGGCGAAATCGGGGTCATTGATTGCGGGCAGGGGTTCGGCAGCGGCGCGCAGAATAGCACGGGCAGTATCAGTCCCGGGCAGCGGCGCAGGTTTTGGTTTTGCCGACACGTGTTTGCCAAGACGGGTCTTGAACCAGTTGGCGGCATGATCGACGGCCATGTCCAATGTGCCCGCCTCTTCAAACAGATGACCGGCCCCCGGCACGATCTTCAGCCTTTTATCACATGTCAGCGCGGCAAGGGCCTGCTCGTTCAACCCGATCACATCATGATCCAGACTGCCAACAATGAGCAACGTCGGGCTCGCGACCTGCGCCAGAAAATCCATCGCCAGATCCGGCCGTCCGCCACGTGACACTACTGCTGTGACCCGGCCCTTGAGTTCAGCCGCTGCGACAAGTGCGGCCGCGGCCCCCGTGCTTGCCCCGAATAGGCCAAGTGGCAGATCTTCTAGATCAGGTTCGGAGGTGATCCAGATTGACGCTTCAACCACGCGGTCGGCCAGCAGCGGGATGTCGAAGACATTGCGGCGGTCGCGTCCTTCATCCGGTGTCAGCAGATCAAACAGAAGTGTTGCAAACCCTTCCTCGTTCAGTTTTTGCGCCACATAGGAATTGCGCGGGCTGCGCCGACTGGACCCGCTGCCATGTGCAAACAGGATGATGCCGCGCGGATTGGGCGGGACAACGAGAGCGCCGGTCAGCCCAAGCGGCGGAATTGCCACCTGTCGTTTGTGCGTGCGCTTGACAGCTGTGTGTGCGGCTGGTGTCGAAGCGGTTGGAACCTGATCCAGCAAGGCAACTGTCTCGTCGTCCGTCAACTGGTGAAAGTCCTGATAAAAACCGCCCACGCCGCGGAACGCTGTTGCCGGATGCAGGCAAATGATGTCGTCGGCCTGATCGGATATCTCGTTCAGGGCGGTTTCCGGCGCAACTGGAAGAGCAACGACGATCCGCTTTGGGGACATGCGTTTCAGCCCGATCAAGGCCGCCTTCATCGTGGCACCCGTCGCCAGCCCGTCATCCACGACAACAACGGTTCGTCCTGTTGGGTCCAGCCTTGGTCGATCGCCCAGATACAGCTTTTTGCGCCGTTCAAGTTCGGCTCGTTGTTCAGCCACACCCCGGGCAAGAAACGCGTCATCCGCACCAGATTGCTGCTGAACGTCGATGTTGATGACGATCTCGCGGGTTGCGCCCTCGACAATCGCGCCAAGTGCAACTTCCGGATTATGCGGCGTACCGATTTTGCGTACAAGCAGCAGATCAAGAGGCGCGTTGAGGGCTCTTGCGACCTCGACCGCCAGAGGCACACCACCGCGCGGCAGCGCATAGATCAGCGGGTGATCCAGTTCCAGCGCGACCAGTGCTTTGGCCAATTGCCGACCTGCGTCAGCGCGATCAGAAAACGTGAAAGCAATATGTTCCATGCGATCAAACTTACGATCCCATGGACCCGTCCGAATTGAGTTTGATCAATCGTGGCGGGAAAAACACCGGTGTCAGGGCAAAAGCACTGCGGCACCATTAAGTCGCCCGCTTCGCAGGTCGTCCAAAGCCGTGTTTGCATCCTTGAGCGCATAACGCGTTGTTCGGGTTTTGACAGCGGCTTTTTCAGCCAGCGGAAAGAATGCCTCGCCGTCCTGTCGCGTCAGGTTTGCGACCGACATGATCTGACGTTCCTGCCACAGGTCCGCATAAGGAAAGGTCGGAATGTCACTCATGTGAATACCTGCACAGATGACACGCCCGCCCTTGCGCACCGCTTGGATCGCTGCGGGCACAAGTGCGCCAACGGGTGCAAAGATGATCGCCGCATCCAGCAAGACATCGGGGGATTGATCAGATCCACCTGCCCAGATCGCCCCCGTTTCGCGCGCGAAACGCTGTGCGGCGTGGTCTCCCGGTTGGGTGAACGCATAGACTTCGCGGTCCTGCCAGGTGGCAATCTGCGCCAGGATATGTGCTGCCGCGCCAAAGCCATAAAATCCCAACCGTAGCGCGTCATCTGCCATGCTGTAGCTGCGATATCCGATCAATCCGGCGCACAACAAAGGGGCCAGCGCAACAGGATCCGCATCGCGTGACAGCGCAAAGACATATGAGGCATCGGCGATGCATTCCTGAGCGTACCCACCGTTCAACGTATATCCGGTGAAACCGGGCGCATCACACAGGTTCTCGCGGCCCGCACGGCAGTAGGTACAGTGGCCGCACGTGCGCCCAAGCCACGGCACACCCACGCGCTGACCCACTGCCCACCCGTCAACATCGGGGCCAAGTTCCACAATTCTCCCGACAATTTCGTGTCCGGGGATCAAGGGCAACACCGGTTCTGTCAGCTCTGCGTCAATGATGTGCAGGTCGGTCCGGCAGACACCACAAGCCTCGACCGCCAGTCGTATCTGATGCGGACCGCAGGGCGGTAGCGTGACTTCCTCATGGCGCAGTTCAGGTGCGCCTTTGTGCAGAACCATTGCGTGCATGATCTTCTTCCGATGGACGGGATCACCCTATAGCCCGTCCAGCACGGACAGAAATGATGCGGATCAATTCAGCACAGGTCCGATCTTGCCGATCATGGCGGTACACTCGGCAGATTTCTGCCAGTGTCATGATCCATGACGGGCGATTTGATTGGAATCAATCGACGGCTAATTATTTTGTTTAGGCGTTAGATCATGTTCGTACTTAGTCTTGTGGGGAGGTGATATAATACCATGGTGGAGAACATCATTGCGCTTGATATCTTGCGGCAGTTTGGCCCCGGCGGAGGGGCCTTTCCGCCACAGATCCAGTCTCATCGGGACGAGCTGACCTGTGAGTTGCAAAAATATACCCACATATTGGGTCCAACGCCGAAACGGTGCCTTGAATCGCTCGCGGATATTGGGCTGAACGACACCGAGATCGCGCGCTATTTCAAAATACCAAAAGATGTTGTCACTGATCTTCGACGGATCTGGAGAATTGAAGGCGACGCCTGAGTGCATTTCGGCTGCACTCAGGCACTGCACCGTGTTCAGGGCATGCTCATCGGCCAGAAATGTTCGGTTGATCATCGCCCTGCGCTTTAGCGGAAATCGAAGGCGATCTGCCCGTTTCTTTTGCATGAACAGCGCGGCCTCCATGTGCAACAAGCACCGGCTGTCTGGCACCGGTTGTGCGCATATTTGCCGGTAATGGCGCATGGTCGTACAGGTAGTCGCGGGTCAGTGGCACAGCATCAATTTCGCGTGCCAGCTGGAACTGGTACACCGCTTGCGGGCCATGACGAAAGGTCTGCTCGCATGCGGCAAGATAGAAACGCCACATCCGGACAAACCGGTCATCATACATTGACGCGACCTGTTCTTCGTTGACCTGAAACCGGTCGTACCAGTGTCGCAACGTATATGCGTAATGCAGACGCCAGCACTCGATGTCAGTTGTCCACAATTGGGCCTTTTCCACAGCACCCATGGCTTCCGAAACAGTCGGGATATACCCGCCCGGAAAGATATACTTGGCGATCCACGGATTTGTACCCTTTGCCTGACCAGCCCAGCCGATGGTGTGGATCAAGGCAATGCCGTCCTGCGAGAGCCGGTCGTGGATGGTCTGGAAATACGGATCAAAGTGGCGCAGCCCGACATGTTCGAACATGCCTACCGAGACAATCCTGTCAAAGCGTTCCGTCACGTGGCGGTAGTCACACAGCCGGATGTCCACCCTGTCTGCCAGTCCTTCACGTTCAACCCGCTGTTTTGCATAGGCATGCTGTTCCCGGGAGAGGGTGATGCCGACAACTTGTGCGCCGTAGTCTTTCGCCAGTGTTAATGCCATTCCACCCCAGCCACAGCCGATATCCAGAACGCTCATGCCCGGTTCGATCAACAGTTTGCGGGCGATGTGCTGTTTTTTGTGGGCCTGCGCCTGATCCAGAGTCGCGGCTGGATCTTTGAAATAGCCGCAGGAATATTGCCGGTCGTCATCCAGAAAAAGATCATACAGCTGCCCTGAAAGGTCATAATGGTGGGCCACGTTGCCGCGTGCGCGTTCCACAAAGTTGTTATGCGCCAACCAGCGCAACGCTGCGCGCGACTTCAACAGCGGCTTTTGCCACCAGACCCGATTCCCCGCAGCACGCTGGACGTTGCGGACGATCAATCCCAGAAACTCTTGCAGTTGATCCCCGTCAATCGTCAACGACCCGTTCATATAACTTTCGCCCAAGGCCATCTCGGGGTTCACTGCCAGATGCCGAACGGTTGCGGCATCCTTCAGCCGGACCGTGATCTCAGGATCACTGGCGTTGCCGTATCTGTGATGGGTGCCCGAGGGCATGACCACATGCAGCGTGCCATCGCGCAGGATTGACCTTAACGTTCTGTCGAGTGCGTATTCCCAAATCTGGATCATGAGATTGTTTCCTGTCCTAGCTAGAGTCCTTTCGATCTCATCAGGCGGCAGGAAAAACAGTCGGTGTGCCGCCAGATCATAGTCCCGAAGCGCAACGGTTCGCTGCTAAATATCCGGGATGATGCCGTCAGTTTGCCTAGTGTTGCGCAAGAAATAGAAGCTGCATTGACACTTATCAATTGGTGTAAAATTTTTGGATTTGGTTGGTCAAGTCTGATTTTGCTGAAGAAATGTCTGCTTTTTGGCCGGATAATCCAGCGCGCCTCCCTTTCTGTCGTCCGGCATCCTATGCTGTGCGAAGTACATCTTCGTTGTTATTCGCTCTGCTTTACAGGCGCGACAGCCATAACGGATTTGGCAAAGAGTGTAGCTGGTAAGGGTGGTGCCCGTACGCCCAGAAACCTGCGCCATCGTGCATCGATTTGACTGAAATGTTTTCCGCCACGAAACGTATGCGGACTAGGGTGCCGGGGGGGTCAGTGATCATGTCACCGTCAGGCGGGGGGGCCACATGGCATGAATTCTCCATGACTACTGGAGAATCGCTATGAATACATCGCATCGCCGTCCCGCCGACAATTGGTCCCCGCTCTACTTTCTCGCCTCGCTTGGGGCAGGGGGACTTGCTGTCACTTTCTTCATGTTCTTGATGTTTTGGGTGCCGCACCCGGATCAGCCCGTACCGGTGTTCGAAGACATCCTTGCTGCCTTCAATGGCGGCGCGCTGGCCATGAAAACTGCAATTCTGGTGGCTGTAACCGGTATCGCCGGTTTTGCCTTTCTCAACATCAAAATGCTGATCTGGAACCTGCGCCGGTTTGCCGAATTTCGCGCCACCCAAAGCTATGAAAAGCTGGTCAATTCCAATGGTGAAACGCAATTTCTGGCGGTGCCGCTGGCGCTTGCCATGACCGTGAACGCCGGTTTCATCCTAGGGCTGGTTTTTGTGCCCGGGCTGTGGAGCGTTGTTGAATACCTCTTTCCAATGGCCCTGATCGCCTTTGCCCTGATCGCCTATATCGCCTTTCGGCAGATCGGGCGCTTTCTGGGGCGGGTGTTGAGCGAAGGCGGCGTTTTCGACATGACTGCCAACAATTCCTTTGCGCAGCTTTTGCCAGCCTTTGCTCTTTCCATGGTAGCTGTCGGCATGTCTGCTCCCGCGTCGATGAGTACGGTAGCGGCGACTGTTGGCATTTCGATGATCCTGTCGGTTGTTCTGGGCACAATCGCCGCACTATATGCAGTCATTGCAGCCATTCTCGCTTTCAACTCGATGCTGCACCACGGCACGGCCAAGGAAAGCGCGCCAACACTGATGGTTGTTGTGCCGATCCTTACCGTGTTGGGGATCATGACCATGCGGCAGGAACACGGGTTGCACACGACGTTTCAAGCCCATGGTGGCGTGGCCGATACCTTGTTGCTGACAACCACAATCCTTGCGGTGCAGATCGTATTTCTTGGGCTTGGTCTGTTGGTGCTCAAACGTCAGAAATATGCCGAAACCTACTTGCGCGGTGAGGGCAATTCTGCAGGGGCGTACGCATTGATCTGCCCCGGCGTCGCGTTGAGCGTGATGTTACAGTTCTGGATCAACAAGGGTCTGGTCGGTGCCGATCTGATCGCCAAGTTTGGCGTGGCATACTGGTCTTTGACGGCGCTGGCCATCGCCAGCCAGATCGCGATGATCGTGCTTGTGCTCATTCTCAACCACCGCCATTTCGCGCGTCGCCCGTCGGTGCAGTCTGTCCCAGCTGAATGACGGGCAACACCTCTCCCGGTCCTGTTCGGGCCGGGAGTGAGGAAAGCAATATGTGTCCACGGTCCACTCCTTTTTCGCTAGAACGTGCGGTACTTGATGCAGGTGGCGTCATCCGTTCCGCCCGAGACGGTGCAATTGCCTGCAAATGGCGAGGGGCACCCCGCGCCTTTATCATTGTAAAAAGCGGCAAGTTGTCCATTCATTTCCGAACCAGAGATCGACAGGTGCCTTGGGCCGAATGCAGGGCCACGGACGGGCAGGATTGCATGCCTGTCACAGCTGCTATTCTGTCAGAACGTCCGATTTCCGTGCGGGCCATATGTATGGTGCCAACAACATGGCTTGAGCTTTCGCCGACAAGTCTGGTCCTGCTTGTGCATGGCCGACCTGAGTTCAGGCAGGCCCTGTTTTCAGGTCATGCCCGACGCATCCCCACCTTTTTCTCACGAATTTCGGCCCGCAATGCGCTGGGACTGGATCAACGGATCGCCGATTGGCTGCTCTGTCATGCCTGCGCGCGCGAGGTGCACGCGACGCATGCGGACATTGCCAGCGATCTGCTGACCGCCCGCGAGGTTGTCACACGGCGTCTAAAGGACTTCGCTGCAAAAGGTTGGATCAAGCAAAAGCGGGGGTGCATTCAGATAGATGCGCCTGCGGCCCTGTCCCGCGTAGCAAGAGGCGTGTTTTCTCTGAATGCTGCAGCGCAAAGCTTGCCGCACGTCAACACTTGATCTGAAAGCAAAGAGTTTGGGCAGGCAAGAACAGGACATTAAGGAACGGGCACGCGTACGCATTATTGCGCCTGCCTTGCAGGAGTTGCGCGTTGCTGGGTGGCTCTCCGTTCTGGCAGGTGCGCTCTGGTCCGTGCAAGCTGCGGCTATTGCCTGGGCGGTCTCAGGCTGGATCGAGGGGGCACCGGCGATAGAGCTGGCGTTCCGTGCCGCGGCTCTTTTTCTGGGCGTTGCGCTGGTGCGCGCCGGGTTGGATCATCGCTCGGGCGCGTTGCTTTTTCAAGTTGCAGACCGGATCATTGCGCGGGAACGGGCCGGTTTGATCAACCGCGAGGCCCGTGCGCGGGCCGAGACAGGTTCAGCCGGAATTGCATCTCTGATTGTGCAGAAACTGCCGCTGCTTCAGCCATGGATCACACGCTATCATGTGGCGATGATGCGGGTGTATGTCCTGCCCGTCCTGTTTCTTGCGCTTGCTTTTTCACAATCTTGGGTAGTGGGGCTTACGCTGCTTTTGGCAGGTCCGCTAATCCCGATCTTTATGGCGTTGGTGGGCATGGCGGCGCAAGAAGCCTCCAGTCGGCAGATGGATGAAATCGGCACAATGAACAACATGGTGATGGATCGTCTGTCCGCGATGCTTGATATCCGCCTTTTGGGGGCCGTTGATCGGGCCGCGGCCGATTTCAGCGACCGTGCCGAAAGTCTGCGCATGAAAACCATGGCCGTGTTGCGGGTGGCGTTTCTGTCGTCCACCGTGTTGGAGCTGTTTTCGGCTCTTGGTGTGGCGATGGTCGCGGTCTTTGTGGGGTTCACGTTGCTGGGGGAAATTACCTTTGGCACGTGGGGCGCGGGGCTGACCCTTGGCCAAGGCCTGTTCCTTCTTTTGATCGCACCGGAGTTCTTTCTACCGCTTCGACAACTTGCTGCTGCCTGGCATGACCGCGCGGCTGGCTTTGCCGTGGTGGCAGAACTGGACGCGCTGGACGCCGCAGATCGTGTGTCGTTTGTGGGAACGGGACAGCCATCTGATCGCCTTGAAGGCCCCCTGAGGATCTCCACCAATGGCGCGGCGGTCGCTCTTGGTGGGCAACGCATCACGGTGCCGGATTTTTCGCTCAGTCAGGGTGAAACAATCGCGCTTACCGGACCCAGTGGCGTTGGAAAGACCAGCGTGCTTGCCGCGATTGCCGGTCTTGTGCCGCTCCAAACCGGTGAAATACTGATCTGTAACCGTGTGTTGGACGGCAAAACGGCTGATGCGTGGCGACGGCGGCTGGCCATGATGCCGCAGAGGCCGCATTTCCCGGACGAGACGTTGGAGGACTGGCTCGATACCCGCCAGAGCGGAGCTGATCCGTGGCCCGCACTTCGTCTTGCGGATGCGCAGGACATCGTGAAACGGCTTGCCAATGGGCTTGAAAGCCGTTTGGGCGAAACGGGTGGCGGTGTGTCCGGAGGAGAGGCCCGCCGCCTGCTACTGGCACGGGCGATCCATACCGGCGCTGAGCTGATCCTTGCAGACGAGCCGACAGCAGATCTGGATGCAGACACAGCGGCGCGAGTCATAGCGTCCCTGAAAAGGCTTCAACGCGAAGGGCGCACAATCATCGTGGCGACCCATGATCCGCACATGGCGGCTGCGATGGACAGGCAACTGGAGGTGCGGCGGTGAGAGCGCTCTTGCAAATCGCACGTTTGCTTGTGCGCGCAGACCCTTGGGCGATGGCGCGCGGCGCGGCACTTTCGGTGATCGTTCTTGTGATGGGGGCCGCGCTTTTGGGGCTGTCGGGATGGTTCATCACTGCAACGGGTCTCGCAGGGCTTGCCGGTGTCGGTATCGCTTTTGACGTGTTTCGTCCCTCTGCCGGGGTCAGATTTCTGGCCTTGGGGCGGGCCGCTGCCCGCTATGGCGAACGGCTTTTGACACATGATGCGACTTTGCGTGCGCTGGCTGCGTTACGGGTTGTTCTTTTGCGGGGTTTTGCGCGGCTGGACGCACGGGGGCTGATGGGCCTGCGCGGCGAAGCGGCGCTGATCCGTATCGTGTCTGATGTTGATGCGCTGGATGGGGTGATCCTGAGGCTGGTGATGCCGGTTGCTGCGGCTCTGGCAACGCATTTCATTGTTCTATTCATGCTTGTATTGGTGGTGGGTTGGTCTGCTGCATGGGTAGTGTTTCTGGGTTACATCCCTGCCGCAGCACTGATTTTCGGTCTTCTTGCGCGGCGGAGTAACGCACCTTCGACACAGAATGAGGAGGCCGGTCAACAACTGCGCAGGGGTGTCATCGATATGATGCGCGACCGCGAGGCGCTTATCCTTGGTGGGCAACTGGCGCGGCAGGAACAGCGTTTGCACGACATGGATCAGCGCGCCCGCGCGGCCGCATCCTGTCTTGATCGGGCAGAGCGGGACGCGGACGCATTGTTATCCGTTCTTGTAGCAGCGGTTGCCATGGCTACCTTTCTGGCAGGAGCACATGCCTTGCAATCAGGACACATCGGAGCACCGCAAGCGGTGATAGGGTTTTTCGTTGCCTTGGCGCTTGCCGAAGCCCTGCTGCCGCTCCGACGCGGTGTGTCCGATCTGGGCCGCATGCTCGGTGCCGCGCAGCGCGTGGTCCCGTATGTCTCTACGCCACCTGACATGGCGGATGCCGCAGAGACACGCACTGAACCTCTGCTGTCCATCTGTCGCCCAGATCTTTCACTGGTGGCGCGCGCGGGCGAGGCGATTGTTCTCACCGGACCATCGGGGAGTGGTAAATCTACGCTGTTAATGCAGATTGCGGGTTTGCAAGACGGGCCAGGGATCACAATCCGCGGCACGCCGCCCTGCGCATGGCAAGAGGTGGCCTTGCGGCGCACGCTTGCCGTCTTGCCCCAGCGCAGCAGTCTGATTGCCGGAACATTGCGCGACAACTTGTCACTGAGCGGTGATTTTGAAGACGATGCCTTGTGGGCCGCGCTTGACGTGGTCGACTTGGCGGATGACCTGCGTCGCCGCGACGGACTTGAGACGCGCTTGGGGGAAGCCGGAAGGGGCCTGTCAGGAGGGCAGTCGCGACGTGTGGCACTTGCGCGTATCCTGTTGAAAAAGCCTGCAATCCTGATTCTGGATGAACCGACAGAGGGGCTCGATCCAGCTACGGCTCACACCGTACTGTATAACCTGCGCAAGGCGCTTCCGGATGCCCTTATTGTCGCTGCGATGCACCGGGGTGTCGATCATCCGGTTTTTGACAGGCACATCCGATTGTCCGCTGCTTCAGTGACGATGTCACCAAAGCTTTCCGGTGTGCAAACATACACTGCCACCTGAGACGTTGGAGTGTCCGAGCCGATCTTTGGTCGCTCAGACCGCACCCAGCTGATTTGCCAACGCCCCTCGTGAGTGACGCAAGGGGGCAGTACTAGGAGCGCCAAAATGGAATTGGATGTCGTTGAGCTGTCGCGCCTGCAATTTGCGATGACAGCCATGTATCATTTTCTTTTCGTGCCGTTGACGCTTGGTCTTTCGATCATCGTTGCGATTATGGAGACCGTCTATGTCATGACCGGCCGACCGATCTGGCGGCAAATGACGAAATTCTGGGGTACACTGTTCGGGATCAACTTTGCCATCGGCGTTGCCACGGGCATTACCATGGAATTTCAGTTCGGGATGAACTGGAGCTATTACAGCCACTACGTTGGCGACATTTTTGGCGCGCCGCTGGCGATTGAAGGGCTGATGGCCTTCTTCCTCGAAGCGACTTTTGTTGGCTTGTTTTTCTTTGGTTGGGACAAGCTGAGCCGCGTGCAACATCTTGTCGTGGCGTGGCTGGTCGCAATTGGCTCGAACTTCTCGGCGCTCTGGATTTTGATCGCGAACGGGTGGATGCAAAACCCGGTTGGTGCCGAATTCAATCCCGACACAATGCGCATGGAAATGACGTCCTTTAGCGAGGTGCTGTTCAACGAGGTTGCGCAGGCGAAATTCGTGCACACGGTGTCGGCAGGTTATGTGACTGCGGCTGTCTTCGTGCTGGGTGTGTCTGCGTGGTATCTGCTGAGCAATCGTCATGTCGAACTGGCGCGCCGGTCGATCACTGTGGCAGCCTCTTTCGGCCTTGCTGCGGCGCTTTCTGTTGTGGTTCTGGGGGACGAGTCCGGTTATTCGGCCAGCCACACGCAAAAGATGAAACTGGCAGCAATCGAAGCCATGTGGGAGACCGAAGAGGCACCTGCATCCTTCACCGCCATCGGTTTCCCGGATCAAGACGCCCGCGAGACCCATTATGCGGTTCACATCCCTTGGGCCATGGGCCTGATCGGCACGCGTTCTCTGACGCAGGAAATCCCCGGCATCAACGATCTGGTAGCCGAGGCGGAGGTTCGGGTGAAGCGCGGAATAACTGCCTATGATGCGTTGCAGACAATCCGGGAACTACGGGACAACACACCGGAAGACGTGCGCGCAACCTTTGAGTCACATTCCGCCGATTTGGGGTTTGCTTATCTTTTGCTGCGCTATGTCGACGATCCGCGCCAAGCCACACCGGCGCAGATTTCACAGGCCGCCGAAGATACCGTTCCGACCGTTGCGCCGCTGTTCTGGGCCTTTCGCCTGATGGTGGCTCTTGGTTTCGCTTTTATCGGGGTGATGCTGTATTTCTTCTACCGGTCTTCGTTCAAGGGGCAGACCTACCCGCGCTGGGCGCTATGGGGGGCGGTGATTGCCATCCCCACACCGTGGATCGCTGCGGAACTTGGCTGGTTTGTTGCCGAATTCGGACGCCAGCCTTGGACTGTTGATGGCGTGTTGCCGACAGCGTTGTCTGCCAGCCACCTCAGCGTTGCGGACCTTTTGATCACACTGGCGGGGTTCATGCTCTTTTACTCGGTCCTTTTCGTGGTCGAGATGGGTCTGATGCTGAAATACATCCGCAAAGGTCCGTTTCAGGATATCGCAGAAACCGACGCTTGGGTGGCGCGTCACGAACACAGACTGCGCACCCACGACGGGCAGGGGCCTTTTGCGCCTGCCGGTGCCCGCGTCGCGTCAGCCATTGATGCAAATGCATCCCCTGCGGAGTGATTGACATGATCCTTTACGAACTCATCGACTATGAAATCCTGCGGATAATCTGGTGGGCGCTTCTGGGCGTGTTGCTGATCGGTTTCGCGCTCACTGACGGCTTTGACATGGGGGTTGGGGCCTTGTTGCCCTTCGTTGCGAAAACGGATGTGGAGCGGCGGGTGGTGATCAACACCGTTGGTCCCGTCTGGGAGGGCAATCAGGTTTGGTTTATCCTCGGGGGTGGTGCGATCTTTGCCGCGTGGCCACCGCTTTATGCAGTCAGTTTTTCAGGCTTCTACCTTGCAATGTTTGTCGTGCTTGCAGCGTTGATCGTGCGTCCCGTTGCGTTCAAATACCGCTCCAAGCGGGACGGTGCAACATGGCGATCCAGTTGGGACTGGGCCTTGTTTGCAGGCGGTGCCGTCCCCGCGCTTCTTTTCGGGGTTGCGGTGGGCAATGTAATTCTGGGCGTGCCGTTTCACCTGAACGATATGCTGATGCCGCGCTATGACGGCAACTTTGCGATCAAGTTTATCGGCCTTTTGCGTCCTTTTGCTCTGCTAGCAGGTGTCGTCTCGTTTTCGATGCTTTTGATGCACGGAGCGGCTTGGCTTAACCTGAAGTCCGAGGGTGTGGTGGCCGAGCGGGCCCGTCGCATCGGCGTCACCGCCGGGATTGTCGCGATGGGCGGTTATGCCTTGGCGGGCGTCTGGCTCGGTGTTGCCATTGACGGGTTTGCCTTTACCGGCGAGATCGTGACCGATGGCCCCTCGAACCCGCTCTATTCTGATGTGGCGCATGGCGGCTCATGGCTTGCGGCCTATGCTGCGCGGCCTTGGATCATCATTGCGCCGATTATGGGATTTGCCGGAATGGCACTTGCCGTGCGGGGCCTGACAGTCGGGCGAGAGGTGTCGACGCTTTTATGGTCCAAACTAGGGATCACCGGTGTGATTTCCTCGGTTGGACTGATGATGTTTCCGTTCATTCTACCATCCACTGTTAATCCGGATTCCTCCCTGACTGTCTGGGATGCATCATCCTCACACCAAACGCTGTTCATCATGCTGGTGGCCACTGCGATTTTTATGCCGTTGATCCTGATGTACACGGCATGGGTGTACAAAGTTCTGTGGGGCAAGGTCACAGAGGCCGACGTCACCGGCAATTCCGATACCGTTTATTAAGAAAGGAAAACCTATGAAATTCTTCACCACCCTTATCGCCGCGGCCGGTTTGGCACTGATCAGCCTGTCAACAACCGCAGCTGTTGCCCTCGCCGAGGATGGCAAGCCGGGGCTTTTTGTAAACTTGACCACCGATGATACATGGTCTGCCGCCAAGGCGATCAGCTTTGCCCATCAAAAGGCCTTGAAGAACGGCCACGAACCGGTGGCCATCTGGCTCAACGTGCGCGGGGTCTATCTGGCGGACAAAAAGCGGCCAAGTCATGTGCACGGATTGATGGCCGAAAGCGGCACTTCCATTCAGGATATGCTGACAGCCTTCATTGCGGACGGCGGTCAGGTGATCATGTGCAGCGCCTGTTCCAAGGCCGCTGGTTTGACGCAAGCCGACTACATCGACGGTGTGACAATGGGAACCTGGCCTGTGGTTGAGGGTCTGCTGTTTGATCCCGACGTCAAGTCGCTGGCTTGGTAATCTAAAAGGATCTTACCGATGTGGTATTTCGCTTGGCTGCTTGGCCTCCCGCTCGCTGCAATTTTTGCCGTCATGAACGCCATGTGGCTCGAAATGCAGCGCGACCGCAAACTGGTGGAAGAAGATGAGACACAATCGCCCGTGGTAATCGCAGAATAGGAGAAGACGATGGACAGAAGGCAATTCCTGACAGCGGCTCTTGCTGGTGGTGCCGTGGCAACGGCGCTGGCCGCCGGTGACAGGGCGCAGGCCCAGCAGGTTCAGACGTCTGCGCGCATCATCATCATCGGAGCAGGGGCGGCAGGCACAGCCCTTGCCAACCGATTGGTACGCAGGCTGGAGGGCGCGCAGATCACATTAATTGATCCGCGTCAGAACCATCTTTATCAACCGGGCCTGACCTTGGTTGCGACAGGTCTAAAGCCTGCAAACTATGTTGTATCCGATACCGCCGATTGGTTGCCCAAAGGGGTGAACTGGCTGCCAGAGCGGGTGGCCGCAGTGGACGCAGAAGCCAAGAGCGTCTCGACCGAAAGCAGACAGACTTTAGGCTATGACTGGCTTGTGGTTGCGCCTGGATTGATGCTTAATCATGATGCTATTGAAGGTTTCAGCCTTGATATGGTTGGCGAAAACGGGATTGGCGCGCTTTATGCCGGACCGGAATATGCAGCGCGCACCTGGCAGGCCGCCAGCCGGTTCACCGAAGAAGGTGGCACGGGTTTATTCACCCGTCCGGCAACGGAAATGAAATGCGCGGGTGCGCCGCTCAAGCATACGTTTCTTATTGATGACATCGCGCGCCGTGCAGGAAATGCCAGCCGCATGAACATGGTCTACGCTGCGCCGCAATCGTCCCTGTTCGGTGTGCCGATTGTGGCTGAAAAGGTGCGGATGCTGTTTGATGATCGCGGTGTTGATACCATGATGAACCGGACCCTGACAGCGATTGATGCGGGGGCCAAACGCGCAACCTTTGCGACAGAGACCGGTTCGGAGGATGTCGAATACGATTACATCCACGTTGTCCCGCCGCAAAGGGCACCTGAATTTGTTGTCCAGTCCGGCCTCGCGTGGGCCGACAAGTGGACCGATCAGGGCTGGGTCGAATGTGACAAGGCGACCTTGCGGCATCTGCGTTACCCCGAAATCTTTGCACTGGGCGATGTCGCAGGCGTGCCAAAGGGCAAGACCGCCGCATCGGTAAAATGGCAGGTTCCGGTGGTGGAGGATCACATCGTTGCAGGCATTCAGGGGCACGAGGGGACGCAGACCTATAACGGCTACACATCCTGCCCGATGATCACCCGTATCGGTCGCGCGATGTTGGTGGAGTTTGATTACAACAACGATCTTGTGCCGTCATTCCCGGGCATCATCGCCCCGCTGGAAGAGCTCTGGATCAGTTGGTTGATGAAGGAAGTTGCGCTCAAGGCGACCTACAACGCCATGCTGCGCGGCAAGGCATAGGAGAGAGATCATGAAAGACCTGACACTGGAAACCTTGCTTGCTGTTTTCGAAGAAATCTTCGGGCGCGGGCTTTTTTGGAGCATGGTCGCAATCGCAGTGGTCGTAACACTGGGATACCTCTACGTTTTGGTGCGTGATCGCTCTGTCAGTTGGCGCAAGTTCCTGTTTGCGCAATTGTCGATGCCTGTGGGTGCCGTTCTGGCGGTCTGGTTTGTGATGGTGATAACCAAATCGCATCTGTCCGACCTTGGCGGCCCGATTGATATCATTGTTCTGCTTGGCATCGCAGGCATGGGTGCCGTCGGTATGGCAATCCTTGTCTACACGCTTGAGTCACTTCTCGGCTCCAAGCGCACGACGCACGATATGTAACCCAAAAAAAGGAGCGATCAGATGCAAACCCCTGATGGATATTCGCGGACGCAAATTGTCCTGCACTGGATCATTGTTGTGTTGATTGCTGGCCAGTATCTGCTGCATGAGGGGATCGAAACGGCTTGGGAGGCGCGGCTTGACGGCAGCCTTCCAAACGAGCCGTTTCCCAACCCTCATACCATTATCGGCATGATCATTCTCGCCCTTGCCATCTGGCGTGTTGTTCTGAGGTTGCGACTTGGTGTGCCAGCGCTACCCGCCAAGGAACCTGCAACGATGAAGGTTCTGGCAACAGGCACACATCTCGCATTTTACATTCTGCTGATTGGTATGCCGGTTTCGGGTGCGCTGGCTTGGGTGGCCGGGCTTGAGATGCCCGCGGATGCACATGGGGTTGCAGCAAAGATCATGTTGGCACTGATCGTTTTTCATATCGCAGGTGCCTTAGTCCAAAAGCTGTGGTTCAAAACGGACGTGATGGCGCGGATGTCGCCCAAGCGGGCCCTTTCGAAAGGAACTGTTCAATGACCGGGACGGGTTCTGAATCTGATCGCGCTGCGGCGCATGTCTGGCTGGCGCATTTTCCGATCACGATCTTCGGCGTGACGATGGGACTCCTTGGCCTTGCTCTGGCGCTGCGCGCCGGCGGTTTCGCGGGGATGTCCATGCTCATGACCGGCATCGGCGCGCTGGTGTTTGCCTTGCTGATTGCGCTCTATGGGCTGAAAATATTGCGCCACTTCGATCAGGCGGCGGGGGAGTGGAAACATCCTGTTCGGTTGTCGTTCTTTCCCGCTGCCAATATTTCGGCCCTGTTACTGTCGCTGCTGTTACAGTCGAGCTTGCCTTCGCTGTCCGCAGGTTTGTGGGTCATAGGGGCTGTGGTTCAGGCCATTTTGACCATCGTGATCATTTCGGCGTGGATTTCGCATCGCCCGTTTGGTCCGGCGATGTTGTCACCGGCTTGGTTCATTCCGGCGGTTGCCAATGTGATCGTGCCCCTTGGCGGCACGCATCTGGGCCTCGTCGATGTCAGCTGGTATTTCTTTTCAGTTGGTGTGTTGTTCTGGTTTGTCCTGCTGGCGCTGGTGTTTAACCGCCTGATCTTCCACGAACCCTTGCCGGGCAAATTGCGCCCGACCATGGTGATCCTGATCGCGCCGCCCTCGGTTGCTTTCCTTGCGTGGGTCGAATTGAACGGCGGGAATATCGACGCCATGGCGCATGTGTTTCTTAGTCTGGCCGTTTTCTTTGCGGCACTGGTTTCAGTCCAGATCCCCAACCTGCTGCGCTTGCCTTTTGCGATGTCGTTCTGGGCTTTGTCTTTTCCACTGGCGGCGCTGACGGTCGCGGTCTTTCGGCATGCGGCTTTGACGGGATCAATGCTTTATCGCGGTGCCGGCCTTGTGCTGGTTGTCCTGCTTGTCATCACCATTCTCGCGCTTAGCGTGCGCACCATCCGTGCTGCGCTGGCGGGGGAAATCTGTCAGCCGGAATAATCCGGTGAACCCAAGGAGAATTTCCATGAAAAAACTGATCTTGTCCGTCGTCTTGGCCAGTATGACCGCCAGTGCAGCCATTGCCAGTTCCGAGGCCGAGGACAGACTTGTCACCGTGGTGACATCGCCGGATGCCCAAACACAGTTGATGGCGATGGTTCTGACCATGCAGGCCGCACAACAAGGGGCTGACACCCATATCATGCTGTGTGGTCCGGCAGGTGATCTGGCGCTGAAGGATGCGCCTGCAAGCGCCACCGCAGGTCAGCCGCCCCGCAACATGAGCCCGCAAGGCCTGATGCAGATGATCCGTGAAAAAACCGGGGCCACTGTCGAAGTCTGCGCGATCTACCTGCCGGGTAAAGGGATGGACCAATCTGCGCTGCTCGATGGTATCGGTGTTGCGAAACCCGCCGAGATGGCAGCGCGATTGATGGACGAAGACACCCGCGTCCTGAACTACTGAATTGTCCTGTAACCAGTGAAAAGCAGCGCGGTCTTGCACAGTGCGGTTTCCTGTCAGGGGGATGAAACCTTGTGCGAAAGTTCGGCGCGGGAGGCTTGCAAACATGCGCCGATTTGCCTGAACAAAGATGCATTCGGCGCGCTTTTGCGCCATGCGAGGGCGACCTCGCGCGGGCGGGCGCCTTGGACATCACTCAGGTGCAGTTTGTGTCCTTTCGATATGCCTGCATCAACGGCCAGCTTGGGCAGCAGGGTGATCCCGAGGTCTTCTTCGACCATGGCAATCAATGTCGGCAAGCTGGTGGCTGCAAAGCTTTGGTCTTCATCCAGTGTGATCCCCGAGAAACTGGACAGTGCGTGGCGTTGTAAACAATGGCCTTTTTCCAAAAGCAGCAAGTGCCGGTCGGCGAGGTCAGCAGCACCAACAGTGGCCCTATTGGCCAAAGGATGATCGGTGGGCGTAACAAGCCAATACCCGTCTGAAAACAGAACTTCGGTTTCGATTTGTGCAGGCAGATCGTGGGGGAGGGCGATGAGCAAAAGGTCGAGGCGTCCTTCAAGCAAGCCGTCGACCAAGGGGTCGGTAAGTTCTTCGCGCAGATAGAACTTTGTGTCAGGCAGGGACGCGCGCAACTGCGGCATGGCGCGGGGCATCAGGAACGGGCCGACCGTCGGGATCATACCCAGCCGCAGCGCTGTCATCCCTGCAGTTTTTTCGCGTTGTGCGCGGCCCTCTAAATCTTGCACTTCGGCCAGAATGCTGCGCGCCCGCTGCGCAAGGTCACGGCCCACCATAGTCATCAGAACACTCTGTTTGGTACGTTCTGCCACTTGAACCCCCAGTCGTGTTTCAAGCTCTTTCAGCCCGGTCGAAAGGGTGGATTGAGTGACATTGCAAAGTTCAGACGCGCGCGAGAAATTCTGCGTGTCATCCAGAGCAACAAGAAAGCGGAGTTGGCGAAGTGTTGTCATTTCGATATCTAAATATTCGATAACGAAGCTTGATACAATCAATTTCCAAAATGACAGGTGTCTCCCTACCTTGAGGTCAAACAGAAACCAAGGAGCTTCGATATGACCACGGAAACCACCCCAGTTGCAGGTCTGCCACGCCTGAACGAACCTGCACCTGCTTTTGACGCCCTGACAACCGACGGGCGCAAGACGCTTGACGATTACAAGGGCAAATGGCTGGTTCTCTTTTCCCACCCAGCGGACTTCACACCTGTCTGCACCACCGAGTTTATCGCGTTTGCCAACCGCGCTGACGACTTTGCAGCGCTGGATACCCAGTTATTGGGACTGTCGATTGACAGCCATTATGCGCATATCGCGTGGATGCGTTCGATCAAGGACAGCTTCGGGGTCGACATTCCGTTCCCGATCATCGCCGATCTTGATATGAAAGTGGCGCAAGCCTATGGCATGATCCAACCGGGTGCGTCGGACACGCAAGCCGTGCGGGCGACCTTTGTGATTGATCCGGAAGGTGTTTTGCGCGCCATGGTATATTATCCGATGACCAACGGCCGATCGGTTGACGAGTTTGTGCGTCTTGTCAAAGCATTGCAGACTGCCGACAGTCAGAAGGTCGCGACGCCCGAGAATTGGCAACCCGGTGAGGATGTGATCGTGCCAACGCCACAAACCGCCGCCGCGGCCGAGGCCCGTATGTCCGAAGGATTTGACACCAAGGACTGGTACTTCTCGACCAAATCACTTTGACGTTTCTGTTCGGTCGGGCAGACGCGACTGACGCGCTTGTCCGACCAAACAGGCAAACCGTGAGCAAGGATGCAGCACAATGGACGATTCATGGATCAACCAGTTCAAAGGCCTGAGCCGCCTGCCTGCGGACATCAGGGGCAAGCTTGAAGCAGGCAGCCAGATTGTATCGGTGCCTGCGGGGACCGAGATTTTTGCGCCGGGCCAGACAGCGGATAATCTGTGGTTGCTTCTTGATGGCACCGTCAAAGTGCAGCAAAAGTCTGAAACCGGTCGCGAGGTCTTTCTCTACCGCGTGCACGCAGGAGAAAGCTGCGTGCTGACCACGGCCTGCATGCTGGCATTCGAGGACTACTCCGCCGAAGGCACAGCCGAGACCGAGGTCAAGGCCGTCGCCATTCCTCGCAAGACTTTTGACGATCTTGTGGCAAAATCCCCGGTGTTTCGTGAATTCGTCTTTACCGCCTATTCGCGGCGGATCACCGATTTGTTTACCCTGATTGACGACATTGTGTTTCAGCGCATGGATGTGCGACTGGCGGCGCGTCTGCTGGAACTGGCGGATCCGCAGAATGTTGTACACGCGACCCACGCCGTGCTCGGCACTGAACTTGGCACCGCGCGCGAGGTGATCTCCCGCACTCTATCGGAATTCCAGCGGCGCGGTTGGATCGAACAATCGCGCGGAGAACTTCGTTTGGTTGGCAGAGATGCCCTGAAGCGTCTGGTGAAATCCCCTGGATCGCAAATCTAGTTGAAATGGTGACAGGGGCAGCATTGACCGGATGGTTCGCAGGCTACCAAGAGTTTGAAACGGAAAGGTTTGAATAATGGATGTTCTTTTGGTGCTGGTTCTATTTCTGGCGGTCTTGATCAGCGTATTCATCTGGTTGAGATCGCTTTTGCATCCAAGGCAACAGCGAAAACCGGACCCTGCGCAACAGACGTCGCGCTGGTTTTCAACCTGACATATGTTTGCCCGCCGTAGACGGCATCGAATTCCGGTGATGCCTCGTTGATTTGGGCGATGGCAAATGCTTCGTGAATCGGTCCATGCTCCGGCAATTGGAGACGCAACATTTGTTTTTCTGAAAATTTCCGGTTCAGCACCATGCATCCGCTCATTGTGACAAATGTCATTGTCTGGCTGTTAAGGACGTGAACAGGATAGGCATTATCGCCGAAACCAAGGGAATCGCGGAATGAACGGCTATAAGGTTGGTCTGGCATTGGGTGGTGGCGCTGCACGCGGGCTGGCGCATATTGGCGTGGTGGAAGAGCTGCGCAATGCGGGCATCGAACCTGTTGTCATTGCGGGAACGTCGATGGGTGCCATCGTCGGAGGGGCCTATGCAGCGGGCCGGTTTGACACACTGCGCCCTTGGGTTGAGAAAATGAACATGCGGGCGTTTACGTCCTTGCTTGATGTTGGGCTGACCCGTGGCGGCGTGATTGACGGGCAGAAAACACTCGACTGGCTGGAAGAAATGGGGATGGGCGCGCCAATTGAATCCCTGCCGATATCATTTGCAGCGGTGGCGACGGATTTGTCCGATGGAACCGAAATATGGCTTAGGGAAGGGTCCTTGGCTGCAGCAATCCGTGCGTCGATTTCGGTTCCCGGTATCTTGCGTCCTGTGCTGCACGAACACAGGTGGCTGGTTGACGGAGGGTTGGTTAATCAGGTGCCGGTTTCGACCTGTCGGGCGATGGGCGCGGATTTTGTAATCGCGGTCAGCGTCAACGAGGGTCTCCTTGGGCGGCATCGGGAAAAACTGCGCGCGGGACCGACCAAAGAAGCCGAAGACAAGCGCAGCGCACGCATGCTGCAAATACTGGACCAGATGCCGGTGGCATTGCGCAGCGCGGCGAAACGCATTCTGCCCAGTCTGATGATGGGCAAGCCCGAAGCTCCGGCCTATTTCGATGTGTTGGTTAATTCGCTGAATATCATGCAGGACCGGATCACGCACTCCAGACTGGCCGGTGAACCGCCGAACCTGATGATCGCGCCAGATGTCGCGTCCATCAGAATGCTGGATTTCGATCGCGCTCAAGAAGCCATTTCAGCAGGCCGGGTCGCGACACGAAAAGCCCTCGCTACCATCCCCAATACAATATCGGGGTAGATCCGCATCAAAGTGTATGGGTGCTTTGTCAAATGTTCTGATTTCATTTGGTACAACTCGGGGCTATCAAGCTGGAAACAGGTCTTCAAACCTTGCAAAGGCTATAATGTCAGGATTCATGATCCTTCAGGTAGTGTTCGGCGCATATTTGCTAAGCGTCGTGGCATTTATCATTTCCGAGAACCGAAGACCGAAATCTACGTTCTCCTGGATACTTGCGTTTGCGTTGCTGCCCGTTGCCGGCTTGGGAATGTATCTGTTTTTCGGACGTGGTCATAAGTCATTTGTGCGAAAATTCCGATTGACCGAGCAGGGTGCCCCACAGGCGCTTTCGCATTTGATTGCGCGCACACGTCTGGAACACGATCAGTCCCTGAGAGGTTTTGACGATACCAATCCAACCGCAGCACGGATCGGCAGACTGTTGCACAACAACTCCAATTCAATGGTCACGACAAGCAACAAACTGGAAGTGTTGCAAAACGCCGACCTTGCCTATCCGGCCATGGTTCTGGCGATGGAACAGGCGAGTCATTCCATCCATCTGCACTATTATATCTGGAACTCGGACAGCTTATGGGAACGCCTGCTTGATTTGCTGTCGCGCAAAGTTGCGCAGGGTGTCGAAGTGCGCATCCTTTTTGATCCGCTTGGCAGTTTTGCCACGTTAAGCCGGAAGTATTTGCGGCAGGCCCGCAAGGCAGGCATCCAGATCAGGCCATTTTCGAATTTGTGGCGTATCCACACCATATCCTATCGGAACCATCGCAAAATTGCGGTGATCGACGGGCGTGTCGGCTTCACGGGTGGTTTGAACATCGGGGATGAACATATTGCGCCACCGCCTGGTTTTGACCGTTGGCGGGACACGCATCTCAGGGTCGAGGGCAGTGCCGTCTGGGCCTTGCAGGGTACTTTTCTGGTGGACTGGATCAACGCCACCGACGAGGTCTTGGACCCCACACCCTATTTTGCCGAACTTTCGCAGGGCGCAGAAGACGCAGACTGCCCCGTGCAGATATGCCTGTCCGGACCCGACAGCGAATACGAAGCGATCCGCCAGCTCTACTTCGAGATGATCACGTCGGCAGAAAGTCAGGTCCTGATCCAGTCGCCATTCTTCATTCTGGATGAAACGATCAGCGAAGCGTTAAAGCTCAAGGCGTTGTCGGGTGTTGATGTACAGGTTATGATTTCATCCGCCGGGCCCCGACAATTCCTGCCGTATTGGGCCGCAAACACTTATGTCGCTGAAGTCGCGCGCGCTGGTGTCAAAGTGCACATGTACGATTCCGGATATCTGCATGCCAAGACAATCTGCGTGGACGGGCGGATTTGCTCTATCGGGACCGCCAACTGGGATATCAGATCGTTCAGCATTAACTATGAACTGACCGCCGTGATCTATGACACCGACATCACCGCAGAACTGGTTTCTGCTTTTAATGAAGATTTGAGTGACTGCAGCAGGTTTGATCCTGACGAATACGCAGCCCGACCGCGTCTGCTCCGGTTCAGGGACAGCACGGCACGGCTGGCATCGCCGCTTTTGTAAAGATGGTAGCACTCTGTTTTTATTGATGGATGCTTCAGCATAAGCAGTATTGGCGACGTATGGGGCACCAGTTGATCCCAACGCAACGGGCTTTTGCAAATTCAAATGTCAGCCCATGCCTGTAGCTTGGCGCTGCTATGCAGCATGTGCAGCGCTAATCGAATAACGTAATGAACACAGACCCGTGTTGGGAACAGGATCAACTGGCCCTTTTGGAAAGGGTGCCACTGTGTTCTACAGAGCCACACCGGTGCAAACCTCTAGAGACGTAGGAACAGCAAATTGACCGAAACTGCCAGCGAGAGCGCAACAAAACAGGGCGCGGGCGATGTCCCTGATAAGCCCGTACCAGAGCAGCGGCTTGAGTTCACCACTGATACAGGGGCCAGCCGTTCTTTCTGGATAGCCGGTGGTCTGGTGGTTGCGATTGTTGTGTGGATGGGAAGCGGCTTTCTGGTGCCGTCCGAAGAAGCGGCGCAGACTTCGCTGCGCGAGTCGTTGGCACCTGTCTCGGTGGCGGTGACACCTTCGACGGCTGCATCTGTCACGCAAGTCTATCAGGCCGAAGGGCAGGCGCTTCCGGATCGCGATACGATGTTGCGGGCGGAAACCTCGGGCACCATCGTTGAGGTCATGGTGGGCAAGGGACAAGATGTTGCAGCAGGTGCCGTCATCGCACGGTTCGACCCCGCCAATAACACGGCTGACGCCAACCGGGCTGCGCAGGAATTGCTCCGCGCGCAGCGTGAATTTGACAATGCGCAGGCCCTGCTGGATCGCGGCGTTGCCACGGCCGACCGCGTGGTGCAGGCCCGCGCCGCGCTGGCAACCGCTCAGGCGCAAGTGACGGCAGTAGAACAGGCCGCCGACGCGCTGACGATCACGGCTCCCTTTGCCGGACGGGTAGAGACGCTGGATCTTGATGTTGGTGAATACGTGTCAACAGGCGCGCAAGTGGGCCGTCTGGTTGATATCACGCCTCTGACTGTCGCCATTCAGGTCTCGCAACAATCGCTTAACCGGCTATCTGTTGGTCAGGTCGCAACCGTGCGCTTCATCACAGGAGAGGAGCGGAGCGGGACCGTGACATTTGTTGGCACCTCTGCTGACAGTCAGACCCGCACCTTTCTGGCCGAGATCGAAGTGGCCAACGAAGACGGTGCCATTCCGGCTGGTATTTCTGCCGAGGTTGTCATTCCCACCAATGAGGTAACCGCGCATTTTCTGTCGTCTTCCATCGTGTCGCTGGACGCGGATGGCACGCTTGGCGTCAAGACCGTGGACGCACAGAACGTGGTGCATTTTAATCCGATCGAAATTGTCGAGGCACAGATCGACGGCATTTGGGTCACTGGTCTGCCGGACAAGGCAGACGTTATCATGATCGGTCAGGGCTATGTCCGTGAGGGCGAAACAGTCTTGCCTCGGGCAGGGGTAAGCAGACCATGAACGCGCTCATCGACGCTGCTTTCTCGCGCTCCCGTGTCGTTGTGATGGCGTTGCTGGCCATTCTGGCCATGGGCGTTTTTGCGTATGCCACAATTGCGAAAGAGGCCAATCCTGAAGTGCCGCTGCCGCTTTTCTACGTCTCGACCGGACTTGACGGGATCAGCCCCGAAGATGCCGAACGCTTGTTGCTGGAACCGCTGGAACGCGAATTCGCGTCGATTGAAGGGTTGGAACGGCTGAGTTCTGACGCCGCCGAAGGCTTTGCCAGTCTGCAACTTGAATTCAGCCCCGGTGGCGACAATCAGGAGGCGTTGCAATTGGTGCGTGATGCGGTGGATCGCGCCGAAAGCGAACTGCCAGAGGACGCCTATGAGGTGACGGTCACGGAAATCGACATCTCGCTGTTTCCGGTCATTACCGCGATCCTGTCTGGCCCTGTGCCAGAGCGTGCACTGAATGCCATTGCCGAGACCGTTCAGGAAGAGATCGAAGGCTTGGAAGGCGTGCTGGAGGTCGATATCGGCGGCCAGCGTTTCGAGTTTCTGGAGGTGTTGATCAGTCCCACAGTGTTTGAGACGTACAATCTGACGTTTGACGAAGTGATCGGGCAGATCCAGCGCAACAACCGTCTGATTGCGGCGGGTGCGATTGAAACCGGAGCGGGCCGTATCGTGTTGAAAGTGCCCGGCCTGATCGAGGATCTGGACGACGTTTTGGCGATGCCGGTGCGTGTGCGCGGAAATGCGGTTGTTACCTTTGGTGATATCGCCACCGTGCGCCGTGCCTTTGAGGATCCTGACAGCTTTGCCCGTATCAACGGGCAGCCTGCGCTGGCATTGGAAATCACAAAACGCTCCGGTGCCAATATCATCGAGACAGTGGACGCCGTGCGGGCACGTGTCTCCGCATTGCAGGCAGATTGGCCCGAAAACGTCGAGATTACGTGGCTTCAGGACCAATCGGAAACAGTCGAAAGCTTTCTCAGCGATCTTGAGGCCAACGTGATCGCAGCCGTCATCCTGGTGATGATCGTGATCGTTTTGGCACTTGGGCCGCGCTCGGCTATCCTTGTTGGACTGGCCATTCCGGGGGCGTTTTTTGCGGGGATCATTGCGATTTGGGCGATGGGCTATTCGATGAATATCATCGTTTTGTTCGCACTAATTCTTGTTGTGGGGATGCTGGTGGACGGGGCTATCGTGACCACCGAACTGGCGGATCGCAAACTGGAAGAGGGCGTGGCTCCGCAAGCGGCCTATGCCTTTGCTGCCAAGCGCATGGCATGGCCAATTATCGCGTCAACGGCGACGACGCTTTCGGTGTTCTTTCCGTTGTTGTTCTGGACCGGCATGGTTGGCGAATTCATGAAATACCTGCCGATCACCGTTATTCTGACACTGACCGCGTCACTCTTTATGGCGCTGGTTTTTATTCCGGTGGTGGGCGGGCTGATTGGCAAGCGACAGGCAAAAACCGGCCGCGCCAAAGCCGCGCTTTATGCCGCGGAAATCGGCGATCCACGCGATATTGGCGGGTTAACGGGGGGCTATATCAAGGTGCTTGAATGGGCGATCCTGCGGCCAGGTGCGACGCTCCTGCTGGCGCTGGCCTTGCTGTTGGGCACGTTCGGGCTCTATGGCCATTTGGGCAAAGGTGTTAGTTTCTTTCCCGAAATCGAACCGGAATTCATGCAGGTGCAGGTGCGCGCCCGTGACAATTTTTCGATCTTCGAGCGGGACAGGCTGGTTCGTGATGTGGAGGCACGCCTGCTGGGGTATGACGAGATCGCGAGCATCTATGCCCGCTCTACCATGAGCGCGGGGCGCGGGGACGAGGAAACCATCGGCACCCTGCAACTGGAACTGACAGACTGGGACACGCGGCGCAGCGCTGCCGAGATTGGCGCGGACATCCGCAAGAGTGTTTCAGACATCGCAGGCATCGACGTACAGGTGTTGACACAGGACATGGGGCCGAGCGCGGGAAAGCCCGTCAATCTGGAGATCACCGCCCGCACGTCCGATATCCAGACTGCGGCGGTTGAACAGATCCGTGCCATCATGGACAGGATCGGTGGTTTCACCGACGTTACGGACACAAGGCCGGTGCCGGGGGTCGAAGTTTCCATTCTCGTGAACCGGGCTGAAGCCGCGCGTTTTGGCGCAGATGTCAGCCTTTTGGGACAGGCCGTGCAGCTGTTGACCCAAGGTATTACGGTTGCTGATTACCGGCCGTCGGATGCGGAAGGTGGGCTCGACATTCGGGTGCGTTTTCCCGCAGATGCCCGCTCACTTAGCGAATTGGTAAACCTGCGGGTGCCAACGGCTTCGGGGTTGGTCCCAATCTCGAATTTTGTGACCTTCGTACCGTCAGAGCGTACCGGCATCATCCGCCGCATCGACGAGCGTCGTGTCACCACAATCGAAGCGAACGTCGCACCCGGCCTTCTGGTCAACGACCAGATCACTGCCCTGACCGGCGCGCTTGAGGCGGCGGATCTGCCCGAGGGCGTGATTTTCGGCTTTGCAGGCGAGGCCGAAGACCAGCAGGAAGCGATGACCTTTTTGATCGGGGCCTTCATCGCGGCAGTGACACTGATGTTTGTGATACTGGTGCTGCAATTCAACAGTTTCTTTCAGGCCGGTATCGTGATGAGCGCGATAATCTTTTCCGTGGCAGGCGTCTTGCTGGGTCTGCTTGTTACCGGTCGCCCTTTCGGCATTGTTATGGGCGGCATTGGCGTGATCGCGCTTGCGGGGATTGTGGTGAACAACAACATCGTGCTGATCGACACCTTTAACGACTTGAAACGCGCGGGGCAGTCGCCGCTGGAGGCCGCGCTGCGCACGGGCGCGCAGCGCTTGCGTCCCGTTGTGCTTACCTCTGTCACTACGGCGCTTGGACTGATGCCAATGGTCATCGGGCTGAACCTTAATTTCTTTACCCGGGAGATTGTCTACGGAGCGCCGTCAACGCAGTGGTGGACCGAGTTGTCTTCAGCCATCGCAGGGGGTCTGGTCATCGCAACACTTCTGACGTTGATCCTGACACCCGCCATGTTGATGCTTGGCGAAAACGCTGATGCCCGGCGTCGGCGGCCCGCGCCAACGCCGGATGCTGCACCACGGCTGGATGCCCGTTAGAACGTCAGGACAGTTGTATCGTCATCCAGTAGCCGCGCTGCCATTGCAGCCGGATCAGCAGCTGTGATCCCGTCGAGCAGAACAGACGCGTCAGCCCCTTTTGCGGGCAGATAGATTGCGCAGACCTCGACGGTTGTGCCTGTGTTTTTGCGAATCGCCTGCATCAGACCTTGAGGGCTCATATCACGGGGCGGCTGGCCTGCCGTGGCGCTTTGCGGGGCATCGCGTAGGGCGATGTCACCAGCCGGACCGCAAAGCATGATATGCGCGTCCGCCCCCTTCTGGGCGGCCTGCATGGTCAGAACCATCGCCATGAGCTGTGTTTGCGGCTCTGGCGAGGTGATGATCGTCAACAGTCGATCTTGCGTATCGGCCAACGCTGTTCCGGCCATGACAAAGGCCGTGCATGCTGCAAGGGTAAGTTTTGAAAAAGTCATCTGGATATCCTCCACGTTTGATCAGAATTACGCAGTTTTCGCAGCGAATCTGCACCGAACCGGCGACTGAGGATCAGCTGCAATGCATGGTTAGGACAGCGCTGGGGTTTCGGGATTATCACAGGGCAATACGCGGTGCTCTTTTGTCGGCCAATTGATCTGCGTTAATCGGACCACCCCCCGGACGCGTTAGATCGGGCGTAGATCGTCATGGATTGGGCTGCGCCAATGAACGCTGATATTGAACAACAGGCATTTTCCAAAGAAATTGACAGGGTCGCCGATACATTGGGCGTTAACCCCGAGAAGGGCTTGCAAAGCGTTGAAATCGAAGAGCGCCGGGCGCGATACGGCGCGAACGCCTTGCGCAGACAAGCCACCCAAAGCACGCTTTCAATTTTTCTTCACCAGTTTCAGGGCATCATCGTATGGCTGCTGGCGGCTGCTGCAGGTTTCTCGCTTTTTCTGGGTGATGTGGTCGAGGCACTGGCGATTGTTGCCGTTCTTTTGATCAACGGTGTCATTGGTTTTGCGACAGAGTTACGCGCAGCGCGATCTATGGAGGCCCTGCACCAGATTGCGCAGGTAACCACGCAAGTGCGGCGCGACGGAAAAACTCGCATGCTTGATGCACAGGCGCTGGTGCCCGGTGATGTGGTCCTGCTGGATGCGGGCGACATCGTTACTGCAGACATGCGGCTGGTTGTTGCGTCCAATCTGCACGTCGATGAATCGGTGTTAACGGGCGAATCCGTTCCTGTGCAAAAGCAGACTGATGCGCTTGCTCCCGATACCGTGGTGGCAGAGCGCACAAACATGGTCTTCAAAGGCTCGGGCGTCACCCAAGGAACGGCCGTCGCGATTGTTACCGGCACCGGGATGCAAACCCAGTTGGGGCAGATCAGCGCATTGACCCAAAATGCGCAGGGCGAGGCGTCCCCGTTGGAACAGCGTCTGGACCGGCTTGGCCACAAGCTGGTTTGGCTGACCCTTGCTTTGACGGTATTCATCGTTGTTGCGGGCATTCTACGGGGCCAGCCATTGGCCCAGATGATCGAGACCGGGATTGCCTTGGCTGTTGCCGCTGTGCCCGAAGGTCTGCCGGTGGTCGCGACCCTGTGCCTGGCGCGCGGCATGTGGCGGATGGCGCAGAGGAATGCGCTTTTGTCCCGTCTGTCTGCGGTTGAGACACTGGGATCAACGACGATCATCCTGACCGATAAAACCGGAACGCTGACGGAGAACCGGATGACTGTGGCAGGGTATCTTCTGGAGGCGGGCGATGTCGAGGCGGACGACCTGCAAGAGTGCACGCCGAGACCCGCAACGGGACCGCTGGCTTTGGCGATCCGGACGGGTGCCTTGTGCAACGGGGCAAGTCTTGGTGACGGGGAGCAGCGTATCGGTGATCCGATGGAGCTGGCGCTTCTGGATATGTCCCATTCCACTGGACAGCCACGGGATGTGATCCTGCAGGCTTATCCCGAAGAGAAACAACATCCCTTTGATCCAGATACCAAGATGATGGCGACTGTCCACAACGGGCCCGAAGGGCCGTTCTTTGCTGTCAAAGGCGCACCGGAAGCGGTGCTGGAGGTCTGTGATAACATCTTGACCGAGGAAGGTTCGAAGCCGCTGAACGATGAGGACCGCGCGGTCTGGTCCGCACGCGTACTTGCGCAGGCGTCCCGAGGATTGCGGCTATTGGGGCTTGCAACCAAGACGGCAGATGTTGACGCAGACCCTTACGAGGGACTGACATTGATCGGCATGGTGTGCCTGTCCGACCCGATCCGTGCCGATGTCGCGGATGCCATTGCGGCAAGCCGTCATGCAGGGGTGCGTGTGGTCATGATGACGGGCGATCACGCCAACACCGCCGCCGAGATCGCACGGCAGGCAGGGTTGATCGAAGGCACGCTGACAGCCTTGGACGGTGCAGATATTCGCGACATGGATCTGGACAATCCCACAGAGGCCGACCGCGCGCGTATTCTAAGCGCGGATGTGTTTGCCCGCGTCGCCCCTGATGACAAGCTGAAGATTGTAACACTTTATCAAAAGAGCGGTCAGATTGTGGCCATGACAGGTGACGGTGTGAACGACGCACCCGCACTCAAGAAGGCGGATATCGGTATTGCAATGGGCCAGCGCGGCACGCAAGTGGCGCGAGAAGCCGCGCAGATGGTGTTGAATGACGATGCCTTTGCCACGATCATCATGGCGATGCGGCAGGGCCGGGTTATATTCGGCAATATCCGCAAATTTGTTGTCTATCTGATGTCTTGTAACGTCAGCGAGGTGTTGGTGGTAGGGGTCGCCGTGGGGGCGGGGCTGCCTGCGCCGCTATTGCCTTTGCAAATTCTCTTTCTGAACCTTGTGACGGATGTTTTTCCCGCCTTCGCGCTGGGCCTTGGCAGGGGCAGCGATACTGTGATGGATCACCCCCCGCGTGATCCGTCCGAGCCGATTATCGACAATCGTCGATGGGCCTATATCGCGCTGCTGGGCGCGATGATCACATTCGCTACGCTCAGCGCTTTTGTCGTGGCGCTGCATGGGCTTGCATTACCAACGGCGCAGGCGATCACCGTGGCGTTTGTCACGCTTGCGCTGTCTCAGGTATGGAACGCGTTCAACATGCGCGCGCCCGATGCAGGCGTGCTGCGCAACGAGGTTACGCGCAATCCATGGGTCTGGGGCGCCATCGGCTTGTGTCTTGGGCTGATCGGTACGGCGATCTGGTTGCCGGGCCTGTCAGACGTTCTGCGTCTGCCCTCGCCGGGGACGCAAGGGCTGGCCGTGGCCGGCGGGTTTAGCGTGCTGACGCTGATCGGTGGTCAAATCGTCCTGTGGCTGGCCCCGCCTGAACCGTTATCCAAAGGAGAAAGATCATGAACCGTGGTGCGCAGATCAACATCTGGTACATTTTTGTGGCTGTCCTGGGTATTGTCCTTATCCGTGATCTATGGATTCAGAGCCAGACAATCGAGGCCATCCCCTACAGCCAGTTCGAGACTTACCTTGAAGACGGGCTGATTGACGAGGTCACTATTGGCAGCACCAGAATCACAGGCACCTTCGCAGAGCCACAAGACGGTAAGACCGGCTTTGTTGCCACGCCAGTCGCGCCGGAGTTGGCTCAACGGCTGAACGACACCGGTGTCACCTATACCGGCGCGGTCGAAAATACATGGTTCACCACGCTATTGTCTTGGGTCTTGCCGGCGCTGATCTTTGTCGGCATCTGGGTTTTACTGATCCGTCGCATGGGCGGAGGGGCAGGCATGGGAGGCATGCTTGCCATCGGCAAGAGCAAGGCAAAGGTCTATGTCGAAAGCGACACGAAGGTGACGTTTGCCGATGTTGCCGGAGTAGACGAGGCCAAAACAGAATTGCAGGAAGTCATTGATTTCCTAAAAGACCCTAAAGGCTACGGCAGTCTTGGCGCGCGTATGCCAAAAGGCATCCTGCTGGTGGGGCCACCCGGTACAGGCAAGACGCTTTTGGCGCGCGCTGTTGCGGGCGAGGCCGGAGTGCCGTTCTATTCCATCTCCGGTTCGGAATTTGTGGAAATGTTTGTTGGCGTTGGTGCCGCAAGGGTGCGCGATTTGTTCGAGCAGGCACGCCAAGCCGCACCTGCCATTATTTTCATCGACGAATTGGATGCGCTGGGACGGGCACGCGGTGTTGGAAATATGCAGGGCGGCAACGACGAACGTGAACAAACCTTGAACCAGCTCCTGTCCGAACTGGACGGCTTTGATCCCAGTGACGGCGTTGTGCTGCTGTCCGCGACAAATCGGCCAGAAATCCTTGATCCGGCGCTTTTGCGTGCGGGGCGATTTGACCGACAAGTTCTGGTGGACCGGCCCGACCGCAAGGGTCGGGTGCAGATTCTGAAAGTGCATATGAAAAAGATCGTTCTTGGTTCCGATCTGGAGCTCGAGGACATCGCGGCACTGACAACGGGATTTTCCGGGGCTGATCTGGCAAATCTGGTGAACGAGGCAGCGCTTCTGGCGACGCGGCGGCGCGGCGAGGTTGTCACGATGGAGGACTTTACCAATGCAATCGAACGCATCGTGGCCGGGCTGGAAAAGCGCAACCGTCTGATCAACCCGCGCGAACGCAAGATCGTGGCCTATCACGAGATGGGCCACGCTCTTGTGTCGATGGCCCTGCCCGGCGTGGACGAGGTCCACAAGGTCTCCATCATTCCGCGCGGGATTGGCGCACTTGGCTATACTATCCAGCGTCCGACCGAAGACCGCTTCCTGATGACCGAGGCAGAGCTGCGAGACAAAATTGCCGTTTTGATGGGCGGTCGCGCGGCCGAGAAACTGGTTTTTGATCATCTGTCTACCGGCGCGGCCGACGACTTGGCACGCGCCACCGATATCGCCCGCTCCATGGTGGCGCGCTATGGTATGGATGCAGATCTGGGCAGCGTCAGCTATGAAACCTCGCAAAGCAGTTTTCTTGAAGGTCAGCCACCGCGCTATATCGAGCGCAGCTATTCGGAGGCAACCGCAGAGGCGATGGATGCAGCTGTGCGCGAGGTGTTGCGCGAGGTTTCGCAACGGGCGTTGGAAATCCTGACAGCCAATCGCGATGTTCTGGAAGCTTCCGCTTGTCGCTTGCTGGAGGTCGAGACATTGGACGAGGCAGCTCTGCGCGCCTTTGCGGCTGAACTAAACGTCGAGAGCGGACAAAGTAAAATGATGGCAATAAACGAATGATGGTCTTGGGACAGCATCACAAAGCGCCAGTTGCCTTATCTAAGTGCAATGAATTCGCGCCAGAATACGTAATCCCCGATTGTTGGATCATGCAATCGCCACCTGATGTTGATCGAGGATAATGACCACGCAGCTGTGAGATGATCTGGTGCAAGCGAGAATCGATACGAGATTGACGGGTTCGCTATTCCGGCGCGGCTTCAGATCGTCAACACGATGATGCCACAGCCGTTTTGCCCGCGACATTCTCGTTCGCCAGACTGCGTTCATGAAAACCGCAAGTCATCATTGCGACTTGCAGCGAGAGGCATCCAGCAAGGAGAAGAATATGTCGAATTCTGACAAAACGAATTCTGAACACACAACGGTCATCAACATCCCCGAAGCGGTTGGGGTCTTTGACAGTTTCGAGACCTTGCAAAAGGCGTTCTACGATTTGCGCAAGGCGGGGTTCAGCCGCTACGACATCAGCCTGCTCGGCCATGAAAAGGCAATGAAGGAGAAACTGGGTGATGCCTATTGGCGCACCGAGGATCTGGAAGACGATCCCGATGTGCCGCGCGCGGCCTTCGTCTCGGAAGAGGCGATGGGCGAAATGGAAGGTATGATTATCGGCGGGGCGTTTTTCATCCCGTCCTATGTCGCGATGGCAGCCGCTGCAGCGGCAGGTGGCGCAGTAGCAGCGACTGCTGCTGCGGTTGCAATTGTCGGCATACCGGCGGCGGCGATCGGGGTGCTTCTGGCGCGCCGCGCAGACAAACGTCACCGCGATTATTATGCGCAACAGATCGAACGTGGCGGGATTCTGTTGTGGGTCCGTGTTTCCGACAAGCAAAAGGAAAAACAGGCGGTGGACATCCTCAAGGACCATTCCGGCAAGGATGTGCATGTCCACGACTGGAGCCTCTGAGTTTCACGCGGCCCCATCTGTGGATAGCCGAACGGCAAAAGGAAAAGTGATGGCAAAAGTGAATAAAAAACCAAAAGCAAAAACCGACAGTTTGTCGCCGGTGTTGTCCGTCTCTCAAGCGCCTGAAAAGACCGACGCGCCGGAACCTGTGTCTAATGGAATTGACCCTGCGAAAGAGTTGATCCCGCCGGAATTGAGCCTGCATTGCAATCGGGTCGTGCCGGACAACTACAGCACAGAGAGTATTGATCATGCGATCAAGGCGCATTTGTCCCGTTTCACGATGGGCGTGACCCCGTTTGGTCTCTCGTCTCTGTTTTTTAACTGGGGTGTCCATTTGGCGGGCTCTCCCGGAAAACAGTTGCAACTGGTTGAAAAGGCTGCGCGCAAGGCCGCCCGTTTAGCCATCACAATCGGCCAGCAGGCAAAAGGCGGAGAGGTCGAGCCCTGTATCTTGCCGTTGAAACATGATAAAAGGTTCAATGCTCCTGAATGGCAGCAATGGCCCTACAATCTGATCTACCAGAATTTTCTGCTGACCCAGCAGTGGTGGTACAATGCGACCAACGATGTTGATGGTATGTCGCGCCGCGACGAGCAGGCTGTTTCCTTTGCCACACGTCAAATCCTCGACATGATGTCGCCTGCCAACGGGCTTTGGACCAACCCAGAGGTAATTGCCAAAACCATCGAAGAGGGCGGGGCCAATCTGGTCCGTGGCGCGCAAAACATGGCCGAGGATTGGGAGCGCGCGATCTCGGGGAAACCTCCCGTCGGGGCCGAGAATTACCAGCCGGGTCGGGATGTAGCAGTCACGCCGGGCAAGGTGGTTTTTCGCTCGCATTTGTTTGAGCTGATCCAGTACGCGCCGCAGACAAAGACCGTCACCGCAGAGCCGATCCTGATCGTGCCTGCGTGGATTATGAAATACTATATCCTTGATCTGTCGCCACATAACTCGCTGGTGCGCTATCTGGTTGAACAAGGGTTCACGGTCTTCATGGTGTCATGGCGCAATCCTGATGCGGGCGACCGTGATCTGGGTATGGACGATTACATTGCTGCGCTTGGCGAGGCGCTGGACGCGGTTGGGGGCATTGTGCCAGACACGCCGGTACATGGCGTTGGATATTGCCTTGGTGGAACGCTTTTATCGATCAAGGCGGCGCAAATGGCGCGCGATCACGATGACAGATTGAAATCCCTGTCGCTGCTGGCGACTCAGGTCGATTTTGAGGACCCCGGCGAATTGCAATTGTTCACAGGCGAAAGTCAGGTGTCTTTTCTGGAACACATGATGTGGGATCAGGGATATCTGGACACCAAGCAGATGGCGGGCGCATTCCAACTGCTGCGTTCCAAAGACCTGATTTGGTCACGTTATGTGCATGAATACCTGATGGGAGGGCGTCAGGAGATGTTTGATCTGATGGCCTGGAACGCCGATGCAACCCGCATGCCCTACAGAATGCACAGCGAATATCTGCGCCGTCTCTATTTGGACAATGCGCTATCGCAGGGCCAGTACGAGGTCGGCGGCAAAGCTGTCGCGATCAGCGATATCTCGACGCCACTGTTCTGCGTGTCTACTTCCGGTGATCACGTGGCACCTTGGCAATCGGTGTACAAGCTGCACCTGCTTGCGGATGCGGACATCACTTTCGTGCTGACATCCGGCGGGCACAACACCGGGATTGTCAGTGAGCCGGGTCACGCACGCCGGACCTATCAGATCACCGAAACACCCCATACGGCCCATTATGTGCCGCCTGAGGAATGGCGCGAGCGGACCAGCCAGAAAGAGGGATCATGGTGGCCGGAATATGTGGCGTGGGCACGGGCCCATTCCAGTGGAACCGGAAAACCCCCGATGATGGGGGGGGCGAACACCTCGGCGGCCAAGCTGGATGATGCGCCGGGCAATTACATTTTCCAACGCTGATCAGACGACAAGGACAAAGGGGCAGGGGATGAAGAACGAGGACACAGATGCGCCAGCGCGCAAAGCATGGCGTCCGGACCGCTTGGACCGTCTGGAACAACTCGCGAGCACATTTGATCCGGTTAAGGTCGCCGTGGTGTGGCCACAGGACGGGCCAAGCCTGACGGGCGCGCTGGAAAGCCAGAAAAGGGGCCTGATCGAGGCCGTGTTGATCGGGGATGCAGGGAAGATTCGGCAGGTAGCGGAGAGTGCAGGCGTTGATCTGGGCAAGACACAGATCATCGAAGCAAACACGCCAGAAAGTGCCGCCAAGACCGCAGTCGATCTGGCGCGCGCGGGCAAGGTGGGTGGCCTGATGAAAGGTGCTTTGAAAACCAAACTCTTGATGCAAGCTATTATCTCGGACAAAGCGATGCGTACAGGACGCCGGATCAGCCATGTCTTTGCCGTGGATGTTGCCAGTTACGACAGGCTGCTTTTTGTATCGGACGCGGCAATCAACATCCGGCCGGACCTCTCGACATTGCGTGATATCACCAGCAATGCCATTGACCTCGCACATGCGCTTGGGATCGAGCGGCCCAAGGTTGCGCTGCTGTCCGCCTCCGAGAATATCAACGAGAAGATCGAGTCGACAATCTTTGCAGCGGCGATCTGCAAGATGGCCGATCGCGGGACGATTTCAGGTGCGGATGTAGACGGGCCGCTTGCAATGGATCTCGCGATTTCACCGAAAGCCGCAGCGATCAAGGGAATCGTGTCACCGGTTGCGGGGCAGGCCGATATCCTGATTGTGCCTGATCTGGTGTCAGGCAATATTCTGGTCAAGGATCTGGATTATCTGGCAAACGCCGAAACGGCAGGTATCGTCATGGGGGCTGCGGTCCCGATTGCACTGACCAGCCGGGCCGACACGGTAGAACAACGCTGCGCATCTGCCGCGCTGTTGTGTTTGGTAGCCGCACAAAAAAACAGGAAAAAGACAGATGGCTGAAAGACTTGTTGTAACCTTCAATGCCGGATCAAGCAGCCTGCGATGTGGCGTTTTCCGGATGACCGAAGGCGGCCCGCTTCAGATCAGAAATTTCCATATTCGCGGCTTGCCAAACGGTATGATCCTGAGCGCCAAAGATCTGGACGCAGGGACACAAGTTGAAACAGATCTGGGGGTGCCGACAAGTGTTGATCGTGCCCACCCCGAAGCGTTGACCCATATGTTCGCGCGTCTGGACGATCTGTCTGATCTTGGCACGATTGCCGCTTTTTCGCACCGGATTGTGCATGGCGGACCAGATTATGCAGCACCGATTTTGATCGACGATGCCATTGTGGCGGAACTGCTAGAACTGCAAGTGCTGGCACCAAGCCATCAACCACACAACCTGCGCCCGATCCGACGCGTGCAAGAACACTATCCAGACATCCCCCAGATCGCCTGTTTTGACACCGCGTTTCACCGCACCCAGCCGCGTGTTGCACAGATATTCGGCCTGCCGCGTGAGCTGACCGACGATGGCATTCTGCGTTATGGATTTCATGGGCTGTCCTATGACTACATCGCGCATAAACTGGAACGAAGCTATCCAGAGTTGGCAACAAAGCGGATCATCGTGGCGCAACTGGGTCACGGGGTCAGTATGTGTGCGCTGAAAGACGGGCGCAGTGTTGCAACCACGATGGGGCTGACAGCGCTTGACGGCCTGCCGATGGGGCAGCGCTGCGGCGCGCTTGATCCCGGAGTCGTGCTGCATCTGATCATGGATCGCGGACACAGCCCGGCGGAGGTGCGCGATATGCTGTACGAACGTTCCGGCCTGCTGGGCGTGTCGGGGATCACGGGTGAAATGAACGATCTATTGGCCAGCGACCGTGCAGCGGCTGCCGAGGCGGTGGATTTCTTTGTCTATCAATGCGGGCGCAATTTCGGTTCGCTGGCAGCAGCACTTGGAGGTGTAGATGCGGTTGTTCTGACCGGAGGAATGGGCGAACATATCCCCGCCCTGCGAGAACGCCTGGTTCAGGAACTCGCGTGGCTGGGCGCGGAGCTGGACCCGTCGGCAAACAGCGCGGGCGGCCCTTTTCTAACCACAGAGCAAAGCCGCCTGCCGGTTATGATGCTCCCTACTGATGAAGAACGGGTTCTGGCGCGACGGGCCTATAACCTGCTTGCATCGCGATAAGCCAACGTTGCAACGGCGCACCTGTGACCTCAGTGTCCATGTCTGAACGGCGAAAATGCGGGCAGCCTGATGATGCAATTCGGTGACCTTTTTCGTCTATCCGCACCGCGTTTACGCCTTGGCTGTTTGTGCCATGGCGTTTTGTTTTTATGGCCCGCGTTTAATGGATTACCAAGCCAAGGTTTGAACGGGGCGAGAGGCCATGTCTAACGCTTAAACCGGCGTGGCGTGGCGGGATTTCTCGAACACGTGAGTGCTCTTTGACACCTCGTCCACCGCATCAATCTCCTGTTTGACGAGATTTTCTGCGCAGCGTGTCACCATTTGTGTGCAGTCTTTTGCATCTTCGGCGATCCGCTCCATTGCGCCTGCTTGCCAGTCGGTGAATATCTTCATCGCAGTAACAGGGTTTTTCAGACCGTCGGTCGACATCTTCACTGCGGCATCCATAAGCGCGCGCGACGCATCTTCGCGGCGTTTGAACCATGCCGCCGAAAACTTCTCGGCTTCTTCGCGCATGCCGTCCTGAATTGGCCCTTGCGCCATCAGGAAGTGCATCGCCGGCGGTTGAAAAACCGGATTAGCGCTGAACATTCCTTGTGCTGCGTTCAAGGCATCTTCTGCTGAATTTGCAGTCGCTTTTTTGTCTGACTTAGCCACGGGATTTCCTTTCATTCCATAAATGGGTCTTGGGTCTCCCATACCACTCTGAGATGCGGCCGCATTGACCTTCATCAATGCTTGCAAAGAAGCACGGAGGCCACGGGACGTGGTTGGTTAACGCGGGTTAATGCGCCCGACAGCCGCGCAGATAAACTGATCTTGTTTCCCCGCAACAAAGACGGAGGCTCCCATGGCTGACGAAACGCTCGCGCCGACAGATCCTGAACAGGATCTCTCCTCGCGATTTCCAACCGCCTATTCGATCCTCTTCGGGTTGATCATTGTTGTTGCGGCGCTGACCTGGATTATTCCGGCAGGGAAATACGAACGCGTGATGAATGATGATGTTGGCCGCGAAATCGCGGTGGCCGGTACCTACGCGGAGGTCGAGGCGAACCCTCAAGGGTTTGTCGAGGTGATGCTTGCCCCGATTGCAGGGTTCTACAACCCAGACAGCTATGCCGCCAATGCCATTGATGTTGCACTTTTCGTGCTGCTTCTGGGTGGATTTTTGGGCGTTGTGAACGCAACCGGGGCTATTGATACCGGTATTCGTAGCGCCATGGCGCGCATGAAGGGACGCGAGATCTGGATGATCCCGATCATGATGGTGCTCTTTGCCCTTGGCGGCACGACCTATGGCATGGCCGAGGAAACGCTTGCTTTTTACGCGATCCTTATTCCGGTGATGATTGCCGCAGGTTATGATGCGGTCACCGGTGTGGCGATTATTTTGATCGGGGCCGGTATCGGGGTGCTGGGATCGACAATCAACCCGTTTGCCACGGTCATCGCATCCAATGCCGCAGGTATTCCTTTCACCGATGGTATCTGGCTGCGCCTGATCATTCTGTTGGGTGGCTTGGCCATTTGTGCCGCCTATGTGATGCGCTACGCAGGGCGGGTAAAGGCTGATCCTTCCCGTTCGATTGTTGCCAGGCAAATCGCGGCACACCGTCGCTTGTTTCTGGCCGATGCTGACAAGACTGATCCCGACGAGACCCTGAGCGGCACGCAAAAGATAATCCTTGTTCTTTTTGCCGTCACTTTTGGCGTCATGATCTGGGGCGTGGCCCTTCAGGGGTGGTGGATGGCCCGCATGGGGGCGTTGTTCCTCGGGGCGGCCATTATCGTAGGTGTCATTGGGCGTTTGGGTGAAAAGAAACTTACCGGCAGCTTTGTCGACGGCGCGCGCGATCTGCTGGGCGTGGCCCTGATCATCGGTCTTGCGCGGGGCATTGTTGTCATCATGGAGCAAGGCCTGATTGCGGACACCATCCTGCACAGCGCCGAACAGACACTTGCCGGACTTGGCAATCTGGCCTTCATCAATTTGATGTTCTGGATCGAAGTCGGCATGAGTTTCCTCGTGCCATCGACATCGGGACTGGCGGTGTTGTCGATGCCAATTCTGGCCCCTCTGGCGGACTTTGCCGGGGTGGGACGGGATCTGGTTGTAACGGCCTATCAATCGGCCAGCGGTCTGGTGAACCTAATCACGCCTACATCGGCGGTGGTGATCGGCGGCCTTGCCATCGGGCGGGTCTCCTATGACCGCTGGCTGGTCTTCATCTGGCCTTTGCTGCTGATCCTGCTGATTTTTATCTCCGCCGTTCTCAGCATTGCTGCGATCCTTTGAGCGAAAGGAAACCCCATGTCTGACCTCACACTTGGCGTTCATTCGGAAACAGGCACATTGCGTCAGGTCATTGTGTGCCGCCCCGGTCTTGCCCATCGCAGGTTGACCCCGGAGAACTGCAAGGACCTGCTTTTTGATGATGTGTTCTGGGTCAAGCAGGCCCAGAAGGATCACGACAATTTTGCCGCAGGGATGCGCGGCGAGGGAGTCGAGGTGCTTGAGACAGGTGCGCTGCTGGCCGAGACAATGGAAAACGCGGACGCGCGCAAGTGGGTGTTGGATCACCGCATTGCGGCCATTCATGTCGGTGTCGGGATGGAACGCGCATTGCGGGACTGGATGGATGAGCTGCCAAGCGCGGAATTGGCAAAATTCCTGATCGGCGGGCTGACCGTTTCGGATGTCCCGTTCGATACAGAAAGCATGCTGGGCGCTTACTTGGGCAAGCACGGCTTTATCCTGCCGCCGCTGCCCAACTTCCTGTTCACACGTGATAATTCTGCGTGGATTTATGGCGGCGTGACGCTGAACCCGATGTTCTGGCAAGCACGCCGCCCCGAGACACTGCTGACGGCAGCGATTTACAGGTTCCATCCGAAATTCGCTGGAAAGACTGACGTGATCTGGGGCGATCCCCTTGAGGACTATGGCCTTGCCACGTTGGAGGGGGGCGACATGATGCCCGTCGGCAACGGGGTTGTTCTGGTGGGCATGGGCGAGCGTACATCCCCGCAAGCCGTGGGTCTTCTGGCGCAGGCATTGTTTGATCAGGAACGTGCCGAGCGTGTCATCGCTTGCCAGATGCCCAAATCCCGTGCGGCCATGCACCTTGATACTGTGTTCACGTTTTGTGGCGGCGATGTTGTGACCAGCTTCAAAGAGGTGGCCGACGAAATGACCTGCTATGATCTGCACCCCGGTGAGGGGAGTAAACCTTTGGATATGCGCCATGACAGCCGACCCATGTTCGATGTGGTTGCCGATGTCATGGGCTTCAAGAAACTCAAGGTCATCCCCACCGGTGGCTCCGACCCGTTCGAGCAAGCCCGCGAGCAGTGGAACGATGGTAATAACGTACTTGCCCTGCGTCCTGGCGTGGTCATGGGATATGACCGCAACGATGACACCAATGTGGCTCTGCGTGCCGAAGGGATCGAGGTGCTTGAGCTGCCAGGCGCCGAACTTGGTCGGGGCAGGGGCGGCAGCCGCTGCATGTCTTGCCCGACCATCCGTGATGCAGTCTGAGGAGAAAGACCAATGGCGTTCAACTTGAAAAACCGGCACTTTCTGACGCTGCGAGACTTCACACCGCAAGAAATCGCATTTCTTCTAAAGCTGTCAGCGGATCTCAAGTCGGCAAAATATGCCGGTACCGAAGTGCCGACCTTGCGCGGCAAGGAAATTGCGCTGATCTTTGAAAAAGACAGTACCCGCACCCGCGTCGGCTTTGAGGTGGCGGCGCATGATCAGGGTGCGACAGTCACATATCTGGGGCCAAGCGGTACGCATATCGGGCACAAGGAAACCGTAAAGGACACCGCCCGTGTGCTTGGGCGGGTTTATGACGCGATCGAATATCGCGGTTTCGGGCAAGAGATCGTGCAGGAACTGGCCGATTGGGCTGGCGTGCCCGTCTACAACGGGCTGACGGATGAATTCCATCCGACACAGATCCTTGCCGATTTCCTGACGATGCAAGAGCATTGCGACAAGCCCCTGCGGGAAACCTCGTATTGCTTTTTGGGCGATGCGGGCAACAATATTGGGGACAGCTTGTTGATCGGCGGGGCCAAGATGGGCATGGATGTGCGCCTGTGCGCGCCCCGTAGCCTTTGGCCGGAACAGGCCATCCAGACCGAAGCTGAGAAAATTGCGCAAGAAACCGGCGCGCGTATCACGCTGAGCGATGATGTGGCCAAAACCGTGAAGGGGGCCGATTTCGTCTACACGGACGTTTGGGTGTCGATGGGCGAGTCCAAGGAAAAATGGGCCGAGCGGATCGACTTGCTCAAGCCCTATCAGGTCAATGGTGACGTGATGGCGCAGACCGGCAATCCCCGCGCCAAATTTATGCATTGCCTACCGGCATTCCACAATGCCGATACGCAGGTAGGCAAGGACATTCAGGAAAAGTTCGGAATTGACGCGATGGAAGTCACCGAAGAGGTTTTCGAAAGCCCGACTTCGATTGTTTTCGATCAGGCGGAAAACCGGATGCACACGATCAAGGCGGTTCTTGTCGCCACATTGGGGGGCTAGGCCATGCTGGTTGTTGCAGCCCTCGGGGGCAATGCGCTTTTGAAACGCGGTCAGCCTTTGACGGCACAAAACCAGCGCGACAACGTGGTGATCGCGGCCAAGGCGCTGGCGCAGATCGTGCGCGCGGGACATCAACTGGTCATAACCCACGGCAATGGCCCGCAGATCGGGCTGCTTGCGCTGAAGGGGGCGGCCTATGATCCTGCACAGGTTTACCCGCTTGATTTGTTGGGGGCAAAAACCGAAGGCATGATCGGCTATATCATCGAGCAGGAGCTTGAAAACGCGCTTGATCACGAGCAGGCGGTTGCCACACTGCTGACGCAAGTTGTGGTTGATCCCGAGGATCCCGCATTCGAAAGACCAACCAAGTTCATTGGTCCGGTCTATGAAAGTGGCGTGGCAGAATCCCTGTCCCGGGCGGCAGGCTGGACAATCGCGCAGGACGGCGACAAGTGGCGGCGCGTGGTGCCATCGCCCGCACCGCAAGAGATACCCGACATGCGGGTGATCCGGCTTTTGCTGGATCAGGACGTGATCGTGATCTGTGGTGGCGGAGGAGGGATTCCGGTTCTGCGGCAGCCCGACGGCAGCCTTGTTGGCGTCGAAGCCGTGATTGACAAGGATGCGGCAAGTGCGTTGCTGGCAAAGGAACTGGACGCGGACGCCCTTTTGTTGCTGACGGATGTCGATGCGGTTTACCGCGATTTTGGCAAGCCAGAGCAGTCACGCATCGCCAGCCTGTCCCCACAAGAGGCGTTTGGCCTTGATCTGCCTGAAGGTTCGATGGGCCCCAAGATGCTCGCGGCGGCGGGGTTCGCCGCATACGGCGGACTGGCAGGGATCGGAAGGCTGGATCAGGCCGTCGACATTCTGGCCGGGCGGGCCGGAACCCGCGTAATGCCCGATACATCAGACGAGGAGACATAAGCAAATGTATGACATGCTCGATTACCTGCAACGCAGCTGGTGGATTTTCTTGCTGCGCGGCATTGCTGCCATTGGGTTTGGCATCATGGCGTTTGTATGGCCCGGGCTGACACTCGCCGTACTGGTGATCTTTTTCGGGGTTTTTGTTCTGGTCGATGGTGTCTTCGGTCTGATCGATGCTGTGCGCCACCGCGATCGTATGGGTCGGGTCTGGCCGCTGGTTCTAGAATCGGCACTGGGGATAGTCGTTGGTCTTTTGACCTTGTTCTGGCCGGGTATCACCGTGTTGGTCCTGTTGATGTTCATTGCCGCATGGGCAGTGGCCGGCGGGCTGTTGCGGATCATACTGGCCTTTCAGATACGCCACGAAATCACCGGTGAATGGGTGTTGATTGCCAGCGGCTTGCTCTCGATTCTGTTTGGGGGCCTTTTGATTGCGTTGCCGCAGGCCGGTGTGATCACGCTGGCCTGGCTCATCGGATTTTTTGCCGTGGCCTTCGGGATACTCTTCGTCTGGCTTGCTTTTCATTTGCGCAGACTCCGCGACAGCATCCGGACACACCTTTGATTGCCACCCCATCACAGTACGAAAATGGAGAAAACCATGAAACGTTTGCAAGACAAGATCGCAGTTATCACCGGTGGTGCCGCTGGCATCGGGCTTGAGACCGCCCGTCTTTTTCTGGAGGAAGGGGCATCGGTTGTTCTGGTAGACCTCAAGAAAGAAGATTTGGAACAGGCGGCGCAAGGCCTGAAAGGCGACGTTCTGTGTGTTGCAGCGGACGTGTCCTCGCCAGAGGATAGCGCGCGCTATGTGCGCGAGGCAATTGAACGCTTCGGACGGATCGACGTGTTCTTTAACAATGCAGGCATCGAGGGCAAAGTTGCCCCTCTGGTGGATCAGAAGATCGAGGATTTCGACCGCGTGATGGCGGTCAACGTGCGTGGTGCATTTCTCGGGCTGCAACATGTCCTGCCACAGATGACGGCGCGAAAATCCGGTAGCATCATCAACATGTCTTCTATCGCAGGGCTGAAAGGTAGCCCGAACCTGGCCCCTTATATTACCTCCAAGCACGCGATGGTCGGACTGACGCGCGCTGCCGCAATCGAGGCAGCAGCGGACAACGTGCGGGTCAACTCGGTACATCCCTCGCCTGTGAACACGCGTATGATGCGCTCGCTTGAGGATGGATTCAGTCCCGGGCATGGCGATGCGGTCAAGGATCAGTTGAGCGCGGGTATCCCGCTTGGTCGCTATGGAGAGAGCGCAGATATTGCCGCGCTGGTCCTGTTTCTTGCCTCTGACGAGTCCGCCTTCATCACGGGTGCACAATATCCCGTGGATGGTGGTATGGCGGCAGGCTGAAGCGCGATGAACATCACATCAAACATACCCCGCACCGGAGAAACGGAATTGGATGGAACCATCGTGGCCATTCGCGGTGGTGTCGTGGATGTGACTTTTGCCGGGGTGGTCCCCCGGATTCACGCGCTGGTCACGGCGGATGGGGTTGCGATGGAAGTTGCCTCAATTGTGGGGGAGGGTGTGGTGCGTTGCATCGCGCTTGGTGCAACGCGGGGCATGGCCCTTGGTACGCGTGCCACAGTCACCGGCACAGGCATCGAGGTGCCAGTGGGCGAGGGCGTGCTGGGCCGTATGCTTGATGTATTCGGCAACCCGCTTGATGGGCTGCCACCGCCCGAAGTCGCGGCCCGCCGTCCGATACATCGCGCCCCTCCACGGCTGTCGGACCGGGTGTTGCGCGCGGAAATTCTGGAGACGGGGATCAAGGCAATCGACCTTCTGTCTCCTATCGAACGGGGCGGCAAGACCGGCCTGTTTGGCGGTGCGGGTGTGGGCAAGACCGTGCTGCTGAGCGAATTGATCCACAACACCGTCGAACACCACCACGGCGTCAGCCTGTTCTGCGGCATTGGCGAACGCTCTCGCGAAGCCGAAGAACTTTGGCGCGAAATGGGGGATGCCGGTGTGCGCGACAGGATGGTGATGCTGTTTGGCCAGATGAACGAAGCCCCGGGCGTGCGGTTTCTGGTGGGCCATTCGGCGCTCACGATGGCCGAGTATTTCCGCGATGACCGTGAGCAGGATGTGCTGTTGCTCATCGACAATATCTTTCGTTTTGTACAGGCGGGCTCCGAAGTGTCGGGTCTGTTGGGGCGTATGCCTTCCCGTGTGGGCTATCAGCCGACGCTGGCCACCGAACTCGCCGCTCTTCAGGAACGCATAGCCTCGACCCGTCGCGGTGCAATTACCTCGATACAAGCGGTTTATGTGCCCGCTGATGATTTCACCGACCCGGCGGCGGCACATATCTTTTCGCATCTGTCAGCGTCGGTTGTTCTGTCACGCAAGCGGGCAAGCGAAGGACTCTATCCGGCAGTTGACCCCTTGGCGTCGACCTCCGTCATGCTGACGCCGCAGGTGGTAGGGCAACGCCACTATGACATCGCGCGTGCGGTGCGCCGGACACTGGCCGAATACGAGGATTTGCGCGATATCATCGCCATGTTGGGCATTGAGGAGTTATCAGCCCATGACCGCGCAGTTGTCGCGCGTGCGCGAAGGTTGGAGCGGTTCCTGACCCAGCCGTTTTATACCGTTGGTGCGGCTGCGGGTACGTCGGGCAAGTTGGTCCCGATTGCCGACACGCTGGACGGTTGCGAAGAAATCCTGTCACAGAACCAGTTCCAACTGCCCGAGAGCGCCTATTACATGATCGGCGCACTGTCCGATCTAAAGGACAAGGCAGCATGACCACGGCCTCTGAAATGCATGTCTATTTGCGTCTGCCCTCGAAGGTTCTTTTTGAAGGACCAGCCGTGAGATTGCGCGGGGATGCGCCTTGCGGCGGTTTTGGGGTTCTTCCTAACCATATTGATTTTGTAACCGCGCTTGTGCCGTCCGTCTTGTTGGTCAGACAGCCGGACGGGCGTGAGCGGATTTTCGGCATTGACGAAGGCTTGCTGGTCAAGAAAGGCCACCGGGTTGAGATCGCGGTGCGCCGTGCGGTTGAAGCGGATGATCTGGACGAAATGCGCGACATCGTCCGCGACAGCTTTGATGATCTGGAAGACGAAGAGCGCGCGGCAAGGGCTGCTTTGTCGCGGCTTGAGGCCGACTTGGTGCGCCGTTTCGCAAGCCTGAGAAAGGAACAGGCATGACCGAAGCGCGTGACATTGTCCAAGAGCGCGACAAATCCGTAGACGATATCGGTCGTCGCGCCCACCGGATCAAGGCCGCCCGCGACGATCCCGGCCCAAGTCCGCTGCGCGGCATCGGTACCTTTGGCATGATCGGATGGTCCATTGCTGTGCCAACCGTGGGCGGTGTTTTCCTTGGTCTTTGGCTGGATCGCGTGGCACCGCAGGATTTTTCATGGACCATCGCGTTGCTTTTGGGCGGTGTGGTTCTGGGGGCGATGATTGCGTGGAACTGGATCGCCAAAGAAGGAGACAGAAAATGACAGAACTGGATTGGGCTGCAATCGGCACGGGTGCGCTTCTTGGCGCTTTGGCCAGTGCCTTGTTCTTTGCAGGGTTGGCGTGGGGCATGCGGCTCGCGTTGCGTCGGGCGCATCCTACTCCTGTGCTGTTGATCAGTGCCGCGCTGCGCATCGGTCTTTTGTTGGTGGCGGGATATTGGATCGCGGGTCAGGGGGCGACGGTGCTGGCCGGCTTCGTCACAGGTTTTCTTGCCTCGCGCTTTTGCATCCTTTTGATCGTGCGGCGTCCGGCACTACCCGAGAGCGCATCATGGAACTGACGCCCGATAGCAGCATTGTGTTTGATGTCTACGGAATCGGCATCAACACAACAATTGTCAACACCTGGATCATCATGGCCGTGCTGACCGGCACGGCGGCGCTGATCACCCGGAACCTGCGCGCTGACGTTCCGCCGGACCGCTGGCGCACGACGCTTGAGGTCATCGTAAACGGTATTGTCGGACAGATTGCCGAAATCACCGAGCGGCGCGATCCGCGCATCCTGTACTTCAGCGGTACATTGTTCCTGTTCATTGTCACGGCGAACCTTCTGACGGTTGTGCCGGGCTTTGACACGCCAACGGCGTCGCTGTCCACAACTGCGGCTCTTGCGGTGTCGGTGCTGATCGCTGTGCCGCTATTTGGCATCGGCAGTCGCGGGGTTGTCGGTTATCTCAAGACATATGTGCAACCATCTGTTGTCATGCTCCCGTTTAATGTCATCAGTGAATTCTCGCGCGGCATTTCGCTCGCGATCCGCCTTTACGGCAATGTGATGAGCGGCGCGGTGATTGCCGCCATCCTGCTTGGCGTTGCCCCGTTCTTCTTTCCGGTGGTGATGGACATGCTCGGTCTGCTGACAGGCGTGATCCAGGCATACATCTTTGCAATCCTCGCCACAGTTTACATCTCGTCGGCCATCGCCGTACCGCACGCCGTCGAAACTCCAGACAAACCAAAGGAACAATCATGACAGAGCTTGCCATCATCGCCGCCGTTTCCATTTTCACAGCCGGGCTTACAGTTTCATTTGGTGCCATTGGTCCCGCACTTGGCGAGGGGCGCGCAGCGTCAACTGCCCTGAGCGCCATCGCACAACAGCCCGACGCGGCCTCGACCCTGTCGCGCACCCTTTTTGTCAGCCTCGCGATGATTGAATCCACCGCGATTTACTGCTTTGTGGTGGCGATGATCCTGATCTTTGCCAACCCGTTCTGGGAGGCGGCACTGGCGGCCGCGACACAAGGAACCGGAGGTTAGAAAAATGTCTATCGACTGGATCACGGTCGCGGCGCAGATCATCAACTTCCTTGTCCTGATCTGGCTGCTGAAGCGTTTTCTCTATCGCCCCATTCTGGATGGTATTGATGCCCGTGAGGCAGAGATTGCCGAACGTATGGGCGAGGCCGCCGCCGTTCGCGAACAGGCCGAGGCGCGCGAAGCCGAGTATAAGGCGCAAATTGCCGAATTGTCCGCCAGCCGTGCCGAAATGCTGGACGCTGCCCGCCACGCTGCCGAGGCGGAGCGGGATGCATTGCTGGCGGATACCCGCACGCGTCTTGCCAGAGAGCAGGTCGAGCGCGATGCCCACCGCGCCGAGGAGGCGGCGCGCTACACGGCGGAGCTGCATCATAGTGGTGCCGAAGCCTTGCTTGCACTGACCCGCAAGGCGCTGCGCGATCTGGCGGATGAAACGCTTGAGCAGCGGATTATTCTGCATGCTGCAGATCGTCTGGAAGGCATGGCCGATGATCTTCGCGATGCGGCTGGGCAGGCGGCTGAGGCTGTGGTCCTGACCCGCGATCCACTGACTGAAGAGCTGCAAGCGCGTCTGCGTGACGATCTGACAGGGGTTCTGAGAGGGATCACTTTGCGGTTCGAGACCGATCCGTCCCTGTCGCCGGGACTGAACTTGCGGCTGGGCGGTGCGCAGGTCGGATGGACCATAGACAGTTATCTGAACGGGTTGGAGGCCACCTTGGAAAAACGCGCCGGACGGGCGCACCGTAAAGGCATCAGCGATGCAGCCTGACTCAGATATTACCCTGATGACAACCCGCGATCTGGTGCAAACCTTGTTGGATGGTGAACCGCCAAAACCCGAGGTCAGCGAAGTGGGCCGCGTGGAAGAAGTTGGCGACGGCATCGCTATCGTGACCGGACTGGGCCGCGCGCTGGCGGATGAAATGCTGGAGTTCGCATCGGGTGTGTCTGGCATCGTGTTCGATCTTGAGCCCGGCCGACTGGGCGTGGTGCTTCTTGGGCCGTCGCAAAATATCACTATGGGCGAGGACGTGCGCAGAACAGGTCGCGTGGTCAGCGTGCCGGTGGGGCCTGCGTTGTTGGGCCGGGTTGTCGACGCTCTGGGGCGTCCGCGCGATCAGGAAGGGCCGCTGGAAGCCACAGACCACGCACCGGTTGAAGCCGAAGCCCCTGATATCCTGTCCCGGCGAGCCGTGTCGCGGCCCCTTGCTACCGGTTTGAAGGCGGTGGATGCCGCTGTGCCTGTGGGGTTGGGCCAACGCGAATTGATCATCGGTGACCGGCAGACCGGCAAAACCTCGATCGCAGTTGATACGATTTTGAATCAAAAGGGCACAGATGTCATCTGCATCTATTGCGCCATTGGCCAACGTGGCGATGCGGTTGCCAAGGTGATCGGTGCAGTACAAGACGGCGGTATGATGGCGCGGACGGTCATAATCACGGCGGGAGACGAAGACGCGCCGGGACTGGCCTATATTGCCCCTTATGCTGCGATGTCTGTGGCAGAGAGCTTTGCTGCGCAGGGCCGTGATGTGCTGGTTGTAATGGACGATCTGACCCACCATGCACGGACCTACCGCGAACTATCACTGCTGCTGCGCCGCCCACCGGGGCGCGAGGCGTTTCCGGGTGATATCTTTTATGTGCATGCCCGGCTGTTGGAACGTGCAGGACAGTTCAGCGAAGGGCGGGGGTCGATTACCGCGCTTCCCGTGGTGGAAACACAGGCCGAGAACCTGTCTGCCTATATCCCGACCAACCTGATCTCGATTACGGACGGGCAGATATATCTTTCGCCCAAGCTGGTGCGCACCAACCAGTTTCCCGCTGTCGATCTTGGCGTGTCAGTCAGTCGGGTTGGTGGCAAGGCGCAGGCATCTGCCTTTCGCGCGGTGGCAGGCAATCTGCGTGTGACCTTGTCGCAATTCGAAGAATTGGAAGAATTCGCCCGCTTTGGCACGCGGCTTGATGAAGACACGCGCGCGCGGCTGGCCCGGGGGGCAGCCATGCGCAACGCTTTGCGTCAGGCGGAGCGGGATCCGATGGCAGCCAATGAACAACTCGCGGTATTGATCGCCGCCATAGAGGGGCTGCTGGACGGCATGGACGAGGCGCAAGCGGGCAGCGCAATGCAATCCATCCGCGCAGCAATCCGGCGCGATGATCAGGGATTGGCCAAGACGATCCGCGACAATCAGAAATTGGACGACGACGTGCGCGCACAGATCATCGCAATGGCACGCGATGCTTTGGCAGATATGGGGCAGGGTGATGGCGCAGACGCTTGAACGCCTAACGGGGCGCACGGATACGATGCGCAGCATCCGCAGTATTGTGCGCACGATGAAGACCATGTCGGCAATCAACGCTATGCCATATGAGCAGGCAGCGCAGGCAATCGAAGCTTATCGTGAAACGACACTCACCGGTTTTCATGCCTTTGTGCAGGCTTATGGACCGCTGCCGGTCGCGCCTGATGCCGTTGGAACGCCGGTTGTCATTGCCTTCGGGTCCGACCACGGCTTGTGCGGCAACTATAATGAGATCGTGGCGCAGGAAGTCACCCGCGCCGTTCAGGCAGGTGTTCAAACCAAGGTACTCTGTGTTGGCGCGCAGATGGAGGATGCTTTGGCAGGGCAGGGGCTCTATCCCGAGACCACGCTATTGCCGCCCGCAAATGTCGACGGACTTGGACGGCTTGCCAGCCGGTTGATTGCCGAACTTGACCAGATGCGCACAGCCAGCAAATCCGGCGACATTGCCGTGACACTGGTGTTCACGCGGCGTGCAGAACATGGGCTTCAAAGGCCGGTGTCGATCCGGCTCTTGCCGCTTGATCCAGAGCTGAGCGCAGAATTTGTGCACACGCCCTGGACATCGCGCAGTTTGCCACATTTCAATCTGCCACCCGAACAACTTTTGTCTGCGCTGACGCGCAGCTACCTTTTTGCAGAGATGTTTCGGGCTGCAGCCGAAGCCATGGTCACCGAGAACGCCGCGCGGCTGGCGCGGATGCAGCAGGCGGAACGTTCGGTGGATGATCAACTTGAAGAACTTACTGCCGAGATGCGTTCGGTGCGCCAAAGCGAGATCACAACAGAGCTTTTGGATGTGATCATCGGATTTGAAGCACTGAAACGTCGACACAAGCGCAAACTGCCGGAAGACAAACGTTGAACCGGAGCATTCGGTAAAATTTTCCGGGGTGTCTTTAACAGTGATCAAAACAATCCGGCGTGGAATGTCCTATCTGTCTAATCGGGTGCAGGATTGGAGGTTATGCAATGCTGGTCAGCCGTATCATGCGCAAACCGGTAACGGTTATCACACCTGACACACCGGTGCAGGCCGCAGCCGTTCTGATGGCAAATCTGGAAGTAGGTGCCTTGCCCGTATGTGAGGAAGGCCATCCGGTCGGTATTGTCACGGATCGCGATATCGTGGTGCGATGGGCCATCAAGCCTGCGTGCGATATTCCTATCGGCCAGATCATGACACCTCGTGTGGCGACCTGTTTGGCTGATCAATCCATAGAGCAGGCAGCATATAAAATGTCAGATCTTCAAATCCGACGGCTCGTGGTGCTGGATGGTGTAGGAGATATTGTTGGTATCGTTACACTTGGCGACATCGCCAATGATGCATGCGAGGAACTCGCGGGCCAAACCCTAGGGGAAATCGTCGAATTGCGGTGACGCTACGGTGTGCGTCGGGCAAGAATTTCGTTGCGAAAGGTTTCCAGAACGATCCCTGAAATATCGCTTAATGCGTCCAGATCAACCAGATTGATTTCGCTTGCTGTCGGGTGGGAAATAATCCCGTCCCGTTCAAAGCGGCGCAGGGTGCGGCAGACATGGACATTGCTCAGGCCGGTAAACTCGCCCAGCTTGTGCTGGGTCATGGGGAACCCGAAACACGTTCCCTTGGTCAATCCTATGACCTCAAGACGCACAAAGAATTCCAGTAAGGCATATGCAACACGGTTGGCGGCATTGCCCCGTCCCATGCGGAGCAACAATTCGGAGGTGCGTGATTGTGTTCGCACAATCTCGGCAGCCATCAATTCGCGCAGATAGGCCATGTCCGCTTCGGGGCCATTTATCTGTGCCGCGCGGATGTTGATAAAACGGGTATCGCTCAGGGCTTCAACAGAACAGGCCGCAACCGGAGCGTTTGCGGCACCGATCAATGCAAAATCACCCGGCAACATAACATCAATGATCTGGGTTTCGCCTTCGGGCAGCATCTTTGAAAAAGCCATCCATCCTTCCAGCAAAAGCATGGAATGGTCAGCAAAGTCGTCTTCCTGAATAAGGGTTTTGCCTTTGCGTGCGGTTTCTATTTGCGGCTTCGGCTGCACGCGCAAGAATATGTCGATCAAAGTCTGATCGTGCCTGTCTTCGGAACGTTGCAATAACTTAGCTTGAGGTTCCATCACAATAACCTCCCAAGGCTGAGTTTCACTTAATCTCTCACGATCCGAATCCACGTTGAACCTGCTACCAACCTAACAAGCCGTGAGTGCTTTGACCAGCGCCTGACCTGAGCGCTTTCCCGCCAGCGTTGTGTCAAACAAACCTTTCCACGCACTAAGAGCCCCGCAGTTCAACAAACCTGTCGATCAGGACGTCAGCAGGGACATAGAACTTTGACCGGCTTGTATCTTTGCGGCTGTACTATGTTCCGCGCCATATTAGGTCAGGACAATCCACCTAAAAACAATGCTGGCGAGGTCGTCTATTTCTGTGGTGAATAGAAGCCAGTGTAAGGCTGCAACCTGCGTGCTTGGCTGTCTCAATGAAGAATAGAGAGAATCCAAACTGATGCATACGCTTTGCTCTCAGTCGTTCCGATGAAGGGGCGGACGGGTTAATTATTAAATTCAGGAGCTTAACCGGTTTTACGCGCGCTGCGTGTGCAGCCTGAAGTTGCACCCCATTCTCCTCGAACTTGGATTGCGTCTTGGGAGTTGAACGGCCCGGTAAACCATGAAAGCGTACCGTTTCTGCGCTCAAAACAAGTATCCCAGATGCGGGGCACGGCGGGCTTCCGGAAGTAGCATTTGAATGACGATCCATGAAAAACTTAAAGATTATAGGGCGCTGAAGTGTTTGAGCGACTGAACCCCTTTTCTGGTGTCACTGAGATTTAAATTGCGCGCGGTATTGAGATGGCGTTGTCTTTATCTGCCGCAAGAACGCGCGCCTCATGCGCTCGTCATCCTGAAAGCCGCATGCGACGGCGATTGCCTTGATGCTCTTGTCGGTGGCACCCAACACATCACGCGCGGCATTTACGCGAATGGCCTCTACCGCCTTTGCAGGGGAGGTGCCCATCGTTGCTGCGTATTGCCTTGAAAAGTTGCGCGCGCTCATTCCGCACCAGGTTGCCATGGTCTCGACCGAGATATTCTGCTGCAGGTTCTTAGTGATCCAATCATGGAGCGGTTTGAACCTCCCTTCGATATCGCGCTCTTTTCGATCCAGCTCTGGGCTGAACTGTGATTGCCCACCCAGGCGAACCAAAGGTTTCACCAAGGAACGCGCCATTTCAATTGCAGCCAGCGCGCCGAGGTCTTCCTCGATAATTGCCAATGCCATGTCGATACCAGCGGTGATACCTGCCGATGTCCAAACGGCCCCGTCTTTGATATAGATCGGATCGATTTCGACGTTTATGTCTGGGAATTGAGAAGCTAGGTAGTCGCAATCTTCCCAGTGGGTGACGGCACGACGTCCATTTAGCAGCCCTGCTGCCGCAAGAACGAATGCGCCGGAACAGACTGAACAGATGCGGTATGCCCGCCTTGCCATCTGCCTGACCTGACGAACCAGTATGGGATCGACGGAGGCAGGAATTGCACCGTCTCCGCCGATAATGATCAACGTATGGATCGGTATCTTATCATGCTTGCCAAGCCAGTTTGCCATCGGATCAGTGTCGATTGGCAAGACCGTGTTGGTCACGATTCTACCTCCGTCAACGGACACAATATAGGTTTGGTACGCTGGTCCTGACTGCGAATTTTTGCGCGCATGGGTAAACACCTGCAATGGCCCGACAAGATCGAGGAGTACGATATCAGGGTAAACAATAAACACTGCGTTCATGGGATCAGGCGATTTGGCGTAAATGGAGGTCATATTGGCATTCGTGCCACAACAAAACTCTTTAGACTATGAATTTCGCGCTCATAAAGGATACCGCACCCATGAAAACACTCGCAGCTCTCGTCTTTCCGGGTTTTGAAACGCTCGATTATTTTGGTCCGATGGAAATGTTGGGAAGTCTGGCACCAGACGTCCAGATCATAACGGTCGCCGTGGGTCACGAGCCTGTGCCAAGCGTTCATGATCAGCGTATCGTGATCGACAAAACGATATCTGAAAAGAATGATTACGATCTGTTGTTCATCCCCGGCGGCGACTCCGCATTAGAGGAGGCGAAAAATGAGGATCTGATGCAGTGGATCAGGGAAGTTTCAGCAAACGCAGAACGTGTGATGGCAGTCTGCACCGGAACTGTCTTGCTTGGAATGACAGGCGTATTGGACGGGCGCAAAGCGACAACAAACAAGCTCGATTTCACGAAAACAGTACCTCTTGCACCGAATGTGGATTGGGTAAAAGAAGCGCGCTGGGTCGAGGATGGCAAGTTCTTCACCTCCTCTGGCGTATCAGCTGGCATGGATATGTCCCTTGCCGTTATCGCCGACCTTTTTGGAATGGCGGTCGCTGACAAGATTGCCATCGGTTGTGAATATGAATGGCACAAGGATTCCAGCCGAGATCCGTTTGCAAAACTAGCGGGTTTGGCTTGAAGAAAGGTGTCAATCGCAGCCTCACAGAAAGCCGGCAAATAGTCCTCGCACCTGCCGTTCGCCGTGATCGAAATGTTTTCGACAATTGAAAACGAAAGGTACGCGCCGCGCGGCAGGCCAGTCATGGCTGCGCCAGTGATCTTGCCAGCCAAACCATCCTGAGAATCTATCAACCGGCTTCAAAATATGATATGTCATGATTAACCAGCAAATTTAATGAGTCCTGCGCCGTTTGATTTCAGGCGCAATTGTTGGATCGGACATCCGAAGATGTCTGTTCAGCACCAGCAAAAAGTTACTGTCTTGTTGAGATATATTTTGATGGAGACCATTTATGCCTGCCAACCCGTTTCAAGACCCATCTATTCTCAGTTTCGTTGATCTTGGTGCCGAAGCTCTCGTGAACGTCGAGACCAATTCGAACCAGCAAAATGCATCTCTTTCAACCTTATCCAATGGCAATGTCGTTGTGACGTGGGAGTCAAACTTGCAAGATGGCTCTGGGCTTGGGGTTTTCGCACGGCTTTTTACAGCAGACGGCGTGGCACTCACAGGTGATTTGCAAATGAACGTCACAACCGCAGGCGATCAGCGCAATTCAGAGGTAATCCAACTCGATAATGGTCGGGCCATGGTGGTGTGGACAGGTGGTGGCGACATCTGGTACCGGCTCATCGAAGCGGACGGAACCTCACCAGCGGGTGAGTTTCAGATCAACAACACCGTCAGTGCCTCGAACTTCGAGATAGCGCCTTTTGACTCGCATAATTTTATGGTCACATGGGAAGCCTCGGACGGCGTCGGTACATCTTCCGGAGTTTTTGGACAGCGGTTTTCGTTTAACGGCACGGAAGCCTTTCCGGAAATTCGCATCAATGACGCGATAAATGGTGCTCAACGGCGTGCCGACACAGCTGAGTTACAAAGCGGCACGGTGTTTACCGTGTTTCAAAGTCAGGGACAGACCGGGGCTGCAAGCGAGCAGGGCATTTACCTGCGCAACTATTCCAACACCTCCACACTCGCGGGCAGTGACATTCTTGTTGCGGATACAGTGGGGGAAATGGAAACCAATCCCCAGATCGAAGCGCTTGATGGCGGTGGCTTTGTCGTCAGCTGGGTCAATAGTACAACGGGCGCGGTATGGGCGCAGACATTTCTTAACACAGGCACCGCCATTGCTGGAACGCTCACCAACATCAGCGGTGTTGTCGGGACAAACACACTTGCTGTACCGGTCATGCAGGCGTTGCCAAACGACCGCTATGTGGTCGTTTGGGAGAACGATGCAACATTTGGCCGGGATCTGTATTACCATGTTTTGGAAGCTGATGGCACAAGCGTGACCACCGGACTTCTGCACACCAATACCAGCGGCGCACAAACACAAGCCGAGGTCCGTGTTCTGCCGCAAGGCGGGTTCATCACTGTGTTCACCAGCGGGACCGGACCAGCACTGGACGTGTTCATTGTCCGCCATGCAGAGGATGGCACGCCAGTCGGCCCACCGTTACAGGTGGAATATCCGGTGAACACAACGACACCTAACTCGCAATTCACGCCTGATGTGGCGGTTGCCGAAAATGGCGAGATCATCGTGACGTGGCAATCAAATGGGCAAGACGGGTCAGGCCTAGGCATCTACATGCAGCGCTTTGAAAGTCCGGAGATTGGCACAACCGGCAATGACCTCCTTGATGGCGATGCGGATGCGAATTTCATCGCAGGCTGGAGTGGGAATGACACTCTTAACGGGTTCGGAGGCGCGGATCGCCTGTTCGGTGGGGATGGGAACGACATACTCAGTGGCGGTGCTGGTAATGATCTTATCGAAGGGAACGACGGCAGTGATGTGTTGCACGGGGACGACGGCAGCGACATCCTGCGCGGTGGAGCGGATGCAGATGTGCTCTCGGGCGGCATTGGTAACGACGTTTTGAACGGCGAGAATGGGGAAGACTTGCTTTTCGCAGGTGACGGCAACGACCTCGCGTTCGGCGGCTCAGGCTTTGACCGAATTTTTGGCGGTGCGGGTTCCGACCGGATATTTGGCGGCGATCAAAACGACATCGCTAATGGCGGCGCAGATAACGACATTATCAACACCGGCAGCGGTAATGATCTGGTCTTCGGGCAATCCGGCAATGATCTGGTCTTCGCACAAGCTGGCAATGACAATGTTTTTGGCGGCACAGGGAATGACAAGATTTTTGGCGGGGTTGGCAATGATAGTATAAATGCAGGCGACGGGCATGATGAGATTTTTGGCGGCGCTGGTATAGATACGATCATTGGGGCTAAGGGCAACGACATCCTTTCCGGCGGTGGCAGCGGTGATATCTTTATCTTCGCAGCAGGCAATGGGGTCGATAGCATCACGGACTACACGGGTGCGGATAAACTCGACATTTCGGCGTTTGGGGTTATCGATGGCGGCACCTCTAATCAAGATTGGCGCGACGCAACAACGTCGGTTGGGACAAGCGGTGGTGGCGCTGACGTTACGATCATTTGGGATGGCGGTGGTAGCCTCACGCTGGAAGCAACAGGCATTGCCAGCCTGACGGATAGCGACTTTATCTTCTGAAATGCGCAAAGTCCCGGCTCAGCATGGTGATAAGGATTTTTGGCACGCAGTTTCTCGAATTTCCAAATTTGCAGTTTTTCAAACCTTAGGGCCTTACCGATCTAGGTCGAGTTACTGTCCTTCCCGTTTACGCGCGGAAATCCGCTGTTGCACTGCGCCTGCGATGAAGAACTGAAAAACAGATGCTCCACCCGTCCAGACAATCGGCACATCGGTGCGTTTTCGCATCAGAACAATGTGAGCTGCAGCTTCGAACGTCATTGCGACTGCAAGTAGGCCGCCATCAACTCGCCAATCTACAGACTGCCAGACACGATGATTAAGGCACCTGCCAATAACTGGGCGCTCACAATTAAAGGTGCGGTCCTTCGCGGTTTCACGCATGGTTAAACACACGAGGCCAGCTAAATGAAACGGAGAGAAATGTTTATCTGCACAATTCAGAACATGTTCAGCACTGGCTACCCCGCGAGCCGCATTTTTTTGTTATCGCGACGGGACTCAAGAGGAAAAATTAGCAAAGGTGGTGGCATTTTGGGTATGAACTTGCTTCAGGATACTGCGTCCGCGTGCATTCAGCGCAATGTTTATGGCTGAAATCAAATCGCCCTTTTGCCGGTCAAGCCAGTGTCTTGGTCCTCTCAAACTCTTCGCTGATGTGAACTTTCGGCAAGGCGCTGTCGGTTGCGAAACGCATCGACCTTAGGTTTGATCAATTCCGTCAGTTCCCCGATCTGATGCGCCAGTGTTCGCGCCTCGTCCAGATGCATGAGGCGCGAATAGCCACCCATATAAGCAGCCAGAAAGTCAGCAAAGCATCGGGCAACAGGTTGTCTCAATGCTTAGCTATTGCATGGTTAGGCCGACGTTAGACGGTAGGCTGCAAACGGGCCACTTGATTGTTGGATGCATGAAAGCATCTATTGCGCTAGGGTATATGTCCATGGCGCGGTCCAAAATGGTCATCACTTCGAACTCAAGGCATCACGGCTGAGCCGCGATCACAGCCTGACAATTCACAAGATTCAAAACGCCAATAAGGACAAATACATGACGCAATCCGTACCGATCATCGCGGCCAAACATCCCGCCAAAGTCGATCTGGAAAAGGGCAAAGATTACTATTGGTGTCGGTGTGGATTGTCTCAAAGCCAACCATTTTGCGATGGGTCGCATGCGGGTACGGATGTGACGCCTCGAAAGTTTACCGCTGAAAAAACAGGCAGCGCATCGCTATGTCAGTGCAAGGCGACAGCAAACGGCCCATTTTGCGATGGCACGCATGCGAGCCTTGGTGACCTGAAAGCAGGCGATCCATCACCAAAGCCGACGTCTGACCTTCCAACTGCCACTCCGACACCAGAAGAGCCGACGGTTGCCCGCATTCATGCGTTGGCCAAAGACGGGCTCTCCAAGCTGGGCCACCACGGCGAGATGGGGGCAATGGGAGTTCCACGCAAAGACCTGCCGCATTGGGACGATATTCAGATATTACCAGCACAGATGGCACGCAAACCTTTGCTGGATGACGTGCCGGTCGCGACATCCGTGACGATTGGACCGCGTGCTGCCAAGCCTTTGCAGTTGGATATCCCACTCTTTGTCTCGGACATGAGCTATGGTGCGTTGTCTGAAGAGGCGAAGACCGCGTTGTCACGCGGTGCGCAGATGGCAGGCACCGGAATTTGCTCTGGTGAAGGTGGTATGCTGCCAGAGGAACAAGCGGAAAACTCACGTTATTTCTACGAATTGGCATCTGCGCGGTTTGGATGGGACCTCGATCTAGTCGCGCGCGTGCAAGCGTTTCACTTCAAGGGCGGTCAAGGGGCCAAGACCGGCACCGGAGGACATTTGCCCGGTGAAAAGGTGCAGGGCAAGATCGCGGAAGTCCGTGGGTTGGAGCCCGGTCAAGCCGCTGTATCCCCGTCAACATTCCCAGACATTGAAACGCCAGCGGATTTCAAACGTATCGCTGATGAGGTCCGTGATCGATCTGGTGGTATTCCAATCGGGTTCAAGCTTTCGGCGAACCATATCGAGGACGACATTGACTTTGCGCTGGCGGCCAGTGCCGACTACATCATTCTGGATGGACGCGGCGGCGGAACAGGTGCCGCGCCGTTGATCTTCCGCGATCATATCTCAGTGCCAACAATCCCGGCCTTGGCCCGTGCTCGTGCGCATCTGGATGCAAAAACCGGACGTGAAGTGACATTGGTCATCACAGGCGGTTTGCGCGTCGCTGAAGATTTTTCCAAAGCTATGGCTTTGGGTGCCGATGCCGTTGCGGTGTCAAACTCGGCCATGCAGGCGGTTGGATGTATCGCGGCGCGCATGTGCAATTCCAACAACTGCCCTGTCGGGGTTGCGACCCAAAAACCGGAATTGCGTGCGCGCCTGGATGTGCAAGTCGGTGCTGAAAAACTAGCCCGGTATTTTGGAGCATCAGTGGAGTTGATGCAGGTCTTGGCGCGGGCCTGTGGTCACAATAGTCTTTCTGATTTTGCGCATCGTGACATCGCTACATGGAAAAAGGAAATGGCCGATCTAAGCGGCGTGCGTTTTGGTGGTATCAATCGTTAGGCATATTCCGTTTTGCGAGGTGGCTGGCAGAATGTCGCCTCGCGGCTGCCAACTGAGCGCGCTAGCCACTGTCCAAACACGTTTTGGCATCTCGCAAAGCGGGCGCGTACTTCGCTTTCGTCGCTTTTGGGGGAGGGCTTCTCAAAATCGGAAAAACGGTAAGTACCGGCCGCCATCATGGGTTAGATGTCGATGTGCTCAGCACTAACTAGGGCATCTTTCAACTCGACGCGGAGGTAGCACGACGGTGCAACCGACCTTTGTATGGTCAAGCAAAAGTTGACCGACTTGCGGTGGGCAACTGCAACTTGGGTCCGGCAGAGTGTATGAGTGCCGTAGCCGTTTGGTTGCAATCCAGTCGCTGCATTCAATCACGAACAAGCCGATCATACTGATGCTGGTACAAAACCGTTCTTGGTCTGAGTGCGGATGGCCAGAGTTTTTTCGAGCTCGCCAAATCAATCAAAGACATAGAATTGCCAGCGACGTGATATGCTTCGCAGGGGTGACACGCCGCCAAGCAAATATGTGCTTGGCGGCGTAAAATACGCATCAATTACTTTAATGCGGCAAGACTTCTGGCGCGATTTGGCGATTGGGACAGTGTTGCGCGGTAAGCGCCTGCTGCGGCATCGGTGCGGCCCAGCATCATCAAAAGATCGCCCAAAAGTTCTCGCGCGGGAATTATGTGACCGGGCGTTACGGGGCTTTTGCCGATTTTATCTTCGATGTCTGCAGCTTTGGTTTGATGCAAAACGGCAAGGTCTTCGTTGCCTTCAGCAAATTCAATCCACGCCTCCACGCTCAGAATCTGCGCTTCGGTCAGCTTTGCCCAATAGTCCTGCTTGCGGGCGATCAGTTCTTCGTGCAGCTTATTCAACTTGCCAACCGCAGCGCGGGCGGTGGCAACGTCATTGCTACGCGCGGCACCAATACCCTTTGCAAACCATCGCATTGCAACAGTCTGAGGAAACTTCTCCCACGGGATTGATGGATGCAAGCCCGGCGAAAGTGCTGCTGCCTCGGCCCATTTGTCTTGCTCCAGTAACAATCGTACGGGAGATGCTGCCAATGCGTAAGCACCACCAAAGCTGACTTGATGATTGTTTATCGCCAGCATTTCATCGACCAGAGCAATTGCTTTCTCTGGTTGGCTAAGCTGCAGATAGCCATACACCATGTAATCAATAGCGTGCACATAGTGCGTCTGGATTGTGTCACCGGAGTGTGTGAGTGCGGCCTGTGCGGAGCGACGATTGAGGTCCACTGATTTTGACCAGTCCCCGGTCCGCGTGAAGATATGCGCGGGCATGTGCAAGGCATGCGCAGCCTCAGGTGCAGATTGGTCATATATTTTCGCATAGGGCACCCCTCGATCCTTAAGTGGCGGGTTGTCGTAGGCGTGAATTGCATAGTGGATCACACCGGGATGATCCGGTGCACTGGAATGCAGATTATCCAGAAGTCCACCGACTTCTGCCTTTACAGCGACGCCTTTCGGACCACGCGGCGCGGTTGCAAGACGCGCAAGGGCAGCAAGTGCCGCGGCATCCAGATTGTCGGGGTTCTGGTCGTAAGCTGTATTTTGCGCCGCCGCCCAAGCCGCGAGCCGTGCGGGATAGGTTTCGTGTTCGGGCGCATAAAACGCCACCACCGCATCGACAAAGCTTTGTTCAAGAGCATTGCCCGCTGCTTTGGAGGTCAGTCTTTGCGCAGCATCTTGTCCCCGCTGGGTTTCTGCCTTGACCGGGCCACCGGGCCAAAGCGGGTGGAAATTTGCCATGGCAACGCCCCAGTCGGCCATCGCACATTTGGGATCAGCCAGCGCGGCGCGGTTAAAGGCGGCTTCGGCCGCAATGTACATCATGTTATGCAGAAGGCTGAGCCCTTCATCGACGACCGCATCCGCTTCTGCCGTGCAGGTTGTTGGCAGGTCTACGTTCTTGGCGATGACTGCGCCGGGAATAGCAGCACTTGCCGTTAGCGCGGCAAGTGCAATGGAATAGCGTAGGTTTTGGTTAAGCATGTTTTTCTCCCTTGAGTTTCTACGTGGCGTCCCAGGACACGACGCCGACAAGCGAGAGTGGGCGCTATCCACCGCAGTTCTGTCTTGAAGAACAATTGAAATTTTTCTGAATTCTGCTGAAAATGTCGTATCGTAAGACTTGGAGGACTCTTCAGCTATGACCCAAGACGCCGCGACCATTTCTGAAATGCGCCTGCGTCTGGGAGTGCAGGATTATGTTTGGTGTAACGGTGAATTGCTTGATGCTTCCGGTCATCGGGTTCCACTTCGCGCCAAAGCCCTGAATATGTTTGCCGAGCTTTTGGCCCATCGGGGCCATGTCCTAAGTAAGGACCAGTTGTCAGAGCTTGTATGGCCTGAAACCGTCGCGACAGACGAAAGCATCGCTCGCTGCATTGCCGATATCCGAAAGGCGCTGAAAGACGACACGTTCAAGATCGTCCAAACTTATCCCAAGCAGGGCTACAGACTGAATGCCGTCGTTCAGCAAAAAGATGCGGTATACGAGCGAGCGTTTTTGCACCGCAAGGGAAGGGGGGTGCTGATTGCGGTTTTGGTCGCGGTGGCTGCGATCATATTGTCGGCTGTGCTGCGGGACGACAGTGCGAGAGGGCTGGAGACAGTTTCCCCAGGACTCCCGAACGAAAGACTGCGTGAGGCGATTGCAATCTTGCCATTTGCCGCTGACTCCGACAGCGACCGGTTTCTCGCTAGTGGTTTGTCGGATGATCTCGAAATTCATCTGGCTGAGGTTTCTGCACTCAAATTGATCTCTAGGGGGCAGGTTTCTGCTGTTGTTGATGCGGAGAAAAGCCCGGTCGCGCTCGCCCGCGCATTAGATGTACGCTACCTGGTAGAAGGAGACGTTCGAGAACAAGATGAAATTATCGCCCTGTCATTGCGTCTGATAGACGGCACCGACGGAACGACGCTTTGGGCGGACCGGTACGAAGGGACGCGTGCGGGTTTGATGGGATTTCGTGACACACTGCCCGAAGCGCTGGTTGGCGCAATGTCTATCGAACTGAATATACAAGACCAGAAACGACTGGCATTCAAGGACACGGATGACCCCATCGCTTTTCAAGAGGTCATGCAAGCGCGCCAGGAACTGAGTACGTTTACCTACGAGGGAAGCCTCGCTGCTGAGCGGCATTTGCGCCGCGCAATAGCCCGTGACCCCGATTATGCGCGGGCCCATGCAGAGCTTGCGTCAACCTTTGCCATTCGAATGGAAAACAATTGGGTCGTGTTATCAAGTGCGGACGAAGACAAGGCATTCTATTTCGCCAAAGAAGCGCTTCGGCTGGATGAGGGGCTATGGTTTGCACATTACGCGCTTGGACGGCTTCATTCCACAGCCAAGTCCGGCAATACAAAGTCCGCGTTGACACATCTGCGTCAAGCAATGTCTTTGCAGCCTGCAAATGACGATCCGCGGGCCTATTTCGCCATCGTAACAGCAATGTCGGGCAATCTAAACGACGGTGCAGCGATCCTTGAAAGCGTCATCGCTACCAACCCTCAACCACCGTTCTGGTATTACCTCGGGCTGGCCAACGCCCAGTTCCATCTAAAGAGATATGAAAACGCGTTGGAAACCGTGAAGGTTTGCCTCGATCAAATGCCAAACAGTCCTTATTGCCTGAGAACTCAAATCGCGGTCTTGTCTCGACTGGATCGCATTGAAGACGCAGAATGGGCCGCTGAGGAATACGCGATCCTCGGACACGAAGTTTCTCTCGTGGCGTTGATGCAAACCGCAATAGAAAGCGACCCGAACCTGCGAGCCCATTTGGAAGCTTCGTACCGGCTGGCCGGGATTGAGTAGCTCGGCGAGAAGTGGCGATCAATAACGCAGTCCTAGTTTTGTCGCACCAAGGTGTTGCGGTCTTTCAGTGTCGTCGCTTACCGATGGCACAGTGACAAAAAGCGCCGCTTGCAGACCTTGGCGCAGCTATCTCACGTGGCTGCTAAGTCTGCATTGTTGATTTCCGCTGAGAAGTGACCCGGTAGACCCCCAAGTTTCCACTGAGAATTGACCCATGTGAACACGTTGCCCTGACGGATTCGGTCGGGGAGATATGGAGTGATCGACATGGGATTTTTGAGTGTTATCCGACGCTGGGCATTGCGTGACAAAATGCCAATCAGAGAGATTGCCCGGCGCACGGGTTTGTCTCGCAACACTATCAGAAAGTATCTGCGCGAA
>CANMXJ010000010.1 GCA_947501805.1 uncultured Sulfitobacter sp. | reverse complement strand
CGGCAACACACACATACTCAGGGGCTGAACCACGGGCGCATAAATGCTGTCGCCATGTTCTCGATCGCGGTGCGTTTTCATGTGCCGATCTGAGTGGGGCGAACACCGTACTTCTTTGACAGTTCTGCCAGCGTCAGCGCAACACGGATCGCTTCAAGTGCAACCTTGGCCTTGAATTCAGGTGAATGGTTCTTGCGTTTCTTCATGTCGCATCACTTCTTTCGTCATGCAATCCACCTTTACGACTGATCCGAATTTCCGCGGCCACCTCTCATTGTCCACAAAGACTGGTTAAAGCAAGACGTTCACCACACAGCGAAATGGCGGCCAAGGTCTGAACCAAACACAAATTTTCGGTGTCGGCCCCGATTAGCGAATAGGGTATATGCGAAGTCTTTGATGCCTTGATTGTGAGGTCGTCATTAACCCTTCCGCCAGTATTTCCTTGAGCAAGACACACCGTCGCGGGTAACACCATTTTATCCAAAGCGGATATGAACAGATTGACTGCCATGTGTGTGGACCTGCAAAGGCTCACCAGCGCGCGGATCCACACTCGAAAAGAGGGTGACCGAAATGCGGATTTTGATGAGTGTAACAAGCTGGAACGCGACCTTGGTTCAGGCATATTTGCAAGAACATGACTTCCTTGTGACAGCAGCGAGTGACGGAGCCGAGATCTTTGATTCACTTAATTTGCTGGGCCGCCCCGTCGTAATTCTTGAAACAGACCTACCTGATCTGAATTGGGCTGACTGCCTGAAAAAACTTCGCCGTGAAAACCGGAATATGACCATTCTGGTGCTGAACTCGGACACCAGTGAAACGGACCAGCACCATGCCTTTGCCTTGGGGGCGGATGATGTCATCGCACCTGGCATGAAGGGGCCGGAAATAGCCGCACGCATCCGTGCGATTATGGTGCGCCGGTCCGGGTTTTCCGGACCCAACCTCAATATCGGTCCCTTGCGACTTCGGATGGAAGAGCGGCGCGCCTATTGGGGCCCGCTCAGGATTGAGCTGACACCCACACAATACAATATCTTCGAAACCATCTGCCTTGCCTCGCCCTATTCCGTCAGCAAACATGTGATCATGGCAGAGCTTTACGGCGTTGAAGAAGGCTGTGAGGTTTTGTCGATCAACGTGTTTATCTCGAATATCCGGGCGCGGCTGGTCGCGGCTGGGGCACCATGGAACGTAATCGAAACGGTACAGAGCCGCGGCTATCGTTTGTCGAAGTTGGAACCGGTTGAAGATTTGTTGCACACGCCTCTTGGTGGATCGGGCCTTGATCTTGAACGCCGCCCCGCCGCTTGACGGGGTTTATTTCCTCTCGACCAAGCATCGCTGCCGAGATTTGAATTCTCAGTGCAGGGCGTCCTGACTGCGAGAATCGGGATTTAGCCCATGGCATAAAGAATGCAAACAGGATGCTGACGGAATTCATGATGGTAGAATGACACCTTGGGACCGCCTTAAGAGAGCCCAGTTATAGTATTGAAGGACAGACTTCCCAGTTGTTGCTCACGTTCAAAAAAATGCGATTTATTTTTTAATCTGAATGCATTTGGTGCAGCGCGGGACGGGCGCAGGGTTAATGAGTTGACCGGAAGTGGCATGCGTTGAAACCGCTCTTACCTCGGCGCAATGTGTAACCGTTGAGCAAGGTCTTGCCAGATTGTTTCACTTTGCGCCATTTGTGTGGCCCGCATCCGGACCATCTTGATGTTAAGGGTCTGGGTTGGCAGTGCATCATCAACGCGGATCAAGTCACCATCGGCAAGAGGCTTTTCGACCAGCGATGAAGGCAACCATGCGATCCCGATTTCACTGACGGCAAGCTGCAACATGGCCAGTGTCAGGGCGGTTTCGGCAATGGGAATACTGGTGACGCCATGTGGCAAACGGGGGAATATCATGCGCGTCATTACTTGTCCCAAAAAGACGTCAGCAGGGTAGGAGATGATCGGGACTGCTGCCCCAGAAGCATCCGCGCGCAGACGCGGTGCGCACACCGGAATGAGCAGATCATCCCCAAGGCTGACGGTTTCGAAAGCGTTGCTGATATCCGAAGCGGTATCGTCAGGAAGGGCATACATGATTGCAAGATCAACCTCCTTGGAGAGCAATTGCATCAAGCATTCGTCCTGATTGCCAGAACGCACCCGCACCGAGGTTTCGCCATTTTGTGTGACTGCGCGCACGACCTGCGGCGACATCGTGCTGGTCAGGGCGTGTTGGCACACAAATGTCAGGGATTTGCCAGAGGTGCTGTTTGCAGTTTTCAACGCGTGGCGCAGCCTGTGCAGGCGGGCACTGATCTCGCGCAACTCGGGCTCCAGTGTTTGTACGCCGGGCATCAGCGAAACCGGTTTGCGCCGACGATCAAAAAGCGTTGTTCCAATGCTGTCCTCTATGGTCCGCACCCTTCGCGTAAAGGCAGATTGCGTCAACATCCGCTTTTGCGCCGCTTGGGCGAGGGAACCACAGTCAAGCACTGCCAGAATGTCGTCAATCCAGTCCAGTCGCATCGTTGGCTATCCTTTTGAGACCATGAGTTGCGGTTTTTGCAATTTATGGCGCAGTATTCGCATTAGGAACAGGGGCATCCTCGGTATAAGTTGCGCTAAACACATATAGGAGACTCACCATGCACCTCGCCCGCTTTCCGCGCGTCCACCTTGCCCACCTGTCCACCCCGCTGGAACCGATGGAGAGGTTGTCCAAAGAACTGGGTGTGGAGCTATGGATCAAACGTGATGATTGCACCGGCATGTCCACAGGCGGAAACAAGACCCGCAAGCTGGAGTTCCTGATGGCTGAAGCAGTGGAGCAGGGAGCCGATATGGTGATGACCCAAGGTGCGACACAAACCAATCACGGTCGTCAGACTGCTGCCTTTGCTGCCAAGATGGGCCTTAAGTGCCATATCCTGCTGGAAGACCGCACCGGGTATCAGGATGGCAACTACAACACTAACGGCAACGTCCTGCTGGACCATCTGCATGGTGCCACAACCGAGAAGTTTCCAGCGGGCCACGATATGCCCGGCGAAATGGAAAAGGCCGCAGAAAAGATGCGCGCCAACGGCCACAATGTCTATGTCATTCCCGGTGGCGGGTCCAACCCGACAGGTGCGCTTGGCTATGTGAATGCGGCGTTCGAACTGGTCGAGCAAGCCAACAAGATGGGCATGAAGATCGACCGTTTGACCCACGCCACTGGTTCATCCGGCACGCAAGCGGGTCTGGTCACCGGCATGTGCGCGATGAACGCACAAATCCCCGTGTTGGGCATCGGCACCCGCGCCCCGCAGCCCAAGCAAGAGCAGATGGTCTATGATCTTGCCTGTAAAACAGCGGAAAAGCTGGGATGCCCTGGCGTTGTCAAACGCGAAGACGTGATGGCGAACACCGATTATGTAGGTGAAGGCTATGGCATTCCGACAGAAAGCGGCATTGAGGCGATCAAGATGTTTGCCGAGTTGGAAGGCATTTTGCTTGATCCATGCTACTCCGCCAAAGGCGCGGCTGGTTTGATTGATCTTGCGCGTAAGGGTAAATTCAAAGACGAACGTGTCGTCTTTCTGCACACCGGCGGTGCTGCGGCGTTGGCGGGGTATGACTTTGCCTTTGATCACAGCGCCCGTTGGGTCAACGTCTAGGACATGCGCGGGCCCCGACCCATTGGCATACTCGCCGGGATGGGGCCCGAAGCGACCATTTTGCTGCAACGCAAGGTGATGGAGGCGGTCCCCGCGCTCGACGACAGTGACCACATTCCGCTGATGATCGACATGAATCCCCAAGTGCCGTCACGTATTGCACATTTGATTGAGGGCACAGGAGCGGACCCCGGCCCGTGCCTCGCCATGATGGCGAAACGGTTACAGCAGGCGGGGTGTGCCGCGCTTGCCATGCCGTGCAACACGGCGCACCATTACGCTGGCGCAATTACCGGTGCGGTGAATATTCCTTTCCTGAACATGATTGATCTCGCCGCAGATCACGTCCTGCGTTCAGTTGGAACCGGTGGCTGTGTCGGTGTGCTTGCCTCGCCTGCCGTGCGCCGGACCGGATTGTTTGAGCGCGCCTTAAGTGTGCATAATATTTCAGTGATCTGGCCGGATCGTGACGCGGCGATGCTCGGCGCGATCAAGCGGATCAAGGCGGAGGGGCCAGTTCCACCCGCACGCACAACCCTAGTGGAAGCCGCGACTGAACTGGCCGCCGCCGGTGCAGGCTTGCAACTTATCGCCTGTTCCGAATTTTCACTGATTGCTGATAGTATAGCCGGGGTCGCAAACTCGGTAGATACAGTCGATTTGCTGGCCCAAGCGATAGTCGCATTCGCAATGGCCGGACAAGACTAAGCTTACAGTTTCTCCCAGACATCTTGGGCAACCGGATCAAAAATCGCGGGATTAGCAAGGGCGGCAATGGTTAACTGTGCTGTCCATGTGTCGTCTGCGATTTGCACCAGTGAACCATCGGCCAACTCGGTAGACACAGCCGTTTGCGGCATCCATGCAAAGCCGCTGCCTCTCAAGACCCTGCGCTTGATTGTCTCGACCAGCCCGTCGACATAGATCGTTTCTGCGTGCAGTGGTTTATCGTCAAGAGTGCTGGCCACGACCATGCCAAGAAAGGTTGACGGCTCATACGCGAGGTAGGGAATTGCGTGGCCCGACCTGTCGGACAGATCCCACCCGTGCGCACGGGTGACACCCGACGCAGCAACAGGGATCAGGTGGTCCGTCAGTAAATCCTTACGCGCAAAGGCGGTCTCGTCAATGCGGGGCGACACCGACTGATGATAGTAACACAACATGATGTCCACTGCGCTTTCGACCAGCAATTCGCAACAGGTGCTTAGAGAATCCGACACCACTCGTGTGTGCAGGTCGGGGATTTGCTCTTGCAACTCATCAATTCGGCGGGCCAAAAAGTTCACCGAGATCGTGTGAAGTGCAGAAAAGCGCAAGAAACGGCGGCCCCCCCTGTCAGCATCGCGGATCACCTGGCGCGATTCCGTTAGTTGTGAAATCGCCCCGAGGGCCACGGGCAGAAATTGCGTTCCGGCCTCCGTCAGTTGCACCGGATATTGCGCGCGGTTGACCAGAGGTGCGCCCACCCAACTTTCCAAGGCTTTGATCCGCCTGCTAAAAGCGGATTGCGTGATGTTACGCTCTGTCGCAGCTCGGGTGAAATTCAGGGTCCGTGCAAGGCACTCAAAATCGCGCAGCCAGTTCAGGTCCAAAGGCTTTTCCCGTCTAATCGTTGGGTAGTTTCCCTAAGGTTAAACAAAACTATGCAAAACGCGAATAGTTTAATGAAATGTTAGAATTTGCGCTGCGTGAATTTGGTGCACTAGTCTGAATTCAGTGATTGGCGATCTGTCCGTCAACCGGTGCCAGAGGGAGTGGCACCGCGCTTGCGGCGCATTTGACGCAACAGCAGCGACACCGAGCCAAACACCTAATTGACGCCAAAAACATGGCGCGAACCAACTGGGGAGACTGAAATGAAAACGAAATGGAACACACTTGGCCTTGCGGCGGCAGTCAGCTTTTTGGCACTGCCTGTTTTGGCGTCCGAGCAGGTCAAGATCGGCCTGCCATCCTGGACTGGCGCACAGGCAATCGGCCATGTCTTGGGCGAAATCGTCACCTCGCGTATCGGTGGCAAAGTCGAATATGTGCCGGGCAACAACGCCACGATTTTTCAGGCGATGGATCAGGGCAAAGGTGACATTGACGTACATCCCGACGTCTGGCTGCCCAACCAGCAAAGCTTTACCGATAAATATGTCAAAGAGGCGGGTACGGTCACGCTGTCCTCCAACCCGTATGAGGGCAATCAGGGTTTCTGTGTGACCAAGGACTTTGGCGAGGCCAACGATATCACCGATATTGCTGATCTTGGCCGCCCCGATGTGGCCGCCCTGATGGACAGTGATGGCAACGGCAAAGGTGAGATGTGGATTGGCGCACCCGGTTGGGCTTCTGCCAATGTAAACGAGGTCAAGACGCGCGACTATGGGTTGCTCGACTTCATTGAACCGATCCGGGCAGAGGAATCGGTCAAGACCGCGCGTATCAAGGACAGCATCGCCAAGGGCGAAGGGTACGCTTTCTATTGCTACAAACCCCATGCTGTATGGTTCATGTTTGACGTGAAAATGTTGACTGAGCCAACATTTGATCCGGCAAAATACGCCATGATCCAGCCCTCGGATGATGCAGACTGGTACGAGAAATCATCGGTTGCGACAAAAGACGCGCTGAAAGACGTGCAAATTGCATGGTCCAACTCATTGGAAGAGCGGTCTCCGGCAATTGCTGAATTTTTTGCCAACTTTGCGCTGACTGCGGACGACGTGTCCGGCCTGGCGTTTGAGATCAGCGCCAACGGAAAAGATCCGGCGGATGCTGCCAGAGAATGGATTGCGGCGAATTCCGAGCGTGTTGATGCGATGTTGGGTCTCTAGGCTCTGCTTGTTTTGACGCATTGATGGCACCGGAGGTATCCGGTGCCACACCGTCACCCCTCAAGACTTCTCAAATTTTCAGCAAGAGAGACGCATCATGGACAATGATACTGTCGTCGAAATCTCCAATGTCTGGAAGATTTTCGGCAGCCGGAGCAAAGAGGCGCTGGAAGCTGTTCGTGAACGCGGGCTCAGCAAGTCTGAAGTACTCGCGGAATTTAACACCGTTATAGGTGTTGCCGATGTCAGCCTGTCGGTCAATCGCGGCGAGATCTTTTGCATTATGGGGCTGTCGGGCAGTGGAAAATCCACACTGGTCCGCCATTTCAACCGCCTGTTGGAGCCCACCGCAGGCAAGATTGAAATCGAAGGGACAGACGTGATGGCGCTGGGCCCACGTGAACTGCAGACTTTCCGCAACCAGAAGATCGGTATGGTGTTTCAGAACTTCGCACTGATGCCGCACCGCTCTGTACTGGACAATGTGGCGATGCCACTGGAAATCCGCAAAGTTCCCAAAAACGAACGGATGCGTCAGGCTGCCGCTATTCTTGATATCGTGGAATTGGGCGCATGGGGGGCCAAGTTCGCCCACGAGTTATCAGGTGGCATGCAACAGCGGGTCGGTCTGGCCCGTGCCCTTGCTGCAAACCCCGATGTTTTGTTAATGGATGAACCGTTTTCGGCGCTTGATCCGTTGATCCGTCGCCAGTTGCAGGATGAATTCATCCGGCTCAGCAAGATACTGAAAAAGACCACGATCTTTATCACCCATGATCTGGATGAAGCGGTGCGTATCGGGGACCGGATCGCGATCATGCGGGACGGCAAGTTGGTGCAGATGGGCACTGCCGAGGATATCGTGATGGCCCCGGCAGATGATTATGTTGCCGACTTTGTGGCGGGTATCTCACGTCTCAAAGTGGTTCACGCCCATGCGGTCATGCAGCCTGTTGCAGCATACATCAAAGCCCATGGACCTATTGCTGCTGATGCACCGCGTGTGGATGCAGGTGAAACCCTGAGCACGCTGATTACCTTGGCGATCAATAACGACAACCCGATCATGGTTCATGCTGAGGGCAAGGATGCAGGCGTCATTACCCGCGCTGACCTGTTGCGTACAGTGATTGAAGGAACCGAAGTGTCATGAGCGATGTAGCACAAGATCTTGGCGTAAACCCCCTTGAGGACACCGAAAGCGAAGCCGCACTGGCCTATGCCAAGGAGCGGCGCGATGACATCCGAACCTTTGTGCGCACCAATCCGGAATACTACATTCGGATGTTCGACAAGATCGGCGCATCTTCTTCCTTTACGCCCACACTGAACATCCTTGCGGGGCTTTTTGGCCCCATCTGGTTTGGCGCACGCGGTCTTTGGAACTGGGCCTTGCCATTCCTGATCATCGAAACGCTTGCCCTCGTGCAAATCGCGCGCGGTCTTTTTGGCGATCTTGGTGCCGAGGCGATGGCACGTATCGCGTCAATTGAGGGCACGCTGGAACTGCGCCGCAAACAATTGGCCGCAGCGATCGAGAATAACTCGGATCGCGTTGAGGCCTTTCAGCGGACAGTTGAAAGCCTTGAGGCCAATATTGGCGGCATCCGTGCAGAGGCAGACGCGCTTGCCGCTACCGGTCCTACGGTTGCCATTACCGGAATTATCCTTTTGATCCTTGCAAAAGCTGTGCAAGCGGTTGTGGCCAATTCTGCGTTAGAAGCCCGTTTCTCCGACTGGATGAGCGACCGCAGCGTACGGTCCGGCCTGCCGGTGGGACATATCGTTTTCAGTGCAGTTTTCATGGCTTTGATCGCTTTTGCCGCGATGATGCATTATTCGTTTCCGGGCAGGTTTACGCTGCTTTCCGATTTTCCGACCGATCCTGGCATTCGCCTTGGCAGTATTGACCGGGTTGAGGCGTTCTTTAACTGGGCGGTTCTGAACGGAGAGGTCCTTTTTGACGCCATTACCTATTGCATCCGGCTGGTACTGGATGCGCTGGAAATCGTGTTTGTCAGCACCCCCTGGATTGTGATTGCTGCCCTGATTGTTCTGCTGACATGGCTGACCGCCGGGGTGCGCATGTCGATCTATTCCGGTGCTTTTCTCGCGTACATGGGGCTGCTTGGGTTTTGGGAAAAAGCCATGACCACGCTGGCCCTTCTTGGCACAGCTGCCTGCCTGTCGATCCTCATCGGCATTCCACTGGGCATGTTTGCCGCGCGGCGCCCTCGTTTTTACAAGGCAATTCAGCCAATCATGGATTTCATGCAGACCATGCCCGCGTTTGTGTTCATGATCCCTGTCATCGCGTTTTTTGGCACCGGCAAACCTGCGGCTGTTGTGACAACAATGATTTTTGGTGGCACACCCGTGGTACGCCTGACCGTGCTGGGCCTGCGCGGCGTGCCGGAAAGCGTCCGCGAGGCGGCGATCAGTTTTGGCGCGAACAAATGGTATCTGCTGACCAAGGTTGATTTGCCGCTGGCTGGGCCATCCATTCGTGCAGGCATCAACCAGACCATTATGCTGTCGCTGGCGATGGTTGTGGTCGCCTCGTTGATCGGGGCCAAGGGGCTGGGCGAGGACGTCTTGGAGGCCCTGCAATACGCCAATGTGGGGCAGGGGATACTGGCGGGTTTTGCCATCCTGTTCTGCGCGATGATCCTGGACCGCATTGTGCAGGGCGGGCGCAAATGATTCCGGTTGTATTTGTCCATGGCCTTATGGGGGGCAGTGCGCAATGGCAGGGGCAGATCCGTGCGCTTTCAAACTTTGAAGTCATCGCGCTGGACCTGCCGGGGTTTGGTGAAAATGCGCAAATGAAACCCATCCCAAGCATAGCGGGTTTTGCTGACTGGGCGCTGGACGAGTTGTCGGGGCGTGGTATCTCGCGATTCCATCTTGTCGGGCATTCGATGGGCGGAATGGTTGCACAGGAAATGGCTGCGTCAGCGCCGGAACGCATTGAACGATTGGTGCTGTACGGGACAGGCCCGACCGGCGTGTTGCCGGGGCGGTTCGAAACAATTGCCACGTCCAAAAGCCGCGCTAGCGCTGAAGGATCAGAGGCAACGGCCAGACGGATTGCCGCAACATGGTTTCTTCAACGAGAACGCGCCGCGGGCTATGAAGGCTGCGCCGCGATTGCGCAATTGGCGGGTGTTGACGCGATCCTCGCCGGTCTGGACGCAATGAACGGGTGGAGTGGCACCGACTACCTGTCGCGTGTGCAGGCACGCACATTGGTTGTCTGGGGTGATCACGACAGGACGTATCCGTGGCCCCAAACCGACGCGCTATGGCAGTCTATCAAGGGGGCATGTCTGGCCGTCATTCCCGGATGTGCCCACGCCCCACATTTGGAAAAGCCTGAGCTGTTCAACGCGGTTTTGGAAGATTTCCTGACGGGGTAATTGGGTACTCCTAAAGTAACACGCTGTTTTCAGAGATGTCTTCTTTTCACTTGAGATCAGGGCATTCACATTTAGCACAGGCTATGACGATGATGTGCCGCGCCATGATTTCCCAGAACGGGGCTGGAAAAGGCAGGCGGCTGATTGGCTGATGTGTGTTCTAAGCGATAATGAAGACGAGGTAATACGGAATGACGGTTGCAGCGTCACCAACGGTGCGGGTTTGATGCCGGAATTACCGAGTCCGTGGGCATTTATAAAAAGCAGTTGCTTGCCACGCGCGGAACAGTCGCTCCAGTCATCAATTCCGGCACCCCTTTTTGAAGCCTTCGTTGCAATGTGCCGCTAGCCGCGCACTGTCTGCTTCGGACCAGTTCTCGGGGTCTGTTACAGCGACCCATGGCCTGACATAGTCGGGTCCGTAATAGGCATGTCCATAGCCATCCGGCGCTGTATTTGCGAGGGCCATATCCACGGCGAGCTGGAACTGAGTAACAACCGGCACAAACTGCATATGAGGCGATACATCAACAGCAGCTGGTTCCCGCATCCATTCGGGGGCGCGAAAGAAAGACGCAGTTTCGAAAAACACAATGGGATCGCTTGAGTATTGCAGATACACCAGCCGGATGTTGCCCCAGCCTTCAGGCCCGCCCGGGCTTTTGGTGTGTGAGGCAAAGCGTACAACCCTGCCGTCTCCGATTGTCGGAAGCACATAGGGGCTTTCGGGACTTCTGTCAGCATTTACGCGAATCCACATATCTGACGGAAATGGGGGGCCTGCCCACAGCGCGCCGTTGATGGGGTCATCCAGCAGGGCAAACAATCCGGTGCCCTGCATTGAGGACCACGCGCCAAGGCTGAGACCATGAATATAAAGCTTGGGGCGTGAAGCGGCGGGTAAGGTTTTCCAGTATCCATGGACCGTCGAGATAAGTGCAATCGCCTGATCCACACCGGAGCGGGTTTCCAGAATGAGCGCCAAGGGGGATTGCAGGTAAGAATACTGGACCGCGATTGTCGCGATGTCCCCGCCGTGCATGTACTCCACGGTGTCCATCGCGCCGGGATCCAGCCATCCGGTACCGGTGGGCATGGCCACAATCAGAACCTTCCGGTCAAAACCGCCAAGGCGTTTCAACTCTGCCAACGCGGCGTCTGCGCGTTCTTGTGGCGTGTCGGCTTGTGCCAGCCCTGCATACACGCGGACGGGTTGCAACGCGTCGCGCCCCATGAACGCGGCAATTGCCGCAGCATTCGGACCGGACGTCACGTAGTCCCGGCCGGGCTTTCCCATTGCGTCCCAATCAATCAGGGACCCTTGGCCGCCAGCAATGGCACTTCCGCTTGGTGAAGGGGGGGCAGTATCAAACAAATCCTGTGCGAGTGTCACTGACTCGTCAAGATTGCTGATGACGCGGTCCAGAATTCCATCACGGGTCGCCACAAAAACAATAACGATTGTAAGGATCAGTCCGGCGATGTTTGCAGTACGCGCGGGCAAAAAGCGGTAAAGTCGGCGGCGCAGGTAATCAAAGGCACTGCGCACCAGAAAGCCGACAAAGAACAAGACGCCAAATACGGCAAGGGCCAGCGATACCATCTGGACCGTATGGCTGTTGTCGACCAAGGCCAGCCCCATCCGCGCCCGGATATCATTTTGCCAGTCGTTAGCCCAAGAGAGACAAAGCACAAGGACAATCAAAACCGGAATGGCCAACACGACATAGAAAATAAACGCAGCCCGGCCTTTGAGAGTCGGCAGTTCCATGATCCACCACAGGCCCATCAAACTACGCCCGATCATGTAGCCAAGTGCCATGACCAATCCCCCCAATATGCCTTGGACCAACCAGTCACGCGGAATAAGCGATGGTGTCAGGGATGCCGCAAAGAACAGCAGACCCAACAAAAGGGGCAGTATCGTCAGGCCGGATTTGTGGAAAACGCGCATAATTTGCCCCTTTAGACCTGTGCCATTGCGTTTGTCTGAGGGATTGGAGTGCCTTGCCACTTTGTCAGCGCATCCAGTCCCCCAACGGCAAAGGCAGCGGTGAATGCGCCCAGCATCGTCAAGACGATACGGGTAAAGCTGGCATAGGCCGGATCTTGTGTCGAAAGCGCCCCGGCAACCAAGGCCAGTGTGACCGAGAATGCATATTGATAGACCATGCTCGGGTGTGGCCCGCTGAACATCTTGCTGCCAAAGAAAAGGCCCGAAAGAAAAATCAGGCCAAGGATGACTGGCAAGTGCGCGGATAATGTGAACAGAGCCAGAACCATCAACGCTACGGCTGCACCATATACTGTCGCGCGTACCCGTTGGAAGGCTTCATCCCAAACCCGTGTGCGTGTCGGGAACACAATCACCATTGCCGCAACCATCGCCATCATCATGTCAGAGGGCTGCATCACAGAATAGAGCCAAAAGCTCAGCCCTAGAAGAACAGTTGCCCGAATGGCCGCCCCAATCTCGATATTTCCGGTTGTGGCGACCGGTTCATCCACGTGCTGCTCTTTGGTGCGGGCGGGCAGAAGAATGTAGACCAGTAACCCGACGACAAAGGCGACCAGTGACGCTTGACCAAACCCGTCCCGCATGGCCTCAAGTGTGGCGGTGCCATGCATCCCCATGATCGACATCAGCAAGGCGACAACAATAATCAGCATGCCAGCCATGGCACCGGTCTTGAGGATCATCCGGAAAGCCAGAAAATAGATCAACCACATGGACCCGACATAAACCAAAGGCATGGGACGTAACTGCTCTACGAGCCACGTCATCACATACACCATCACAATCAGTGCAACCGGTCCGGCGACAATGCGGAGAGGATTGAACGCCTTGCGCTGGGCGGCGATCAGACCCAATGGCAATGCGGCGATGATGGGCGGCAGGGCAGGATCCAGAAGAGGAATCGCCGCATAAGCCAGCGTGCCTGTCAAAGCGAGACGCACAGCATAAAGAGGATCTTCTAAGACCTCGGGGCGGGGGACCACATACATTGCGTGATCCTAGTGCAAGTAGCTGGTGAACGACTGGATGCGCTGGAGCGTCTTTGCCAGCCACGCAACCGGATTGCCGGTACCACTGGCAAAGACAACCGCATTGACCTTGCCGCCAACGCGTACATTTCCGGGCCACTCTTGCATGCCGCCCGTTAGCTCGATTCGGACCGGAATCCGGCGCGGAGGTTCGAACCAGCGGTTTGCCGGTTGGTTGACCACCAGCCCGCCCTGCACGTTGCGGCCAGGGTTTATGCCCCAAGCTATGCTCTGCACGCGACCCTGATATATCCGGCCCGGCACAGCGTCAAAGAGCAGCCCTGCCTCGTCTCCGGCTGTGACATTCTGAAGCTGGTTTTCACGCAAATCGACCGTCACCCATGCTGCATCCGCGTCAATAAAGGTCAGCGCCGGATTGCCCGCACCAACAAATTGCCCTTGGGCCAGCGAGACATTTGTAACAACACCGAAATGTGGGGCTAGCACCGTTGCAGATGCAAGATCATATTGCGCACGCTCCAGTTGCGCCTGCGCAGCAGCAATTGAGGGATTGTCCGTGCCCTGCGAGCCAAGCTGCGTTTTTGCGCTTGCCAGATTTGCCTGCGCAGAGGTCAGTCGCGCCTCGGCGTCGGCCATTTGTCCGCGTGCGGCGTCTGCTTGTGACGTTGTCGCAAGGCCACGCTCTTCAAGCCGGAATATGCGTTCTGACTGCAGGCGGGTGGTGTCCAGCATTGCACGCGCCTGTGTCACGTCAGCCTGCGCCGCCACAAGGGACGCACCCGAAGCGTCAACATTCTGTGTTACTGAGATAAGGTTCGCCTCGGCCTGTTGAACCGCCAGTTCAAGGGGGCGTGGATCAAGGGAAAACAGCGGCTCACCAGCTTGCACAACTGCATCATCTGCGACATGAACCCTGAGAACTTCGCCCGAAACACGTGGTGCAATCTGTACCACATGTGCTGAAACGATCCCGCGCGAAGATGACGGTGCCATGCGATCTGTTAGCGCATAAAGAGCCACCAATGCTAGCAATAGAAAAATGACTACCGCCGCAATCTTGGCTGCGGGATTCCTGGCTGGATGGTCTTCAACGACACTCATGGCAGTTTCTCTTTTCAATTTCTCGCTAAGTTTAAGCAGACGTTTTTCTGCGAACGCAAATACTATGCCAACAACGACCGGTCCCGACAGAACGTCGTTTTCCGCCGCAGCCCGAAGGTTTGTCAGCTGCCGATTTTCCAAAGGCTGACGGTCCGGCTGCCACGTTGGCTTGCCGTCGATAACCGATCTGGTCAGGCGACAACAGGGCAGTCATCGAATGCAGGCCATGAAAATGGCTATGCGACACGGAACTGCGATGGGAAAGGCGCCGATCATGTCCTTGTCTTTGGCGTCCAGATTACCGTGGCATTCAGACGGCTCCGTCAGTCGCTTTCGGGCACCAGATCAGCACGTCACAGCGTGCGTCCCGCAAAAGCCGCCTTGAAACGCTTCCGATAAATGCACGGCTGATCAGACTGTTCCGCCCCTGCCCAAGCGCGATCAAATCCACGGAATCATCCCGACACAGACGGGTCAGGGCCTTTGCCGGATGACCTTTCAGCACTTTTGATGTGACATGCTGGCCGCTTGTTACCGCGAGGTTCTTTAGATGATCTTTTGCTTCCTTCACCAGTTTGTGCCGATACGCTTTCAAGTCCGCTTTTCGCGATCCAACCCGCAACATTGCTTCTTTGAGTTGGGGCGGGATCTGCACGGATTGAACCAGCTGCAAATCGGTTTGAGGCAATAGTCGCGAGATGAATTCTAAGGTGGTCAACGCGTTGTCCGTACCATTGGTTGCCAGAACAATCCGGCGGTACGGTCTTTTGACCGGATGTTTGACCACAAGCACCGGTGTCTGTGCCGCTGCGATAACCCGATCTGTTGTGGAGCCAAGCAGTTTTTCTGAAATTTTTGCCTTTTGATGCGCGCGCATGACGATCAAGTCAGGAGACAGCTTGTTGCAAAGGTCGATAAGCGCCAGTGCATGCGAGCCCAGTTCGATGTGAATCCTGTCTGGTGCAACTTCGTGATCCATGTCGCCAAGTGCATTCACGAACCTGTCACGCGCTGCCAGTGCCGCCTGACCAAGGAATGTCGTGATGTCCTTGAGGTCTGCCAGCACGCCGGGAAGATCAAGAACATGGACGACATGTAGATCGGCGCGGGTCGCCTGTGCGACTTCAATGGCCCGTTCAAGGACCGCAATGTCTTGGGGCAGTTGCCCAACCGCAGTAAGTATAATGTTTCGTGACATGTTACCGGCCTTTTCACGCTTTACCTGTTCAACTTAGTATCTGTTCCGCAAGGGGGCTAATTACCCCTGCTTACCTTGGGCTTTGTCGTTTTGACTACTTTGCTTCCTTAATCGTCGTTGTGCCATCTGGGCCGGTTTCGGGGCCGGCGCTTACAAGCTGTATCCTTCTGTAGGGCGCAATACTGCCCGCTTTCCTAAGCGCGTCATCAATCAGACTGTAAACCTCATCGCGACAATCAACGGCGCGTTCAAATCGCGGAACCCAATACCGCACGGTGTAGCTGATGCCGCCCTCTTCGTAGGACCGCACACGAATATCGGGCGCTGGATCCTGCTGGATCAGCTTGGCTGCACTTAGTCCGTCCAGCATTATCTCGCGTGCTTTTTCAATCGGGAGAACATGATCTAGCGTGATGTTAAGCTGCGCGCGAAATTCGCGTTTCGGGGCCGAGTAGTTGGTGATGCGTTGGCGTGCAATCTGGCTGTTGGGCAAGATCATATATGTGACATCCAAAGTCTGAAGTCGCGTGGTGCGCCAGCCGATCTCGATGGCCTTTCCTTGTGCCAACGTATCAATATCAATCCAGTCACCGATGCGGAACGGCGCTTCGATTGCAAGTGCGATCCCTGACAATGTGTCGGCCACGACGTTTCGGATGGCAAAACCAAGGAGTGCCAGAATGATACCTGATCCGGCCAGCGCACCAATCGCACCTTGCCCCATGTAAAGCGCCGCCGTAGCGGTAAATGCAACCATGAACAAAACAGCAGACACGAGGTCTTTTAGCAGGCGCGGAAAGGGCCGCTTTTTACCAGCTTTGTCCAATGCAATCGCCAGCACACGACTGGCAACCCATGCAGCCGAAAAGTAAAGTGCAGCTGTAAACAAAAGTAAAAGTGTTTCGTTTTCAGTAAGAAAGGCCGGAAGGTTGGATTGTGTCGCGACCAGCCCGATACTCAACGATAGGGCCGCTATCGGCAGAATGAGGCGGCGCAGATGATGTTTCGGTTTCACAGATTGTTCCCCGGCTGTTAAATGCGTTTTGTTCCAACATACCGGCGTTCACGGGTTGGTTTATCGGCGTTTGTAGTCAATGTGTATCCTGTCACCATCATACTCGGACAGGTGTGTTTATCAATTTTTCCCGGCTTGACGCGCGTGGGCTTGCGGGATCACGGCTATTCAAGTGAGGCCGGATACGCGGTTGCGCCGCTTGTTTTGGCGGCGCAACGATCCCGTGTTCAGCGCGCCAGTTTCCATGCGTAGCCATTGCTACAATTCGGGTTCGTGGGGGCCGCGACTGTTGCAATCTCTCGCGCAACAACGCAATCAACGGAATGGTCTATGAAGTTGCGGTTGATACCAAAGTCGCTCAGCCAGTTTTGGTTGACCGAATTCAGGGCAGAGATCATCCTGTGACGTTTCCAGCTGTGCAGTGCCGCGCCAAGCCAGCGTTGCAAACCTCGCATCAGTTTGCGCGGATGCTCAATATCTGGCGCGGCTTGCTTGAGAAGCGGTGCAATACGATCTTGTGGGTGAAGTGCGAGAGACATGTCATCCTCCATATGTCTGAATACTGAAGCTGTGACGCCGGTTTTGCAGGGCAGGCATTCCAGGCCGCGTGTATTCGTGGAGTGGATGTAGCCGCGCAAAGCGTCACTTTAGCCGGTGAAAGTGATGCAAAAGACCCCGAGAACTGTCGCGGCACAAAACGCCGGACCCGCCCGGGGATTACCGGCGGTTCAGTGTCTGGCCCGCAAAAGGCAGGGCCCTCATATGAAAGCGCATATTCATCATACCTTGGACATGGGGCCGCCCGTCGCGGCATTCAATCCTTACTGGCGAAGATATTTTTTTTGCCACTAATCTTCGTTTTTAGGGCCATTTTGGCCACAATACGCCTCTTGTCGCGATGTCTTAATCTCAGGATTGACTAATGCTGCACAGATACATAGCTCGGTATCTATGATGGAACACGTAGATCATTTTCGATTCTTACTGCTGAACCGCCCGTTTCCCCGGGCGGTCTAGGCGCGTCCGCGCCTATCATACCTTCCGGGGTCTCCTCACAATCTCTGAAACGTGAACGCGGCATATTCTGCCCGAGGAGGAACTATGTTCGATTTTGCTCAACCCCATCAGATGTTTCCCGCCAAGCGGAGCGTTTTTCGCGCCCTGCGCAACACGCCGTCGACTTTGCCCGAAGCCGATCATCAAAAACTGCAAACACATCTTGAGAATTGCGACGGCGCAATACTTCCGGGTTCAACCTTGCTTGCCTATGTGCTGGCAAACAAGTTGATGAATACGCGACCGGTTGCTGACCTGCACCGTAGTGATCTGGTGGTTGGTGGTTCTCTTGTCACCTATGCGGTTGATGGCGATGGACCCCAAACAGGTCTGCTGGTGCACAGCGCAAGAACAGGGACCGCGGGCGGCGTTATCCGGGTTGCATCTCTCCTCGGTGCGACGCTGATCGGCATGCAGCTCGGGCAACGTGCGCCGCTTCTGCAAGAAGACGGGTCGATCAGCACGCTACGGGTGATCGACGTCACAAGCGCGATCTAGGTTATCTAAAAGTTTTCAAATCACGCGTCAGTCAAAGGACTTCAAAGATGTCAGCCCCTATTCAAAAGCCCAAAAAGCGGATCAATCGCAATCCGAAAATCGTTATCAATGCCGACGATGTTACGCATCTGGAAGGTCTTGCAGACGGCATGATGCGGCGTCATCCGACTCTTGCGGATCGCCTTTTCGAAGAGATCGGTCGTGCACGCATTGTTCCTGCAGCGAAGATGCCGTCGAATGTTGTGAGCATGGGCAGCACGGTAACCTACCGCGATGAAACCACAGGGCAGGAAAAATCGGTCATACTGGTTTATCCTGAAGAGGCCGACATCACCCAGCTTAAGGTGTCGGTCATGACACCGATTGGGGTGGCTCTTTTGGGGTTGGCCGAGGGGGCCAGTTTCTATTGGGACACACGCGAAAACCAGAGGCGCACGTTGACAATCATCAGCGTGACGCAACCTATTGTAGGTGACTGAAACGGTGCGTCTGCGGCAGCTAAATTCTGACGGACATCTAGCAGGAGTATGATGTCCGTCAGCAAACATCTTAAATGCAGGTTGGGCGACGGTTTTGCCTAATACTGCGATCGAAAGGTTTTTCTTATGAAAGTCGTTGTAATGGGCGCGGGCGTCATCGGCGTCACCACAGCGTATTATCTGGCCAAACAAGGTGCCGAGGTTGTCGTGATCGACCGTCAGACCGGTCCGGGGCTGGAAACAAGCTACGCCAACGCGGGCCAGTTGAGCTACGGTATGACCTCGCCCTGGGCGGCTCCGGGCATTCCACTGAAGGCCGTGAAATGGATGTTCATGAAGCGTCGGCCTTTGTTCATCTGGCCGCTGATCAGTCCAACCATGTGGAAATGGTGCGCCCAGATGGTAAGCAACTGCAACGAGAAAAGCTATCAACTCAACAAGGGGCGCATGGTGCGTGTGTCCAGTTATTCGCGTGATGTTATGCCTGATCTGATTGCAGATACAGCCATTGAATATGACGGGCGTCAGCAAGGCACGCTGCAACTTTTCCGCACGCCAAAGCAGATGAAAGCCTCCAAAGCCGATCAGGATATTCTGGCTGAATACGGCTCGCCCTACGACGTCTTGGACCGCGATGCATGCATCGCGGTTGAACCTGCGCTGGCCGAAGTGCGAGACAAGTTTGTTGGCGGACTGCGCCTTACTGCGGACCGGACAGGCGATTGCCGGATGTTCACCATCGCGTTGACCGAAAAATGCATCGAAATGGGAGTCGAATTCCAATACGGTCAGTCGATCAAATCCATCGCTGTCGAGGGTGGCAGGATCGTGGGCGTCGATACTGAAATTGCAGGGCGCATTACAGGGGACGCCTATGTCTGTGCAATGGGCAGCTACGCTGTAAATGTGCTGAACCCGATCGGGATCAAACTGCCAGTTTATCCGGTAAAGGGGTATTCGGTGACACTTCCCGTTACGGATGATGCCTATGCGCCGCAATCCACGATTATGGACGAAACACACAAGGTCGCCATCACCCGTCTGGGGGATCGCATCCGCGTGGCTGGACAAGCAGAGATTGCGGGATATTCCAACCGGCTTGGTCCGCATGCCACCGACACGGTGAAGCACGTCATTGGCGATTTGTTCCCCAAAGGTGGTGATATATCCAAAGCGGAAGGATGGACCGGTCTGCGACCGATGACGCCGGACGGGACGCCGGTCTTGGGGCCGACCCATTACGAGAATTTGTTCTTGAACACAGGGCACGGGACACTGGGCTGGACAATGGCCTGCGGGTCTGGCCGCGCGGTTGCAGATGTTGTTCTGGGCAAGGAGCCGGAGATTTCCATGGAGGGGCTGACCGCCGCACGTTATCAGCGATGAAACCCGTCGGAACCTATTGAAGGGACGGGAAATATTCAGCCGGCGATGTTCTGATGTCCTTTAGATCATCGTCGGTCTTTCGCAAAAGTACGACATCGGGACCGACACGCTGCTTGGACGCGGAGGTTGCCGACGCGGCTTGGCGGATTGCCATGCGTGCCTGAAGCATCGGATCGTCAAAAGAAGCGGCCAGAATGGTGCCGTTCATCAAACCACGTTTGATCGTGTGGCTGACGTATGTCGCCAGCAACAGCGGCTTTTTGGTGCGCTCCTGTGAGCCAAGCAATCCAATTGCCGCCTCGATGGCAGGCGCGCTGCCGATCAGGTAATCGACATTCCAGTACTGCCCAAGTGCGTGTTCCGTAAGGGCAAGCTGCTGCCTAAGCCCGGTATCCGCCCCGAAGATCTGTTGCAGAGTGACAGCACCTCCCGCCAGCCCATCGCGCAATCCTGCCTCCAATGGCCCTGTCCAGCCGGACTCAGGTGGTCCGGTAACAAAAATGGCCGTTTTCGGGGATGATCCGGCGGGGTGAAGTTGGCGAAGATGATTGCCCAGGACATACCCCATGTCCCGCCAATCGACACCAACACGACCCTGCAAAGCGTCAGAATGCAGCGCGTTGATCAGGCCGTAAACGGGCACATCCCGCGCAACCCTTGCAATGGCTTCCGTCAGATCGGGGTGATCTGATGTTACGGTACCAATAAGGATCGCATCAACACCACGAGACACACAAATATCAAGCTGGCCGATCTGCGCCGCACGCGCGCCATATCCGCCTGCCTCGAAGAACAGAAGATCAATGTCATTCAGCGCAGCTTCCTGCTCAAGCCCATACCCGACGCTGAGCCAGTATCCGTCTTTGAAATGGGGAACCAGAACGCAGAATACCGCCTTTTCTCCGGCTGTTGCAGCGGTGGGCAGGACCAACAGGCACATACAGATTGTACGGCAAACTCTGACGATTGTGCCGACACAGGTGGCCCCGTATTGTCGGGAAATGAAGCGAACAAATTTTGACACGCGGCTGATCCAGATCCTGAGCACGTTGGCGGCTTTGGCCCTTATCGTGGGTGTGGCCGCGATTGGGGTCAACCGCTATCTGGTGCGCGCGCACAACACACTCGTTCAAGGTAGCTTGCCTGTGATGGAACTGGCCAGCAGGGTCGGCGGTGACAGCGAAGTGGTCGGCACGCTGGCATCTGCCTTTGTTCAGGCGGACACAAATCAGGATCTTGAGCAGGTCGCAGAGACCCTTCAACAGGCTGTTCGACGCATTGAGGACGGGGCGCGCGCGCTTGAGGAAACAAGCGCCACCATTGTGGTCACCTCCGAAAACGCGCAGGCGACGTCCATCGTGGCCCGCATGACAGCAAATGCTCATGAAGACTTACGTCTTGGAGAACGTATTCGTGCCGAACTGATTGAGTTGGGTGAGGAGAATGCACAACTGGATGCTTTGCTCGAGGCGTCAATTGATTTGGCCCGGCTTCGGATTACTGCTGGTTTTGGCGATCTCTATTCAGGACGCAACCCCGATCCGCGCCCACTGTTGGATGTTTTGGCCGACCGGTACTTCTTCGCATTCGAGCGGGTTTCGGAACTGGCAGGCATGGTGGATGACGCGCAGTTTCTGTTTCAACAGGTACCCAGGATCGAGACGCAAGATGCGTTGAAAGAAACTCGTACAGAGCTGTCCCAGATACTCGATCTAGCATTGCGCCGCGTGGTCTATTTGCCCTCTCCGAAATCCATTAACGAAGTCAGCGCCTTGTTGACGCGGCAACGGGGCGCGTTGGACAGAGGCAAGTTGTTTGACCTTCAGCAGCAACGTATCATGACGAAAGCAGCAATCGCGCAGGACCGAACACTGTTGGAAAAAGCAATATCAGACCTGTCACAGCGCGCGCGGCAGGCCCGTGATACGGTGCAAGCGGATGTGCTGGCGCAAATAGAGGTTGCAGAGAACCGGTCGTCGCTCATGTTGTCTGGTCTGTTGGCAATTGTCACAAGTGCAGCAATAGGCGGCGTTCTGTTGTGGCTCTATGCGCGCAGGCAAATTGTGTCGCGACTTGGCGATATTTCGCGCCGGATCATTGCTGTTGCACAAGGCGAATATGGCGTACCCGTTGCGATCAGCGGTCACGATGAAATCGGACGTATGGAAAAGGCGCTCAACATTCTGCGCCGCCGCGCCCTTGATGCGGCCCGATTGCGTGACAGTCTGGAAGAGGCCGTGATTGCGCGCACCGGCGATGTCGTAGGCGAGATGCAGGCCTCCGATGCGGCCCGCGCCGAGGCCGAAGCTGCCAACCGCAGCAAGACTGAGTTTCTTGCCCGGATGAGCCACGAAATCCGCACGCCCCTGAATGGCATCATCGGGATGCTGGACCTGTTGGAGGCGGAAACGCAGGATGAGGGCCGCAAGGAAAGGACCCGCACTGCATTGAGTTCTGCGCGTCAATTGCTTGAGATCACCAATGACATTCTTGCGTTCTCAAGTAGCGAAGACCGGGAAAATCGCGGCAATCCGGTGCATTTCCGATTGCGTGAGCTTGTGGGCCAGTTGGGCCATCAGTTGCAATCTCTTGGCGCGCAAAAGGGCTTGGAGGTGGTAGTGGATATGTCCGAGCCTGCGCCACCAGCATTGCTTGGTGATGTGGTGAAAATCCGCCAGATCATCGGAAACCTGATTTCCAATGCGGTAAAATACACCAAACGTGGCACCGTAACGCTATCGGTTGACCACGCCATTGATGCGCAAACGGGGCAACCTGTGCTGAGTTTCTCCGTGACTGATACCGGCGTTGGAATGAGCGGCGAAGCGATTGCACACGCGTTTGATGCCTATATGCGTGCTGATGCAGCCAAACGGGCAGGGATCGAAGGGCTCGGTCTGGGCTTGGCGATTTCGCGCAGCCTGACGGAAACATTGGGTGGCGCACTAAGCATTGAAAGCGAAGCAGGCGTGGGCAGTCGCTTTACCCTGACGGTGCCGTTGATGCTTGGTGATCCGGCACTTGCCACGCAAGACGCTGATCGTACGCCGCAGGTTGATTTGGGCCGCGATGTGCTTGTCATTGACGATCATGCCGTGAATCTGATGGTGGCGCGCGGATATCTTGAACGCATGGGGTGTCGCGTTGTTGAAGCGCAAAGTGGGACCGCAGGTCTGAAAGCAAATGCAGAGCAGCGTTTTGATCTGGTGTTGATTGATCTCGATCTGCCTGACATGCGCGGGCAAGAGGTCGCAGCGCAAATGACTGCCGCGGGGGATGCCCCGATGTTGGTTGCCCTGACCGCGCATCTCATTGACGACACGGCTGACAACCGCGCGAAGCTTGGGGTGGCGCGTATCCTGTCAAAACCGGTTTCACCACGGGCGCTGGCGAAGGTCTTGGGGGAAAGCCGCGGGCCTGATACGCCAGCTTTGCAACACAGCAGCGTTCTGGACAGCCTGCGCGAGGATATAGCCGACCTTGGGCCGGAGACCACCGCCCTGATCGTACAGGGTTTCCTTGATGATTTGCCCCGGGCTATCGAGTTTATCTTGTCTGCTCCGGCCCCCGCGCAACGCAAGGCCGCGCATAAACTGAAAGGGGCGGCCTCAAACTTCCGGTTGGACGAACTATGCTTTGCGTTAGCGCGGGTTGAAACTGCCGAAAACGGGGCCGATGCCGATCTGTTGGAACATGTACGGACCGCCGGACAAGATGCAAAAATGATGTTGGAAGCTGCTGCTTTGGAAGTTGCGACCTAGTCGTTTCGCGGGTCGACGAAATGATAACCTTGCCCGTGTTCGGTCAAAATCCACTCGGGATTGGAGGGGTCTTTTTCGAGTTTTTTGCGCAAACGCCCGACAACGACATCAATCATCCGGTCATTTGATCGCATCGCGTCCCGACCCATCATTTCGGCCAGACGTGCGCGGCTGAGTGTCTGGCCGGGGTGATCGGCAAGTGCGCTCATCACATCAAATTCCTGTTTGGTCAGCGTTTCTGTGCGGGCCGCTGACACCAGCCTGCGCCGGATACGATCAAAACCCCACGGACCAAATTCTTCTATCGGCGGCGGCCCCTGCGGTGCCTGTCCGATATCCGCAATACGCGCGAGCAGGTTCTTGACCCTTGCGGCCAACTCTCTTTTGTCAAAAGGTTTGGTGACGTAGTCATCCGCACCCATTTCCAGCCCTACGATCTTGTCCACCTGATCATCCCGCGCAGTGAGCAGGATGATCCCGACCCGCGACTTGCTGCGTTGTTCGCGGGTGATCGTCAGCCCGTCTTTGCCGTCAAGGTTTATATCAATTAGCAAAAGCTCGGGTGGATCCATATTGAGCGTATGCTCCATTGCATCCGCATTTTCTGCTTCGCTGACGCGGTGGCCTTGTTCACGCAAATAAGCGGCAAGGCGCATGCGCGTTGTCCGGTCGTCTTCGACAATCAGGATGTGTTGAGCCATCCCATGAGTTTTACATTTCTTTACATCTTCGAACAACCCGCTTTGTTCGGGATCAAAGTCGACAGGCATGGAATAAAATAGCGTTGCTTCAAATTGGTCAGCCATAGGAGGCAAGCATGTCATTTACCCAACCCACCCGCCGCTCGTTCTTACAAGGCGGTGCTGCCGCAATCGGCGCATCCAGCCTGATGAACTCAACTGCGCTTGCTGGCCTTGATCCCAACTCGTTCAAGGAACGCGTTTTCCACGCATCCCACTTTGGCCCGTTTCACGCGGTTGTGCGTGATGGCAAGATGATCGCCATCGACGGTGCCGAGCGCTTGGACAAGCGCCCGACATCCATGCTGAGCCTTGGTGTGATGGACCGGACCTACGACAAGTCCCGCATCAACTATCCGATGGTGCGCAAGTCCTATCTGGAAGGCTGGGAAACCGGTGACATCAAACCTGAACTGCGCGGCAAGGAAGAATACGTCAAGGTGGATTGGGATACCGTCTGGAGCCTGACCGCCAAGGCGCTGCTGGATACGGCCCAGAACCACGGGAACGAGGCGATCTTCTCATCGTCTTATGGCGGCTGGTCCAACGCGGGCAGCTTCCGTCCCAACGTGCTTCAGGGTCGTTTGATCAACCTGATCGGTGGTTGCACCAACACCGCCGGTGACTGGTCCGCCGGTGCGTCGCAGGTTTCCCTGCCGCATATCATCGGTGACATGGAAGTCTATTCGCCGCAGTCCGCTTGGGAAACCATCCGTGATGAATGCGAAGTATTCGTGCTGGTCGGCTGTGACCCGGTCAAAAATAACCGTATCGAATTCACCGTCGCTGACCACGATATGTCGTCGCGCTGGGAAATGATCCGCGATGCAGGCGTTAAATTCATCTCGATCAACCCGCAAAAAACGGCCTCTGATGAGGTGCTGAAAGCGGATTGGGTCAAGATTGTTCCAAACACCGACGTCGCGTTATTCTGTGCGATGGCTTATCATGTGCTTGAACAGGGTCTGGAAGATCAGGCTTATATGGACAAGTACACTGTTGGTTCTGACAAGTGGATTGCCTATGTGAAGGGCGACACCGACGAGACACCAAAGACTCCCGAATGGGCGTCCGCGATCACCGGTATCGATGCCGACAAGATCCGCGAAATGGCTGAATTGTTCGCTAAATCCAACACCAACATCGCTGGTGCATGGTCGCTGCAACGCGCCCAGCACGGTGAAATGACCCACTGGGCCATCATCAATTTTGCCTCGCTGACAGGTAAGATTGGCAAGCCCGGTTGCGGCGTTGGTTTCTCGTGGCACTATGGTGGTGGCGGTATGCCGCAATCCGGCAAGGCGACACCCGTTGGCATGTCTCAGGGCCGTAACTGGGTCAAAACTGTTTGCCCAGCCAGCCGGATTACCGACATGTTGGAGAACCCTGGCAAGCAGGTCTATTATAATGGCAACACCCACACCTATCCTGATGTGAAGGTTATCTTTAACTCCGGTAACAACTTTATGTCGCACCAGCAGGACACCAACCGCCTGATCCGTGCGCTGGAAAAAGTCGAAACCATCATCAGTGTTGACGTCTGGTGGACAGCGGCGACCCGTTGGGCGGACATCGTGATGCCTGCGGCATCGACGCTTGAGCAGGACGACATCAGTGTCGGCGGCACGTATTCCAACGACAAAATCTACGCGATGAAAAAGGTGATCGAGCCGATTGGTGACAGCCTGCCGGACTATGAAATCTTTGAAGGTCTGGCAGACAAGATGGGTCTGTGGACCCAGTTCACCGATAACGAAGAAAAGATGTATCACATCAAGCTGGCCTATGAAGCGACCAGCGCGGCCAAGCGCATCCCGTTCGAGGAATTCTGGGAAGTTGGATATGCCCGTCAGGAAGTGCCGGAAGAAGCGCATAAATGGACACGCCATGGAGCCTTCTATGAAGACCCCGAAGCAAACGCATTGCACACCACGTCCGGCAAGATCGAGATGTTCTGCGAGGATTTCGCGAAGTTGGAACTGGACGATTGTCCCGGTATGCCGATGTGGATGGAAAAGCACGAATACCTCGGCAACGCCAAAGAAGGCCAATTGCACGTTGTATCGCCGCACCCGTGGTTCCGTCTGCACAGCCAGATGGACCAGTCGGAAAACCTGCGTAAGCTCTACAAAATCCAAGGCCGCGAACCTGTGCGGATCAACTCTGAAGATGCGGCGTCACGTGGCATCGAAGACGGCGATCTGGTCGAGCTTTACAACGAACGCGGCACAGTGATTGCCGGTGCGGTTGTAAGTGATGAAATCATGCCAGGTGTCGTCTCGATCTATGAAGGTGCATGGCCGTCGCTGGACAGCAAGGGGCGTTGTAACTCCGGTCTGGTGAACTTCCTGACCTCAACACAGCCGTCTTCGGGTCTGGCGCAGGCAACAACTGCGAACACCGTTCTGTGCAGCATGCGCAAATGCGAAGACCCGGAGGGGCCGAACCAAGCCTATGAGAAACCTCCAATTCTTGAAGAATATGCATTGGCAGAAATCGACGAGGACAAACTGGGTCTGGACCGTGTGTATGACATCACCGAAAGCCTGATGGCCGACATGGGACCGGGTGAAAAAATCTACTACGAGCGGTGCACCGTTTGCCACTCGCCGCGCGAAGTAACCCACTTCACGCAGCAGCAGTGGAAGGGCATCACCCCATCAATGTTCCCAAGGGCCGGTCTTGACGAAGAAGAGGCAGCACTTGTCACTGAATATCTGATGATGAACGCTTCTGACGCCGCGAAGTAACAACGCGTAGCGAACAAACGGGGAGGGCGGAATTTCCGGCCTCCCGATCCAATGCTCTCTCTATTTTACTAGGATAACCAAGATGCATATGGCCCGCATTACGGGTGGCTGTGGTTGTGACAGCCTCGCGCCCGCCACTGATATGATAAGCGTTAGCGATGCGGTGGACCGCGCCTTGGCACTGGTCGCACCGATCACACAGACACAGATGGTCTCACTGTATGAAGCCTTGGGCCGGACCGCTGCCCGGGCTGTCCTTGCCCCCGCTGCCATGCCCTTTTTTGATAATGCCGCGATGGATGGTTTTGCGTTGCGTTGTGCGGATATTGAGGGGCGCTGCTGCCTGCCAATTGGCGGCACTGTAGCGGCAGGGGACGATCCATGTACATTGCCCGACGGTGTTGCGCTGCGGATTTTTACAGGTGCTCCCTTGCCTGCTGGCGCAGATGCTGTTGTGATGATCGAAACGTGCATCGACAAGACCCACAAGGTCCATTTCAATCGCATCCCCGCGCCGGGCGAAAACATACGCCGCGCAGGTAGTGATCAAGCCGCAGCTCAGGTGCTAATCAACGCTGGCGCGCGTATCGCCGCGCACCATATCGGATTGCTGGCCGCAAATGGTATTACTGAGATTGAGGTAACACGCCGCCCGTGCATTGGCGTGTTCTCTACCGGAGACGAGCTTTGCCTTGGCAAACCTGCCGCCGGTCAAATTCCCGATGCCAACCGTCCGATGTTGCTGGCACTTGCACGACAGGCAGGCGCAGAAGTGACGGACCTGGGCATTCTGCCTGATGACGCGAGCGCAACCGCCGCCGTCCTGAACGGCCTTGGCGCGCACTATGATCTTATCTTGTCTTCTGGTGCAGTTTCTATGGGCGGTAAGGATCACATGCGTGCTGCCCTTCAAGCCGCCGGTGGCACGATGCACGGTTGGCGCGTGGCCCTGAAACCCGGCAAACCGGTGATGTTCGGCACACTTGGCACTGCCGCCTTTACCTGCCTTCCGGGCAATCCTTTCGCTGTACATGTGGGCTTTCACATGTTTGTGCTGCCACAGATCATGCGCCTGCTAGGGGCGGCTCCTGCGCCATTCGCAGCGGTGCCCGCAATTGCCGGTTTTGAGTGGACCCGCAAGCCGGGTCGCGCGGAGGTCTTTCCAGTGCGCCTTGTCGCGCATGATGCCACTGGCCTGCCTGTCTTGCAGCGTCTGGGCCAGAGCGTATCCGCCACTTTGTTGCCGCTGAGCGATGCAGATGGCCTTGCCATTGTTGCCGCCGAAACCAGTCACATCCACACAGGAGCACCGCTTTTGTGGCGTCCCTTCTGCCAGACAGGAGGCATCCAATGAGTTTCTCTCCCCTTGCCGCAATCCGGTTTGAAGACGGTGACATCGACATGTTCCTGATCAGAATTGCCGAACACCTTGCAGCGGGCGGTTTGCGCGTGCGCGGTGCCACGCAGACCCGTGGTGCAGTGGGCGGCGAATGTCACTGTGCCGATATGGACTTGACCACCATTGGGTCAAACCGGACATTTCGTATCTCGCAGCCTTTGGGCAATGGATCGCATGGCTGTCGATTGCATCCCGGCGCGCTTGCCGAATGCTCTGCGTTTATCGAGTGCGAGTTGGAACAGGGTGTTGATCTTTTGATCCTCAACCGCTTCGGACGCGGCGAAAGCGAAGGGCGCGGGTTTCGTGACCTGATGGTCAAAGCCATTGCGCTCGATGTGCCGGTCCTGACCGCCGTACGTCCGACCTATGCGACTGAATGGTCTGAATTTGGCAGCGATGCGGCCTGTGATCTGCCGATGGATCAAGATGCAATTCTACAGTGGTTCACATCGGTTCAGCAGGCATGCGAAGCCGCTTGACCCCCGAATTTCGCGCAAGGCAACCGCCCCGACGCGACTTAATTCCGCTTATGGCGGATCGACTCTAAGAAACTGAAAAGGAATATAAAATGAAACTTACATCACTGGCCGCAGCTGCTCTGTTTGCCTTGGCACCCGTGTCATTGTTGGCTGAAACCATCGAGGTCAAGATGTTGGACAAAGGCGAGGCGGGCGCAATGGTCTTCGAACCGCGCTTTGTCTCTGCTGAGATTGGCGATACCGTGGTCTTCCTGCCAACTGACAAAGGCCACAATGCCGAAACCATGAAGGGCATGAACCCCGAGGGTCAAGAGATGTTCAAAGGCAAAATGAACAAGGAAGTCTCTGTTGAACTGACCGCAGAAGGGATGATTGGGGTGAAATGCAAACCCCACCTAGGCATGGGCATGGTTATGGTCATTCAGGTTGGCGGCGCGGAAATGTCCGATGACTTCCTTGACGCCAAGATGCCAAAAGGGGCCAAGAAGGCATTCGAAGAAATCCTTGCTGACGGTCCGGCAAGCTAATCAAAAGGAATTGACATGAGTAAAGATCTGCCCGGCGCAGCCGGTGATCTCGCCAAAAGCAACCCTGCCGTTTGGGAGGCCTATGCCGCCCTTGGTGCAGCAACGGCCAACGCAGGTCATCTGACAGAACGTGAACGCCGTCTGGTCAAGCTTGCGCTTGCCATTGGTGCAGGATCCGAAGGCGCGGTTCATTCCCATGCCCGTCGGGGTGTCGCCGAAGGTCTTGCGACAGAGGATCTGCATCAGGTTGCCTTGTTGGCCATTGGCCCGCTTGGCTTGCCGCGTGCGGTGGCTGCGGGAACCTGGATCGCGGACATTACCGACAAAAACTGAAAACTCAGGCACCGCTGCTTTGGTCGCGGTGCCTGAAAACCCGCTAGCTGTCTCTTGAATGATTTCTGCTTCGCTTCGCCGGAGGCGCGTAGTTGAATGATCTATTCACTGACTTATGCGGCGGTCAAATGCCCACGAGGGATTAGATTGAGGTTGCTGAAACCTAGGCTTTTTTCGTCGGTTGCCGGAAAGGAATGGCGCGACGCCTGACAAGTCCAATGATGGCAACTGCATCATTCCCCCCTAGATCATGGCGTGTTAGCCAATGCATGATCGTCATCGTTGTCTTGAATTTAGGCCCGATGTTGGCCTGAAAAAAAGCGTAAAATTTAAGACCCGTAAGGAACCGTAATGATCGTAAGGGAACACCCCTCAACACTGAAACTGTTTTTCGTGATGCAGGGTTCTGTTGTACCAAAAATTATTGGCCGGATCATCGGCATCGGTCTGCTTTCCGTTATTGTTGTGCTTATAGATCGTTACGTCATCCCCTTGCCGCATATTTCGATTGCGGCAATGGGTATATTTGGTGTCGCGCTCTCGCTGTTTTTGGGGTTTCGCAACAATGCCGCCTATGATCGCTGGTGGGAGGCGCGAAAACTCTGGGGGACGATGATTGCAGATATGCGCAATCTTGGCAGGCATATGAGCGTCTTTGTCGGTGAAGGAGAGGACCGCGAACACATCCTGACGTGCGCTGTCGCCTTTGCACATCTGCACCGCGGTTTTCTGCGGGGGGTGGATGTAAAAGACGACATCATCGCTTGGGTGGGCCAGGAAAAATCGACGGCTTTGAGCGCACAGAGAAATGGCGCGGACGCGGCATTGCGTGCGATGGCCGACAAGATTGGTCAACTGGCGCGAAAAGATGCGATAAGCGGATTTGGCCAGATGACGATATCGAACACGCTGTCTTCGCTCGCATTGGCGCAAGCAGGGTGCGAACGTATTTTCACGACACCGTTGCCGTTTGTCTACTCCCTGCTGGTCCGGCGAACGACCTATCTATATTGCTGGTTGCTTCCCTTTGCACTGATCGAATCTACGGGTTGGTTCGCTCCGGTATTGGCGGCTGTTGTCGCTTATGTATTTTTTGGTTTGCAGGCTGTGACCAACGAGCTGGAATTGCCTTTCCGGATGGGGCAGAACGGCTTGCCGCTTGATGCGATGTGCCGGACAATCGAGATTTCGGTGTCCGAAGCGCTCGGGCGGAAGCCGCCCGAAATCCTGCTTCCGGTGAAACATGTGTTGAGTTGAACACAAAGAGATGACGGGCCTAAATTTTGGCAGCATCCTTCATCGCATCTGAACCTTTTTTCCAAAGGTTGCCTTGCCACAACTCTTCGAGACCCGTTTCGCCGCTTGCCCCCTTCGTTGTCAGATAGTCAAAGTACGAGGTCGGTTTGTGACCCGTCAGATTATAGAAATCCGGGCTGCAGCGTGTGTAGAAGCCATTGGTCAGATATTCAAAAAATTCTGCCCGCGTCGCCCCGAAGTCTGCTTCAAAATCAACCATGGACTGGGGGCGGTATTCGATTGCCTTGTCCATGGCGCGGCCCAGATCAGCGGCAATTTCAGCCATGGATTGCGGGGCAGGGCCCGTCAGGTCGTAGAACTTGTTCCCGTGCTTTCCCGGCCCTTCTTTCAGGACAACGGCCGCAGCCTCAGCGATATCGCGAGTGGCGACAAATGAGTTGCGCATGTCGCCCAATGGATTGGAGAACCAGCCTTCGGCGTCTATAGTTTCACAATCTGTTTTCAGAAGGTGGTTCATAAAGAAATTGTTTCTCAGGGCGGTCACGTTCAGCCCTTCCTCGATCAAGGCTTTTTCGCCCCACCAATAGTGTTGCAGCATCAATGGAATGCCGGCACCCGCACGCGAGGCATGTTGATCCGCGTCATAAGATGCGGTGTTGGTGTCCGCGCCCATGCAGCTGATCCGTACCACATGTTCAATCTGCGCGCGCCGCTTGCCCAGCTCTTTGCAAAACGCGAGGTGCTGTTGCAGTATCGGATCAAGAGATGCGGAATACACAGCGTTGATCCCCTCAAGGGCCGCGGGCCATGTTTGTGGATCAGACAAATCGAACTTCACCACTTCATCTGCCCCAAGGGCCAGCAGGCTATCGGCTTTGCTTTCACTGAAATAGCATGCGCGCACCTTGATCGACGTGTCCGTGGCAAGAAGCGCCACCAGTTCCTTGCCAATACGTCCTGTTGCAGAAGTGATGAGAACAGATTTCTGGGTCATTTAGATCGCTTTCCGAGTAAGAGGTTTTATCCTGTTTGATCGCATTTTGGACCGGAAGCAATTTTGTTTATTCTTTCTGCGCGAAATCAAACTGGTCGGCTGATGCTTGTTGCAAACCAGTCGGGCAGTGGTGGTCTTTTCCGTGGTGGTCCGAATTTGCGATTTTTGGTGTGGCCATCCTAAAGGCTGATAACGTGCTTCACTGATTGCGTATGAAGACTGTGGTGGTCTGCGAAATCCGTGGCGCGTCATCCGGTCTTGATATCATGGCAAAGCAGCGCACCAAAAACTGACGCGCGTTACGTATCTCAAAGCGCGAGGTCTTAACTGTCTAGGGATGCCGCAGCGGCCTCAATACATACCTGAACCTCATTCACACTCCCGTTCTTTTGCGCCAAAAGCAGGACGAGTTTTGCAAGAAATAACTCGCTCTGCTCCGCGCCAATCTCGTCAATCTTGAGCGCGAGTGCAGTATATGTTGTTTCAAGATCAGCGTGTTTCATAGCTGCGTCTCTTTTTGAAATATAACGGAGTCATACCCCTGAATAATGTCGCCCGCCGATGCTGTGCGCCACCGCCCCGCGATATGCATGTCAGGGCGGATGAGGTACGCTGTGCCTGCATCGGCCGCAAACTTGTCGATAAGCGTTTGGGACAAGGGCAGATAAACCACCTTCAGGGCATCATGCTGTATCTCATGCGCCAAAGCGGCGTCAAAACACAAAACACTAAAGCCCTGTCCCAACATATCTGACAAGAACCCGTCAGCCAGTTTGACCTCGGGCATCAGGGCCCCGACAACGGCACCTCCTTTAAAGGCCGGATCATCCGTCAAAACTGCAGGACTGCCACAATAGGTGAATGCAGTCATCTGCCGTGGATTGGCAAGCGCGCCGGCAAACGGATGGGTCAGGGCCAGCGATAAAGCCGCGTCGCGCATCAGTTTCCAGCCGTGCGTGTTGGGTGTCATGAACCTTGCGCTCTTGGTCGCATTTGCAAAAACGTCGAGCGTCGCGCCGCGCCGTTCGGGAGTGTAGCTGTCAAGCAATCGCGCACCTGCTTTGCCGTTCAGAACCCAGCCCAATTTCCATCCAATGTTGGCGGCATCCGCAAGGCCATTGTTCAAGCCACGTACCCCAAAAATCGGCACGATGTGTGCGCTGTCCCCGACAAAGAAAACGCAACCATCGCGGTAGTCATCCAGCGCCAGCGTATTGGCAGAATAGACGCTCCACCATTCCAGTTCCCATGGGTCATTATAGTTGATGTCTTTCAAAACGGCGGTGACTGTTGCGCGAACGGTTTCTTCGCGCAGGGCGTCTTGTGTGGTTTCGTTGTCTTCAAGCTGGTAGTCGATACGCCAGATGTCATCTGGCTGTTTGTGGATCAATACGGTTCCGCCCGGGCGGCTGGTCGGGTCAAACAGAGCGCGACGAATTGTCGGGTAATCGTGATCCATCTGCACATCCGCGATCACATAGCGACCCTCGAAATTCTCGCCCTTCAGGCGCAGTCCGCGCATTTTGCGAAGCGGGCTGCGCGCACCATCACAGGCCAGTACCCATGTTGCGTTAAATGGATAGGCACCTTTGGGGTCGCGCACAGTCAGCTTTGCACCGGTGTCCGTGTCTTCGATATCCGTGACTTCACTTTGCCATCGTATGTCAATCAACGGATGTGCATTCGCCGCCTGCCATAGAAATTGTTCGATGTATTGCTGCTGAAGATTATACATCGGGCGAAATTTCTCATCTGCACTGTCGGGCATCTCGAATTCGAGGATTTGCTGGCCGCGAAAGAAGGTGCGCCCGGTGGTCCAGCCCAATGACTTATCGATAAAAGGGGTAAGTGCGCCGATCTGCTCCATGATGTAATAGCTTGGCCGCGCTACACAGATCGCACGGCTGCCGTCGTTGAAGGTGGCCTTGTTGTCGAACACAACCGATGCGACCCCTTCCTTGGCCAGTGCCAGTGCTGCGGTCATGCCAATCGGACCGGCACCCACAATGGCCACAGCCGCGCTCTGTTCCTGAGTGTCGCGTTTGGGGGCGTCGAAATGTGGGTAGGAGAAATAGAGCGAGTCGGTATCGCCGCGTCCTGCCGGTCTCATATCTGTTCTTCCTTCAGGGATGGCGCGCGTCGCGTACCTTTGGAATTGTTCTCCTCATATGTCCAGAACCAGCGTTTTGGTTTTTGAACGCGAGCAACACACGGTAATCCGCGCATTTGACGCTTTTTCAAGGTCGGTTTGTACCAGATCACGGTGATCGGGCATGCCGTCCACAACATCGGTCAAACAGGTTCCACAAACACCGGACTGGCAGGAAACCTGCACCTGAATACCGTTTTTCTCAAGTCGTTGTGCAATGGTTTCACCAGGCTTAACCTCGAATTTCTTGCCTGACTTCTGCGCGATCACTGTGAAAGGTGTGCCGTCCGTATTCACTTCGCCACCAAAGCGCTCCAGATGGATACAAGTTTCATCCCATCCGGTGTTCTCTGCCGATTTCACGACAAAATCCATGAACCCGTTTGGGCCACATACATATAGATGCCGATCAGGGGCAACGGTTTTCAAGACATTATGGATGTCCAATTTCTGATCATCAGGGCCGCTGTCCACATGGACTTGCACCTTGTCGCCAAACCGCCCGAGTTCTTGTGTAAACGCGAGTCGATCCGCGACGCGGCCGCAGTAGTGCATCTCCCATGATGCGCTTGACGCTTCAAGTGCGTAGGCCATACTGAGCATCGGGGTAACGCCGATACCTCCGGCGAACAGGATTGTATGGGCGACGTTTTGATCCATGGGAAAGTTATTGCGCGGATGTCCGATCCTGATCTGCTGACCCGTTTTGAAATCTGAGTGGATTGCCTTGGAACCACCGCGTGATTTTGAATCTAGAAGAATACCAAGACGGTATCTGGAGCGATCCGCAGGATCACCGGTCAGGGAGTATTGCCGGATCAGGCCGGATTTTACATATACATCGACATGCGCGCCTGCATCATAAGCGGGCAGGGGGCCACCATCGGCGCTGATGAGGTCCAGTCCGATAATGCCGGTGGCGACATCCGTCCGTCGCGCTATGCGGACGTCCAGCCATGGGTTCTTTTCGGCAACAGTATGTGACGTATCTGCCAGCACCTCTTTGGCTAGGTGTATCTTGACGGGCATGCGCGCATAGGCGCGGATGGTGTTGTTCATCGCGATAACGGGTTCTTGCTGTAGTTCAAATCTTGCGACGCGGCGACGCAAAGCTTCCAGCAGCAGGATGATCTCACGGCGCGCCAGATGCATGCCCATACACATGTGAACGCCCTGACCAAAGCCCAGGTGATCATGTACATCGCGCGTCACATCGTAGCGGTCTGGATCAACAAACTTGCGAGGATCGCGGTTGGCGGAGGCATACATGACGATCACGCGCTTGCCTTTTGGGATCATGTGGCCTGCAATCTCGCTGTCCTCGATTGCATAGCGGGTGAAGGCGCGGATCGGAGTGGCCATCCGCACGGCTTCCTCAACCGCATTCGGGATCAGGCTGGCGTCTGCACGTATTAACTCCCATTGATCGGGATGATCGGCAAGGAATTTAATAATCTGCCCCGTGGTCGAGATTGTCGTGTCGAGCGAGGGATTGATATAGTCGCGCATCAACTGGGCGCAGGTTTCATAGGAAATGCCGCGTTCAGGGCCTACTTCGAAGATGCGTTTGGCCCAACCGCCGTCTTTCAGTTGTTCGGGACGACCATATTCCAACAGGAAATCGCGCAAGTCTTTGAGGTCTTCGAATGCCTGAGTGGTGCGGGCGTTCTCGGTACCAAACAAATTGAACGTGGCAGAAGCCCATTTGAGCATCTGTTTTGAATCAACTGCTTGCGGCAAACCCACCAGTTCTGCCACGATTGTGACAGGCAAATATTGGGCAAAGTCGGAGATCGCATCGAACGTGCCGCGTTGGCACAATGTCTGGATCAATCCGCTGGCCGCCTTTTCAAGCATAGGCTCGATTTCTTTCAACGCGCCGGGCAACAGAGGTTCTGATGTCACTGCACGGGTTTTGTCGTGCTCTGGCGGGTCCGAATTCAACGTCGATCCGACAAGAATATCATTCACCTTTGCAATCGGTGATACGCCGCGCGAATTCACAAAACGTAACGGCTGGCGCAGAACCTCGCTAACCTCTTTGTAGCGAGGGAGGGCATAAAGATCGTTGCGGGGCAGATACACAACCGGACCCGTCTCGCGCATCTGTTCGTAGACGGGAAAGGGATCAAGGATGACCTCATCGGCGTAAAAGTCGATGTCGAGGGCGGGAATGCTCATGCTGGATCATCCTGCGCAGGCATGCGCAATGTCTCCAGACCCATCGCATCTGACTGGTTGAAAGCCCCCATGCCGCCGTCAATGGCAATGTCGGCCCCCTTGATCCAATGCGATGCAGGCGAAAGCAGAAATGCTGCGATTTCGGCCACTTCTTCAGGGTTGCCCGCCCGACCCGCACGTTCGATATTGCGCGCCATTGCCGCGCCAAAGACGCGCTGGAAATCGCCCAAGATGCCCGTAGCGATCCCGCCCGGACTAAGTGAGTTGATCCGCAACCCCCGTCGCACCATCGTTTCTGCTTCGGCGACGGTCCACAAGATCACTGCTTCCTTGGAGAGATTGTAACACCGTGTGGCGTCAATCTGCTCGGTGGTGATAAACTTTGCAAGCTGGGCGCGATCGGTGAGACAGGCCAATTGCTTGACTTGTTCAACACCTTCGCGCCAGCCATGACCCGCACGGCTTGCCATGTTTACGATTGATCCGCCCTTGCGCAGATGTGGCAGCATTGCGTGGGTAAAGGCCCGTGTGCCGAGGAAATTTACCTGAAGGATAGTCTCCTCCAGCCCGTCCCTTGGTGGCAAGCCCGCATTGTTGCACAACCCGTCAAGGGGTTCGTCTATGTTGGCGGCCGCGCGGGCGATGCTGGCCGTATCATTCAGGTCAAGCGGGACGAAGTGATCCACGTTTTCGCCGGTTTCCTGAATGTCAAAACCGATCACCCGCTGGCCCTGTGACTTCAAAATGCGCGCCAGTTCTGCGCCGATGCCGCTGGCAACACCGGTAACGGCATAAGTTGATTGCCCCATGTCGATCTCCCTTGCCATTTGCGAATTGGCCATCAACCGCAGATCGTTTTATTCGGCAATATCCTCTGACCACAGCTCCGGTTTTTCCTCGATAAACTGCTGCATCAGGGCGATACAATCCGCGTCATCCGCGACAATCACTTCAACACCTTTGGAGCGGAGGAACTCTTCATTGCCACCGAAGTTTTTGTTTTCACCAATCACGACCCGTGGAATGCCGAATTGCAGGATCGTGCCTGTGCACATCATGCAGGGGCTAAGGGAGGTATATAGGGTGGTGTCGCGGTAGGTCTTTTGCCGCCCGGCTTTGCGCAGCGCGTCCATTTCGCCATGTGCAATAGGATCACCTTTCTGAACACGCTGGTTGCGTCCCTGTGCGACCACTTCGCCGCCCCGCGCCAGCACTGACCCGATAGGGCAGCCGCCCTCGTCGTATCCGGCCTTGGCCTCCTCATAAGCGATGCGCAGCAGGCGTGTGTCGTCAGCGTTCATGTCTGGAATTCCTATTGCTCTAAGATGGGCTTGTCGTAATAGGGTAGCGTTTCAACAGTCGGATGCCAAATGCCTTTCGCTTGCAGGGCATCCATGTGATCGGCGATTTCATCCAGAGTGGCGAACCAGACGTTTTTGTCTGCCTGTGTCTTTGCAATCCATTTCTCGACCTGTGCCCAGCGGGCCAAGCGTCCGGTCAGGAACGGGTGAATGATCAACATGAAAAAGCCGCCCGCCTCATATTGTGCATCGAACTCTTCCCAGAACCCGGCAAGCCCTTGAGACGGGGACCGGACAGGCATCATATAGCCGATTTCGTCAAAATGCGCGAATGGCGGCCAGTCGTCCGTGCCCCAATGCACCGGCATTTCATAGAGCGATCCCTTGGCGGTCCTAATCTGATAAGGAATGTCATCGGCCATCATTGAGCTGTCATAGCGCATGCCATGCTCGATCATCAGATCAACAACTTCCTGCGTGATGTTATACACCGGTGCACGATAGCCACGCGGTTTTTGCCCGCAAATGCGTTGGTGCACATCCAGCGTGCGTTCAAACCATTCGCGCTGTGACCCCCGCGTTTTTATCGGGTCTTCGTGCAGATAACCGTGGTGACCAATCTCGTGCCCATCTTTCAGGATCGCTTCGGCCACACCCGGATAGGTTTCCAGACACCAGCCGGGGATGAAGAACGACTGTTTCAGGCCGAACCGTCGATAGGTATCCAGAATGCGGGGCAGGGCGACCATCGGGCCGTAGCGGCCCATTGAAATGGGGTACAATCGGTCATGACTGTCTTCGGGTTTGGCGATATGGATCAGGCTGTCTGCGTCCATATCAAAAGTGATCGCAACCGCGCATTTGGCACCATTTGGCCAAGGGACCGGGTTGCGGATCATGTGTTAATGCTCATCCAGAACATGCGCGCTTTGCGTGTCCCATGACAGCCATATCTCGTCCCCGCCCTTAAGGTCGAATTTTGACAATTCACGTTCTTGCATCTGGACCTTGAACTCATGGCCTTGTGCGTCCTCAAGGAACAGTGTGACCATGGAGCCGACAAATTCCTCGGAGATCAATTTGCAGTGCGCGGTGTTTTCGCCCTTTGGTTCATCCATCGAAATATGAACCAGATCAGCCGAAATCACAAAGCTGGCGTTTTGCCCTTCACTCAGCGCGACTTCGTTCATCGGCACGCTAAAGGTGCCGGAAGGTGTGGTGATTTCAGCAGTGCTTTTTGTCAGGCTTGAAACTGTACCGGACAGAATGTTGTTACGCCCGACAAACTCCGCAACAAACTGGTTTGCGGGTTCGCGGTAGATGTCTTTGGGCGAGCCGATCTGGGCGATACGACCTTCGCCCATGATCACAACGCGGTCGGCCATGGCAAAGGCTTCGGATTGTGAATGGGTGACATAGACAAAGGTGATCCCCAACTCGCGCTGCAGATCGGTCAAAACCGCCTGCATACGGATAACAAGGTGCGCATCGAGCGCCGAGAGCGGTTCGTCCAGCAACAGGATCTGCGGCTCCATCACCAAGGACCGTGCCAAGGCAACACGCTGCTTTTGACCACCAGAGAGGGTGGAGATATCGCGGTCGGCAAATTCCAGAATACCCATCTTTTCAAGCCATTTTAGCGCACGTTCTTTGCGCTCTGCCTTGTCCACACCGCGCATTTTCAGCCCGAATTCGACGTTTTCGCGCGCTGTGAGAAACGGAAACAACGCCAGTGATTGCCAGACCAACGGCGTGTCCCGTTCGTGTGGGGCCACATTGTTCATGACTTTCCCGTTCAGCCGGATTTCACCAATACTGGGTGCCTCAAGCCCTGCCAACATGCGCAGAGTTGTGGTCTTACCACAGCCTGACGGCCCCATAATGGCCAGAAACTCGCCCTCGCGGATTTCGAAATCCAGCTCTTTCACAGCGATGAAATTACCGAAATGCTTTTGGACTTTGTCAAAGACGACCAGCGGTTTGCTCATGGACGGATACTTTTCATTTGGCGGCTGGCAAAGAAGATTTGCGCGAGCACGACGAGGGTCATGGAGATCAGGAAGACGAAGGTGCCGATGGCGTTGACCTGCGGGTCAATGTTGCCCTGCACAATTTCGAGGATGATCACAGGAAGGGTTTTATTGAGGCCGGAGACAAACCACGAGACCGCAAATTCATCAAAAGAAACGGCGGCGGTGAGGAACAGCCCCGAGAAGATCGCAGGTTTGCAAAAGGGGATGATCACGTGACGCATGGTGGCCCATTCAGAACCGCCAAGGTTCCATGCGGCGGATTCCAGATCCGGGTCCATCTGGTTGAGGCGCAGCCGGATCACGGCCATGGCAAACGGGGCGGTCAAAACGGAGTGCGCGATGATGATTGAATAAATCTGACCTGACATGCCGATCTTCGAGAACCACGCAAGCATCGCCAGCGCCATAATAATCAGCGGGATTGTCGGCGGCAGCAGGATCAGCGCGAGGTAGGGTCCTTTAAAGCGGAAGTTGTAGCGGTAATCGGAATAAGCGGTGCAAAAGCCGAGGAACGTCGCGATGACAGCAGTGGAGCAGGACACAATGAGGCTGTTCAGTGCGGCCTCCCAGATATCCGGGTCAGCAAGGATTTTCGCGTACCATTCGGTCGTGAAACTGCCCAAGGGAATTGTCGGAAAGCGTTGCGAGTTGAATGAAAAGATCATTGAGAAGATGATCGGTGCAAACACAAAAGCAAAGATCAGCGCGACATAGATGCCGAGGATCACATTGAGGGTGCGGTTCGCGTTCATTTTGCGCCCTTCCGTTTGCGGTAGGCCAATGCAATGCCGGCAAAGGCAATGGCAAACAGTGTTCCCATCATCATGATCGCAACCACGGCGGCACGCGGCCATTGTTGGCCGGATTTGGTTGTATCAAGGATCAGGATCGGTAGGGTCGGTTCCTGCGAACCACCGAGGTAAAAGGGCGCGACAAAGTCACCGAATGACAAGATAAAGCAAAAGATTGCAGCAATGATCAGGCCGGTTTTGGACAGCGGGATGATGACTTGCCAGATCGTTGCCAATGGCTTGCAACCAAGGTTGCGGGCGGCTTCGATCAAGGTCTTGTCGATGTTGGCCATGGTCACGGTTTGGAGGATCACCACCAAAGGCAGCGTCAGCGTCATATAACCGACCAGCGTGCCGAAGTTGGTGTTGAGCATGGTGTAGGGGCCAAGGCCGATGGTGCCCAGCAACCCGTTGATGACACCGCTTTCCGACAGGATCACGAACCATGAAAAGGTGCGCACCAGATAGCTGGTGAAAAACGGGATGATCAGCAGAAAGATCGCCCAGCGGCGGGTGGATTCGCTTGCGCGAAAGGCCAGCGCAAAGGCGGCAGGAAAGGCGATGCACATCGCGCAGACCGTCGCGACAGATGCGATAAAGACGGTGTACCAATAGCTGTCCCAGAAGTAACCGCGTGACAGCATTTTGGACCAATTCACAAACTCGAATGCCTCGGTCATGCGATAATTCTTCACAAGGAAAAACGACATCGCGACCATGAACAGCACCGGTCCCACGAAAAAGATGAACTGCCAGAAAATGATCGGCAGACGCCATGTCAGCGCGTAAAGGTTGATGGTGCGGGCGGGTTTGGTTGGCATTGGTTTCGTATGATCCTTGGAAAAACGGGCAGCCCGATTGCCGCCCGTTTTGATATGTGCGTCAGGTCAAATTAGGCGTTCTTGTACTCTGACCAGAAATCGTTCCAGTCTTCCAATGACTGCTGCTGTGGAATGTCACGGTAATGGATGCGACCCTCGTTGATCAATGTGATCGGGTCTTGTGGATCACCGTCGATCTGATGCGAACGTGTGGCCTCTGCCAGATCTGCCTCGATCAAGGCGGCGCGTCCTCCTTTGGTCACACAGAAGCCCGGATAGGCTGCCATCTGCGCTGATTTCACCTGACCTGCAGGGGACATCATATACTGGATGAACTTCTTGACCTCGGCCGCTTTCTCGCTGTCCTTGCCGATGGAATAGCTCTCGGTGAACTGGATGCCGCCCTCTTTGGGGATAACAGACCCGACAGGCGCGCCGTCCTTTTCCAATACGCCGGTGATCCAGTCACCGATGCCGACCATCGCCTGCATTTCGCCGTTCTTCAGACCGTTGAACGTGCCGCCATAGTCAAAGAAACCGCCAACCTGTTTGCGCAGGCTCATCGTGGTTTCCTGAACGGCGTCCCACTTGGCGTCGTCCAGATCCCACAGGCCAGCGCCATTGCCATTGTACAGGCTCATCATACCCAATGTTGGCAGGTGCCAGTCAAAGTGGCCGACTTTGCCCGCCAGTTCCGGCTTCCAGAAGCAGGCATAGCTTTCTGCTTCTTCTGCAGTCACTGCGTTTTTGTTGTAGGACACGCCCAAGTGACCGCCGCGCAGCATCATGGAGTACATCTTGCCGTCAGCCCAGTGGCCGGGGAACTGTTTGAAGTCCTCGTGCAGCATGTCATCGAGCGGATAATCCGCCGGGTTCATCTCGTCGATATAGCCTGCAAGGTTCAGCTGCTGCACAAATTCGCCGTCTGACAGGATCAGATCGTATGTGCCGGGTGGGGATTGCGCGATCAGGGCCAGCATGTTGTCGCCGCCTGCATAATACTTTGGCACGAACTTCACGTTGTTGGCGGCTTCGTATTCGGCAACCATGTCAGGCTCACCGTGGCCGTACCACGCCAGCATGTTGATCTCGGTTGTGGCGGCCCATGCACGGCTGACAAAAGGTGTCGTCAGAACTGCAGCACCGCCCGCCTTGAGCAGTTGGCGCCGACTCGGCTTGGACAGGAAATTCTTCACGGTTGAGTTGGTCATTGTTGTCTCCCAGATGTTGCGTCTTATTTTTATTGAGGCGTTTCTTGGCCAAGTGTCAGTGTCGCAAGCCGCCCTGATTATTAGGAAAGCTATTTCAAGGCGCGCGCAAATGGAAATTTATCGTGCGTATGGTTTCATTTGAAATTCTTATGACAGCGCCTCTTTTAACGTCGCCTCGATCCGATTCACCACTTGGTGTCCGTTTTGCGCCAGACGGCTCTGGCGGTAAAACAGGCCGATGTGGACCGGTTCAAGATCGGGCAATCCAGCATCAGCAGGCAACTGCGCAAGCCCGTCAATCATTGTTGGTCCCGTCAGGCACGAAACCCCGATCCCGTCCAGAATCGCCTGTTGCAAGCTGCCGATACCGGGCGTTGAAAAAGCGACCCGCCAGCGCCGTTTTGCCTGTTTCAGGGCGTCCGTCATGCGGTCACGGTAAACACAGCCATAGGGATGAACGACAAGTGGTAACTCGTCTTCTTCAAGGAAGTCGCGGCCCTTGGCACCGACCCACATCGGTTTTTCCAGCCAGTTCCGGTACAGGAATTGCTGATCGCCACCGGGGTAAAGACCGACTGCGATGTCCAATTCATCTTTGCGTAACGCTTCGATGAGGTTTCGTGACAGATCGCAGCGGATGTCCGTCTTCAGATTCGGGTTGTCATGTACAACCTGCGTCATACAGGACTGCAACATACGCACACCATAATCCAGTGGCAGGCCGACACGCAGGGTGCTGCCTTGGGTGTTGCGGTCAAACTGGCTGACGGCGATGTCATTCAGTCGCAGGATTTGGCGGGCATGCGCGATCAACGCCTCGCCCTGTTCCGTCAGTGCCACATCCCGCCCCGTGCGCAGGATCAACGGCTGACCAACCAAATCTTCAAGCCGCTTCATTTGCAGACTGATCGCGGGCTGAGTGCGCCCCAAAAGCGAAGCTGCGTGGGTATAGCTTTCCACTTCGATTACCGTGACAAAGGTTCGTAATAGTTCAGTTGGCAGGTTTACTTGGGCCACAGCACGTCCATTTCAAAAACATATCACTTCATTAAGAGTATAAATTTTTGTTATTCAAAAATCTAACTTAATCTTACGACATGAACCGAATTGAATTCCATAAACTCTTCAAAACGCCCGGGCCAGTGGTGCTTCCGGTCATCCATGTTTTGGACAGTGCTCGGACCCGCAAGAATGTTGAAGTGCTGCTGGAAGCAGGGGCACAGGGCTGTTTCCTGATCAACCATGACTTTGAGCCAGAGAAGTTTGTGCCCATCATCCGCGATATTCGCGCCGCGTTTCCGTCGCTGTGGATGGCGGTGAATTTTCTGGCTGTAACGGGCAAAGATGCCTTTCCGGTGTTGGGCCAGCTTCAGGCCGAAGGGTGTCAGGTGGATGCCTACTGGGCCGACGATGCCTGTATTGACGAAGACGGAGCCAATGTTGAAGCAAAAGAGATCGCCGAGGTGCGCGAGAGTAGCGGCTGGAACGGTCTCTATTTCGGCGGCACAGCGTTCAAAAAACAGCGCGAAGTCGATCCAAGCCGCTATGGTGACGCCGCCCGCGAAGCCTGTCCCTTTATGGATGTGATCACCACGTCCGGCGTGGCGACGGGGCAGGAAGCCGATCTTGGCAAAATCGAAACCTTCCGCGCCGCAATTGGCGACAGGCCCATGGCGCTGGCCTCCGGTATCTCACCAGAAAACGCCGAAGACTACGCAGATGTAGACTGTTTCATGGTCGCCACCGGCATCAACGAAGCAGGTAATTTTTACGACATTGATCCGGTCCGATTGGGCAAATTGATGTCAATCACACGCAGACTTTCCAAAGGAACCCCATCATGAGCACGACAGACAAAGGCCCGCGCGACGATCGTTGGTATCTCAACATCATGGCCCCCAATACCAAGGGCGACAAGTTTGCATGGCTCGACCCAACGTCGATTTACATCAATGCGCAAGCGTTTAACGATCTTCTGGATGATCTTTTGGAAGACTTGAAAGACGTTGAATGTGACGTGGTCGCGGGATTGGACGCGATGGGGTTTGTGTTGGGGGCTGCAATTGCAGCGCGACGCGGCGTCGGATTCCTGCCGATCCGCAAGGCTGGCAAGCTTTGTGTCGACACCGACAAGGTATCATTCGGAAACTATTCCGGCCGTACGCAGGACATGGAAATGCGCAAGCCTGCCTTTGGTCCCGGCACCCGCGTTTTGCTGGTCGATCAATGGATCGAGACCGGAGGCACCATGGATGGCGCAATCCGTCTGGTAGAGCGTCAGGAAGGCATCGTTGCTGGCATGGTCGCTGTAGCAATTGAAGAGAACGAGAATACGGACAAATACCGTGCGGCTTACCCTTGTGTTTCCGCCGTTGTGCAGGGGTCGCGCTGGCAAACCGAATGCAACAATCAGGCATTGTCGAGCTTTGCGTCCTACAAACCAGAATCGGCCTTCCCACAGACCAAACGCTAGGGGTAACGCAGGCGGTGAAAACCTGTGCTCACCGTCGCTTGCTCTAGGGCAGCACTGCAAGTTCCATAAACTCGAAGAAAGCTTTGGCGGTGCTGTTCAGTTCCGCCTGCTTTGCCCAGGCCAGTCCGACATCCATTGTCGGAATGGCGTCATCCACCTCCATGACATCGACGCGTTTCCCCTCCAGCGACCAGGGGCGGTACACCATGTCTGACAGAATCGACACGCCCATGCCATTTGCCACCATGCTGCGTATCGCTTCGACCGACGAGGTGCGAAACAACGTGCGCGGCTGATAGGGGGTCCGATCCCAATAGCGCTGCGCCGTGTTGGAGGCTTCGTCTACGGTCAGCATGATATAGGGTTCGCGTGCTATGTCTTTCAGCGTGATCTTTGGTGCATTCATAAGCGGATGGCCTTCGCTGAGCCAAAGTCTGCGTCTGGAACGCAACATCACGGAATGGGATAACGCGTCATGATTGACGATGTTTGACGTCAGCATGACAGCGCTGTCGAAAATGCCGCTGACCAACCCTTCTTCTATTGACGGTCTGTCCGCTTCAATCAAATTCACCACCGCGTTTGGAAACGCATGCATGAAGCGCGACAGAAGCGGCGGCAAAAAATATCCGGCGACGGTATAGGTCACGGCGAGGTTAAAGGTGCCGCGCACGTCCTGCTGTACACGGCGCGGAATGCGGATGGCTTCTTCTACGGAGCCGATGATGCCGCGCGCATGGTTCAGGAACAGGCTGCCCTCGTAAGTCAGGCTAACCCCGCCGGAGTGACGTTCAAACAAGGCAGTGCCAATCAACTCCTCCAGCGATTTGACGGCAGTTGTGATCGCCGATTGCGAGACATTCACATCCATCGCAGCTTTGGACAATTGGCCTGCTTCTGCTGCTGCGATGAAATAGCGGATCTGTCTTAGCGTGGGATTCAAGGTAGCCTCCGATAGGAATGTGACGTGGGGGACGGCCTTGTCGCGAGATAGCGGGCGGGCGTTAACGATTGACTCTAGCGTATCTGATTTTCTGATAGCTTAGCTAACAAAATCATATTTTACAATTAGCGGTTCGGGCGACTAGCTTCATCCAACATGAAGAGATGCCTGCAGCCATACTGCGCAATCTTCAAAAACAGGGGGACGAAATGGCAATAGATATCAATTGCGACATGGGCGAGAGCTTTGGCCTCTATAAGCTCGGCGATGATGACGCGATCATGCCGTTGATCACCGAAGCCAATGTCGCTTGCGGATTTCACGGATCCGACCCGAACCACATGGCACATGCCGTTGCTTCGGCCAAACAACACGGGGTGAAGGTTGGCGCACATTTCTCGCTGCCCGATCTCGCAGGTTTTGGGCGCCGTGAAATGGTGATCGACCGTGCGGAAATGAAGAATATCATCCTCTACCAAATCGGGGCGTTGAACGAATTTCTAAAAGTTGCGGGCGTCAAGCTCTCTCATCTGAAACCGCATGGTGCGTTATACGGTATGGCCGCCCGTCATGAACACATCGCTCATGCAGTCTGCGATGCAGCCGAACATCTGGACGTCCCGATCTTCGGGCTGGCAGGCACCTTGCACGAAGAAATCTACACGGCGCGGGGCATGGCGTTCAAAGCCGAGTTTTTTGCCGATCTGGATTATGACGACAACGGCAAACTGCTGATCACCCGCGAACATGCAGCCTATGATCCGGCTGTCGTCGCCGAAAAAGTCGTCAGGGCCGTTGACGAGGGCATCGTGCTGAGTGCGTCCGGCGTACAAAATAAAGTACGCGCAGAAACTATCTGTGTGCATTCGGATACGCCAGATGTGGTGGATATCGTAACGGCCATGCGCGACGCACTTGGCGACAGGCTTGCCACTTCCTGACGCCCCCAACGCAACCGAATTCCTTGAGGAGACATGAAATGGCCAAATCCGAAATCAAATCCCCGTTGCCCGGTGTGTTCTATCGCAGCCCGTCACCGGAAGAACCCAATTACAAGGAAGTGGGCGACGCTGTGAAAGCGGGCGATGTTGTCGGCCTTGTTGAGGTCATGAAAACCTACACCGAAGTGAAAGCCGAAGCAGACGGCACGATCACGGCATTCGCCGTCGAAAACGAAGACGCGATTATGCCGGGGCAGGTTATCGCCGAACTCGACACCTAAATGGGGCAGAGCATGGGCATTTCCAAACTTCTGATTGCGAACCGTGGCGAAATTGCCGTGCGCATCATCCGCGCCGCCCGCGAGATGGGCATCACGACGGTGCAGGTCTACAGCGCTGCGGATGCGTCGTCATTGGCCGTGGAAATGGCGGACGAAGCCGTCGAAATTGGCCCGCCCCCTGCGACAAAATCCTATCTGAGCATTGAGGCGGTGTTGAACGCGGCCAAGCAAACTGGCGCAGATGCTGTGCATCCCGGTTACGGTTTTCTGGCCGAGAACGCGGAATTCGCTGACGCGGTCGAGGCGGCTGGTATGTCCTTTGTCGGACCCAGCGGCGATATGATCCGCTCAATGGGGGACAAGGCATCGGCCCGCAAGGCTGCGCAAGAGGCGGGTGTGCCGACGGTGCCGGGCAGCGACGGGATCATCGACGATCTGGACGTTGCCAATGCACTGGCGTCCAAGATCGGCTTTCCTGTGATGATCAAGGCAACTGCCGGTGGCGGGGGGCGTGGCATTCGCGTGGCGCAGAACGCCGAAGAATTTGCCAAACTCGCCCCGCAAGCCGCCGCCGAGGCGAAGTCGGCTTTTGGTGATGGTGGCCTGTACATGGAAAAGCTGATCGCCAAGGCCCGTCACATCGAGGTGCAAATCCTCGGGGATGGCACCAGTTTTGTGCATTGCTTTGAACGTGAATGCTCTTTGCAGCGCCGCCGCCAAAAGGTCTGGGAAGAAGGCCCTTCCGCTGCCCTCAACGATGAGGTGCGCGAGAAACTCTGCGCCTCTGCTGTCGCACTGGCGGCCGCTGTCAAATACCGTGGGGCAGGTACAGTCGAATACCTCTATGACGACGAAAGCGGCGACTTCTACTTCATCGAAATGAACACCCGCATTCAAGTTGAACATCCGGTGTCCGAGATGATCACCGGCATCGACCTCGTCACCGAAATGATCGCTATCGCTGGTGGTACGCCCTTGTCGATGACCCAAGATCAAATCAAACTGCGCGGCCACGCCATTGAGGTGCGCATCAACGCCGAAGACCCTGCGAACAACTTCTCGCCCTTTCCCGGCATTGTTAGCGATTTCCGCACGCCCGGCGGCCCCGGCGTGCGATTTGATCACATGCTCTATGACGGTTACGCGATCCCGCCGTTCTACGACTCACTGGTCGGCAAGTTGATCGTGCATGCCCATACCCGCGAGGCGGCAATTGCCCGTCTGGCCCGCGCCATTACCGAATTGAAAACCGGATCGCTGAAAACCACGGCCCCGCTGTTTACGGCCTTGGCAAATGACCCGGACGTTCAGGTCGGCAATTTTCACACCAAATGGCTTGAACCGTGGCTGGAGCAAAACGCCCACACCCTTTCCGACGACAAAGGAGAAAACGCATGACATCACGCTATACCTTCGGAGGCGACGAACACATCTTTGTCGAAGTGAGCGAGGAAATGTCGCTTGAGGCATTCTTTACCACGCTGTCGATGACCAATGCCGTGCGGGACGCCAAGATCGACGGTGTGACCGAAATTTGTCCCGCCAACGCGTCCTTCCAGATCAAGTTCAACCCTGATGTGATCCACCCCGACACATTGCTGGTCCGCCTGAAAGATATGGAAGAAACCGCTAATCAGGCAGAGCCGGTGCTGAAAACCCGCATCATCGAAATTCCGGTCCTGTACCAAGATCCATGGACCCACGAAACCTTGATGCGCTTTCGCGAACGTCACCAAGACCCCGAGGCGACAGACATCGAATATGCCGCACGGATCAACGGCTATGACAGTGTGGATGCCTTCATTGCCGCGCATTCAGGATCACCTTGGTTCGTGTCGATGGTTGGCTTTGTGTCCGGTCTGCCGTTCCTCTACCAGATGGTTGACCGCGACCGTCAAATTCAGGTGCCGAAATACCTGCGCCCCCGCACGGATACACCCAAGCTGACGGTGGGCTATGGCGGCTGTTTTTCCTGCATCTATTCGGTGGGCGGTGCGGGTGGCTATCAGATGTTTGGCGTCACCCCGATGCCAATCTACGATCCCGAGCAAAAGATGAATTATCTCAAAGACTTCATGGTGTTCTTCAAGCCCGGTGACATCGTGAAATGGAAACCCATTGATCGCGCCGAATACGATCGCTGTATCGAAGCGGTGGAGGCGAACACCTACACGCCACGCATCCGCGAGGTCGTCTTTTCACTTGACGATTTCAACAAGGATATCGACGGCACCAACGCCAAGCTGGAGGAGATGCTCAATGCCGATTAATGTGAAAACAGCCGGTTTTGCGACGACAATCCAGGACCTTGGCCGCCCCGGATATTACCACCTTGGCATCCCGATGGGTGGTGCGATGGACCGTTTCGCCCTGCGCTGCGCCAATATGCTGGTCGGCAATGACGAAGGGGCCGCAGGGCTTGAATGTGTGTTCATGGGACCGGAACTGGAGTTCACCGAAGACAGCGTCGTCGCCGTTACAGGCGGTGATTTGCCCCCCAAACTGGACGGCGAAGTGCTGGAGTCATGGACCGCGATCGAGGTGAAAGCCGGTCAGGTGCTGACCTTCGATTACCTGCGGTCCGGTGCGCGCGCTTATATCGCCTTCGCAGGCGGGATCGACACGCCACCGGCTTTGGGCAGTCGTTCAACTTATCCTATTGGTGCCTTGGGCGGCGTCGAGGGTCGCGCCATTCAGCCCGGCGATGTGCTGCCTCTGGGCAAAGCCGCAACTGCCGCGAAAACCGGCGCAAATATTCCCGAAGACATGCGACGGATGCCGGAAAAAACTGCCAGATTGCGCATCCTTCCGGGTCTTTATGCACACCGTATCACAGACGCGGCAGCCAAGCGTTTTTACGACGAAACTTGGAAAGTCGCGTCCGAGGCTGATCGCATGGGGTATCGTTTCAAAGGGGGCACGCCGCTGGAATTCGTTGACCGAGAGCCACCTTTTGGCGCAGGATCGGACCCGTCCAATATTACAGATGCCTGTTACCCCTACGGATCGGTGCAGGTGCCCAGCGGGACCGAGCCTATTATCCTGCACCGCGATGCAGTTTCGGGCGGCGGTTACTTCATGATCGGAACCGTGATTTCTGCAGATATGGACCTGATCGGCCAGTTGCAGCCCAATGTCGAAACGCAGTTTGTGCAAGTGGATATGGAAACGGCCCTCACTGCGCGAAGGGAACGCGCCGATGCACTGGACAAAGTACGCGCACACCTCGCTTGATCACCGTCTGACACCACGAAAACAGGAACGCCGCCATGAAAAACGCAGCCGTACAGGAACGCAAGACCACCGCAATCGCACGCGGTGTCGGTATGATGACGCAGGTCTATGCCGACCGTGCCGAAAACGCCGAAATCTGGGACATCGAAGGCAACCGCTATATTGATTTTGCCGCCGGTATCGCCGTGGTGAACACAGGTCATCGCCACCCCAAGGTGATGGAAGCAGTCAAGGCGCAGCTTGATAAATTCACCCATACCTGCCATCAAGTGATGCCGTACGAAAACTACGTTCGCCTTGCCGAGCGGCTGAACCGTTTGACGCCGGGCGACTTCGAGAAAAAGACGATATTTGTCTCAACCGGTGCAGAAGCCGTTGAAAATGCTGTCAAAGTGGCGCGCGCAGCGACAGGTCGATCTGCTGTTGTCGCTTTTTCGGGTGCCTTTCACGGACGTACCTTCATGGGCATGTCGCTGACTGGCAAGGTGGTCCCCTACAAGGCTGGTTTTGGTGCAATGCCGGGCGATGTGTTTCACGCGCCATTCCCGATCGGATTGCACGGAGTCACCGAAGACGATGCTTTTGCCGCCTTGGACAAGCTGTTTAAGGCAGACGTTGATCCGGCCCGTGTGGCGGCAATCATCATTGAGCCGGTGCAAGGTGAGGGCGGTTTCTATGAAGCTCCCTCGAATTTCCTCAAGAAACTGCGCGAGATCTGCGACGAGCATGGCATTCTCCTGATCGCCGATGAGGTGCAGACCGGTTTTGCCCGCACGGGAAAACTGTTTGCGATGGAACACCACGGTGTAGCGGCGGATATCGTGACCATGGCCAAAGGGCTTGCGGGTGGCTTCCCGCTGGCTGCGGTGACGGGTCGTGCCGAGATCATGGATGGTCCCAATGTCGGCGGACTGGGCGGTACTTATGCGGGCAACCCGATTGGTGTGGCCGCCGCCAATGCCGTGCTTGACGTGATCGAAGAAGAAAACCTCTGTGACCGCGCCATGCAACTTGGGGCGCGCCTCAAGCAAAGGCTGGCGTCTTTGCGCGACAGCGTTCCACAGATTTCGGACATTCGCGGACCCGGCTTCATGAACGCGGTCGAGTTCAAGCGCTCTTCCGACGGTACGCCAAACGCAGAATTCGCCAATCACGTCAAAGACCTCGCCCTTGAGCGTGGATTGATCCTGTTGACCTGTGGCGTTTACGGCAATGTCATCCGGTTTCTGGCACCGATCACCGTGCAGGACGAGGTTTTCGGTGAAGGTCTGGATATTCTGGAGGCCTGTTTGCTTCAGGCCACATCAGAGTTGGATTAGGAATAGCACAAAACATCCGGAGGTCAGTATTCTACCCTAAGTTTAAATGACAGACTGAGCGCCAATGTACCGGCCGCTTTTGTACGCATTCTCGGGCCAAATAGGCCGCTCACGACCAATAATACCGTCTGCACAGGCAAGATAGTGCAGGCAATGCGCCAGCGTTACTGTGCGTTTGACACGAGATCGGGCCAAGAGCTCTGCACTGTGACGATCAAACAACCGAACTGGGAGGTTCACTATGAAGAAACTACTCGCAACCCTATCCACATCCGCAATTCTTGCGGCCTGTATCACGACAACTGCATCCGCCGAGGGTGTCTGGCCTTTCGACGTGGTCAATGCCGCGGATGGCAAGAATGAAATTGTCTCTTATCAGGGCCTCGAAAAGGCGGAAAAACAATGGCACATCTGCGTGTTGTTCCCGCATATGAAGGACAGCTACTGGGTCGGCGTGAACTACGGTATCGTGGATCAGGCGCGCAAATTGGGCGTCAAGGCGACCATCCTTGAGGCGGGCGGTTATACCGAAGCGGCCAAGCAGGTATCACAGTATAACGACTGTCTTGCGCTTGGTGTAGATGCCATCGTGATCGGCGCGATTTCCGAGGCCGGTCTCGCCAAGAGCATGGCGGAAGGTAAGGAAAAGGGCGTTGTACAGGTTGGTGTGATCAACCCGATGAGCGATGTCGCCGATGCCCGCATTTTTGCAAACTATGATGACGCCGCCGAAGCCGGAGCCAAGTTTCTGGTGGAAAAAGCAGGCGGTGAAGCGATGCGCATGGTCCATTTTCCCGGCCCGCAAGGATCCGGTTGGGCTGAGGCGTCCACAGCAGGTGTTGAGCGCGCAATTGAAGGCAGCAGCATCGAATTGCTAGAGGCCAAGTATGGCGACACAGGCAAGAGCGTTCAGCTGAAACTTGTCGAAGATGCGCTGCAAGCTTACGACGATGTGAACATCATCTACGGCACGGCGGTAACGGCCGAAGTTGCTGCACAGGCGCTGGAGGAAGCGGGCAACGATGACGCGATGATCGCTGCGTATTACTCCAACGAAGGCATGGTTGATCTGGTCAAATCCGGTGTTGTTACTGCGACGGTAACAGAATCTCCCGTTATGGAGGCCCGCATCGCGATGGACATGGCGGTGCGCATCCTTGAAGGCAAGGACCACATGGTACACCTGTTCCCGTCCATGACTGTTGTCACCGCTGACAACATCGATGGTCTTGACCTCAGCCGCTCCTTTGCGCCCGAGGGCTGGGATCCGGTTTATTCGGTCGAGTAAGCATTGATGTCGTCAACATCCACAAAACCGGGCGCATCCGTTGCGCCCGGTACGTCCGCAGCGCCTCTGATCAAGATCGCGCATCTGGACAAATCCTACGGTGCCTTCAAGGCGTTGGAGGATATGCAGTTTGAACTGCGTGCAGGTGAAGTGCATGTTTTATTTGGCGAAAACGGTGCCGGTAAGTCGACACTGATCCAGATCATCTGTGGTGTGCAGAGTTTTGACGCTGGCACCTACAGCCTGTTTGGCGAGAACGTGACCAGCCTGACACCCGCAGTGGCGCATCAAAAAGGTGTCAGCATTGTCTTTCAGGAATTCAGCCTGATCCCCGACATGACGGTCGAGGAGAACCTGTTTCTGGGTCACGAAATGACCAGCGGCGGACGTCTGGCCAAGGGGGCCATGCGCGCCAAAGTACAGACAGTTCTGGACCGTCTGGGCTTTCACCTTGATCCCGCCGCCCGCGTCAGCACCTTGCGCCGTGCCCATCAGCAGATGGTCGAGATCGCCAAGGCGCTGCTTTGGGACTGCAAGGTTCTCATTCTTGATGAGCCGACCGCATCGCTGACCGATCAAGAGGCGGCGCAGCTTTTTGATATCATCGAACAATTGCGCAGCGAAGGTCTGGGCATCGTTTATGTGTCGCACCGCATGCCGGAAATTACCCGCCTTGCCGACCGTGTGACGGTGCTGCGCGATGGCAAGTTTATCGCAACGGTGAACAAGGCCGATACCAGCGAAAAAGAGCTGGTGCAGTTGATGACGGGCCGCACCTTTGACGAATTCTTTCCCCATATCAAACGGGACGTGGGCGATACGGTCCTGTCTTTTGAGAATGTTACCCTGCAAAGCGGTCTGGCAGAAAACATCAGCTTTGAGGTGAAGCGTGGTGAAGTGTTGGGTTTTGCCGGACTGGCGGGCTGCGGCAAGTCCGAAGTCCTGCGTGCCGCGTTTGGCTTGGAGGTTGTGACAACCGGACGGATCACTGCCAACGGCGTGAGCCTCGACAAACATGCGCCACGAAAGGCGCTGAGCAACCGTATCTGCTATTTCCCCTCCGATCGCGCCACCGAAGGCTTGGCGATGCATCAAAGCCTGATCTCCAACAGCTCCATCGCGGCGCTGGATGATCCGGTTTTTTCGCGCGGCAAGACACTATTGAACCGCCGCGCCGAAAAGGGCTTTACCGAGAAAATGATCGACAAGCTCAAGATCAGAACACCGGGGTTGAATGCTAAGGCGGATCAACTTTCGGGCGGCAACAAGCAAAAGTTGATGATTGCACGTGGGCTGTCGCGCGAATTTGACGTATTCCTGTTTGATGAACCAACCGTAGGCGTAGACATTCAGGCCAAGCTGGAGATTTACGACGTGATCAAGGCGCTGACCGAAGAGGGCAAGGCAGTTGTGATTGCCTCGTCCGAGTTGGCCGAAGTCATGCACATGTCGCACCGCGTTATCGTGATGCGCGAAGGCAAGATAGTCGGCGAACTGGACGGCGAGGCGGTGACCGAAGATGCGCTTCTGTCGCATTTCTTTGATCACGGCGACGAAGAAACCCAAGGACAACATGCACCATGACCGCTCAAGCTGCCCTTTCTGAAAGCCGCGCAAGCAAGCTGATGAAAACCATCGGTATTCTGCCCTTTGTACTGGTGCTGACCTGCGTCTTGCTGGCGCTATACGAGCCGCGCTTCCTGCGCACCTCCAACCTGATCAACGTGTTGCGCAACGCATCGTTCCTGACGATCATATCGGCGGGGCAAATGTTGGTGATCATTGTTGGCGGCTTTGACATTTCTGTTGGTGCCATCGTGGCGCTGACCAGTGTGAGTTCGGCGCTGTCGATGGTCGGCCTGTCCTCGATGGGCATTGAAAGTGCAGGCGTGATTGTTGCACTTGGCTGTTTGATGGGGCTGATCCCTGCCTTGATGGTGGGGATTGCAAACGGATTTCTGGTTTCAGTCCTCAAGATTTCACCATTCATGGTGACAATCGGCACGATGACAATTGCCGCAGGGATCGCGGGCTACGTCACGGGAGGCACGCCGATCTATGACATGCCGGAGCTGTTCACCCGCGAAATAGGGCGCGGCAAGGTCTTTGGGCTGCCCTATATCGTTTATGCGGCAGCGATTGTGCTTGCGGTCTTGTGGTATATGCAAAACCAAACGCGGTTAGGCCGCTATTTCTACGCCGTTGGCGGCAATGAAAAGGCATCGCGCCTGTCGGGTTTGAACACACGTAAATACATCTGGCTGGCCTATGTCCTCAGCGCCTTGTTGGCAGGGATTGTCGGTTTGTTCCTGACCGCACGGGTGGGTTCGGGCGAAGCGACCTTGGGCAGTAATCTGATGCTGGAAAGTATCTCTGTGGCCGTCATCGGTGGTGTTGCGCTGAAAGGCGGAGTGGGGCGCATCCAGATGGTCGCGCTCAGTGCGCTGTTCCTTGCCGTTCTCAGCAATGGGATGAGCCTCGCGCGGATCGACAGCAAATACCACATCATCATCATAGGTCTGGTTATTGTGATCGCTGTTGCCGCCGAAAGTTTCCGTGAAAGCCGGAGGAGCAACCATGTCTGATCAGGCACAACCATCCGGTATTGATCTGCGGGCCGTGGGCCCACATTTGCTGCTGCCTTTGGCGATTGTCGGCGTTGTCGTTTTATTTGCCTTGCTGCAACCCGCGATGCTCTCGGGCGACAACATCGTCAACATCATGAAGCAATCCTCGCTGTTCTTTTTCGTCGCCTGCGCACAATTGGTGGTGATCATCACCCGTGGATTTGACCTTTCAGTTGGTGCAAATGTCTCGCTGGTTTCGGTGGCGTCTTCGATGGTAATGACAGCCGTGATGCCGCTTTATGGCACGGGGCTTGGCATTGCGCTTGGTGTCGGGACGGGGTTGTTGATTGGTCTTGTCATTGGTGCGGTCAACGGTGTGTTGGTCGCCTACGGCCGTATCAACCCATTTATCGTAACGCTTGCCACGATGAGTATTTTCACCGGTGTTGCGACAACAATTTCGGGCGGTTTTCCTATCTTTAATCTGCCTGAAGCCTTCAGCTATGCCTTTAACCAGATGATCATCCTCATGTTGCCAATCCCTCTGATCATTGCGGGTTTGGTTGCTTATGCGATGCATTTTTCGCTGACCCGCACCGTGCACGGTCGTGTTCTCTATGTGCTGGGTGACAGCAATGAAGTAGCCCATGTAGCGGGACGGCGGGTCAAGGAGCATCTGTTTCTGGCCTACGTCACCAGCGGCGTCCTGGCCTCTATTGCGGGGCTGTTGATGACGGCACAAACCGGATCGGGAGAGCCGAACCTCGGCACGTCACTGGTGCTCAACAGCATCGCCGCCGCTGTCATCGGTGGGGCGTCTTTGCGTGGCGGATCGGGTGGCATTTCGGCCCCGATTTACGGCGCACTGCTGATCGTCTGCCTGTCCATCGGCATGAATTTGCAACAAATCAACGGATCGTTGCAGCCTGTTGTAATCGGTGCAATCCTGATTTTTGGCGCGGCATTGGACGCCATCAAGACCAAAGCGCGGTGACCGCTTTCCAAAGGTTTATGCGCATTTCGACAAGTATTCGGTTAATATCCGGATCATACTGTTTCAACTGGGCAACCTTCGATTACTAGGAAGGGGCCCTTCATCTGGGGGAGACTATGTTTTTTTCGACGGCTCATTGCGACGAGACCAACAAGAACGAACTCTGGGCACGAACCTTGTCCGAGACCTATTTTCCGCTGTCCGCCGAATGTAACAACGAGGCGGAGTTTGAAGGGAAGTTGAATTCCTGGTCACTTGGTATTCTTGGCCTCTCCGAGATGGAATGTGACGGCGTTCTGTACCACCGCAAGCGCACCCATTTTGCCAATGAAAAAGACAGCAGTCTGCTGATTACCATCCCGCACAGAGGGGATGTGCATTTTAAGCAATCCTCGCGTGATACCAAATGCGCGCCTGGTGGCTTTCTGGTTGAGCGCGGTGACATGCCGTACGAATTCTGGCATGGCAAACGCAACAAGCTCTGGGTGCTCAAGGTACCAACGGCAAGCGTGCGCTCGCGTCTTGGGGCGACTGATCGGCTTGGCGCACTGACCTTCGATGCAACGCAGGGTGTCGGGTCTTTCTTTGTCGGGGCGGTGCGCAACACCATCAAATGTGTGGACCAGATCAACGATGCGGCCCGTGACATCGCGGGCCAGCAGTTGTTGGACCTCTTGTGTCTCGCAATGCGCAGCGACGATCGCATTCTGGACAGCTCGTCCTCGACCATTCGCGCTGCACATCTGCAACGCGCGGAACAATTCATCCGCGACAACCTCGCCAATCCAAATCTGAATTCGCAACTGGTTGCGGAATCCTGCGGCATCTCCTTGCGCTATCTCCAGCGTTTGTTTGCCGAGAGCGACCATTCCATCGTCGGCTACATCCGTGACAAGCGTCTGACCCGCTGTGACGAGGCGCTGCGCATGGTGAACGACACCACAACCGTTGCAAATATCGCCTACAAATGGGGCTTTTACGATCAAGCCCAATTCTGCAAACACTACCGGAACCGCTTTGGTTGCACGCCAACGGAAACCCGCAAGATGAGCCGTTTGGAAGCGGCAAAGGCGGTCTAACTCCCGCCGTTAAAACGCAAAATTTGAATTACTTGAATTGACCCTCTTTGGAGGCATGGCTTTGCTTTGTCCGAAAACAGGGTCTGGATGAAACCAAGACAGGAAGAGATGATGACAAAAACAAGGGTTGCAGTTGATGTAGGCGGGACGTTCACCGACGTCTGTATTATGGACGAGGATACGGGCCAGATCCGCATCGAAAAAACACCGTCGACGCCGGATGATCCGATGCGGGCGATTATGACGGGGGTGTCTGATGCCAAGGTTGATCTCTCGGATGTGACCATGTTTTCACACGGCACAACTGTTGCCACAAACGCGTTGATCACCCGCAAGCTACCGCGCACAGCGATGGTCTGCACCGAAGGTTTCCGCGATGTGGTCGAAATCCGCCGCTCCAACAAGGAAGACCTTTGGGACACCTACAAGGACGTTGCCAAACCATACATCCCGCGCCGTGATCGCCTGACAGTCAAAGGGCGCATTGATGCCGCGGGCAAGATCATCGAGGAACTGGACGAGGAAGAAGCCCGCCGCGTTGCCGAAATTCTGAAACGGCGCGACGTGAAGGCCATCGCTGTCTGCTTCATCAACTCCTATGTGAATGGTGAACACGAGCGCCGGATGAAAGAAATTCTGCAAGAGGTGCTGCCGGATGTGCATGTTTCGATCTCGTCCCAGATCATGCCGGAGATTTTCGAACACGAGCGTTTCTCGACAACCATGGTGAACGCTGCCGTATCCCCTGTGGTGGTCGATTATGTTTCCCGCCTTAGCGACAAGCTGTCGGACGGCGGATACGAGCGCGACCTGTTGTTGCTGCACACCGGCGGCGGCGTTATGACCCCTGCCAGTGTCAAGGATTTCGCGGCCCGTCTGGCCGGATCGGGCATCGCGGCAGGTGCCCTAGCCAGCCGGTTTATCGGAAATCTGTGCGGCTATGAAAATTCCATCGGCTTTGACATGGGTGGCACCAGCACGGACGTGTCACTGGCCTACCAAGGCGAATCGACTGTCACCAAAGACTGGTACATCGAATACGGATACCCAATCCGGTTCCCGAGCATCGAGGTGCTGACCATCGGCGCGGGTGGCGGATCACTGGCTTGGAAAGACGAAGGTGGCTCGCTACGCAACGGCCCGCAATCGGCAGGCGCGATGCCGGGGCCTGCGTGCTATTCCAACGGCAACGAAGTGGCGACCAACAGTGACGCTAACGTGGTCTTGGGCCGCTTGGGCACGAGCCTTGCGGGTGGCGATATCACGCTGGACCCGAAACTGGCGGAACAAGCCGTGCGCGATACCGTGGCCGAACCGTTTGGTATGGAGCTGCACGAAGCAGCCGAGGCGATCATCGACGTGGCAAATGCGAACATGGCCAATGCGGTGCGTCTGCTGTCGATCACCCGTGGCTATGACCCGCGTGATTTTGCGCTGGTGGCCTTTGGCGGGGCGGGGGCGTTGCATGGCGCTGCGGTCGCCAAAGAACTGTCGATCCCCGTTGTGATCATCCCGCCGAACCCCGGCGTCACCTCTGCGATGGGCTGTCTGCTGGTCGATATCCAGCACGACTTCTCCGACAGCTTTATGGCCGATGCTGCGACGACCAAACCGGAAGATCTGGAATCTGCTTTCGCCAAAATCGAAGCCGAAGCGGTCGAGCGTCTGCGCCATGAAGGTGTCGCGGCGAAAGACACCGTACTCCAGCGTACGGTCGAGATGATGTATCAGGGCCAGTGGCGCTCGCTCGCCGTGCCAGCACCTGCCAAGGTCACGTCCACCAGCGATCTGATCGACGGATTCCACAACCAGCACGAACATGAATACAACTTCCGCCGCGAAGACGCGCCAGTCAGCATATTCCGCGTCGGTGTCAAGGCGACAGGCATGGTGCCAAAGGCGGAACTGCCGTCTTACGAGGTGGTCAAGAACACGCCAGATCCTATCGGCCAGCGCGACGTCTGGTTCAAACGCGAGCGTTGCACCACCAACGTCTATGACCGTGCACAGTTTAAGGCCGGTGCCGAATTCAGCGGCCCGGCGATTGTCGAACAGGTTGATTCAACCGTTGTTGTGCCGCCAAACACCACGGCAACCGTCGATCAATACATGAACATTCTTATCAAGGTGGAGGGTTAAGCCATGAACAGCACAACAACACAGGAACTGGACCCGGTTACCTTCGAGGTTCTAAAGAACTCTTTCATCACATCTGTCGACCAGATGGCCGAACAGATGCTGCGCACCTGCTATTCCTTCGTGATCTACAATCGTGACTTTTCAAACGGTTTGCATGATGCGGATGGCAATTGCGTGGCGCAGGGCAACGCTGACATCGCGGTGCATGTCGGCACCTTGCACTATACCTGCAAGGACGTGATCCGCGCATTCGAGGGGGACATGTACCCCGGTGACGTCTATGCGATCAACGACCCTTATGCGGGTGGTACGCATTTTAGCGATGTGCGCCTCATCCGGCCGATTTTCGACGAAGAAGTGTTGATCGGGTTCTCTCAATCCAACGGCCACTGGTCCGATCTGGGCGGTTCCGTTCCCGGATCGTTTAACGTAACAGCCAAGGAAATGTTTGGCGAAGCGGTACGTATCACGCCGCTGCGGTTGTGGCACAAGGGCAAGTTCTGCTCTGACGTGGCCAATATGCTTGCCGCAAACACCCGTGACCCCGCGTCGATCATCGGTGACATCCATTCGCAGGCACAGGCAACGCAAGTGGCCGAACGTGAATTGCAGCGTCTGGTTGGTAAATATGGCCGTGGTCAGGTCACCCAAGGCATGAACGAGGTGCAGGACTACGTTGAGCGTTCCGTACGCCAGCGTATCCTGGACCTGCCTGATGGCACCTGGGAAGCGGTGGATTACATTGACCGTGATCCCGGTGCGGGCGAAGGCATGATCCCGATCCACATCAAGATGACGATCAAAGGTGACCAGATCACCTATGATTTCGAGGGCAGCCACCCGACCATTGCGTCGATCTACAACTCCGGCCATGGCGCGACATTCTCGGCGGTGGTTGCAGGGATGAAGACCTTCTTCCCCGATCTGCCAATGAACAGCGGCTTCTACCGCATGGTTGAGATCAAGACACCGAAAGACAGCGTTGTCAGCGCCGAATGGCCCATCGCCGTGACCGGCTTCCTGATGCCGTTCGAAAAGATCATGAACGCGATTTTCGAGATGTGGTCCAAGATCATGCCGGAACGTGCCATCGCCTGCGCGTTCAACCTTGAATACCTGCTGGCGGGTGGCAACGACCTGCGCAAGCCGGAAAAGCCGATCTATATGTTCTACGAATGGCTCCCCGGTGGTTGGGGGGGACGCAACGGCAAGGACGGCAGCGATGTCACCACGGCCTGTTTCGGCACCGGCCTGATGTCGCAACCCTCGGAAGGCAACGAACGGGTCAATCCAACGCGGGCGGATGAATTCCAGATTCTGCAAGACAGCCCCGGTCCGGGCAAATGGCGCGGTGGCGCGGGTGTGATCAAGGCGTCCACCTTGCTTGAGGCCGACAACACCGTCATGTCCTACATCTGCGACCGTGAACGCGCGGTTGTCTGGGGTGTCGAGGGCGGATTGCCCTCCATGCCACATGGTCTTAGCGTGGTGCACGAAGATACCGGCGAGGAAAAATGGCTTGGCTCCGTCTTCTCCAACTATCCCATGAAGAGCGGGGATAAATTCAGCCGGCCCACGGCGGGCGGCGGCGGATACGGCGATCCGATGGACCGTGATCCCAATGACGTGCTGGAAGACGTGATCGACGAATATGTCTCGGTTGAACGCGCCGAAACGGACTACGGCGTTGTGATCAAGGTGATCGACAAGGACATGCTGGATTACCAGATCGACGCGGCAGCCACCGAAAAGGCGCGCGCTCATATTCGCGCCAACCGCGTGGACTGGGCGCGTATGGATCCGGCCGAAGTGTCGAAATTGTATGTCGATGGCAAGATCAACGAGATGGACGCCGTGCGCAAATATGCAGTGATCCTTGACTGGGGTACGGGAGAGTTGATGCCCAATTCAACACGCCAGTTCCGCGAAAGCTTCGAGGAACGCTCTGTAGCCCATTGGAGCTGATTTGGAGCAGCGATTTAAATATCCCCCCAGCGTTGAGGATGCCGTTTCGGCGCTGGGGGACAGCGCGGTTCTGTTTGCGGGCGGCACATGGGTCATGCGTGCGCCTTTGCGGGATGAAGACTGCGAAAAGACATTTATTTCTTTGGCAAAGATTCCGGAACTGCATCTGGTTTCGGTGAATGATGCAGGGGTGAAAATTGGCGCTCTTGTGACCCATCACGCGCTTGCCGCCATCTCTGACGTGCCGGAAATGACCGCGCTTGTGCAGGCCGCTGGACGCTCTGCAAACCCCGCGATCCGGCGCATGGCAACGGTCGGTGGCAACATCTGTGCCAAGGACTTTGCCGCCGCTGATCTGGTGCCCGCACTCTTGGCTTTGGGGGCCGAGGTTGAGGTGCAATCATTTGAGGGGGCGGCCAGTTTGACGCTTGAGGATTACCTACAAACCCGCTCGACTCGCCCGTCCACTGAAATCCTCACCAGTATTCACATTCCGCGCCATTCCGGCAGATCTGCACACGCACGGGGTCTGTTGCGGCAGGCCGGAGAGTACCCCGTGGCAAATGTAAGCGTCTATCTGGAACCGGATCAGAACGGGGCCATAAACGCGGCGCGTATCGCTGTCGGATCGGTGGAGTCCACGCCGAAACGCTGGCATGCGCTTGAAGCTGCGGTAAGTGGCCAGCCCTTTGGCAGACTGTCGATTTCCGATTTGGCGCAATCACTCACGCAGGAATTCACCCCCCGCGACGGCGTTGATGCGCCCGCCACCTACCGTCTGCGCATTCTGCCGCGTTTGGTGGCACAGGCCTTTGCGGATGCCATGGGCCAGTTGGAAAGGAGCGCATAGATGGGCGTCGATTTCACACTCAACGGCAAACCGCGCAGCTTTGCAGGCGATCCCAGAACCTCCTTGCTTCACGCTTTACGCGATGATTTTCGCCTCACAGGGGCAAAGGATGTTTGCGGCGAAGGGTTCTGTGGTGCTTGCATAATCTATGTAGATGGGGAGCCGAAAACCTCCTGCCTGCTGCCCGTAGGAGCCTTGCAAGGTACCGAAATCACCACAATCGAAGGCATCGGAAACGTCGACACCCTGAACCCTGTGCAACAGGCATTCATCGACTTTGACGTGGTGCAATGCGGCATGTGCTTTCCAGGGATGGTGATGACCCTGACGCATTATCTCAAGGACAACCCAAGGCCGAGCCGCGCAGAGGTCAAGGCAGCACTGACCGGCAATATCTGCCGCTGCACAGGCTACGAGCGGATTATTGATGCGGTCATGTCCCTGCACAACAGCGCGTCCGGGGAGGTTCGGACATGACAGAATCGATGGACAAAACCACCGCTGTGATGAACCTGCCGCGCCGAGATGCGCGGGACAAGTTGCAAGGGCGCACAAAATACACCGTCGATGCGGGTGGCTCTGACGTGCTGCACGCCGCGCTTCTACGCTCTGACGTGGCAAGCGCGCGGATCACGCGGCTTGATACCAGTGCCGCGCTCAAAATGCCCGGTGTGCAGGCCATCGCAACGGCTGCCGACGCGCCCGGACTGCACGGGCTGGGCATTGCGGATCATCCGGTTTTCGCGGACAAGGTGGTGCGCTATCACGGTGAACCCCTCGCCGTCATTGCCGCTGAAACCCTTGCCCAAGCGCGGGCTGCCGCCAAAGCCATCATCATAGAATATGCGGAGCTGCCGAAAGTCCTGACCATGGCCGAAGCGCTGTCGCAGGATGCTCCACTGGTCCATCCCGACTGGGAGGACTACGAAATCCTGTTTGAGGGCGGCAACCGCAGCGGCAATATCGCGTGGCAGGCAACGGTGGATCGTGGAGATACAGATGCAGCCTTTGCACGCGATGATGTTACCATTGTCGAGGGTTCCTATCAGGTGGGCCGCCAGAACCATGTCTCCTTCGAACCCCGCGCCGTTGTCGCGTCATTCGAGGACGGGCGATACCATATCCACACCTCGACGCAGGCTCCGTGGACGGTGAAAAGCGTCACGGCCAAAGTGCTTGGTGTGCCGGAAGCGGCGGTTCATGTGACAGTGCCAGCGGTCGGTGGCGGCTTTGGCTTGAAATTCGACTGTTCCCTGGAGCCCTACGCCACAATCCTTGCCCGCAAGACGGGGCGATCTGTCTCGTTGGTGAACTCGCGCAAAGAAGAGATGATGACCTGCCTGTGCCGGGAAAACGCGGATATTCATATCCGCTCTGCCGTAACCAAGAACGGTGAAATTGTCGGGCGGGACGCCACCGTGCTGATGGATTGCGGCGCATATGGCGGTGAACAGGTGTTTCTGACCACAATGACCGCGCATACCTTGGGCGGCAATTACAAGCTCGGATCAGTGCGGATACGCACCAAGGCGGTCTATACCAACACGCCGCCCAACGGGGCGTTCCGCGCCTGCAATGGTGTCTACAATACCTTTGCGCTTGAACGGCATACGGACGAGATTTGTGCCGCGATCGGCATGGACCCGTTTGAGTTCCGCCGCCGCACAGTGGTGGGGGATCAAGACCTTGGCGCAACAGGGCAGGTGTTCGAAGGCAATGTTCTGGGACCGATGTTGGATCAGATGGTCGCCAAACACCCGATTGGGAAACGCAGCGACACCCTGCCGGACGGGCGGCTTTACGGGCGCGCCACAACTGTCGGGACGTGGTTCATCTTTGTTGGTCCCTCGGCCGCCACGGTGATCCTGAACGCGGATGCAAGTGCCACACTGGTCACAGCAGGGGTCGAGATCGGGTCAGGCACAATGATGCAATCTTTGCCGCAAATCGTGGCGGCAAATCTTGGCATTCACCCCGATGCGGTCATCGTGAAAACCGCAGATACAGACGCGGCGGGCCGTGATCTGGGGGTTGGCGGCGGGCGCACCACGGTGTCGATTGGCGCTGCCAGCGAAGCGGCCTGTGCCGACGTGCGCGACAAGCTGTTGGAGGTGGCAAGCGGCCTGTTGCAGACCAAGCCGGATAATCTGGTGCTGACGGCAGGGCGTGTTGAGATGAAGGGCCGCCCCGGATCAGGTACAACCATCCGGCAGGTCGTGCAGCACGCCGAAACCACAATCGGGCCGATATCGGGCAGCGGAGCCTTCACCGCGCCGGGCGTGCCCGCCATGCCCGGCTGTGCGGCAGGGCATTTCATCGACGCCATTGATGTGCCTGTATTCGCGGTGCATGACTGCGAAGTCGCCGTTGATCCGGTGACGGGGCATGTTGAAATCCTGTCTTACCGCTTGGTGCAGGACGTGGGCCGTGCTTTGAACCACCGCGCCATTCACGGGCAAATTCAAGGCGGCGTTGTGCAGGGGATCGGCTATGCGCTGACCGAAGAAATCACGATAAACAAAAACGGCGCATTTGATCAGACAGGGTTCGAGAGTTACCATCTCCCCTTGGCAGGGGACGTTCTGCCAATCGAATTCGAGCTTTACGAGGGCGCGCCCTCTATCGGGCCGCTGGGCACAAAAGGTGCCGGAGAGGTGCCGATCCTCAACGTGGCGGCGACACTTGGCTGTGCGATTGCCAATGCGACGGACAAGAAGGTGAATACCCTGCCTTTGACGCCGCCGCGCATCACGGCCTTGCTTGAGGGGCGGCAAAACGGATCAAACCTTGGCCACGTTGCGCGTCTGCGGGGCGGTGACAAAAGATAGCGAGGCTGTCCGGCGCAGAATTGGCGGACATGTGCCGACCGCCTAGATCACGGCACGCTCGACAAACTTCTCGCGTGTTTCAAGGCGTTGATAGCTGAAGGGGGTAAGGTCCAGTGATCGATACGCCCCGTATGCAATCAGTTCGGCCACACCGCGCCCCATGGCGGGGGACTGCTGCAAACCGTGGCCCGAAAATCCGTTCACAAAGACAAAATTTGCGACCTTTGAATGGCAGCCTACAACCGCGTTCTGATCAAACGTGTTATAGGCATAATGCCCGACCCATTCGTTGATCACCTTGACCTGTTCAAAGGCGGGCACACGGCTGGCGATGATCGGCCAAACCTTGTTCTCCCAGATCGAGTGGTCAAATTCGAAGTCATCAAAAGCGACGTCCGGATCTTCGCCCGGCGGGCATCCAGCCAGATAATAACGCCCTTCCGAACGCATGTGGACGCCGGAGGGATCAATGGTGAGTGGCAAATCCTGACCAAGCGGCTGCGCCGCATCAAACACAAAGGTATAGCGCTTGCGTGGCCGCACGGGCAGATCCAGCCCCGCCATTTGCGCGGTGGCTACGGCCCGCGGACCCGAGGCGTTCACAACCGCACCGCAGCCAATGCTGCCGCCCGACTTTAGCGTCACAGACTCGACCGCAGTGCCCGCAGGATTCAACGTCATCGAAACCACTTCGTCGTGGATATACTCCACGCCGCCCCGACGTGCCATCCGCTTGAACCAGTCAAACATCGTGCCGCCGTCAAAATATCCTTCATCGACGGTGTTGTGATTTGCGGCGATGATATCGTCCAATTGGTAAAACGGATAAGCGGCGGCAATCTCGTCGCGGCTCATATGTCTTGTATGCGCGCCTTCGGCTGCCTGAATGGCCTGACTTTCTTTTAGGGTACGGGCAAACTCCGGCGTGTCGGCAAGGTACATGTACCCGTAACTTTGCAAGGTCAGATGCGGCACCTCGGGATCACCGCCCATAAAATCGCGGAAATTTTTGATAAACTCGGCACCGAATTGCGAAATCTGAATATTTGTGCGGTTGGAAAACTGCTGCCGGATGCAGGAATTGGTATGGCTGGTAGAGGCGAATTCGTAGGTGGGATCACGCTCCACCACAAGGATACGACCGTCAAACCCTGCCATCTGCGTGAGCCACCATGCCACGGACGAGCCATAGATTGCGCCGCCAATAATCACGACATCATATGTTTTTTGTACAGCTTGGCTCATCATTTTTTTTCCGATTCTCTGGATTGACGCACAGTTGCCCACATTGGCCTGCCGCGTCACGCTCAAAAAAACAGATGCATACTAAGGTGCAAAAGGTATTTTCAAAGCACGTTCCACCATCATCAGTCGATCCTGCCCATAGAACATGTCCCCGTCGACGAAGTAGGTGGGTGAGCCAAAAACAGAGCGCGCTATCGCTTCTTCGGTGTTTGCGCTGTGCTGGGCTTGCACCGCGTCGCTGTGTGCGGCCCGTACCAGCGCATCCCCGTCTAGCCCCAGATCTTCGGCCAGCCGTTTTACTGTGTTCTCATCCGCAAGGTCCGCATCATCGCGCCAATGGGCCTGCAAAAGTGCACGGCGGAGCGGGTCGGCGGAATCACCCGCCGCAATGATCGCGCCGTTGGCCAAGGCAAGTGGATTATCGTGATGAACAGGCCGATGCCGGATCATTGGCAGGTTGCGCCACTGCGCCCATCGCACCATTTCGCGACCGAAGAAGTAGCCGATATTGGCCTTGGAACGATCCCGAAATCCTTTTCCTCCTGCCGCTGCCATCACGGGGGCAAAATCAAACGGACGGTGAATGACGTGCGCAGCTACTTTTTGTGCAATGCGTTGCAACTCCCATGCACCGAAATAGGCATAGGCGGAATGGGCGCTATAGAAGTATTCGATGGTCTTGGAGGGCTGCATGGGGCGTCCTTGCATGGTTTCACGAACATCTAAACAGGAGAGCATCCCTTGGAAAAGGACGATCTGGCAGAATCCAACCCGTCCAACAATCTTCGGCCAAGTCCGATCTGCCATATCTGATGTCGTTTTCGACGTTGAGCGCGAAGCCGGTTCAGTCCATCATTATGTCATGAAAACACCTCTGATTGATAACCTGCAATACGCCAACTTCTCCCCGAAGATCTTTGAACAGATGCGGGCCGGTGGCGTTGACGCGGTACATGTCACCATCGCCTATCACGAGAGTTTCCGTGAAATGGTGTTGAACCTGGAACGCTGGAACCGCTGGTTCGAGAGCCATCCGGACTTGATCTTCAAAGGCACCACCGCTGCTGACGTTCGTTTGGCTCAGGAAACCGGACGCACCGCGATTTTCTTTGGGTTCCAGAACCCAAGTCCAATCGAGGATGATATCGGGCTGGTCGAAATCTGCCATCAACTTGGCATCCGCTTTATGCAATTGACCTATAACAACCAAAGCCTGCTTGCGACGGGGTGCTATGAAGACGACGACACCGGACTGACCCGCATGGGCCGCGTTGTCGTGGAGGAAATGAACCGCGTTGGGATGGTGATCGACATGAGCCACTCCGGCGAACGCTCGACGCTTGAAGCCATTGATCATTCTACGCGCCCGATCGCAATTACCCATGCAAATCCGCATTGGTGGCACGCGGCCTTGCGCAACAAATCCGATGACATTCTGAAGGCCCTGACAAGGGCAGGTGGCATGCTTGGCTTTTCGGTTTATCCTCACCATCTGGCGGGCGGATCTGACTGCACATTAGACAGCTTTTGCGCTATGATTGCCGAAGCGGCCACACGATACGGCGCGGAAAACCTCGGCATCGGGACTGATTTGTGTCAGGATCAACCTGATAGCATTGTAGAGTGGATGCGCGTGGGGCGTTGGACCAAGGGCATTGATTACGGTGAAGGCTCGGCCAGTAACGCAGGCTTCCCACCGATGCCCGAGTGGTTCAACGACAACCGTGACTTTGGAAACCTGCGCAAAGGGTTGGCTGATACCGGAATGACCTCCGACGAAGTGGACGGAATCATGGGGGGCAACTGGTTGCGGTTTTACGAGGGGAGCTTTGGACCACAGTGAAGGATGAATTGACACCGCCGCAAACCGCTTTGCGCGCTCCTGACGAGGTGATGCGCCTGTCGCGTATGGGGTCTATGTTTCCCACGCGACTTTCCTTTCTACGTAGTCTGATGCGCCGTTTGGCCGATGAACAAGTCAGCGTAACACGCCATGTCTGGCAGATGTGTGTGGATGGTTTTGGCCATGCTGTTTACGCCGTTGATTTCGGCGGCCACACCTATTCCCTTGTTGCCGTGTCCACCGATTTGCCTGCTGATATGCGTACGGATCGCGTCATCGCGACCGCATGGGACAGCACGTATGTGCTCTATGACGGTGTACCGACACCGGATGAAATTGCGCGGATTGTGGCTTCGGCCCCGAAACAGGAAGCCGCGCGTTTCACCGAACGGGATCTGGTTCTAAGTCGGGCAAATAAGTCGGTGCGCCTGTTCGCACATGTCGCGGATGCCTTGCGCGCCGGACGTCAACCCGATCGCAAGATGATCCGCGATGTCGGTTATCTGATGCGCACAACAGCCGTTTATGGTAATGGCAAGTTTGGCATTGCCGACCGTAATCTGATCAAGGACCGCCCCGGCCTTGAAGGGCCTTTTGCGGCTGAAATGCTGACTGTCTGGTTGATCCGCCACTTCACGCACGAGCTTGTTGAGCATGTGGGTGGCGCATCGCTTGATATGGATATCAAGCGCCATCTGGGGATTGGCAATTCGACGGGACTTGGCATGGCACCGTTTCTGGTGAACCATCCGGTATTGTTGAATAACTGGATGTTGGCCCGCGAAACCGCGCTTGCGCGTGTGCGGGCGATTGAAACACTGACAGATGATGAACAGGTGCGGCTTAAAATGCTTGCGTCACGCGCGGCTCTACACCTCGCAGAATGGAACGTTCCTGATCCTGCGCATCAGGCTCGCATTGACCAATTGCGCACCGATTGGGACCAACTGCGTCAGACTTTCGATTTCGCCAGACACAAGCCGATCGATCACGTGATGCACACTGTAGCGGACCTGAGTGGTGACATTCAGGAACTCACCGCCGCGCTGGTGATTGAGCCTTTCGGGGAGCTTGTTGATGGATTGGCGCATTGCATGGCCGACCCTTTCGGCAGCCTGTGCCCGCCGTTGAGTGACACACAGCAATTGCGCGCATTGATCAGACAGAATTTCCAATGGGCATTGGCACCTGACTATGATGCGCCGGAAGGATGTGGGCAATTCTGGTATGTCTCGGAAGCCAAACAAGAACCCCGCCTTGGTTTGCGTTTTCATGAAGAGGGGGCTGATCTAGAAAGCCCGCTTGATATTGGTCGGCGCATCAAGGCGTTGCAGTCTGATTTGACAGACACCAAAATGTCGGTTTGCGATTTCCTCGCAGCGCATCCGCAACATGGCTTGGCAATCTCGCGTGTGCAATTGTCGCAGTGGCATCCCTATGCCGAAATCCGCGACAATCTGATCGCCACATCCTGCCTTCCCATCGACATATTGCGCTGCAAATTATCCTTCTTTGGCGCATCAAAGTTTGATCCCAAGTCAGACCGCTGGACGCGCATAACTCTGTGTCAGGGCGCGCCTTTGGCCGGGGATCTGGCGGACAATGCGGATGATTGGTGGTTGCCGGTGTTCGCATCGTGAAGTGCTCGGCCAACGAAGTGATGACGCTTGCGAGCAAAGCCGCGCGCGGGGCAGGTGCGCCGCCCGCTCAGGCCGCCGCCTTTGGCCGCGCCGCGGAACGTCATCTGATTGCAGGACGTGCGCCGTCCGATTTGACCACTGCGTTGGAGCAGCTTCCCGAGGGTCCGGTTCTTGATCTGCCGCTTGCTATTGCCCGCATCATCGAAAGCTCTTCGGGTGAAACGGCATCGGGAGAGATAGAGGCACAGGGTTTCGCCGATCTTCTACTCAGCTACGCAGAATCGCAACTCTATGCTATCAACGCCGTGAAATCGGGCGATATGGTTAAATTGAACCTGACATTCACCGAGCCAAACCTAGTGCCCGCTGTTGCGAGAGTGGCGCTGCCGGATGATATGGCACAATATATGCAATCTCTTGCAAGTCGAATTTTGGTCCCCGAAAGCGAAGCTTCTCGCAGTGCCGGTGCAGGTTCCGGCCTCACGGACAATGATTAGGTCCCACGTCGCTTTGCACGCAGTGTCGGATCAGCTTGTGTCGGGTCGTCCGGCCAGGGATGGCGCGGGTAACGTCCGCGCATGTCCTTGCGCACATCTTCATACGAACTGGCCCAAAATCCCGGCAAATCCATCGTAACCTGCACCGGCCGCTGTGCCGGTGATAATAGCGTGATCTTCAGGGGGTGTCCGGCAACTTGCGGGTGACGTGTGACACCGAACAATTCCTGTAGCCGCAGGGCGATCTGTGGTGTTTCGCCGGCATAGTCAATCGCGACCTTGCGTCCCAATGGCGTTTCGAAATGCGCAGGTGCTGCGGCATCAAGCAGCTGTTGCTGGTCCCAGTCCAGACGGGCACGCAGGGCAGGCAGTAAATCGTAGCTTTTCCACGCGGCAGTGCTGCGCACGCCTGACAAATGCGGCAGCAACCAGTCTTCCAGAGTCCCCATCAGATAGGGTTCCGAGAAATCAGGAAACGCATCGCCAATCAACTGTGCCCTTGCCAGAAATAACGCAGCCGCCTTGCCGGGGTTCAATCCCAGTTGCCGGACCCCGTCCAGCATCGCCTCTGCCACAGCGTCATCAGGCGCGTCCGACCATGTACGATCGTCAAGGATTAATGTGCCAAAGCGTTCATGTTTGCGGGTCAGAACCCGGCCCTCGCGCCGCGACCAAAGGCAAACATCATGCCATGCAATCTGTTCCGCGAAATGGTGCCGTAATTCCGCTTCGGACAGCCGTGTCGCTTGTCGCACCCGTGCCTCGCGTGGGTCGCCATCAAGGTCCGTGGCAACAATCAAACGCTCCCCGGCCATCGGATCGGCTTCAGGAACAATCGCCCCCTTGCCACCTGACAGAACATAGCGCGGCGCATCGCCCTTGCGCCGTAGTCCGATCCGGTCGGGATAAGCGAGCGCTGCAAGCGGGCCTATGCCTTCGGGACCGTCATGGTTTTGACCGCGGGCCAGTCGTTTTGCTTCTTGCCGGATCCGGGCAACTGTTGGGGCGTGGGCCTCAGTCGCGGTGCGCTTGCCCTCGACCGCATCCATGCGCTGGGCCAGATCAATGCCACCCCCGCGCATCGGATCACGTTCGGCCAGAAGTGCCGCCAATGTCGCCGCCCGCGCGCCACCGCGCATGACCATGTGGGCAAGTCGGGGGTGCAGCGGAAGGCGTGACAGTGCACGTCCATGCGGCGTGATCCGGCCATTTTCGTCCAGCGCATCAAGCATTTGTAAAACACGACGCGCTTCTTCCAAACGTCCTGCATGGGGGGGCGTGACAAAGGCCAAATCGGCGGCCTCCGCCCCCCAGACCGCAAGTTCGAGAGCGAATCCGCTAAGATCGCCAACCTCAATCTCGGCGGGCGGGTAAGCGGCCAGGCCACCTTCCTCGCCGCGGGTCCAGAGCTTGTAGGCCGTACCGGCACTGATGCGGCCCGCGCGACCTGCCCTTTGTATGGCTTCTGCACGGGTCACTTTTTCCGTCACCAGTCGCGACATGCCGGAGGCGGGATCAAACCTTGCACGCCGCGCGCGCCCTGCATCGATCACTATCTGGATGCCCTCAATGGTAAGGGATGTTTCGGCGATGGATGTGGCAAGGACGATCTTGCGCCCGTTGAGGGCAGGTTCAATCGCGGCGCGCTGGGCCTTGAAGTCCATCGCACCGAACAACGGGGCCAGCGTGCAATCGTCGGGAATTCGCGCCCTGAGCAGGCTTTCCACCCGCCTGATTTCACGCTCGCCGGGCAGAAAGACAAGGGCAGAGCCGGGGGAATTCGCCAGCGCGCTCAGGACGAGATCGGCGGTTGCATCTTCGAGGCGTTGTTTGCCAAGCGGTTTATCCAGCCAGTATGGCGTGACCTCAAAGCTGCGCCCCTCTGAGGTCACAACTGGCGCATTCATCAAGTCGCCAACAGGTGCCGCGTCCAACGTGGCGGACATCGCAACAAGCAACAGATCGTCACGCAATGCGCTGGCAACCTCAAGACATAGCGCAAGGCCCAGATCGGCATTCAAGGAGCGTTCGTGGAATTCATCAAAAATGACCGCGCCGATGCCGGGCAGATCGGGGTTGTCCTGTAGCATCCGCGTCAGGATACCTTCTGTCACAACTTCGATGCGTGTGTCTTGACTGATCGCTGAGGCCCCCCGCACACGATAGCCGACGGTTTGCCCGACTTTTTCGCCACGCGTGGCTGCCATGCGTTCCGCTGCGGCGCGGGCAGCAAGACGTCGTGGTTCCAACATTAAAATCCGCCCCTTGCTGACATCCGCATCGAGCATGGCTAGTGGCACACGTGTGGTCTTGCCCGCACCGGGGGGCGCTTGCAGTACAACGCGACCTGTTTCGCGCAGGGCGCTGATCACCTGCGGTAGAACGGCGTCGATGGGAAGGCTGTAGGACATCGCTCCGTTATCGGGCAAAGCCGGCACCGCGCCAAGGGTAGGGATGGACATTTTGCGCAAGGGTCGCAAAAGATGTGCCATGGATATTGAAGATTTGGCAAAGCGCGTCAGCGCGGGTGAACGGCGGGCATTGGCGCGCGCAATTACCTTGGTAGAATCGGGGCGTGATGATCACCGCGCGCAAGCAGCGGCCCTTCTGGCCCGCCTGCCACAAGATCGTCAGGCATTGCGCATTGGGTTGTCCGGCACCCCCGGTGTCGGCAAATCCACCTTTATCGAGAGCTTTGGCATGATGTTGATCGCGCAAGGGCTGCGCGTGGCAGTGCTGGCGATAGATCCGTCTTCGTCACGTTCCGGCGGCTCGATCCTCGGGGACAAAACGCGCATGGATCTGCTCAGCCGTGAGAAGGCAGCATTCATTCGCCCATCTCCCAGCCAGACACATTTGGGCGGTGTGGCACGTCGCACACGCGAGGCTGTGAGGCTTTGTGAAGCAGCAGGTTTTGACGTGGTGCTGATCGAGACGGTGGGCGTGGGACAATCCGAAACTGTCGTGGCCGAGATGTCTGACTTGTTCTTGTTGCTGTTGGCCCCTGCAGGCGGGGACGAGTTGCAGGGCGTCAAACGCGGCATCATGGAAATGGCGGATATCATTTTGGTTAACAAGGCGGATGGCGATCTGAAAGCAGCGGCCAACCGGACACGGGCGGATTATGCAGGGGCGTTGCGGTTGTTGCGCAAACGGCTGCAGGATCCGGAAGGGTATCCTTGCGCGATGACGGTATCGGCGTTGCAGGAAGACGGGTTGGAAAAGGCTTGGGAGAGTATTTCGACGCTGGTTGCGTGGCGGCAAGCGCAAGGGTTCTGGGACAGGACACGGGCGGCACAGGCGCGCTACTGGTTTGAGGAAGACGTGAAACAACGTTTGCTAGCGCAACTGCAAGGGCCAGAGGCACGGGCCGCGCTGGCGACATTGAGCGATGATGTTGCGGCTGGCAAGGCGGACCCTTCTGCTGCCGCGCAGGCTTTTGTGGATGGTTTGCGACAGTAGTTGCAGTATCCGGAAACTTTCAAAGTTTCCGACCGTTTTCTTTGAAAGAAAACGATCCCGTGCTACCCTGCTTTTGGATGCGACCGGTTGTAGACTTCCATCAGCCGTGCGGTATCCACTGCGGTATAGGCCTGTGTGGTGGACAAAGACGCGTGGCCAAGCAATTCTTGGATCGCGCGCAGATCACCACCCGCGTCCAGCAGATGGGTGGCAAAGCTGTGGCGCATGGCATGCGGTGTTGCAGTTGCAGGCAAACCAAGCTGCATACGTGCATCTGCCATGACTTGAGCGATGGCGCGCTGGCTCAGAGCACCTCCCCGAATAGCGCGAAACAGCGGCGCGTCGCTGGCATGTGGATGCGGGCAAAGCCGCAGGTATTCATCCACCGCATCTCGCGCAGCAGGCAGCACCGGAACGACCCGTTCTTTGCCGCCCTTGCCAATGATGCGCAGGGTATCGGGCAGCGGCGCATCGCGGCCCTTGAGGTTTAACGCCTCTGAAATACGCAATCCACATCCCCAGAGCAGGGTGAGCACCGCAACGTCTCGGGCTGAAACCCACGGCCGCTCCGACTGAATCTCAACGCATTCGATCAGCGCCTTGGCGGCATCAATCGCCAGAGGGCGCGGCAGCTTCTTGGGGAACTTTGGCGCACGGGTCGACAAGACTGCCGTAGGTTCAAAACCTTCCCGCTCGGCCAGCCAACGGTAGAAAGCCTTCACCGCAGACAATTTGCGCGCCATCGAACGTGGCCCCACATCCGGACCACGCGTGCGCGCCATCCATGAACGCATATCGGTAATGGTTATCTGCGCCAAAGCACCGAGCCCCTGACTTTCAGCCTTGTGCGCTGTCATAAAGGCAAGAAAATCGGCAACATCGCCTTGATAGGCGATCAGGGTGTTTTCCGCAGCCCCCTTCAAGGCGCGCTGATGATCCAGCCATGTTTGCAACGCATCACGCGCCGCAGGGCTGATCAGCCCGATATCGGTGGCATGTTCGGCGCGGCTCAAGACAGCCAGCGGCGCATGGCGCGCTCGAATACACCGGTGAAGAAGGTCAACAGATCGGTGCCTTGCTGGGGGCCAAACATGTGCGGGTCTTCAGAGCCGAGCACCAGAAGGCCGGGCAGGCGGCCCGCGCCAAAGTCGAGCTTCAGACAGGCTTCTGAGCGAATCCAGTCGGCTTTTTCAGCATAGATCGTTTCGGACCCGTCCTGAACGCCACGCAATGTTACTTGTCGTGGCAAGCTGCCCCGTCCTTGGCTCAGGTAGTCGTCGATAAATCCGGGCTCGGCCACGCTGAGGACTTCACCAAGGCGCTGAACGGCGGGATCATTGTCGTTTTGTACAGACTCAAGCACCAGCTTTACCGCATCGACGCGCAGGATGTCGGCCACGTCACCACCTAGATCCCGCAGAAAGGGTTCAAACTCGACCGGATCCAGCATGCGCAGAATCGCGCGGTGGATCTGGTTGGTGCCGGCAAGGTTTTCATAGGCCGCAGCAATCACACTGCGATGCGTGTCTTCCAAACGATCAAGGCGCGATTCCAGCCGCTCCATCGCGATGCCGCGAAGATCGACGATATTGCCGCCCATCGCTTTTTCATTGGCCGCGATTAGCGCCTGCATGACATCGCTGTCATCCAGTATAACATCGGGTTGCGAAATGATCGCCTCTCGCAAGACGTCATCTATTTTAGGGCTGCTGCTCATATCAGTCTCGTGCTGTTTGGGGTCGTATAGCATGGGGGCAGACGTAAATCTGCCCCCATATCATGCAAATGGCTACCTGTGGCTGATTGGTGTCAGCGGGGTTGGAGTGGGCAAATTCTTGCAAGAATTTGCCTCAGAGTCTTGCAAAACTCCGAGGCGCTTGGATCACAGGATGTTCTGACCCGTCTTGGCCCAGTCTTTCATGAACTGGTCAAGGCCAGCCTGTGTCAACGGGTGTGTCGCCAGCTTCTTGATCACTTCCGGTGGGGCCGTCATTACGTCTGCACCGATTAGCGCGCAATCGTGGACATGCGCCACGGAACGTATTGATGCGGCGAGGATGTTTGTCTCGAACCCGTAGTTGTCATAGATTGTGCGAATGTCTTGGATCAGGTCCATGCCATCGACATTGATGTCATCCAGTCGCCCGATGAAAGGCGAGATGAACGTGGCACCGGCTTTGGCGGCCAGCAGCGCCTGATTGGCTGAGAAACACAGTGTCACGTTGACCATACGACCTTCGCCAGACAGCACCTTACACGCCTTAAGACCGTCCCATGTGAGCGGAAGCTTGATGGCGATGTTGTCCGCGATCCCGGCCAGCTTGCGCCCTTCGGCGATCATCGCGTCAGCTTCCATTGCGACAACTTCGGCGCTGACGGGGCCGGAAACAATGGAACAGATCTCTTTGGTCACTTCCATGATGTCACGGCCGGATTTCAGGATCAGCGAGGGGTTGGTCGTGACTCCATCGACCATGCCCAGATCATTGAGTTCGGCAATGGCGTCGATTTCGGCGGTATCTACAAAGAATTTCATGTGTGGTCCTTGCGGTTGGAGGGGGATGCGTTGATCTTGGGTCTAGCGTAAGCCACGCAGACCTGAAACCCTCTTTTGTTGTACCGGAGCGCTTGTGAACTCCCCTGAATTCTTTGACCACGGCGATCTGGTAGCGGTGATGAGCACGCAGCCTTTGGGCCGTGCTTTGGATTACCGCGCTCCCGAGGGCGGTTGCCATCTGGGAGCTTTTGTGGAGGTGCCGTTGGGGCCGCGTAAGGTCCTGGGGGTGGTCTGGGGGCCGGGCAAGGGTGACTATGATCTTGCCAAAATCAGACATGTAATCCGCGTTCTCGATGCCGCCCCGATGCGGGACGAGATGCGCGCGTTTCTTGAACGCGCTGCGGCTTATACGCTGACGCCGATGCCCGCGATGTTGCGCCTTGCCACACGCGCACCGGGATTGGGTGATCCGCCGTCGATGCGCAAGGTTTACAGGCGCGGGGATCAAGAGCCGTCCAAAATGACCGACGCGCGCCGGAGAGTACTGGAGACTTTGGACGAATATGGCGATCTGTCGTTCACGCTGAAGGAATTGGCCGACATGGCAGGCGTGACAGCGTCCGTTGTGAAGGGACTTGTGACGCAAGGCGCGGTCTTTGAGGAGGACAGCCCGCGCGATGTGCCTTTCATCCGCATGGATCCCGATCTGCCGGGCAAATCATTGACCGAGGATCAGGCGGCGGCCGCTGCAATCATGGCGGAAGGGGTGAAGTCCGAAAAGTATGGCACAACTTTGCTGCGTGGGGTTACCGGATCGGGCAAGACCGAAGTCTATCTGGAGGCAGTTGCGGCGGCGCTCAGGTCTGGGCGGCAGGCGTTGGTGTTGCTGCCCGAGATTGCACTGACTGAGCAGTTCTTGACGCGTGTGCAGGAAAGGTTCGGGGCCAAACCAGCCGAGTGGCATTCGGGTGCTACAATGACCGAGCGGCGGCGGATTTGGCGCATGGTCGGCCAAGGGCAATGTCAGGTGGTGATTGGCGCGCGATCAGCCCTGTTCCTGCCCTATCAGAATTTGGGTTTGATCGTAGTCGATGAGGAACACGACAGTTCCTATAAGCAGGAAGAAGGTGTGCTCTACAATGCCCGCGATATGGCCGTGCTGCGGGCATCCATTTGCGGCGCGCAGGTCGTACTGGCGAGCGCGACGCCTTCGCTGGAATCCTGGGCAAATGTGGAATCGGGAAAATATCGCCGCCTTGATCTGACTTCGCGGTTCGGGCCTGCGGTGATGCCGCAGATGAGCGCGATTGATATGCGGAGCGAAGGACTGGCCAGCGACCGGTGGGTTTCACCCACCCTACAGGCAGAGGTCAACAAGCGGTTGGAGAAGGGCGAACAGGCGATGCTGTTCATCAACCGCCGTGGATATGCGCCGATAACCCTGTGTCGGGCCTGTGGACATCAGATCGGGTGTGATGATTGTGATGCGCGGATGGTCGAGCACCGGTTTTTGAAGCGGCTGGTGTGCCATCAATGCGGGGAGAGCAAGCCAATGCCGGAGGCCTGCCCGTCTTGCGATGCCGTTGGCAAACTGGCACCTGTCGGGCCGGGGGTTGAAAGATTGGGGGAAGAAGCCGCAGCGATCTGGCCGGAGGCGCGGATCGCGACGCTGTCGTCGGACATGTACGGTTCGGCGCGGGCCTTGAAGGCGGAGATTGCCGGAATTGCGCAAGGGGCGGCAGATATCGTGATCGGCACGCAACTGGTGGCCAAGGGACATAACTTCCCTAACCTCACCCTTGTCGGCGTCATTGATGCCGACCTTGGACTGATGGGGTCGGATCTGCGTGCCGCCGAGCGGACATTTCAACTGATGCGGCAAGTGGCAGGACGAGCAGGGCGTGCCGAGGCCCCCGGCGCGGCGATGTTGCAAACCTATCAGCCGGAGCATCCGGTTATTCGCGCGATTTTGGCCGGAGATGAGGAAACATTCTGGGCGGCAGAGGCTGCAGAGCGTAAACAGGCGGGCGTGCCGCCCTACGGGCGTATGGCGGGGATCATCCTGAGCGGGCCTGATGTGGCGGCATTGTTTGATGCTGGCAATATGCTGGCGCGGCAAGATGGCGCATTAAGGCGCATCGGTGCGCAGGTGTTTGGACCTGCGCCGGCCCCGATTGCACGCGTGCGGGGAAGGCACCGGGTGCGGCTGTTGGTAAAAGCAGATAAATCCGCGCTGTTGCAGGAAGCGTTGGCGGCTTGGGTGGCGCAGGTCAGGCTTAAGGGCGACATGCGGCTGGCGGTGGATATAGACCCGCAGAGCTTTTACTAAGGTTGAACACGCAATGTTCTGACCAGCGGGAGGCCGCGTGTTTCCTTGGGAACCCGCGCCGCCGTCATCTTTCGATCATCTGCCTGTAAGAGGGTAAAACGCTAAGGGGCGGCACCTGCCGAGAGTGCGGACGATATTTAAGGCCAAAAAGAGGGGAGAGGCTGTGCGTGAATGCGTATCGTCTTTTTATTGGAACAGGCGTAAGCAGGGACCATGACCCAATACATAACCCTTGAGGACGCAAAGTCCCTGCCGTTCTGGCGTAGACCTGTTTCGCTGCTGTTCCTTATGGCGCTGGCGATGCCGATCGCGTTCAATACATGGGCCGCACTGCTGAACAATTTTGTGATTGAGGTCGCGAATTTTGATGGGGCCGACATTGGCCTGCTCCATACAGTGCGCGAAATACCGGGGTTTCTGGCAGTCGGGGTGATTGCAATCATCATGTTCGTGCGCGAACAAGTGCTGGGCATGCTGTCGCTGATCCTGTTGGGGGTGGCAACTGCATTTACAGCGTGGTTCCCGTCCTTGGGCGGAATATTGACAATGACCATGCTGAGTTCCATCGGCTTTCATTATTATGAGACCGTGAACCAGTCGCTCCAGCTGCAATGGCTCAAGATTGAAGACGCGCCGCGCATGTTGGGCTGGCTGTTGGCAGCGGGGTCCATGGCAACGCTTGTGGCTTACCTTGCGATCATGGCGCTTTGGGAGACACTCAGCCTTTCCTACAATACAGTGTACATGATTGGCGGGGGTATTACGGTTACGATCGCGGTTTTTGCGATGTTTGCCTATCCCCAGTTTGAGGCCCCGACACCACAACACAAGACGATGATCTTGCGCAAACGCTACTGGCTTTATTACGCGCTGCAGTTCATGGGCGGGGCACGGCGCCAGATTTTCATGGTTTTTGCAGGCTTCATGATGGTCGAACGGTTCGGATTTGATGTGCACGAGATTACGCTGCTGTATTTGATCAATCTGGTTGTGAACATCGTGATTGCCCCGCTGTTAGGTCGTGCCGTCGGATATTTCGGGGAGCGGCGTACGCTGGGCTTTGAATACATCGGTCTGGTACTGGTGTTCCTGAGCTATGGCGGCGTCTATTATCTGGGCTGGGGTGTTGTGGTCGCGGCCACGTTATATGTCTTGGACCACATGTTCTTTGCCCTCGCCCTGGCGCAAAAAACCTATTTCCAGAAAATCGCCGATCCGGCTGATATTGCGCCAACGGCGGCAGTGGCCTTTACCATCAACCATATTGCAGCTGTATTCCTGCCTGTGGGCTTGGGCCTTTTGTGGATGGTTTCTCCTGCCGCGGTGTTCTTTCTTGCGGCTGGCATGGCTGCGATTTCATTTGGTTTGGCGATGTTGATTCCGCGTCATCCAACACGCGGTAACGAAACAATCTTTAGCGCAGGTCTTCCACAGGCCGCCGAATAAGATGGAGCAGGGCCGCTTTTTGACAGGTGGCACGATGGGTCATGTTGTCAGGATGACGGCGACAGGTGCCATGGGCATCACTTTTGTATTTCTGGTAGATGCGGCAAACCTGTTCTGGGTGTCACAACTTGGGCAGCCGCAACTGGTGGCGGCAATCGGCTTTGCCTATGCGGTCCAATTTTTCTCGGTTTCGGTTGCCGTGGGATTGATGATTGGCGCAACCGCCGTAATCTCGCGCAGCATCGGTATGGGCAATCGTGATCAGGCCCGCAGACAAGCAGGAGCAGGGGTTGTGATTTCGGCCAGTGCGCTGGCGTGCGTTGTTGCCTTGATTGTCTGGTTCCGCCATTCCCTTGTGGGGTTTGCGGGTGCCGAAGGGGAGACTGCGCGCCTTGCCGCCCGCTATCTGGCCATCACCATTCCTTCGTTGATCCCGATGTCGGCGGCACTGGTTTTGTCTGGCACGTTGAGGGCTGATGGATATGGGGCCAAAGCGATGTACATCACGCTTTTCTCGGGCCTTCTGTTGATGATTGTCGATCCGTTTCTGATTTTCACACTGGGCCTTGCCTTGGATGGTGCGGCCGTCGGGTTGGTCTTGTTCCGTTTCGCGCTACTCGGGCTTGCGATCTATTTTGCAGTTATCCAGATGAAACTTGTGGCCCGTCCAACGGCCAGAACCCTGCGCAACATTGTCGGTCCATTTCTGTTGGTCGCCGGGCCAGCGGTTGCTACGCAGATGTCGACCCCGGCGGGCAACTACCTTTTGACAATGGTCATGGCGCAATACGGGGACGAGGCGATGGCGGCATGGGCCGTGATAGGGCGGCTTACTGTTGTTGTATTTGGTGGGGTATTCGCCTTGTCCGGTGCCATTGGCGGAATCTTTGGCCAGAACTACGGGGCAGGACAGATAGACCGCGTGCGCAGTACCTACCGAGACGCGCTGATCTTTTGCTTTATATATACTGTTGTCGCATGGGGGCTGATGTTGCTCGCGACACCTTATGTCATTGCGGCGTTCGGCCTGACAGGTGTGGGGGCCGAGGTGCTGCGGTCATTCACTTTGGTGGGTGTTGGCGGTTTTGTGTTCATCGGGGCATTGTTCGTGTCGAATGCGGCGTTCAACAATTTGGGACGCCCGACGCGGTCAACTCTGGTCAACTGGATCAAGGATGGCGTGCTGAGTTTCCCGGCTGCGGCGGCACTGGCCGGCATTTTTGGCGCGACAGGCGTCATCTATGGTCAGGCGCTTGCAGGCGCTGTGATGGGGGTCATCGCAGCAACTTGGGGCTGGTATTACGTCAAGGGGTTGCGCCGCATGGACGAAGCAACCCTTGACCCTGTGCCGCCACGCGCCTACCCGAACCCAGACAAACACCGGAGACGATAATGACCACATTCACCGCACTCACCACCCTTCAGGGACGCGATGCCGCCTATGCGCTGGGCGAGGCAATGGAGCGGTTGATGCCGGAACCCACTGGCGTTGGGGTATTTGAAATGGAAGACGGTTCGGGCCTTTGGGAGGTTGGCGGATATTTCGAGGACACACCGGATGAGGCTGCGCTGGCCGTTTTGGCTGCGGCGATGGATGGAAAGCCCTTTGTGGTCTCCGAACTGCCCGAAACTGATTGGGTGGCACATGTGCGCCGTGAACTGGCCCCTGTCGAAGCCGGACGCTTCTTTGTCTATGGTTCCCATGATGCGGACAAGGTGCCGCAGGATTGCGAACCTTTGTTGATTGAGGCCGCAATGGCCTTTGGCACGGGGCACCATGGCACGACACTGGGGTGCCTGCGCGCATTGGACCGTTTGGCGACAGACGGGTTTGTGGGCAAGAACGTCATCGACGTGGGCTGTGGCACTGCTGTTCTGGCGATGGCGGCGGCGCGCATCTGGCCGGGTACCATGCTGGCGAGCGACATCGACGAAGTCGCGGTGGACGTCGCACAGGCCAATGCGAAGGCGAACGGGCTTGAGGGGCGCGTAAACTGTGTCGAGGCCGCAGGTTTTGATCATCCGGACCTTGCAGCAGCGGCCCCCTTTGATCTGGTGTTTGCGAATATTCTTAAAGGACCATTAATCGCGCTGGCCCCGGATATGGCAAATGCGCTGCAAGCGGACGGCTATGCGATTCTCTCGGGGATTTTGAATGAACAAGCCGACGAAGTGATCGAGGTTTATGCACAATCCGGCATCAATCTTACCCATCGGGAAAGCATTGTTGATTGGACGACACTAACACTTCAAAAAAAGACCTGAATTGAAGGGGTTTTACGGTTAAATCGAGGCAGTTGCCCAGATTTTGCCACATTCTATGGCTAAAACTTTCTTAACAGCGGTGGGGGCCGATTGTTGAATGAGAGATCACTGCCATGGTTGAGACCCACGACCACTTCGTGAACCGCCTGAACACACTGGGGCGTAAGCATGCAAAGATGACGCATGGTTACACCACTAAAGTTGGTAAAGACGGCCTGATTGTCGTCAAGCCCAAGCGCACCCGCCGTGCTCCACGCAGTGGCGGCCTGAAATTGATTTTCCTGGTTGCGATCGGCTTCATTGGCTTCAAAGCCTTCACGCTCGCTACAGTCGGGCCAGTGACTTATAACGAGCGTCTCTCAACGCTTCAAAACGGTACAATCATCGAACAGGCCGGGGCCAAAGCAATGGCAATTGATCCCGTGACTGAAGCTGTGGCTGGCTCAGTCGGCAAGATCGTCCGCTAGAATTTCCGCTCCATCGCCGCGAGAGCGGTGGTGGGGCACCAAGATACGATATTCTCCAAGGCAACGAAAAGCCGCGCTCCTGAGGGTCAGGGCGCGGCTTTTTTTACGTCTTGCGCTGTGCAAGTGGCGGGCTGTTGCCCGCCGCAATTCTGTTTAGCGGAAGAAGTCTGTTTTTGAGACCATTTCGATGTCACCGCGTACCAGACCGATGTCTTCGAGTTCGCGGTTTGAAAGCGCGGACAATGCCTTGCGTGTCGCGCGGTAGTCGTTCCACGCCACGAAAGAAGCGATGATGCGGGAGATGAATGAGGAAGCGGCTGAATTGGAGCCGAATGCGGTGCGGGATGTGTCGATAGCTGTCATTGGAGCCGTCCTTTATGTTTGTTTGTTTTGCCAATTTCTTCGGCGATGTGAGGGGCAGATAGGACGGAAAGTCAGTGCCCGCAACCATCCCTCTTGCATACTGGGTATGCGCTTTTTGCATGGGTCGAAAAACTGGTTAACGTACCGTAAATTATGACAAATTCTGGATGGAAATGCCACTACTTTTAGAAGATTTGAGGCAAAACCGACTGCTGTGATCTGAAAGCGACTACAGTGATGTCGCAATTGATCATCCGGAGGAAAAGCTTGGCGGATGTTCGCCTTTCGTGCTAGTGCATCAAAAAAGCAACAATTTTAACGAGAGCAGGGTGGCGATGCGGATAATTGGCATTGATCCGGGGTTACGCAACCTTGGTTGGGGCGTGATTGATGTGGTGGGCAATAGAACGAGTCATGTCGCAAACGGTGTTTGCAAGTCCGCAGGCGATGATCTGGCGCAAAGGTTGTTGTCGCTGCACAATCAATTGACCCATGTCTTTATCACCTATCAGCCGGAAACTGCTGCTGTAGAACAGACATTTGTGAACAAGGACGGGGCAGGCACCCTGAAGCTGGGGCAGGCCCGTGGGATTGCGATGCTGGTGCCCGCGCAAGCAGGGCTTGTCGTGGGCGAATATGCACCCAATAAGGTCAAGAAGACTGTTGTGGGCGTGGGCCACGCCGAAAAGGCGCAAGTCATGCATATGGTCAAAATGCAAATGCCGGGGATCGAGATCGCGGGACCGGATGCGGCGGACGCTCTGGCAATTGCGATTTGTCATGCGCACCACGGTGGGGCAAGTTCGTTGGCACGGGCAGTCGCGAGGGCAAGTGCATGATTGGCAAGATCACGGGTACAATAGAGTATCGCGCAGCCGATCATATCCTGATCGACGTGCGGGGCATTGGCTATCTGGTTTATTGCTCAGACCGCACAATGGCGGCTTTGCCCGGTGTGGGCGAAGTTGTCGCGCTGTTCACCGATCTGGTAGTGCGCGAAGACCTGATGCAGTTATTTGGCTTTCAGACCTTGATGGAGAAAGAGTGGCACCGTCTGCTGACCTCTGTGCAGGGGATTGGCGCAAAGGCATCGCTCGCGATCCTTGGCACGCTGGGACCTGAGGGCGTGAGCCGCGCGATTGCCTTGGGTGACTGGAACGCGGTTAAAGCGGCAAAAGGCGTCGGGCCAAAGATTGCGCAGCGCGTGGTTCTGGATCTCAAGGACAAAGCGCCCAGCGTGATGGCCATGTCCGGCACCTTGGCGCAGGCGCAGGGCGAGGGCGCAGCAGAAGTGCTGGAACCGATTGCAGCGCCGCGTCCAGCCCCTCCCGAAAACGCATCAGCCCAAGCCGAAGCTCTCTCGGCCTTGGGCAATCTCGGCTACGGTCCCGGTGATGCGGCGGGAGCGGTGGTGCAGGCGGCAGGTGAAATGCCCGATGCAAGCACGCCTGATCTGATCCGTGCTGCGTTGAAACTTCTGGCACCAAAAGGCTAGAGTGCGCTCATCAGGCCCGCTTGGGGCTTTCGATCAATGGAATAGCCAGTGACTGACATCGACCCCACCCTGCGGCCAGAGCCGATGCCAGAGGACTTCGACCGCGCCCTGCGTCCGCAGATGTTATCGGAGTTTGTCGGGCAGGCCGAAGCGCGCTCCAACCTTGCGGTGTTCATCCAATCCGCCAAACAGCGCGGCGAGGCGATGGACCATACGTTGTTCCACGGCCCCCCCGGTTTGGGTAAAACGACATTAGCGCAAATTATGTCACGCGAGCTGGGCGTTGGATTTCGCATGACCTCGGGGCCGGTGTTGGCCAAGGCAGGTGATCTGGCGGCGATCCTGACCAATCTGGAAGCGCGGGATGTTTTGTTTATTGATGAAATTCACCGTCTGAACCCTGCCGTGGAAGAGGTGTTGTATCCTGCGCTCGAAGATTTTGAGCTGGATCTGGTGATCGGAGAGGGGCCTGCAGCCCGTACCGTGCGTATTGAGTTGCAGCCCTTCACGCTTGTGGGTGCCACCACGCGCATGGGTTTGTTGACCACGCCGCTCAGGGATCGTTTTGGCATCCCGACACGGTTACAGTTTTATACCGAAGACGAGTTGTTCATTATTGTGGATCGCAACGCCCGCAAGCTGGGCGCGCCCGCTGATGAAGGCGGGGCGCGCGAGATTGCCAAACGCGCGCGCGGGACGCCGCGCATTGCGGGGCGTTTGTTGAGGCGCGTCGTGGATTTTGCGGTTGTGGAGGGGAACGGCCGCGTGACGCGGGAACTGGCCGATATGGCGCTGACACGCCTTGGTGTGGATCATTTGGGGCTGGATGGGGCCGACCGGCGTTATCTGAAGCTGATTGCGGAGAATTATCAGGGTGGACCCGTGGGGATCGAGACCATGTCCGCGGCTTTGTCAGAGTCGCGCGACGCCTTGGAAGAAGTGATTGAGCCGTTCCTGTTGCAGCAAGGGTTGATCCAGCGCACACCGCGCGGGCGGATGTTGGCGCAAAAGGCATGGACGCATTTGGGGATGGTGCCGCCCAAGTCGCAGAGCGATTTGTTTGGATGATCCGGTGGATTTGAGTTTAAGGGCCAAGTGAAGATGGATGTTGCGCAGGTTGAGGGTTTGTTTACCCGCAGTGATGGCAGTTTTGCGTTTGCACGCTGGGGGCGGCCAATCTGTCCGGTGGTGTTCGGTGTTAATGATGCCACGCTGGGTGTTGTGAAGAGCGCGATTGAGACGACCTGTGAACTCGCCGGACACGAGATGGGCGAGATGGATGCGGAGTTGGGGTCGAACCTGATGATGTTCTTTTTCAACGATTGGGCGGAACTGTTGGATGTGCCGGGGATGGACCGGTTGGTGCCTGATTTGAAACCGCTGGTGGCGCGGCTGGAGGGGATCGAGGCAAATCAGTACAGGTTTTTCCGCTTTGACGATCATGGCGCGATCAAAGCCTGTTTTGTTTTTCTGCGGATGGACAAACATCTACACGATGTGCCGGCGCAGACTTTGGCGCTCTCCCAGATTGTGCAATCAATGGTGTTATGGTCGGATAATGCGTTTCAGGATCGCTCGCCGCTGATGGTGGCTGAGGAGACAACGATCTTGCGTCCTGATATCGCTCAATTGCTGCGCGCGGCTTATGATCCGGTCTTGCCACCTGCGGCACAGGACGCCAGCCACGCATTCCGCCTCGCGGCCCGGATTGGGGTGATGCAATGAGCCATACATTTGCGGTACGCGTGTTTTATGAAGATACCGATATGGCGGGCATCGTCTATTATGCCAATTACCTGAAATATATCGAGCGTGCGCGCTCCGATATTGTTGAGCGGTTGGGCGTAGACCAACGGGCCATGCGCGACGAGGAGGTTGTTTTTGTCATCACGCGAGTCGAGGCGGATTATCTCGGCACCGCGCGATTTGGCGATCGGTTGGAGGTCCGTACAACCCATCATGGCAAAGGGGCGGTGCGCTGGATGTTTGATCAGGAGGTCTGTCGCGGTGATGACGTGATCTTTCGCGCCAAAGTCACTGCTGTCTGCATGACCACAGCTGGAAAGCCCACACGATTGCCAGCAAAACTTCGCTCACAGATCACTGATCCGGCATCATAACGCCATTCCTCTAGCTTTCGTCTTTGCACTCCGTTAGATTCTGCGCAAATGAGCCTCGCAAACGGGGCCTTTGAGGCAGTTTCGCCGCCATGTGCGGCACAAGAGATAGAGCGGGTACCATGGAAGCAGAGACGCTGGCGTTGGCCAAGGAGATTGATTTCTCCATGTGGGGGCTGTTTTTGCGCGCCACATTCACAGTGAAATTGGTAATGATCATCTTGATTGTCGCCTCTTTCTGGTCCTGGTCGATCATTATCCAGAAGATGATCCAATATCGCGCAGCGCGCAGTGACGCTGAAGCCTTTGATCAGGCGTTCTGGTCCGGAGAACCGCTGGATGGGTTGTTTGACCAAATTGGCGCTGATCCGGACGGACCTGCGGAAAAGGTATTTGCCTCCGGTATGACCGAATGGCGACGCTCGCACCGTGAAGATGGCGGGTTGATTCCCGGTGCGACAGCGCGGATCGATCGCAGCATGGATGTTGCAATTGCCAAGGAAGCGGATCGTTTGCAAAAAGGACTGACAGTGCTTGCCACCGTCGGATCATCCGCGCCGTTCATCGGATTGTTTGGGACTGTGATTGGCATCATGAACGCCTTTATTGAAATTGCGGAACAGCAAAATACCAACCTTGCTGTAGTAGCTCCGGGTATTGCCGAGGCCTTGCTGGCCACTGGTCTGGGTCTGTTGGCAGCGATCCCGGCGGTAATTTTTTACAACAAGTTAAACGCGGACAGCGAGCAGATCATCGGCAACCATGAAGCTTTTGCGGACGAATTTGCCACTATCCTGTCCCGCCAGCTGGACGCCTGAGCCATGGGGGCCGGAGCGATCAAAAAGCAAGGTGGCGGTGGACGTGGCCGCAGACGTGGCCGCAGCCAGCCAATGTCAGAGATCAACGTCACGCCGTTTGTGGACGTGATGTTGGTGTTGTTGATTATCTTCATGGTGGCCGCGCCGTTGCTAACGGTTGGCGTGCCGGTGGAATTGCCCAAATCCGCTGCCGGAGCCTTGCCAACGGAAACCGAGGAGCCGCTAACTGTGACGGTCACTGCAGACGGCCAAGTGCAGATCCAGACCACGCCGGTTGAGCGCGGCCAGTTGGTTGTACGCCTGCGCGGCATCGCTATGGAACGCGCCAGTGATCGTGTTTTCCTGCGCGCAGACGGCGCTGTGCCCTATAGCGCTGTCATGGAAGTCATGGGCGCGCTTAATGCGGGCGGCTTTTCCAACATCGGCCTTGTGACGGACATCGGCGGGCCTGCGCTGGACGGCAGCGATACATCGGGGAACTGATCGGTGCATACCGGGCATTACATTTCTGGCGCGGGGCATCTCGGGTTGATTGCCTGGATCCTCTTGGGTGGGCTGTTCACGCCCGAGCCCGAGCCATTCGAGATGACCGAAGTGTCGGTCATTTCGGGCGCTGATTTTGATGCAATGGTGGCTCCACAGCAGTCGCCGCAAAGTGCAACAGAGGTGGCGCAGCCTGCGGTGCCGCAGATCGAAACCGCTGAGCCGGAGGTGGAGAGCACACCGGATGACGTAATCGAACAACCCGCGCCTGTTCAGGCCGAAGCCCCGCCCGAGGATGCGTTGCCGGAGGTTGAACAGGAAGTGCCGACGGAGGCACCTGTCGAAGAACTACCGCCAGAGTTGGTCGAGCCCGTTGGCGAAACGGCTGTTCTGGTGCCTGAAATTGCGCCCGAAGCGGCCCCGCGCCCTGTGGAGCGGGTGGCCCCGGAACCCGTTGCGCAGCCTGATCCCGAGGCGACGCCCGATCCTGTTGAGCAAGAAGCGGTGGCTCCGGATGCGGAAGGTGAAGCCGTTGAGCAGGAAACCCAGGAAGCCACCGCACCCGAAGAAGCGGTGAGCGAGATTGTAACCGAAGCAACCGCAGCACCGGCGGCATCAGCACGTCCCCCCGGTCGTCGTCCGGCGGCACCTGTACGCCAGGCGGCGACCGAAGTTGAAACAACGGCACCCTCCGGGGCAAATGAAAATGCATCAACTCCCGTGAACAACGATGATGTGCTGGCTGCCCTAACCGCGGCACAAGAAACAGTAGCTGCGCCAAGCGGGCCACCTTTGTCAGCGGGCGAAAAGGACTCGCTTCGTGTTGCGGTCTCACAATGCTGGAATATCGGATCGCTGTCTTCCGAAGCGCTTGGAACCACAGTTGTGATTGCGGTGTCGATGAACCGCAATGCCACTCCCGTGGTCGATAGTATCCGCATGTTGAGCGCCTCCGGCGGATCGGATGCCGCTGCCCGTCGTGTTTTTGATTCCGCGCGCCGCGCCATCATCCGATGCGGATCAAGCGGGTACAAACTGCCGCAAGAAAAGTTCAGCCAGTGGCAAAATATCGAAATGACCTTTGATCCGCGAAAAATGGGGTTCCGATGAACGACTCGGTTCAAGCCAATTTTGGCCTATCGCCCCAAGAGGGGAGCAAAGCCTTGCGAATTCCCCTTCATCCCGCGCAGGATTTGCGCGAAACCATTGCCAAGTCCGGTCCTGAAAGGATGCACGCCTTATGAAACATCTTATCTTGAGCATTTGTCTGAGCCTCGGCCTGTTCCTGAACGCACAAGCGCAGGCGCAAGAGCCGTTGCGCATCATTATCGACGAGGCAATCATCGAACCGCTTCCCTTTGCGGCACCCAGCTTCCAGCCCGAAAGCGCAGCCGCAGGTCAGATGGCCAGTGACCTTGCACGAGTGGTTGCTGCGGATTTGACAGGTACGGGACTATTTCGCGAAATTCCTTCGTCGGCCTTTATCTCAACAGTCAGCGATTTTAATGCCCCGGTGCAATACGCCGACTGGAAAGCAATCAACGCGCAGGCTTTGATCACAGGCGCAGTGGATGTGCAGGGTAATAATCTGAATGTGAAGTTCCGCCTTTACGATGTGTTCTCTGGCGCGGAGATGGGCAGTGGTTTGCAGTTTTCCGGCACGGTGGATGGCTGGCGGCGCATGGCGCACAAGGTATCGGATGCGGTCTACGCGCGGATCACCGGGGAAGGCCCGTATTTTGACAGCCGTGTGGTGTATGTATCCGAAACCGGTCCCAAGGATGATCGCAAGAAACGTTTGGCAATCATGGATTATGACGGTGCCAACGTGCAGTACCTGACTGATTCTGGTTCTATCGTGCTGGCCCCGCGTTTCTCTCCAACCGGGGATCGTGTGCTTTATACGGGTTATGAAAGCGGATTTCCGCGCATCTACGTGTTGGATATCGGCTCTGTTTCGCGCCGCGTGCTGGAAAGTGCGGAAGGCACGATGAGCTTTGCTCCGCGCTTCTCTCCCTCCGGTCAGACGGTGGTTTTTTCGCTGTCCCAAGGTGGCAACACGGATATTTACTCGATGGATGTCAACTCCGGCCAGTCCACGCGGTTGACCAACACACCGGCTATTGAAACTGCGCCTAGCTATTCGCCGGACGGCAGCCGCATCGTATTCGAAAGCGACCGCTCCGGCACCCAGCAGCTTTATATTATGCCTGCGGGGGGCGGTGAGGCACAGCGGATTTCCTTTGGGGAAGGGCGTTATGGTACCCCCGTGTGGTCGCCGCGCGGTGATCTGGTGGCCTTTACCAAGCAGAACAAGGGGCGCTTTCATATCGGCGTCATGCGCCTTGATGGATCACAAGAACGCCTGTTGACGGCATCCTTTCTGGATGAGGGGCCAACATGGGCACCCAACGGTCGCGTGATTATGTTCGCGCGCGAAACGCAAGGTGCGGGGGGATCGTCCACGCTTTACTCGGTTGATATCTCGGGACGTAACTTGCGGCCTGTGAACACACCTTCGGGCGGGTCGGACCCGTCTTGGTCGCCGTTGCAGAAGTAGGCAGCGCAACGGGCGATTCCCATGGCGTTCGAAAGATGATAAATGTGACAAAACAAAGAACAACGAGGCAGACAAAATGAAACGATTTCTGACAGGCGGCATCCTTATTGCAGCACTGGCCGTATCGGCCTGCACCAATCCTGACCGCTTTGGTTCGGATGGTTTGGATGCAAATGCAAACGCTGGCGCAAACGCCAATGGTGGCATCATTCCGGGTAGCGTGAATGATCCGACATCAACGGCCTTTTTCCAGCAGTCGGTTGGTGACCGGGTTCTGTTTGAGGTGGATCAATCCACGCTCACGGCTGCGGGCCGTGCAACGCTTGACGGCCAGGCGGCATGGCTGACGACAAATACGGATTATCAGGCTGTGATCGAAGGACATGCCGACGAGCAGGGAACGCGCCAGTACAACCTTGCGCTGGGGGCCCGCCGTGCAAATGCTGCGCAAGAGTATCTGGTATCCAAAGGTGTGCCAGCCTCGCGTTTGCGGGTTGTCAGCTATGGCAAGGAACGCCCGATCGAGATTTGCTCGAACGAGGCCTGTTATGCCAAGAACCGCCGCGCCGTGACTGTACTGGCTGGTGGCTTGTCAAGTTAAGGGACTGAAATGACCATGAAGATGCGGTTTATCACGACATTGGTAGTGGGGCTGATGATCAGCCCTGCTGCATTGATGGCGCAGGATGCCCAGACGCTGGCGGATGTCCGTCAGGAACTGACGATCCTGTTTACCGAAGTCCAGAAACTAAAGCGCGAATTGTCCACCTCGGGCGGTGCAGGCGTGAACGTGGCGGGCAATTCGGTGCTGGAACGTGTCGGCGCGATGGAAAGCGAGTTGCAACGGCTCACGTCCAAATCGGAAGAGCTTGAGAACCGTATCAACCGGATAGTCGCAGATGGAACAGCGCGTATCGGTGATCTGGAATTCCGTCTGGTCGAGCTGGAGGGGGGCGATATCTCGACCCTTGGTGAAACATCAACTTTGGGCGGGGACAGCCAGACAGCGACAGCAGCGCCGCTGACGGCCCCTGCCACGCCAACCGGACAGGCCTCCTTGGCTGTCGGGGAAGAGGCCGACTTCAAGCGGGCGCAGGAGGCGCTCGCAACCGGTGACTTTCGCGCCGCCGCTGACCTCTTTGAGACCTTCAATCAGACCTATCCGGGTGGTCCGCTAGCCGCCGAGGCAGATTTACGGCGCGGCAATGCGCTTGATAAACTGGGTGACACGCGAGAAGCTGCGCGTGCTTACCTCGCCAGCTTCAGCTCCGACCCAATCGGCACGATGGCACCTCAGGCGCTGTATGAATTGGGCCGTTCCCTCGGGGCATTGGGGCAAACACAAGAGGCCTGTGTGACTCTTGCCGAAGTTGGTGTCCGCTTTCCCGACAGCTCCGTCGTTACCCAGGCGCAGGATCAAAGACGCAACATCGGTTGTTCCTGACCTTATGTCGGAAAACCTCCCCGAAGTCGTCTCGGACGTATTGCTGCCGCATCCGCCCAAGATCATGGGCGTCGCAGTGTCAGGTGGTAGCGATTCGATGGCTTTGTTGCAGGTTTTGCACGAATTTTGTCTGATCCACGAAATTGACCTGCATGCGGTAACGGTTGATCATCGTTTGCGCGAAGAGGCGGCTCAAGAGGCTGAACATGTGGCGCGCCATTGCGCCAAAATCGGCGTTTCGCACGACACGCTGGTTTGGGATGACTGGACGGGGACAGGCAACGTCCAAAATGCTGCGCGCGAAGCGCGATACAGCAAAATGGCAGCGTGGGCGGCGCAGCATGGCATCGACACAATTGCCGTTGGACATACGGCGGATGATCAAGCCGAGACAGTGCTGATGCGGCTTGCGCGACGCTCAGGCGTGGACGGGTTGGCAGGCATGCAGCACCGCACGCTGCGGCACGGCATCAACTGGGTGCGCCCCCTTTTGCGGTCCCGCCGCGCGGATTTGCGCCGTTTTTTGAACAGCAGAAACATCACTTGGGTGGACGATCCGAGCAATAAGGACAGCCGCTATGATCGCATCAAGGTGCGCAAGATGCTGGAGCTGCTGGCCCCGCTTGGATTGGATACCGACGCCTTGGGGGAAGTCGCCGAACACATGGCCCAAGCACGCAAAGCGTTGGATTGGCATACGTTTCTGGCGGCTAAACAGATTGTAAACATTCGCCAGGGTGCGGTGACGCTGGATGAAAAGGCGCTGCGCCTGCAGCCCGACGAAGTGCAGCGCCGCTTGTTGATCAAGGCGTTGAATTGGATCAGCGGCAGCACCTATGCACCCCGTCGCTCCTCTATTGCCTCAGCCAGAGCGGCGCTGTGCAAAGGGCAGGCCGCAACACTCGACGGATGCCATATTCGCCGTATTGCTACGCGCCTGTGGATTTTCAGGGAGCACAACGCCCTGCGCGGATGTGAAAGCGCCACTGATACGGTCTGGGACAACCGTTGGCGGCTTGCGCCAAGCGGCCCAGCCAGACACAAAGCCGAATTGCGCATTCGCGCCCTCGGACAAAGCGGGTTGGACCAATGCCCTGACTGGCGCGACACTGGAATTCCTCATGTGGTTTTGCAATCGACACCGGGCGTCTGGAAAGGTGATATATTGATCGCAGCGCCAGTGGCCGGATACCCGCAAAACTGGCACGCTGACTTCGGTGAAGGACCAGATACATTTTTTGCCGCACTATTATCGCATTGAACCTGCCCGTATCGCCACTATCTTAGTCAACAAGAGGCACAAAGTGGGTGTGCCATTCGGTCCTTTGCGTTAAAGGGGGCCAAAGTATTTAGGAGAATTCCGTTGGGAAACGTACGCAACCTCGCTTTTTGGGCTGTTTTGATGGTGCTGGTGTTTGCATTGTTCAACATGTTCAGCGGTTCAAGTGGCTCTTTGCAAAACAATGAAGTCACATATTCCGAATTTGTCGGCGCTGTGCAGGGCGGTGAAGTCCGCAATGTTACACTGGACGGTGAACAGGTGCGGTTCCGCAAAGCTGATGGCGCGGATTACGTCACGATCCGCCCTGATGATGCCGAAATCACCAACCTGCTGATCGAAAACGATGTGCCCATGCAGGCGCGTCCGCAGCAGCAATCCGGTTTCCAGACCTTCCTGATGTCGCTTCTTCCTATCGCGCTCCTGATCGGCGTGTGGATTTACTTCATGAATCGCATGCAGGGTGGCGGCAAAGGCGGCGCAATGGGGTTCGGCAAGTCGAAAGCAAAGATGCTGACCGAAAAATCGGGCCGCGTCACGTTTGATGACGTGGCGGGTATCGACGAAGCCAAGGAAGAGCTTGAGGAGATCGTTGAGTTTCTGCGCAACCCGCAAAAATTCTCGCGCCTTGGCGGCAAGATTCCCAAAGGTGCCTTGCTTGAAGGCCCTCCCGGTACCGGTAAAACGCTGTTGGCCCGCGCTATTGCGGGTGAAGCGGGCGTGCCGTTCTTTACGATCTCAGGTTCCGACTTTGTTGAAATGTTCGTTGGTGTGGGTGCATCGCGTGTGCGCGACATGTTCGAGCAGGCCAAGAAGAACGCGCCTTGTATCGTGTTCATTGATGAAATCGACGCTGTGGGGCGCTCGCGCGGTGCCGGTTACGGTGGTGGTAATGACGAACGCGAACAGACATTGAACCAGCTTTTGGTCGAGATGGACGGCTTTGAAGCCAACGAAGGTGTGATCATCATTGCGGCAACCAACCGCAAAGACGTGCTGGACCCCGCTTTGCTGCGCCCCGGTCGTTTTGACCGTCAGGTCACCGTCGGCAACCCTGATATCAAAGGCCGCGAGAAAATTCTCGCTGTGCATGCGCGCAAAACGCCACTTGGCCCGGATGTGGACCTGCGGATCATTGCGCGTGGCTCTCCGGGTTTCTCGGGTGCGGATTTGGCGAACCTTGTGAACGAAGCAGCCCTTGGCGCTGCGCGTCTGGGTCGTCGTTTTGTGACGATGGTCGATTTTGAAGCCGCAAAAGACAAAATCATGATGGGGGCTGAACGCCGCTCTATGGTGATGACAGCTGCGCAAAAGGAAATGACAGCCTATCACGAAGCGGGCCACGCGCTTGTCGGGATGACGCTGCCGAAGTGTGATCCGGTCTATAAGGCCACGATCATTCCGCGCGGTGGTGCCTTGGGCATGGTGATGAGCCTGCCGGAAATGGACCGTCTGAACATGTTCAAGGATGAATGCCACCAGCGTCTTGCCATGACCATGGCGGGCAAAGCGGCGGAAATCCACAAATACGGTGCCGAGGCTGTATCGAATGGTCCTGCCGGCGACATCCAGCAGGCGTCAGCCTTGGCGCGTGCGATGGTGCTGCAATGGGGCATGTCCGATAAGGTCGGCAACATCGACTATTCCGAAGCGGTGCAAGGCTACTCAGGCAGCACACCGGGGTTCTCGGTTTCTGCGACAACCAAGGAATTGGTTGAGAAAGAGGTCCAGAAATTCATTCAGGACGGATATGACTGGGCGCTGAAGATCATTCAGGAAAAGGATGAGGAATTCGAGCGTCTGGCCCAAGGTCTGCTGGAATACGAGACCCTAACCGGAAACGAGATCAAGCGCGTAATGGATGGGCTGCCACCTGTGCCGGAAAAAGGCGATGATGACGGGGATCAGGGCGATGCACCAAGCCTGACAGCTATTCCAAAAGCCAAAGGCAAAGCAAAGAAAACTCCGCCTGCTGATGGCGGGATGGAGCCCGAACCATCTGTCTAAGACAGATTTGGCACAGACTGTGCCAGATCCAAGCAATAGCACCGAAATCGAACAGCCCCGCATTTTGCGGGGCTTTTCAGTGCGGAGAACGCACCGCATGGTAGTCGATGCTGCACCGGATCAACTCCGTGCCAATGTCGAACACATCCAGCTTGTGCACCGTGCTGCCTGTATAGCCCAACCATTCCCCTGAAGGCAGGCTATCGGGCAGGCGCAGGCGATAGTTCACAACTTCTGCTGCGCGTTGTTGGAAAACATAAAAACGTTCAGCCAGCGCCAGACTGAGATGATCCTCTTCTTCCTCAACTCCTGTCCCCTCACTCAGACTGGACATCAGATCGGTAATATCCAGACCGGCTGTTATGGTGGCCCACATGTGGTTCGCGGCGGCTTTTTCGACCACCGAGAGGGCACCGTAGTCTGGAGCCGCTGCATAGTCGCACGCGGTTCTGGCGGACAGGCATCTGAGGCGCTCTATGGCAAAGGGCATCAAAAAGCTGAGATCATCGGGCGTAATCGTCCCCGTGCGTAGCGCTGCCAACCCTTTGGTATAAGCTGCTTCGCAGTCAATATGACGATGAAACCGTGCGAGGACCCTACCAAGAGATTCGTCCGGTTGCGCACGGGGATCATGCACCGAGAGTGCCGTTTTCCATGATCTGCGCATGGCCTCAAATTTTGGCGCATCTTCAGGATCGCAGGATTTCAGGACCTTGGCAAAAGCTTTGTCGCCATAGGTATGCGCGGCAGTAATGCCAAACACATAGGCTTTGCCAAGGCCGTTCATCTCGTCCCAGGCTGAACGTAAATCTGGCGCGTCGAATTGTTCGATCAGTTGCGTCAGAAGATAGAAATTTGCCACCGCAATCCAGTCGGCCTCACTCACATTGGGCATACCAACGCGACCCGCACTCGATTTAATGACCCGCTGATATTTGTCGTGCACTGTGTGACGGCACGCCTCATAATATGCGGCCACCTCGTGCCAGCGATCTGGTTTTCTAAACAGGCGCATATTTGACTCCGTCGATCTGCCCTTGTTCTGATCCGAAAACATGCCCCGCTCAGGGAAGAGTTACGACAATTTTGCGGCTTGCTTTGGTGCGAGGATCAGACAACCAGAGTCCGGCGGATCTATAATACCTGCAATTGAAATATTTTTTGAGCCAAAGGCGCTTTCCTTCTGAGGGTCCGCCGCCCATTCTGCGCTGACATCAGGAGGGAACGATGGCAGAGCTGCAACCAACCGAGCATTACGCGACAATCACATGGATGGGCAAGGTGCCGCTGAACCGTCCCAATATCCGCTCCGAAGCAATCGAGACGGCTTTCGCCAGTTATGAAGGCTTTGAGGAAGATTATCATTCCGGATTGACCCGTGCGTCCTGTGTACGGGTCAAATCCCAGCACCCAGAAGGCACCGAGATCCGCAATGTGCGTCAGTTTTCGATCCTGTCCGAGCAAGAGATCGCGACCATTGCGGCAGAAATCGGGGTGGAGAGCCTCGATCCGGTTCAGTTTGGTGCGTCCATTGTTCTTAGCGGCATTCCTGATTTCACGCATGTCCCGCCCAGTTCCCGTCTGCAGGCATCCAATGGCACAACCATTGTTGTCGATATGTTAAACGCGCCTTGCAACTTTCCTGCCCGCGAAATTGAAAAGGACGAACCTGGCCACGGTAAAGCATTCAAGGCAGCTGCCAAGGGACGGCGCGGCGTCTGCGCTTGGGTCGAGCGACAAGGGCAATTGAGTGTTGGCGATACATTGCGCTTGCATGTTCCTGCACAACGAACGTGGCAGCATTTGTAAGTCCGGCGGAGTTTCCGAAACGAAACCGCCCTGCGACAGCCCGCCGCATCGGAGGCCGGAAATGTCGGAAATGCGACCTTGGTTCGCACATTCCTCCCTGTAAGAAAGATCAGCAAAGCGCCGAAGGGCATAAAGGGGATTCTGCATGGGCTACAAAACCGACATTCAAATCGCACGCGAAGCAAACAAACTTCCGATTCAGGAAATTGGTGCCAAGCTGGGGATCAAAAGCGATGATCTGCTGCCATATGGTCATGACAAAGCGAAGGTGAGCCAGCAGTTCATCAACTCTGTGCAGGGCAACACTGACGGCAAGCTGATCCTTGTGACCGCAATCAACCCGACACCAGCGGGCGAAGGCAAGACCACAACAACCGTCGGTTTGGGCGATGGCCTAAACAAAATCGGCAAAAAAGCTGCCGTTTGCATCCGCGAAGCATCGCTTGGACCAAACTTCGGCATGAAGGGTGGGGCCGCTGGCGGTGGTTACGCTCAAGTTGTTCCCATGGAAGAGATGAACCTGCACTTCACAGGTGACTTCCACGCGATCACCTCTGCGCACTCGTTGCTTTCCGCGATGATCGACAACCACATTTACTGGGGCAACTCGCTTGAGATCGACACCCGCCGCGTTGTGTGGCGTCGCGTTGTCGATATGAATGACCGCGCCCTGCGCCAGATCACCGCGTCTTTGGGTGGCGTGGCCAACGGCTTCCCTCGGGAAGCGGGCTTCGACATCACAGTGGCGTCCGAAGTTATGGCGATCCTGTGCCTTGCGAAAAACCTTGCGGATCTGCAAGAGCGTTTGGGCAACATGATCGTGGCCTACCGCCGCGATAAAACACCTGTATTCGCACGCGACATCAAAGCACATGGCGCGATGACGGTTCTGCTGAAAGACGCGATGCAGCCTAACATCGTGCAAACGCTGGAAAACAACCCTGCCTTTGTGCACGGTGGCCCGTTCGCCAACATCGCGCACGGCTGTAACTCTGTTATCGCCACCACAACGGCGCTGAAATTGGCGGATTACGTTGTGACCGAAGCGGGCTTTGGTGCCGACCTCGGCGCGGAAAAGTTCCTGAACATCAAATGCCGCAAGGCGGGTCTTGCGCCGTCCTGTGTGGTTGTCGTGGCCACCGTGCGCGCGATGAAGATGAACGGCGGCGTTGCCAAGGCCGATCTGGGAACAGAGAATGTCGATGCAGTCAAAAGCGGCTGCGCAAACCTCGGGCGTCACATCGAAAACATGAAATCCTTCGGGGTGCCTGTTGTTGTGGCGATCAATCACTTTGTCACCGACACGGATGCCGAAGTGCAGGCGGTGAAAGACTATGTGGCAACGCAAGGGTCCGAAGCGGTTCTGTCGCGTCACTGGGAGTTGGGCTCGGAAGGGTCTGCGGATTTGGCGACAAAAGTGGTCGAGACCATCGAAAAGGGTCAAGGCAACTTTGCGCCGATCTATCCTGACGAAATGTCCTTGTCCGACAAGATCAACACCATCGCGACCAAGATCTACCGCGCAGATTCAGCCCAGATGGATCAGAAGATCCTCAACCAGCTGAAAGAATGGGAAGATCAGGGGTACGGCAACTTGCCGGTCTGTATGGCAAAAACGCAGTACAGCTTTACCACCGATCCGAACGAGCGTGGCGCGCCAACAGGTTTCGACATTCCGGTGCGTGAAGTGCGCCTGTCGGCAGGTGCCGGTTTTGTTGTCGCCATCTGCGGTGAAATCATGACCATGCCGGGCTTGCCACGTGTGCCATCAGCCGAGAGCATCGGTCTGAATGATGCAGGCGAAGTCGAAGGCTTGTTCTAATAAAGGCGGCGGGATCAATCCCGCCCTACGAAACGGATGTAGGGCGGGGATTTTCCCCGCCTTACGCATTGATAAGGATACCAAAATGACTGCAAAGATTATCGACGGCAAGGAATTTGCGGCCCGCGTCCGTGGACAGGTGGCCGAACATGTAACGCGCCTGAAAAACGATCACGGCATCACGCCTGGTCTGGCCGTGGTACTGGTGGGCGAAGACCCTGCGTCGCAGGTTTATGTCCGCTCCAAAGGCAAGATGACCGTAGAGGTCGGCATGAAATCCGTTGAGCACAAAATGGATGCGGATACCTCCGAAACCGACCTGCTCAAGGTCATTGACGATCTCAACAATGATCCAGACATCCACGGCATTCTGTGCCAGTTGCCGCTGCCCAAGCATCTGGACGAAGACCTGATCATCAACTCCATTTCCCCTGCCAAGGACGTCGATGGTTTCCACATTTCCAACGTCGGTTTGTTGGGGACCGGCCAGAAATCCATGGTGCCGTGCACGCCGCTGGGATGTCTGATGATGCTGCGCGACCATCACGGGTCTATCTCTGGCATGGACGCCGTGGTCATTGGACGCTCCAACATCGTGGGCAAACCGATGGCGCAATTGCTGTTGAACGACAGCGCCACCGTCACAATTGCGCACAGCCGCACCAAAGACCTTGCAGACGTTGTGCGCCGCGCCGATATCGTTGTCGCCGCTGTGGGCCGCCCTGAAATGGTGCCCGGCGACTGGATCAAGGAAGGTGCAACCGTGATCGACGTGGGCATTAACCGTCTGGATGCGCCTGAAAAGGGTGAAGGCAAGACCAAGCTGGTCGGCGATGTACACTACGAAAGCTGCGCCGCGCGTGCAGGTGCCATCACGCCTGTGCCGGGTGGTGTTGGCCCGATGACCATCGCCTGCCTGCTTGCCAATACTGTGACGGCCTGCTGCCGCGCCAATGGTCTCGACGAGCCCGAAGGTCTAACCGCCTAAAAACACTTGATACATGGTTCGGCCGGGGAGAAAAGTAAACGCCCCGGCCACTACAAGCGCACCGAAAACCAGACCTTTCATACTGCGTTGGTGCAGAGTGATGTTGCCTGCACGGGCGGCACGTACCGCGACATAAAGATTGACCAGCGTATAGATCGACAGCAGGTGTATCGGGCTGTATTTCCCAACAAGCTGCAATTCGAATATCCAGAAACTGCTCAATGCGACCACCGCCATAGCGGTGGCCCAGACACGCCCCAAGATCTTGTGCAGTCTGGTGCCGCGCGGGAGGGTAAAGATGCCGACAGTAAGCGCCATAGCAAGCAAAGCCATGGCGGTATGCAGTTGGATCGTTGGTGTGGCGTTCAGGATCGGATCGAGTGTCATTGAAGGCTCCGCTTGATGTGGTGTATCCGACATGTCAGAGCAGGGGCGCATCGCGCGAGACGTAATGCGTGGGCAGCCTTGGGAATACGTGAATGGACAGACTGAAATCATCCCTGCAACTGGCGCTTCGTGAACGGCGCAGGGCGATTCTGTTGTTTGGCATTTGGTTTTTGGTGACCTTGCTTTGTGCCGTGGCCGGTCCTTTTGGAACCCATGATGCCTTGGATTTCCCTGCGCGGTTACTCTATTGGGCGGTGGCGGTCGCCATTTCCGTCATCAGCAGCGTCTTGCCGTTCTTGTCCCGGGATATGCCAAATCCCGTGCGTGTGCTGATCTGGGCCGGGTATGCGCTGGTTCTGAGTGCGGTCATTTTTGCGCTGAATATTGTGTTCTTCGAGCGCTGGGGGAACGTTGGTGATTTCCTCGGACTGGTCGGGAACGTCGCGCTGACGGTGCTGGCTGTTCATGTGGTGCTGTGGCTTGTCGACTTTGCCCGCCCCGCGGCGGTGACACCTGACGTTGATCCGCAAACACGTTTTTTGCGCCGTCTGCCGTTAGCGGCACGCGCACCGCTGATACGGATCGAAGCGCAAGACCATTATCTGAATGTCGTTACAACCAAAGGAGAGTCGCTGATCCTGATGCGTCTGGGGGAGGCCGTAACCGAGTTGGAAGGTGTTGCCGGACTTCTTGTACATCGTTCACACTGGATCGCCTTGCCCGCAGTAAAGGCGCATAAACGTGACAAGGGGCGCGATCTTTTGGTGATGTCTGATGGGACAGATGTACCTGTCAGCCGCAGCAACCGCAGTGCGGCTCAAGCGGCGGGATTGTTCTAGGGGCAGGGTTTACGGCCTTAGCGCGGGACCGGCACCATGGTCCCTTGCAGGATTGCGATCAGGGTTGAAACGCCATCTGCCTCTGCATGGACCTCGGATGTGACCACACATAAACGCTTGCCGGGTTTGATGACCCGACCGGTTGCCACCAGCCGCTCACCCCGTGCAGGCGCAAGCAGGTTGATCTTGATCTCTGCTGTGACAACCTCCTGATCCAGCGGCAACATAGACAGCGCGGCATACCCCGCTGCCGTGTCTCCGATTGAAAACGTGAGTCCCGCGTGACCAAAGCCTTGCTGCTGGCGGGTACCTGCTAGAATCGGTGCAGCAACGCGAACCAGTCCCGGTGACAACTCTAACAATTCTGCGCCCAGTGTTTCCATCATGCTTTGCGCGGCAAAGCTGTCATAGATACGTGTACGTGCCGTCTGATCCATTCCTTAACTCCTATCGTGGCATCGGCACGGCAAGTGCGCTCTTGCCTGTCAGGACTGCCCGCGCTTCAACCCGCATCAAGGGTTGGAACACCTCGGCACGTGTATCTAGACCACCTGTGTACGTGCCATAGGCGGGCATGATCAGCCTGTCACTGTCATAAAGGAACGCTGGCCTGCTGACACTTTGGCCACGCAACGATAATCGTGCCTTTGGGTGATAATGGCCCGATATTTCACCGCTTGCATCAGGTTGCGCGATATGGCGGAAGGTCAGTGGGGCAAGCGGTAACTCGGCCAGATGGCTGCCTCCCATGTCGATGGGGCCGGGATCATGGTTGCCCTCGATCCAGACCCAGCGCCGTCCGGCCTGTAGACGTGCAATCCACAGTTTTTCCTCTTCGGGCAGTGCCATTGCCGCCCCCAAATCATCAAAGCTGTCACCCAGACAAATAACAGTGCGCGCATGGGTCAGCGCCAGATCAGCCGCCAGCCGCGTGAGCGTATCGCGGGTTTCATAGGGCGGCAAGCCGCTTCCACCCCGACGCGCAATGCGTTCGGATTTGCCAAGGTGCAGGTCACTGACACAAAGAAGGGACTGATCCGGCCACCATAGGGCACCTGTGTTCAGGGCGCTGAGCTGCACGCCAGCAAGGGTGAATTCATATGCGTTCATCCTTTGTTCATTTCTGAAAATGGCAGAGATGGCAAGCGCGGATCAATAGCCCATGCGCCAACGCGGCTTGTTGGACGGGGCAGGCGTGATCTGCGCAAGGCCAGAGCTCTCCAACAGACGCGCGGCTTCCTCGGCCAACAAGCGTTCTTCTGCATCGCCTTTGACAGGAACGCGGCCCATTTCAAGGAACAGAGGGGCGGCAAGGGGGGTGACGCGGGAGAGCTGGCGATGATCAATGCGCCCTCCGATACGGGTCATCATTTCCTCGATGCGCCCAAAGTCGACCAACCCGCGCAAAGCTTCTTCGCGCGTGATCTGCATCATCAAGTGGTCGGGGTCATACTTTTGCAGCGTGTCATAGAGAATATCGCTGGAAAATGTCGCCTGCCGCCCCGATTTCCGCGCTTGCGGAGAGTTGCGTTCGATCAGTCCCGCAATGGTGGCCGACGCGCGAAAGGTGCGTTTCATCACAGCGTTACCCGCCAGCCACGTCTCAAGGCCGTTATGCAGGGCATCTGGATCAAACAACGGTGAAGGGTCTTTCACCGCGTCCAGCCCCGAGATCAGCGTGGCATAGTCGGTGGCGACAAAGCCGAGCGGGTTCAGGCCCAGTTCCTCCATCCGTTTGGTCAGCAGCAGGCCCAGCGTTTGCATCCCGTTACGTCCGGCAAAGCCATAAATCACTGTCTGTTCTCGCCCGTCATGGGGGAAGCTCTCGATCAGCAACCTGCCGGGGTGTGGCAATTGGCTGACGTCGCGCTGCAAGTTCAGCCAGTCCGCAGTGTGGGCAGGCAATTCGGGCCATGTCTCTTGGGTGAACATACGCTGCACCCGTGCCGAAAGCTGCGTGGAGGTGGCGAATTTGGTCCCTGCAAATGTCGCTATCTTGGGCTTTTTGGCGCTGTCGCGGCTGACCTCGACGGTCATTTCGCGCAATCCTTCGTATTTGACGATTTTACCGCCGATTAGAAAAGTATCACCGGGGGTGAGCGTGGCTGCAAAGCCTTCCTCGATTTCGCCCAAAGGTTTGCCGCCGCGGTTGCGGCGCATGCGCACTTTCAGGGTGTCGGTGTCCTGAATGGTGCCAATGTTCATGCGGATGTTGCGACTGGCACGTGGGTCACGCAATTGCCAGCGACCATCAGATAACTGGATCAAGCGTTGCCAGCGGTCATAGCTGCGCAAGGCGTAACCGCCTGTGGCGCAAAACTCCAGACAGGCATCGAAATCCGGGCGGCAAAGTGCGCTGTAAGCACCGGCTGAGGTGACCTCGGCATAAAGTGCATCGGCATCAAACGGTCCGGCGCAGGCGGTGATCAGTATGTGTTGGCACAGTACATCGCGCGGGCCCGCACCACGCGGATCGCCGTCCAGCTCTCCTGCGAGAACAGCGTCCAAGGCGGCGACACATTCAACAACTTCAAAGCGGTTGGCAGGGACCAGCAAAGCCTTGGAGGGCGCGTTGTAGCGATGGTTGGCGCGGCCAATCCGCTGCACCAGACGTTTCACGTTTTTGGGCGCACCAATCTGGATCACCAGATCGACATCGCCCCAGTCAATGCCCAGATCAAGGCTACCCGTGCAGACAATCGCCCGTAAATCACCGCGCACCATCGCGGCCTCGACGCGCATGCGTTGTGCGCGATCGAGGGAGCCGTGGTGGATACCGATGGGCAGGCTGTCGTCGTTGGCAAGCCACAGATTATGAAAGAAAATTTCGGCCTGCGCACGGGTGTTGTGAAAAATAAGCGTGGTATTGTGCTGTTTGATTTGTTCCAAAACCGAGGGAATGGCATAGGCCGCACCGCTGCCGGACCAAGGGGGGGCGTCGTCAGTGGCCAGCATCTGGATGTCGGGTGCAGGGCCGGGATCGGCAAGCAGGATTTCACATGGATCCGGATGGCGGGCCATGAGATGGGCAATGGCGGCGGGGTCTTCGACAGTGGCAGAGAGACCCACGCGCTTGAGGTTGGGGCAAAGCGTTTGCAGCCGCGCCAACGCCAGCATCATCTGGTCGCCGCGCTTGGATTCAGCAAGCGCGTGGATTTCGTCGATTACCACACGTTTGAGACCTTTGAACATGCGCGGCGCATCATCATAGCTGACAAGCAAAGCAAGGCTTTCAGGTGTGGTGAGGAAAATGTTCGGCGGGTCGGCACGTTGGCGTTTACGTCTTGTTTGTGGGGTGTCACCCGTGCGCTCGTCAATGCTGATCGGCAGGTCCATCTCCGCAACAGGTGTGGTGAGGTTGCGTTTGATGTCGGCAGCCAGGGCCTTGAGCGGCGAGATATAGAGCGTGTGCATGCCTTCATGCGTGCCATCTGCAAGGTCGATCAGGGTGGGCAAAAAACCGGAAAGGGTTTTGCCACCGCCGGTTGGCGCAATAAGCAACAGGGCAGGGGCATCGGCGCGCTCCAGCATGTCTTGCTGGTGCGGATGGATGGACCAGCCTTTGCTTGCAAACCAGTTTTCAAATAACTGAGGGAGAACGCGCATGCCGGTTAGATAGCATGCCTCACAACGGCGGCCAGCCCCGATCCGCAAAGCCGTGACATCTTGAAGGCCTTCACCTCAAAAGCAGGATGATCTGGAGAATGTTGGGCGTTGCCCCTGCCTGTTTTTTCTATGCGCGCGGTTTGAGGGATTTGATCTGGGCTTGGACGGTTTCAGGCAGGGTCAGGTCCGCACCTTCCGGGGCAGCGTCAAGGGCGCTGGCCACGTCTTTTACGAGAATGCCAATTGTGTTGTACTCTGACATGCCGTCACGGGAAAATTCGATGTTCTCGAAACCGGAGGCAAACCAGTTCTGCCCTGAAGATGTCTGGATAAGGTTCAGGAGCGGGCCTTCTTCAAGGCCTGCGTGATCCGCCCAATCAAGGACAAGGCGTGTCATGGCGGTATTGCTAGCTGCCAAAAGGTTGTTCAGCACTTTGGCCTGCATGCCCGCACCAAAACCGCCCATGTGATGAAAATGGCTTCCCATCGCATCAAAGAGCGGTTGCGCAGCGGCTAGCTCGGCATCGCAGCCGCCGAGCATAAAGCTCAGGCGTGCTTCTTTGGCTGCGATTTGCGCGCCGGACATAGGGGCGTCGATGAGCGTGATGTGAGCAGGCACACGGGTGCGCAAAGCCCGCAGATAGCGCGGCGAAAGCGTGGAACAGATGATAACGCGCTTGAGAGACCGGCTTTTACAAAAATTCTGCGCCCCCAACAGAACATCGTCAGTTTGAGGAATGTCGCGCACAACTGTGATCAGGGTCTCGGTTCGATCAATGATTTTGTCCGCTTGATCCGTGATGTAGCTTTGCGGTTTTGTCACCACGTCAAAGCCTTGCGCATCGAAGCCGACTGCCCGCAAAGCCTCGAGCATAGGCGCGCCCATGCGTCCGCATCCCGCAACTGTGATCATGTGAAAACCCCCGTGTTGATGGGGATTATTTCACGATGTGTTCGTCTTTTACAAACATGTTTGCCCAGGCACGATCGACCAGTTCCGGTGACATCTGATATGGCATGCCTTCGAATTCACAAATCGATATCATCTGATCGATCAGGAATATCGGCTGATAGTTGGCATAGACGTTATCAATTGTCGGATATTTTACTTTGAGCAGGTGGATCAATGTCGCTTCATCCAATGGCATTCCGCGTTTGCGGGCGACCATGGCAAAGATCTTGAGGAAGTTTTCCTGATTGGGGCCGTCGATCTTGATTTTGAAGAAGATACGGCGCAAGGCGGCTTGGTCAAAAATTTCGTTCGGGTGGAAGTTGGTTGAGAAAATAACCAATGTGTCAAACGGCACCTCGAACTTTTCGCCCGACTGCAATGACAGGATATCTTTGCTTTCTTCCAGCGGAACAATCCAGCGGTTGACGATGGACTGTGGCGGTTCTTTCTGGCGGCCCAGGTCGTCCACAATAAAGATGCCGCCGGTAGATTTGAGCTGGAGTGGAGCCTGATAGGTCTTGGCTGTCGGACTGTAGACCAGATCAAGCATATCAGTGGTCAATTCACCACCCGTGATGACTGTGGGCCGTTCGCAGCAGACATAGCGGGTGTCAAAACGTGTGACGCGGCGCAACGCATTGGGGTCTTGAACGTTTTCTTCTGCCTTTGAATGCACAATCGGGTCATACACCGTGATGACCTGTGACGCGTATTCAATCGCGAAAGGGACAAAAACCTTGTCGCCCAGTGCGTCCCTGATCCCATTTGAAATAGAAGACTTACCGTTGCCGGGAGGACCATACATCAGGATAGAGCGGCCCGCAGAAACGGCAGGGCCGAGGTGGTCCAGCAGGCTGTCGGGCAGAACCAGATGGCCCATGGCACCGATCAATTGGTCACGAGTAATCTGAATGTTGCGCACGGACTGTCGTTTGACCTGCTCGCGGTAGACATTGAGCGGCACTGGCATCGGCCCGAAGTATTCGGATTGCGCCAACGCATCCAGCGCGCGGGCCTTGCCGGCATCGGTCAGTTGATACCCCATTTCGTTGCCGTTGTTGGCATTCAGTGTACCGGTTGCCTCGATCAACCTTTGTTCACGCGCCATATCAACCAGTTCTTGTGTGACCGGGATCGGTAGGCAAACGGCTTCGGACAATTCGCTGACCATGTCGATATTCTTGCGAAAGATCGTCTTGATGATGATGTCGCGCATCATAACAAGAGGTAGTTTCATGTCCTCCAGCCGTTTGGGCGGGGGCGGGGCCATGACTGTGTTGGTTTGCATGTTCATGAGGCGGCTCCGTTCGATAGGGGTGCGCGTGATATGCACGATAAGGGCTGAAGATGGGGTTTATTGCGCGCCATAAAGTGCGCCCAAAATCAGATAGATGGCCAAGGCCGGACCAAGTGCGAGGCCCATGGGAAATTTTTTGCGTTCCCAACTGACCCAATGTGGGGCCAATTGGCGTAGTGGGGTGTATTTTACGCTTTTGTGGGCCACGGCAGCGGCCAGCAACGTTGCCATGAACAAGGCCATCAACAAACGCAGGTCACCCAAAGCAATATAGGGGGCCGCGGCGGCCATGAATTTCGCGTCACCCGCGCCCATCACACCGGCACCATTCAGAATGACTCCGAAAATGAGGACAATGATCAAGGCCGCAAGTCGCCACAGGTACTCTGTGAATGGAAACAGGAAAAAACCGATGACAATAAACACCACTGCCAGTGCGATCACCGCCTGATTGGTGATTTTCATCTGCGCCATGTCGGTAAAAGCGACATAGAGGCACAAGGGCAGCACGAAGGGTAGAAACCACATCGCATGTGTGGCCATGATCGCCATGGCCTAGCCGTTCTCAAGCGCGCGCAAGGACCGCACTGCGGCCTCGAAATGCTGGGGGTGCGTTTCAACCGCTTCACGCAGCAGGCCTTTGCCCGTTTCGACGTCACCCTGTTTGATGGCAGACAAGGCCATCGTGTGCAGCAATTGTGCACGCTCTGTCTGATCCATCGGGATCACTGGCAGGGTATAGTCGCGCTGTGCTGCGCGAGCGATGATCAGGTTGTTTTTGGCAGTGAACAGATCGCCGTCCTGACGGATCGCATCCGAAAACAGGCGTTCCGCGCCGGGGTAATCACCACGCGTCAGCTTGGAATAACCCCAGTTGTTCATCACCGAACCGGGCGTTGTGGTCAGACCTACAGCCGTTTGATAAAAGCTGTCTGCTTTCTTCCATTCCTTGTTGCTGTCTGCAACCAAGGCTTCCAGACGATACCGCTTGAAGGTCTCATGGGTTGGTGGCACCTTGTCGAGTGTCTTTTCGGCACCTGCCCAATCCCCTGACCGGATCAGGGCATCAGCCAATTCGACGCTGTCATTTGAATTTGTCTCGGGCATCGACGTAACGCGCTTCCATGCGGCAACACCCTCAGCAGAGCGTTTTGCACGGATCAGCGAAGCGGCCAATCCACGTTGATGATCAATATTATCGGGTTTTTCCGCTGTCACACGCTGAAAATAAGTCACAGCCTCGTTCGGGTCCGCAACGGTTAGCATAACATCGGAGAGGTCATTTCCGTCCAGCGCATTCACGTCCTCAAAAGCACGTTCTACGGTGGCGTTTGCGTCTTTCTCACCGCAGCCTGCAACTACGGTAGCGCCTGCAATGCAGACGGCCAGAAGGATAGGGTGGCGCATTTTAGCGTCCTTTTTACTGCTCTGCCTCGATCTTTTCGATCATCGTCTTATAGGGGGTCGCTGATCAGGTAATCGCCCCTGCCGCGCCGCACCAATTTATAATTTGCCTCGTCAACATCTAAAGTATCAGAATTTTCTGATTTTGCGAGTGCTAAGCGCAAATTGTCTCGAATTGCGTCACTTTCGCCATTATCCAATGCATAGGCACGCCGGAAGATTTGCTCTGCCTCGTTGGTCTTGCCCCGTTCCATCAACACAACACCAAGGTTGTTCCAGACTTCGGGCACTTTGCTATCGACGGTTACTGCCTTGCGCAGAAGGCTTTCGGCTTGCCCCAAACGACCAAGGCCAAGGTTTGCGCTGCCCAGCCCAGACAGGATTTCGACGTCGATACCGTCTTCCAGGGCGGCACGGTTGAAGGCCTTGATCGCCAGTTCGAACTGGCCGGCATTGATCAGGCGGTGACCAACTTCGATGCCGTCTTCGGCTGTTGCGCGTTGATTGACGCCGGGGGCATAGACCTGATCGCCTGCCGCAGAAAAGCCGCCCGGTGAACAGGCGGCCAATCCGATTGCAGTGAAAGTAGCCAGAACGCCTTTTGAGAAACGCCCGAAGGATGCCTGCCTTATTGCCCTGCTCCCATTTTGCCCATCTCCGTAATGCCCATAACCGAAGGTCCGACCAGAATGATCAAAAGGGGCGGAACGGTCAGCATCATAGTGGCAAGTGTCATCTTGGTTGGCAACTTGTTTGCGGCTTCTTCGGCGCGCATCACGCGTTTGTCCCGCATCTCAGCTGCGTAAACCCGCAAGGCATCGGAGATAGATGTACCAAAAGCAGCGGATTGAACAAGCACCGTCACAAAGGACGATACATCCTGCACACCGCATCGGTCGCCCATGTCGTTAAGAACGGTGATCTTGTCCTTACCTGCCTTCATTTCGTAGGCAACAACCTCGAATTCGTCGGACAAAGCGGGGTAAGAGGCCTTCAACTCGTTCGCAACGCGCACGATACACTGGTCCAAAGACTGTCCCGCCTCCACGCAAACGAGCATCATGTCGAGCGCATCGGGGAAACCACGGGTAATCTCTTCTTTGCGCGCCTCGACGCGACGCGTGACCCAGTATTTGGGCAGGTAGTATCCAATACCGCCCGGACCGATGGTATACATCATGGTTTTTTGTGTGCTGAGACCTTCTCCGCCACCCATGAAGTTGATGTAGATAACACCACCAAGTAGTCCGAGAAGGCCGAGAACCATCTGCGCAAAGTAAAAGATGCGCACCGCATCGCGGCCCTGATATCCCGCTTGGCGCAACTCCAGCTGTTTGGCAGAAAGCTCCGCCCCGTCTTCGGGTTCGAGGAACTTGGCAAACTTCTGCAATTGTGCGTTGCCGCCCGATTGACGCAGCGCCGATTTTCCATCATCCGTCACAGCACCGGAGGCCGAAGCCCGCTTGAGCTTTTCCAACGGGTCTTCCGGTTGGCGGAACATCATGATGACTGTCACCGCGACAAGGCACAGACCCAGCACGCCAACAATAATGATCAATCCCATCGGGCCAAGAATGGCCGAGATCTGGTCGTTTATGGAGCTTAAGAAACCCATGACAATCCCCTCACACTTTAATGTCGGTTAGAACGCGCATCACATAGAGGTTCACCGCAAGGAAAATACCCACAAGGAAACAAGCCGGAATGAAGTAGGGGTGCTCCATGACTTCGTCGTAATAGTTAGGGTCACTTACGTTGATGACGATCAGTGCGACAATCGGGAAGGCGGACAGGAACTTGCCTGACCATTTCGCTTCGGCCGTGATCGCCTTGACCCTGCGGAACAAACGGAAACGCGCGCGGATCACCTTGGCGAGACCGGCCAGAATTTCCGCAAGGTTACCACCGGATTGCTGCTGGATCGTAACCGCAACAGCAAGGAAGCGGAGATCCTGCATGTCCAGACGTTCAGCCATATCCTTGAGCGCCTCACCAACGTCACGACCGTAGGCGGCCTCGTCCGAGATGACACCGAATTCGGATGCCAATGGATCCTGGATTTCCTTGGACACGATGGAAATGGCGTTTGTGAACGGATGACCCACACGCAAGGAACGCACCATCAGTTCAACAGCATCGGGCAGTTGTTCTTCGATCATTCCCATGCGTTTATTCGCCTTGGCCGAAACCCAGAAAAACACCGCGCCGATACCGATGCCGACTGACATCAAAGCGCGCACCGCGACCTCGGTTTCAGTGCCGATGGTAAGTCCCAGAAACGCAATTGCAGCCAAAGCACCCATCAACATGATGAGTTGCTGAGGTGTAAACGCAATCGCCGCGCGCTGCGCCTTTTCTGACAACAAGGAATATAGCGGAATGGTCTTCGCATCCATATGCTGCTGCATTTCCTTGCGCAGCTTGTCGAGCACCTCTTCGCGGCGCGTGCCTTTTTCAAGCAACTCAAGGCGACGGTTCACGCGGCTGTTGAGGCTGATGGATTTACCAAAGACCACCAGATAGAGACCTTCGACCAGCACCAGTACGCCGACGAAAATCAGGCCATAGATAATAGGTTCTGCTGACATTGCCTTGTTCCTTATTGCGCCAGAAGCGCATCCGTTGAATTACTCTGCTGCGATGGGCTCGTAGATGGAGGCTGGCAGATCATAGCCCCACATGCGGAAGCGTTCCGCGTAGTGGCTGCGTACCCCCGTGGCCGTGAAATGGCCGATAATCTTGTTTTCAGGTGTCAGGCCGACACGCTGGTAGCGAAAGATTTCCTGCATTGAGATCACGTCACCTTCCATGCCGGTGATTTCGGTGATCGACGTCATGCGGCGCGAACCGTCCTGTAGACGCGAGGCCTGCACGATCAGGTTCACAGCTGAAGATACCTGCGAGCGCACGGCCTTGAGCGGCATTTCGATACCCGCCATCGCGATCATGTTTTCCAGACGTGAAACACCATCGCGCGCGCTGTTGGCGTGGATTGTGGTCATGGAGCCGTCGTGGCCGGTGTTCATCGCCTGCAACATGTCGATAACTTCTTCGCCACGGGTTTCACCCACAATGATCCGGTCAGGACGCATACGCAGGGCGTTCTTCAAACAGTCGCGCGGGGATACCTCGCCTTTGCCTTCCACGTTGGGCGGGCGGCTTTCCATCCGGCCCACATGGGTCTGTTGCAACTGGAGTTCCGCCGTATCCTCGATTGTCAGGATACGTTCGGCGTTGTCGATAAAAGAGGACAACGCGTTAAGCGTAGTTGTTTTACCGGAACCCGTACCACCCGACACAATGATGTTCAGACGTGTGGCAACGGCGGCTTGCAGATAGGCGGCCATCTCTTCGGTGAAAGCACCGAAGTTCACGAGGTCATCAATGCCAAGTTTGTCTTTCTTGAATTTACGAATGGAAACCAGCGATCCGTCCACCGCAACCGGTGGCACCATGGCGTTGAAACGTGAGCCGTCTTGCAAACGGGCGTCAACGTAAGGGTTGCTCTCGTCCACGCGGCGACCCACAGCGGATACGATTTTGTCGATGATGCGCAGCAGGTGGCGTTCGTCTTTGAATGTAACATCCGTTAGTTCCAGCTTGCCGTCCCGTTCCACAAAGATCTGTTGTGGGCCGTTCACCAGAATATCGTTGACCGTTTCATCCTTGAGCAAGGTCTCAAGTGGGCCAAGGCCCGTGACCTCGTCGTAGAGTTCCGCATTCAGTGTCATGCGATCTTCGCGGTTCAGCACAATGGCCTTCTCCGCGAGAATCTCGGCCGAGATTTCGTTGATCTCTTGCCGCAAGTCCGCTTCTGTCGCTTTCTCAAGCGCCGCAAGGTTCAGGTTATCAAGAAGCGCACGGTGCAATTCCAACTTGATGTCAGACATCCGTTGCTTGCGCTTGAGCTCTTTGTCCACCGGTGCTGCGGCTGCTGGCTTCAGCGCCTTGCGCATGCTTGCTGCAGGTTTTTTCTCTTCGAACGCGGTGACGTTATCAATCACCTCGGCGGGGGCCTTGGCAGCCTTGGCGTCTGTCTTTTTATACTTGGAAAACATGTGCGTTTCTTTCAATCAGGGATCAGGCTGCTTCGGCTTGGTCGCCCTTGAGGTCATGGATCGACGCGGCAAGTTTCATCAATTCCTTGCGCAGCGGACTTTTTGCGGCTGAATTGGCCAGCGGCATGCCGTGATCGTTGGCTTGCGTAATCGGCTTGCCACCGTCCGGCAATTGCAGGTCAATGGAGATGCCCAGCGATTCCGCCATCCGCTTGACCCGGCTCTTGGCGCTGAGATCCGTGAACTTCGGGGCGCGGTTCAGCACATAGCGCATCTTTTCAACCGGCAGATCCTCGGCCTGCAAAGCGCGTTTGAAGCGCAAGGCGTTCTGCGCACAGCGCATATCGAGTTCAAGCATCGCGAAATACACATGCGCTTTGTTCAGCACCGCTTCGGACCATTGAACAAGGGTCGAGGGCATATCGACAATCACGTAGTCGAACTGGTTGCACGCCATATCCAGAATGCGGTTCACATCTTCGGAATTGATAAGGTCCAACGGCAACATGTCTGCCGGGGCTGTCAGAACTTGAAGACGCTCTTCATAGGTCAGCAGAGCCTGACCAAAGATTTCCTCATCCATATTCTCTGTCTCGGACAACATTTCATAGACCACCTCGCGCCGGGGCAGATCAAGGAACGTCGCAACCGAACCGAACTGCAAGTCGAGATCAAGCAGGCAGACAGAGGGCGGATTGTCCTTGGTCACGTTGGCAAGTTCCCAAGCCAAATTCACAGCCATGGTTGTGGACCCGGTGCCACCCGCGAGACCATGAACAACGATCAATGCACCGTCTTTCTGTGCACCGGCCTTGAGTTGTGGTGCGTTGACAGCTTCGGGGGCAGGGGCCTCGTCCTTTTTGCGCACGCGCTCAATGGCTTGGGCCAATTCACCTTCGGGCAAGGGGTAGGGCACAAATTCGTCTGCACCTTTGCGCAGCAGGGAATGAAGAGCCGCCGGTGTGACATCTTCGGCGATCAAGATCACCTTGATGTCGCGCGATTTCGCCTGACCGATGATTTCGGTCATGAGGACAAGATTGTCCTCGTCGGTTTCGTCCATGGCAAGCGCGATGAATTCCATCGCTTCCGCTTCGGGCTGGCCGAAAAATGCCAATGCCTCCGCAAATCCGAGATCACCCCAGCTTTCGCCAAGGGCATCCTCCATGTCTTCGATCAACAAATCGAAGTTTTGTACGTCACGGCTGACGGTGCAGGCCACAATTGGGGCTGCTTCGGGTTGTGGCATACTGCTACTCATGGCCTAATCCTTTGCTCACAAGGGTTTGGCAAAGGTGCATGCTGCATCTTGTGTGCAGATTTTCACCCTTTGACCTCACCCGTGCCTGGCATTTTGCGCAGACACATTTGTCCTATGAGAGAGGATATCGCAGCCAACTGGGGCGAGATTGGGGCCAAAAAGTTTCGATTGTTGGGTATTGTGAAACGATCACTCGGATCGGAAGGGATTGATCAGGCGCAGCACAAGGGCGCGCCCGATCTTGTCCAGGGTAGCGAGGGGAGGTTTAGTTAACTTCGCCCAGCTCGGTTTCGGTCAGGCCGGTCTTGGCAGTCCCGCTCGCAACGTAGTCACGATAGATAATCTGTGCATAGCGACCGTCCAGAACGGTTGGGTGACGTTTCACGAAACCGCTCACTTCCGTTACGGTACGACGGTTGCGACGTTCACGGCCTTGCGTAACCACCAACGGCTGCGTTTCACCGTAAGACACCACAGCCTCAAGACGGCTGCGGCTGATTCCAAGTGTGGAAAGATAAGAGACAACAGCATTTGCACGCCGCTTGCCCAAACCACGATTATAACCGCTAGACCCGACTGCATCCGTATGACCATAGACGCGGAAACGAATCTCCGGGAATTGTCTGATCCATTGTGCTTGCTGACGCAGGGCTGCTTGCGCATTTCCGTCCAAGCGAGCGGAATTAAACGCGAAAGTCACCATAGAGGGGACTTCGGCTGCGAATCTGTTGGCCAGATCAAAGGTGTATTGACGCTCGCCGGTCATCACCAAACGGTTGTTCAGGTTGGCATTGCCAAAGGACCCGGTGTCCGTCAGCGCACCAGCTTCACGGTAAAACTGCGTGTATACAGGGTCCGAGCTTGGCGCACAGCCAAGGACAGTCGCCAATCCGGCCGTGATGCCGACGATTTTGAGTTTGGTGCGCATGTGGGTTTTCATCTGATTAGTCCAGTACATACCCATATGAACCGTCAAAGTCCTGTTTGGCAACCTCTCCTGCAGCACCTTTCTGCGGACCACGTGTGTCCTCAGCGGTACGGCCGAACAGGAAGAGGTCTTTTTCGGTCGGTGGCTTGATGCGATCTGTTGGCAAAGCAAGTGCTTCGCCCCGAGTCGGTGTGACCAGATGGGCCGTCACGATGATAACCAGTTCCGTCTGGCTGCGCTGGTAATCCGCAGAGCGGAAGAGCGCGCCAAGGATCGGCACGTCACCGACCCAGGGAAGCTGACTGGAGTTGTCTTTGAAGTCATCGGTCAACAGGCCGGCAATCGCAAAGCTTTCGCCGTCACGCATTTCGACGGTTGAAGATGTCTCGCGGCGGGTAAAGGCCGAGATTTCAATGCCGTTGCCCAAAGCAATCGAATTGGTTGGGTCGATCGCGGAAACGGAGGCCTTGAGTTCGAGGTTGATCAGGTCTTTGCCCACAACACGCGGAATAAAGGCAAGTTCAACACCAAATGGTTTATACTGAACGGCAATCCGGCCCGCATCCTGTGCAACCGGAATGGGGTATTCACCACCCGCAAGGAAACGCGCTTCCTGCCCCGACAATGCAACTAGGTTGGGTTCCGCAAGGAAGCGCACAACGCCCTTCTGCTCCAAAGCTTCCAAAAGCAGACCAACCTGGGTTGATCCGGCGTTAAAGCCGAACAGAACCGCGCCTGCATTCTGGTTTGCCGCTGGAATGGAACCGCCAAGCGCTCCGACAACGCCGGCTTCGATATTTGTGGTGCCTGTACCGGCCTTGAGACCGGTGCTGCCACCAACAACACCGTTCAAAGACAGCGAAGAACTAAGAGATTTGGACACGTTGCGCTGCATTTCAGCGAAACGGACCTTCATCATCACTTGTTGGATGCCACCAACGCCCATCAGGTTGGACACGCGCTCTGGTGCGTAGCGTTCCGCCAGATCAAGGGCACGCTGCAAACGCTGGACCGATGAAACTGTGCCCGAAAGCACGATGCCATCGTTGGCCGTGCGCACTTCGATCTTTTCACCCGGAAGGATCTGGCGCAGCCGCTCCTTGAATTCGCTTACATCCGCCGCGACGCGTACATTTACGTTCGTGATCAACTGGCCGCTTGCATCAAGCAGGGTCAGCGTGGTCAGTCCGGGCGACTTGCCCAGCACGTAGATGGTGCGATCCGAGAGGGATGAGATATCGGCAATGCCAGGATTGGCAATGCTGAGCTCAGCAAAGGGGATGTCGCTTTCAACAACAACGGCCCTGTTCATGGGGACGTTCAATGTTGCATTGGTACCTTTCTTGACCACTCGCAAAGTATCCGCATAGGCCGGAGCCGGTGTGGATATTGCCAATGGTACGGCACTCAATGTCAGCCCCAGCAGGGCTGCTTTTAGGAATCTGTCAATTTTCATGTGACCTGCCTTTTTGATCACGCCTCGGGATGGGTCTTAGCGCCCGTCGTTAGGATCACTCTGCGTTAGTTTCATTTTTATTGCAAGAATCAACATGTTCGGGGAAACAGTTTATGTGGGTTAATGGCAACATAATCTCAAACGGAAACAGCGCCGCAAGTGTGCGGCGCTGTTTCAAGTGTCTGGTTTTGCCAGAGTTTTTGACTTAATTCGTACAGGGGATGGGCAGGACGACAACTTCGGCACCGCGACGTGTCCGAATGGTACAGACCTTCTCCTGCTCGATTTCTGCAATTTCTTCACGTGACTCGATGCCGAGAAGTTTGCGCTGGTCCACTTCGATGGCGTCGGCAACAGTGTCGTCTTCGGCACCAACAAGAGACAGCGAAAGGGTGCCGGTTGATTGCGCCTGCGCAAAGCTTGCGACCTGCTGCGGGCTGACAGAAACCGTAACGGTGCGCGCGATCGTCGCCTCGTCAAGGTTGTCGCCTGCACTTTGGTCAATCGCGATGATCTTGACGCCGGGTTCGATCAGTTTGGTCACATCGCCTTTGTCATTCACATCACGTCCGATACTCACCCGGCCAGTCCAATAGACGTCAACGGTATCACCAGGGCGCAGGAAGCCTGAAACGCCGCTGTTCACGTCGACCTTGATGGTAAAGGCGCGCTGCCCCCGCTCAAGACGTGATGTCAGGCCGGTATCTTCACCAGGTTCCGTCACCTTGAGTGCAAGGATCGCTTCATCTTTTTCAATTACGCGCAGAACAACGCGCAGTTCGTCGGTGTTCTCTGGGAAAATCTCGGTCAGCTCCTTGAAGGAACCTTCGGGAATTGCGTTCACCGGCCAATCAACAGCACGGACGTCTTCTTTGGTCAGTTTCTGTCCGTATTTCAACGGACCCTGTGCCACATAGACTGTCTCGGTTGCGACAACTTTAGCCAAGGCGGCCTGAGCCTGTGCGTTCGCGTATTGGTACTGCGCGATCCGATCCTTGGCTAGATATACAGCCCCGCCAGCAAGCACGATGCCCACCAATAGGACCAGTCCAAATACCATCCGCATATCTCTTACCTCTTGCTACTGATCGGGCTCGGGGTTTGTCCCCGAAGCCTCATTGTTCACATCAACAATGCTTGTCGAATGTGGCTATTGTTTGCCGCACTGATGGAAAGGCTGCGGCGGGCCCCATTTTTGCCCAAAAGCGTTTGCACCTGTATTGCAAACAAAGAAACCGGCCACGGGGGCCGGTTTTCTTCATGTCATCGGCTTGCGTCAGTTACCGGGTGTATAGCTGGTCAGATAATCGCCAACACCATCGCCCACATCGTCAGTCGGGCCCTGGATCGCAAAAATCGCAACCACAGCCAGCGAAACAATCGCGGCAGTCAGGACAACCCAGTCCACGGTGACTGCGCCGTCTTCGGATTGCAGGAAGCTTTTGAATTTGGTCATCATATTAGGCCCTCGCAATGGGGAGTGAAAATATCTTGCCTTGAAGGCAAAGGGGCCACGCTCCGATAGGTGGAACGTGACCCCCAAAGCACTAGATCAAGCTAGCGTCCTAAACTTAGTTAGGGTCGCGGCCGTCCAGGAATGTACCTGTGTTGGCGGTCAGGGTAGACGCGCCGGATTCGATGGACGAGTAGGCTGCTACGGCCAGGCCAACAACGGCAGCTGTCAAAACTACCCAGTCAACTGTTACTGCGCCGTCTTCGTCTTTGCGGAAGTTTTTGATAAAGTTCATCATAGTATGTCCCTCCAAGGATCATATAAGTTTAAGTTTCCAACCCCGCCGAACTCTGTAGCAACCGTTTCTCTCAGTTGGCTGCTGCTCGACTTGGTATGACCCTATATACACCTGCGATTGGGGCGTGAATTTGGCGGCAAATGTGACTTTTTCATTTACGTGGTGGATTCCGACTACTTTTTTGTTACCGCTTTGATTTATATTAATAAAAATGAGAAATATGCTGCGAGTTAAATAGAATTCTTCATTTTCCGCGCTGAAATAAGGCGAAATCGCCATGTTTGGTGCCACGATTGGCTGGTTTGGAACCGCTTTTTGTGGGATATTTCGATAAATCGAGCCAATAAGCACAACAAAAAGCAGGCAGGCATGACCCGATTTCTAAAGTATTCGCTCCTTTTGGGAGCGCTCAGCATGGTTCCGGCCTATGCGGAGGGGCCAAAGCCCTTTCCCGACTTCAGTGCAAAACGGATAAAACCGCCAAAGTCGGGCAGCAAGAACCGGATCAACATCCAAATTGTCCCTGCTGCCCCGTCAGAGGCGGAAGTGCCAGTAGCCGCTGCGAACCCGGCTGGCACCGTCACACGCCAGACACCGGGTCAATATGACTGGTTCTGGGAAAAGGTGTCACCTGCTGCGGCAAGCGCCGGACCTGGACGGTTGCAAAAGGCGATTACGACCTTGGCCGGGGCAACAAGCAAGGTGCCCGCACCGCGTCTGCAACAGATGCAGGACATCGCACGTACCAATGGCATCGATATTCTGCGTTCAACCATCGGCACACAGGTATCGCCTGCATTGGTGCTGGCCGTCATTACTGTCGAGTCAGCCGGTAAGGCAGATGCGGTAAGCAGGGCAGGGGCACAAGGCCTGATGCAATTGATGCCAGACACCGCCTCGCGGTTTGGGGTGGGTGACAGCCTCGTTGCCAAAGAGAACATAACAGGCGGCGTCAAATATCTCGATTGGTTGATGCAGGAATTCGACAGCGACCCTATTCTTGTGCTTGCCGGATACAATGCTGGCGAAGGGTCCGTACGCAAACATGCAGGAGTGCCGCCATTTCCGGAAACCCGTGACTATGTACCCAAAGTGCTGGCCGCGTTTCAGGTGGCAAAGGGGCTATGCCAGACACCGCCAGAATTGATCTCGGATGGCTGTGTGTTCGCTGCTTTGAACTGAGCTTGCGGAGGTCGAAACTTTCACAAGTTTGATTTGATGTCATCTGATGAAAAAAAACGTCCCCGCCAGTTACCGTTTCGGTACATGGCGGGGACATGAGTATATAGTGTTGCGGGTTAGACCAATGTCGCTTCTGTGGATGCGCGCAATTCTTCTTCGCTCACACCGTCTGCACATTCGACAATCCGCAGGCCACCTTCGACCACGTCCAGCACACCCAGATTGGTGATGATGCGGTCAACAACGCCTTTACCGGTGAGCGGTAGCGTACATTCCTTGAGCACTTTGCTGTCGCCGTGCTTATTGGTGTGATCCATGACAACGATCACTTTTCCGACGCCCGCAACAAGATCCATTGCGCCGCCCATGCCCTTGACCAGCTTGCCAGGGATCATCCAGTTCGCCAGATCACCGTTTTCGGCAACTTCCATGGCCCCCAAGATCGCCGCTGCGATCTTGCCACCACGGATCATGCCGAAGGAAGTAGCAGAATCAAAGTATGCGGTACGGTCCATTTCAGTGATCGTTTGCTTGCCTGCGTTGATCAGGTCGGCGTCCTCTTCACCCTCATAGGGGAACGGACCCATGCCCAGCATGCCATTCTCTGACTGCAGGGTGATATCCTTGTCGCCCACATAGTTTGCCACCAGCGTCGGAATACCGATGCCGAGGTTCACATACATGCCGTCTTCGAGTTCACGTGCGGCCCGCGCGGCCATCTGGTTTCTGTCCCAAGCCATAATTCAAGCCTCCTCGCGCTTGCGGGTTGTCCGCTGTTCGATACGTTTCTCGTGATCACCCTGAACAATGCGGTGCACATAGATGCCGGGCAGGTGGATGTTGTCGGGATCAAGCGAACCAGTCGGCACAATCTCTTCGACCTCGACAATACAGATCTTGCCACACATGGCGGCGGGCGGGTTGAAGTTGCGCGCAGTTTTGCGGAACACAAGATTTCCTGTCTCATCTGCTTTCCACGCTTTCACGATGCTGAGGTCGGCAAAGATTCCTTCTTCGAGGATGTATTCCTCTCCGTTGAATTCTTTGACTTCCTTGCCCTCGGCAATGACCGTGCCAACGCCGGTCTTGGTGTAGAAACCCGGAATACCGCAGCCGCCAGCACGCATGCGCTCGGCCAGCGTGCCTTGGGGGTTGAACTCAAGCTCCAGTTCGCCAGAAAGGTACTGGCGCATAAACTCGGCATTTTCACCGACATAAGAGCTGATCATTTTCTTGACCTGCTTGGTCTGCAACAGAATGCCGATACCAAAGTCATCCACACCTGCATTGTTGGACGCAAACGTCAGGTTTTTTGCGCCGTTTTCCTTTATCGCTTGCAACAACAATTCCGGAATCCCGCAAAGGCCGAAGCCACCGGAAGCGATCAGCATACCGTCCGCCAGCACGCCCTCCAGCGCCTCGGCGGCTGATCCATAGACTTTTTTCATGGGTTTGTTCCCTCTCGAAGGTCAATTTCGTTGACATGTTTGTGACGCTGCATTGCGGCAGTGTCAAACGCTTCGAGAGGGGACAGAGGATCAGATAATGCGCACTTGTGTGCCGATCGGACAAAGTGCAAACAACTCGGCGATTTTTTCGTTGTACAGGCCGATGCAGCCGTCAGAAGAGCGACGCCCGATCTTGCGCGTGTCATGTGTCCCGTGAATGATATAGGCGGGCCAGTCGAGGTACATTGCATGGGTGCCAAGCGGATTATCTGGTCCTGGCGGCATATATTTGTAGTCCGGAAAGCGTTCCATCATCGACGCGGTCGGGGTCCAGTCCGGTCCTTCTTTCTTGCGTACGATTTTTGTATAGCCGCGCTTGGTCAGTTCTTCGGTCATAGGGACTGAGGTGGGATAGACGCGATAGTCGGTGCCATCCCCGTGCCAGAAATGTAGCGCCCGCGATGTAGTGTCAGCGACAATCGCCGCTTTCCCCAAGGTATCAAAGTGATCCTGCCAGTTTTGCGAAGCAAAGCTGGTTATGTTTCGCCGCACTCCGATCGGATCATCCGTCTCGGCCGGTAAAATGGACGGGGTAAACAGCGCCGCTGTGCCGCCTGCCATAATTGCGCGCCGTGTGAATAGGGTTTGTGACATTGCTCTGCCTTTCATCCGTTTCTTTCTTTAACGGCTGATCTGACAGTGCATGCGCGAGGTTACAAATCACGAAGTTATGAGGCGGAGCTCATTTGTCTTTTTCGACGGAGGCTTTCTTTTTTGTAGCAGGTTTTGTGGCTGCCGGTTTTTTGGTCGCAGCTTTTTTTGGAGCGGCCTTTTTCTTCGGTGCCGCCTTCTTTTTTGCAGCTGGTTTCTTTTTGCCCGCCTTCTCGGCCCGTTCGTCGATCAAGGTAACGGCCTGATCGAGGGTAATGTCATCAGGCTCGATGGTGTCGGGGATCGTCGCATTGATCTTTTCCCACTTCACGTAAGGACCGTATTTGCCCTTCATCACATTAACCGGACCACCCGCCACCGGATGTTCGCCCAATTCGCGCAGCGGTTTTGCGGCCTGACCCCGGCCGCCGCGGCTGGCGACCTTTTCGGCCAACAATTGCACGGCTCGGTTCATGCCGACGGTGAATACTTCGTCAATGTCCTCAAGGTTGGCATTGGTGCCACCGCGATCCGATGTGCTGGGGGCGTGTTTAAGGTACGGCCCGTAGCGCCCGATGTTGGCCCAGACCGTGATGCCATCCTCGGGGTGCGGCCCGATTTCACGTGGCAGCGACAGCAACATCAAGGCACGCTCAAGCTCCAACTCCTCCGGCTCCCAATCTTTGGGAATCGACTGGCGTGGCGGTTTCTTGTTCTCTTCGGTGACTTCGCCCCGCTGGACATAAGGGCCAAAGCGCCCCTTGAAGACGCGGATTTCATCACCTGCATCGGTTCCAAGCAACTTGCCGTCCGGGGGAATAGCGGATGCTTCTGCTTCGGGGTTCGGTGGACCAAAGGGGCGGGTATAGCGGCATTCAGGGTAGCTGGAGCAGCCGATGAATGCGCCGCCTGAGCGCGCGGTGCGCATGGAAAGGCGGCCCTTACCACAGTTGGGGCACAGACGTGGATCGCCCCCGTCTTCTAGTGGCGGAAACAGATGTGGTTCCAGTACTTCGTTGATTTTTTCAAGGACTTCGGTGATGCGCAAATCAGCGGTTTCCGCAATCGCCGCTGAAAAATCGCGCCAGAACCGCTCAAGCACGTCTTTGTAGTCCGCATCATTCGCCGACACTTTATCCAACTGGTCTTCCAGATCGGCAGTGAAATCATAGCCGATGTACTTGCGGAAATAGTTTTCAAGGAAAGCCGTCACCAACCGTCCCTTGTCCTCTGGGATCAACCGCTGCCCTTCGCGGCGCACGTAGCCACGATCCTGAATGGTTGTCACAATACTGGCGTAGGTGGAGGGGCGGCCGATGCCCAGCTCTTCCATCCGTTTCACCAGTGTCGCTTCGGTATAGCGGGGCGGTGGCTGCGTGAAATGTTGCTCGGGCGTGACGGAGCGTTTGTCCATGGTGTCGCCATCCGAGATTTGCGGCAGGCGCTTGTCGTCCTCGTCCACGACATCATCGCGGCCTTCTTCATAAACGCGCAGAAAACCGTCAAACAACATGACCTGCCCAGTCGCACGCAGGCCAACTTGGCTGTCCTTGCTGCCGATTTCGACAGTGGTGCGTTCCAGTTTGGCACTGGCCATCTGGCATGCCAGTGTGCGCTTCCAAATCAGATCATATAGTTTCGCCTGATCAGATTCGAGTTTGAGCGAAGGTGCGTCTTTGGCCATATCCGTCGGGCGGATACATTCGTGGGCTTCCTGCGCGTTCTTGGCTTTATTTTTGTAAATCCGCGGCTCGGACGGGATGTATTCCGCGCCATAACGATCTTTGATCGCATCCCGCGCCATGACAATGGCTTCGGGGGCCATATCGATACCGTCTGTTCGCATATAGGTAATGTGTCCTGCCTCATACAGGCGTTGGGCGGTGGACATGGTTTGGCGTGCGCCCATACCGAACTTGCGGCTGGCCTCTTGTTGCAAGGTCGACGTCATGAAAGGCGCGGACGGATTGCGTGTGGCAGGTTTTGCTTCAACAGACGTGACAGACAAATCACGTGAGCTGATTGCTTGAACGGCCATTTCAGCCTGTGTGCTGTCCGCAATGTCGAACTTGTCGAGTTTCTTGCCGGCCAAGGTTGTCAGGCGTGCTTCGAATTCCTGCCCCCTCGGCGTGGTGAGCAATGCCTTGACCGTCCAGTATTCGCGATTGCGGAAAGCTTCGATTTCCATCTCGCGCTCGACAATGATGCGCAGCGTCACCGATTGCACGCGACCCGCCGACTTTGCACCGGGCAATTTGCGCCACAAAACCGGCGACAGCTTGAATCCCACCAGATAATCAAGCGCACGCCGTGCAAGGTACGCTTCCACCAGCGGCATATCCACCTGGCGGGGGTTTTCCATTGCCTCGGTCACGGCCTTCTTGGTGATCTGGTTAAACACCACGCGGCTGACGGGCGTGTCTTTCTTGATCGACTTGCGCTTGGTTAACGCCTCTTGCAAGTGCCAACTGATCGCCTCGCCTTCGCGGTCGGGGTCGGTTGCGAGGATCAGTTCGTTGTCGTCCGCCAGTGCATCCGCAATCGCTTTGACATGTTTTTTGCTGTCGCTGGCAATTTCCCATTTCATATCGAAATCGTGGTCGGTGTCGACCGATCCGTCTTTCGGCGGTAGGTCGCGCACATGACCATATGATGCCAGAACGACGTAGTTATCGCCCAAATACTTGTTGATCGTTTTGGCTTTGGCCGGGGATTCGACAACAACTACAGGCATAAATGTAAGCACCTTACGTGGGAGATTGGGGTGGTCTTTGCGGTGTCACATGTGGGATTGGGGGGGGCATTGTCAATGCGACAGCTTAGTTGGTGCCTAGATAAGACTTTGTTGTTGCGGTCGAATGGCCACGGTTCCGAAGAATTTGGTATGCACAGATCGGGCAGCGCGGAACGCCGGTTCTGTGCGGAAAACTATTTCAGAATTCATCGGGATTTCAGATAACTTTGCTTAACAAACCACCCGGTCGCCGTGCGATCTTGCCGTCCAGTTCCAGATCAACCAGCACGGGAGCAACCTGCGCCGCGGGTGCCTGAAGATCACGGATAAGTTGGTCTTCGGCCACCGGAGAAGGGCCAAGACGGGACAGGACTTGAAGATGCAGAGCGGCCGTTTCACGCAAGCTGCGCTTTTGCGCGGGCACCTTTAGTGCAGGGCCCGACTTTTTCCGTGCCAAGGCGGCGGGCTGGCCCAGAACTTCAAACACATCTTCGGCGGACCTGATCAACGTGGCTCCGTCGCGCAGCAACATGTTGCATCCAGAAGCGCGCGCATCAAACGGGTGGCCGGGTACCGCAAGCACATCCCGACCCTGATCCAGGGCATCGCGTGCGGTGATCAAGCTGCCTGATTTGGCCGCAGCCTCAACCACAATTGTAGCGCGGGACAGTCCGGAGATAATCCTGTTACGGGACGGAAAATGACGCGCCATCGGTTGCAAGCCCATCGGCTGCTCGGACAGGCGCAGTCCCTGTTTCGCGATGGATTCTGCAAGTCCGGTGTTTTCGGACGGATACATGACGTCGACGCCGCCAGCCTGTACAGCGATTGTGCCTGTATCAAGCGCGGCCAGATGCGCGGCCGCGTCCACGCCGCGTGCAAGCCCGGACACAACAACATATCCTGCAGCCCCCAGATCACGGGCCAATGCCTTGGCCATGCGGGTGCCAAGAGAGGACGCGTTGCGCGCGCCGACCATCGAGATCATTGGCCGTGACAACATGGAAGTGTCGCCAATTCCCCACAAGAACGGGGGTGCATCGTCAATCTCCGTCAAGATTTCAGGGTAGTTTGCGCTGCCTTGCGCAATCAAACGCGCCCCAGCCGCTTTTGCAGCTTTCAGTTCGGCGTATACAACGCCCTCGGGACAGACCTGATACCCCGACGCGCCCGCGGCGCGCGCCACCTCCGGCAGCGCGGCCAGCGCATTTTGCGCAGTGCCGTGTTCAGTCAGCAGTCGTTTATACGTGGCTATGCCAACCCGGCGCGAGCGCAACAAACGAAGACAGGAAAACTGGTCATCTTCCGGGGTGGGTGGGAGTGGGGGGTGAGTGGAAGAAGGATAATAGTCGTCCTTGTCAGTCATCCCGTGTCTCCGTCCGTTGCTAGAATCAGGTATATGCCGACCTGGTTAACAGGGGGTGAATCGAATGAGGGCAATTAGGTTCAACGGCTTTTGCGCGATTAATTTGAGGAAAACGCCGAAGGTTTCATAATCCGTAACATTATCCAGAAAATGCCTGCGATTATCATACCAATTGTCGCAAAGATCAGGATATTTCGAGTGTCGGCTATATGAGTGGCGAATAGTAACAGCCGAAGATACTCTCCACTCGCTACCAGCGCTCCGATCAGCAAGGCGGTTCCCCAGCCTCCGTATCCCAAACGCGCACAGAGCCAAAAGATTACTACCCCGACCAGAACGCCGATGATTATGTGTTTGATTCCCAATGTGAGCAGGAGACCAACTAGTCCTAGGAATTCAAAGGATGGATTTGGGGAAGCCATGAATATAGTGCCAAAAAGCACCCAATTAAATAAGGAAGCAGAGCCGCCGCAAGAAATGAAATGAACCAGTAATCCCAACCGATTTCTTTTGCCGCAACCGGATCAATCTGCCAGACGGGCCAACCCTCGCGCATACCTCAAGCCGCCGATCCGCCAACAGTCAGCCCGCCAATCATCAGTGTCGGCTGGCCCACGCCAACAGGCACCCATTGCCCTTGCTTGCCGCAATTGCCCATGCCCGGATCGAGTGCCGGATCATTGCCAATAGCGCGGATTTTTTTGAGCGCAGTTGCGCCGTCCCCGATCAGGGTCGCGCCTTTGACAGGAGCGCCGACAACGCCGTTTTCAACGCGGTAGGCTTCAGTACAGGAAAACACAAACTTACCGTTGGTGATGTCCACCTGTCCGCCGCCAAACCCGACTGCATAAATCCCGTCTTTCAGATCAGCGACAATATCACCCGGCGCTGCATCGCCGCCCAGCATATAGGTGTTGGTCATGCGTGGCATCGGGATATGCGCATAAGATTGCCGCCGCCCGTTGCCGGTGCTCTTCACGCCCATGAGGCGCGCGTTCTGGCGGTCTTGCATGTAACCGACCAGTTTCCCGTCCTCGATCAACACGTTTTTGGCGCTGGGCGTGCCTTCATCATCAACTGAAATAGAGCCGCGCCGGTCAGGGATGGTGCCATCATCCAGCACCGTCACCCCTTTGGACGCAATCTGTTCGCCCATCAATCCGGCAAAGGCGGAACTACCCTTGCGGTTGAAATCACCTTCCAAGCCATGTCCAATTGCCTCATGCAGCAAAATACCGGGCCAACCGGGGCCAAGGACCACGTCCATCACACCGGCGGGGGCAGGGACAGCGTCAAGATTTACCAAGGCGATCCTGAGTGCTTCGCGGGCTTTGGCCTGCCAATCTGCCGGATCGAGCAACCCATCAAGGCCCACACGTCCGCCGCCACCCGCAGACCCGCTTTCGCGGCGGCCGTCCTGTTCGACGATCACAGATACATTTACACGTGTCATCGGGCGGATGTCGCGCACGGAGGTGCCCTCGGGACGCAGGATTTCAATCTCTTGCAGGCTTGCAGCGATGCTGGCGCTAACCTGCACTACGCGTTTGTCCAGACTACGCATGAAATCATCCATTTCACGCAATGTTTCGATCTTGACCGGAAATGCTGCGCCTTCGATCGGATCTTCATCGGTATAGAGTTTCCGGTTCGTGCCTTCAGGTGCATCTGCCCATGTGCCGCCGCCATCACCGACCGCGAGACGCGCGGTTTCAGACGCGCGGCGCAGTGCGTTCTCGGAAATCTCGGTGGAATGTGCGTATCCCGCCACCTCGCCGCGCACCGCACGCAGGCCGAATCCTTCGGAAGCGTCGTAACTTGCGGTCTTGAGGCGACCATCATCAAACATCAGCGCCTCAGAGCGGCGGCGTTCAAAAAACAACTCGCCGTCATCGGCACCGGCAACAGCTTCGCGCAGGATTGTCAGCGCTGTATCTTGATCCAAAGAAGAATCGAACGGCGAAAAGGGGGGCTGGGTCATCAAGGGTATCCTGTATTTGCGGTTATTTTCCCGCGCAGCGTCTGTTTGACGCAATCGAATGACTTTATCTTGGGTTTAGAATATGATTGTAAGCATCAAGAATACAACGCTAGACAAGTGAGGCGGGGCGCAGACCAAGTACCCTGCCATGACATACGTAGCCAACTTTGGTCACAAGATCAGGACGACACATGAAAAAACTATTCTCTCTCAGTGCACTCATGGCTGCTGCTTCAGCCTTGCCAGCAATGGCGCAGGACGCTTTGCGGATCGACGGTCTTGAAGTGATCGGCGCCCCTGTAGATGGCCTGACAGGCTTTCAGCCAGCAGTCACCCGCCTTGCGCAAGACATTCACGATCTGGATTGGCTGATTCTCGTGATTATCACCGTCATCACGGTTTTTGTGACAGGCCTGATCCTTTGGGTCGCATTTCGCTTTAACGCCAAGCGCAATCCGACGCCTGCGTCCTTTACCCACCACACACCCGTCGAAGTGGCTTGGACTATTGGTCCGATCCTCGTTCTCGTACTGATTGGTGCTTACTCCCTGCCAATTCTGTTCCGTCAGCAGGAAATTCCCGAGGCTGATGTGACGATCAAGGCGATCGGCAACCAGTGGTACTGGTCCTATGAATACGTCGACGACGGTTTTGGCTTTGACAGCTATATGATCGGCGCACCAGCGACGCTGTCCTCGGAAGAGGAAGAAGCGGGCGCGGTTGCCAACCTTCTTAACGAGCCGATGATCAAGAAGCTGGAAGACGCTGGTTATTCGCGCAACGAATGGCTGTTGGCGACAGACACGGCCGTTGTTGTGCCAGTGGGCAAGACAATCGTGATGCAGGTCACAGGCTCCGACGTGATCCATGCATGGACCATCCCAGCATTCGGCGTAAAGCAGGACGCGGTTCCGGGTCGTTTGGCCGAGCTATGGTTCAACGCGGATCGTGAAGGCGTGTACTTTGGTCAGTGTTCCGAACTTTGCGGTCAGGCCCATGCATATATGCCGATCACGGTCAAAGTTGTATCCGAGGAAGCCTACGCAGAATGGATCGGCAAAGCCAAAGAGGAATACGCAGGTATTCCACAAGCTGTGACTGTTGCCTCCAAGTAAACCCGAAGGCGGGGGAAATCCCCGCCTTTCGCCCGCGCGTGGCGGAAATGATCCCGCCCCTCCACCAAAACAGGTTGTTATGACTGACATCACCAATACACCAGCGACAGAGTACGAGGCACAATTGGGCGACTACTTCGCACTTTTGAAACCTCGCGTGATGCAGCTTGTCGTGTTTACGGCTTTGGTCGGCATGCTTGCCGCGCCCGTTTCCGTGCATCCTGTGATCGGGTTTGCGTCGATCCTTTTTGTGGCTATCGGGGCAGGGGCGTCCGGCGCGCTTAACATGTGGTGGGACGCCGATATTGATGCGGTTATGAAACGCACGGCCAAACGCCCGATCCCTGCTGGCAAAGTACAGCCGGGCGAGGCCCTGGCCCTTGGTGTCGCTCTTTCCGGTCTATCCGTCATGATGCTGGCGCTCAGCGCAAATCTGCTTGCCGCAGGTATGTTGCTGTTTACCATCTTGTTTTACGCGATTTTCTACACCATGTGGCTCAAGCGTTCCACGCCCCAGAATATTGTAATCGGTGGGGCAGCTGGTGCTTTCCCGCCTGTTATCGGCTGGATCATCGCCACCGGCAGTTTTTCGGTTGAAGCTTGGTTGATGTTTGCGTTGATCTTCATGTGGACGCCGCCGCATTTCTGGGCGCTGGCCCTGTTCATGCGCTCGGATTATGACGATGCCGACGTGCCAATGCTTACGGTTACGCATGGTCGTCCCTCCACTCGTCGGCACATCGTTGCCTATACCGTGCTGCTGGCGATCCTTGCGGTTGGCACAGGTTTCACGGCCATTGGCGGCTATATCTATCTGAGCTTTGCCATCGTGCTGAACGCGCTCTTCCTGCTGGGGGCCTACCGCATCTGGCAGCGCGACGAAGCCATGGCCGAGAAAGACAATTATCTGGTCGAGCGCAAATTCTTCCGTCTGTCACTTTACTATTTGTTCTTGCATTTCGGCGCGATCCTGATCGAAGCGACATTGCGCCCCTATGGTCTTGGAGGCTGGTAATGGCGATACGCGCGGAACATGAAATGCACGGGCGGCGTAAAGGACGCAATGTTGGCGTTGGCCTGATGCTCGGCGGATTTGTCGTGCTGGTCATGGCGCTGACGTTTGTGAAAATCACCCAGATCGATTTTGCTACAGCACCCGGCACAGTTGGGCAGGCAAGTGGGACATCTGCACAGGGAGACAACTGATGGCGTTGACGGGTCCGGCAAGAACTGTTGCACAAACTGTCTCGCTTGTCGTGGTGATGGGCGGCCTCGCGTGGGCATCCGTCCCGTTCTATGACTGGTTCTGCCGCGTCACAGGCTTTGGTGGGGTGCCGGGGCAAGTCGAATATGCCTCGGACGAAATTCTGGATCAAACGATCAAGGTGCGCTTTGACGGCACGCTGAACAACAACATGGCGTGGGAATTCAAACCGGTCGTTCGCGAGATGGAAGTCCGTATCGGCGAAACCGCTTTGGCGTTTTACGAGGCGCACAACCCGACCAGCCGCCCGATTGCAGGTCAAGCGAGCTATAACGTCACGCCCTACACCGCGGGCGCGTTTTTCGACAAAATCGACTGCTTCTGCTTTGAGGAACAGGTTCTGGCCCCCGGTGAGACCGTTCAGATGCCCGTCAGCTTTTTTGTCGACCCCGAAATTGTCAAGGATCGCGATGGGAAGTATGTACACACCATCACGCTTTCCTATACATTCTACGAAATTGATCTGCCCGAAGGTTACGCAGCCCTCGATGCAGCGACCACAACAGACCTGAACTAAGAAGGACCGCCAGCCATGGCCCACGCAAAGAACCACGACTACCACATCCTCGCGCCATCCACTTGGCCACTGCTGGGCGCAATTGCTGGCTTTGTCATGCTGTTTGGGGCCGTGCTCTGGATGCATGATATAACGCCCTTTCTGTTTTTGGGCGGTTTTGTTGCAACACTTTATGTGATGTTCGGCTGGTGGCGTGACGTTGTGCTGGAAAGCCGGATTGGCGATCACACGGCTGTTGTGCGTATCGGCCTGCGCTACGGCTTTATCCTGTTTATCATGTCTGAAGTGATGTTCTTTGCCGCTTGGTTCTGGTCATTCTTCAAGCACGCGATCTATCCGATGAACGAATATGTAGGGTCAACCTATGTGCCACCGGAGATCTATCAGGTTGATGCTTTCCACCTTCCGTTGATCAACACTTTGATTCTGCTGTTGTCCGGTTGTGCCGTTACTTGGGCGCACCATGCGCTTGTGCATGAAAACAACCGTAAGGACCTGATTGCAGGACTTGCGATCTCTATCGTGCTTGGCATCGCGTTTACGGCTTTGCAGGCCTACGAATATGCGCATCTGCTGCACGAAGGCTGGGTATTCGGCGGTGACAAGTTCTTCTCGAACTTCTTTATGGCCACCGGTTTCCACGGCTTTCACGTCATCATCGGTACCATCTTTCTGGGGGTTTGCCTGATCCGTGCGATCAAGGGCGATTTCACACCGGAACAGCATGTCGGATTCGAAGCGGCGGCCTGGTACTGGCACTTCGTTGACGTGGTCTGGCTCTTCTTGTTTTTCGCTGTCTACGTTTGGGGCATCCCGTCCTAAGACCGCAAAGCGGGGTTGCATCTGACGCTCCAATCCACGAAAACCCGAAGCGCGCGAACATCCGTTTGCGCGCTTTTTCTATGAGGCTGATTGGCTCCATGAACCGCGCCCTTTTCCTGCTCATTGTCGGCCTTGGTGGTGCTGCCATTCTGGTGGCACTTGGCGTGTGGCAAATGCAAAGACTGTCGTGGAAAGAAGGCGTGATTGCAGATATTGACTCGCGTATTCTGGCGGCCCCCGTCGCATTGCCAAGCGACCCTGATACAGTTGCGGATGCCTATCTTCCGGTTGAAGTGACCGGTGAGTTCCGCGGCGAGACGGTTCGTGTGCTGGTTTCCCAGAAAGATGTCGGAGCCGGTTATCGTTTGATCACTGCATTTGACACAGACGACGCCCGCCTTTTGGTTGATCGTGGTTTTGTATCTGTAGAGGCCAGAGATATCGTTACGCCAACAGGCCCCATCACGCTGACCGGCAACCTGCAATGGCCACAGGAAACAGACGGTTTCACGCCCGAACCTGATCTGGCCAACAACATCTGGTTTGCCCGTGATGTCGATGCCCTCGCCACTGCTTTGGGCACGGGAAATATCCTGCTGGTTGTTCGTGAGACATCAAATGATGATCCTGCCGTCACACCGCTGCCCGTCGATACCAGCCGCATCCCCAATGATCACCTTCAATATGCCATTACATGGTTCTCGCTGGCCGCCATCTGGCTTGCCATGTCCGTCCTGTTCCTGCGCCGCCGTCGCGCGCCCACATCCGAAAGCTGATACCCATGCGCTACATTTCCACCCGCGGCACAGCGCCCGTTCTGAGTTTTGAAGAGGCGATGTTGACCGGCCTTGCCCGTGACGGTGGCCTTTATGTGCCTGAAACGATCCCGACACTGAGCCGTGCGCAAATCGCCGCCATGTCAGGCCAGTCTTACGAAGACGTTGCTTTCACGGTCATGCGTCCTTTCATAGGGGATACCTTCACCGACGATGAGTTTCGCGAGTTGATCGCCAACGCTTACGACACCTTCGGACATGATACCCGCGCGCCACTGGTGCAATTAGCCCCGAACCATTTCCTGCTGGAATTGTTCCACGGTCCCACATTGGCATTCAAAGACTTTGCCATGCAGCTGATTGGCCAGATGTTCCAGAAGGCGCTGGGGCGTAAAGGTGAGCGTGTCACCATCGTTGGCGCAACTTCCGGTGATACAGGCTCCGCCGCGATAGAGGCGTTTCGCGGTCTCGACAATGTGGATGTCTTTATCCTCTATCCGCATGGCCGCGTCAGCGATGTGCAGCGTCGTCAGATGACAACGCCGGTTGAAAGTAACGTGCATGCGCTTGCCGTCGACGGTGATTTTGATGACTGCCAAGCGCGTCTGAAAGACATGTTTAACGATTTCGAATTCCGCGACGGGGTGAAACTCGCTGGCGTGAATTCGATCAACTGGGGCCGCGTTCTGGCGCAGGTCGTCTATTATTTCTCTTCCGCAGTCTCGTTGGGTGCACCGCAGCGTGAGATCAGCTTTACCGTCCCAACCGGTAACTTCGGTGATATTTTTGCAGGCTACATTGCCAAACAGATGGGCCTCCCGATCAAAGATCTTGTTGTGGCCACCAACCAGAACGACATTCTGGACCGTTGCCTAAAGGGGCAGGGCTATCACAAGGGCGGCGTGCATCCCTCCATCAGTCCGTCGATGGACATTCAGGTGAGTTCCAATTTTGAACGTGCATTGTTTGACGCCTACGGGCGTGACGGCAATGCGGTGGCGCAACTGATGAATGAACTTGGTGAGGGTGGTTTCGATGTCTCCCAAGGGGCGATGCAGTCCTTGCAGGATATCTATTCATCCGGTCGCGCCTCCGAGACTGAAACCACTGCAACCATCACATCGTCGCTCGCGACAACCGGCGAATTGCTCTGTCCGCACTCAGCTGTTGGCGTCAAAGTCGCCAACGAGCAGCGCGAGGCGATTACCCCGATGATCACTCTTGCCACAGCGCACCCCGCCAAATTCCCGGATGCGGTTGAAGCGGCGACAGGCATCCGCCCACCATTGCCCGCCCGTATGGCCGACCTGTTTGAGCGTCCCGAACGCCTGACCCGTGTCGCCAATGACCTTACCGCGCTCAAGGCGCATATCAACGGGGCCCTCAACACATGAGCCTGAACGAACATCGTCTCGCCAATGGGTTCCGCATCGTCACCGAACATATGCCGGGTCTTGCCTCCGCTTCTATTGGCGTGTGGGTTAACGCGGGGGGGCGCCATGAAGCGCCGCAGCAAAACGGCATCGCGCATTTTCTGGAACACATGGCATTCAAAGGCACGAACAAACGCACATCGCTGCAAATTGCCGAAGCGATCGAAGACGTCGGCGGCTACATCAACGCTTATACTTCGCGCGAGGTGACGGCCTATTACGTGCGTGTTCTCGAAAACGATGTAGCGCTTGGGCTGGATGTCATCGCGGACATTCTGCGCAATCCGATCCTTGATCCAAACGAGATCGAGGTTGAACGCGGAGTGATTTTGCAGGAAATCGGTCAGGCGCTCGACACGCCGGATGATGTGATTTTTGACTGGTTGCAAGAACAAGCCTATCCCGATCAGGCGTTGGGCCGCACGATCCTTGGCCCAAGTGAACGGGTCTCCAACTTCAACCGGACTGATCTACAAGGGTTTATCTCTGACCACTACGGCCCCGAACAAATGGTCCTCGCCGCGGCGGGTGCTGTGGATCACGACGCAATTGTGAAACTGGCCGAAGAATTGTTTGGCGACATGCCTGCCAAGCCCTTATTCAAAATGGACGCTGCCAGTTTCAAGGGCGGCGAAACCCGCCGGGTCAAATCACTGGAACAGGCGCATTTCGCACTTGGTTTCGAATCTCCGAACTACAGCGCGGACGATATTTATGTCGCGCAGATCTACGCCTCTGCCCTCGGCGGCGGTATGTCGTCGCGCCTGTTTCAGGAAATCCGTGAAAACCGGGGTCTTTGCTACACGATCTTCGCCCAAGCGGGGGCTTATGCGGATACCGGTATGACCACGATCTATGCAGGCACATCAGCCGAGCAACTGCCGGAACTGGCCATGATCACGATTGACGAGATGAAGCGTGCAGCAACGGACATGAGCCCGGCAGAAGTTGCCCGCGCACGTGCGCAAATGAAAGCGGGGCTGCTGATGGGCCTTGAAAGCCCATCCAACCGCGCAGAACGTCTGGCCCGGCTGATCCAGATTTGGGACCGCATTCCGCCCCTGTCAGAGACAATTGAGAAAATTGATGCTGTGACAACAGGAGACGTGCGTGATCTGGCAGAGCGTATGGCACAGACTGCGCCTGCGGCCCTTGCGCTTTATGGTCCTGTGGAGGGCGCACCCGGCCTTGAAGAATTGCAAGAGCGCCGCGTGGCCTGATGCTCCTGCTCAAACGCAAACTACGAATCGAGACTGAAAGGCTGACCCTGCGTCCGCCGGTCCATTCCGATTTCCGTGACTGGACTGCGTTACGCATCAAAAGCCGTGATTATCTGACCAAATGGGAACCCGTCTGGGCGGATGACCATCTGTCACGCAAGGCGTTCACAAACCGCGTTTATTGGGCGCAGCGTTCAATCACCGCTGGCACTGCATTACCTTTATTTCTGATCCGGCGGGAGGATGAGGCGTTGCTCGGGGCGATCACGCTGGACAATATCCGCCGTGGTCCGGCCCAGTCCGGCACGCTTGGCTACTGGACCGGAGAGCCGTTTACCCGTCAGGGCTACATGCGCGAAGCGATTCATGCTGTGGTGCATCAGGCGTTCACGCGGTTGGATCTCAGTCGCATTGAGGCCGCCTGCCTGCCTGAGAACGCGGCCTCGCGGGGGCTCTTGGAAAAAACCGGTTTCAAATACGAAGGTGTCGCGCAAAGTTACCTTCAGATTGCAGGGCGTTGGCGCACCCACGTTCTCTATGCCTCATTGCGCAGTGATCGACGCGGCAAAACCGACGCCGGCTGACCTATCGTCCTGCCAGCACACGGGAAATGCGCAAGAAGTAGTGACCAATCGCGATCTTGTGCTACGTTTCCATGCAGGGGGAACTGCCTTATGATCCGTTTTGTCCTGTCACTTTTGTTATTTTTGCCCGCAGCTACACAGGCACAAGACCGCACACCAAGCCATTGCATCGCTCTCGCTGACGCGTCACCGCAGGTGCATTATATGGTGCCGGCGAGACTGCCCGAAGTCGCTGCTGAAAACGTCTATCTCCATTACATTGCCCATGCGTCCTTTCTGATCCGCAGCCATGGCGGGCTAAACATGGTGACGGATTTCACCGGGTTTACCGGCACACTGCCTTTCATTCCCGATGTGGTGACGATGAACCACGCCCATGACACCCATTGGACAGCCTTCCCCGATCCGGCGATCCCCCATGTGCTGCGCGGTTGGGGGGAGTTCGGCAAAGGCATTGATCACCATCTTGATCTGGGTGAGGTGCTGGTGCGCAATGTTTCAACTGACATCCGGTCGCAGTTCTCCGGAGTCGAAGACGAGGGGAATTCGATTTTTGTGTTTGAGATGGCCGGTCTGTGCATTGGGCATCTGGGGCATTTGCACCACGCGCCGGATGCGGCGCAATATGCGGCCTTGGGGCGACTTGATGTGGTGATGGCACCTGTTGATGGGGGATATACGCTGGATCAGCCAACAATGATTGCAGTGCTGAACCGGCTGAAATCGTCAATCGTTATTCCGATGCACTGGTTTTCAGATTTTGCATTGGATGATTTCCTCGTTGGCATGCGGGACGATTTTTCGATTGTGGAGGTGGGTGGCCCGTCCCTGACCGTATCGCTGGACCGTTTGCCTTCGCGTCCGACAATAATGGTGTTGCGCCCGAACTACATTAATGTCGCACGCTAACGTCTTGCATCTTGGCACATCAGGCCTGATCAATAGCGCATGACATTGAACCCTGCTGACGCCGCCTTTCACACCCGCCTGTTGCGCGATCTGCCCGAAGCGGTGTTTCGCCCTGTAGAAGACCGCTATCTGGAAGAGCCACGGGGCAGATACGCTGGTAAATCCGCACTTCTAGCTTTGCCACGTGACGCGCAAGAGGTATCCACCTTGATCCGCCATGCCGCTGACGCGCAGGTCGGGGTGGTGCCTTACGGTGGCGGGACGGGGTTGGTCGGTGGGCAGATTGCATCAGATGGTCCAGCGCCGTTGATCCTGTCCCTCGAACGTATGAACAAAGTGCGCGATATCTATGCGGATGAAAACGTGCTGGTGGTCGAGGCGGGCGTGATCCTGGCCGACGTTCAAGCAGCGGCAGACGGTGTGGACCGGTTGTTCCCTCTATCCCTCGCAGCACAAGGATCGGCGCGGATCGGTGGCAATCTGGCAACCAATGCGGGCGGTACGGGCGTGCTGCGCTATGGCAACGCGCGTGATCTGTGTCTGGGGTTGGAAGCGGTGCTGCCGGATGGCCAGATATGGAATGGACTGACGCGGCTGCGCAAGAACAACACCGGATACGACCTGCGTCATCTGTTGATCGGGGCGGAGGGGACATTGGGTGTCATAACTGCCGCTGCGTTAAAGCTGTTCCCCAAGCCGGCCCGTACGGGAACGGCGCTGTTGGTGGTGCAAGACCCGCGTGCGGCGCTAGATCTGTTGTCATTGGCCAAAAGCCAACTTGGCGAAATGGTCAGCGCATTTGAGCTTATCCACCGCCAAGGTATTGATTTCCTGTCCGAAGTCCTGCCCGATGTGCGCATTCCATTTGGGACACCACCGGAATGGTGTGTGTTGATTGAAGTAGGCGTGAGTGGCGATATTGACCCTGCGGCGTCCCTTGAAACGCTCTTTGCGTCTGCGCATGAGGCGGGCTTGGTACCCGACGGGCTGATTGCACAGAATGCGCAACAGGGGACGGATTTCTGGCAAATCCGCGAAATGCTGCCCGAGGCGAACCGTCGGATCGGTTCAGTTTCCAGCCATGACATTTCTGTGCCGCTGAGTGCGATCCCTGATTTCATAATGCAGGGACGCGAGATGTTGTCAGAAATGGGCGATTTCCGGATCAATTGTTTTGGCCATGTGGGCGATGGCAACCTGCACTACAATGTTTTCCCGACGCCCGGAAAATCCCGCAGTGATTACGAAAACCTGCGTCCCGCAATCAAACGGGCGGTGCATGATCTGGTACATAAGATGGGCGGTGCGATCAGTGCGGAACACGGGATTGGACGGGTTAAGGTGGATGATCTTGAGCACTACGGTGATCCGGCAAAACTGTCTGCGATGCGGGCGATTAAAGCTGCATTGGATCCTAAGGGTATCATGAACCCGGGAGCGGTCTTGCGAGGTGCGTAAGTCATCAATTTGTTGAAACCGTACGGGTTTCCTCATACGTCGCAATCAGGCCCCCTTTTAGTGCTCAAAGAGATGGGCAAGCTGGGGTAACGTGCGTTTTAGAACTACATTTGCGATGGTGTTGGCACTTGCCTTTGCGCAACCCCTGTGTGCTGCACAAAAGGAAGATATTGCGTATTTAGAAACAATGATTTTGACAGAGGAATGGCTCAAACCGGTCCGCTCAGCATACGCGAGAATTTATGCGAAAAGTTACATCAGGTATTTGGGTTCGATATCCGTGTCGATTTTGGATCAAGAAACTGTTGAAGGGACGATCCCAGACTATGTCACCGATCCTTGGATAGCACTCCACAAGAAACGAGTGGTGGGATGCCTATGGCGGATGCCTTCGGAGAAAACGAAAATGGCGGCAAAGTACGTTCGAACAATGGCGTTCCGGGAACAAGATTCGGTGCGTCCGGAAATCCGCGCCAGCGATCCAGAATTGTCGTTGGATCAATGGATAGGGGAACTGCAGGAGTCGATAGACACATTTGATACGCCGGGGTTCGCCAAAGCTGTTCAGGTCGCGTTTTGCGGGGGGCTAGGTTCCCCACTATATGACGAGGTCAAGAAGGCCAGTGAAGTGCGACAAGGGAATGACATCTCTTTCCTAGCCGCTATTCTTGAAATTCCGGGCGTGGCCCGCTTTCCCAATCGTATCATCAGGAAAGAGATTCTATCCGACTTGCGAGAGACCTCTAAATACGCAACCCATTAGAGGCGTCTAGACTCCCTCAAACGCACAGAGCGCGTTCACTTCCATGCCCATGTCTTCCAAGCGTTTGCGCCCGCCTAGTTCAGGTAAATCAATAATAAACGCAGTTGAAACAATCTCACCGCCCAACCGTTCCAAAAGCTTGATGCCTGCTTCGGCGGTGCCACCGGTGGCAAGCAGATCGTCAACAACCAGCACTTTTTCCCCCGCTTGAATGGCATCTTCATGGATTTCCACAATCGCATCGCCGTATTCCAGCTTGTAGTCTTGACTGATTGTACGACCAGGCAATTTCCCTTTTTTGCGGATCGGCACAAACCCTACCGAAAGCTGGTGCGCAATCGCACCGCCAAGGATAAAGCCGCGCGCCTCCAGCCCGACAACCTTGTCAATTTCGACACCGGCGTAGGGATGCAACATCTGGTCAATCGCCATGCGAAAGCCGCGCGGATCGGCAAACAGCGTGGTCACGTCGCGAAACATGATCCCTTCGTGGGGGAAATCAACGATGGTGCGAATGTAGTCTTCGATACGTTTCATGTGGTGCTCCGGCGTAGGGTCGCCGTCAGGACGCCCATGGTGATTAGGGCCGCGCCGCCCGCGCGGGTGATCCATGTGATGATAAAGGGGCGTGAAATCACGCGGCGCAGGCGGTCGGCAAGCAACGCGTAGGCAAATGCGTTAATCGCGGCGAGGCCAACAAAAGTGCTGATCAGAATGATAAATTGCGGCATCAGCGGTTGGGACGGGGCCACAAACTGCGGCACAAATGCGATGAAAAAGGCGATAGACTTGGGGTTTAGTGCGGTGACCGCTGCGGCATGAGCAAAGACATGGCGTCCGCTCACATCACCGCTTTCCGGCACAGCAAGAGTGTTTGGCGGGGCCGAACGGATCAGCTTGATCCCCAGCCAAACCAGATACACCGCCCCGATCCATTTGAGCGCTGTGAACAAGGTGGCAGATGTCAGCACCAGTGCCCCAAGACCTGCGAGAGACGCGCTCATCGCAACCAGATCGCCAAGCGCCACACCAGCGGCAGAGGCGACTGCGACGGAACGCCCTTTGCTCAGCGCATAGCTGAGAACCAGCAATACAGTCGGGCCGGGGATCAGCAAAAGCGCGGTCGAGGCAGCCACAAAAGCGAGCCAGAGGTCAAAAGGCATTCAAGGGTCTCCTATTTCTACAGCAGCAAAGACACGCTGACTAAAGCAGTTCAAGCTTTAATGGGCCAAGTGGATCAGATCACCCTTCTGGCCACTGCATCCAACTTGGCCATCAATACGGGATCACGCGTATCCGGCTGCGTCAGGATTGCAAATTCCAGCGCACGGTCGCACCCATGCGGGCAGGGTGCGCGCTCCGCCCCGAGAAGGGCGGGAAGGCGTGCCACCAGATCCCGCCCTTTTTCGGCATTGCCCATCAGCGTTGCGATGATGGCGGTCACATCAACTTCGCCGTGATCAGGATGCCAGCTGTCATAATCGGTGATCATTGCTACAGACGCATAACAAAGCTCTGCTTCGCGGGCGAGCTTGGCTTCGGGCATGTTGGTCATGCCGATCACATCCGCGCCCCAGCTTTCACGGTACATTTTGCTTTCCGCCAGAGTTGAGAACTGCGGCCCTTCCATCGCAAGGTAGGTGCCGCCTTTGTGTACTGTAATGCCAGCAGCTTTGGCAGCGGTTTCACAAGCGTCGCCCAAACGCTGGCAGGTCGGATGCGCGACACTTACGTGGGCCACACAACCTTCCCCGAAAAAGGATTTCTCACGCGCGAATGTCCGGTCGATGAACTGATCCACAATCACAAAGTCACCCGGTGCCATTTCCTCGCGAAATGATCCGCATGCCGACACCGAGATTACATCCGTGCAGCCCAAGCGCTTTAGCGCGTCAATGTTTGCGCGGTAAGGGACGGATGTTGGACTGTGCACGTGCCCGCGCCCGTGACGCGGCAGAAACGCCATGGCGACCCCGTCCAGCGTTCCTGTCAGGATTGCATCTGACGGTGCGCCCCAAGGCGTTTCAACCGTGACCCAACGGGCCCCCTCCAAACCGTCAATGTCATAAAGACCGGACCCGCCGATCACGGCGATTTTTGTTTTTGTCATTGTGATCCCTTCGAACTACGAACGCCAAAGGCGTGCTTTTGATGCAGCAAGTCAGAGCGCATCGGCGAATTCAAGCCCTGTTTGGCCCGGTTGAGTTGACAGACAAGTATCCGAACCTGAAATGGTATATAAACAGACCTCGCATAAGACGGGGTACTTTTGAGGATGGACCGAGTGTTTTACGCCGCGCATGACAATGCCGGACCTGCCCGTTGGGGTGTGGTCTGCACTTGCAGAGAACCCACACAATTGGTCGTTGCTTTTGTTGCACATTACATTGCCCTAGGTGCCAGCGAAGTATGCCTGTTTCTTGACAAGGCACAGGCGGACCTTGAGGCGATCCTCGACCGGATTCCACAGGTCACATATTACGTTTGCGATGCGGCCTATTGGGCAGATCACATCGGCAAACCACGTCCAGAAACGGTTGAATACCGGCAGTTGATGAACATCTTCGACGCCTATCAGCGCACACAGATGGATTGGCTGGCGCATTTTGATGCGGATGAATTCCTGCACGCGGATATTCCGGTTACGGACATTCTACGCGCGCAACCCGAAGAAATCGAATTCGCGGTGGTGGAGCCGCGCGAACGTGCTTTTATACAGGGTATTCCGCAAACGGGTTTGTTTGACGGCATATTTCGCCAGCCAACGCCCGCTTTGTGGGGCAATGCACCGTTTCTTTTTGGCGGGGCGCAAAAATTCTTGCGACAAGGTGTATTGGGGTATCCGCATGGGAAAAGCTTCATGCGCACCGGCAAACCGATGGTGCCCGGGATTCATACACCGCGCCGTCCGGGCAGCCATCGCCGCCTGAAGTTACGCGGCTGGGCCGTACAACGCACGCGGCTTTTGCATTTTGACGGACTAACCTCATTGCATTGGTCGGGCAAACTGCTTCGGGCAGCGGCAGCCGGAGGCCACAAACATCACAAACGCGAGCAAAGCCGCGATGTCCACCGTGCCAAACAAATTATCCGGATGCGAAAGCTGGGTGCGAACCTGAAAAATGCATGGGACATGCACGAGATGTTAAAATGTGTGCCACAAGATCAGGTAGAGCGCCTGCGCGCCTTGGCCGTACTGGAAGATTATGCAATTGATCCGGCAAAGGATATCGCCGCTTTGGGCCTTGGATTGCAAGTAGACCTGAGCCGAGCTGCCTTTGACCGTGCCTTGGCTGACCAGACCCCGCAAGTGGCCGATTGGCTGGCGGAATGGGAAACCCTGCTGGAACCTGCGCCGCCCCTTAGAAAATCCGACTAGGATCAAGTCCGGTCCGCGCCCTTGGAATCCGCTCTGATCTGGTATAGCGAGCGGCAAAAGGGCCCCGCAGGGCTGTTCTTCCGAACAAAATCCAAAGGATGCTCCATCGTGCGCGCCACTCTTCATAACTATACCAAGAGCCTTAACATGACCGATCTGCGCTGGATGCCCGAGGACGGGTTTTCCATTGGCCGTTTGCGGATCGAACTGCTCTCCGGTTTGACGGTTGCGCTTGCATTGGTGCCCGAAGCCGTTGCTTTTGCCTTTGTTGCAGGGGTGCATCCGCTTGTTGGTCTCTACGCCGCTTTCCTTGTTGGCCTGATCACCGCGTTGATTGGCGGTCGTCCGGGCATGATTTCGGGTGCAACAGGTGCCTTGGCGGTTGTGATGGTGGCGCTCGTGGCACAGCACGGCGTTGAATACCTGTTTGCGACGGTCATCCTGATGGGACTGCTGCAGGTGTTTGCAGGGGTCATGCAATGGGGCAAATTCATCCGGCTGGTGCCACATCCCGTTATGCTGGGGTTTGTAAACGGCCTCGCGATTGTGATTTTCCTTGCCCAGATGAGCCAGTTCAAAGTGCCCGGCACCATGGTGGATACCGGACATGGCATGGGTGGCGGCGAATGGCTGTCCGGTACACCATTGATCCTGATGCTGGCGCTTGTGGGCGCGACGATGGCGATCATTTGGATCATGCCACGTATCACCAAGCTGATCCCGGCACCGCTTGCGGGTATCGGCATCGTTGCAGCGGTGGTGATATTCACCGGAATGGACGTGCCGCGGGTTGGCGATCTGGCTTCTATCGAGGGCGGTTTGCCCATGCCGCACATCCCTTTTGGCGAAGGTTTGGGCCTTTATGGTACCGCGTTAGCCCCGTTCACGCTTGAGACCCTGTATATCATCGCGCCCTATGCCGTGATCCTTGCCGCAATCGGCCTGATTGAATCCCTGCTGACGCTGAACCTTGTAGGGGACATGACCAACACCCGTGGCGGCGCATCGCAGGAATGTGTGGCGCAAGGCATCGCCAACACGGTCACCGGTTTCTTTGGCGGCATGGGCGGTTGCGCGATGATCGGCCAGTCAATGATTAACGTGAAATCGGGCGGTCGCACGCGGGTGGCAGGCATTGCGGCGGCGATCTTCCTGTTGCTCTTTATCCTTGTCGGATCATCCCTGATCGAACAGATACCGCTGGCCGCTTTGGTCGGGGTGATGTTCATGGTTGTGATCGGCACCTTCGCGTGGAACTCGCTCACGATCCTGCGCAAAGTGCCTTTGATGGATGCCTTTGTGATCCTGCTGGTGACGGTTGTAACGGTTTACGAAGACCTCGCGGTGGCGGTTGTTGTCGGTGTGATCGTCTCTGCGCTTGCGTACGCGTGGAATAATGCACGCCGCATCCACGCGACAACGCGGGAGTCGTCCAGCGAAGAAGGCGCAAAGGTTTATGAAATCCACGGCCCGCTGTTCTTTGGCTCTTCCGACGGTTTCAGCGAATTGTTCACGGTCGAGGAAGACCCCGAGCGCGTGATCATCGACTTTGCTGACAGCCGCGTGGTAGACCAGTCGGCCCTGCAGGCGATCGAAGCGATTGCCCTGAAATACGAGAACATTGGCAAACACGTCAAACTGCGCCACCTGACCCGCGATTGTCATACGTTGCTGACCAAAGCGGGCCACTTGATGGTGGATAGCGATGATGACCCCGATTACGAGTTGGCGGTGGATTATTCCGTGCGCACCGGGGTTCTGGGCGGGCACTGAAGCCAGAATAGCAGTGCTATTGGTTAAATTCGGCTGCACTATCCTTAGCATGTAGTCGGGTGGCATGAGCGCTGCTCTATGCCGTGGCTTTCGCGTAGTGAATCGCCGCCGAACCAAATTCTCCATTGTTTCCTGCTTGGAAACAGAAATGGACAGCAAGTGAAATTGGTGTCCGCATCTAATGGGAAATGGAGGTATTCTATGCTGATCGCCTCAAATTTGACGTATTTCTTGACAGAAAAGCCAATTCTGCTGTTAGATCGTAATGTATATTAAATCTGTAGCCGACTTTGCTCCGCTGTGGAGCAAAATTTTTACTCTTTTTGACTCAGGGGGAAAAACCATGAATTTGAAATCACTTATAGCGTCCGCCGCGATTGCGCTGGCGACTGCGACTGGCGCATCTGCATTGACTGTCGACACGAACCCGACTTGGGATGGCTCAATCAACGATGGATGGGACGGCAGCGGTCAATCTTTGTCGATCATGGCCGGTAGCACCACTCTGCAAGACATCAGTTTCTACTTTGACGCAGAGTCCGCAGGTAAGACGTTTTCCTTTACAATTACCGATGCTTTGGTTGGCGGCACGAACTTCTTCAGCTCAAGCTTTACCGCTTTGACCGGTATTAATGTCTTTAATACCAATCTGGCATTGGCGGCTGGAAGCACGGTCTACGCTCTGTTCGATTATAACGGATTCTCCGGGAAAACGGCGCACTTCTCTTATACAGACGGCTACGCTGGCGGGCAGTCCTATTTTGAGAACAGTGGGTGGGACACTTCCTATACCACTCTCGACCACCGCTTCATTGCGAACTTCGACTCGGTCGCTCCCATTCCGCTTCCTGCCGCGGGCTTCATGTTGCTCGGCGGCCTTGGTGCCTTCGGTGCACTGCGACGTCGTAAGAAGAAAGCTGCATAGCATTAGGCGTTGCGGTTCCTACTTGACGGTAGCGGCTAGCATCTGAAAGAAAAAGATTGAGCGGCATGGATTTGTTTTCATGCCGCCTATTTTTGGGATCTGGATATGTTCGGGCCAGACGTTGTAACTTGGGTCGGCATATCGAACCATCCGAGCGAATAGGCATTAGCATTTACCGCCCTTTTGAACTGCGAATGAGTTCGGTTGCTGAAATTCTGTTGGCCGCGAGTATTCGCTGCAGAAACGGGGGGGCTTTGTGAATAAAAAAATGCGGATTGATGCTGGTGTCTGCCTGAGTTTGTTGGTGAATATACCTGAGCCGGACTGATATCAGGCGTTACGCTGGACTTTCATTCATTAATCTTCACCACGCCTGACTTCCCCACTGTTTCTTGTTTGGAGACAGAATAGCACTGCAAGGAACATTGGCGCTAATTTTGCGGGATAATTTCACAAAAAATGCATTGAATTGGCATAAATTGTTAATTTCCTTGACTGGATTGGTCATGACTGCGTTATGTCAATAATAACCAGTAAAACTGACCAATTCTGCTCCGCTGTCGAGTGCAAATCAAACCCTGTGAGAAATTAGGAAACCAATCATGAAATTTAAGTCAATATTAGCATCCGCTGCAATTGCGCTAAGCGCGACAGCTGCACACGCTGCCACGTATTCCGGTATGGAAGCCATCACCGGCCCAAATCAGGTTATCAGTTTTTCAGAAACTGTAGTCGCGCCAATGGGGGCTGGCTCGTTGACGGTTGTTCTGAACGGCGACTTTTCTGATGGCCCGCCACCAGTATTTGATATCGAAACAGCCGTGATGACATTGGATACTGCGGGATCCGTTCGACTGCGCAACAATGGTGGGGCGGTCATCGATAACAACACCGTTGCTGGCCTGTCTCTTGCGAGCGGCGTTGCCACTAACTTCTCATTTGACAATGTTGAGCTGACTTTCAACCTTGATTTGACTGCTGGTCTGATGTCGTCAATTTTGGGTGACAATAACTTCTCACTCTCATTCACAACCGGCTCAGGCGTTGATATTTCTTCGCGGCCTGATTTCATCTCCTACAGCTTGGACTACGCGGAAGTAGCTCCCATTCCGCTTCCAGCGGCGGGCTTCCTGTTGCTTGGCGGTCTTGGCGCTTTTGGTGCCATGAGACGTCGTAAGAAGAACGCAGCATAATTTCTCATTGTCCTATTTTAACGGACGATTGGATCTATAAGCTGACGACACGGTATTGAGCGGCATGAATTTACTTTCATGCCGCTTTATCTTTGGCATGGTTGATGATTGTCTTGCGAAAGTTTGCACAGATCAAAGGGCGGTTTGGCCAAAGGTATTTCTGGTCAGTGGCTCTTTTGTGGCTATCGCCTCTAATCTGATCACCTATCCAAAATGGCACGTTCGTCGAAGCGCGGATACATTCAATCATCCGGCCTGATGATCTCGAACACCTCGCGCACGACCGAATAGTCGCGATATCCTAACCGCGACAATGGCTGGTACTGTGTTACGTCAAATCGTCCGTTCACAACACAATCATCGCGCAGGTGAACGCCGACAACTTCGCCAAAAACAACGTAGTTTGCAGCGCCCTCGATCTGGACCACTTGCGTCATGCGACATTCCAATGAAGCGGGCGCAGAACCCACACGCGCGCAGTCGATCACGCCGCACTCTGCTTTCTCGACACCCGCATGGGCGAATTCGTCCGTGCCGTGGGGCAGGGTGGCTGAGGACAGGTTCATTGCGTCGCGTGCTGCGTATTCCACGATGTTCACGCAAAACACACCTGTTTCGCGAATGTTGGCGACTGAATCCTTTGTGCCGTGCACGTCGTCCTTCACTCCGGTTGAGGCAAACATCACTTGCGGCGGCACATAGGCCACGCCGTTGAAAAACGAATAGGGTGCCAGGTTGTCGCGCCCCGCGCTGTCACGGGTCGAAATCCAGCCGATAGGGCGTGGGGTGACAATGGCGTTGAACGGGTTGTGGGGCAGGCCGTGGCCGTCAGCGGGACGATAGAACATGAGGGCGGTCCTTTGATGGTTTGCGCCCATGGCTAACCTCATGCTAGGGCGGATGCCACTGCAAATCAGAAAGCCGCCCGCCTTGTACCACCTGACCCCCGAAAAAGAGACTGACTATTGGGAGGTCGAGGCGCTTTATGACACGTGTTTCGCGCCAGGGCGGGAGGCGCTTTCCTCCTACCGTCTGCGTGACGGTATACCGGCGGTTCAGGGCCTTAGTCATGTCGCGCGTGATGCGGACGGGATTTTGGGCGGAGCCATCCGGTATTGGCCGGTGCGGATCGGGAATGTTGAGGCCTTGTTGCTGGGACCGGTTGCCGTTCACCCGACGCGACAAGGCGAAGGTCTGGGCCATGCGCTGATGGAAGAAAGCATGCGCCACGCCGCCCCTTTGGGATGGGACCGCGTGTTGCTGGTCGGGGATGCGCCCTATTACAATCGGTTCGGTTTTTCCCGGCTGGATCAGGTGGTTATGCCGCCCCCGACAAATCCCGAACGTGTGTTGGGGCGGGCACTCAAACACGGGGCTTGGAATGGGGTGCACGGGGACGTGCGCCGCTGGATAGATTGAAATTCCTGTGCTTTGACCCCACATTGGTTCCAATACAGGAGCGCCCATGACGATAGACACCACATTGCCGACGTCCATTGACGTTGAAGCGCAGCTTGATGATCTGGCACGTCGCTACAAGGCGGCAGGCGGTCTGGGGATCAACGTATTGAACCTGATTGGCGGATCTGCGGACAGTTTACTGGACCGCTTGCCAGAGCCGATCCGCAACAATCTGGAAAGCGCAACGATAGCGGCGTTGGGGCATGCGATGCGTGCGGCGCACTCCAGCCGGTCCGTCGTACCCGATCAGGCAAGCTGGCTGAACCAGACGGTGACAACAGCCATGGGAGCGGCAGGCGGGGCGGGCGGATTGCCAACCGCGCTGGCGGAGTTGCCGGTGACGACTACATTGCTGTTGCGTGTTATTCAGGGTGTCGCGGTAGAGCACGGCTTTGATGCTGATGCCGAAAATGTGCAGTTTGACTGTATTCAGGTGTTTGCGGCAGCTGGCCCGCTTTCGGACGATGACGGGGCTGATTTGGGGTTTTTGTCTGCGCGGATTGCCTTGTCGGGCAAGGCGATGCAGGCGGTGATCTCAAACATCGCACCAAAGCTGGCGGTTGTGATGGGCCAGAAACTGGCCGCTCAGGCCGTTCCTGTTTTGGGGGCGGTTGCGGGCGCAGCCACGAATTACGCTTACACGAGCTATTACGAAGACGTGGCCCATGTGCATTTCGGCCTGCGCAAACTGGCGATTGATGCGGATGTGTCCCACCCCGAATTGTTGCAACGATTGGAACACCGCATGGCGAAACCGGCGGTCAAGGTCTGAGCCTAACGTCCAATGCTTTCCGGCGCGACGCTTGTCGCTTTGAGGATGGCAAAGCACTTAAGGCCGGTGGTGAGACCAAGGTCAGCCACGGCACGCGCCGTGACCCTTGCGAGTAGCTTTTCTTCCCCGGCTTTCAGTGAAATGGCTGCACCGGGTCCGCCGCCCTGATGTATGCCTTCGACAGTCACAGGCAGAATATTCAGTGCCGATAATCCTTTTGGGCGGGTCAGGGCCAGGGTCACATCTTGCGCAAGTACGCGCAGACGGACCTTTGTGCCGACATCGGCCTGCACACCCGGAAGGTGCAAATCGCCCGCGCTGATGCGCAAGTGGGACAGGCCATCATCCGCATGGGCCAACACGGTTGCCTCGACCACAGCGCCGGCCTCGCGCACGCCCAGCAGCGGCACCGCCGAAGGATTGGCCAGGACGTCGAACAGCGGACCGGAGTGTTGCACACGACCATCCTTGAGCAGAACCAGCGTATCAGCCAGCCTCGCAATCTCGTCAACGGCGTGGCTGACGTAGAGGATCGGCAGGCCCAGCGGGCCATCGCGCAGGCGTTCGAGGTAGGGCAGAATGTCCTGTTTGCGCGGACCATCCAGACTGGCAAGCGGCTCGTCCATCAACAGCATTCGTGGTTTGCACAACAACGCCCGCCCTAACGCCACGCGCTGTTTCTCCCCTCCGGAAAGCGTGGCCGGGCCACGGGATAACAAATCCTCCAATCCCAGAAGTCTGACAACATCGTCCAATCCGGCACCCTGCGTATGCGCGGGCGCGTATTTGGCACCAAAAGTCAGGTTTTCCAGAACGCTGAAATGGGGGAAGAGCCGCGCATCCTGAAAGACATAGCCCAGACGGCGTACCGCTGGCGGGACAAAGCTGCGCGATGCGCTGTCAAAAAGCGTATCATGATCCAGTTTGATGTTGCCGCGATCCGGTTTCAGCAGTCCGGCAACCGCGTTAACCACTGTGGTTTTTCCTGATCCCGACCGGCCAAAGAGTGCGGTGATCCCTGCACCTGCTTCGAATGCAACGTCCAGATCAAAGCCCGTAAAGGCATGTTTGATATTGACCGAAAGTGTCATGTGCCTGCAATCCGCGCGGCGACGCGTCTTGCAAGGGTTTCCGAAACCAGCACTGCCCCCATGGCGACGACGCAGGCCATGATCACCATGACAACGGCCTGATTTTCGCCGCCCGGAATTTGCAGCGCGGTCCAGATTGCGCTGGGCAGGGTTTGGGTCTGGCCCGGAATATTGGCAACAAAGGTGATGGTTGCGCCAAATTCACCCATCGCTTTGGCGAACCCCATGACCGCGCCGGCAAGGATGCCGGGCGCGATCAGGGGTAGCGTGACCCGGCCAAACACAGACCAGCGGGGCGCACCCAAGGTTGCAGCGGCTTCTTCGAGTTTGGGATCAACAGCTTCAATAGCAAGGCGCATGGCGCGCACCATCAACGGAAACCCCATGATAACAGCAGCAAGCACGGCACCACTCCAATGGAAAGCGAGGCTGAGACCGACAGAGTCGAGCAACCGGCCTATCGGTGCATTACGGCCAAAAAGGATGAGCAGAAGATAGCCTGTGACGACAGGCGGCAGGACAAGCGGAAGGTGGACAAACGCGCTGAGCAGGGCTTTGCCGCGAAACTGCCCGCGTGCAAGCAGCCACGCCATCCAGAGCGCCAGCGGGATCGCAAAGAGCGTGGCCCAACCGGAAACCCAAAGCGAGAGGCGCAAGGCCTCCCATGCGGCGGCGTCAGGGGTCATCGCAGGAACCCCTGTGCGGTAAAGATTGCGCTGGCTTCATCACCTGCGAGATAGTTCAGATATGTTTCGCCAGAAGGTGTCAGGGCGGCGGCTAGATATCTGATGGGATCGTGATCTTGTGGTGAAATGTTCCAGACAATTTGCACTGCGGGTTCCGCCAAGGCATCGGTTGCATAGACCACCCCAAACGCCACATCCCCGCGGGAAACAAGCACAAGGGCGGAGCGGACGTTGTCGGTCTCTGCCAGACGGTTTTTGATAGCATTCCAAAGCCCTGCGTTCTCAAGCCACTGGCGGGCATATGTTCCGGCAGGCACAGCATCACGCTGACCCATGGCCAGCCTGTTGTCGCTAAGTTTTGTGGGCAGATCGTCAAGCGCGGCGAGCCGTGTTGCCCCCGCTGGTGCAATCAGGACAAGGGAGTTTTGTGCAACGACCTGTGGCGTGCCCATGCCTTTGATGTTTTGATCAACCAGCCAGTCCATCCAGAGATCATTGGCCAGCACGACGACATCCGCGGGCGCACCTGCACCAATCTGGCGGGCCATTGTGCCGGACCCGCCAAAAGACAGGCTTACATCAAATCCGGAGGCGTCCGAGATATCACCAAGCACACCGCGCAAACTGGCGGCTGCAAAAACAGTCACCCGTTGCTCTGCCGCGCAAACGGGTGATGCAAACGAAAGCAACAGGAACAGAAAGGCGGACAAACGTGTCATTGCGCGCACTATTAGCGATGCGCTCTGGCCCTTCAAGCGCAATGGGCAGTGAACCTCTTGTACTTGGCAGGGCAGCGGGCCATGTTTGCCTGCAAAAGAGCGGCTGAAGCGGTGCATGACAAAACAACCTCCCCTTGAATTGAAAGGTGCCCGCAAAGGTGACGTGCGCACGCAGTTTGCAGCGCTATGTTACCGGATTCGGCGCGGCAAAGTGCAGATATTGCTAATCACGTCGCGCGGTTCAAAACGCTGGATTGTGCCGAAGGGATGGCCGATGGATGGGAAAACCCCGTCAGCATCCGCTGCCATTGAGGCATGGGAAGAAGCCGGTGTGACAGGTAAGGCAGCTCAGGAATGTCTGGGCGTTTATTCATATGGCAAGACCATGGGGCCACAGGATACCTTGCCTTGTTTGGCTATGCTGTATCCCGTCGAAGTAAAGTCGCTGGCCAAGAAGTTCCCTGAAAGCGGACAGCGCCGCCGCCGTTGGGTCTCGCGCAAGAAAGCGGCGAAACTGGTGGCTGAACCAGATTTGGGGCGTCTGATTCTGGATTTTGACCCTCGGCCCAAGACGCAGGCTTCTTGACGTGGCCCTTGGGGCGCTCCATGTCTAGAACTGAAGATATTAACAAAACAGAGCTGGTATGATCCAATATACGCTCAAATGTGATGACGGCCATCAGTCGCAAAGCTGGTTCAAATCCGCGGCGGCCTATGACGCTTTGGAAAGAGCGGGGCATTTGTCATGTGCCATTTGCGGCAGCGTGAAGGTGACAAAGGCATTGATGGCACCTCGCGTACGGATTGCCGGCGAGGATACGGCCCAAACCGCTCCGGTTCTGCACGAACCGGCAAGTGATGTCGAAAAAGCCATGATCGAACTGCGAAAGAAGGTTGAAGAAACTTCGGACTATGTCGGTGACAGTTTTGCGCAAGAAGCGCGCGCGATGCACTTGGGGGAAAAGCCTGAACGTTCGATCTATGGAGAGGCACGGCTGGATCAAGCAAAAGAGCTGATCGAAGACGGCGTGCCGTTGATGCCCTTGCCTTTCAAACCCAAACAAAAACTGACTTGAACAAGGAACACCAGACATGGCCGTAGTGATTACAGGGGCGAGTCGTGGCATCGGTGCAGGTTTGGCGGCAAAATACCGCGAGATGGGGCGGGATGTGATCGGCACGGGACGTTCGGTGGCCGCGCAAATACAACTGGATGTCACACGCCCCGCTAGCCACAAGGAAATGGCCGAGGCGCTGGGCGATGTGCCGGTAGATCTGCTGGTTTGCAACGCGGGTGTTTATCTGGACAAAGGTGATGATCTGGACACAGGTTACGGCGCAGACCTCTGGGCGCAGAGCTTTGCGACCAACGTGACCGGGGTATTTCTGGGCATTCAGGCGTTGCTGCCGCATTTGCGGCGGGCAAACGAAGCAAGGATTGCCATTATCTCATCGCAGATGGGATCGGACACGCGCGCCCATACGGGCGCAAGCGGCGGCAGCTACATCTATCGCTCGTCCAAGGCGGCGGTTCTTAATCTTGGGTTGAATTTGGCGAATGATCTAAGGCCCGAAGGGATTGCAGTGGGCATTTACCATCCCGGTTGGGTCCAGACGGATATGGGCGGTAGCACTGCCGAAATCACCACGGATGAAGCGGTTGACGGCTTGATTGAACGCTTCGAGGCATTGAGCCTTGAAACAACCGGGTGTTTTGAAAACTGGGACGGGCGGCCCCACGCATTTTGAACAGCACCAAAGCGGGCCTTAGATAGCTGTGTGAAACGCATATTTTTTTCAACATCATCATCACCGGCATGCGAACCGACGGTGCCGCACTGATCACACTCGAACCCCACAAGTTCCAAGGCGAAAAAGCAAAGCTGGCTTGCCCTTGGCATCGCTTGCGCGTAAACGGCGCGTGATTGTGTGGGGCGAAAGACTATGCCAGTTCTTGTGATGAAATTTGGTGGCACTTCGGTGGCCACATTGGATCGAATCCGGCGTGTTGCGAAACGCATCGGCGTTGAGGTGGCCAAAGGGTATGACGTGATTGTCATTGTCTCTGCCATGTCGGGGAAAACTAATGAACTGGTGGGGTGGGTTAATGAAACCTCGCCCATGTATGACGCACGTGAGTATGATGCGGTTGTCTCATCAGGTGAGAATGTGACAGCGGGCCTGATGGCGCTGACGTTGCAGGAAATGGATGTGCCTGCGCGGTCTTGGCAAGGCTGGCAGGTGCCGGTGCTGACCACTGCGGCCCACTCAGCGGCACGGATAGAGGACATTCCACCCGAGAACATCAGGGCAAAGTTTGCAGAAGGTATGAAGGTGGCTGTTGTCGCGGGCTTTCAGGGCGTTAGTCCAGAGGGGCGGATCACAACACTGGGACGTGGCGGGTCTGATACAACTGCGGTGGCCTTCGCAGCGGCATTCGACGCCGAGCGGTGCGATATCTATACGGACGTTGATGGTGTTTACACCACCGATCCACGGGTTGAGGCCAAGGCGCGCAAGCTGGACAAGATTTCGTTTGAAGAGATGCTGGAACTGGCATCTTTGGGGGCAAAGGTCTTGCAGACACGGTCTGTTGAATTGGCAATGCGCTACAAGGTCAAGCTGCGCGTGCTGTCAAGTTTTGAAGAACAATCGGACGATGCCGGTACGCTCGTTTGCGATGAGGAGGAAATCATGGAAAGCAATGTGGTCGCTGGCGTGGCATTCAGCCGCGAAGAAGCCAAAATGACGCTGGTGTCGGTTGCGGACCGTCCCGGAATCGCGGCGCTGATTTTCACGGCCCTGTCGGATGCGGGCGTGAACGTTGATATGATCGTTCAGAACATCTCCGAAGAGGGGCGCACGGATATGACGTGGTCTTGCCCTGTGGATCAGGTCAAGCGGGCCGAAAAGGCAATGGAAGAGGCGAAGGAAGGCGGGGTGATCAACTACACCGGACTTCTGGCTGATGTTGATGTGGCCAAAGTCTCCGTTGTGGGCATTGGCATGCGCAGTCACACGGGTGTGGCTGCCAAGATGTTCAAGGTTCTGTCAAACGAGGGCATCAACATTCAGGTCATCACGACGTCCGAGATCAAGATTTCCGTGCTGATTGATCGCAAATACATGGAACTGGCCGTGCAGGCGCTACATGATGCGTTTGAACTGGATAAAGCGGCCTGAGATCAGCCAGCGTTTTTCGATCTGCGGGCGATCAGGTAAAACGGCAGCCCCAGCATCGAACTGAGCAGGATGAAAAGCGCCCATGCTATTGCGTTCATATCCCGCGCTGCGGCGTCTTTGAACACCAAGTAGGATGCGATCACATTCAGAATGAGAAAGATCAACAGGGGCATGATATGTCCTTTTGGTCGTCGCGTTTTCGATTTATTCCTATGCAATACTTGGGTGCCCCTGCCGTTTGGTTCCAGAGCTAAGCCAATTCCTTAAGCCGTTTCCTGACGTACTTGCTGGCTGATCTGTAGTGACTTGGCCCGGCGGCTTCGGCCCATCGCCCTATGGTCCACGCATTTTGGGCACCTTTCATTAGTCCCCCGTATAGCGCGGCATTGTCCAAGGACGTCACGAGATTTGTCAAATCGGCATGGGCTGCATGCAAATCCCTGCAAGCAGTTGGCCAATCAAGATCACTTTGCCGTGCCCGCAGATCGGCATTGTAGCGCGGCAGTTCATTCCATTTGTAACCTTTGGCTGGAAAATGAACTTCTTTCCCGGCCAGCCCGTCACTATACCATCCCTGAAATAGCCTGATCCAATGGGCGCGATGTCCAATGATGTCCTTGATGGATATGCCACCCTCATCCTGCACCATCGCAATTGCGGGAGTGAGAGGCGCGATCAGATCATTCAGTTTTGTAAATTCTGCTTCTGTCACGTCCAGAAGGGTGGCTTTGTCGGTCGCAGGCATTGGTTTCTTTCCCGTTCCAATTGATAATAGCAGAAATCTGGCTGATGGGGGCGGCAAATGAGCAACAACCTGAGCGTGCAAATTCTGGCATTTCGCTTTCTTGCGGCCTGTGGTCTAAGCTGAGACTGTTCTAGGGGGAGCGCGCCAGAATGGCTGATCGTTTTGAGACAGAGAGCCGCAAGCTTTTGGGAAGGCTTCGCGATGCGATGGCAGGTGAAGAGGCCGGCCAGGAGCGGCTCGACAAAATCACGCATCTGATCGCCACATCCATGGGCTGCGAGGTGTGTTCGATCTATCTGTTTCGCGATGAAGATACGCTTGAGCTTTGTGCAACCGAAGGTTTGAAAGCCGAAGCGGTTCATGAAACCCGCATGAAACTGGGCGAAGGTCTGGTGGGCCGCGTGGCAAAAAAGCGGATCGTGATCAACACGCCAAACGCGCCCCAAGCCCCCGGTTTCCGCTTTATGCCGGAAACAGGCGAAGAGATTTACTCCAGCTTTCTTGGCGTGCCCGTGCAGCGGTTGGGCGAGGCTTTGGGCGTCTTGGTGGTACAATCCAAGACGGCCCGCGAATTTTCCGCAGACGAGGTCTATGCGCTGGAAGTTGTAGCCATGGTGCTGGCCGAAATGACGGAACTGGGCGTGTTTGTAGGCGAGGGGGCGGCCATGTCTGCGCGCCATTCCCAACCTGTCCTATTGCAAGGAACGGTCGGGCAAGAAGGCGTTGCCGAGGGCCATGTCTGGCTACATGAACCGCGCGTCGTGGTGTCAAACCCGATTGCAGATGATCCCGAGCGTGAAGAAGAACGCCTGACCGAAGCCGTTGATCAATTGCGCATCAGTGTGGACCAGATGTTGACGATGACTGCGGGGGTGGACAAAGAACAGCAGCAAGTACTTGAAACCTATCGGATGTTCGCCAATTCCAAAGGCTGGATGCGGCGCATGTTGGAAGACATTCAAAGCGGTCTGTCCGCCGAGGCCGCGGTTGAGAAAGAGCAGTCTTTGGCGCGCGCGCGGATGAGCCAGTCGAACGACGCCTATCTGCGTGAACGATTGAGTGACCTTGATGATTTGTCGAACCGTCTGTTGCGTATTCTCACAGGGCAGGGCGCGGATACGGGTGCCGAGATGCCGGTTGATCCTATCCTTGTTGCACGCAACATCGGTCCTGCCGAACTCCTTGAATATGGGCGCAAGTTGAAAGGAATCGTGCTGGAGCAGGGCTCTGTCGGCTCGCATGCGGCGATTGTCGCGCGGGCGCTGGCGATTCCGCTTATCGTGCATGCCAACCGGATTTCAAACGATGCACTGAACGGTGATCACATTCTGGTAGACGGTGAACAGGGCATCGTGCATTTGCGCCCCGACGATAGCGTCGCAGCGGCATTTCGCGACAAGATTGCGATGCAGGCGGCTGCGCAGGAACGGTATGCGTCAATTCTTGACGTTCCAGCGCAAGCCAAGTGTGGTGAAATCGTCGCCTTACATATGAATGCGGGTCTAATGGCGGATTTGCCCTCGCTCGGCAGTTCCGGTGCCGAAGGTGTTGGCCTGTTCCGCACCGAGTTGCAGTTTCTGGTTCGTAACCAGATGCCGAAACGCTCCGAACTTTCGGCCCTTTATGCGCGCGTTCTGGATGCGGCAGGGGGTAAGCGGGTGGTGTTTCGCACGCTCGATATCGGCTCTGACAAAGTGCTTCCCTATATGAAACCCAATGACGAACCAAACCCGGCAATGGGATGGCGGGCCATTCGGGTTGGTCTTGATAAGCCGGGTATTATGCGGATGCAGCTGCAGGCGTTGATCCGTGCCGCAAACGGTCGACCGCTGACTGTCATGTTCCCCTTTATTGCACAATTTGAGGAATTCCGCGCGGCTAAGTTTGAGGTTGATAAGACACTGGCACGTGAGAAGCGTCTGGGACACGTGTTGCCCGCTTCCGTTGAAGTGGGTGCCATGCTGGAAACCCCCAGCCTTGCTTTTGCACCGCAGAAATTCTTTGAAGAGGTTCAGTTTCTATCCATTGGTGGCAATGACCTTAAGCAGTTTTTCTTCGCGGCGGATCGTGAAAACGAACGTGTGCGCCGGCGCTATGATACGTTGAACCTGAGTTTCCTGACTTTCCTTGAAGGTATTGTGGAACGGTGCAGACAAACCAACACGGCGTTGTCGTTTTGTGGCGAAGATGCGGGCCGCCCTCTTGAGGCGCTTTGTTTTGCGGCGATCGGGTTGCGAACCTTGTCAATGCGCCCAGCGTCTATTGGTCCCGTAAAAAGTCTGCTGCGCCGCTGCAATCTTGACGAGGTGCGTGTCATTATCGAGGCGGCAAAGGAACGTGGCGACATGTCTGTGCGTCCGGCGGTGTTGGAGTACGTGAAGGCGCAGCATCAACACTGATGCTCTTGCAGGAGCTACTGTGCGGCCGTTACTGTCATTAGAAGTACTGGCTTCGATTGAGGCCAGGTTCCCTGACGTACGCACCTAACAAGGATATATCCCCGACAATGCCCATGATCCATGTCATCGCGATAATTACCACCAAGCCCGGCCAGCGAGACGCTGTTCTGAAATTGTTCAACGCCAATGTCCCCGCCGTTCTGGCCGAGGAAGGATGTCTTGCCTATGAGGCAACCGTTGATACGGAAAACGCGGGGCCTTTCCAAACGGCATTTGGCCAGGATACCTTTGTCGTGATTGAAAAATGGAGTAGTATGGCCGCCCTCGGGGCGCATGCCAGATCCGACCATATGAAGGCCTATGCTGCCAGTACCAAAGAGTTGACGGTTGACCGCGTGATCCACGTTCTGTCGCCCGCCTGACGGGGGCCGAGCATCCGGTTGTTACCAGATGTCATGATATAGTTGCACAATTTCGCCCTGTGTTGGGATGCGCGGGTTGTTTTGCGGCGATCCCGACGCAATCGCCTGAGCGGCCATCACCTCAAAAACATCGTGCTTTGCAATATGTCCCAGACTGCTTGGGCTTGGCACTTTCAGATCGTCATTCAAGACCGTCAGGTTCTCGACGAGTTGCGCGCAAGCGGTTGCATCGCTGTCATGGATGTCTGCCCATTCCATCACGCGTGCACAGGTCGCGTAGCGTGCCGGTGATGCGCCAATGGAAAATTCTGTGATTTTTGGCAGCAGCATCGCGTTCGACAATCCGTGTGCCACGTGAAAATGCGCGCCGATGGGGCGGCTCATGCCGTGGACCAGCGCCACGGATGCGTTGGAAAAGGCCATACCCGCTTGGGACGCCGCAAGCATGAGCGCGGCGCGGGCCTGTGCATTCTGTGGCTCTTGGCATGCCATCCGGACGTGTTTGGCAATCGCTGGCATTGCGGCAAGTGCAAAGGCATCCGTGTAGGCGAAAGCTTTTCGGCTGACAAAGGCTTCGATTGCGTGGGTCAGGCTATCTACAGCCGTATCCGCCGTGATCCGCCAAGGTTTCGTGACCGTGAATGTCCAGTCGATCAACGCTGCCGTTGCAACACAGGCAAGCCCCGACAGGTTGTATTTCTCGGTCTCCTGAGTGTCGGTGATCACGCACCATCGGGTCAATTCGGACCCTGTGCCGCCTGTTGTCGGGATCAAGATGACCGGAGGTCCACAGTGGTCAATCTGGTGAGGGGCCTTGTATTCGCGCACGTGGCCGGCATTGACGCTCATGAAACTGATCGCCTTGGCGGTATCCATCGGACTGCCGCCGCCCAGACCGATGATGCAATCGAAGTCACCCTCCCGAAATGCCGCAAGGCCTGAATCGACGCAGGTGTCGGTCGGATCTTCGACCACCGCGTCAAAGACTGTCCATGGAGTGCGCACGGAATCCAGAACGTCGGTCACGGTCTGGACATGCCCAAGCGTTACCAGAGTTGCATCCGTCACAATGAAGGGACGAGACAAGCCCAGTTGATCCAGAACCTCGCCCACTTCTTTGGCAACACCGCCGCCGATCCGGATGATACGGGGGGATTGAACACGTCCAATACCGTCAACTTGCATGCTAATGTTCCTTGATTTCAGCCATTGTGACATAACAACAAGCTTGCGTACAACGTCATGCGCATTCTTGCAGGTAACATCAAGCAAGGTTGCGCGTTGTCGCGCGTTATGCTGCTTGTGTTACGTCTGTCGGGGGATGCCGTAGCAGAGGATGCGACCTTCAAGCAGGGCACCCGAGGTTAAGGTATTCGGGTGCACCTTCTTGGAAGGCAACGCCGCCAAGCCATGAATGCGCATTTCTATGTGTCCAGTTGCCGAGGTAGTTGGGATCCGGCACAAATGCAGGTCCGACCCTGATCAGCCGCCCATCTTGCGTTGTAGGACGGCAGGCTTCATGATCAGACGCCGGACAGCAGCGCGAAATAGAAACCTTTGGCAAAGCTGATGGGGCGCAAGAGAGCGTGCGTTTCGGGTCGGAAGGCAGCGGTTCCTTTGCGTGATGATAGTGACGTTCTATTAATATCCAGTTACGCACCGCCGCACTGATGCCTTGCCTCTCGCAAGACGAGATCCTACTGCTGGATCTCGGGGCTACTCCCGCACTTCATTGGTTTGGTATTACGCAGATGACAACCGGCTCCCCTTCGCAGGTGACAGGCTACGCCGCTGCGTGGATCATCGTGTTTGTGTGGTCCTTCTGGCTGATTGTCAGCAGGGTTGCTGAAGACAGTGGACTCACAATCTATGATCTGGCTGCGATGCGTTACGGGCTGGCCTCGATTGTCGCGCTGCCGCTGTGCCTTTATTACAAACCGTGGCGCGGGTTGTCGTTTATCCAGATTACTGTGCTCTCTTTCATCTTGGGGCCGCTTTATATTCTGTGCGTCTTTTCCGGCTTCCTGTTTGCCCCTGCCGCGCACGGTGGCATCTTTATGAATGGGGTGCTGCCGTTGATTGGCATCGTGATTGGTGTCACCCTGTTTCGCGCAACGCCCAGCCGACGTCAGGTTTTTGGGGCCACGCTGATCCTCGGCTCTGCGATTGCGTTGGCGTGGGATGGAACGGCCAGTCAAAGCCCGTCCGCATGGATTGGCGATCTGCTCTTTGTGGTGGGCGCGATCTTTTTCTCGTTCTATGTCATTCTGTCAGAGCGTTGGAAACTGGGCGCAATGCAGATCATCTTTTGCGGAACGATCGTCAATGCGGTGTTGTATTTGCCTGTCTGGGCGCTTTGGCTGCCGTCAGGTCTGGCTGCTGCGCCGATGGGACCATTGTTGTTGCAGGCGGTCTATCAAGGCTTTGTGCCAAACTTGATCGGATTGCTTTTCATTGCCCATGCATCGCGCACAATCGGGAATGCGAATACTTCGTCGATCCTTGCCGCTGTACCGGGAGGAGGGGGGATTTTGGGCGCGCTTATTTTGGGCGAAACCCTGAGCCTGATCAGCATTTGCGCACTGGTTCTCTTGACCATCGGGTTGTTGATCAGTGTGCGACGCAGAGTCGTCGTCACGACCTGAACCCGGGCCGGAGATCACCTACCCCAGCAACGCGTACCAATGCGGTTTACGGCTCTGGAAATCCGCTACTTTCCTTTGGCTTGCGCAGATGCCAAAACGGCACATGTCCAAAAAGACCCTGAACCAAGCCAACCTCGAAGCATTGGGCGCTGAACAACTGGCGGCCTTGTTGATGGAAGTCAGCGCAGGCAGCGCCGATATCAAACGCCGTTTGCGACTCGAACTGAGCCATAATGTCGGTGCTACCGAACTGGCCCATGATGTGCGCAAGCGCTTGGCATCTTTGCGAAAATCGACCAGCTTTGTCGGGTGGCGCAAGCGCAAGGCGTTGATCAAGGATCTTTCCACACAAGTTGCGATGATTACGAACAAAATCGCGCCCGAGGAACCGACACTGGCGTTCGATCTGCTTTGGCAATTCATTGAAATGGCCCCTTCGGTTTATGGCCGTGTGGATGACAGCAGAGGGGATGTGGGAGACGTATTTCGCGCCGCCCTCAAACAGTTTGAACATATTGCACCCCGCGCCGTTCTGGACCCGGATGCGCTGGCAGAACGGGTCTGGAATGCCCTGCTGGATAACCGACAGGGCGAATGGGATGGGATTGTGCCGCTTCTCGCATCAACATTGGGGACAGGCGGGCTTGAGCGCCTGAAAACCCATGTGCAGGCTTACGCGGAGGCACCGCTAAAAGCAGAGGCCGAAGACCATGAAGCGTTGCAATTCTTGCGCCAGTTGCGCGGCGGGCAGAACTACGCGGCAGAACGCAAGGCGCGATTTGTCAAAGGATGCCTGCAGGAGATCGCAGCGGTGAGTGGCGACACCCAAGCTTACATCGCCCAATATTCGGACGCAGACCTTGCGATGAAAGACATTTCAGCTGAAGTCGCGATGCTGTTGCTTGAGGACGGGCGGGCGACGGATGCATTGGACATCCTGCAAAACGCCGATCCTGATGCAGATCCTCGCGCGCAAGATGCATGGGACGTCGCCTATATCACCTGCCTGACAGACCTTGGTGAATTTGAGGATGCGCAGGCACACCGCTGGGCCTGTTTTACCGAAACGCTGAACCTGAACCATCTGCGCGATCACTTGAAAGAATTTCCAGATTTCGAAGACGTCGAGGTGGAAGAAGAGGCCAGGAAACATGTTTTGACGTTCCCGCGTTTTTCAACGGCATTGCACTTTTGCCTACACTGGCCCGACCTGCTGAGTGCTGCTACCTTGATCACCACCCGCAGTGACGAGATCAACGGGGATCACTCGCTGTTGCTTGCCCCTGCGGCCGAAGCTCTTCGGCTTAGGCATCCGCTGGCGGCCGTGCTGTTGTGGCGTGCAATGATTGATTTCACGCTGGGACAGGGGGTGTCACCGCGTTACGGGATTGCTGCCAGTTATGTTGCTGATTGCGCGGCGTGCGATAATGGGATCACGGATTACGCGCCATTTGTAACCCATGATGAATACATGCAATCTTTGCGGGATCGACATGAGCGAAAAGCGTCTTTCTGGACCAAAGTAAGATGATGCTGCTACGGCAAAGCCCGCTTGTTAAGTTTGTAGCCTTGTCTGCAAAGCCTTGCCTGCACCTGTCATCCCCCCCATGAAGGGAGCCATGACACCTCCGCTTGCGCCTCTCCCCCTATCGTTGATCGCCTTAGGGTGGTCGCGTTTCTTTGAGGGCCAGCTGGTCGTCGATGAAACGGACCATACACGTGCCCGTATCGCCACAGTACATCGCGCACGCATGACGGCTGAATCCGAAACCGGCTCGATAAAATTGAAATTGCCCGCACAAACCAATACGGCTGATTTTGCGGTGGGGGATTGGGTGCTGACGGACCCTCAAGATCATATTTTGATCCGGCGGCTGGAGCGGCAATCCTTGCTTCAACGTCATACGGTTGGCGCACGCACCCCGCAATTGATCGCCGCCAACATTGATACGCTGCTTATCGTGACGTCCTGCAATGACGATTTCAATCCGGCGCGGTTGGAACGATACCTTGCCCTTGCCAATGACGCAGGCACAAATCCCGTGATTGTCCTGACGAAAGCCGATCAGGCCATGGATGTAGATGACTTCCGACAACAAGCGGCGGCCCTTCAGCGGGGGCTTGAGGTGGTGACAGTAAACGCAAAAACACAAACTGCGGTAGAGGTGCTGGCCCCTTGGTGCGGGCAGGGTCAAACCGTTGCGTTGATTGGATCGTCTGGCGTCGGCAAATCCACCTTACTCAACACGCTTGCTGCCAAGAGCGCTGATGAGGCGCAACGAACCGGTGGCATCCGTTCGGATGACGACAAGGGGCGTCACACAACTACGTCACGTTCGCTGCATCTAATGACAGGAGGTGGATGGGCAATTGACACGCCGGGCATGCGCACTTTGCATGTTAGTGACCTCTCAACAGGTTTGGACAATGTGTTTGCCGAAATCGCCGAGCACATGCCCAATTGCCGCTTTAGAGATTGCACCCACCAGCATGAACCGGGGTGCGCTGTACGGGCGGCGGTGACAGCTGGTCAAATCCAACCGGAGCGCCTTGAGCGGTGGCGCAAGCTGCACGACGAGAACCGTGACAATACGCAAGTTGTGACCGGTGCACGCGGAAAAAAATCGCCGACGCAGCGAGGTAAACGCCACTGAGTTGTAGCACGAATCGAACTGGAAGCAGATTTGGTTTTGCGTAACACCTGAAATGGCGCTGCCAATAGATTCAAGGAGTTCTTTTCAGCGTATCAGTATAAAAAGCCTGAGATTTTTCGACCATCGGTTGAATTGAAAACTTTTTTTCTCAGAAGAGTCAGGGGAAGTCGGAATTGCCGGTTTCTCGGCTTGACCACAAATCTCCAACATGCAGCTATATCCTAATTGCTGATGAATGTAATTGAGGAGAAATAGCATGCCAACGATTCAGATAATGACCAACCCGGTCCCCGAAAATGATGGCGTCAACGACAATCTCCTTCCATTTACCATTTCTCTTTCTGAAACTTCGTTGAATACGGTCACGGTTAATTATCGTCTATTGCGCGACGGTACGGCAGACGATGGAGATCTGGACAACAACTTCACAAGCACTTCAACAAACGGAGGCAATGGTGCGCTGATATTTGCACCGGGCGAATTAACAAAGACGGTATTTGTGCGTACCAATAATGATTCCGATGCAGAAAGTGACGAAGCAGTCATATTGGAATTGTTCGATCCTGACGGGGCGACCTTTTTGGAAAATCAGCCGGTGTTGCGCGCGACCGGAATTATTCTAGATACAGATTCTACGGGACCAACCCGAGCGGTGTTTGTTTCCGATCCTGTTCTTGTTGAAGGGGATACCGGCACGAAATTTGCCACCTTTGAAGTCCAGTTGTCGCAACCGGCCAGTACCGCCATGACAATGAATTATACAACGGCAGACGGGACAGCAGTTGCTGGCACGGATTACACGTCTGTTTCAGGCAGTATAACTTTTGCGGTCGGGCAGGACATAGCAATAGTCACGGTTCCCGTGCTTGGTGACACCATGAGCGAGAACGCCGAGGTCTTCTCGCTTGTGGTCACACCGCAAGGCAGCACGCCGGTGGACACGTCGGATGCAGCGGGC
>CANMXJ010000009.1 GCA_947501805.1 uncultured Sulfitobacter sp. | reverse complement strand
CCGATAATACCAAAGGCATTATCAATGCCATGCATTTGCAGAACCTTAACAAAGGCCTCTTCTGTCGTCATTTTCATAGCAGCACTTCCTTAAGGATGGTGGATAGGCGATTCTTATTCTTGGGGCAAATTAGGCGGATCGGGTGGCGTGGGTTAGGACCAAAAGAACTTATCCCTTAAGGCCAGTCGTTGCAGTCTCCTCTATCTCGCGGGCGATCAGGTCTACGCCCTCTCTGATACGGGCATTGGGGATCGATGAATACGCTAGACGATAGAAATTGGAGGGCTGGTGCGTGCCCGCAAAGAAGACTCGTCCCGGTTCGATCAGCACCCCTTTCGACTGAAGACGTCGGGCGAGGTCGTCTGTATTTACCCCCGCTGGTGCCCGCATCCAAAAGGAGGATCCGCCGAAATAGCCCCGCCCTGAAATCTCGAGGCTGTTCGCGGCCAGCGCCTCTTCCATTATCCTGCGGCGTTCCTGTAGAGCGGTGCCCATCCGCCTGACTAATGCGTCGTAATGGCCAAGAGACAGAAAGTAGGCGGCGGTGCGCTGGATGTGGCCGGGCGGGTGACGCAAAACGGCGGCACGCAAGGCGCGCGCTTCGCGAATAAAGGGGGCTGAACCGACCAGATAACCCAGTCGCAAGCCGGGAAATAGCGACTTAGAAAAGCTGCCAACATAGATCACACGGCCGTCTGCATCCAGCGATTTGAGTGCGGGAGAGGGCGATTTCAGAAAGGACATTTCGAATTCGTAGTCATCTTCGACGATCAGGGCATCCATCTCGCGGGCGCGATCCAGAAGCGCGCGCCGCCGTGCCATGGGCATCGTGGCATTGGTCGGACACTGGTGACTAGGCGTGGTGAAAATCACGTCGGTTTTGGGCGGGATTGCATCTGGCGGCAGACCGTCCTGATCAACGCGCACTGGCGAAACATGGCAGCGCGATTGCGATAGAATATCGCGCAATGCTGGATAGCAGGGGTCCTCTAGCACCGCATTGCGGCGTTGGGTCAGGAGGACTTGGGTGGTGAGCCAAAGCGCATTCTGTGCCCCCAATGTGATTAGTATCTGTTCCGGGCGCGCAGTTATGCCGCGCCGGGGTAGGGTATGGCGGGCGATAAATTCGACCAGTTGGGGATCGTCCTGATCGTAATAATCGGTGGTCAATGACGTGAAATCGCGTTGGCCCAAAGCCTGCAAAGCGCAGAGGCGCCAATTGGCGTGGTCAAACAGTGTTTGATCCGCCTGCCCGTAGATGAATGGGTAGCGGTATTTGCCCCAGTCCGGTGGTTTGGTCGGGGCGGGCCCGCCGCTGAATTTTTGCCCGATGGCACGCGTCCAGTCGACAGCATCCTGCGCTTCTGGCGCGGCGGCAAAGTTTGGCGGTGGTGGCGCGTTTTCGGACACAAAGTAGCCTGAACGACCCTTCGAGACGAGGTAGTCATTGGCCAGCAGTTCTGTATAGGCGATTGTGACGGTGATCCGGCTGACGCCAAGATGGGCAGCCAGTTTGCGGGTTGAGGGGAGTTTTTCGCCTTGCTGAAAGCGCCCTGACAGAATGCCTTGGGCGATCATCTGTTGAATCTGTTGTTGGAGGGTGCCCTGCGCCTCTGAGCTGAGGAAGAAAGTTTCAACGGGAAGCGTCATTCAAGCAATCTACACTGGACCGAAGTTGGTTTCAATCTGGCATTATCGGAACGCGAATATCTCGGCCTGCACTTTCAGTTTATCTGGTTTTGACGATTCTTCAAACGATAATTGAGACTCCGGGTTTCAAAAACAGGATATTTGACGATTTCTTTGAGAGAAACGCATTTTATTTCCGTAAGCGCGTTATTATTAGAAGTTTTTACATTTCAGTGACTTAAATTGAGCTTTGGTTCAATTTCGCCCAAGTGCCGTTCTTCGTTGCCAAAACGTAATTTGTCACATGATGTACACTGGCCGTACATGCGACGTGCATATGGAAGGGCCAAGCTATGCCTTTATTGCGATAACCGCGTAAAATTGATGGGAGGCAGGACGGCGTCTTTGATAGATCGGCCTTCGTTGGGTCGCGGATCGTGACAGCTGTTTGCATTTGCTGTCCTGTGCGGCGTTCGCGCAGGGGGCTTCCGGCGCTAGATCGTTTGCTTGCGTTCGGTTTCCAGTGATTTCATACGCGCATCAATTTCTTTTAACGCATCGTTATGAGCTTTGGTCCATTCTGCGGTAAGTTTGGTGATCTTGATGACATCTTTATTGAGGCCATCAACGGCAAACATCGCTTTCTTTGGATCACTGCGCAGATGTTTTTCGGCGTCATCAATTGTCTTGAGGGTGTTGATAAGTTTGGCCAGTGCCTCCTGCCGTTTCTGGAAAATGGCAAATGATTTAGGGCTTTCAGCGACACAGGACTTGGCATCGGCTTGGCATTGCGTGGTCATTTTATCCAAGATGACAACCTCGGATCTGTGCAAGGCTTGCATGCCGCGCAATTGTTGAATGTCGGACTGGATCATCGCGCCATTTTTGGAGATGCGCATGGTTTCCTTGTTCATGCGTTGGGCCTGCATCATGATCTTCTTCAGAGAAACCGGCATGGACAGTAATTTGACGCGCATGGCCCCGAGCGCTTTGACCTCTGCGTCGATTTCCTTGCCGGGTTTGGCTGGCACCATCAGCGTGTCCTTGGGCTCAATCATATCGGGGTTTGGCCGGAGTTTGCGAAAGGCTGCATTCTTGGGGTGGTCGTAGATCTTTTTCCAATCTCCACCGGCAAAGCCGTATTTCTTGGCGATCTTGGTGAGGTTCTCGCCCTTTTTGACGGTGTGTTTGATGAAGTCCATTGATGATCCTAAGGCTGGTTTCTGGAAGGATCGTGGGTCGGAGAAACCGACCGGGTCAAGGGCGGATTGTTCGAAACAGACGTTCTGTGACTGTGTGGACCTGTGAAAAGTTTGTTGAGATTTGGAGGGTTTCAACGAAAAAGACCCCGCGCTGAGCGGAGCCTTTTCATGTTTGCCGTGCTGTCAGTCTAGCCAAACACACGCCCCAAGGCACCATCGACAGACGTGATGATCTGGTCGATGTCGTCTTTGGTGGCGATCAAGGCAGGCGAGAAACACAGGGTGTTGTTTTTACCGGGCAGAGAGCGGTTGGTCATGCCGATGATGACGCCTTCGTTCATGCAATCTCCGACAACGGCTGCGGCCTTGGATTCGTGCACAGGCTCGCGGGTGTCGCGGTCTGTGACCAGTTCGGCACCAAGGAACAAGCCCTTGCCGCGGACCTGACCGATGACGGGATGTTTGTCGGCCAGCGCATGCAGCTGGTCGAGCATATAGTCGCCCATGTTGATCGTGTTTTGCAGCAGGCCTTCTTCTTCGATGATCGCCATGTTTTCGAGGCCCGCAGTGGGGCCAGCGGTGCAACCACCGAAGGTGGAGATGTCACGGAAGTAGTTCATGGGGTCGGAAGCGTCGTCTTTGAACATGTCAAAGACTTCTTCGGTGGTGACAAGGCAGGAGATTGCTGCGTAGCCCGAGGCAACCCCTTTGGCCATTGTGACCATATCGGGTTTGATGCCGTAGTGCTGGTAGCCGAACCATGTGCCGGTACGACCGACACCGCAAACGACTTCGTCGATGTGCAGGAGGATGTCGTACTTTTTGCAGATTTCCTGCACGCGGTCCCAGTAGCCGTCGGGCGGTGTGATGACGCCGCCGCCTGCTGTGACGGGTTCAAGGCAGAGGCCGCCAACGGTGTCGGGGCCTTCTTGCAGGATCACCTTTTCAATCTGGTCAGCGGCCCAGACGCCGTAGTTTTCCTGCGGTGCGCCTTCCTGCTCGAATGCGCGGTATTCAAGGCAGTGGGGCACGCGGACGAAACCGGGTGTGAAGGGGCCGTATTGTGCGTTGCGTTCGTCCTGACCGCCCGCCGAAAGGGCGCTGATTGTAGTGCCGTGATAGTCGCGGTCACGGTAGAGGACTTTGTGCTTCTTGCCGCCATAGCGCTTGTGGGCGATCTGGCGAACCATCTTGAAGCCCTTCTCGTTCGCCTCTGAGCCGGAGTTGGCGTAATAGACGCGGGACATGCCGGGCATTTTGTCGATCAGCGCTTCGGCGAAGTTGGAGCCGGGTATGGAACCGGCGGAACCTGCGAAATAGTTCAGCTTGACCAACTGGTCGCGCACGGCGTTTGCGATACGCTCGCGGCCGTAGCCGACATTGACGGTCCAGACGCCACCGGACACAGCATCAAGGTGCTCTTTGCCTTTTTGGTCCCAGACGCGCATGCCTTTGCCTTCGACAATGATGCGGGGGTCGACCTGTTTGTCGGCATCGGCGTTCATGTATGGTTTATGCTGGCTCAGGTGGTGCCAGATGTGGGCGCGGTCTGCTTCGATAACACGGGAGAGATCGTTTTCGTTGATGTTGCCGTCCATGGGTCAGACCTTTCGAAAGAGTTGCATTAGGTGAAATCAGGCCGCATTTGCACTGTGTTGCTCAACACTTGCTGGCAAAGTCGAGAATCAAGTAGAGCCAGAGCGCACCCAATCGTAGCGCCAGTTATGGGGGCTGTCTAACGATTAGGGCGTCTAACACCGCAATAAACCAGCCGTGCGGACGTGCGCCGTATATGTGGTTTGCGTTAATCAAGGCGGGGTATCGGGCTGTTTTAGAGCTTGATTTGTGGATCAGTTCGCAGCGAAACTTGGCATTACCCAGCCAAGGATTTACCGCGATGAAACAAGCAGATGCGTTTTGGAATATCACAGCGCCAAAAGGATCGGTGCCTGATGCGTTGTCGGGTGATCTAACCTGTGATGTAGCGGTTGTGGGGGGCGGTTTCACGGGGCTTCTGGCGGCGTTGATGTTGGCCGAGGCAGGTACGGATGTTGCGCTTTTCGAGGCTGGTGATGTGGCCAACGGGGCGTCGGGGCGCAGTGGGGGACAGGTCAACCCGATGCTGCCTGTGTCCAAACCGGACGACTTGCGTCGCGCTGTCGGGCCGAAATTCTTCGAAAAGCTTGCCGAGGTGGCGTTGGGGTCCGCAGATGATTTGTTTGAGTTGGTCGAAAAATACCAGATCCAGTGTGAAGCGCGCCAAAAAGGGTGGCTGCGTGCAAATCATTGCGAGGCGGCACGGGTCACATCAGAAGAGAACGCAAAGCTGTGGAACAAGTTGGGTGCGGAGTTCGAGTTTGTTGGCCGCGATGAGGTGACGCGGCTGACTGGTGCGCATGGCTATGGGTCTGCCACGTTGAACCAGCGTGGCGGAGCGGTGCAACCCTTGGCGTTGACACGGGGTCTGGACCGGGTGGCGCGTGGTGCTGGCGCAATGATCTATAGTCATTCACCCGTGAGCAAGTTGATCCCCGAGAACGGGCGCTGGATCTTGCAGGTCAACGGGCACCGCGTTTCAGCGGAAAAGGTAATCGTTGCGACCAATGGATACACGGACAATCTGGTGGGCGGTTTGAAGCGCTCGGTGTTGCCAATCACGTCAATCCAGATTGCCACAGAGCCGCTGGATGGCGATCAGCTTGGCCCGCTTTGCCCTCAAGGGCACACGATATCGGATACCCGCAGGTTGATCATGTACTGCCGCCGCGAACCCGGTGGACAGTTTATCTATGGCGGTGGCGGTTTTCGTACACCGACGGGTGGTGTTGGTGGCTGGTCGTGGCTGTACAAGGATGCGTTGCGGATATTTCCAAGCTTGAAAGGCGTGAAATGGCGTTATCGCTGGGGCGGCTTTGTTGCGCTGACACCAGATCGCGTACCGCATTTGCACGAACCGCAACCCGGATTGATTTGTGGTCTGGGTTATAACGGGCGCGGTGTCGCGATGAGCCTTGTCATGGGGCGCGAAATGGCGCGGCGGGCCTTGGGCGCGGCATTGGAGGATTTGCCGTTTCCGGTGGCCCCGATCACACCCTATGCGTTTCGGGAACCGCAGGTTCTGGGCGCGGGTATTGCAATGTCTTACTGGCGGATGCTGGACCAGCGGGAGGCCAGATCTGCCGCATAGCAATCGTCCAGCGCAAATCTCGTGCAGTAGGTCTGCGGGAGTATGTTCCGGCCCAAGCGCACCAGATGAGTGTGTCGCGAGTTGACTCGTAGCGGCGATGGACAGACTGTTTCAAGGAATTGATTTTCAAATTTGCCTATTGGAGGAACCTGCCATGATCCCTGAGAATTCACCACTGCTGGCTGCGCTGTCCCCTTACGAGCAGAGTGATGTTCTGACGAATAGTAATGTCACCTACACATTTCTAGGTGCCGGCTTTGAGGTGGATGCGGCGGATGTCAGTGGCGCATTGAGTACATCCTTGGCGTGGTCGGAAATCCAGCGGGACTATGTGCGCGATTTGTTCAGCTATATTTCGACGGTGGTGAACCTGACGTTCGAGGAGCGGCCTTTGGGCGGCAATGTGAATATCGAGTTTGTTCAGATTGCCAGCTTCACGGATACCACCACCGGGATTTCCATTCCACAGGCCCCCGGTGTGTCAAAAATCGTGGTGCCGACAGAATTTGTTGATCTGGATGATGTCACGCTGATCCACGAAATTGGTCATTCGCTTGGGTTGAGCCATCCGTTTGACGGGCCTGCGAAGTTGCCCGGTGTTGATACCGATTTTGACCTTGGGCAGTTTGGCCTTAACACGGAACTGGCCACACGGATGTCCTATATACCGGGGGCACATGTCGATCATCCCGGTCTGGAGATTACCGGAGAACCGTCAGCCTTTGGCGCTTTGGATATTGCGGCGCTGCAGCTTTTGTATGGGGCAAATACCAGCACGGGCACGGGTGATACTTTTTATGGCGAAACCGCGGTGTTGAATACCATCTGGGACAATAACGGTGTCGATTCGATTGATTTTTCGGCGGCGACGGACAATGCGGTCATTGATCTGCGCGCCGCGACGCTGGAGACAGAGGCCAACGGCGGCGGATATCTGACCTTTATCGGACGGGAGAACGGCACGGTTGCGCATGGCGGTTACACGATTGCCTTTGGTGTCGCTATCGAAAATGCGGTTGGTGGTTCTGGCGATGATAGGTTGACGGGCAACCAATTGGCCAATGCGCTGACGGGCGGCAAAGGCAACGATGTGATTGACGGTGGCGATAGCGTGGATACCGCCAACTATTCCGGTAACCAGCGTAGTTACACGCTGACGGTGAGTGCCGACGGTACTACGATTACGGACCGTCGTGCGGACCAGAATGGCACGGATACGCTGATGAACATGGAGTTCCTCAGTTTCGATACGGGCATTGACGGGAACCTGTTTGATCTGTCGATCTTTGGCGGGTCGGCAGGACTGGCCGGAGCTGCAATGAGCAGTATCATCGAATTGTACATCGCCTACTTTAACCGCGCACCCGATGCCGTTGGGCTGAATTACTGGGGAACGGAGTTTTCAAAGGGTTTCACCTTGCCGGAAATGGCGGCGAGTTTCTTTGTGCAACGGGAAACCCGCGAGACCTATGAGGCTGTCCTGGATATTGAAGGGAACCTGACCGATATACCTGCATTTGTAACATCGGTTTATGACAATGTTCTGGGACGCACGGCGGATCAGGAAGGCTTTGAATATTGGGTGGGTGAGTTGCAGAGCAACCCTGATATCACGCCGGGCAACTTTATTCTGGCAATCCTGAACGGGGCAAAAAACCCCTCCGTACCAACGGCGCAAACTGCTGTGGATCAGCAATATCTAGAGAACAAGATTGATGTGGGGGCGTATTACGCCGTGACCAAAGGTATGACAGATGCCGATGTCGTCGCGAAAGCTGTAATGGAGCTATATGAGGGTACGCCCGATAGCATCACTAAGACTGTTGAGGCCATCAACGACTATCATACGGCAGCGCAGGACGCAGAAGGTGGTGCATTCCTAATGCCGTTGGTTGGCGTGTTGGACGATCCATTTGCAAGTGGGTTTGGCTAAGCGGATTGCCGGTACATGATTTTCGGCTTTGCGTAACGTAAGGCAGCAAGCTGGACTCACGGCGGACATTCATGTGGCTGTATCCTTTTTGTTGGACAGATCGTTCAAAGGAAAGACTGAGCATGGGCTGACGCAATGGCCGGAAAGAATGTCGCTTTGTGAGGAGAGTAGTTTTATCTGGCGAAAGAAAGTCGGATTTCATTGCTCTCTCGAATAAGAATGGACATGATGTTGTCGGACGCCTGTGTGGATGCCTGCGAAATGAGATGTCTGATTTCATTCGCGGGGGTGCAGTGCTCAGGCCGACCAAGAACACCACCCCATCAAAGGGGGGAGTAATGATCAATAGGGAGAACATAATGATCAAGAAAACAGTAACAGGCTTTGTGGCCGGTGCCGTCATGGCGATGACAGGTCAGGCGGCAATGGCCGATGGCCACGGTGAAATCACCGTTGCGTATTTCCTTGAGTGGCCGATGCCATTCCTCGCGGCCAAGGCCGAAGGCAAGTACGAAGAAGCGCTGGGCAAGAAAATCAACTGGGTGTCCTTCGAGACCGGTACAGCAATGTCCGCCGCGATGGCGTCCGGTGACGTGCAGATTTCCGTCAGCCAAGGTGTGCCGCCCTTCGTTGTAGCCGCTTCCGGTGGTCAGGACATTCAGGTTGTCGACGTGGCCGTGTCCTATTCTGACAACGACAACTGCGTTGTGCATGCCGATCTGGAAATCGACAAGGATTCTGCAGGCGAGTTGGCTGGCAAGAAGGTTGCCGTGCCACTGGGGACCGCTGCACACTACGGTTTCCTGCGTCAGATGGATCACTTTGGCATCGACGTTTCAACCCTGTCCGTTGTTGACATGGCACCACCAGAAGGTGCTGCAGCACTGAGCCAGAAAGCGGTTGATTTCGCATGTGGTTATGGTGGTGGTCTGGGTCGCATGAAAGAGTACGGCAACGTGCTTTTGACCGGTGACGAAAAAGAGGCACTGGGCATTCTGGTATTCGACGTCACAACTGTACCTGCGGCCTATGCAGCCGAGAATGGCGAAGAGTTGACGAAGTTCCTTGCGATCACAGCAGCCGCTAATGAAAAGTGGAATTCCGGTGCCGGTGGCGACGAAATGCTGGCCGTAATTGCGGAGCAGTCCGGTATGGACATGGATGCGGCGAAGTCTGCAATTGCCACCATGAAGTTCCCAAGTGTTGACGATCAGCTGTCCGAGACATGGTTGGGCGGCAACGCGGCAACATTTATGAAAGGTGTGGCCGATGTGTTTGTGACCGCCGGTTCTATCGACGCAGCGCTCGACAGCTATGAAGGTGCCGTCAACACAGCACCTCTGAAAGCTGCCAAGGGCATGTAAACCCGTCTGGTGCGGCCCTTCGTCGGGGCCGCACCCTTTCCAGCCAACCAAATTGAGGTGGGGAAAACCCCATCCGTTTATAGCCCTGACAGGGATGGGACAGCAAAATATGACCGGACTTAACATTGATAAACTATCGATGCGCTTTGATCTGCCGGGTGGCGGATCGGTGCAAGCGTTGCAGGATGTGTCGATTGATCTGAAAGCAGGCGAGTTGCTGAGCGTGCTGGGGCCGTCAGGCTGTGGCAAGACAACACTGTTGAACATTGTCGCGGGCTTTCTGGCACCGACAAGCGGTGTGATGACACTGAACGGCCATACGATCAGCGGACCGGATGCGGAACGCGGCATGGTGTTCCAGCAAGGCGCGCTGTTTGAATGGATGTCTGTGCGCGAGAACGTTGGTTTTGGTCCTTCAATGAAGGGTATGCCAAAGGCGAACAAGAAAGAGATCGTGGATCACCTGCTGGATGTGGTTGGTTTGCAGGATTTCAAGGAAAAGGCTGTTTACGAGCTTTCCGGTGGTATGCAGCAGCGTGTGGCTTTGGCCCGCTGTCTGGCCAATGACCCGGATGTGATTTTGATGGATGAACCGCTTGGCGCGCTGGATGCGTTGACGCGGGAGAAGATGCAGAGCCTGGTTTTGAAACTTTGGAAAGAGACCGGCAAAACGATCATTCTGATCACCCACTCGGTTGAAGAGGCTTTGTTGCTGGGTGAACGTCTGATCGTGATGGCACCGCGTCCGGGGCGTATTCACAAGGAATACCGTCTGCCGTTTGCCGAAATGGGTGTGAACGCAGATTTGCGGGAAGTGAAGAAGCATCCAGAGTTTGGGCCACGGCGTGAAGAGATCCTGAACATGATCTGGGATATGGAAGAAGAGATTATGGGCACCAAGGAGGACGCGGCATGATCCCTCTGCTGATTTACGTCCTGATTTTTGTCGCCGCTTTTTTCATTGTCACCAAAGTGGTGCAGGGGGCGGGCACCAAGGACTATACCTCGCTCAAGACTGTGACTTTTGGGGATGAAAGTGCCGTAAAGCCCAACCGTGCGGCCGGCATCATTTCGATCCTCACGATTTTCCTGATGTGGGGGATTTTCACAGGGTCCAGCCTGTTGCCAAAGTTTCTGCATGCGCCAGCGCCGTTTGAGGGCACAACGACGTTTACCTACACCGCGCAGGTCGAGGGGCAGGCCCCTGATGATGCAACGGTGACGGTTGTCGTGCGTCCGCGCGGTGAAACGGTTGATCTGCCTGAGGTAGAACCCGGTGACGGATTCGCCAAGAATGACGTGATTGCGATTGCGCAGTGGCGTTCGGGTTTGGTCGGCGTCGACAAGAACGACGAGCTGACCAAGAAAGACGGCGCAAAGGTGATCGCCATTGACGGCAAAAAGATTGCGCCCGGTCAGACGGTGAAAACGGCAAATGGTACGGTGACATTGTCCGACAAGGGCACGCCGAACTTCGCGCCTTCGCGGGGTTGGCAGATGGAGCCGTTGTATTTGCCTGCGCCTGAAAAAGTCTGGACGCGCTCGTTGCAGATTGCCTCGGAAGGCTTCCGGAATTTCACGCTGTTAGAGCATTTAGGTTTTTCGTTGTTTCGCGTTGTGCTTGGCTTCTTGCTGGGGGCGATTGTCGGTATTCCGCTTGGCTATGCGATGGGTTTGAGCAACTGGTTCCGCGGATGGTTTGATCCGATTGTGGAGTTTATGCGCCCTGTGCCGCCACTTGCCTTGATCCCGCTTGTGATCATTTGGGCGGGTATCGGGGAGGCAGGTAAGATCATCCTGCTGTTCCTTGCGGCCCTGTGGATCATGGCGATTGCGGCGCGTTCCGGTGTGTCTGGTGTCAAAATTTCTAAAGTGCATGCGGCCTATTCATTGGGTGCGTCAAAGTGGCAGATCATGCGTCACGTTATCATCCCCAATAGCTTGCCGGAGATCTTTACCGGCGCGCGTGTGGCAATGGGTGTTTGTTGGGGTACTGTTGTTGCGGCGGAACTGGTCGCGGCGGAACAGGGTGCGGGTATGATGATCATGACTGCATCCAAGTTCCAGAACACTGACATCGTGATCATGGGTATCATTTTGATTGGCGTGATCGGCTTTGGCATTGATATGCTGATGCGCGCGGCCGAGAAGTTCTTGGTGCCGTGGAAGGGCAAAGGGTAGTCCGAGCTACGCTCAGCAAACGCTCCGGTGGAGCGTTTGTACCCTTTGCGGGCGGAGCACAGGGGTTGGTTAGTTTGCTCCACCTCTAGAAATTTGAAAGATCAGCCAAAAAAGAAAACGCCGGGGACTGACCCCGGCGTTTTCTTGTTGGTGTGTGGTGATGCCTTCTTTCAAAGAAAGCGGTCGGAAGATTGAAAGTTTCCGCTCCCTTACGCGGGCGTTACTTGCTTTTGCGCGGTGTTGTCGCTTTGCCTTTTGGCTTGCCGCCACCCTTGCCTGGAGGCGAGAAGCGCTTGGACGGGTCAGAGGCACGTTTGTACTTTGATGCACCACCGGTGCCTGCTGCTTCTTCACGTGGCTTGAACGGTTTGCCACCTTTGGGTTTATCGCTCTTGGGGCCGTCCTTTTTCCACACGGCTTTGGCCTTTGGTTTGGCCGGGGCGTCTCCGTCCCGCTTTGGCTTTGGCGCGGCACCGGGTTTCATCGGTGTGCGCTCTGTCTTGTGGGACTTTGGTGGGCGACCGTCCTTGGCCTTGTCGGTTTTCTTGTATGCAGGCTTCTCGAATTTTGGCTTCTCGACGCGCGCTTCTCCAGCTTCTGCGGGGGCCGGGCGTGGTTTGCGCGGTGCAGGAGTGGTGTCTGGATCATAGTTTGATTTGCGCGGTGGCTTTGGCCCCCGATCAGGGCGCGGACCACGGTCAGGACGGGGGCCGCGATCCGGTTTCGGGCCACGGTCCGGTCTGCCGCGGGGCAGGTCAGGGGCTTTGTCCAGTTTGGTGACAACCGCGCCGTCCTCGACCTTCATGTCTGCGCCCAAAGCGTTGGTGAATTTCTGGGCCGAGCTTTCGAGGATTTCCACAAAGCTGTGGTCTTGTTGCACGCGGATCGCGCCGATGTCGTCTTTGGTCAGATCGCCCATGCGGCAGAGCATCGGCAGCAATGTGCGTGGCTCCGCCCCTGTGTTGCGACCCGTTGAGACGGAGAACCAGACGGAGGGTCCGAAGGACGGGCGCGGGCGATCGTCTTTGGTGCCCGGATCGGTGAGGTCTTCGGGGGCGGAGGCACGGGCGCGGTAGAGGTTTACAAATGCGGTGGCGAGTTGTTCGGGCGTGAACTTCTCGGTCAGAGAGGTCACAAAACCGGCCGCATCATCGGGCGCAGGGTTCGACCACGCGGGATCAGACAACAGGCGTTCTTCATCTGCGGCCATGACTTCGGCAGCGGAAGGAGCGGAATCCCATGTGGCGGAAAGTTTCGCCCAACCGAGCAGGCGGCTGGCCTTTGTCTTCATCTTGGCAGGGACGATCAGGGCAGAAACGCCTTTGCGCCCTGCGCGACCTGTCCGGCCAGAGCGGTGCAGCAATGTGTCGGCGTTTGAGGGTAGATCGGCGTGGATCACCAACTCCAGATTCGGCAGGTCGATGCCGCGTGCGGCCACATCGGTGGCGACACAGACGCGCGCACGGCCATCACGCAGGGCTTGCAGGGCGTTGGTGCGTTCGGATTGCGACAGCTCACCGGAGAGTGCCACAACGGAAAATCCACGGTTGGTGAATTTGGTGGTTAGGCGGGTCACGGCGGCGCGGGTGTTGCAAAACACAATGGCGTTCTTGGCCTCGTAGAACCGCAGCACGTTGATGATCGCGTTTTCGGTGTCACGTGGATGGACCTGCAAGGCGCGGTATTCGATGTCGGCGTGCTGTTTCGCTTCGCTGAAGGTTTCGATCCGTTTGGCGTCTTTTTGATAGGATTTCGCCAGCTTGGCAATGGCGGCTGGCACGGTGGCCGAGAACATCAATGTGCGGCGGTCTTCCGGGGCTTCATCGAGGATGAACTCCAACTCGTCGCGAAAACCCATGTCGAGCATTTCGTCGGCTTCGTCGAGGATCACGGCGCGCAACTCGCTTAGGTCGATGTTGTTGCGTTTGATGTGGTCACATAGGCGGCCGGGTGTGGCCACGACAACATGTGCGCCACGATCCAATGCGCGGCGTTCTGTCCGCTGGTCCATGCCGCCAACGCAAGTTGTGACGATGGCACCTGTTTTGCCATAAAGCCACGTCAATTCGCGTGCGACCTGCATCGCCAGTTCGCGGGTTGGTGCGATGACCAATGCAAGGGGGGAATTGGCGGGGCCGAAACGGGTGTCCTCACCCAACAGCGTTGGCGCAATGGCCATGCCGAAAGCGACTGTTTTGCCCGAACCTGTCTGGGCTGAAACCAGCAGGTCAGCCTCTGCCAGTGCGGGATCGGTGACGGCCTCTTGCACGGCGGTCAGTTTGTCATAGCCTTGGGCGGCAAGCGCATCTGCGATTGTCTGGATCACGGGTCATTTCCTGTCTTGAGAGTGCTTGCCGTAAGCAGCAAGAGCGTCGGGCGGGGGCCAACGCATGAATTTGGGCTGTCGGTAAGCCCTTCGTCACCGAATGTACATCATTTTTCCACGTGGCCTCATTTGCGTGGATTTGTGTGGCATGGTAAGTCTTGAATGCAGATTGATTAAATCGAGTGCATGATGAAACATCCCCCCGTTGAAACGATTGAGGACGTGATCACCTTTCGACTGCAATTGCTGGTCGCCATTGGGGAGCGTGCGGGGGAACATTGGTCAGAGCGGCTCTTTGATCTGAGCTTGAATGAATGGCGTCTTTTGGCTTTGGTCAAAGCCCGTGCACCATCGCGTGCAGGGGAGATGTCGGATTTGCTGTTGATGGACAAGAGCCAGACCAGCCGGGTGATAAAGTCGCTTTTGAACAAAGGGTTGATCCGGAATACACCCGACCTGGATGATGGGCGGGCGATTGCCTTGGTGATCACAAAGGCGGGCAATAGGCTTTATACGCGCGTTTTTGAAGAGGTGATGCGCAGTAACGAGCGCATTCTGGTACCCCTCACCGCGGAAGAGGTTGCCGCACTTGATACGATCCTCGACAAGTTGGTTGGCCATACGCGGGATTTGCTGGAAAAGCGGTTGGGCCGCAAGCTGGCACGCTAGGCGCTTTTTCTGGACAGGCATAAAATAAAAAACACCCGCTGGAAATGAATGAGCTGTTAGGCTATCTTCACAAATAGAACAAAACATGAACAATGGAGAGATGCATGATACCCGATTCTCCCTTGGGGCAGGTGATTTCACTGTCCACCAAACGTCTGGTTCAAGACGTCCCTGCGCCAAATGGTGGGGATGCGGTGCTGCGCGATGTGGTGTCGGGCGGGCCGTTCGACGGGGCGGTGACGGGGTTTGTGCTGTCTTGCCTGCCCGACAGCGACGCGCCAGTACTGTGGGTCAGCGACCGGTTGGCGCGGCGCGAGAACGGGCGCTTGTACGGGCCCGCGTTGCGGCAGTTCGGCTTCAAAGGGCAGGTGCTGCGGGTCGAGGTCAGCCATCCGCGCGACGTGCTGTGGGCGATGGAAGAGGGCGCTGCTTGTGCCGGGCTGTCAGCGGTGGTGGGCGAAATTCATGGTGCACCCGAGGTGTTGAGCTTTACCGCGACCAAGCGGTTGGCGCTGCGGGCAGAGGCGGCAAATGTGCCGGTGTGGTTGATCCGATCCGGCGATCACGGAGCGTTGTCTGCGGCGCGGGAACGCTGGCGGGTGTCGTCCCTGCCATCGGATGTACATCGCTGGAATACTGCCGCGCCGGGTGCGCCGGTGTGGGAAGCGGAGCTGTTTCGCGCCCGTGGGCGTGCGCCTGGCACATGGGAGGCGCGGCATGACGCAGCAGCCCGACGGCCCGAGGATCGTTTCCGTCTGCTTTCCCGATCTGGCGATGGACCGCTGGCGGCGGATCGTGAGCCAGCAGCGGACCTTGCCCAGCGATGATGTGCCGGTGGTTTTGGCCACGCAGGGCACGCATGGGCCGGTGGTTTATGCGATGAATGTCGAAGCTGTGCAGCGTGGTGTTTTGGAAGGTGCGCGTGTGGTTGATGTGCAGGCGATCCATCCTGATTTGCATGTGGAACAGGCGGATATCGAAGGGGACCGCAAGCTGTTGGATCGCGTGGCGATGTGGGCGCGGCGCTGGTGTCCGTGGACCGTACGGGATGGTGTGGATGGCATCCTGCTGGATATCACAGGGGCGGCGCATCTGTTTGGCGGAGAGGCGCGGATGCTGCGGGATATTGGTGCGCGTTTCAAGATGCAGGGCTTGTCGACACGGCTGGCGGTGGCTCCCACGCGGGGGGCGGCACAGATGCTGGCGCGGTTTGGTGGTGGTGGTGTGATCTGCGGACCGGATGATGTGGAGGTGGCGCTGGCCCCGTTGCCGGTGGCGGCGCTGCGGATTGGCGAGGATACCGTGCGGCTGTTGCAGCGCTTGGGGTTAAAAACGCTGGGGCGGTTGATGGAGGTGCCACGGGTCGCACTGATGCGGCGGTTCGAGCGGATGGCGGCGGAGCTGAATCCGCTGGTGTTGCTGGACCGGGCGCTGGGGCGGCTGGGTGATCCGCTGAATGCGCCTGAAGATGCGGTGAAGTGGATGGCACGGGTACGTTTGCCAGAGCCAGTGATTGATCCGGTGCCGCATCTGGAAGGGCTGGCGGCAGACCTGTGCCGGCAGATGGCAAAGGCAGAACTGGGTGCGCGGCGGTTGCGGTTGACGATTTACCGTGTGGACGGGGAATGGCGCAGTCGTGATGTGGCGCTGGCGTCGTCTTCACGCGATGTGGCGCATCTGGTGCGGTTGATGGAGGGCAAGCTGGACGGAATTGATCCGGGGTTCGGCTTTGATCTGTTGACGTTGGAGGCGATGGGGGTGGAACCGCTGGCGCTGCATCAGGATCAGTTGGACGGTGCGCGGGATGCTTCGGCAGATGTGGCGGCACTGTTGGACCGGCTTACAGCAAAGCTGGGACCGGAAAAGATCACGTGGTCGGCGTGGTGTGAGAGCCATCTGCCCGAGCGGGTCGAGAGGCGTGTGGCGGCGCTGGCTGGGGATGTTGTCGCGGCACCTCTGATTTTGCGCGAGCGGCCCTTGCGGTTGTTGAATCCAGCGGAGGAAATTGCGGTTTTATATGCGGTGCCAGAGGGGCCTCCGGCGCGGTTTCGCTGGCGGCGTGTGGCCTATTTGACGGCGCGGCACGAAGGGCCGGAGCGGATCGCGCCGGAGTGGTGGCGGGACCGTCCGGGGACGCGGTTGCGCGATTACTACAAGGTCGAGGTGCGTGGCGGGCGGCGGTTCTGGTTGTACCGTCAGGGGATATTGGGCGACGGGCGCGGCGGCGATCCGGAATGGTTTTTGCAGGGGATTTTCGCGTGAAGGGCGGGGACGACATGCGTGCCATGGCACGGCATCCCGCCCGCCCTCCCGTAGTGTTTCATGCCACAACAAGACGGACATAAACGGCGCACGCTGGAGGAGGATGATCCGTTTCAGTGGCATCCGCCCTCCGCATTTGTGGAGCTGGGGCTGGCGAGTTGTTTCTCGTTTTTGCGGGCGTCTTCGGATGCGGTGGACCTGACGGCGACGGCAAATGTGCTGGGCTATGATGCGGTTGGGATTGCGGATCATAATACGCTGGCCGGGGTTGTGCGGGTTCATACGGAGGCCAAGAAAGCATGTGTGCGACCGCTGATTGGGTGCCGGTTGGTGTTGATGTGCGGGACGCAGTTGCTGGCTTATCCGCGTGACGCGCAGGCTTATGCGCGGCTGTCGACGTTGTTGAGCCGTGGCAAGATGGCTGATGTTGAGGGCGGTTGGCAGCAGAAAGGCGAGACACATCTGACGTTGGAGATGGTGGCGGCGCACAGTGAAGGTGTGCAGTTGATCGTGATGCCGCCTGCGGCTTTGGCGGTGTTCGAGGCGGGGTTGCCTCGGCTTGTGGCCGCGCTGCCGACGCTCAAACATATCGGGGCGGCGTATTTGTATCGTGGGGACGATGTGGCGCGGATCGGGCGGTTGGACCGGATCGCCCGTGAGCATGGGCTGGGGATATTGGCGACGAATGATGTGCTGTATCACGGGCCGCAAAGGCGGCCTTTGCAGGACGTGATGACCTGTATTCGGGAAGGGCGCACCATTGATACAGCAGGGTTTTTGCTGGAGGCGAATGCGGAGCGGTATTTGAAATCGCCCAGCGAAATGTGCCGGTTGTTTGCCGCTTGGCCCCACGCGGTCTGGGCGACGCGGGAGGTGGCGGATGCCTGTACATTCTCGCTCGATGATCTGAAATACGAGTATCCGCATGAGATTGAACCGGAAGGGCGCACTGCGCAGGAGGAGTTGGAGCGGCTGACTTGGGAGGGCGCGGCAAAACGCTATCCGGATGGTGTGTCACCAGAAACGAAGGCGATTATCGAGAAGGAATTTGCGTTGATCCGCTCCAAGGGGATTGCGCGGTATTTTTTGACCATCAACGATATTGTGAGGTTCGCGCGGGAGGAGGCTTCGCCTCCAATTTTGTGTCAAGGGCGCGGGTCTGCGGCGAATTCTGCGGTGTGTTTTTGTCTGGGTGTGACGGCGGTGGACCCTGAAGAACATGATGTTTTGTTCGAGCGGTTTTTGAGCGAGGAACGCGATGAACCCCCTGATATTGATGTGGATTTCGAACATGAGCGGCGTGAGGAAGTCATTCAATACATGTATCACAAGTACGGGCGGGAAAGGGCGGGGCTTTGTGCGACGGTGATCCACTATCGGCCACGCTCGGCCATTCGCGAGGTGGGTAAGGCGATGGGCCTGTCGGACGATGTGACCAGTAAACTGGCGGGGACGGTTTGGGGCAGTTTTGAAGGGTCGATGGGGGATGAGCGGGTGAAGGACGCGGGCATGGATTTGAGTGATCCGTATTTGCGTAAAGTGATCCTGTTGGCGCGGGAAATGACGGGGATGCCAAGGCATTTATCGCAGCATGTGGGCGGGTTTATCCTGACCGAAAGGCCGTTGACGGAGATGGTGCCGATTGGCAATGGCGCAATGCCGGAGCGGTCTTTTATCGAGTGGGACAAGGATGATATCGACGCGCTGGGCATCTTCAAAGTCGATATTCTGGCGCTGGGGATGCTGACCTGCATTGCCAAATGTTTTGATCTGCTACGCGCACATTACGAGCGGGATTATGATCTGGCGTCTGTGCCGTCAGAGGATGTGGATACCTATGATATGCTCTGTGCGGGCGATAGCTTGGGCGTGTTTCAGGTCGAAAGCCGTGCGCAGATGGCGATGTTGCCCAAGCTGCGGCCGCGTACTTTCTATGATTTGGTGATCGAGGTTGCGATTGTGCGGCCCGGACCTATTCAAGGTGATATGGTGCATCCGTTTTTGCGCCGGCGGCAGGGGATGGAAGGGGTGTCATATCCCGCGCCGGGGCCGGGGCATCCGCAGGATGAATTGCTCAAGATTGTGGGGCGGACGTTGGGGGTGCCGATCTTTCAGGAGCAGGCGATAAAGATTGCGATTGATGCGGCCAAGTTTTCGCCGAAAGAAGCCAATGAGTTACGCAAGGCGATGGCGACGTTTCGATCACGCGGGACGATTGAATTGCTGCAACAAAAGATGGTCGGTCGGATGAGCGAACGCGGGTATGATCCCGAGTTTGCGCAAAGGTGTTTTGACCAGATCAAGGGGTTCGGGGAGTATGGCTTTCCCGAGAGCCATGCGGCGAGTTTTGCGAAGTTGGTCTATGTGTCGAGCTGGATGAAGTGCCATTATCCGGCGGCCTTTGCCTGTGCGCTGTTGAATTCGCAGCCGATGGGGTTTTACGCGCCTGCGCAGATTGTGCGCGATGCCAAGGAACACGGCGTTGAGGTGCGCGGGGTGGATGTAGATTTTTCGGATTGGGATTGCACGCTGGAACCTTGCGGGGGTGGTTTTGCCCTTCGCCTCGGGATGCGGCAGGTGGACGGGATGCGGGTTGAGGCGGCGCATCGCGTTGTTGCGGCGCGGGATGAACCCTTCAAGGATGTGGCGGATTTGAAGGCGCGCGCAAAGCTGGACCGAGGGGCCGTGCGGCGCTTGGCGGCGGCGGATGCGATGCGCAATATGGGAATTGATCGCCGCCAAGCGCTTTGGCAGGCACAGGGGCTGAAGGACGCGCCGGCCTTGCCGATTTTCGAGCATGCAGAGGCGGGAGATGAGGGGGCGGAACCCGTGGTGGCTTTGCCAGTGATGCCGCAGGCGGAGCATGTGGTGGCGGATTATCAGACGCTCAGGCTGTCACTAAAGGCGCATCCGATGTCATTTTTTCGGGGGAGTTTGCGCAAGAAGGGGTTTTCCTGTGCGGAGGACTTGCCGGGGATGCGGCATGGGCAAAAGGTGTCTTTGGCGGGTTTGGTGTTGGTGCGGCAGAAGCCGGGATCGGCGAAAGGGGTTTGTTTTATCACGTTGGAGGATGAGGGGGGCGTCGCGAATTTGGTCATTTGGCCAAAACTGTTTGCGCATTTTCGCAGTGTCATCATGCAGGCGCGACTGTTGGTGGTGCATGGACGGGTGCAGAGTGACGGCCGCGTTATTCATGTGGTTGCGGACCGATTGGAGAACCGGACAGAGCGGCTGGATGATTTGTCGCTGGAGCGCACGCCCGCGATCACGGTGCGCGGCGATCATCCGACGCATCCGATTGCGGGACAGGTGGGCGGACGACGGCATCCGCGTGATGTGCGGGTGATCCCGAAGTCACGGGATTTTCACTAGCGGTGTGCTTGGGGTCGCTGTAGGCAAAAGGGGCGGGCGAGCCCGCATTCGATTTGATTTTTGAATGAGGGCTCTGCCCTCAAACTCCCGCGAGATTTAGAGCCGAAAAGAGAATAAGCCAGTGTTGAATGTAGTGCCTTATACGCGTGATCTGGTCTTGGTTGGGGGCGGGCACGCGCATGCTTTGGTGTTGAAGGCTTGGGGGATGGACCCGTTGCCAGGCGCGCGGGTGACGGTGATTAATCCGGGGCCAACTGCACCTTACACAGGGATGTTGCCGGGACATGTGGCGGGGCATTATGGGCGCGACGAGCTGGAGATCGATCTGGTGCGGTTGTGCCGGCATGCAGGCGCGCGGCTGATTTTGGACAAGGCGTGCGGGATTGATCGGGTGCGGCGGGAGGTTGTCTTGGAAGGGCGCGGGCCTGTGGCTTATGATGTGGCTTCCATTGATGTTGGGATTACAGCGGAGATGGAATTGGCGGGGTTTGCCGAGTTTGGGATCGGGGCCAAGCCGCTGGATCGCTATGCAGCACGCTGGCGTGCGTTTTTGGCGCAGGTGGCACGGGGCCAGATTGCGCCGGATGTGGCGGTGATCGGCGGGGGTGTCGCGGGGTGTGAATTGGCAATGGCGATGGCCTTTGCTTTGCGCGATGCGGGTGTGATGCCTAGGGTGACGGTGATCGAAGCGGGGCCGCAGATATCCGGTGTCGGGGAGCGTGCGCGACAAAAGATGTTGGCAGCGATGCAGGGTCTCGAGGTTGTGGTTCGGACCGATGCCAAGGTTGTCGAGGTTTGTGCGGATCAGGTTTTGTTGAGCGGGCAGGAACCCGTGGCAGCAGCGCTCTGTGTCGGGGCGGCGGGAGCCTTTGCGCACAAGTGGATTGCGCAGACGGATTTGCCGCAGCGGGGTGGATTTATCAAAATCGGTGCTGATCTGGGTGTGATTGGGGATGATGCCCTGTTTGCGGTTGGCGATTGTGCGGAGATGCCGCATGCACCACGGCCCAAAGCGGGGGTGTTTGCGGTGCGGGCGGCACCGATACTGCAACATAATCTGCGAGCGGCCTTGAGTGGGGGGCAGCGCAAGACGTGGCGGCCTCAGCAGAATTACCTGAAGTTGATTTCGCTTGGTGGGCAATCTGCACTGGCGGAGAAGTTCGGGTTTACTCTGACGGGGCCGTTTATGTGGCGCTGGAAGGACCGGATTGATCGTGCGTTTATGGATCGGTTGAGTGATCTGCCAAAGATGGCGGTGCCCAAGGTGTCGGGTGACGTGGCGAGTGGTGTGAGTGAGATGCTGGCGGCGAAACCGCTATGTGGTGGATGTGGAGCCAAGGTGGGGCGTGGGGTGTTGTCGGGTGCGTTGCAGATGATTGCGCCGGGGAGTGGTGACGTTGTGACGGGGGCGGGGGATGATGCCGCGGTGCTGCGTCAAATAGGTGGTGGATTTCAGGTGATCAGCACAGATCATCTACGCAGTTTGATTGATGATCCGGCGATGATGACACGGATCGCGGCGGTACATGCCTTGGGTGACATCTGGGCGATGGGGGCGCAGCCGCAGGTCGCTTTGGCGTCGATTGTTGTGCCGCAGATGTCAGCAGATTTGCAGGCTCGGACGTTGGCAGAGATCACGCAGGTTGCAACCGAGGTTTTAGGTGCGGCCGGGGCGCAACTGGTGGGTGGTCATACAACGATGGGCGCGGAACTGACCATCGGGTTTACAGTGACAGGGACCAAAGCGACAATGCCGTTGACAGTTGCGGCAGCCAAGGCGGGAGATGTTTTGATTCTAACACGGCCTATCGGGTCGGGCGTGATATTGGCGGCTGATATGGTGGGTCAGGCGGATGGCCGCGATGTCGCAGCGGCGCTTGCGATCATGGCACAGACGCAGGATCGAGAGGCTGTGGTGTTGACGCCGGTTGCCCATGCGATGACGGATGTGACGGGGTTTGGTTTGGCGGGTCATGTGCGTGCGATTTGCGAGGCATCGAGGCTGGATGCTGCGCTGTGGCGCGATGCGGTTCCGATCTATGCGGGCGCACGGGCGTTGTCAGAGTTGGGGGTGTCTTCAACCTTGATGCCCGCGAACCGGACGGACGCACAGGTCGAGGGTTTGGAGGACGTGTTGCTTTATGATCCGCAAACGGCGGGCGGGCTGCTGGCCGCGGTGCCCGAGGCGGAAAGTGTACGGGTGATCAAGGCATTAAAAGCGCAGGACTGCACGGGCCATGTGATCGGGCGGTTATCCAAGGGCACGGGAAGGGTGCGGCTCAGCTGAACTTTGCGTGCAGGGTTGCGGCGGTTTGTGCAAGCGTATCGTCGTTGAGGTCGCAAACCTCGATGCGGTACACCGCGTCGTTCCGATCAGTGGCGGATTTCGCATAGCGCGGGTCGTAGTGTTCTGCGATTAGCCCTGCGGCCAAGGTCTGCCAATCACCGCTTTGCGCCTGTTCATGCCACCTGGCGATCCGAGCGGCGGAGTGGTAGGGGCGTAGCTTGTCGAGCAGGTCGCTGAGGGTTTCTTTGTCTTGCGTCAGATCGGAATAGGCGCGGCAAAGGAAACGGCTGCGGGCCTCCAGTGGGGCCGTGATGTGGATGCGGGGAGCTTCAATCATCAGCGCCCAAAGAGATGGTGGCAGCATGCGCTCGCCGATCTTGCTGCTTTCGGCCTCAACGAATGTGATCTTGTCCGGGTCGAGTGTGGCAAGGGCAGAGGCGATGCGGCTTTCAAACATTTTTTGCGCGGGTTGCGCGGCCGTCAGGCTGCCAAAGAGCGATCCGCGGTGTCCGGCGATGCCTTCGAGATCGAGTACCTGTGCGCCTTGTTCGGCAAGTTGGTGCAAGAGCGCAGTCTTGGCTGTGCCGGTGCCGCCATCAATCAACGTCAGGCGGTGCGGTAGCGTATCTTCGTAGAGGGTTTTTACAACGGCGCGGCGATAGCTTTGATACCCGCCCTTGAGAAGCTGAACGCGCCAGCCGACCTGATCGAGGATTGTCGCAAAGGCACCGGAACGTTGCCCGCCGCGCCAGCAATAAACCAGTGGTTGCCATGCACCGTCGTTGTCAGCCAGCGGGCCTTGCAAGTGCATGGCGGTATTCTGTGCGACCAGTGCGCCGCCGATCTTGCGGGCTTTGAACGGGCTGTCCTGCGTGTAGATCGTGCCGACTTCGGCGCGCTGTGCATCGCTGAGGACAGGAAGGTTAATCGCGCCGGGCAAGTGATCCTCGGCAAACTCGGCAGGTGCGCGCACATCGATGATGGTATCGACGCTCAGGTCTTGAAGGGCAACCAGACTGGTAAGGGTGAATGGGGTCATCAGGAGCCTTTCAGGCGCATTGATGCTTCTCTAACGGGTCTTGGGGGGCAGAGGGAAGAGGTAGCTGTTCGGCCTGCTGATTGCTTCGCGCATGTTTCGGGTCGAGTTGAGGCCAGTGGCCCCTTAGGTGTGGGCCAAAGCATCGAGAGGACCATGCATGTCAGTTATTGAAAGATTGATGGGGGCTGCGTTTGGTATCCATTTCGCAGACCAGATTGCACTTGTGTCGGTGCCGTTGATTGCGGCGTTGGTTTTTCAGGCGCCCGCCGAGGTTATTGGTTTGCTGATCGCCTGTCAGTCGATGGCGCATCTGTTGGGGTCGATTCCTTTTGGCATTCTGGTGGATAATGCGCAGCAGCGTACATTGGTGATTTGCGCCACGTTGGTGTCTTTGATCGGCTTTGCAGGGGCAGGCACGGCAGTTCTTCTGGGCAGTTTGTTCTGGTTCGGGGTCTGCATAACAGTTGCGGGGTTTGGCGTGGTTCTGTTCACGCTCACCACGCTTTCGATCTTGCCCAAGGTGGTGGAGCCGACTGAGTTGGGCACAGCCAATGCGAGCATAGAATTACCGCGTGCGTTAAATTCTTTTGCGGTGCCTTTGTGTATCGGAATAGTGATATCGACCGCCTCTACAGGTTGGATGTTTCCGGCAGCAACCTTTGGCGCAGCGTTGGCTTTGGTTTTCACACTTCGGCTGCCCCGTTTTGACGTGGTGCCAAAAAACGAAAAGCAAAATGTTTTTCGACGGATTGCAGAGGGCGGTCGTTTTGTAATCCGCAATAATCTACTGCGGGCGATTTCCCTGTGTGCAATTTTTTGGAATTTCGCGTTTTCGGCATTGCTGGTGAGCATGGTGCCGTTCATTCGGGATGTCTTGCAGGTGGACGAGGGGGTGTTTGGCATCGCGCTGGCAGCTTTTGGTGTGGGGGCCATTGGCGGGTCTTGGGTGAGCAGAATGTTTGTCGACCAGATGCCACCGAACTTTGTACTTCTGTTCGGGCCGGCATGTTCTTTGTTATCCGCATTGGTGTTGTTTCTGACGCCGGTCGGGGTGTCGGTGTTTGTGATTTACGCGGCTTTTGTCCTGCTGGGGTTTGGCCCGTCGATGTGGTTGATCGCGCAGAACTCGGTCCGCCAGATCGTGTCGCCGGTGAATATGTTGGGGCGGGTCAATGCAGTGATCCAGACAACGATTTATGGCGTGCGCCCGTTGGCCGCGCTTATCGCGGGAGGTGTCGTTGGCGCGACTTCACCGCAGATAGGTTTGGGGTTGGTGGTGATAGGTTTTGGGCTGTCATTCCTTGCTGCTGCGTTTAGCGGGCTGCGCGGAATCACCAGCTATGGCGCACTAAAGAAAGCGGTGGTGGTTTGATGCGAGGCTGCTTTTGTAGCTGATGATATGAAAGAACTTTAACGTAGTTGGCTTTTATAGGGGTGTCCTGACATTGATCGCGGAAATGAGCCGCTGACCCAGAATGGCTGCGAAGTATGCGTGCGTCTGTCAGCCCAGGAGGGAACAAACGTCGACCATCATTTATGAAAGAAATGGTGGAGCATAGCGGGATCGAACCGCTGACCTCCTGCATGCCATGCAGGCGCTCTCCCAGCTGAGCTAATGCCCCGATAAGCAAGATGCTTAGGGTTGGTGGCGCGTCATTAAGCGCATGCGAGGGCGGGTTCAAGCGAAAAATAAGCCCGCCCTTGCAGTTGTTAGCTATCGTCGTCTGGTGCGGCGACGTCGGCGAGGTCATCCAGCGGTACTGTATCATCGTCGTCGTCGTCATCATCAAGGATATCATCGTCGAGATCTACATCAACATCATCCGCATCATCGAGGATCACTTCATCCTCTTCCTCGGCCTCTTTTGCCTTGGCTGTTACGGCGTCTTCGGCGTCCGCTGCGATCATCCGCGATTTGGATGCGTCGACGGTCAGCACTTCGCCAGTATAAGGGCTGACGATGGGATCTTTGTTCAGGTCGTAGAACCGCTTGCCCGAGGTCGGGCAAAGGCGTTTGGTTCCCCATTCTTCATTGGGCATGAAACACCCCTTCTTGGTAAATTGCGTTTGTATGGTAGATGATTCAGTCCGAGTGCCATATGAGGGGGAGACTGTCAAAGGCTTTAGCCCCCATCTGATCCATGAGAGCCCCACGTGCGCGAGACCGTCCTTCCCGGCAATCCCCCGATCCCGTTGATCCTGCGCCGTTCAGCACGTGCGCGGCGGATCACCTTGCGGATATCGCGACTGGACGGGCGGGTCACGTTAACCATTCCCACAAAGCTGGCGGAGCGTGAGGCGATGGCCTTTGCGCAAACCAAGGAAGACTGGATCAGGAAGCATCTTGAAGCGCGTGGTGTTGACGTTGACGTTGCGCCGGGCGTTCAGTTGCCTGTTGGTGGGCAGATGTTGACGGTTGTATCGGGAAAAGGACGTAAGGTATTGATCGGACAGGACGAAGTTGCTGTGCCGGGACCGGATGAACGGGTTGGAAAACGGCTGGGTGCGTACCTGCGCGAAGTGGCGCGGGACCGTTTGGCAGGGGCATGTGACGATTATGCTGCGCTGTTGGGCAAACCCTATGCGCGGATCACGATGCGCGATACCCGGTCGCGCTGGGGATCGTGCACCAGTGACGGCGGTTTGATGTTTTCGTGGCGTTTGATTATGGCCCCGCCCGAGGTGCTGGATTATGTTGCTGCGCATGAGGTGGCGCATCTGGCGCAGATGAACCACTCGCCGGCCTTTTGGGCTGAGGTCGAGCGGATTTACGGCACGTACAAACCTGCGCGCACGTGGTTGCGCAAGTACGGCAGCGATCTGCACCGTTACCGATTCTAGGCGCGCTTTGACACCGTGGTTCTGGCGGTGATCAATTGCAGCCTGCGATCCGGCATTGAGTTGAGGCCAACATTAAAAAAAACCGATAGACGCGTCGCGTTTTTGCGGCGCTGGGAACGATTTGTGGGCATCGGTGTGAACCATTACTACGGATGTGCGTTGGGGAGAAACTTTGTAAGGAAGGGAGCGCTCGAATGTCATCTTCGAAATCACGATCAGAAATCTGGGAGGAATGGCGAGAGCTGGTCAATATGGCCCCGCAAGAACTGGAGGACTGGCTGAACACGGATGAGTCAAAATCCGTGGGTGACAATGATAGGGGTGAATCGACGGGCCACAAATCAGGCAGGCGCATTGTAACGATCAAACGCACCAAAAAAGACGATCTGGGCGGGGATCAATGGGACCACATGGCGTCAGTTGTGGGCTATATCAAACGTCATCTGTCCCAAGGCGGACCGCAGGAAGATGTAGAGACATCGGCCTGGCGGTATTCGCTTTTGAACTGGGGGCATGATCCCCTGAAATAGGGCTGCTTGACGCGGAGTTGATTTGTGATCACATGAGGGTATGCCTTTATCCGCCCGTCCCACCGAAGCCACCACAGTTGCCCATGATCGCGTGTTCCGGCACCTGCGCGGGCGTATCATGCATGGTGATCTGCCGCCGGGGCATGCGCTGACATTGCGCGGGATTGGTAAGGAATACGAGGTTTCCATGACTCCTGCACGCGAATCGGTGCGCCGTCTGGTGGCCGAAGGGGCGCTGACCATGTCGAGTTCGGGTCGTATTTCCACACCGGAACTCAGCAATGACAGGATCGAGGAACTGGCGTCGTTACGCGCCTTGCTGGAAGTCGAGTTGGCCAGCCGTGCCTTGCCGCGCGCGCATATGGCACTGATCGAACGGATGCAGACAATCAACGGGGCAATCGCCGAAGCGGTGCAGCGCGGCGACGGGGTTGCCTACATACGAACAAATCTGGAGTTCCACCGCACACTGTATCTGCGCGCACAGGCACCTGCGATGCTGGCGATGGCCGAAACAGTCTGGTTGCAAATGGGACCAACGATGCGCGCGCTGTATGGCCGTTTGCGCCGGACGGAACCGCCGCAGTTTCACCGTTTGATCATCGCGGCATTAAAGGCTGGGGATGAGCCTGGCCTGCGGCTGGCGGTACGCTCTGACGTGACGCAAGGGTTGCGGATGTTGGTGAGTTGACGCGCGCTGTTTCGTTTTGCATGTTGGTGTTATGATCATGTTTGCACATATCCGCTATTATTGCCGCTTCCCCTGATCGCGGCCCCTTTTCCCATTTGAAACCTGAGTAAAAGCCGCCACATGCGCGGTTTTGTTGTCTGTGGCACCCAGTCTGGAGGCACCACATGATAGCTATTTCCATTAGGCCCGTTCGGGAAGACGACCTGCCCGACCTGCATAGGATGGTCACTGCGCTTGCGGCGCATCACGGGGATGTGGCGACACTGACGCTTGATGCATTGAGGGATGATACGATCGGCGAAAGCCCGTGGCTTTATGTGCTTGTCGCGCAGGTTGAAGGACTGGTCGGGTATGCCGCACTTTGCCCGATGACGCAGTTGCAATTCGGGGTGCGCGGGATGGATATGCACCATCTGTTTGTCAGGGCTGACATGCGTAGATGTGGTGTGGGGCGTGCGTTGATTGATGCGTCCATGCGGCTGACCAGGGACCTTGGTTGCCGGTTTATGACTGTTGGAACACATCCTGAAAATGCAGAAGCGGCCAAGGTCTATTTGGCAGCAGGGTTTGATCCCTTGCCGCCATCCGGTCCGCGATTTCGCATCAAGTTTTAGGCCGCGATCCCTTTTGCGCCCATATCCAGATACTTGCGGCGGCGATCTGCAATCAGTGCCTTGGCGTCTTTGCCATCCAGCTCTTGCAGCATCTCGGTGATTGCTGTGCGGACAGATGCGATGGACGCTGCAGCATCGCGGTGCGCGCCGCCTTTTGGTTCGGGGATGATGCGGTCTGTGACACCCAGCTTGCGCAGGTCTTCGGCGGTCAGGCGCATAGCCTCTGCCGCTTCGCGCATCTTTTCGGAGTCTTTCCACAGGATCGACGCACAGCCTTCGGGCGTGATCACCGAATAGACCGAATGTTCCATCATCGCGACACGGTTGGCGGTGGCAAAGGCAACCGCGCCGCCTGATCCGCCTTCACCAATGATGACACTAACCAGCGGTACGCCGATTTGCAGGCATTTCTCGGTGGAGCGGGCAATCGCTTCGGACTGGCCGCGCTCCTCAGCACCTTTGCCGGGATATGCGCCGGGGGTGTCGACCAATGTGATCACTGGCAGGTTGAATTTATGGGCCAATTCCATCAGGCGCACGGCTTTGCGATATCCTTCGGGGCGGGCCATGCCGAAATTACGTTCGATCCGCGACTTGGTGTCGTTGCCTTTTTCATGGCCAATCACGACGACGGGCTTGTCGTTGAAACGGGCCAGACCACCCATGACCGCCAGATCGTCAGCAAAGTTCCGGTCGCCCGCCAGCGGCGTGTATTCGGTAAACAAATCTTCGATGTAATCTTTGCAATGCGGGCGGTTGGGATGGCGGGCCACCTGACATTTGCGCCACGGGGTCAATGACGCATAGAGATCCTCCAGCATCTTGGCGGCCTTATCGTCCAGCGCCTTGGCTTCATCCGTGATGTCCATTTCCTCGTTGGCACGGGCAAGCGCGCGCAGTTCTTCCGCTTTGCCTTCGATTTCGGCCAAGGGTTTTTCAAAGTCGAGGTATTGGGTCATCTGGGTTCTCCACGTTTGGCTCTATATGGCGGCTGTGTGGAGCTTTTGCAATGTGGCCTAACCCATCTGCAACAACGGGTAGAGTGAGGCGATCAGCAACGCGGCCATTGTCCAGTTGAAGGCGCGCAATCGAACCGGGTTTGTCAGGAAGCGCGCCATCTGTTGACCCATTACAGTCCAGATGGTGACGGAGGGCAGGTTGACGATGGCAAAACAGGTGGCACCAACCAGCAGCATCCAGGGGCCATTGTCAGCGACATAGACCGTGATTGCGGTCAGGGCCATTGCCCAAGCTTTGGGGTTTACCCATTGAAAGGCGGCGGCCTGCAGGAAGGTCATCGGCGTGCTGGTCGCATCGCGTTGTCTGATCGGGGAAGCGTTGGCGATTTTCCACGCGAGGAACAGCATGTAGGCGACACTGGCGATTTTTAGAATGGTATAGCTGACAGGATATAGATCGAATATCTGCACCAGCCCCATGCCTGTCATGACCATCATCACAAGAAACCCGATCGAGATGCCCAGCATATGCGGCACTGTGCGGCGAAAACCGTAGTTGGCCCCTGATGCCATCAACATAAGGTTGTTCGGCCCCGGTGTGGCGGAACTGACAAAGGCAAAAAGGAGAAGAGCGGGAAGGATTTCAATATTCATGCTGCAATGTTTGACACAGTTTTGCTGGTGGATGATTGTGAATTGTGGCCATAGCACAGGAATATCGCAACATATGACGAAGATTGACCGGATTTCCGAGCAAATATTGCGCGAGTTGTCCCGCGATGGCCGGATCAGCAATATCGAATTGGCGGATCGTGTAGGTCTGTCACCCTCTGCATGTCTGCGCCGGGTGCAGGAACTGGAGCGGCGCGGCGTGATCACGGGCTATCGTGCCGTGCTGGACCGCGCGGCGATGGGGGCGGGGTTTATCGCGTACATAGGGGTTGGTCTAAACGATCATTCCAAGGCCAGTCAGGAGGCATTCGAGAAGGCGATCAGCCGTGCGCCCGAAGTCAGGGAATGCCACAACATCACAGGCACAATCGAGTATTTGCTACGGGTCGAATGTGCTGATTTGAAAGCTTACAAGAACTTTCACACCGATATGTTGGGCGCTTTGCCACAGGTGAACGGGATCACGTCTTATGTGGTCATGGGGTCGCCCAAGGACGAGCGGGCCTGAACCCGCTCGTCAGGTGTTCGCCTTAACCTGCGATCATCTCGGACTGGCGCACAATGACTTCGGCCTGTTTGATGCTGGCAATGTCGACAAGGCGGCCTTTGTAAACGGTTGCGCCTTCGCCGTTGGCCTTGGCTTCTTCCATTGCGGCAAGGATTTCGCGGGCTTCGGACACGGCTTCCTCTGAGGGTGTAAACACTTCGTTCGCCAGTGCGATCTGTTTGGGATGGATCGCCCATTTGCCGACCATGCCCAACGTGGCAGAGCGACGCGCCTGTGCGCGGTAACCGTCATCGTCGGAGAAGTCACCAAAAGGACCATCGACGGGCAGCACACCATGGGTGCGGCAGGCGGCCACAATCGCGGCCTGCGCCCAGTGCCACGGATCGGACCAGTAATTCGCACCCTCGTGCAGCATATAGTAATTTGCCTGCGTACCGCCGATGCCGGTGGTCTGCATGCCCATGGAGGCGGCAAAATCGGCAGCACCAAGGCTCATCGCCTGAAGGCGGGGCGAGGAAGCGGCGATTTCTTCGACATGGGCGATACCAGCGGCGGATTCGATGATCACTTCGAAGGAGATTTTCTTCTTACGGCCCCTGGCGGCTTCAATCGCTGTAACCAGCGCGTCAACGGCGTAGACGTCTGCGGCACAGCCAACCTTGGGGATCATGATCTGGTCCAAGCGGTCGCCCGCGTTTTCCAGCAGGTCGACCACATCCTTGTACCAGTAAGGTGTATCGAGGCCGTTGATCCGTACGGAAAGCGTTTTGGTGCCCCAATCGACGTTACTGATCGCGTCGATCACATTCTGGCGGGCGCTGTCCTTGTCTGACGGGGCCACGGAATCCTCGAGATCAAGGTTGATTACATCTGCCGCTGAAGCAGCCATTTTTTCGAACAGCTTTGTGTTTGAGCCGGGGCCAAAGAGCTGGCAGCGGTTCGGGCGGGCAGGGGCAGTGGGCTGTATACGGAATGACATGGCATTGATCCTTGGCGAAACATTGTTGCGGGATATTGATGGGTAGCAGGTATTAAATTGCGTGGATTGCTGCAAGGGCCATTTCGCAGTTGCAGCATCGTGAGGAATACTTTGACGCATGAATATTGCGATATCGGAGGGTTCTACGCGATAGACTTGCGAAATTTTGCAAGAACGGATGTTAATCGCAACATCATTGCGGCTCATCTTGCTCAGTATAGCCCGAATCTTTTCTGCAGGAGCCTGAACCATGATTGAAACACCATATCTGCTTTTTCTAGGCGACGCGCCTGACCAATTGGCCGCAAAAGTTGCGCAAGGCATCAAGGACTGGCGTCCCGAAAACGCAGTGGGCCAGTTTCGCATGGAAGGCTGTAACGCGGATGTAGGTCTGAAAGACCTGACGTTGGCCGAAGCGAAAGAGGCGGGTGCCAAGACCTTGGTGATTGGAGTGGCAAACCGTGGCGGTGTTATTTCGCAAGCATGGAAGGATGTGCTGATCGAGGCGCTGGGCATGGGTTTTGACTTGGCTTCCGGCTTGCATAATCTGCTCGGGGATGAGGGTGATCTGGTGGCGGCGTCACAAGTGAACGGACAGACGCTGCATGATGTGCGCGTGCCAAACGTGCAGTATCCGATTGCGGACGGCAAAAAGCGTACTGGCAAACGGGTGTTGGCAGTTGGGACCGATTGCTCCATCGGCAAGATGTATACGGCCTTGGCACTTGACGAAGCGATGCGGGAAAAAGGCTTGAAGAGCACGTTCCGTGCGACGGGCCAGACTGGCATTCTGATCACCGGATCAGGTGTGCCGCTAGATGCGGTTGTGGCTGATTTCATGGCGGGCGCGGTTGAGTATCTGACGCCTGATAACGACGATGACCACTGGGATATCATTGAAGGGCAAGGCAGCCTGTTTCATGTCAGTTATTCCGGTGTGACGTTGGCCTTGATCCATGGTGGTCAGCCTGATGCGCTGATCGTGTGTCACGAACCGACACGCACGCACTTGCGCGGCATTCCGCACCACGGATTGCCAACAATCGGGCAGGTTCGTGATCTGGCGCTGACTTTGGCGCAGGTTGCGAATGCGGATTGTAAGGTAGCCGGTATTTCTATCAACACGCAGCACATGTCCGAAGATGAGGCGTTGGCCTATATGGCACAGGTCGAGGCGGAGTATGGCTTGCCAACTGTTGATCCTTTCCGTCAAGGTGCCGCACGTTTGGCGGATGCATTGGCGGCCCTTTGAACACCGGTGGGTGTTGAGGGTGAGGACGATATTTAAGGCCAAAAAGAGGGGCGAGAGATGCGCATTGAAGTGACGCCAGATGTGTTCAAGCTGGCACAAGTCTTTACGATTTCGCGCGGCTCGCGGACAGAAGCCAAAGTGCTGACGGTAAGGCTGAGCGATGGCGGTGCTCAGGGGTGGGGCGAGTGTGTACCTTATGCACGCTACGGTGAAACGCTGGAGTCTGTTTCGGCGCAGATTGAAGGATTGAGCGGTGATCTGACGCGCGACGGCCTGTATGAGCTGTTGCCCGCAGGTGCCGCACGCAATGCTGTGGATTGTGCGTTGTGGGATTTGCAGGCCAAGCAGTCAGGCAAGCGGGTCTGGGAATTGGCCGGGTTGGCCAAGCCAGGTCCCGAGATTACGGCGTATACGTTGTCGCTGGCAGAGCCTGCCGAAATGCAGGCTCAAGCGGGCAAACATGCACATCGACCCTTATTGAAGATCAAGCTGGGAACGCCGGATGACATGCCCCGATTAGAGGCAGTGCGCGCTGGTGCGCCAAAATCGACGATTATTGTCGACGCGAACGAAGGCTGGTCTGCTGACGTTTATGCCGACTTGGCACCGCATCTGGTGCGTTTGGGGGTGGCGTTGGTAGAGCAGCCTTTACCGGCGGGCGAGGATGATGCGCTTACCGGAATGGCGCGACCTGTACCAGTCTGCGCGGATGAAAGTGCGCATGATTGCAGTACCTTGGCTGATCTCAAGGGTAAGTATGACGTGGTGAATATCAAGCTTGATAAAACGGGTGGACTAACCGAAGCGTTAAAACTTCGAGCGGCGGCGTTGGCGGAAGGGTATGATGTGATGGTTGGCTGCATGGTTGGATCATCGCTGGCCATGGCACCTGCGACATTAGTGGCGCAGGGTGCAAAGGTTGTTGATCTGGACGGTCCGCTTTTGTTAGGCGAAGATCGCGAACATGCGTTGAAATTCGATGAGGACGGGGTGCACCCGCCTGTCGCGGAGCTTTGGGGATAAAAGATGCGGACAGTTTATGTAAACGGCGACTACCTTCCGGAGAATGAAGCGCAGATTTCGATCTTTGATCGCGGATTCCTGATGGCGGACGGGGTTTACGAGGTGACCTCGGTGCTGGATGGCAAGCTGATAGATTTCGACGGGCATGCGGTGCGATTGTCGCGTTCTTTGAATGAGTTGGAGATGCGCAATCCGATCTCCAAAGAAGATCTTCTGGAAGTCCATCGCGAGTTAGTGCGTCGAAACGAGATCAACGAAGGCTTGATTTATTTGCAGATCACGCGCGGGTCGGACGGGGATCGCGATTTTGCCTTTCCAGACCCAGAAACGACCGAGCCGACAATTGTGTTGTTCACCCAGAACAAACCGGGGCTGGCGGACAATCCGGCGGCCAAAAGGGGTGCCAAGATCATCTCGATCGAAGACATTCGCTGGGGGCGGCGCGACATTAAAACGGTGCAGCTGCTGTATCCAAGCATGGGCAAGATGATGGCCAAAAAGGCCGGTTGCGATGATGCGTGGATGGTCGAGGACGGATTTGTCACAGAGGGCACATCGAACAATGCTTATATCGTAAAAGGCAACCGGATCATCACGCGGGCGTTGAGCAATGACATTCTACACGGGATTACACGGGCTGCTGTTTTGCGGTTTGCGCACGAGGCGCAGATGGAAGTGGAAGAGCGCAATTTCACCATTGAGGAGGCCAAAGAGGCGGATGAGGCATTTACCACGTCTGCCAGTGCCTTTGTGATGCCGGTGATCGAGATTGATGGAGTTGCGTTGGGCGATGGTACACCGGGGCGGGTGGCACCACGGCTACGCGAGATTTACATTGATGAAATGCGCAAGGTGGCGGTCTGAGCCGCGATCTTACGATCACCCGCGAGGCTTTACTGGCAGCGCAAGGGCAAGAACTTGGGCTATCGGAGTGGGTTGATGTAGGGCAAGGGCGCATAGATGCCTTTGCCGAGGTCGCCGAAGACCATCAGTTTATTCACGTTGATCCGGTGAGGGCCGCGCAGACGCCGTTCGGCGGAACAATTGCGCATGGGATGCTGACCCTGTCGATCATGTCGGGGTTGGCCTATCATACTTTGCCGCAGGTTGCGGGCGCATCCACGTCAATCAACTACGGTTTTGACAAGGTGCGGTTTTTGGCACCCGTTCCCGTAGACAGTCGGCTAAGAGCGCGGTTTGTGCTGGAAAGTGTCGACGTGCGTGGCAAGGGCGATCTGATGGCGCGGTTTGCATCGCACGTCGAGATTGACGGCGGCAGGCGTCCTGTGATGACGGCGGACTGGCTCTTGCTTTATACGTTTTAGATATTGACCCCGCTATGCCGCCATGAGCTCCGGCAGGGTTGTGACATAGGTTCGAATGAACGGAATGTCAGCGGCAGTCATACCGCTGAGTGTTGCGATCTCGTGCCCGCCAACGGAGGCGCGCAGCAGGTTGTTCACCGGGTCAAATACCAAGTTTATGGTCGGGTCTTCGGGCGCGCCATCTACAAAGACCACGCTGAAGGTATCGTCGCGTAGATCGAAATCGGTCAGGACGGCTGGAGCAGCCGGGTTCTGAAAGGTTGTAAGAACAACAAAGCTGTCATCTCCGCCGCCGCCGGTCATAACGTCACCGTCATCGCCAATAAGTGTGTCATTGCCATAGCCAGCGTGTACTGTATCCGGTGTGTTGCCCTCGGCAGGGGCATCAATTGTGCCGTCAGGATTCAATCCGTCAACCGTGATAATCCGGTCTGGTCCAAGGTCACCGAAAATCTGATTGCTGCCTTGGGTGTCGATGATCGTGTCTGCATTTGCACCGCCGCGGATGAAATCATCGCCAGCGTCCGCATAGCTGCCATCGGGGGCTTGTGTTGTGTCATTCCCGTCCCCAAGGAAAATCTTGTCATTGCCTGCACCGCCAAGCGCGACATCATCGCCCTCGCCGCCAAAAAGGCGATCATTATCAGTGCCGCCGTCCAGCGTGTCATTGCCTTCGTTTCCGCCAAGCACGTCATTTCCCGCTCCACCGGAAATCGCGTTGTCCAGAGCGTTGCCCGTCACATGTTCCATGGCATCTGTGCCTATGAAATTCGCGGTTTCAGAGTCCAAAGTGACCAGCGTTGGTTCTTCTGCTTCGGGCTCGTCTTGCGTTGACATGTAATCCATGGCCAGACCGAGGCCCAAGAGGGCTGGAAAGATGATGAGTTCAAGCACTGCGGCGTTACCTTAAAGTTTGATTAACATCCCCATTAGCGCCGTCAAATGTGGCAACAGCTTTGGTGCAATGCGGCGATTTCGGGATTTTGCCGTTTCAGGACCCTGACTTTAGCTGAAATTGCCGGACGTTAGCTGAAATTGAAGGTATAGGCGGTGTCGATTTTAGGGATATCACTTGCAGTCAGCCCTTCGAGGACTGCGATCCTTTGGTTGGCGACATAGGCCTGAACGGTGCCGTTTTCGCCGTCTGCCCGGAATTCGACAACAGGGTCTGGCGCGTAGTTTTCCAGTGGCACAACGGTAAAGACGTCTTCTTCAACGTTAAAGTCGGTCAGAATTGCTGCTTCGCCTGTTGGCATGGCGGCGGTGACGAGTGCGAAGATGTCTTCGCCGGAACCACCTGTAAGTGTATCACCCTGATCACCTTCCATAACGTCATTACCGGAACCACCGTCAAGAATGTCGCCATTGTCGGGTTGTGTAATGGGTGCGGATGCCTCATAGGCACGGAAATTGTCGGAAGCGACCAGATAATCGTCGCCCGCCTGCCCGTGAATCACGTCATCACCCTTTCCGTCGACAATAAAGTCGTTCCCGTTACCGCCCAAGATGGTGTCATTGCCGTTGTCTTCGTCAGAGTTGACGAACGGTGTGCTGAAATCGTTGCCGTTGCCAAGGCTGATAACGTCGTCACCTGTGCCACCGATACCATAGTCGCTGCCTTGTTGGCCGAACAGAGTATCATCACCCGCGCCGCCATAAAGGGTGTCATCCCCGCCACGGCCATTCAGTGTGTCGTCGCCGCGTGCGCCGTCCATGGTGTTGTCGGCATTGGTGCCGGTCAGCATGTTGTCGCTGTTGTTGCCAAAGATATCAGGTGTTTCGAGATCACGGTCGGGCAGATCAACATCGACTTGAAGACCTTCGTCCTCTTCGTCGATTACGGAGAAATCAACGGCCATGCCAATGCCGAGAAGAGAAAGAAGAATGAGTGCAATCACGATCTGAGACCTCGTTAGGGTTAACAGATCGTGTATCCATCGCAATTATGGCGGTATTGTTCGCGTGGCGCGGCGTTTTTGGGTCTTTGGGATTCAGACCCGATAACTATACCGATTTAGCCTTCGCCGACATTTTCGGCAAAGGACTTCTTGAACGCTTGTTGCTGGTCCGGACTAGCATCTGTCTGGTGGTTGGCTTTCCATTCTTCCATGCTCATCCCGTAAAACAATTCGCGTGCCTCGATCTTGCCGATCTCGATGCCGCGTTCTGCTGCTGCTTCCTGATACCAGCGCGACAGGCAGTTGCGGCAAAAGCCGGCGAGGTTCATCATGTCGATGTTTTGCACATCAATTCTGTCTTCCATCAGATGTTTCTGTAGGCGACGAAAGGCAGCGGCTTGTAATTCTATTTCCTGTTGGTTGGGCATTGATTTCTCCTTTGCTTCATAGCTGGGCATGGATGAAGGGGCTGTCAAGCTGGAGAGGGACAATCCGCTCTGGTCGCTGTTTCATAAATGTGAAATCTTTGGCAGAGATGTCATGGATCAGCAGCGAATGGTTTTTCAGCTGCTGTCACGCACATGGACCGGATAAGGACAAGATACATGAGACGCCTGCGCAACGTAAAGATTGTCGCCACATTGGGCCCCGCTTCGGACAGCTACGAGATGATCGAGGCGCTGCACAAGGCAGGGGCCGATGTGTTTCGCCTGAACATGAGCCATGGCAGCCATGACGAAATCCGCGAAAAGCACCGGATGATCCGTGAGGTCGAAAAAAGCGTGAACGGTACCATTGGTATTCTTGCGGACCTACAGGGACCAAAACTGCGCGTTGGTGTGTTTTCCGGCGATAGCGAGACGTTGGTTGTTGGCGCGAAATTCCGTCTGGATCTGGATAAGACTGACGGTGACGTAAGCCGTGTTTGTCTGCCTCATCCCGAGATTTTCGCGGCATTGGAGCCGGGCGCAAGTCTGTTGGTGAATGACGGCAAGATCAGGCTCAAGGTAATCGACTGCGGTGCGGATTTTGCTGATTGTGAGGTTGTGATTGGTGGAGTGATTTCAAACCGTAAGGGTGTGAACGTACCGGATGTTGTGCTGCCACTGGCGGCTCTGTCGGACAAGGATCGCGCCGATCTGGAGTTCGTTTGCGAGTTGGGTGTTGATTGGTTGGCGCTGAGCTTTGTGCAGCGGCCTGAAGATGTGGCCGAAGCACGTGATTTGGCAAAGGGCCGCGCCGCTGTTCTCTCGAAGATCGAAAAACCCTCGGCGGTTGACCGGTTCGATGACATCCTGGCCGTAAGCGATGGGATCATGGTGGCGCGTGGCGATTTGGGTGTGGAACTGCCCGTGCAGAATGTGCCGCCGATCCAAAAACGTCTGGTGCGTAAGTGTCGCGCGGCGGCCAAGCCGGTTATTGTGGCGACGCAGATGTTGGAATCGATGATCGAAAGCCCGATGCCCACGCGCGCGGAAGTGTCCGATGTCGCGACTGCGATTTACGAAGGTGCGGATGCTGTCATGCTGAGTGCTGAGTCAGCCGCGGGTGATTTCCCGATCGAGGCTGTGACAACAATGGACAACGTGGCCCGCGAAGTTGAGGCTGATCCGACCTATACGGAAATCATCGAATCATCACGCAAGGCCGACCGTATGACAGTGGCTGATGGTATTGTGGCTGCGGCGCGCGAAATTGCAGAGACAACGGATATCAAGGCAATCTGCTGCTTTACGCAGAGTGGTACAACGGCATTGTTGACAGCGCGGGAACGTCCGCGCGTGCCGGTCATCGCATTGACCCCGCTGGTGCGCACGGCACGTCGACTGGCGCTCAGCTGGGGTACCAACTGCGTGATCAGCGGAGATGTAGATCGTTTCAAAAAAGCGGTTATTTCCGCAGTGCGCGCGGCACGCAATGAAGGGTTTGCAGATGAAAGCGATCATATCGTTGTGACTGCGGGCGTGCCATTCAACGTGCCGGGCAGCACAAACATTCTGCGTGTAGCACCGTGCGACGAAAGTTTGATCTTTCCGGCTGACCTAGAGTAAGATGCTATAATTAGTGGTAGGAGAATAGTAATGGACCCTGATCTAGCATTGTCACTTGGACTTGTGGTTGGCGCATTTTCAGTTCCGTCCATTTTGTCTGCGTTGTCTGACAAACGGGCACCACGTGCGTCTGCCGTGACAATTCTTATTGGCGGTGCGCTGATTCTTTACGCGAGCCAAAGCAAACCCAACGGATACGCGCTGGAGGAAATACCGGACGTGTTTGTGAAGGTTGCGGCGCGATATCTGCCCTGAGATGTGTCACATTTGTTCAGGCGTGTCCTGACTAAAGATGTTGATCCAGCTTTTGCCGATGCACTGCCAAATGGAGCTGACGTACATCGTTTCGTCCAATTCCTTGCCAACCCGTCTGAAAGTCGCGCGATAGCTAAGCAAGGCGTGATCGGGGCCGAGTTGGCGCAACTTCGTTTGACCCAACGTGTAGGACTCCACGGTTGCTCCTTGGGCAAGCTGCCCGAAATGATCCGCTTTCGCGGCAAAGCCGTCTGGATAAACACCTAGAAAATCATTGCTGAGCAAAGCCGCGTCTGCCGTTGCATCGCCTGAAACCAGCGCCTCCCAGACTTGTTTTTCAAGTGCGGTAATTGCATCAATTAGCGGGGTTTTGTCTTGTTTGGTCATATTGCCCTAGTGTGTCTTTGTGCGCATAGAAGGTATGATTGCGGGGGCGGCTTGTTCTTTGCAAGGACTGGTTTGATGCTTAGTGTCGTCCCCCTATTGCCAAGCGATAAGCGACGTCCTATACGCCAGCATTCAACCCGTGCGTCCGGCCAATGTGGCATGCCGAGTCGCGCGTAAACCGAACTCAACATACGGAGACGGAAATGCCTAAGATGAAGACGAAATCGAGCGCGAAGAAGCGCTTTAAGATCTCGGCGACCGGCAAGGTCATCGCGGGTCAGGCTGGTAAACAGCATGGCATGATCAAACGGACTAAAAAGTTCATCCGTAACGCACGTGGTACGACAACATTGTCTGCACCAGATGCAAAGATCATCAAGGGCTTCATGCCCTACGACCGCTAAGATAGGAGACCTAGCATGGCACGAGTAAAAGGTGGGACAGTTACCCACGCCCGTCACAAGAAAATCGTCAAAGCCGCCAAAGGGTATTACGGTCGTCGCAAGAACGTCTTTAAGGTCGCTACACAGGCGGTCGACAAGGCCAACCAATATGCAACCCGTGACCGCAAGAATCGCAAGCGCAACTTCCGCGCATTGTGGATTCAGCGGATCAACGCTGCGGTTCGCTCACATGACGAGGCGCTGACATATTCACGCTTTATCAATGGTCTGAACCTTGCTGGCATCGAAGTGGACCGTAAGGTTCTCGCTGATCTGGCGGTACACGAGCCAGAAGCATTTGGTGCGATTGTTAAGACTGCACAGGATGCGTTGGCCGCGTAACTGCGCAAAATTTGCATCAGAATTTGAGGGTCGCCTTCGGGCGGCCCTCTTTGTGTTGGCGGGCATCAACCCAAGCGTGCGAATGCGCGCGCGGTTTGGGGCAGTTTTGGTATATATTTGCCGCAACTGGCCCTACCATCCTTTGCATGCCCAGGCGGTAATCATCTGGCACTTTTGCCGCACCTTCATTGAAGGTCTGGGGGCATGAGCGGCTGAGGCAGCGGTGTCGCGTGAGTTCGATCGTTTCGAGACTTTGCTGGCGAATTTGCTACCAGATGAGATTGCCTTCCGTCTCAAAGAGCGCACCGGTGAAGTGATCGCTGACGGATTGCCTGCGGTCATGCTGCTGTTCGCAGGCATTGTGGATTTCGCTCCGCGTGCTGCAAGGTTGGGCCCGGATGCGCCGGTCGGCTTTCTCCACAAGATATTTTCAGACTTTGATGACTTGACCGCAGAACGTCGGCTGGAAAAGATCAAGACCATTGGCGACGCCTAAATGGTTGCAGCTGACTTGCCCTTGGCCCGTGCTGATCATGCGCAGGTCTGTGCCGATATGGCTGTGGCGCGTCTGTCGGACGAGATAGGAGAGCAGGTGCAACAGCGCCTCGGACTTCATTCCGGCCCTGCCATCGCCGGGGTCATCAGTTCCAGCAAGGTGTTCTATGATGTCTGGGGTGACACCGTGAACACCGCAAGCCGGATGGAAAGCCACGGGAAGCCGGGCCGCATTCAGGTGACGGAAGCCACCCGCGCCATTCCAGGAAGTGGTTTTGCGTTTGCGCCACGTGGTCCGGTTGAGATCAAGGGAATCGGTGAGATCGAAACATGGTGATTGCAAGGTCGCGCCGGTTAGTCCCTGCGTCGCAGCACTCTGAAATCGACCCGACGGTTGGCACCATCTTCATCATCGGATCCCTGCGCCATGGGCGCGCGTGCGCCAAAACCAACCGATTCCAGTGACGCGGGATCTGCGCCAAGCGTCACGAGCAGGTTCAGCGTTTCATCGGCGCGGGCCCAGCTTAGGGCGAGGTTGGTCTGGTCGTTACCGCTGCCGTCAGCATGGCCTGCAACCATTACATGCGCGTCGGGGCAAGAGGCAATCAAAGCCGCAATGTGAGAGAGAAGGGGCGCATTGTCCGCGGAAATCAGGCTGTCGCCCATATCAAATGTGATAAAGATCGGCTCGATGTAATCATCCAGCTGTGCCACGCAGTCGTTTGCCACAATCTGTGCAGCGGTGGTGTCTTGTGCTGGATCTTGTCCTGTAACACCATGTGATAGCGGCGCTGGTGGCGCTACCAGATTTGCCATGGCCTGTGCTTGCTGTGGGTTTGGTGATGCCGAACTAGCAGACTCGCCAGCCCTCAGATCAGCCACGAATACGACTCCCGCAACAATGCTGGTCGTCGCAATAACCGCGGCGAACAGAAGGGGGCGTATTTTGTCAGTCTTGAACAGAGCCATCGCGCAACATCCAATCCTGCGAAATATGGTGGGTTTTCTGACAGCTACCACCTTATCTGGTGGTTCGCCAAGCCCTGTATCCGATGGGTGCGTGATTTTTCCGCGCCGTGCGGCGCGTAAGGCAGGGGGTGTGGACGGGTTGCATTTCAGGGGGGTGGCAAGTAGCAGGGATCAAGCAAATTCCGAGGGTGCCATGGACGATCTCAAGCAGAAATACCTGAGCCAGATAGCAGATGCCGCTGACGAGGCCGGACTGGAAGATATCCGGCTGGCTGCGGTTGGTAAAAAGGGCGAAGTCGCGCTGAAAATGCGCGAGTTGGGCAAGATGACACCAGAGGAACGGCAGTCTGTCGGGCCTGCGCTGAATGCATTGAAGGACGAGATCAACTCGGCGCTGGCGGCCAAGAAAGCGGCGTTGGGGGATGCGGCGCTGGATGAGCGGTTGCGCTCTGAGTGGCTTGACGTGACCTTGCCGGTGCGCCCGCAGCGGGTCGGCTCGATCCATCCGGTGTCTCAGGTGACTGAAGAGTTAACCGCGATCTTTGCCGATATGGGGTTCTCCGTTGCCGAAGGGCCGCGCATTGACACCGATTGGTATAATTTCGACGCGCTGAACATCCCCGGCCACCACCCTGCGCGGGCCGAGATGGACACGTTTTATATGGCGCGTGCCGAAGGCGACAACCGCCCGCCGCATGTACTGCGCACACATACGTCACCGGTGCAAATCCGCACGATGGAGAAAGAAGGCGCACCTTTGCGCATCATCTGTCCGGGTGGTGTGTACCGTGCTGATTATGACCAGACGCATACGCCGATGTTCCATCAGGTCGAGGGGCTGGCGATTGATAAAGACATTTCGATGGCGAACCTGAAATGGACGTTGGAGGAATTTTTCAGCGCGTTTTTCGAGATTGACGGGATCAAGACCCGCTTTCGCGCCTCGCATTTCCCGTTCACGGAACCCTCTGCCGAGGTTGATATCCAGTGTTCATGGGTCGATGGCCAGTTGAAGATTGGCGAGGGCGACGATTGGATGGAGGTGCTGGGGTCCGGCATGGTGCATCCGAAAGTGTTGCAGGCGGGCGGGATTGATCCTGACGTCTGGCAGGGCTTTGCCTTTGGCATGGGGATCGACCGGATTGCGATGCTGAAATACGGGATACCGGATTTGCGGGCGTTCTTTGATAGTGATCTGCGGTGGTTGCGGCACTACGGGTTTGCGAGCCTGGACCAGCCGAATTTGCATGGTGGTTTGAGTAGGTAGATGTACTCGGTCAGCTTCTACATTGCCAATTACTATAATTGGTGGCTGAGGCGAACAAAGTCACACCCGCGCATTTGGCTCTTTGGTCTACTGCTACTGAATTTTTTGCCGTTTGTTTTCGGGTTTTCTGTCGACGTAATTCCAAAAATGGCGGTGTATCTTGTGGTGGGTGTCTTGGTAGCTCCGGCATTTTTTGCTGCGGCTGCGAATGACAGAGCTGCTACTGAAAAACGCGATGTAGCTTGGCGGGCTATTGTCAGAGTTCAAAAGATGATTGAACGCGGACGAAAGCGCTAATTCTCTGATCTGAAGTCCCAGCACGGAATCAAGGCTGCTCGCAGCCGCCGTGCCATCGACTGCCCGCCCCGCCGGGCTGGCGATTTGGTGAGTCTGGATGCTCCATTGATAATGCTCATTATAGCCGAGAGATAAAGTGGCAGCGCACAGATGTTGCACCGCCACCCCGCGGGCAGTCGATGGCACGGCGCTGTTGTGCATACGGCAAACCGCATTGATCCCCGCCCCGTTTGGCGATACCGACTGAACCCAAGCATAGGCACGAGGATTGAGACATGAAATTCACACTATCATGGCTAAAAGACCATCTGGACACCACGGCTTCGGTTGATGAAATCTGTGAAACCCTGACCGACCTTGGCCTTGAGGTTGAGGGTGTGGAGGATCGTGGGGCGAAGCTGCGTGATTTTACCATCGGGTATGTCAAATCCGCCGAGAAACACCCCGATGCGGATCGTCTGAACGTCTGTCAGGTCGAGACTGACGAAGGCGTGATGCAGATCATCTGTGGCGCACCCAATGCGCGGGCGGGGATCACCGTGGTTGTCGCGAAACCGGGCGTTTATGTGCCGGGGATTGATACGACAATTGGCGTGGGCAAAATTCGCGGTGTCGAGAGTTTCGGCATGATGGCCTCCGAACGCGAAATGGAGCTTTCCGAAGAGCATGACGGGATTATCGAATTGCCTTCGGGCGAGGTTGGTCAGTCCTTTGTCGATTGGCTGGCGCAAAATGACCCTGCCAAAGTGGACCCTGTGATCGAGATTGCGATCACGCCAAACCGTCCCGACGCACTTGGCGTGCGCGGAATTGCGCGCGATCTTGCGACGCGTGGGTTGGGCACGTTGAAGGCGCGGGATGTTGAGGCGGTTGCGGGAACTTTCCCTTCTCCGATTTCGGTGAGCATTGACGACGATACGTTGGATCAATGTCCGGTGTTTTATGGTCGCGTGATCAAGGGTGTGAAAAACGGACCTTCGCCAGAGTGGTTGCAGGACCGTCTGCGCGCCATTGGCTTGCGACCGATTTCGTTCCTTGTCGATGTGACAAACTTCTTCACATATGATCGTAACCGCCCCTTGCACGTATTCGATGCGGATAAAGTTGCAGGCAACGCGCTGCGTGTGCACCGCGCCAAGGGTGGCGAGACGCTGATGGCGCTGGATGACAAGGAATACACGTTTACCGAAGGCATGACGTTGATTTCTGATACCGAGGGTGTCGAGAGCATTGGTGGCGTAATGGGAGGACTGCGGTCCGGCTGTACCGAGGAGACCACCAGTGTTTTCATCGAGGCCGCCTACTTCGACATGGTGCGCACGGCGTACACGGGACGTGCGCTCAAGATCAATTCGGATGCGCGATACCGGTTCGAACGGGGCATTGATCCTGAATGGACCCCGCATGGAATTGAACATGCAACGCGAATGATTCTGGAACATGCAGGCGGTGAAGCATCCGAGGTTGTTGTGGCAGGTGCCATTCCGGATACGGCGCGCGCCTACAAGCTGGACACGGATCGTGTGCAGTCACTTGTCGGGATGACAATCCCGGCGGAAACCCAGCGTGCCACGTTGGAAGCATTGGGCTTTACGCTTGACGGTGACATGGCGCAAGCACCCAGCTGGCGGCCTGATGTGCAGGGCGAGGCGGATCTGGTGGAGGAAGTGGCGCGAATTGCTTCACTGACCAAACTGGAAGGGGTTCCATTGCCGCGTCTGAATGTCGGCGTGCCGCGCCCGATCCTGTCACCAAAGCAGCGCCGTATCACAGCGGCGCGGCGGGCGGTTGCCGCGTTGGGTTACAACGAATGTGTCACCTACAGCTTCATTGATCAGGCTTCTGCCGCCTTGTTCGGAGGCGGTACGGAGGAAACCCGGCTGGAAAACCCGATCAGCAATGACATGAGCCATATGCGGCCTGCCTTGTTGCCGGGGCTGTTACAGGCTGCAGCACGCAATCAGGCGCGTGGCTTTGCCGATATGGCGCTGTTTGAAGTTGGACCTGCGTTTCACGGGGGCGAACCGGGCGAACAGCATACGCTGGTGAGCGGTCTTTTGATTGGTCGCACTGGTCCGAAGGACGTGCATGGGGCGTCACGGCCTGTCGATGTCTTTGACGTCAAAGCGGACGCCGAAGCGGTATTGTCGGCGATGGGTGCCCCCGCGAAAGTGCAGATCTTGCGTGGTGCGCGGGAATGGTGGCATCCGGGACGGCATGGCATGATCTGTCTGGGGCCGAAAAAAGTGTTGGGTATTTTCGGCGAAGTGCATCCAAAAATACTTGTGGCGATGGACGTTAAAGGGCCGGCAATGGCCTTTACCCTGTGGCCTGACGAGGTGCCGCTGTCGCGTAAATCCGGTGCCACAAGAGCAGCGCTTCAGATCAGTGATTTGCAGGCGGTTGAGCGTGATTTTGCCTTTGTCGTTGATGCAGAGGTCGAGGCGCTGACCTTGGTCAACGCAGCGATGGGTGCTGACAAGGCGCTGATCGAAGAGGTGCGTGTGTTTGATGAATTCATTGGCGGCAGCTTGGGTGAGGGTAAGAAATCGCTTGCGATTACGGTGCGGTTGCAGCCTTCGGATCAGACCTTGAAGGACAAGGACATCGAGGCGGTTGGTGCCAAGGTAATCGAAAAGGTTGCCAAGGCCACAGGTGGTATACTGCGCGGCTAGGTCAATCCTTCGGCTAGAAGATCATACACCAGCCTGATGCGTGGGCTGGTGTGTACCTCGCGGTGGGTGACAAGCCATACCGGATAGGTGACGTGCAAAAGGTCTGGCAGTATACGTTCAAGCTGGGGTGACTTTGCCGCGATTTCGTCATCCATCGGGCTAATGCCAAGGCCTGATTTGCACATCTCCCAAGCTGCAACGCCGTTTTCCGAAATGATGCGAAAATGTTCCGGCTCTATCGGGATGCCAAGGGCAATCATGTAGCCATGCATGCGTGTCACATCCCCGAGAGAAATCCAGTCATGGTGGGTCAGGTCGGCAAGGGACTTGGGGCGGCCGCGTGTTTGCAGATATGCTGTACTGGCATAGAAATGTCCGCTTTTTTCCCGCAAAAGCCTTGCGACAAGGTTCGGCTGTTCAGGCCTGACGTTGCGCACAGCAATATCGGCATCGCGTTGCATCAGGTTTTCGATGTCGTTTGATGCAATGATCTCTACGGTGATTTGAGGCGCGCGCAGGCGAATAGCCTGCACAATCCGGGGCAGCTCGTAGACCGAGGCCACGTCGCTGGCCGTGATCCGCACCAAGCCCCGCAAGCTGGAGCGTTGACCACTTGCTGACAGCGAAAGACGGTTGGCAGCGCTGCCCATGTCGCGGGCGTGGTGTAACAGCTCCCGCCCGGCATCCGTCAGCGACAAGGTGCGGCCGTTGCGTTCAAACAGCATCAGGGCAAGCGCACTTTCCAGTGCTGCAATCTGGCGGCTGAGTGTTGGCTGGGTCAGGCCAAGCGCGCGGGCGGCCGCAGATAGTGAGCCATGTTCGGCTGTGGCAAGGAATGCGCGTAGGTGGTTCCAGTCGATATGATCTATATCCATGCAAATATGTATATATAGACTTCGAATTTCGTCAATTCACGCCTGAACCATACGTGATTATACGAGGGTCAAAGGAGAACGAAATGGTTGAGACAGCAAAATTCTGGGACAAGATGGCGGCCAAATATGCTGCCGCTCCGATACGGGATCAGGAATCCTATGAATACACGTTGGGCCGCACGCGTAGCTATTTGAACAAAACTGATCATGTGCTTGAGATTGGATGCGGGACGGGATCGACCGCTTTACTGCTGGCAGAGGATGTTGCAGAGATTGTCGCCACTGATATTTCGCCCAAGATGACACGTATTGCGCTGGAAAAAGCCGAAAGTCAGCAGGTTGATAACATCCGCTTCAAAGTTTGTTCGGCCTACGCATCTGCGCAAGAGGCGGCAGGTGTGGATGTGGTGATGGGATTCAATATTCTGCATCTGACGGATGATTTGGAAGGTCTCTTGGATATGCTGCACCGCGAAATGTCACCGGACAGCTTGCTGATCACAAAAACACCGTGTTTGAGCGAGCCGTCAATAGGATTCAAGCGGTTCCTGTTTCGCGCGATTATTCCGGTATTGCAGCTTTTTGGCAAAGCGCCCCCTGTCCGGTCTTTGAGTTTCAAGGAACTGGAGGAGACGATTGCTGGCGCGGGGTTCAAGATTGTCGAAACGGGGAGTTATCCTGCCATGAGCCGTTTTGTGGTGGCCCGTCGAACCTAGACGTTTGATCGGGATGTGCTAAGCCTGCTGCAATCAGAGCGGAGGATGAGATGTTGAAGGTTTATCTATCAGGCGAAATTCATACCGATTGGCGTGAACAGATTGTGAACGGTTCAGAAGGTTTGGACGTGTCGTTTAACAGTCCCGTAACCGATCATGCGGCCAGCGATGATTGCGGTGTGCGCATCCTTGGCGCGGAGCCTGACAAGTTTTGGCACGATCGCAAAGGTGCCCAGATGAATGCAATCCGCACCCGAAAGGGAATTGAGGATGCGGATATAGTCGTGGTGCGGTTTGGTGATCAGTACAAACAATGGAACGCTGCATTTGATGCGGGGTATGCGGCGGCGCTGGGTAAGTCGTTGATTGTTTTGCATGGTCCGGACCATCAGCATGCATTGAAAGAAGTCGATGCTGCGGCGTTGGCTGTTGCGTCGGAGCCAGCGCAAGTTGTGCAGATCTTGCGCTATGTTCTGACCGGAACGCTGCCTGCATAGGGTGGCCAAGTCGGGCTGGTATGCCCGACTTCTGCTTCTTCACGCACGGGGTGGGGTGATCAGGCCATTTTGTACTGCAGGGCGATCCACGAACCGTTCAAGGTAGCCCACAAGGTTTTTGTGCTCATCCCAGCCCAATATTTCCTTTGCGCCATAGAAATCCAGCGCCCTAAGCCATGGGGCAATGGCAATATCCGCAATGGAATAGCTGCCCGCGATCCAGTCTTTGCCAGCCAGTTCAAGGTCGAGCACGGCCAAAAGACGTTTCGCTTCTGCGACGTAGCGTTCTTGGGGGCGTTTGTCTTCCCACTCCGATCCGGCGAATTTGTAAAAGAAGCCGAGCTGTCCCAGCATCGGCCCCAGACCTCCCATTTGAAACATCAGCCACTGCGTAATTCTGGCGCGTTCCGTTGCGGACCCGCCGATCAGTTTGCCGGATTTATCTGCCAGATACAGCAGGATCGCGCCGGATTCGAACAGACCGATGGGGGTGCCTTCGGGGCCATGCGGATCAATGATAGCCGGAATCTTGTTGTTCGGATTCAGGGATAGAAATTCGGCGCTTTTTACATCTGCATCAGCAAGCGTAACCAAATGCGCTTCATAAGGAATCTCCATTTCCTCCAGTGCGATGGAAACCTTCACGCCATTGGGTGTGGGGAAAGAGTAAAGCTGTAGCAGTTCAGGGTTTTGCGGTGGCCATTTCCGGGTGATTGGAAATGCGGAAAAATCGGACATCTTGTGCTCCTTGTGCGGGTTTGGACAACACTTAGGCAATTTTCCCCCCAATAACAGCCTTCACGGAGTGCGCAGATGTGTTAACAATTGTGCATCTACGAACCGACTGGACAAACAGTGGTCGTACGTAAAACAAAGGGACACGTAATGATTCAAGAATTCAAAGACTTTATCGCCAAAGGCAATGTCATGGACATGGCCGTCGGTATCATCATCGGTGCGGCATTCACCGCGATTGTGACATCGCTTGTTGCTGATCTGATCAACCCGATCATCGGTTTGGTTTCGGGCGGTGTTGATTTCACCAACAATTATGCCGTTCTGGGGGGCGAAGTGCCTGCAGGTGCGTCACTTGAGGCAGCGCGCGAAGCGGGTGCCTCGATCTTTGCCTATGGTGCGTTTATTATGGCAGTTATCAACTTTCTGATTATTGCCTTTGTGGTGTTCATGCTGGTCAAGATGGTGAACCGTGTCAAAGAAGCAGCAGAGAAGCCAGATGATGTGGCACCGGAAGTGGATTCAGGTCCGTCCGAGTTGGATGTCTTGCTGGAAATCCGCGATAGCCTTGCCAAATCAGGCTAAGACGGCTGCGATAGTCGACCTAACGAAGAAAGCCCGCCTATTATGGCGGGCTTTTTGTTGTTTCTCAAGTTCTGGCGATGGCGCCTTAACTCTTCAGAGCAAGCTTGGGTGACAGTACATCAATGCCCAAAGCTTTGCCTACCGCGTGATAGGTCAACTTGCCAGCATGCACGTTTAACCCGTGCAGCAAGTTTTCATCATCCATGCAGGCCTGTCGCCAGCCTTTGTTGGCGAGGTTCAGCATGAACGGCATCGTCGCATTGCCAAGCGCGATTGTGGACGTGCGTGCAACGGCACCCGGCATGTTGGCCACACAGTAGTGTATGATACCGTCGACGTCATAGATTGGATCCTGATGGGTCGTCGCCTTTGAGGTCTCGAAACATCCACCCTGATCAATTGCGACATCCACAAGGACCGAACCCGGTTTCATCAAGGAAAGCTGTTCGCGGCTGACCAGCATCGGGGCCGCTGCACCGGGGATCAGCACGGCACCAATAACCATATCCATGCGCGGCAACAGTTCCGCCACGGCGGCCTTGTCAGAATATTGTGTGGTTAGGCGCCCCATAAACACATCGTCGAGGTAAGAAAGCCGCGGGACGGAGCGGTCAAGCACGGTGACATTCGCGCCCATACCGACCGCCACACGTGCGGCCGCAGTTCCAACAACGCCGCCACCGATGATGGCGACATTAGCAGGGCGCACACCGGGTACGCCACCCAACAAGACGCCGCTGCCACCATTGGCTTTTTGCAAGGCCCATGCGCCACTTTGCGGGGCCAGACGACCAGCAACTTCGGACATCGGGGCCAGTAAGGGCAGGCCACCCTTTCGATCTGTGACGGTTTCATAGGCGATACATGTTGCACCGGAGGCGATCAGATCTTTGGTCTGTTCGGGATCAGGGGCAAGGTGCAGATAGGTGAACAATACCTGACCCTCGCGCAACATCTTGCGCTCGCCTGCTTGTGGTTCTTTGACCTTTACGATCATGTCGGCGGCCTCGAAGACTTCGCTGGCTGTGCCGACTATCTTGGCCCCTGCAGCCTCATAATCGCCGTCTTCAAATCCGGCCCCTGTGCCCGCCCCTGCTTGCATGATGACACTGTGGCCTGCGTTGACTGCTTCTAGTGCCGCACTTGGCGTAAGGCCTACGCGGAATTCCTGAGGTTTGATTTCTGTCGGGCATCCGATTTTCATGTTTGCGTCCTTTTGTTCCCTGATTATGTCAAACTTAGGCAGGTCGGGCTGCAAAGACGCACGAATAAGAATGGCGTTTGGCTGCTTTCTCGGGATATCCTTGCGCCGAATAACCCTAATGCGCGGAAAATGTGTGCCAATGAGCTTAGACGAGACCGATCGCCGTATCCTGCGTGCACTCCAGCGCAACGGGCGCATGTCGAATGCCGAAATGTCCGAAGATGTACATTTGTCCCCTTCCGCCTGTCACCGGCGTGTGCAGCGGATGGAGAAAGAAGGCTACATCAAGGACTATGTGGCGCTGCTGGATGCTCGCAAACTGAATGTGCCAACAACGGTGTTTGTAGAGATTACATTGCGCGGACAGGCGGATGAGATTCTGGATGCGTTCGAGAAATCGGTGGCGCGAATCCCCGATGTTCTGGAATGTCACCTGATGGCAGGTTCGGCGGATTATCTGCTTAAGGTGGTGGCTGAAAATACCGAAGATTTTGCCCGCATCCATCGACAATATCTCGCGCGCTTGCCGGGGGTTCAGGGGATGCAGTCGAGTTTCGCGCTGCGCACAGTTTTCAAGACGACAGCCTTGCCGGTGGGGTGAGGGGGAGATGTCTGCTGCGCGCCCAAGACACTTAATTACGCAAAGCAGAAAGCCTGCGATTGAACGTATAATTCTAACGATAATACTTCATCGGTTACGCGGACAGTCGCATTCTCCTCACTTCATTTTCGGATCGAAAAGTTTAGGGTTTGACTGAGCATGAACGGTTGTCAGTTCCCAGCGTCGGCGTTTGAAGAGCTATCATCAACGTATATGACCACTAGTGACATCACGCTGTCAGCAGCAACCTGCTAGGCTAGCCTTGAGTTATGCCTGAACAGGAGAGTGACCGTGTCTAAAAAGCGTAATCAAACATTTCGTGCTTTGCACGAGCAAAGCGGGCCCTTCGTCATTCCCAACCCATGGGATATTGGATCGGCGCGCATTCTTGCAGGGATGGACTATAAAGCGCTGGCAACGACCAGCGGGGGTATGGCGTATTCTCTCGGGTTAACCGACGGCCAAGTTTCGCGCGAAAAGGCGCTTCGCCATTGTCGTGAAATTGTCGCCGCCACGGAACTGCCTGTATCGGCTGATCTTGAAAATGGATTTGGCGATACGCCTGAATGTGTATTTCAGACCATTGCCGACGCGGGCGCGATAGGGCTCGCTGGTGGCTCAATTGAGGATTACACTGGGCGACCAGATGCACCGATTTATGATCTGATGCTCGCTGTGGAACGTATCGAGGCAGCAAGCGCGGCCTGTAAAAACCTTTCTGTAGATTTCGTTCTAACTGCTCGGTGCGAATCCCTTGTCTGGGGGGGAACTGATTTAGATGAAGTCATAGAAAGGCTTCAAGCGTATGAGAAAGCGGGAGCTGATGTATTGTTTGCTCCCGGGCTCGATGATCTTGACGCTATTCGCAACGTGTGTGCGGCCGTCGACAAGCCGGTCAATGTCATTATGTCAACGCCGGGTTTGCGCTTTGGTATTGATGATCTTGCCGATGTGGGTGTCAAACGCATTAGCATTGGATCGGCTTTCGCACAGGTTGCTTACGGTTCATTGATCGCAGCAGCTCAGGAGATTGCAACCAGAGGAAGCTTCGAATTCACAAAGGACGCTGTTGATTATGTAGAACTCGAATCGTTTTTCCAGCCAAAGGGGTAAGGACAGTTACTGAATGATCAAACGTCTCTTCCTCACAGTCTTACTGGGAACTCTATCTAGCTACAGACGTGTCCTTTAACCTCTGAAAATATAGTGGGGATAAATCGCATCATGCCTTTGGATTGCATTTGTTCGCGGGTTTTCTCATGGAAACATGGATCGCTGTCTTCTCCCGAACGGAAAAAAAGCTGATCGGTATTGTTGTCGAGAATACTGGTCAGTGAGTGGTGATCACCTGTTTTCTGGGATAATGTTTTAAGAAATTCTGGAAAAATGCCCTACATCAATCAGATGTATAACCGTCGAACCACTCGACACCCCATGACAGGAGCACGCCATGAACGATCCAAGAGCACAATTGCTGGACGCAGCCGTGATGCATGTCCCCTTTGACGGTTGGACTGATGCGACCTTCAAAGCTGCGGTGGCAGATAGCGGCATTGATCCAACTGTTGCCCGTGCGGTCTGTCCTCGCGGTGCGGTCGATCTGGCGGTCGCCTACCATCACAGCGGTGATGCGCAGATGTTGACGGCACTGAAGGGCGTAGACCTGAAGGCGCTACGGTTCCGGGACCGGATTGCGCTGGCAGTGCAGTTAAGGCTGGAAGCGGTGGATGACAAAGAGGTTGTGCGTCGCGGGACCACGCTGTTTGCCTTGCCACATTATGCGGCGGACGGGGCCAAGCTGGTCTGGGGGACATGCGACCAGATCTGGACAGCGCTGGGCGATGCATCGGATGACGTGAACTGGTATACCAAGCGGGCGACGCTAAGCGGGGTATACACTTCGACGGTCTTGTACTGGCTGGGTGATACGAGCGAGGACCACGCGGACACATGGGCTTTTCTGGATCGCCGGATCGACAACGTGATGCAGATTGAAAAGCTCAAGGCGCAGGTCAAGGACAGCCCGACATTGAGCAAGCTGATGGCCGGACCAAATTGGTTGCTGAGCCACGTCAAGGCACCAAAACGCTTTCCAAAAGGTGATTTTCCGGGATCATGGACCGCGCCGCGCGATTAGGTTCCGAACAGAAGCGTCATGCTGAGCAAGACAGCCACACCGAGGTTGGCAAGAACCACCGGATGCGCCACCCAAAGGCCACGCGCGGTAATCAGCTTGTAGATGATTTGCAGCGGAAACAGAGTCATAGCTATGGCTTGTGCAATCCCTGTATTGCCCAGTGAGAGCTGGAGCAGCGCATAGAGGCTGATCATTCCGATCGTTAGATACACGCAAGCAAGGATGCGCCGTGCGGGAGTATCGCGGCCGTAGACGTCCGTCATGCCACCATGATTGCGCCAAATGCCAAAGGATACCGTAAAGGTAATGACAACGTTTACCAGATAGGAAAGTGTTAATAGGGTCATGCAGGGCAGTTAGTCTGCTGCGCGGCAACATCCAGTCTCTCTTTACTTCACATATCGACATGGTAGTCACCGCCCATCCTCGCAAAGTGCAAGTCCCATGACCCGTTCCGCCCATCCATTGATAGAGTTGCGTGATGTGCATTTCGCGCCGGATGGCAAAGCTGTGCTGTCAGGTATTAGCATCGAGGCGAATGAACAGCGCATCGGGATTGTCGGGCGCAACGGCTCTGGCAAGACCACTTTGGCACGCATCATGTCAGGACTTGTAGCGGCGGATCATGGAACGGTTTGCATTGAAGGCAAAGACGTTGCGAGGGATCGCAAGGCGGCTTTGGGGCGGGTCGGTATTTTGTTCCAGAATCCGGACCACCAGATAATCTTTCCCACCGTCGAGGAAGAAATTGCATTTGGCCTCAAGCAGATGGGCTGCTCCGGCGCGGATGCGAAGGCCGGCGTCACTAATATTCTTGCACGTTTTGGCAAGGCGCACTGGGTCAATGCGGCGATCCACCAGCTTTCGCAGGGGCAGCGCCAGTTGGTGTGCCTGATGTCGGTTATTGTGATGGCACCCAAGGTGATCATTCTGGACGAACCTTTTGCGGGCCTCGACATTCCAACGACGCGCCAATTGGAACATGTGCTGCGCAATCTCGATGTCACGCTGGTGTTGATCACCCATGATCCGGCCTTGTTGAGCAGTTATGACCGGGTGTTGTGGCTGGATGAGGGCAAACTGATACAGGAAGGCGCAGCACAACCTGTGCTGGCGGCTTTTTCCGCGCGTATGGCGCAGATCGGGGATAGTGATGATCTCTCTCACATCGCCGGTTGAAACGGCTGCACATCGTTGGTCTGCGGGACCAAAACTTGCGTTGCTTTGCGGGGCAACGGTTGTGTTGTTTGCTGTCGGGTCGACGGTTTGGCAGTTGGTGTTTCTGATGCTGACGGCATTCTTATACTTGCTGCCGGGTCGTGTCTTTGCGCTTAGCGGCGCACGGCGGCTTTGGGGGTTGTGGCCATTTGTTGCGCTGATCCTTCTGTGGCATGCGGTGACGAGGGATCTCTCTGGTGGCGCGTTGATTGTGTTCCGGATGCTGACAGCCGTGGCGCTTGCAAACCTTGTGACCATGACAACACGTCTGAGTGACATGATGGGTGTGGTGCGGTGGTTGCTAATGCCATTGGCCCGTTTGGGGTTCCCTGCTCGAAGGGTTGAAATGGCGTTGGCATTGGTGATCCGCTTTACCCCCGTGTTAGCGGACAAGGGCAAGATGCTGATGCTGGCATGGCGTGCGCGCAGCCCTAAACGTCCCGGCTGGCGCATTCTGATACCTTTCGCGGTCTTGGCGATTGATGATGCGGAACATGTGGCCGAGGCCTTGCGCGCGCGTGGTGGTCTATGACCATCTGATGTTGAACGTCAGACACAAACGCACTACCGATCAGCGCAAACAAAACAAAGGACATCCAATGGAACGCAATGTCGCCTTGATCGCTGTTTTTGCAGCCTTGATAGCCGCACTTGGTTTGATGCCTAATCTGATGTTGGCGTCCGGTGTGCCGATAACGGCCCAAAGTCTTGGCGTGATGTTATGTGGCACGGTTCTGGGCGCAAAACGTGGCGCGTTGGCGGTCTTGTTGTTTGTTGCATTGGTGGCACTGGGCCTGCCCTTGCTTGCGGGCGGACGCGGTGGTCTGGGTGTTTTTGCTTCTCCAACAGCAGGCTTTATCATCGGGTTTCCGATTGCCGCTTTCGCAGCTGGCGTTGTGATGGAGCAGACACGGCAATTGCCGGTTGGTCTGGCCGCCGGGATCGCTGCCGCTTTGGGTGGTATTCTGGTGCTGTATATCTTGGGAGTATCGGGTTTCATGTTGGTGCTGAACAAGAGCCTTGTCGAAGCGCTGGTCATATTGATTTGGTATATTCCCGGGGATTTGATCAAGGCCGCACTGGCCGGATTTATTACCGCTGGATTGGCCCGCGCCCGGCCTGCCAGCGTGCTGTCACGCAGATAAAACAAGCGCCGTTGCGATCCCGCCAGCGGCAGCAATCGCTGCAAGTCCTGTGCCGCCGTGCCGGATCAATTCGTGGTACAAACGCACGACACAGATTGTGCCCGAGGCCCCGATTGGATGGCCACGCGCCAAGGCCCCGCCGCCACGGTTAACAATTGCCGGATCAAGGCATGCACCTTGTATGCAGGCGATCGCCTGCACGGCATAGGCCTCCATTATTTCGGCTGTGGTGATTGCGCCGGTTTTCAGGTTTGCGCGGCGTAGTGTTTCTGCAATTGCGGCAACAGGCGCAAGGCCGGGGCAGGTCGGGTCGCTGCCCAATGTGACACCGCCCGTGATCCGCAAAGAGGGGCGCTCAAGTTTGTGTGCGATGGTGGGTGATACGATAATGCAGAAGGCCGCAGCATCTGCGGCGACAGCTGTATTGGCCATGGTGACGTCCCCTGCGATTCTTTTGGCCCGCTTGCAAAGGGCGGGTGTGAGGGCGCGTGTGAACGGGTCTGCGATCTGGCCTTCAACGACACAGAGTTCCTCGGGCAAAGCTGAACTATTCAGAGCCTTTGCATGGCTTTGACACGCCCAGACATCCTGCTCCTCACGACTGATTCTCTGCAAGAGACCCAATTCTGCTGCCGCCTCTGCCATATTTGGATCGCGCTCTGGCCAAGGTGTGAAGGGGGCTTGATTATAAGGTTCAGGTGGCCTGCCATCTATGAACGTGCGCATCCGCAAGGGACGACGTGAATAGCTCTCAACGCCACCCGCAATGACCACATCTGCTTGCCCGCTCAGGATCATTTGCCGGGCGAGCAGCAATGCGTCCATACCGCCCGCACACTGGCGGTCAATGCTAAGTCCGGCGATACGCTGTGGCAAACCAGCGGCCAGCGCGATCAGGCGCGCAGGATTGCCGCCCATGCCAAGTGCGTTGCTGACGATGATTTCATCTACTTGTTCTGCGTCCAGACCAGTCTGGCGCAGCAGCTGGGCAATAACGGGAGCGGCTAATGCATGTGGTTCAAGATCCGAGAATGCCCCGCCCCTTGGCGCAACGGCGGTCCTGCAAGCGGCGATAACATGTGCGGTCATATAAATGCCTTTGCCCAGTTGTCGAGCGCACCGATGTCGACCTTGCCGGAAGGTAGCACTGGCAACTTGTCGCGCGACAGAATTGTTTTCGGCGCAATCAGGGGGCCAAAGGTCTCAACGCATTTGCGCCGTGCTTCTTGTGTAAGGACATCGTCCGGTCTGCCACCTAGTACGGCGATCAACCGGTGTCCACGCAGCGCATCAGGCAGGGCGATTACTGCGCAATTCTCGATGCCATCAACGGCGTTAATGCAAGCCTCGATCTCCTCCGGAAAAACATTCCGGTCGGCAATTGTCACCATGCGACTTATCCGCCCCTTGAGCCAAATGTTGCCCTGTGGATCTATGTGACCAATTTCCCCGACCGTAACAAAACCCTCTTTCCAACGGGTGTCTTTGCTGCTTCCTACTGCATAACGATCAAACAAATAGGGACTTCTGACCCAGATTTCGCCGGTAGCGGTTGTTTGCCGCCCGTCTTGCGCCAACAGTTTTACCTCAACACCCGGATAGGGTTTGCCGACTGACCCTTCTGGCGTTTGGTCATCCGACATGCTGATAAAACTTGTTTCGGAAGCACCGTAAAAAACCCTGATTTGTGCATTTGGACACAGCTTGCGCGCCAATTGCGCCGTCTCTGCGGACATTGTGCCGCCACCGCATATAATCAGGCGAACAGCCGGAAGCGGCTTGGCGGTTCTGCCTGTTGCCAGAAGCCTCAGCTGGCTGGGCGTCAGATATAGAACTGTGATGTGGTGCGCTGCGATGTGCTGTCGATGGCGGGCCGGTGCCTGAGCGTCCAATACATGGATATCCATTCCCAGATTCAAGGCTTCCATGACCCCGTAAAGAGAAAGGGAATGACAAAGTGCCCCAAGGACTGCTGCGCAATCCTCTTGGGTCAGGTTGAAGATATCTGCGTTTATGGCGAAACTGTCCAACCAGGAGCGTTGCTGGCGCAGAATGGTCTTTGGTGCTCCCGAGGTTCCGCCACTGAGTGTCAAAAAGCTGTCAGAGGGTGGTGTGGTCAAACTTGGCATGGTGCCTTCGTAAAGGCAAAAGCTGCATTCCCCTTCAATCGCTTTTGCAAGTTGTGCCAACGCCCGTGTCGCAGGGCGAGACGGAATCGCCTGAAAACCGACAGACCCCTGTGATGGCCGCCTGATCAGCTGATCTGCCGCAAACAAGTGCGCTGCTGGGTGCCAGACAAACTGTTTCTTTTCAAACACACCAATACTCCACACGCTGCTTGTACTCATGTTCCCTAGCAAAAGGGAGGTCGGAAAGAAAATGCGTGACAAACGGGGGGTGCGCCCGAACTTGAGAAGACCTAAGCTGTCTGCAAAACCTATCGGGAGGATATGATGATGAGTGAGACAATGCGCGCGGTCGAGATTACCAAAGCAGGCGGACCGGAAGTGTTGCAACTGGCTGAACGTCCCATGCCAACGCCTTCCCACGGGCAGGTAGTGATCAAGGTCGCCTACGCGGGCGTAAATCGCCCCGATGCGCTGCAACGCGCCGGTATGTACGCACCACCCCCAACGGCCAGCGATCTGCCGGGGCTTGAGGCATCCGGTGAAGTCGTCAGCGTGGGAGACGGTGTGAGCGCATTGGCGGTGGGTGATCCGGTGTGCGCTTTGTTGCCCGGTGGCGGTTATGCGGAATTTGTCGCTACTCCCGCAACCCATTGTCTGCCGGTACCAAAGGGTATGGGAATGAAGGAAGCAGCCTGCCTTCCGGAAACGTTTTTTACTGTCTGGTCCAATGTCTTTATGCGCGGCGGTCTGAAAGCGGGGGAGCGTTTTCTGGTGCATGGCGGGTCTTCGGGGATTGGTACAACGGCGATCCAGCTGGCCCATGCTTTTGGAGCGCGGGTCTTTGTGACAGCGGGGACTGATGCAAAATGCGCGGCCTGCGTAGAGTTGGGGGCCGAAGCTGCAATCAACTACCGCGATACCGATTTTGTCGACGTCATGAAGGCTGAAGGTGGTGCAAATCTGATTCTTGATATGGTTGGTGGTGACTACATTCCGCGTAATATCCGCGCTTTGGCAGAAGATGGTCGATTGGTTCAGATTGCATTCCTTCAGGGGCCGAAAGTCGAAGTTAACTTTGCGACGCTGATGACACGCAGGCTGATAATGACGGGTTCAACCTTACGACCACAAAGCGATCTGGCTAAGGCTCGCATTGCTCAGGAATTGCGCGAAGCGGTATGGCCCCTGCTGGATTCGGGTCGTATCGCTCCGGTAATGGATAGCGAATATGCGCTGGAAAATGCGAGCGATGCACACACACGGATGGAAAGCAGCGGTCACATCGGCAAGATTGTCCTGCGTGTTGGAGGTTGATCCAAAGGACGCAGGCAGGCCTGCGACGCGATTTTTTGGATTGGTCTACGGTGTTACGGAAGTGCTGAACTTTGATGTCGCATGTACGGAAAGTGCGGACGATATTTAAGGCCAAAAAGAGAAACGATTTGTTAACTTAGGTCTGCGATTTTGCTCAAGCGGTACAGGCTGCGAAGCCGATGACCGCGCCAAGAAGAGAGCGTCAGCTTTTTTGAGAAGGGGGGAGATGGACGTCTCTCCTCTTTTTGGCCTTAAATATCGTCCGCACTCTCTAATTCGTGCCGACCATCTTCGGTTACCGCAGCGGCGCAAATACAGCGTCTTTCATTCTGCAATCGTGCACCACATCTTGACCACAAGGAACAGGATTCAGGTTTTTTGACAGGCAAATGCGCGCTTCATGAATCAAATCAGCGCGACAGGTGATTGTTACACTGTCCGCTTCCAAATCCGGGTTGGCTTTCAGGAATGCTTCTTCAACCACCGACGCAGGCAGTTTTACTTTTCGTTGCAATCTGCGGAACACGTTGGGACGTACAATTCGTGCATAAGCCTCACGTGACAGCGCGTAGTAATCTTCGGCACTAAGTCCGGTACAGGTGCCATGTTTCTTCCATTGGTGCCATGCTAGGCCGCTGGTGCCCATGATGTCCGCCATTTCAGATGTCATCCGGCGCGAGGGCGGGCGGTTGGCGGTTTGGCAGAAAGAGGGGAAACCGCGATGGAACTGCGGCCATAGCCCATGCAGGATCCAGCCGTGACCTGTGCCTGCATCGCATTGCGGAGAATTGCGGGCGTCACCTTCGCGAAGGCACCAATTTGGTGACCAACTCAGCGATACAACGTAGTAGTCAAATGCCCCCGCGCGCTCGCCCTCGGCAACGGCGGGGGAATTCAGGGAGATGAACGCGGCAATCAGGCCAGCGAAGAGCGTGTGCATTGGGTCTTTCCTTATGTCCTGCCGCTCAGTATAAGCTCCACAAGTTCCCCGACAATCGAAACCGTTTCGGCCCGCCGAGACAGCCCTTTCAGGCGGCGGGGAAGTTGTGTTTTCAAGGAGAGATCATCATGGCAAAACCAATTATGGCCAAAGCGACTGCTGTTTGGCTGGTTGATAATACCACCATTAGCTTCAAGCAGATTGCCGATTTTGTCGGTATGCACGAGCTGGAAGTGCAAGGTATTGCGGACGGAGATGTGGCTGCTGGCGTCAAGGGATTTGACCCGATTGCCAACAATCAGCTGACCCAGGAAGAGATTGATGCGGCACAAGATAATCCGCTCCACAAAATCCAGTTGAAATTCAATGCTGCTGCGCAGGGCGAGGAAAAGCGCCGCGGGCCACGCTATACGCCGTTGTCCAAGCGTCAGGACCGCCCAGCGTCGATCTTGTGGTTGGTGAAATTCCACCCTGAATTGACAGACGGTCAGATCGGAAAACTTGTCGGCACAACCAAGCCGACGATTCAAGCAATCCGCGAGCGCACCCACTGGAACATTTCGAACATTCAACCGATTGATCCGGTGGCGTTGGGGCTGTGCAAGCAGTCGGAACTGGATGCAGCCGTTCAAAAGGCAGCGGCCAAGAAAGCGGCTGCGGGCGAAGTTATGACCGACGACGAGCGCCGCAAGCTGGTCAGCACCGAGCAGAGCCTGGGGATGGATCCGGAGCCGAAGATTCCAACAGCAATTGAGGGGCTTGAGACCTTTACGCTGTCCGGTGATGATACTTCGGATGACGAAAAAGAAGACAAGAGCAATTATCTTGATGCCGACAGCTTCTTCTCGCTGCCAGAGGATGATGATACTGAAAAAGAGAAAGACGCAAAGTCCTGATCATTCTCGGCACCCATGGTGGTGCCAGCAAAATTTAAGTAAAATGGGTATGTATTGGGTGCGAGGTGCAAGCCTCGCGCCCATTTTTGTTTAAGGGCCAGATCGGTTAACTCAAGATCAATATCAGTGGTCAGAACGTGTGCAATGTGGAGCTGCGTCGGCGGTTGCCGAACGGTTTTTTCATCAGACCTCATTTTGGGACTTGTGCGAATCTCAAACAGGCGTAAATGGCGTTTTACAGACGCCAACGCACGCGCCTCTGGCCGGTCGGATTTCTGACTGACCCGCGTTTATGCAGCGACGGTAACGTCTCTTGAAATGACACTTGGGGTGCTCCCGCCCCTCCTGCTCTTTGGAGATGACCATGAACGCTATAGTTGCCGGCGCATTTCGCGCCGAAAAACCTTCATTTGTTGCTAATATCAACACAGATCCCGCCGCAGCCTATATCGCTGCAAATGACTTTGATCGCCCGACGCTGGTTGTTAGCCGCGCCAAAGTTACTACGCAATATGACGCGCTGAGCGCGGGTTTGGGACGTGCGCACATTCATTACGCGGTCAAGGCAAACCCAGAGCCGCAGATCATTCGCACACTTGTGCGCAAGGGTTCCGGTTTTGATTGTGCGTCGCGTGGCGAGATCGAGTTGTGTTTGGATCAAGGGGCGCAGCCTGCCCATATTTCCTTTGGCAACACCATCAAACGTGCGTCTGACGTTGCCTTTGCTCATGGTGTTGGCGTAACCCTGTTTGCCGCGGACAGCGAAGCCGAACTGGAGAAAATCGCCAAGCATGCCCCCGGCGCGCGCGTTTATATCCGCTTGATTGTTGAAAACTCTCTCGCGGATTGGCCGTTGAGCCGCAAATTTGGCTGCGCGGCTTCTTTGTTGCCGAGCCTTCTGGATCACGCGCGTGATCTTGGTCTGGTCGCTTATGGTTTGTCATTCCATGTTGGCTCGCAAACCCGCAAGGCAGAATTCTGGAACCCCGTTCTGGATCAGGTTGCACCTTTGTGGCATGCGGCCCAAGAGGCTGGCCATGCGTTGCAACTGCTTAACATTGGTGGTGGCTTTCCTGCGTTTTATGGTCAGAGCATTGAGGCTCCTCGCCGCTATGCGGCCTCCGTCATTGCGGCAGTCGAAGCGCGCTTTGGCGCAGTGCCACATCTGATGGCCGAGCCGGGTCGTGGTCTTGTGGCTGAAGCGGGTCATATCGCAGCCGAGGTTATGTTGGTGTCCCGCAAGTCTGCGGATGATCTGCATCGCTGGGTGTATCTGGACATTGGCCGTTTTTCGGGTCTGGCTGAGACTGAAGGTGAAGCAATCCGCTATCAATTGGTAACCCGTCATGATGGTGGCGATACAGGCCCGTGTGTCCTGGCAGGTCCGTCCTGTGACAGCGCGGATATCCTTTATGAAAAGCGCCCGATTAACCTGCCTCTTGCGCTGCAGGACGGCGATCGTGTTATGATCTGCAACTGTGGAGCTTACACCAGTGCGTATAGCTCTGTGGGGTTCAACGGGTTTCCACCGCTGGATGTGATCGTTCTCTGAACGAGACGCGTCGCGGTGGTCAGGCCGTCTGCTTTGGGAGGGGCAGGCGGCCATTTGGTTCTAGATGCCAATTTTTTGGAGAAGCGAAATCCTGACAGACTTCGGGCCAATTTCTTGAAAGAAATTTCTTAAAGTGCCTTTCGCGCGCGCATTGCTGCCGTGATCGTGCCGTCATCCAGATAGTCCAATTCCCCCCCGATTGGCACGCCTTGCGCCAGAGAGGTAAGCGTGACCTGACCGTCCAGTTGGTCCGCGATATAATGTGCTGTGGTTTGACCATCTATGGTGGCGTTGAGAGCAAGGATGACTTCGGTAATGCCCTCGGTTGCCACGCGATCAATCAGGCGCGGGATGCGCAGTTCTTGGGGGCCGATCGCGTCGAGTGCGGACAATGTACCGCCCAGCACGTGATAGCGGCCTTTGAACACGCCGGAGCGTTCCATTGCCCAAAGATCGGCCACGTCCTCGACCACGCAAATCTCGCCATTTGCACGTTTGTTGGCGGTGCAGATGTCGCAGATATCAGCGGTGCCGACGTTGCCGCAGTTCAGGCATTCGCGCGCCGTTGCCGTTACGGTTTGCATCAGGTCTGCAAGCGGGGTCATCAACAATGCGCGTTTGCGGATCAGATGCAAAACGGCGCGCCGGGCTGAGCGTGGACCCAGCCCGGGCAGTTTGGCCATCATCTCTATGAGGGCATCGATTTCTTGTGTTGAACTCAACAGGTACCTGAAAAATTTCGCTGCTCGGACAGCGTGTCAACTTGGGGGTGCGGGAACACGGGTTTGAAGGAAACCCGCTGCCTCCCGCCGTTCACAGCTTTTCAAGAAAAGCTGTGACTAAAATGGCAGCTTCATATCCGCAGGCAGGCCCAAGCCTTCGGTGAGCTTTGCCATTTCGGACTGAGCACGATCTGCTGCTTTGGATTGGGCATCTCTGATCGCGGCAAGGATCAGGTCTTCGACAACTTCTTTTTCGTCGCCGTTAAAGATCGAGGGATCAATGTCGAGACCTTTGAGTTCGCCCTTGGCCGTACAGGTTGCTTTGACCAATCCCGCACCGCTTTCGCCGGTGACCATGATGTTGGCCATGTCGTCTTGCATCTGGGCCATTTTGCCCTGCATCTCCTGCGCCTTTTTCATCATTCCGGCCATGTCACCCAGCGCGCCTAGTCCTTTGAGCATTGCTCTCTCCTTGTCTGATTTAACTCTATATGCGGTCGTCGGGCGTCCGGATCAACCGTCCTCGAACGGATCCCATTCATCTTCCACCTCTGGCAGCGCGTCCTGCACCGCTTCGGCGGCAATTTGCTCGGGGGTGCGGATGTTGTCGATGCTGGCCTTGGGGAAGGCTGCGATCACAGCTTGCCACAAAGGGTGCGCTTTGACCTCGGCCATCAATTCGTTTTGCTTGGCGTCCGTAACTTCGGCAATGGTTTCGCCGCCGCCATCGTTCACGATTGTCACCGCCCAGCGGTTGCCTGTCCACAGTTGCAGGCGCGCGCCGAGGCGTTGGGCAAGGTCGCGTGGGGCGTTTTCGGTGGGGACAAATTCGATACGGCCGGGTTGGTAGGCGGCGAGGCGCAGGGTGGTTTCGACCTCGACCAGCAATTTTACATCGCGGTTGGCGCGGATGAGCTCGACCACATGGTCGAAGGTTGGAAAGCGGGCTAGCGCCGCGTCAACGTCTTGCGCAAGGGCGGTGACTTGTCCGCCCGATGACGGGTTTGCCGCCATGCGAGTTTGCGCTTGATGAACGGCTTGCGCGCCAGAGGATGATCCCGAGGCACCGCCACCCGAGGGCGCTGAGGCAGGGGGCGGCGTAGTGTTTTGCAACTTGCGTACCAGCTCTTCGGGGCTTGGCAGATCAGCTACATGCGTGAGCCGGATAATCGCCATCTCAGCGGCCATAATGGCATTTGGGGCGGCGGCGACTTCGTCTAGTGCCTTGAGCAGCATTTGCCACAGACGAGTTAGCACGCGCATCGGCAAGTCGGTTGCCATCTGCATACCACGGCTGCGTTCTTCGGGTGAGATGGTGGGATCTTCAGCGGCTTCCGGCGTGATCTTCACGACCGATACCCAATGGGTGATCTCGGCCAGATCGCGCAGCACGGCCATCGGGTCCGCACCGTCGGCGTATTGGCCGCTGAGTTCGGTCAATGCCCCCGCCGCATCCCCGCGCAGGATCATGTCGAAGAGGTCGAGCACGCGGCCACGATCTGCGAGGCCCAGCATTGCGCGGACTTGATCAGCGGTGGTTTCACCAGCGCCGTGGCTGATGGCTTGATCCAGCAGAGACGTCGCGTCGCGCACCGAACCTTCAGCGGCGCGGGTGATCAGGGCGAGCGCATCATCAGCGATTTCAGCGCCTTCCGCCGTAGCGATCTTGCGCATCAGGGCGATCATCACTTCGGGTTCAATGCGGCGCAGATCAAAGCGTTGGCAGCGCGACAGGACCGTTACCGGAACTTTGCGGATTTCCGTGGTGGCAAAGATGAATTTGACGTGTTCGGGCGGCTCTTCCAGCGTTTTCAGAAGGGCATTGAATGCACCTGTGGACAGCATGTGCACTTCGTCAATGATATAGACTTTGTAGCGGGCCGAGGCGGCGCGGTAATGAACGGAATCAATGATCTCGCGGATGTTGGCGACACCGGTGTTTGAGGCCGCATCCATCTCCATCACATCAACGTGCCGCCCCTCCATAATCGCCGTGCAATGTTCACACACGCCGCAGGGATCGGTTGTGGGGCCACTGGTGCCGTCCGGACCTATACAGTTCATCCCTTTTGCAATGATCCGCGCGGTGGTGGTTTTTCCGGTGCCCCGGATACCCGTCATGACAAAGGCTTGCGCGATTCTATCCGCCTCGAATGCATTGCGCAGCGTGCGCACCATTGCATCTTGTCCGACCAGATCGACAAAGGTCTCGGGCCGGTATTTGCGGGCCAATACGCGGTAGGCGGTGGTCTCGGACATGAAGGCTCCTGACGGGGATTCGCGTTGCTGTAACAAGGTATGCGTCAAGTCGGCGGGCGTAAACCGTCCCCGGAGCGTACAGAGCGCGACAGTCGAGATAAAGGATCAGGGCTAACGGCCAATACAGCAAGAAAAGCTGCGCCCGTGTGACTGTCTTTTGTCGTTTTGTTTGTTGCGATCTATTAACCTATTGTAGGGAATGCGCGTTCGGCTGACAATAGGACAAAACGTAAAGGACATGGGATGCGGCTCAGGGGCATTAGACGAAGCAAAAATGTTGAGGTGCGCGGTGGCGGTTCTCGCCGCAGATCCGGCGGAAAAGCAGGTGGTCTCGGGGTTGTGGGAGTGCTGGCCGTGCTTGCAATCGGATACTTCACCGGGATGGATGTCACCCCGTTGCTGCAAGGGGGCGCGCAGACGCAAGTCCAGCAAAACGGACCTGTTTCAGAAGCGGATGCACGCGCCACGCAGTTTTCTGCACAGGTTCTCGCCACAACCGAGGACGTCTGGGCGAAAATCTTTGCGGAGCAGTTGGACCGTACGTATTCACCACCGCAACTGGTCGTCTTTTCGAACGTCACACAAAGCCCTTGTGGTGGAGCATCGGGGGCGACGGGACCGTTTTATTGTCCGGCGGACAGTAAGGCGTATCTTGATACAGGTTTCTTTAATTTGCTCAGCGAGCGTATGGGCGCGGGCGGTGATTTTGCAGCTGCTTACGTGATTGCGCATGAGGTTGCGCATCATGTCCAGAACGAGTTGGGCATTTTACCAAAGGTCAACGCGGCCCGGCAAAGGGCCAACAAGCCAGAGGCGAACGCGCTGACTGTGCGGCTGGAACTGATGGCGGATTGTTTGTCCGGAATTTGGGCCAAGAACGTTCAGGGTCTTATGGAACGGGGCGATCTGCAGGAAGCGTTGAATGCCGCGCGCAAGATCGGGGATGACCATTTGCAGCGGCAGGCAGGACGTGTACCGCAACCGCATACTTTCACACATGGCACATCGGAGCAGCGCGCCCGCTGGTTTGCGCGCGGATTTGAAAGCGGTGCTGTCGGGCAGTGCGACACCTTTGCAGCGCGGCAACTATGAGCGAACACGAGCGCAAATTCGACGCGGCGATGGACGAACTTGCGCGCACCAAAATGTGGGGTAGCAATGTTGCGCCGCCGATCCTCAAGGTACAGCGGCGACTGGGCTGGCTGGTGCGCCCGCCGCATTATGCGCCGTTCTGGCGGGTGCTGTTGGGATATACGCTGTGGTTCGGGCCGGTCTGGGGAGTGATGATGTGGTTCATTTCCTGGCGCGGTGACGGAGTCCCGGTTCTTGTTGCAATCGGGTCCGCAGCATTTGCCGGTGTGTTTTTTGGTGCGATGATGGCGCTCTACTATGCGTGGGGCCGACGGAAGTACAAGCTTAGCAGATGGGAAGATTTGTAGGCGGAAGGGCGCAGAGAACTACTGGATTTGTGGCAGCCTTGTTTGGACGCGCAAGCCAGATATCATATTCAATGTAAGAAATTGATGAGGTGAGAGATTGATAACGACCCAAGTGGGACTCGTTACGGCTGCTGCCTTCCGGCTCTGACCGGGTTGGCGAGGCACTTGCCCGAACCAACCTCTCAATCGAGGATATAGGACGCCAGGGAGTTGAGTGCAAGTATCACGAAATAGGCATAATCGTGCATAATTGTTATCTCCGCCCAAGTGTTTTGTACGCAAGGCAGTGAATGCGGCCCGTTGGCAATAACAGATGCCTTATTATGGCGCTTACGCAACTCCAATCCTTTAAGGTAACGCCAAAGCTTGGAAAATTCCAAGCCGCAGACCATTGGCCGGATTGTACCCTTGCGCCAGATGCCACACAAAGGGTGTAGGACAGATTTGCGGGAAAGGGCAGCATATGCGCTATGCAGAGACGGTAACATTCGGCGGCTCCGGCCTTGATCGGGCGGGCGATATCCGCAGTAATCCCGCAGTGGTGCGGTTTGCGCGGGCAGCAGCGGACAGCCGGGCAATTCTGTTCTGGCGTGGAAAGCCGCTGATCAGTCCGGACCGTCCGGCATCTCTGGCGCGCTTGCCTATGGATCATCCGGTTCTGGCCGAAGCCAAGGAAGAGCCGATCTTGTTGGGGCGAGAAGACGGAGCCGCACGATTTGCCTTTGATATATCCGATTGGGATCCAGATGCGTTTGACGAGGCCAACCTCGGCGTCTTTCTGGACCCAAGCGAGCAGCATCACCCAGCCTTGCCTGATGATATGGTATTTGCCGAATTGCGCCGGGTCATGACATGGCTCAACCCGCGTGATGCCGAACTTGCGGCAACTGGCAAAGCAATATTGGGCTGGCATCTAAGCCACGGTTTTTGCGCCAGTTGTGGTGTCAAAACGCACATCGGACAGGCGGGATGGCAACGCCAGTGTCCGGCATGCAACACGGGCCATTTTCCGCGGACCGATCCGGTTGTGATCATGCTGATTACCTATGGAAACTCTGTTCTGATGGGGCGTTCGCCGGGCTGGCCTGCGGGAATGTATTCGCTGTTAGCAGGCTTTGTGGAGCCGGGAGAGACACTTGAGGCGGCCGTGCGCCGCGAGGTGTTTGAAGAATCTGGCATCAAGGTTGGGGGCGTTAACTATCTGTCCAGCCAACCTTGGGCTTTTCCGTCTTCTTTAATGTTTGGCTGTCAGGGTGAGGCGTTGAGTGATGAAATTTCGATTGATCCGGTCGAGATTGAAGACGCGCTATGGATCACGCGAGAAGAGATGATGGAGGTATTTGCGGGCAATCACCCCCGTATCTTGCCCGCACGTAAAGGCGCAATTGCACACTTTTTACTAGAAAATTGGCTTGCTGACACTTTAGATTAAAGTGAGTACAGGTTAACAGTTCGGAAACAATAAGAGTATGGCAGTCCGCAAAAGGGCTGCAAATCGTTGGGATCGGCAGGGTAAAGGCATGAAGTTTTCCACCAATGAAGATATCGAAGCACCGGTAGATGCCGTGTTTGAAATGCTGTGTGATTTTGAATCTTTTGAACGCTCCGCAATGCGGCGTGGAGCCGAGGTGCAGCGGGTCGATCAGTTACCAGTGCCGGGCGTTGGCATGACGTGGCAGGCAACCTTCGAGCTGCGCGGAAAACGCCGCGAGATGGAGCTTGAGATCGTGACGTTTGACCGACCCAACGAAATTGTTCTCGAGAGTACGTCACCGGGGATGTTGGGGACGACAACATTCGAATTGATTGCCTTGTCGCGTAGCAGGACACGTGTGCGCGTAGAGTTGGAAATCAAGCCCCTGACCTTGTCGTCCCGCCTGTTGGTGCAGTCGCTGAAACTGGCCAAAAACTCGCTTGGCAAGAAGTTCAAACTACGCGTTGCGGATTACGCCAAGACCATCGAAGAACGGCATCAGCGTCGGGCTTGAAAGTTGGCGACTGGTGCAAGGGTATCTTAGCGCCGCGTTGCCGATCGGGATGAGTGCGGGAATCACGAACTCCGCCTCCTGTTCGCGAGAAAATCCCTATCTACGCATTTGCTGCGCATTCAGTTTCTTGGTTGTGATCCCCAATTGACCAAAGAACGATGATTGTTGGATTGTCGTTGATAATAGCGTTATGGGACCGAATCGGTTACAAAACTTGAATGATAGTGCCGAAGATAATTTGAAAGGTAATTACGATGCGACAATTTCTATGCAGTCTAGCGGCTTGTTTGTTTATGGCCGTTTCGGCAAATGCAGCGACCGTGGTCGAGTTCACTTCGGTTAATGGCATCAAGGTGGCTGCCGACGCGGAAGGTACTGGTGTGACCGGATTTAGTCTGGGACGCAGCACGGGGCTCGATCCGAACGTCGGCGGGACATTCAACTCCAATGACTGGTTTGTTGGAGGAAACAAACTTGATGCTCTTGCGGCCAAGGATTCGCTCTTTTGGGGGTTCAACTCGACTATCGGATACGATCTTACTTCTCTTAGCTTCGGCTATGACCGGTCTCCGACAGGACCTGCAGCCATCGCAGTTGATTTTTTCATCAACAGCGTTTTTCAGGCTGAAATCTTTGCTGACATTGCCGTGGCCGTGAACAGCACTGCGACTGCGACGATAGATCTAAGTGCGTACAAAAACGTCACAAACGGTTTCTTCCGGTTGACTGGCTGGAATGCGACTGGATCGTCGGGAACATTCGATATTGAAAACCGCAGCTCGCTAGGCGGCAAAGGCATCGTTGTTACGGGTGAAGTTTCGCCAATTCCGCTTCCTGCCGGGCTACCTCTGCTGTTGGCCGGATTGGGATTGATGTTTGGCCTGCGAAAGCGTCGCTAACTCAACTGCCAGAAACTGATTTAACCGTGCGGGGTGGGATGTCTGCTCGCCCCGCATGTGCCGCTTAAGATGATTGTGTTCAGTCCAGCCGTCACCATACACAAGCAAGCTCTTTTGCTGCCTGTTTATCCCCGCCCCGGATGGGCGGGATAGACGCCCAATATGTCCAGAACATTCGTGAAGTACCCCAACTCTTCCAGTGCGCGTTTGACGGGTGGATCATCAGGGTGTCCCTCGATGTCGGCGTAGAACTGTGTGGCGGTGAACGATCCGCCAACCATGTAGCTTTCCAGTTTGGTCATATTCACACCGTTTGTGGCAAAGCCACCCATTGCCTTGTACAGCGCGGCAGGGATGTTGCGGACCTCGAAGACGAATGTGGTCAGCATCTTTTCACTGCGGCGGGACTCGTCGATCTGCGGTGACATCAACAGGAAACGGGTGGTGTTATGATCCAGATCTTCAATGTCGCGGGCCAGCACCTCAAGGCCGTGAATGTCTGCGGCCACCTCGCTTGCCAGCACGCCTTCGGTTGAACCGGCAGCCAGAGCCAGTTCTTCTGCGGCACCGGCGCTGTCTGCGGCGGCTTCGAATGTGATGCCGTGCGCATCTAGGTAACTGCGGGCCTGTGGCAACAAAACCATATGGGCGCGCACGTGTTTGACGTCCTTGAGCGCCACACCGGGGCGGGCCATCAACGCGATGCGTACACGGACAAATGCTTCGCCGATGATGTGCAGGCCGCTTTGCGGCAGCAGGCGATGAATGTCGGCCACGCGGCCATAGGTGGTGTTTTCAACAGGCAACATGGCAAGGTCTGCACGCCCCTCTGAAACCGCGCGGATGACCCCTTCGAAGGTTGTGCAGGGCACGGGAATCATATCAGGATCCGCTTGCAAGCAGGCCTCGTGGCTGTAGGCACCCAAGGCTCCCTGAAACGCGATGCGGGGCGAAATTTTGTCGGACATACATGCAATCCTTGGCATTAATGCACCCTTTTGGCATTTGGTCGCGGTAACTACACCTTGCTTGCATTAAGGGAAAGCAATAGATACCCGCTTGAAAGCCTCAATATACAGATACGGACCCCATTCATGTTCGATACAATGACAATTACAAAAATCGCAGCCGGCGTGTTTGGCGCGTGGTTGATCCTGTTGCTTGGCAAATGGGGCGCGGAAGAAGTCTATCACGCTGAAGCGCACGGTGAACAATCCTATGTGATTGAAGTGGAAGGTTTGGAGCTTGCTGAACCGGAAGAAGAAATCGACGTAAGCGTGTTGTTGGCAGCGGCCGACATTGGCAAAGGTGAAGGTGTGTTTCGTAAGTGCAGCGCCTGTCATAAGTTAGACGGTACAGACGGCGTGGGTCCGCACCTCAATGGGGTCGTTGACCGTGAGATCGCATCCGTCGGCGGGTTCGGCTACTCCGGTGCCCTTACAGGGCTTGAAGGTAGCTGGGACGCAGAGGCCTTGTACGGTTTCCTGGAGAATCCCAAAGGGTATGCGCCCGGCACAACTATGGGCTTTGCAGGTTTGAAAAAGCCGGCGGACAAGGCAAACCTGATCGCATACCTTGCCACGCTCACAGACTGATCCGTTTGAAACGGGTTGTAGGGCCGCCCCGATCGGGCGGCCTTTTTCATGTGTTTCACCAGATAACATATTCGCAACTTGTCTCTTGGCCCCCGGCACCGTTAGCTTACATATGCCAGAGATGTGATTAGTGACCCAAAGGATATCCCAGATGCCTGAACCACAAAGCCGTGTTGCAACCCGGTCCCATCCGGTCAAAGGGTGGATCAATTGGACTGCTTTGATTGTTTTTGGTGCCGCATTGATCTGGGCGACAGCGCCACGTGCGCAAGAGGACATCATCAAAAGCCACGGTTACAGTTTTTACGGTGATCTAAGCTATCCTGCGGATTTTACACATCTCAATTACGTCAATCCTGATGCTCCGAAGGGCGGAGAGATTTCGATCGCTTTTGTCGGCACACTTGATTCAATGAACCCTTACTCCGGCAAGGGTCGCGCACATCTGTTCTCGGTCTTTGGGTATGAAAGCCTGCTGGCCGAAGCGCCGTCAAACGAGGCTGTTCCGGCAGATACCTACGGTGAGTATTACTGTCTGCTGTGCGAAAGCGTTGAGTATCCCAAAGACAAGTCCTGGGTGATATTCCGCATGCGTCCAGAGGCGAAATTCTCGGATGGCTCGCCAGTCACTGCGCAAGATATCGCTTTTTCGCATAACTTGTTGTTGGATGAGGGTCTTAAGTCCTACGCGGACGCGGTGCGCAAGCGTATCCCCAAAGTTGAAGTCATTGATGACCTTACGATCAAGTTCTATTTTGCGGACGGAATCTCGCGCCGTAGCTTGATTGGCAGCGTTGGCGGCGTACCTGCATGGCCCAAGGCGTGGTTTGAAAAGACGGGGCTTGGCCTTAAGGATACGTGGATCGAAAACCCGCCCGGATCCGGTGCTTATGTCGTGAAATCTGTTGATCTTAGCCGCCGGATCGTTCTGGAGCGTAATCCGGACTACTGGGGCAAGGATTTGCCGATCAACAGAGGGCGTCATAACTTTGACCGGATCCGTCTGGAAATATTCAGCGATGACACCGCTGCTTTTGAGGCATTCAAAGCGGGAGAGTACACATTCCGCCGTGAATCGGATTCAAAAAAGTGGGCAACGGGGTACGATTTCCCGAAAGTCGACAACGGGCAGGTCGTAAAAAGCGAGTTGCCTGATGGGGCTCCTGCGACGGCATCCGGTATCGTGTTCAATCTGAACTCGGAAGTCTTGAAGGATCGGCGCGTGCGCGAAGCGGTTGCACTTGCGTTCAACTTTGAATGGACCAATGAATCCTTGCAGAATGGCCTGTTCAAGCAGCGTGCTTCCTTTAGTCAGGGTTCCCCTGTTATGGCCAATGGCCTCCCGCAAGGGGCGGAACTTGCGCTGTTGCAAAGTCTCGGGGATGTCATCGAACCTTCCATGCTGACCAGTGAAGCGAGGGTGCCGCACACGTCGAAACCCGAGCGTCTGTTGGATCGCCGAAATGCGAGGGCGGCGTCCAATTTGCTGGACGAAGCTGGGTGGAGCGTGGTGAACGGCAAGCGGGTCAATGCCGAAGGCAAACCCTTGCGGCTGAATTTCCTGTTTCAATCGGCAAGCTCACCGACATCAACGGCTGTTGTTGAGAATTTCGTCGCCAACCTTCAAACCTTCGGTATTGATGCCGTACTTGAGAAAGTAGACAGCTCCCAGTTTACCGCCCGTGAGCGGGACCGCGACTATGATCTGTTGTTTGATCAATATCCGGCAATCTTGGGAACTGGTGCCGGTTTGCAGCAATATTTCGGATCAGAGGCGGCGGCATTTTCATTGTTTAACCCATCCGGTCTTGCCAGTCCGATGGTCGATGCAATCATTGATGCATCGTTGAATGCGCAAACCCGCGAAGAAGAAAACGCAGCGATGATGGCGCTGGACCGTGCGTTGCGCCATGAGTTCATCATGATTCCGGTCTGGTACAAAGATAGCCACTGGGCGGCCTATTACGATCAATATGAACACCCCGAAGGTCAGCCGCCCTATGCGCTCGGCTATCTCGACTGGTGGTGGTTCAATGCAGATAAAGCAGCGGCATTGAAAGCCGCAGGTGCGTTGAGGTAACACACCCCAATGGGCGCATATATCCTCCGACGACTACTGCTGATCATACCGACATTGTTGGGAATCATGTTGATCAACTTTGCGCTGGTGCAATTCGTGCCGGGCGGACCGGTTGAGCAAGCGATTGCTCGTGCGCAGGGGGGCGGTGATGTGTTTGGCGGTTTTGCCGGTAGCAATAGCGATGGCGGTGCGGACCCGCTCGATAATGCCTCCGAAAGCACCTATGTCGGCGCGCGTGGCCTGCCGCCCGAGTTCATCGCTGAATTGGAGAAGGAGTTCGGGTTTGACAAGCCACCTGTGGAACGCTTCGTCAACATGTTGTGGAACTACATGCGGTTCGATTTCGGCGAGAGTTATTTCCGCTCGATTTCGGTCATTGATCTGATCAAGGAAAAGCTGCCTGTGTCGATTACGCTCGGACTGTGGTCCACGTTGATTGCTTATTTGGTGTCGATTCCGCTGGGTATACGCAAGGCGGTAAAAGATGGCTCGCGCTTTGATACATGGACATCGGGTGCGATTATCGCGGCCTATGCGATTCCCGGCTTCCTGTTCGCAATTTTGCTGCTGGTGCTGTTTGCAGGTGGATCATACTGGCAGATTTTCCCGCTGCGCGGCTTGACGTCTGATAACTTTGACGACCTCACTACTCTTGGCAAGATTGGCGATTACTTCTGGCATATCACGTTGCCGGTGCTTGCCTCTACGATCTCAGCCTTTGCAACTTTGACCTTGCTGACGAAAAACAGTTTTCTTGACGAGATCAAGAAACATTACGTGATGACCGCCCGCGCCAAGGGGCTTTCCGAACGCGCGGTTCTTTATGGTCACGTCTTTCGCAATGCGATGCTGATCGTGATTGCAGGCTTTCCTGCGGTTTTCATCGGGGTGTTCTTTGGTGGGTCGTTGATCATCGAGACGATATTCTCGCTCGACGGATTAGGGCGTTTGGGGTTTGAGGCTGCGGTGGCGCGTGACTATCCGATTGTTTTTGGCACGCTGTTCATTTTTGGCCTCATTGGGCTGGTTGTCGGAATCCTGTCTGATCTGATGTATGTCCTCGTCGATCCGCGCATTGATTTCGAGCGGAGGGAAGGCTAATGGCGCTGTCCCCGCTTAACCAACGCCGCTGGCGCAATTTCACCCGCAACCGCCGCGCCTATTGGAGTTTGTGGATTTTTGCGATCCTGTTCGGCATCTCGCTGTTTGCCGAATTTGTCGCTAACGACAAGCCGATCCTCGTGAACTATCGCGGCGACTATTACATGCCGATCTTTAAGTTCTATGCCGAAACAGAGTTTGGTGGCGACTTCCAGACCGAAGCGGTTTACCGCGATCCGGAAGTGAAATGCCTGATTGCGACGGGTGGACTGGACCTGTGTTTTGATGATCCCGAAGGGTATATCGAGGATTCGCAAGATGGGGTGATCGAGGGTGAAGCGATCACCAAAGGCTGGTCGATCTGGCCGATCATTCCTTACTCATTCAATACAGCAGTAGACCGCTCCGGAGCAGCCCCGCTGCCGCCCAACAGTCAAAACTGGCTGGGGACAGACGGGACCAAGCGGGATGTAATGGCAAGGGTGATCCATGGCTTCCGGCTGTCGATTCTGTTCACCCTGATCGTGACTGGATTGGCCTCCATAATTGGCGTAATTGCGGGCGCGGTGCAGGGGTTCTTTGGCGGCTGGACGGATTTGATTTTTCAACGGATCATCGAAATATGGTCCTCTACCCCATCCCTTTATGTGATCATCATCATGTTTGCGATTTTGGGCCGAAGTTTCTGGTTGCTTGTGTTCCTCTTGGTTTTATTCAGTTGGACCTCTCTTGTGGGCGTGGTGCGCGCTGAATTTTTGCGTGCGCGGAACCTTGAATATGTGCGCGCCGCACGTGCCTTGGGTGTCAGCAATGTTACGATCATGTTCCGCCACATGTTGCCCAATGCGATGGTTGCCACGCTGACGATGCTGCCGTTCATCATCACCGGCACAATCAGCACGCTGGCAATTCTTGACTTCTTGGGCTTTGGCCTGCCGTCCTCGGCCCCGTCATTGGGGGAACTTACGCTGCAAGCTAAACAAAATCTTCAAGCACCGTGGCTGGCGTTTACCGCGTTCTTTACCTTTGCAATCATGTTGTCCTTGCTGGTGTTCATCTTTGAGGGCATCCGTGATGCGTTTGATCCGCGAAAGACGTTCTCCTGATGGCATTGCTTGAAGTCAAAAATCTGAATGTTGGGTTTCGGCAGGACGGCAAGCTGACCGAAGCGGTCAGAGGTGTCAGCTTTCATCTGGAGCGGGGCGAGACGGTGGCGTTGGTCGGTGAATCCGGTTCGGGCAAGTCTGTATCGGCACTGTCGACTGTTTCGCTTTTGGGCGACAATGCCGAAGTTTCCGGGTCTGTCACGTATGAAGGTCAGCAGATGATCGGCGCGGATGATGCGTTGCTGCGCAAGGTGCGTGGCAATGACATCAGCTTCATCTTCCAAGAACCCATGACCTCGCTCAATCCGCTGCACACGATTGAGAAACAGTTGGCTGAAAGCCTTGCGTTGCATCAGGGGCTGGCGGGGTCTGCCGCCCGTGCGCGTATTCTTGAACTGATGGATAAGGTTGGCATCAATGACGCCGAAAGCCGCTTGGGTGCCTATCCCCACCAGCTTTCGGGGGGGCAGCGCCAGCGTGTCATGATCGCGATGGCACTGGCCAACAAGCCCGATGTGCTGATTGCGGATGAGCCGACAACGGCGCTCGACGTGACAATTCAAGCGCAGATTTTGGACCTGCTGAAAGACCTCAAAGACAGCGAAGGTATGGGGCTGCTGTTCATCACCCATGATCTTGGCATTGTGCGACGCATCGCGGACCGTGTTTGTGTTATGCAACAAGGCGAAATCGTGGAGCAGGGACCAACAGCCGAGATTTTTGACAACCCGCAACACCCCTACACAATCAAGTTGTTGAGTGCTGAGCCGACGGGCCAGCCCGATCCAGTGTCACAGGACGCCAAAGAGATCGTGAGCACCGAGCACCTCAAAGTCTGGTTCCCGATCACTGAAGGTTTGTTGCGCCGGACTGTTGGTCACGTAAAGGCTGTGAACGACGCAAGCATTTCGGTACGTGCAGGCGAGACTTTGGGCATTGTTGGTGAATCCGGTTCTGGCAAGACGACAATGGCGCTTGCGATCATGCGGCTGATTGCTTCGGAGGGTAGCATAACCTTTATAGATCAAGACGTGCGCAAGTGGTCCACACGAGAATTGCGCCGTCTGCGCAAAGACATGCAGATCGTGTTTCAGGACCCGTTTGGCTCGCTCTCGCCGCGAATGACCTGTTTCCAGATTATTGCCGAAGGGCTGTCCATTCACAAAGTCGACCCGACCCGTGATCAACGTGAATTGGTGCATGAGGTGATGATCGAAGTTGGCCTCGACCCTGCCACGATGGACCGCTATCCGCACGAGTTTTCGGGCGGTCAACGTCAACGCATTGCAATCGCGCGCGCCATGGTGTTGCGGCCGCGTTTGTTGGTGCTGGACGAACCCACCAGCGCGCTTGATATGACTGTGCAAGTGCAAATCGTGGAGCTGTTGCGCGATCTTCAAAAGAAATACGGGTTGGCCTATCTGTTCATCAGTCACGACCTGAAAGTTGTGCGGGCCATGTCACACAAAGTCATTGTGATGAAACGTGGAGACGTTGTGGAGTACGGGCAAGCCGAAGATCTTTATGAACGGCCAAAGTCAGATTACACACGCACGCTGTTGCAAGCGACGACTTGATACAAAGAAAATCCAAGGGTTTCATTCTCTGTCAAGATTGGCAATAATCCGGCCATGAACACCAAACTCGAAGGCGCGCCTAAGCTGCGCAAACCTGAATTTGCCGATTTGAAGCGCAGCCTTGCGTTGGGTATGACCGACTTTAAATCTGCGCCGGCGACAGACCTGTTCTTTTCCAGCGTGTACGTGATTGCAGGCCTCATCATGGGGATCATCACTTATCTCACCGGACAGACTTTCTGGCTTGTTCTGGCGGTTCTCGGTTTCCCACTGGTGGGCGCGCTGGCGGCTTTGGGGTTCTACGAGGTAAGCCGGCGCAGGGTCGCGCAAGAACCCTTCCGCCTTGGTGATATCCTAAGCGTCGTTTGGCAAAGCCGCAGTGGTCAACTGCCTTGGCTGGCGGCAATCATCATTGTCACCTTCCTGTTCTGGTTCTTTTTGGGACACATGATTTTTGCCCTGTTTTTGGGACTTTCTCCGATGACCAATGTGTCAACATCGCTGGAAGTGTTCGTCACAACCGAAGGGGTGTCGATGTTGGTATTTGGTACCGTCATTGGTTCTTTCTTTGCCTTGTTTGTTTTTTCAATCAGCGTGTTGGGCATGCCGATGATTTTGGACCGCGACGTTGATTTCATCACGGCAATGCTGCGCTCTATGTCGGCTGTTCTTGACGCACCATTGTTGTACCTGCTGTGGGGTGTCTTTATCGCGGTCCTGACGCTTGTGGCTATGATTCCAATGTTTCTGGGGCTTTTCGTGGCGATGCCCGTCCTGGGGCATGCAACGTGGCACTTGTACCGGTCCGTCATGCAGCCGGATGCGCCCTAGCTGCTGATCAGGCCTGCGATCATCGCAGCCAGAGCAACAATGTGGATCAGCATGATTGCCTTGTCTTTCCACAACAGGCCAACGGCAAACCATCCGAGTAATCCAATCAGGAACAGATAGATATTGAGCGGCGTCATGCCAAAGGCAGTGGCGCTATAGCCTAAGATTTGCACAAGGGAGGCCGCCCATTTGAGGGTCAAAATGCCTGTGTCACGATCAAGCGGTATGCGAAACCTCGGTTTAGATAATGCGAGCATAAGACATCTCCAATGGGCCAAGAAAGGCGGCCTGAACCTGTTCTGAAGTTAGCGCTACTTCACCGAAGGACTGCGCTTTTGCGCCGCATGCTGCTGCGACCAGTGTTACCTCGTAGCCGAGATCACGTGCGGCGCGGGCGGTGGCATCAATGCATATTTGTGTCATAGCGCCAATGATCGTGACAGAGGTGACACCAGCGGATTGAAGCCGCGCATGCAAGTCTGTGCCGTGAAAACTGTTTGGCCTGTGTTTCAGGATCACAGGTTCGTTTTCCGTGGGTTTAACGCTTTCATGAATCTCCGCACCTTGAGTTGCGGGGCGAAAAAACGGGGACTTGGGACTGGCCGCTTCATGGCGAACATGAAGGACCAGATCACCATCCTGACGTGCCTTAGAGAGTAGGTCTGCGGCCGCTGTTGCGACATGTGCCATATTATCTACTGGCCACAACCCGCCCGTGAAGTAATCGTTCTGAATATCCACAAGGATCAGAGCATTTTGAAGTGTCATTTGCCCGCTCACAGCTTTGTCAGGTCAAGGCAGACGGTCTTGCGCCGCGAGAACCAGCGGCGTCGGGTATTCTGCTCTTTGGAGGGGACTTCATGGGCTTGAACACAGTTGGTGCGGGTGGCGGTCATCATTGATTGAGCATAAATATTTAACATGATGTTTCCTTTTCGTGTTGACTTGATGTCTCTATTTATGAGCCATTAATAGAAATATGCGAGTCATCGAAAATCAAATTATGTAAGCTGAGGTTAAGTATGGAATGGCGTAATCTACCGCCACTGTCAGCGCTAAGGGCGTTCTCTGCATTTGCTGAAACGCGTAATATTGTGTCGGCGGGGGATGCTTTGGGCGTCAGTCATGCCGCCATCAGCCAGCAGTTGCGGGCGCTGGAGTCGCATCTTGATGTGCGCCTGCTTGATCGGAGTGCGCGCAATCTTGTGTTGACGGCAGCGGGTGAAAGACTGGCAACAGCTCTGCATGCAGGGTTTGCCGGAATGATCGAGGTGGTTGAGGAAATCACAGGTCAGCAGGAAACGCGCCCGCTTCATATTTCTGTGACGCCCACGTTTGCCGCCTCATGGCTGATGCCGCGCTTGCCGACGTTTCGGGATGCCAACCCGCAAGTCAACATCATGATTGATCCGTCTCCGCTTGTCGTGTCGTTGGGCGCGGATGGTATTGATGTGGCGATCCGCTATGGCACAGGGCCTTGGGAGGGGGTGGAATCAGAAATGCTGATGCAATCCCCAATGGTTGTGGTCGCCGCGCCGTCTTTGGTGGGCGATCAGCCAATAGAGGATTTAAATGCGCTTGGAAAATACCCGTGGTTAGAAGAGCTATGTACCTCGGAAGCGACCAATTGGCATCGCCGTTTCGGGGTGCCGCGGGCGAACCTCGGAATGATGCAAGTACCGGGAAACTTGATGCTGGACGGGGCGCGCGACGGTCAGGGCGTTGTGGTCACCGTGCGTGATTTTGTGGCCCGCGATATTGCGGCGGGACGGCTGCGCGAGTTGCACGTAGAGGAAACCCCGGGTGCGGGATATCACATCGTCACACGGCCGGGCGTGCAACGCAAATGGGTCAAGGCCTTTGTCGCATGGTTGCGCCGCGAAGCGCGCGAGTCGGTCTAGCCGGGCCCGATCATAAAGCAACTGACATTGCGTGCAGCAAGGCGGCGACAGGCCAGATCAGCGGTTTCGCGGCTCATCCCAAGGAAGTTCGCGTCAAATCCTTGCGGGCGACGTATTACTTTGCGCAGGGAGCCATCAAGGGTCGACATTTCTGCAAGAGCGGTTTTCAGTAACACCTTTTCGGCGGCAAAGCGGCTGGGATAACGCCCGACATTCACGCCCCAATGGCGTCCGCCTGAGGTAGAGACACGAGTGACGATCTCTTGTTCGATGACGCGTTTCTTGCGGGTGGTCTTGGTCGCGGATCTGGGGCGCAAGGCAGGTCTTACAGATGCGCTGGCCGCCGCGAGTGTGACTTGTGGTGTGGGTGCTGGTGCAGGTGTCGCTACTGCCTCTTTCAAGGCGGCTGTGATATCCGCATTAGACACAGGTTGTGTTTCGACAGCGGCGACAAGAACCGGTGCTGCCGCTCTTGGCCGCAACTGGGGCCGTTTGGATGTTTTCACAGCACCAACCAGCCGGATTGTCTTGCCCGCGCCCCCTTTGACAGAACCGGGGTTTACGCTTGGCTTGCTTGGGGCCGTTTCGACACCGGCGTAGACAGGTTTGGCAGGTTTGCGCAGCGGCGCCCGTGATGGCGCACGGCGAAAACCAAGGTCCATCAATTTGGTCACTTCAGCGTTGCGCGAGGTGGTGGATTTGCCACCAAAGACCGTTACGATGATCCGCTCGCTCCCGCGTTCGGCCGACGCTGTGAGGTTGAAACCTGCAGCACGTGTATACCCCGTTTTGATGCCGTCAGCGCCCTTGTAGGAATTCAGAAAGCGGCGATTTGTATGGCTGACTTTGCGCACGCCCGCATCTGCGGTGATGCGCGAAAACAAGTTATAATACTGCGGGAAGTCATAGAGCAGGTGACGCCCCATGATAGACATGTCGCGGGCGGTGGAGAGGTGCCCGGCTTCGGTCAGACCATGCATGTTCTTAAAGGTCGTCCGCGTCATGCCAAGTGCCTTGGCCGTCCGGTTCATCCGGCGGGCAAAGCGCGCCTCGGTGCCGCTAATCGCTTCGCCAATGGCGGTTGCCGCGTCATTGGCCGATTTAACGGCAGCACCACGGATCAAATAGCGCAGAGCAATACGCTGGCCTGCGCGCAGGCCAAGTTTGCTGGGTGGCTCTGCCGCGGCCTTTTTGGAGATAGTCACCTTGGTATCAAGTGAGATTTCGCCGCGTTTGATCGCTTCGAAAGCGATGTAGAGCGTCATCATTTTTGTCAGGGAGGCGGGATGCAGGCGGGTGTCCGCGTTGCGGGAATGGATCACCTTGCCGGTGCGGGCATCCATGACATAGGCCGCATAGGGAGCTGCTATCGCACTTAGGGGAACAATCACCAACAGCCAGATAGCTGCAGCGAAAAACAACCCGAAACGGGCGAGCGGAACGCGTCGCGCTTTCATTATAATCTGCCTTGTTCTGCCTCAAGACCGCCGATTTTTCGACTGGCCATATTTTTATTACATCTACGCTAACACAGCAGGCGATTCCGATAAACCCTTTGAATCAAGGGAATTACGCAAAATTGCCGCAGGGCAGCGTCAAGATGTAGGGGGGGCTTTGAGGTGTGCCACCATAGGGGGTATTGTGTCAGGAATGTGGCAGCAATTGGGCGGCTTTGCCCAGATTCCTTTCGACATGGCTGACCCTATATTTGTGACAGTTCTCGCAGGTGCTCTGGCAGGCTGCCAATGCTTGCAATCTCTGTGTATCGTTCGTTGTTTTCGGGTGGGTGCGCATGTTCCACGGCCCACGTCAGATCATGCGGGATGTAGACGCCCCAACCGCCTGCTGTAATCATCGGCACCACATCCGAGGCCATTGAATTGCCTGCCATCAATCCCTGATCGGCCCCTGTGCCAAGGCGTTTGAAAATCTCTGAATAGGCTTGGGGGGTCTTGTGAGACACAATCTCGATCGCATCGAAATGATCCCGCAGACCGGATTGCGCCAACTTGCGTTCCTGATCAAGCAGATCGCCTTTCGTGATTAGGATCAATTTGAAATTATGTTTCAATGCTTCCAGCGTGTCTTCGACATCTGGTAAAAGTTCGATCGGATGGGACAGCATATCACGCCCCGCATTCAGTATCTTGGCGATGACGCAAGCGGGGGCTTTACCATCTGTAACTTCGATCGCTGTTTCAATCATCGAAAGGGTGAAGCCTTTGATCCCAAAACCGTAATGGGGCAAGTTGCGCCGTTCGGCCTCCAGCAATCGGGAAATCAAATGATCCTTGTCCGAATGATCGCGCAACAGGTCGGCAAAGCGGTCATGGGTCAGTGCAAAGAACTGCTCGTTCTGCCAAAGAGTGTCGTCTGCATCCAGTCCGATTGTCGTGAGTGTTATGCTCATTTGCTGCTAACCTCTTTTCTAAATCCCACTGCAGGTTATATAACGCGGAGAACGACTCACAATCATTCACTCAAACTCATCGGAGCAGCAATGCGCCTCGACCCTATCATGATGGCAGACCGTTCGGATGATGACAGCGATACGGGTCTGCTGACAAAAACCAAACCTAAAACCAAGCGGCCGCCTTTATACAAGGTGATGCTGCTGAATGATGACTTCACGCCAATGGAATTTGTTGTGCATGTGCTGGAGAGGTTTTTTGGTCTGAACCATGCGCAGGCATTCGAGATTATGTTGACTGTTCACAAGAAGGGACTCGCGGTTGTCGGAGTGTTCAGTCACGAGATCGCAGAGACAAAAGTGGCGCAGGTTATGGATTATGCCCGCCGCCATCAGCATCCGCTGCAATGCACTATGGAAAAAGAAGAATAACGCGTGATTGATGCCCGTCTACAAGTCGCCCTGAACGGTGGGGGCTTGGATCTGCCCGAGGAAGGGCGCATTGCGGTTTTCGCGCCGTCAGTTGATGCTGACCTGAACGGATTGCCCCCAGATCGTTGCGATATCATCCATGATTTCAAGCCGTTCCACGCATCCTGGGCTGATCGTGGTTACACTGCTCTGGTCGAGCCAACCACTGGATATTCAGCTGCGCTTGTTTGTTTGCCGCGTGCCAAGGCCGATGCGCGCAACCTGATTGCGCGTGCCTGCGCTGTCACTGGGGGATTGGTCATTATTGACGGGCAAAAGACCGAAGGGGCGGATTCGATCCTTAAAGCGATGCGTGCGCGTGTCACAGTGCAAGGACCGGTGTCCAAGGCGCATGGGAAAATGTTCTGGATATCGGAACCCGCTGCGGATTTCTTTGCCGATTGGGTGCAGGGCCCTTCTCAAGCCGAAGGTGGTTTTTGGACCGCACCGGGCGTATTTTCGGCGGATGGCGTTGATCTAGCGTCGGCGTTATTGGTCGACGCTTTGCCTGAAAAACTGGGTGATGAAGTCGCGGATTTGGGTGCTGGGTGGGGATTTCTGTCTGCGCATGTTCTGACTCGGTCCGATGTTAAGGCTGTACACCTTGTAGAAGCAGGCCATATGGCGTTGGAATGTGCGCGCCGCAATGTTACGGACGAACGCGCGCATTTTCATTGGGCTGATGCAACTGCCTGGCAGCCGCCCCGAAAACTCGACACCGTGGTGATGAACCCGCCGTTTCACACTGGCCGGGCTGCGGAACCTCAAATTGGTCAGGCTTTTGTAGCAGCGGCTGCGCGCCTGCTCACGGGGCAAGGTGATCTTTGGATGGTTGCCAACCGCCATTTGCCTTATGAGACCGAATTGAAAAAACGTTTCGCGCAGGTCAGAGAGCTTGGCGGGGATGCACGGTTCAAACTGTTTCATGCGGCCCGGCCCCTACGGGAACGGCGCGGACGCACATAGAGGATAGGCTTCATGTCTTTTTCGGTTCAGGGAAAAACGGCAATTGTTACGGGAGCGGCTAATGGCATCGGATTGGCCATCGCGCGCCACCTTGCCGACAAGGGTGCCAACGTCATGTGTGCCGATGTGGATGAAAAAACGCTGGTTGCGGAACTGGGTGATGCGCCAGAAGATGGCAATATCCGCATCTTTGCAGGCGATTTGCGCCAAAGGCTGACCATTGCCAATCTTGTATCCGCTACGATTGATGCCTTTGAGCAGGTGGACATTCTTGTGAACGCCTCGCGGCAGATAATGCCCACTGATGCGCTGGATGTTGAAGATACTTCTGTTCAGATGTTGTTGGATCAAAACCTGATGACGGCGCTGCATTTGTCACAATATGTCGCCAAGCGGATGATCAAACAGGCCGAAAGCCAAGAAGAGGGGCAAGTTGGATCCATTATCAACTTCAGTTCAATTGCGGCGAATACATTGCAGCCGGAGTTGATGGGCTATTCTATCGCAGCCTCTTCGGTCCAGCAGATGACACGTTCCATGGCCTTGGTTCTTGCGCCGGAACGGATTCGGGTGAACGCCATTTCTTTTGGCTCGGTTATGAGTGGATCTTTGCGTGCTGCTGTCGCCGACAACCGTGAATGGCGCGATGATATCCGCAGGCATACACCGTTGGGGCGCATTGCTGCACCCAATGAGTTGTGCGACGCGGTACAATTTCTAGCCGCTGAAAGCTCAAGCTTTATGACTGGTGAGGTGATGGTGTTGGACGGCGGGCGCAGTCTGCTTGATGCGGTGACAGCACCTGCGCATTAATCCTGTAGGGCGCGCGGAACCATTTTGACCGCAATCCAGAATGCCAGACCAAAGACTACAAAACCCCCTAACATATCGCTGACGTGATGCCCGCCATGAGACAGGATGGATGGTAGCATACCAAGGTTCAGCACTGCCATTGGCCAGAATGCCCATGTACCCCAGACAAATCCCACAGCAAGACACATCATGACGGTGTGATAGGACGGAAAAGCAATGGTGCCCATAATGATCTCGGGCGAGATCACTGCATTGCCGGTTTGCGCCATCTGCATCAGTCGCGCGCCCGCGGCTTCGCCGTGTACAAGGCCAAGGGCGGTTTCGACCTCATATGGCAATGTGGTGTAAGCGGAGGGGCCGAGGCTGGGCCATGTCCACCAGATTGCGACGGCGAACAAAAGGGACAAGATGCCGGTGATCAATACACGGTGTAGATCAACAATGCGCCCCAGATAACCAAGGATGAACAACACACCAAATAGCTGCAGCAACGAAGTGCCGTAGATCCAGCCAATCGCCTTGCCAAACGTAGGATAGGCTGCGAGCGCTGTCGTGAAGCGGGCCCAGTCATAGCCAAAGACTGCTGCGTCAAGCTGGATCAGCTGCGTGTCGATCATGGGAGTGTAAAACGGGAAGCGCAGGTAGATCAGGATTGTGATCACCCCTGAAAATCCGATGTAGATACCCACGCCAATGGCCGACATTGCGGCGCGTGGCATGTTCTTGCGCAGGCGCACGTAGCATCCCAACAGGATCATCCCGACAGCAGGAGCAAAACTGATCAGAAACTTGTCCCACGCGACCACCTGACCAAAGCTCAGGGACAGGATGCACGCGAGCGTACCGATTCCCAAGGTCAACGTAATCATCAGCGTTTCTGCCGGTGCCAACGCCGATATTGTGCGGATATCGGTATTGGACGGTTCTGCAAAAGCGGGCTGTTTGGGTGCAAAATCCAGTGTTGTGTCTGATGGCACGGGTAAAGGTCCTTTGCAGAATATGCGCGTCTATTCTCCCTGTTATCCTGCGAATTTCGGGCCAGATTGGGGCGCAGAGGGGGCAATTGGATGCAGTTTTGCGGTGCAATGGTGTGGGAAGTTGCGCAGCCTCTCGGGCTGATCCGAGGTTTTGTGCTTGACGGCGCTGCAACGCTGGCCTAATCGACGCGGCGATGGCGTTATAGCTCAGTTGGTTAGAGCGAACGACTCATAATCGTTAGGTCCCTGGTTCAAATCCAGGTAACGCCACCATTTTCTTCCGGTCTCACAGCCTTGCCTCGGCGGTGTGCAAAATAATGCATCTGCACCCCTGACTTATTCGGGGCGATGTTGCTGTCCTATGCTGCAATGAATGCGCTAGGTATTTGATATCGTTATGTCTGTATTCCCAGATAGTGGCCTGTATTCGGTACATATTTGTTAAGTGACAAGGCCAATGGCTTCGCTTAGCTTAATGCGACCGAGAGCGGTCGTGGGCCGCAAGACATAAGTTGAAGGACCGCCCGTGATAAGGGCGGCCAAGAGAGTACCAAGGGAGAAGACTATGATTTTACGCAGAACAATGATGGGCATGGCGGGTGCGGCAGTTGCAGCACTCATGGCCACATCAGCGATGGCACAAGACGTCACCTTGCGGATGCACCAGTTCCTGCCACCACAGGCCAACGTGCCAAAGCTGGTGTTGGACGTCTGGGCTGACAAGATCGAGGCCGATTCAGAGGGCCGCATCAAGATCGAGCGTTATCCATCCATGCAACTTGGCGGCAAGCCACCGGAGTTGATGGACCAAGCGATCGACGGCGTGGCTGACATCATCTGGACCGTTGTGGGCTATACGCCGGGCCGCTATCCATCGACCGAAGTGTTCGAGCTGCCCTTCATGATGACAAACGCGCGCGCGATGTCCTCTGCCTATTGGCAGATGTTCGAAAAGCACATGAAAGACACCGAATTCAAGGACGTGCATATCCTTGGCACATGGGTACACGGCCCGGGCTTGATCCATGCCAACAAGGAAGTGCGCACACCTGATGATATGGCGGGTCTGAAATTGCGTGGCGGGTCGCGCCTTGCGTCCGACCTGATCAAGGAACTGGGTGGCACACCTGTCGGTATGCCGGTGCCTGCGGTGCCCGAGGGTCTGTCCAAGGGCGTGATCGACGGCACAACAATCCCATGGGAAGTAACCAAGGCGCTGAAAGTGCCGGAGCTGGTCAAGAACCACACCGAATTCACAGGCAACGCGCTTTATACGCTGACCTTTGTTCTGGCGATGAACAAGGACCGCTACGAGGGTCTGCCTGATGATTTGAAAAAGATCGTCGATGATAACTCCGGTCTTGAGTTTTCGATCTTTGCCGGCGGCACAATGGAAGACAGTGATGGTCCTTCTCGTCAGCTTGCGGTTGATGCAGGCAACAACATTGTCACGTTGACTGCCGAAGAAACCGAAGTCTGGAAAGCTGCCGCCCAGCCCGTGATTGATACATGGCTGGCTGACATGGACAGCAAAGGGATCGACGGTCAGGCGCTGATCGACGAAGCCCGTGCTTTGATTGCAGCTTACAAAGAGTAAGTTTGACGACATGACAAAGATCTGCGGCGGCTTTTTGCTGCCGCAGTCTTTTCTGACTTGCGAGATTTCCCCATGCACCGCGCCATACAATCCCTTGCCCGTCTGACCGCATTGGCTGGCGGTCTTGTTTTGATCGGCCTGATCGTTCTAACCACCCTGTCGATTCTTGGCCGCTCGATTAACAAATTCCTTCATCGTGATTTCTTTGACGAGACCCTGATAGGGTTGTCACAATGGATCCTTGATCTGGGTGTCGGAGAGATCAACGGTAGTTATGAATTGCTTGAGGCGGGGGTTGCCTTTGCTATCTTTTCCTTCCTGCCGATCTGCCAATTTTACGGCGCACATGCGACGGTGGATGTTTTCACCTCTTTCTTGCCGGACCGCGTAAACCGCTGGATCGCGGCCTTTTGGGAGGTCGTGCTGGCCGCAACAATCCTGTTGGTGATCTGGCGTTTATACGAGGGCATGCTGCGCTATTTGGGGAATGGCGAGACCACGCTGTTTCTGCAGTTTCCGGTCTGGTGGGCCTATGCTGCCAGCTTTGCCGCTGGTTTGGTCGCGTGCATCGTGGCTGTCTATTGCGCCTATGTGCGCGTCTTGGAAGCGGCCCAAAATCACGACATCCTGCCGTTAGAGCATGGGGAACATTGAGATGAGCAACCTTGAACTGGGCTTTTGGTCCTTCCCCGTTTTGTTGATCATGGTATTCCTGCGTGCGCCCATTGGCCTTGCCATGTTGCTGTGTGGTTTCGGGGGCTGGTATATGGCGATGGGCGGCAATCCCACGCCATTGCTGGCAAAATTGAAATCCGAAACCTACACGACTTTTTCCAGCTATTCCCTCAGCATTATCCCGATGTTTCTGCTGATGGGGCAGTTCGCCACCCTGTCGGGTATGTCCCAATCGCTGTTCAAAGCGGCAGAGAATTTCCTCGGTCATCGCCGTGGCGGTGTTGCAATGGCGTCCGTTGGTGCCTGTGCCGGTTTTGGTGCGATCTGTGGATCGTCGCTGGCCACCGCTGCGACCATGTCCAAGGTCGCGCTGCCAGAATTGAAACGCTATGGATATTCTGGTGGGTTTTCCACCGCTACCTTGGCTGCGGGCGGCACGCTTGGTATTCTGATCCCGCCCTCCGTGATCCTTGTGATCTATGCCATTCTGACCGAACAAAACATCGCCAAGCTCTTCCTGGCGGCTTTTGTGCCCGGCATTCTGGCCGCTATTGGTTATATGCTGACCATTTCGATCTACGTACGCCTGCACCCGGATGCGGCAGGCACCCGTGAAGCTGTCCCGATGACTGAGCGTTTCCGTGCGTTGGCCGGGTGTTGGCCAGTGCTGAGCATCTTTGTCATTGTTGTTGGCGGCATCTATGCTGGCTGGTTCACACCGACAGAAGGCTCAGCCATTGGTGCGGCGGCAACAGGTATTGCGGCCCTGTTGTCTGGCAGCCTCAACTGGAAAGTGCTGGGCGAAAGCCTGACAGGGACCGCACGTACCACCGCGATGATCTTTTTCATTGTACTTGGGGCGGGGTTTTACAACGGCTTTCTGGCGCTTTCGGGCGTGCCGCAGTTCATGGCCGGTTGGGTTGTTGAACAAGGTTATTCCCCCATTTTCGTGCTCTGTGTGATCCTTGGCTTCTATTTGATCTTTGGCTGCCTTATGGACAGCCTGTCGATGATCCTGCTGACCGTCCCGATCTTCTTTCCGGTGATCATGGCGATGGATTTTGGCATGTCGTCGGAACATGTGGCGATCTGGTTTGGTATCCTTGTGCTGATTGTGGTCGAGGTCGGGCTGATCACGCCGCCGGTGGGGATGAACCTGTTCATCATCAATTCGATGGACCGCGAAACCCCGATGACCGAAACCTACAAGGCGGTGATGTATTTTGTCGGCTCCGATATTGTGCGGGTTATCATCCTTGTAGCCTTTCCTGCGATCACGTTGTTTCTGTTGCCCGGTTAGGGTTGTGAGATAACCGTAAGAGTGAACATAATGCATTAAAATGCATGCCAGTCCCTTGCGTGTTGCGCATGCACTTTGAAGCGCACAATAATGCGTAACGAAGGAGAGACTGATGTTGTCCACCCACGCAAACGCCGCCACGTATTTTGTCGACCGTCACATTGATGAGGGCCGGGCAGGCAAGACTGCCTTTGTGGAAGCGGAGACAGGACGTACCCTCAGCTATGGTCAAATGGCTCAGGGGGCGGGACAGGTTGCGGGCGCACTGGTGCGGGCGGGTATTCGCCCCGAAGAACGCGCAGCCCTGTTGGTATTGGATCAGATCGAATTTCCACAACTCTTCTGGGGCGCGCTCAAGGCCGGTGTGGTGCCGATCCCGATGAACACGTTGCTTGCCACATCCGTCTATGACGTGATCTTGCGGGACAGTCGCGCTGCGATCCTGTTTGTGTCTGCGCCGCTCTGGGATGTGGTCGCCCCTGCGGTTGCTGAAAACCCCTACATCCGCGAAGTTGTTGTGATCGGTGATCCGCCAGACGGGATGATGCGGTTCGAGACGTTTATTGAAGAGGCACCTCAGCATGAAACAGTTGCGGTCAGCCCTGATGAAGTGGCCTTCTGGCTCTATTCTTCCGGCTCCACTGGGCAACCAAAAGGCGTAGCGCACATCCATTCGGCCCTAAAGGCCACGTCAGACACCTATGGGACGCAGGTGTTGGGTATCCGTGAAAACGATGTTGTTCTGTCCGCCGCAAAATTCTTTTTTGCATATGGCCTTGGCAATGAGATGACTTTTCCCTTGGCCGTCGGCGCAACAAGTGTGTTGTTCACGGGCAGGCCCACGCCAATCGGGATGATCGACACGATCAACAGCCATAAACCAACGATTTTTTGCGGTGTGCCGACGCTTTATGCGGCGATGGTGGCGCAAATGGACAACACCGGCGCGCCTGTTGCCTCCCTTCGTGCCTGCATATCTGCAGGCGAGGCCCTGCCCGAAGATGTGGGCAAGCGGTGGGAAAAACATACTGGTGTCGGGATTCTCGACGGGGTCGGATCGACCGAGATGCTGCATATTTTCCTCAGCAACCGCCCCGGTGATATTGTCTATGGAACGTCCGGTGTCGCCGTACCCGGGTACACGTTGCGTCTTGTGGATGAAAACGATGAAGAAGTCGGTGTTGGCGGAGTTGGAGAATTGCTGGTCAACGGGGCTTCGGCCGCAAATTGCTATTGGAATCAGCGGGATAAAACACGCTCGACCTTCGAAGGGGTCTGGACCCGCACGGGGGATAAATATGAAAAGCGTGAAGACGGGCGGTTGGTCTACTGCGGGCGCACAGATGATATGTTCAAGGTCTCGGGTATCTGGCTCTCACCTTTCGAAGTGGAAGGCGCTTTGGTGGATCATCCGCAAGTCCTTGAGGCGGCTGTGGTTGCACATCGCGACGCGGACGGCTTGGAAAAGCCAAAAGCCTTTGTTGTGTTGCAATCGGGTAAAGGTGATGATGCGTTCAAGAGTGACCTCAAGGCGCATGTGAAAGGCAGGATTGGCTTGTGGAAATACCCGCGCTGGATTGAAATTGTCGATGAACTGCCAAAGACAGCGACGGGCAAAATTCAACGCTTCAAATTGCGAGAGGATGCGTAATGGTTGTGAAGTGGAGTGATGCGCCTGATGAACGCTTGTCCGTTGGCGGCACAGCGCTGGAATATGCTTGTTGGGGGCCAGCGCCACATAAAGCTCCGACTTTGGTACTGCTGCATGAGGGACTTGGGTCCGTGGCACAATGGAAGGGGCTACCACAAGCTCTGGCTGCTGTGACCGGCTTCGGCGTTTTTGCCTATTCGCGGGCGGGATATGGTACATCCGATCCAGTCAGCCTGCCCCGTCCGCCTGATTACATGACCCGAGAGGCCGAGGATGTCTTGGGCGCTGTTCTGGACGCCGCCGGCATTGAAAATGCGATCTTGTTGGGGCATTCGGACGGGGCGACAATTGCGACGATCTATGCTGGTTCCGTGTCAGATATGCGGGTGCGCGGGATGATCCTGATAGCGCCTCACTTTTTTACCGAAGCTGCTGGCTTGGCGGCGATCCGTGCGGCAGGTGTCGCCTATGCCAATGGTGATTTGAAACAAAAGCTAAGCAAGTATCACGCACACGTTGATGTGGCATTTCAGGGCTGGCACGATGTGTGGACGAGCCCTGATTTTGCCGATTGGAATGTTGCGGATGCAATTGATCACCTGCGTATTCCGGTTCTGGCCATTCAGGGGCGCGACGATCCTTATGGCACGCTTGCACAGATTTTCGAGATCGTGGAGCGGATATATTCGCCGGTCGAGACGTTGATCCTTGATGGCTGTGGGCACGCGCCGCATTTGGAAATGCAGGCTGAAACACTGGACGGTATTGCCGAATTCTGCGCCCGTCTTGACCGGTTGGAGAAGGTCGAGGTCTCTCTTGACTGACACGCTGGGCGGATTCCCCAAGCCGCCTCATGGCCATGTACCGGGCCAGAATGCGCGCCACCCGGAAGACTGGTTCGATAGGATCAAGACTTCTGTACATGTAGATATGCAGGCCGAAGATTTGCAAGATACCGCTGCATTTCGTGCGGGCCTGATTTATCTTGAAACCGGCTTTTTCTGGGAATGCCATGAGGTGCTTGAGGCCGTCTGGTTGCAAACGCCACAAGATTCACCTGAGCGTGACATGACGCAGGCCCTGATCCAGCTGGCGAATGCGCGCCTCAAAATCCTGATGATGCGCCCGAATGCGGCAGTCCGCCTGTGTGACAAGGTCGAGGCACATTTGGCGCGTTACCCTGCGAGACAGTCGATTCTCGGGGTATCGCCGCAAAAAGTCTTGGACTGGACATCTGTCACCCGCCGTATGGCTGCCTAATTTATGCATAATAATGCATTAAATATGCAATTGGTGTGCAACAAGCAGGCTTACGACAGGTGCCGTATGAATTATAATACCTGAAATGCACTTGCGAGCCGAGGATTGCCAGCATGACCGAAATGATCGACTTTCAAACAGATCCATCGAAATATCGTCATTGGAAGATAGACTATGATGGCCCGATTGCCTGGCTTTCCATGGACGTGGATGAAAAGGGCGGTTTGTTTGATGGTTATGATCTCAAGCTGAACAGCTATGATCTTGGCGTCGACATCGAACTGGCGGATGTGGTGCAGCGGATGCGGTTCGAGCACCCTGAAGTCAAGGTCATAGTTATGCAGTCAGCCAAAGACAAAGTGTTTTGTGCCGGCGCAAATATCCGCATGCTGGGCGGTGCGGAGCACAGCCATAAAGTGAATTTTTGCAAGTTTACCAATGAGACCCGCAATACTTATGAAGCTGCTTTGGCTGACAGTGGCCAAAACTATATTTGTGCGATCAAAGGGGCCTGTGCGGGTGGCGGGTATGAGCTGGCGATCGCATGCAACCATTTGATGCTGACGGACGATTCAACATCTTCGGTGGCTCTGCCCGAAGTGCCACTGCTGGCGGTGTTGCCCGGCACAGGCGGGCTGACCCGTGTGACCGACAAACGCAAGGTGCGCCGCGATCTGGCCGATGTGTTCTGCTCGATCGAAGAGGGTGTGAAAGGCAAACGAGCCGTGGAGTGGAAGCTGGTGGATGAGGTGTTCCCGAATTCCAGCTTTGACGAAAAAGTCGCCGAACGCGCGCGTGAATTTGCGGCGAACTCCGACAAGGTGGATGTGGCAAAAGGCATTGAACTTACCCCGATAACCCGGACCTTTGCCAAGGACGGCGTGAGCTATTCTACTGTTGAGGTCGCGCTGAACCGTGATGAAAAACGTGCGACCCTTACAATAAAAGGGCCAGACGGGGATGCGCCTGCTGACATGGACGCATTCACCGATGAGGGCGCGCAAAGCTGGATGTTGCGTTGTGCGCGTGAGTTGGATGATGCGATCCTGCATCTGCGTAACAATGAAAAAGAGCTCGGTCTGATCGAATTTCAGACGCAGGGTGATCCCGAGCGCGTTCTGGCACATGAAGCATTGCTTCTGGGCAATCCCGATCACTGGCTCGCAAGCGAGGTGCTGCATTACTGGAAGCGCGTGCTGAAGCGTATTGACGTTACTTCGCGCTCGCTCGTGGCGATTGTCGAACACGGTTCGTGTTTTGCGGGTCCGCTGGCAGAACTGCTTTGGGCTGCCGATCGCAGCTATATGATGCTTGAGGAATTCGATGGTGACAATCGCCCCATGGCGACTGTCACTCTGTCACAAGGCAACTTTGGCACCTATCCGATGGGCAATGACATTACCCGTCTGGAAACCCGCTTTCTTGGCGCGCCAGAGCAGGTGGAAAAGCTGAAAAGCTCAATCGGCGTGCCGCTTGAGGCGGATGATGCCGAAGAACTTGGCCTTGTGACTTATGCCTATGACGACATTGATTGGGATGATGAAGTGCGCCTGTTTATGGAAGAACGTGCCAGTTTCTCTCCCGATGCGATGACCGGTATGGAGGCCAATCTGCGCTTTGCTGGTCCCGAGACCATGGAAACCCGTATTTTCGGGCGATTAACTGCGTGGCAGAACTGGATTTTCCAGCGCCCCAATGCAGTTGGTAAGGAGGGCGCGCTGCAAAGCTACGGCACTGGTGTGCGCGGTAAATATGACATGGAACGTGTGTAACGGGCGCGGATTTTTGTAAAAATCCGGCCCAAAATCTTTGAAAGATTTTGTCCCCACAGGAGGAAACCAATGCTTGACCTGATCAACGTGAGCTACGACACGCAAATCCCGAATAACGTAGGGCTGTCCGAAGATAAGAAAGTGCTGAAAGCCCTGGAGAAATGGCACCCCGGCTACATCAACTGGTGGAACGACCTGATCCCGCAGAACTTTCAGGAAAGCATGGTCTATCTGCGCACGGCGGTCAGTGTTGACCCCAAAGGCTGGGCCAAATTTGACTACGTAAAGATGCCGGAATACCGCTGGGGTGTTTTGCTGGCACCTGCCGTTGAGGATCGCAAAATTCCCATGGGTGAACATATGGGCGAACCCGCGTGGCAGGAAGTGCCGGGTGAATATCGCAACATGCTCAAGCGGTTGATCGTCATTCAGGGTGACACAGAGCCGGGTTCGGTTGAACAGCAGAAGTTCCTCGGCCTGACCGCACCGTCCCTTTATGACATGCGCAACCTGTTTCAGGTGAACGTCGAAGAGGGGCGTCACCTCTGGGCGATGGTCTATCTGCTGCAAAAGTACTTTGGCCGTGATGGGCGCGAAGAGGCAAATGAACTGTTGGTTCGTTCCTCGGGCTCCGAAGATGCGCCGCGTATGTTGGGGGCCTTTAACGAGGAAACGCCCGATTGGCTGTCCTTCTTTATGTTCACCTATTTCACCGACCGAGATGGTAAGATGCAGCTGGAATCGCTGGCGCAGTCCGGTTTTGATCCGCTGTCACGCACATGCCGCTTCATGCTGACCGAAGAAGCGCACCACATGTTTGTGGGTGAAACCGGCGTAGGTCGCACCATTCAGGCCACCCTTGAGGCGATGAACAAGGCGGGGATCACAGACCCTTATGACATCAACAAGATCCGCGATCTGGGTGTAATCGACCTGCCGACGATCCAGAAAAAGCTGAACCTGCACTATACGTTGTCGCTTGATCTGTTTGGTCAGGAAGTATCCACCAACGCCGCCAATGCCTTCAACTACGGCATCAAGGGGCGTTATATGGAGCAGCGGATTGATGATGATCACAAGTTGCAGAACGACACCTATCCTGTGACGTCGATCAAGGATGGTAAAATCCTGACCGAGGACGTGCCCGCGTTGACCGCAATTAACATGCGTTTGCGAGATGACTATGTGCGCGATGCAGCCGGTGGTGTCGGCCGTTGGAACAAGCAGATAGCAAAGTCCGGCATTCAGTTCGAATTAAAACTGCCACATGAAGGCTTTCACCGCCAGATCGGCGTTTTCAGCAGCGTTGCTGTAGACCCTGACGGTGCGATCATTTCGGCAGATGAGTGGACCAAACGCAAGGATGAGTGGCTGCCGACCAAAGCAGATGGCGATTATATCCAGTCGTTGATGGTGCCGTGTTTCGAGCCGGGTAAATATGCCTCGTGGATTGCTGCACCCAAAGTGGGGATCGACAACAAGCCGGGTGATTACGAATACGTTAAGCTGCACATGGCCTAATGTCCTAACACCCCCGTCTGCTTGGCCGATGGGGGTATTTCAGCATACTGTAGACAGGGAGACACCCATGCAATCAAGTCGCATTGTCGCGCATGCCCCGCGAACCAGCACGTTAGCTACTGAGATCAGCCAGTTGAACTCGCCCTGTATCGGTTGTGAGGCTTGTCAGGGCATCTGCGCGGCACTTGTCGACACCATGCTGCTTCCCGATCTCTTGCTGCGAAAGCGCGCCACATGAACCAGCCTGTCAAACAACACCTGATCGACCCTGAGATTTGCATCCGGTGTTACACCTGTGAAATGACCTGTCCAATTGGCGCGATTGAACATGACGACAACAATGTCGTTGTTAATGCCGACATCTGCAACTTTTGCATGGACTGTATTCCGGTCTGTCCGACCGGCTCTATTGACGAATGGCGGGTCGTATCGACGCCATACACCTTGGAAGAGCAGTACGAAATGGAAGAGCTGCCAGAACAGGAAGACATAGAAGTTGCACCAGTTGCGGCGGATGCTGAGATCGATCCGATCGAAGCGCTGTTGGCCGAGGCGCACAAAGGGGCTGGCGGTAAGGCACGTGCCCCGGATTCTGCAGGCAAACCGGCAATCAACATGTACAACCTTGGCAAACCCGCCAAGATGACCGTCCAAGGCAACTACCGGCTGACGGATGATCCGGATCACGATGTGCGCCATCTGATCCTTGATCCCGGTGCGCTGCCGTTTCCTGTGCTTGAGGGACAATCTGTTGGGATTATTCCGCCCGGCACGGATGCTGACGGGAACGCGCATCTGCCGCGTCTTTATTCGGTTTCAAGTCCCCGTGATGGCGAGCGGTCCGGATATCACAACATTTCGCTTACGGTGAAACGTGAGGAAAACGGGCTGGCCTCGAATTTTCTGTGCGATCTGAAACAGGGTGACAGCGTTGAAGTCACCGGTCCCTTTGGTGCTACATTTCTGATGCCATCAACGCCGGACGCGCATCTGCTTTTGATTTGCACGGGAACAGGGTCGGCACCTATGCGCGCCTTTACCATGCAGCGACAGCGGACTGGTGCGACAGGCGGCATGACCATGTTCTTTGGCGCACGCACGCCTGAAAGTTTGCCGTATTTCGGACCTCTCAAAAAAGTACCGGAAAGCCTGATGAAACAGCATCTGGTGTTCAGTCGTTTACCCGACGGTGACAAGGAATACGTTCAGGATCGTATGCGGGCCGAGGAAGACGCTATTGCTACGTTGTTGCAGGACGAGAAACTGCACATCTACATTTGCGGGTTGCGCGGGATGGAGGAAGGCGTTGAGCTGGCCTTGACCTCAATTGCGGAAAGCATCGGCCAGCAGTGGACGGCTTTGCGCGACGCAATGCGTGAAGACGGGCGGTATCATGTGGAAACCTATTAGATGACGGATGTCTTTGTGCATCCCGTCAATGTCACCTGGGGTGACTGTGATCCGGCGCGTATCGCCTATACGGCGCGACTTCCTTACTTCTCGCTGGATGCGATCAACGCATGGTGGGAGGCGCATCTTGACGGTGACGGTTGGTTCCAGATGGAGATTGACCGCAATGTCGGCACGCCGTTTGTCCGTATGGAACTGGATTTTCGTAGCCCGGTAACGCCGCGCCATATGTTGATGTGCGAGACTTTTCCAACGCGTTTGGGCAATAAATCTATCACCTTTGCTGTCAAAGCACGTCAGGATGACGTGCTCTGCTTTGAGGGATTGTTTACCTGCGTTTTCACCATTGCAGACCAATTCAAAAGCCAAAACGTACCGGATGAATTGCGACGGGTGATCGAACCGCTCATCCGGGCCTTATAAGGTTGCCCGTAAGAATGGGTATTGTTTGTTGATATGAGCATTGTAACCGACACACCAAAAGCCACAGATGAGGGGGCCAAGTTGATCACGCGGCTGGCTGCGCGTGTGGCTGAGGTGCGCAAACAGCGCGGCTTGCCGCGTAGAGTCTTATCAGAACGGTCCGGGGTGTCGCCCCGTTATCTGGCGCAGCTAGAAGCGGGAGAGGGCAATATCTCGATCTTGCTGTTGCAGCGGGTGGCCGAGGCTCTGGATGTGCGGATCGAGACACTTTTGGCTGACATCACGCCGATGGATCATGATGTGCAGCGGGTAGCGACGTTGTTTCGTCAGGCACCGCTCGCTGTCCAACATCAGGTGCGTGGGATGCTTGCTACACAAAACCCACGGCTGATGCGATCGGGCCGTATCTGTCTGATCGGGTTGCGCGGCGCGGGCAAATCGACCTTGGGGAAAATGGCGGGGGCCGCACTTGGCATTCCCTTTGTCGAGTTGAATGACAACATCGAAGAACATGCCGATATGCCGCTGGCCGAGGTGATGGCATTCTACGGTGAAGCCGGATACCGCCGTATGGAAGCCCAGGCGCTCGAGCGCATTAGCCTGCGCCATGACCGTGTGATCCTTGCGGTGGCTGGTGGTATCGTTGCAGATGAAACCACCTATGCCCACTTGTTGGAGCGGTTCCATTCGGTCTGGATAAGGACAAGCCCGCCTGAACATATGCAACGCGTGCGTGCACAGGGCGACCACCGACCGATGCAGGGCAATCCAGCGGCCATGGCGCATCTCAAGGAGTTACTTGATGCCCGCTCGCCTCTTTATGCACAGGCTGAGGCGCAAGTGGATACAGCGAACCGTGTCGTGGGATCGTCCCTTAACGATCTACTGGCGGTGATTGCAAAACACCGTTTTCTTGATCCGGTAACATGAACGAAACAGCCATGGTTCTGGCGCTGCAGAATGCGTTCTGGCTTGAAGCTGAACGTCTGATGTACCACCACACAAACCCTTGGGAGTTGGATGAAGCCCTTTGTGCGTGGGGTTATACGATGGGCCCTTGCGAAGCGCAGGATCTGGTTGGCCTTGAAAAAGTGCTGGCACGTGTGCCGGACCGTCCCGTTCCGATCCTGCCGCGTATGGTTGCTGAGGGGCGTATGGGGAAGGGGGGCGGTGTTGGGTACTACCGTTATCCCGGTGGGGGCGGAGCCGTGATCGACCCTCTGATTGAGGATTTGATTCTGGAGGAAGCATGGTTTGGCAAGGTCACACGCAGCGAGCTGTCTGATGATGTGTTGGTGACGCAGATGAATGCGGCCTTGGCTTCAGTATGCGCGTCATTTCAGGAAAACGGCATCAGTGATCACGAGGTCAAGTCCCTCTTGATAAAGGCGGTGAATTTTCCAACTAAACAGGACGTGCCCGGACGTCCCTGAGTTCTCGTTTCATGCTCTCTAACGATGTCTTTGAATGAAAAGGGGCCGCGCGATGCGCAGCCCCGATCCTGTCGCGTGTTGGAAGGGCTTAGGTCCAAGCCATCCGTGCAGGATGATACTCAAAACCGATGTGGTGCTCTGCACCAATCAGACCTTCCTTGGAGTGGTTGTAGAGAGAGCGCCAGTAAGGCTGGATCGTGACGCCATCTTCCTGCATCAACATCTGACCTTTTGCCATGATCGCGCGGCGTGCTTCTACGTCGGCGGTTGCCAGCGCTTCGGTCAACAGGGCATCGAACTCTTCACTGGCATAGCCCGCTTCGTTCCATGCTTCACCCGAACGATAGGCCAATGCCCAGATCTGAACGCCCAACGGACGCGCGTTCCAGTTTGTGGAGGAGAACGGGTATTTTACCCAGTCATTCCAGAAGGTTGAACCGGGCAGGATCGTCCGCTTAACCTTGATACCTGCATCCCGCAACTGGGCTGCCACCGCGTCTGTGGTGTCTTTGCGCCATGCATCGTCAATCGATAGCAGCTCATGTTCGAAATCCGCCATGCCAGCTTCTTCCATCAGGGCCTTTGCCGCTGCAGGATCGACCTTGCGGGGTGGAATTTCCGCAAATTCGGGGTGCATCGGGCCAACATGGTGGTTGTCCGCTACCAATCCACGTCCGGCGTAGCCAAGCTCAAGCAGCACTTCGTTGTCGACAGCCATAGCAATCGCCTGACGCACACGTTTGTCTGCATAAGGCTTCATGCCATCCACTTCGGCCAACTGGTTCGGGCGGATAACAATGGTTGCCGCCGTTGCGATGGAGTTCTCTACCCAACCGTCCAGCGTTGACATGATGTCGATGTATTCGCCTTCCATGGAATAGAATGTATCGACCTCTTCGGCTTCGGCGGCCGCGATCCATGCGGAGGGGTCCGTGCCGTAGTCGATGTATTCCAGACGGTCGATATAGGGACCGCCAAAGACCTCGGTGCCCCACCATGTGTGATCTGGGTTCTTCACCAGCACACTTTTGACGCCTACTTCCAGTGACTCTGGCAGATATGCGCCGGTGCCAATCGGGTTTTCCATCATTTGTTCAGCATCAAAGGAGCTGTGTGTGATGGCAGCAGGATAATCGGCCATACCGGGGATCAGTGTGATATCGGAAACCGGCAGGTTCAATTTGACGGTGTGGCTGTCCACAACTTCGACCGCGCCTTCGATGGCTTTGCCGGTGACTTCATCAACCAGCGTCGCAAAGCGGCCCGCCATGGAGTTGCCCTCAAGCGATTTGTCACACCAACCGATGATATTGCGTGCAACGTCTTCGGCGGTAAAATCGTCGCCGTTGTTCCACTTGACGCCTTTGCGCACATTCAGCGTGTACTCGGTCGCGTCATCATTGATTTCCCAGCTTTCCAGCAGGGCGGGTGTGAACGTGCCGTCGTTTTCCCAAATGGCAAGATACTCGAGCCAACCACGCGAGAAGTTGGCGATTTGCGACCAGTCATAGGTGCGGGGGTCTTTCAGTGCGCGGACTTCCATCTGCATGCGCACGGTGCCGCCTTCTTTGTGGCCTGCAGCCTTGGCAGGGGTTGGCATGCCGATCATTGCGTAAGCGGTTGCCGTTGTCGCACCAAACGCGCTTGCGATGGCCAGGAATTCGCGGCGGTTGACCGGATCTTTCTTGGCCGCTTCGGCTGAATCCAGAACGGACTGTGGCAGTGCTTTACCGGTACGTGTTAAAAAACTCATTATTCTTCCTCTTCTGTTGGGTGGCAGCATGTGAGCCGCCCGTCGGTGATGCGGCTTTTACCGCTCTTTTTCTTGTGCTTCGGAGTGAAGCATCGGACGCAGTCAAACACAGTGACGCTAAAGGTCAAGCCTCAGGCATCAAGTTGTCGTAACGGGATGGGGTGAATTCGTGCTGCACGGGACTGATTGGGTCGTTTGTCCGATCAAGTGGCGGGCATACCGGCCCAACCGCTTGGATTTTCAGCCCGCTATGCGCCGCTAATCGTCATTTGAATGTCGTTTGAGAACAAACATCATTCAATCGCGCGTAGTTAGCGCGTTAGGCGCTGATTGCAGGTTGATTTTTTTGTGGCGGCAGGCTGTGGGCCCGATGCATGCATCTTGTTTCGGAAATTCTGGCCTTATGTTGATGAATTGGCGCTGTTCCAGTTTCGAATCCCTCTTGATCAGGCGGCAGGAACAGCATTGTGTCATTTAATCCAGAGCGGGTGGATTGGTCGGCAAACTTGCCAATATCGAGAGTGCCGCCACTGAACATGTCATGAAAAAGAGTTGGCGGCGTTCGGGTCGCAAGGCGGGATCGCGCCACCAGATGTCCCATTCACGCAGTGTTTCCGCCGTCCCCGGTATCGTGTTTCCGGTACGGGTTGCCGCACGATTTCGGACCGCGAGAATCGTGCGGACTATGGAGAGCGCCCACATCGCAAAGACGAGGGCGCTCATCACCAGAAAAAGGATTTGCATTGGTGTTGCTTAACCCTGCAGTTCTGCCCACATCTCAAGATCTCGCTTGTCCGTCCAGATGCGGGGATGCGCTATGCCGCGGGCCTCGTCATAGGCGCGGGACACATTGAAGGGCAGACAATGCTCGTAAATGGCATAGTCCTTGAACTTGGGGTCACAGGAGGCGCGCACGGCGTCCCACGCTTCCTTGAGCGAGCCGCCACGCGCTGCAACCCGTGCGGCAGGCGCGTAGGTGCTGTCAACAAAATCGCGGGTCGATTCAATGGCGCGCGCAACGGCGTCCTTTCCGATCAATGCGCCCCCACGGCCGGGCGCAATCGCGTCCACATCGTAAGCCTTGATGTTGTCGAGCGTCTGGCCCCAATCACCAAAGTAACCGTCACCACAGTAGCAAGCGGAGTGATCCTCGACGATGTCGCCTGTAAACATCACATTCTCGTCCGGCACGTGGATGATGGCGTCACCAGCGGTGTGGGCACGGCCGATCTTCTTGATGTCAACGCGGCGTTTGCCCAGATAGACGGTCATCGAGTCGCTGAATGTTGTTGTTGGGTAAGTCAGGCCGGGAATGCTCTCGTGTCCTTCAAACAGACGGGGGAAGCGTTGAAATTCGCTGTCCCAGTCTTCCTGACCGCGTTCCTCAACCATGCCACGTGCCACATCGGACATGATGATCTGATCTGCCCCATAGGCAGAGGCCCCCAGCACGCGAACGGCGTGGTAATGCGTTAGAACCAGATGGGTGATTGGCTTGTCTGTAACTTCGCGCACCTTTTCGATGACTTTGTTTGCCAGTCGCGGTGTTGCCTGCGCCTCGACAATCATCACGCTTTCATCACCGATGATGACGCCTGAATTGGGGTCGCCTTCAGCAGTAAACGCCCACAAATCGCGGCCTACTTCGTCAAAGGTGATTTTCTTTTCCGACATGTCCCCTTGGGACGCAAATGCCTTGGCCATAGTGGTGTCCTAACTTGATATTTCTTGCTTGTTCAGAATGGGTTTAAGGGAATTTAACAGCGGGAGCGATCTTGCCAACGCAAGAGCCGAAACCGACGCGGAAACCGTCCCCTTGCGAATGGCCCTTGAGGATTATCGTGTCACCGTCTTCAAGGAAACTGCGTGTTTCACCTGTATCCAGTGTGAAAGGTTCGCGACCTGCCCAGCTTAACTCCAGCAGGGAGCCATACTCGGATTTGTTCGGGCCGGAAATCGTGCCTGATCCCAAAAGATCACCAGCATTCATCCCGCAACCACCAACCGCATGGTGGCAGAGTTGTTCTGCTGCTGAATAATACATGCGACGATAGTTGGTTTTGCTGATCGAACTGGCGTGTGGTGCCCCTTCGGGATGCATCTGGACTTCAAGGTTGATGTCGAACAATCCGTCAACACTACTGTTCAAATAGGGAAGCAGTTCCTTGTCGCGTGGCGGTGTGGGCGTGCGGAAAGGGGCCAATGCCGCAGTGGTCACAATCCAGGGAGAGATGGACGTGCCAAATGCCTTGCCTTGAAAGGGGCCTAGCGGCTGGTATTCCCAACCTTGTATGTCGCGGGCTGACCAGTCGTTCAGCAACACGTAACCAAAGATCATCGCGTCCGCTTCGTCCACGGTAATCGGCACACCGAAATCGGATGATGTGCCGACAATTGCGCCCAGTTCCAACTCGATATCGAGACGCTTTGAGGGGCCAAAGCTTGGCATATCCGCATCGGGTGCTTTTGTCTGGCCATTGGGGCGCAGGATGTCTGTGCCCGATACCACAACGGACGAGGCCCGCCCGTTATAGCCAATCGGGATGTGCAGCCAGTTGGCCGGCAGATCTGGGGAGCCGCGCAGAATGGCACCCATGTTCTGCGCGTGTTGGCGGCCTGCGTAGAAATCAGTGTATTCGGACACTACCAGCGGCATGTGAAGTTCGACATCATCTGCGGGCAAAAGGTGGGGTGCGATCCGGGCCTGTTCGGTCGAATCCGCGCTCAAGAGCTGGAACAGGCGGGTGCGAAGAGCGTCCCATGTATCCGGCCCCATTTCCATCAGATCGTTCCAATAGGGTACGTCAAACACCGGTTCATCACCGAGCGTGATGCTGCCTTCTTCTTCCAGTGCGGCCATGTCGAGGATCATGTCACCAATTGCGACGCCGCAGCGGGCCTCAAGGGTGTCGGTTGAAAACACGCCATAAGGCAGGTTGTTGAGCGGGAAATCGGTGTCGGCGTTGTTGGCGCTTTGCACCCAAGAGGTCATCAGTGTCATGTCTTATCCTATGTGAATAGCAGCCAAGTCGCCGCCTTACGTCAAGCGCAGAGTGCATGCTCCGCTTATCTCAAAATTCAACCGCCGTCGCTACTACCATCACCATCGAACCAAGAATGCCCGTCAAAGTGGTTCTTGCCTTTGCGCGTTGGCAAATAGCTCCCAACGATAATGGCCAACCCGAGTGCGAGGAGCAGGTATTTCTCCCAGCTCATTTCTTCCCCGGCGTACCGTCGAATTTCTTTTCCAGATCTTCCCAGCAGTCGATGTAATCGTCCTGCAACGGCGCTTCGTTGGCAGCAAATTCCGTCAGGTGCTGGGGGAAGCGTGTCTCGATCATGAAGCTCATGGTGTTATCCAGCTTTTCGGCGTCGAGATCAGCGTTAGATGCCCCATCAAATGCGTTTTTATCCGGTCCGTGCGGCAGCATCATATTGTGCAAGGACATGCCTCCGGGAATGAACCCTTCCGGTTTGGCGTCATATTGTCCGTAAATATTCCCCATCAATTCAGACATGACGTTCTTGTGGTACCAAGGTGGACGGAACGTGTCTTCGGCCACCATCCAACGTTCTCGGAACAGGACAAAGTCGATATTGGCCGTACCGGGTTGCCCCGAAGGTGCGGTTAGCACGGTAAAAATCGACGGGTCAGGATGGTCAAACAGGATCGCGCCGACCGGGCAATAGGTGCGTAGATCATATTTCACAGGTGCGTAATTTCCGTGCCATGCAACCACGTCCAGCGGTGAATGGCCGATCTTGGTCTCGTGGAATTGCCCGCACCATTTGATTGTGACTGTGGATGGCACCTCACGGTCCTCGAAGGCTGCCACGGGGGTTTTGAAATCGCGACGGTTCGCCATGCAGTTTGCACCGATAGGGCCGCGTCCGGGCAGGTCGAACTTCTGGCCATAGTTTTCGCAGACAAAGCCACGGCAAGGACCTTCCAAAACCTCTACGCGGTAAACCAGTCCGCGCGGCAGGATTGCGATTTCCTTGGGCTCCAGATCAATTACGCCAAGTTCTGTGCAGAACCGCAGTCGCCCTTCTTGCGGGATGACCAGCATTTCTGAATCAGCTGAGTAAAAGTAGCTGTCGACCATGCTCTCGGTGACCAGATAGATGTGGTTCGCCATGCCGACCTGTGTATTCACATCACCTGCGCTGGTCATTGTGCGCATGCCTGTCAACCATGTCAGAGATTGATCGCTATGCGGCACCGGATTCCAGCGATATTGACCTAAACTGGTCACATCTTCGGGAATGTGCGGTGCCGATTTCCAATAGGGTAGCGCGATCTTTTCATAGCGGTGCGAGTGTTTCACCGAAGGACGGATGCGGTAACACCACGTACGTTCGTTTTGATGGCTGGGCGCGGTAAAAGCTGTTCCGCTCAGCTGCTCTCCATACAGACCGTAGTTGCATTTCTGGGGCGAATTCATGCCTTGGGGCAGTGCACCGGGCAGGGCTTCTGTTTCAAAGTCATTTCCGAAACCGGGCATATAGCCTTCGTGCGTGCCCATTGGTGTCGCGGCACTGGTCATGTCGCTTGGGTTTGACTGACGGTTCATCGCTGTATTCCCCCCTATTTCGCTCTGTGCAGAATCTGCTGCATGTGTAATAGTTGTTTTTGTAACTAACAACAGATGATACCTCCATGCCCTCCGATTTCGATCTTGAAACCTTCCTTCCTTACATGCTGAACCAAGCTGCCGAGGTCAGTTCCCTGTCCTTCCAGCAGGTCTACAAAAAGCGCTACGGGATGCTGCGCACGGAATGGCGGGTGTTGTTTCATCTGGGACTATACGGGCAAATGACAGCCAGCGACATTGGTGAACGCGCGCGTATGCACAAGACCAAGATCAGCCGTGCGGTACATCGTCTGAGCGAGCGACGCTTTGTTGAGCGGGTGACCGACAAGAAGGACCGCAGGATTGCGCATCTGACGCTCACGGCGCAAGGGCGCGCGGCCTATGATGATCTGCGTGCCGTTGCAGAGCGGTACGAACAGACTTTGGTTAGCCAGTTGCAGGCCAACGAGGTGGATGCCTTGCGTCGCGCGTTGTCGAAATTGAGCGACACAGCCTTAGGCGACTTTACTTGAGCATGATTTCCCGTCACGCCTAGCGGATGAGCGATCAAACCAAAGGTCTGTTAATCACGTTTTTCGGGGTGCTTTTTGTGGTGCCGGATTCGTTGTTTGTGCGGCTGATCTCGGCGGATGCACTCACAATCGCGTTTTGGCGATTGCTGTTGGCCGGAGGTTTTTCAACGCTTTGGATACTGCTTTCCTCGGGCACTGAACCGTTTCGCGCCGTGTTGCGCACGGGGCGGTATGGTCTGATATACATTGTCGGTGTCGGCAGCAGTGGCGTGCTATTCGTACTTGCGGTCAGCCTAACATCCGTTGCGAATGTTGTGTTTATTCTTGCCTCGTTACCTGTGTTCGCATCGATCTTTAGCCGGATCTTTTTGACAGAGCCGTTCAGCACGCGCACATGGCTGACAATCGCTGCAGTGATTCCCGGCCTAGCCATCATTGCCTACGGGTCCGGCGAAACAGAGAACGCCAGCCTTGCCGGTGATTTGTTGGCGCTGGGCGTATCGGCGATTTTTGCGGCGGCGCTGACAGCGGCGCGACATGCGCGGGCGACGTCAATGGTGCCAGCTGTTGCCATGGGGTACACAATCGCCGCTTTTGTCGTTGCGCCCTTTGCTGATCCGATGTCCGTACCGGTTTCGCAGGCACCGCTGGTGCTGGGGCATGGCGCGGTGATCCTGTTCAGCTCCATCCTATTGGCGATTGGTCCGCGCTTTATCACCTCCGCCGAGGTGGGTTTGCTGGTTCTGCTGGAATCCGTTTTGGCCCCGCTATTGGCATGGGCGGTGATCGGGGAAGATCCCGGGGCATATACTTTGATCGGCGGCGCGATTGTCATCGGAGCGTTGTTTGTGTCGAACCTGTGGTTGCTGATCCGGTTGCGTCGAATCGCAGCGCTCTAGAAATCGGCGGTCACACCGGGTAGATTCAACGCCTTGACCAAATCACGCAATTCCTGTCGCGCCGCGACATTGGAGATGTTGAGCTGTTTGACCCCAATGTCCTTGAGATCGAGCAGGGTCAGCCCGCGTGGAAACAGCTCGCGGAAAATCACACGCTCGTTAAAGCCGGGTGCAATGCGAAATCCAATTCTCTTTGACAGGTTTTTGATCGCTTTTTCCATTTTGTCTTTGTTGACCATGCGCTGTGCGCCCATCCGGTTACGCACGACAACCCAGTCGATCGGGGCAAGTCCGGCCTGTGCACGCAATTGACGCGCGGTCCAAACCATTTCGGAATAGACGGAGGGTCCTGTGATTTTCTCGCCCATGGCGTCCGTGTGGGCCAATAGATCAAAGTCGATGAAGCTGTCGTTCAGCGGCGTTACAAGCGTGTCCGCCAGTGAATGCGCAACCTGAGACAGACGGGTATGCGAGCCGGGGCAGTCGATCAGAATGAAGTCGTTGTTCGGCTCCATCGATGCGACCGCCGCACTCAGGCGATGATCATAGACGTTTTCGCCCGGTTTCAGGTTGCTTGCTTCGATTTCGGGTAATTCACACAAGGACGGGCAGGCCAGATCAAGATTGGCGCTTTTCAGGAAAGCGCGGCGATTGTCTACGTAACGCCCGAATGTCCGCTGGCGCAGGTCCAGGTCAAGACCGCTGACCCGATGTCCCATACGTGCAAGCGCAGTGGCCAGATGCATCGAAACCGTCGATTTGCCTGCGCCGCCTTTTTCGTTCCCGACGACAATAATATGCGCCATATACCAGTCCCTCTGCCCGCCTGCGGTTTGTGCAGGTTATTGTTGAGGGACACTATATGTGGGGTTTGCGGGTTTGGGAAGTGGTAGAGGTAATTGCATGGCCAACTTGGGGTCCCAATTCGAAACACATGGCATTTGTGTGTTACTTGATCTGGCTTGCCTACCAAAAGAACGGGAGAAATATCCGGGATTTTGCCGGATTGTTTGATCCATGCCAAAGAAGCGTCCTGATTCCCGGTCCATTAACGCCACATGGAACATATAGAAACACTCAAGGCGCTTGGCCTTTTTGATGCGCGCGTGCCGCGCTATACGTCTTATCCCACAGCGGCTGTTTTTACGCCGACTGTCGGGGATGCCTTTCAAAGCCGTGCTCTGGGCGCGCTTGACCCCAATGTGCCGGTGTCCGTTTATATCCACATTCCTTTCTGTGAACGTCTGTGTTGGTTCTGTGCCTGTCACACACAGGGGACACAGACGCTCGGACCGGTAGAAAGCTATATCGAAACCGTTGAGGCTGAACTGGAACTGTTGCAAAAAACGGTGCCGGAGGGCGTGCGGATGGGAAGGCTGCACTGGGGAGGTGGTACACCGACGATCCTGCCGCCGCAGTTGATACACCGTCTTGCGGAGGCGATCCGCGCAGTATTCCCGCAAACGGATGATTTTGAATTTTCCGTCGAGATTGACCCAACCATGGTGGACCGCGGCAAGATTGATGCCTTGGCGGCGCAGGGGATGACGCGGGCCTCGATCGGGATTCAGGACTTTGATCCCGAAGTGCAGGCTGCGATTGGCCGGTTGCAGCCGTTTGACGTGACCAAAGCCTGCGTTGACGATTTGCGCGCTGCGGGTATTACATCGCTGAATACCGATCTGGTTTATGGGCTGCCGCACCAGACAAATGCACGGATCGAGGATACAATCGAAAAAGTTCTGACCTTTGCGCCGGACCGTGTTGCGTTGTTCGGTTATGCGCATGTGCCTTGGGTGTCCAAGCGACAAAAGTTGATAGACGAGGCCGTGTTGCCGGATGACCTTGCCCGCTATACTTTGGCGTCACTTGCGGCGGCGCGGTTTACTGATGCTGGTTTGACGCCCATCGGCATTGACCATTTCGCCCGTCCGGGTGACGAACTTGAAACATCGTTGCAAGCCGGAAGTTTGCGGCGCAATTTTCAGGGTTACACAGCTGACACGTGCCAGACCCTGATTGGAATTGGTGCGTCCTCGATCTCGCGCTTTCCCGATGGATATGTGCAGAATGCGCCTGCGACAGCAGCCTACAAGCAGCGCATTGCGGCCGGCGGATTTGCTGGTGCGCGCGGATATCATATGACACCGGAGGATCAGTTGCGCGCACGTGCTATTGAGCACCTGATGTGTAATTTTCAGCTGGATCTGGACGCCTTGGCTGCAGAATTCGGGCCTGCAGCCTATGCTTTGGCCCCATCGTTGAACACGATGGTAACGCGCTTTGCGCCTTATGTTACGCAGAACGACATGCTGCTCCGGATTGCGCCCGAAGGACAACCTTTGACGCGCATCATCGCGTCCGTATTGGATCAACATGTTCCGGAAGGCGTGCGGTATTCACGCGCTTCCTAGATCAGTTTGACCAGCATATCAGGGGACTGGTTCAATATACAGTAAGCAACAGGCGCGGCCCGTAGGCCGCGCTGATGATAGCGACAGACCTGCGTATTTGTTCCTGAATTTGAATCTGCGGGCACCGTTCCATGCGGGATGAACGGCAAGGACAATGTCCAAAGGCAGCTTCTCGCTCGCTTTGTGGGTGCCAATTTCTTCCAACGCAAAGTTAGCTTGTGCGGACGAATTTGAGTGCATTGGCGAGACAATAGGCCGTTAGCGCAGTCGGAAAACGGTGGAGAAATGACTCGCTTTAAAGAGAACCCTGCTCTAGCTTAGGTGCCATTAATTCTTATTTCCTTCGGTATTTTTGCAATGGCTTTTGATGTGACCGCAAAACTGCGGTGTATAGCGACCAGTGTCGCGCTTTTGCTGACGCTTTCCCTGCCTGCTCAGGCACAGATGCAACGTGCGCTTGGGATTGATGCAACAGGGTTCAAACAGCCTGTTCCGGCTTTTGCCGTTATGGTGCCGCAGGGCTGGCAGACAAAAGGCGGCGTGATTTGGGGCAGCAAGGATCCCTGCAATACGTACGGATATGAGTTGAGTTGGGCGGCGATGTCACGGGACCAGCGTTATGGGGTTGCGATATTGCCGTCGATGCGCTGGACGGACCGGCAAGTGTCAGGCGGACGAAGCTGTGCGGTGATGCAGATCGGGTCGGCCCGTGATGCGCTTGCGGCCATGGTGTCACGGATGCTGCCGCAAGCGCAGATGCTTGATTATCGCCAGCGACCTGATTTTACGCAAGGAACCGGACTTCAACCGGGACAGTTCGATTTGGGCAACGGCGCATGGATGAAGTCGCATGTGGACGCAGGCGAGGCTTTGTTCGGCTTTTCCGATGACCGTGGCAACCCGATGCGCGTTGCCGTCGCACTGACGCTTGTGGCCTATGAAACGTATATGCCCGGTGGGGGCGTGATGGCGGATTTCCGGTCCGTCACAGGTGAAACGCTGCCCGCCTGGGTTGCCTTTGCGCCCGATGGTGAGCTGGACATGAACATGTCCGAACAAATGCGCCTGTCGATACAGATCAATCCGTCATGGCAAAAACAGATCAGTGCGCATCAACGCAAGATTGACGGAGACAATCGCCGAACGCAGGCCAACATCGCCAACATCAACCGTGATGCCAACGAATATGTGGCCCGCTTGGGCCGAGAGGGACACGAGAGCCGGATGAAGGCAATGGATCGGAGCTCCCAATCATGGTCCGACATGATGAACGAGCGGGAGAACTGGCGCGATACCGACGGCAGCCGTTTGAACGCGCCTGTGGGCGGCGAAAACCTGTGGCGGCTGGATAATGGGGATTTTGTGTCGACTGATAATCACAATTTCAATCCGCTCGAATCCACGGGCCAGTTCGGCACACAATTGCAAAGGTGGGAGTGATGGACATGGGGCGAGGTTCAGCAAGGTCGTTTGCAACGGCGATATGTTTAAGTATGGCGCTCCCGTTATCTGTCGCCGCGCAAAATTCTTTTGGCCAGCAGTCCCAGCAAGGTGGTTTCGGCCAGCAGTCCCAGCAAGGTGGTTTCGGCCAGCAGTCCCAGCAAGGTGGTTTCGGCCAGCAATCCCAGCAGGGCGGTTTCGGCCAGCAGTCCCAGCAGGGCGGGTTTGGCCAGCAGTCCCAGCAGGGCGGTTTCGGCCAACAGGCCCAACAGGGCGGTTTCGGCCAACAGTCCCAGCAGGGCGGGTTTGGCCAGCAGTCCCAGCAGGGCGGTTTTGGCCAACAGTCCCAACAGGGCGGGTTCGGTCAGCAGTCCCAACAAGGCGGGTTTGGTCAACAGTCCCAACAAGGCGGGTTCGGTCAACAGCCTACACCTCAGCAACCCGGCGGTCTGAATCCTCAATACGCGCAAATGCTGGACCAGATGGCGCAATACGAACGTCAGGACTTTGGGGTGCCGGCATCAGCGCAATTGCACAGTGGTCCGATGCATGGCCCAACGCCAGCCTCGATTCCGGGTGGACAGATCATTACCACAAAGGGTTTGGTCGAGTTGATTCAATCGCAACGGACGCCTTACGTGTTGTTTGATGTGCTGGGTGGACCAACCATGATGGCTGGTGCCACATCTGCCGTGCAAGCCGCACAGCCAGGCCGCTTTGATGATCAGATATCCCAGCAGATGAAACAGTTTCTAGACCAGAACCTGCAGGGCAACACGCAGATACCTTTGATCTTTTATTGCCAATCCGTTCAGTGCTGGATGTCCTACAATGCCTCTTTGCGCGCGATTAACCTCGGTTATACAAATGTCCTTTGGTATCGCGGCGGGATCGAAGCGTGGCAGCACGCAGGGGGACCAACGATGCCCGCCCCTCGCCAGTAACGCTGTTCGAGTCGAAAAATTATGATGCGTTGGTCCTGCTCGTTGCGGGCGCAAGCCTCACAAAACTTGACGCGCCACCCGGAAAACGGCCATTTTATGCAGAGCCATGCTATTTGTGGCGTGTCTTGTGCCAATTACGGCGGTCTGGAGTGAATTATGAGCGGCAATATTGAAGAGAAGAAACATACTATTAAAAAAGGTGATACAATCTGGGGAATTGCAAAAGCAAACAAGATTGAGGATTGGAAAAAGATTTGGGAGTACAAGAAGAATAGCAAAGTCGTAAAGGAGCGCGGAAAGCCGGAGAAGATCGAGCCGGGTGACGTCTTTATCGTTCCAATAGACAAAGGCATTGACGAGAAAATAGTTCTCGAACTGTCCGACATGCTTCTTGATGCCGAAAAAAGAGCAAAAGACCTGAAGTCATTCGCGCAGGGCGCAGGAAAATCTCAGGGGAAGGCAAATGATAACATCGGTCTAGCCTCGGCGGCGCTGCGCAAAGCCCTGAAGTTTTGCGAAGATGCCGAGAAATCCTTGTCAAAGGACAGTGGCGAGGATGCGAAGGTTGGCAAAATCGGCGAAGACCTAGAAAAGCTTGCAAAGGACACGCGGGCATTTCTAACCAAAAACAAAAAAGACGAAGCTGCGCTTAAGAAAATTAGGGATAGGTATCAGCAGGCCGAAAAAGATTACAAGGACAACATGGCAAGATCGAAAAAGAACTTCGATCAAAAGGATGTGGATAAAGTAGATACGATCCTGCGTGAACTGAAGAAACTTGGCTTTTGATGATGCTTCTATCTAGCGGTGCGCTGGATCTGGACTGCTGTATTGATCCACCCCGGTAAGACGATCGAGGCACCGTTTCGTCGAGAAACACATGGGGCCTGACCTTCAGGTTGAAAAAAAGGCGCAGCCATTACAGCAGCGCCTTTAAATTCCGTCAGTTCTGAAACGCTTACAGCGACAGACCAGCGTACTTGTTCTTGAACTTGGACACGCGGCCACCGGTATCCATCAAACGGCTTGTGCCGCCGTTCCATGCAGGGTGCACGGAAGGATCGATGTCCAAAGAAAGCTGGTCGCCCTCTTTGCCCCAGGTTGATTTCATTTCCACGATAGAACCGTCGGTCATTTTGACGTTGATCGTGTGATATTCGGGATGTGTATCGGCTTTCATCTATCCGCCCCTTACGCTTTTTTCGGCTTGTAGTTGGAATTCTCGACGATACGCGCGGATTTACCACGACGCGAACGCAGATAGTACAGCTTGGCACGACGCACACGGCCGCGGCGAACCACGGTGATGCTTTCGATGTTGGTGGAGTGCAGCGGGAATACGCGCTCAACACCTTCGCCAAAGCTGATCTTGCGCACAGTGAACGAACCGGCAATGCCGTGGCCGTTGTTACGCGCGATGCAAACGCCTTCGTAGTTCTGGACGCGGGTACGTGTACCTTCGGTCACTTTAAAGCCGACGCGGATGGTGTCACCGGCGCGGAAATCAGGGATTTCCTTGGCGAGTTCGGCGATCTGTTCCGCCTCAATCTCTGCAATCAGGTTCATCTGATGCTTCTCCTATGATGCTCGTGGTATTTCCACGAAGTTATTGCGCGATCCAAGAGCTTCGGTCTGTCTGTCGGGTCTGCACATGGCAGCCCACCGGAGGTAGCATCGTCATTCCTTATCCGCTTTGCAAAAAAAACGCAAAGCACCGGAGCCACACAAGTGATTCCGGATAGGCGGGGTATAGGGGGGGGAGACGGCTGGATCAAGTGGCCAATTCACGCCGGAATATGGCATTCCATTGATCCACGTCAAAGCCCCCGCTGGTCTCATTCCCTATGCTCTGATCGCTACCGGAAATCAAAAGCAAGGGGACCCATATGCCGACAAAAGCCAATAACACCAAACAACAGGTGGCAAGCAGTGCAGCAGATACCATTCTTGGCTTTGAGCAAGGCGAGTATCCCTATCCCAAGAAACTGGCACGCAAGACCTATGAGGCCGAGAAATCCGCGCTGCAGGTCGAGCTGTTGAAAGTCCAACATTGGGTTCAGGAAACGGGACAAAAGTTTGTATTGCTTTTCGAAGGGCGTGATGCTGCGGGCAAGGGTGGGACGATCAAGCGATTTACGGAACACCTTAATCCACGGGCCGCGCGTGTTGTTGCGTTGAACAAACCCACCGATGAAGAGCGCGGTCAGTGGTATTTCCAACGGTACATCAAACATCTGCCAACAGCAGGTGAAATGGTCCTATATGACCGCTCGTGGTACAACCGCGCCGGTGTCGAACGTGTGATGGATTTCTGCGCGCCCAATGAATACCTCGAATTTATGCGTCAGACGCCGGAATTCGAGCGGATGCTGACACGTTCTGGCATCAAGCTGTTCAAGTACTGGTTCTCGGTTACCCAAGAAGAGCAAAAGGCGCGGTTTGCTTCGCGTGAAACAGACCCTTTGAAGCGCTGGAAACTATCCCCGATTGACCGTGCTAGCCTAGATAAATGGGACGATTACACCGAAGCAAAAGAAGCGATGTTCTTTTATACTGATACCGCGGATGCACCTTGGACAGTGATCCGTTCAAACGACAAAAAGCGCGCGCGCCTGACTTGCATGCGGCACTTTCTGGCGCAGCTGGATTACCCGGACAAGGACACCTCTGTTGCAACCCCGCCTGACCCGAAGATTTTTCATCAGGCAGAGGCCGTGCTGAACAACAGCGATCACATTCTGGCGTCCTCTTTGCATCCGCAAAGCCGCTAGATCCGACTTACACCCAAAAGGAGAACGACCCAATGTCACATACCCCACACGAATTGACCGAAGAGTTTCCGGAACTGGTTGAGCAAATGGCGGCGCTGCGCCAGTCCGATAATCATTTCGCAAAGCTCTCTGAGGATTACCATACCGTCAACCGTGCGCTGCATCGTGCCGAAACAAACGTCGAGCCGACCAGCGACGAACACATGGTCGAAATGCGCAAGGAGCGTATGGCGTTGAAGGATGAAATCTACGCGTACGTTAAGAAAGCAGCCGCTTAATCATAAGCAGCGAACGGGATGGCGATTATTCTTCGCCGTCCCTTTTTTTCAGTAGATCGGGCCGCCGCACGCGGGTTAATTCGCGCGATTGCGCTGCCCGCCATTTGGCGATTTCGCCGTGATTGCCGGACATTAGAACAGGGGGAATATCGCGCCCTTCCCACGTTGCCGGACGGGTGTATTGCGGATGTTCCAGCAACCCGTTTGAGTGGCTTTCCTCAACTGTGCTGTCTGCATTTCCCAGCACGCCGGGCAAAAGACGGACGGTGGCATCAATCATCGCTTGCGCAGCCAGTTCACCACCAGTCATTACAAAATCGCCCAGCGAAACTTCGGTGATGTCGTAGTGCTCAATCACTCGTTCATCGACACCCTCAAAGCGCCCACACAGCATGGTCACGCCAGCGCAAGTTGCCAAATCGGCCGCCATCGCCTGATCAAAACGTTGACCCCGTGGTGACATGTAAAGGATCGGCCAGCGTCCATGCGCATGCCCCTGAGCCGCCTCAATCGCGGGACCAACCACATCAGCCCGCATGACCATACCGGCCCCGCCCCCTGCGGGAGTGTCATCCACATTGCGGTGTTTGCCGATGCCAAAGCTGCGCAGATCATGGGTGTGCAGTTGCCATTTACCCTCCTGCAGTGCCTTGCCCGTCAGGCTGGCACCCAAAATACCCGGGAACAGATCAGGAAAAAGGGTTACGATACGGGCTTGCCAGACATCGCTGTAATCCGGTTGTGCTTGCATTAATTCACGTGGTTTCAGCGAGGGGCTGACGGATTGGCGGCCGTGTGAGCGTGTTGGTTTCATGACGCGGCAGCTTGCGCTTGGGCGAGAATGGCCTCTTTGGCCTCTTTGCGCGCTCTGTCCCCGGTTTGGGTGCGGTTCGCTTCTAGCAGGGCCTGCAGCACATTATCCCCCATGCGCACATTTGTCTTTGGGACCGGTACCAGAGTCGGGCGAAGTGACAATGGAATATCGCACAAATCTAGCAACGGATCAGTCGGCCCCAGTGGCAGATCGCGACAGTTTTCCAGACGATGACGATGCACAGGAGCAGGCACCCGGCTGGCAATTTCAGCGACCATGCCATTGAGGTCCGCGGCCTTGTGGTATTTCTGGCGAAAAGCGTCGAAGTCCATCGTCATACTGGAGGACTTCACGTGCTCCCAATAGGCGGAGACAAGCCATGTTTCAGGGTCGCGGGTCGAGACGTAAACGAGAACTTCGGCTTCGGGATAGCGCGCTGTTACAATCTCCCAATAGGCATAAAGCAAGACGGGTGCGGCGCTGTAATCCATGATGTTGCCGCGCCCGGGCAGGTGGCCCGAGAGTTCCTCGGCAGAGATGATCAAGGTGCGGCGAGGCATACCCGGCAGTTCGTTAACCATCTGGCCAAAGCGGGACTGGAGCTTGATGAGCGTCAGGGGATCATGATCTGTGGAATAACCCCTTGCGGCGGACACCACATCTTTGAGATGCCAGCGCAATCGCAATGCGATCTGCTTTTTCAACGCGACACGGTTTTCGCGCAAAGTCGCTTGTATGGTGGACGTGCCGGTTTTGTGAAACCCCGCATGGATAATGATGCGGCGTGGCATCAGCTGTCGGCGCTTTCAGGCATCGTGCCAAGCGGAGGGTCCGCCACGATGCGGCCCTTACCAATATCCACTGTGGGCACGGCAGCCTTGGTAAAGGGAATGAACACAAAATCGGAGGTGCCTGCGAGTTGCATTTCCAGCAGATCATCCGCGCCGTGATTATGAACGGTTTTGACTTTACCCAGAAGCACGCCACCGGTGTCGTAGACCTCAAGCCCGATCAGATCGGCGTAATAGAATTCATCATCCGGCAGGGATGGCAACTGCTTTCGCTGCGCAAAAAGCGTTGTCCCGCGTAGTGCATCGGCTTCTTCTTTGGTCGCAACTTCGGGAATTCGGGCGACAAAGCCGCCTTTGATCGGACGCAGGATTGCCAGCGCATATTGCTTGGCACGCGCTTCGGTCCAGAGCGGGCTGTAGTTCTCGATTTCTTCGGGCACCGCGCAATAGCTTTTGATGCGCAGTTCGCCGCGCACGCCGTATGATCCGGTTATGGCCCCGACGGGGATCAGATCGCTCATTGCAGTAACTCCGAGTTCACACAGATTGTGCCAGTCCATTCGCCTTCGCCATTGGCGCATTCGACTGCCATTTGCTGGCGGTCATACCAGATCCCGGCGGCAAAGCCGATGATAAGGGTGAGCAATGGAATTATCAGGCGGCGCATCAGCGGCTTTCAATGATGAGGGCGGGGGCGCGGGCCTCCCAGCCTTTGGTTTCCAATTCGGGCGTCAGGGTGTTTTTGTTCGGCCAACCAAGGCACAAATAGGCCACCAGCGCCCACCCTTCCGGTACCTTAAGATCAGTGTTCAGGCGGTCAGGGTCAAGGACAGAAACCCAGCCGATACCAAGTCCGAGGCTGCGCGCCGTGAGCCACATCAGCGTGATCGCCCCCACGACGGAATAGCGGCGCATTTCAGGCATGCTGGTCGCGCCAAGGCCTGCGCCCTTGTCTGTCGTATCATCGCAGTAAATCGCGAAATGTTCAGGCGCGTCCTGCATCCCGGACAGTTTCAGCGAGGCATAAAGTTTCGCCTGATCGCCGGTATATCCGGTCAGGGCTTTGGCGTTCGCGTCTTTGAAGTTCCGGATCGTTTTTGCGCGGGCTGTATCAGAGCTCACACGCAGAATGCGCCATGGTTCTGACAGTCCCACGGAAGGGGCGAGGGAAAAGGTGTCGAGGCATTGGCGCACCAATGCCTCGTCTACCGGATCTGTGCGAAAGTGGCGCACATCGCGCCGCCATCGCATCAGATCGTGCAAACCGGCACGGAAATCTTGCGAAAACTCATCCATGCCGGTGTGCCTGTTTTCTTATTCTGCTGCGGCTTCTTCGGCAGGTGCTTCCTCGGCTGGTGCTGCTGCGGCTTCCGCTGCGGCTGCGGCCTTGTCGGCTTTCTCCTGAACGCGATCTTGTGCTTTCTTGCCAGGCGTACCTTTTTTCGGGTTGCTACGCTCTGTCTTGGGCAATGCGCCAGCGGCTTCGAGCATACGACGCACACGGTCTGTTGGCTGTGCGCCTTTGGCCATCCACTCTTTTACTTTCTCAACGTCCATTTTCACGCGCTCTTCGCTGTCTTTCGGCAAGAGCGGGTTATATGTGCCCAGCTTTTCGATAAAGCGGCCGTCGCGTGGCATGCGAGAGTCAGCAGCAACGATACGGTAAAACGGGCGCTTTTTTGAGCCGCCGCGGGCAAGACGAATTTTCATAGCCATGGTGTTAGTTCCTTTGGGTTTTGTTGAGGGCGGTGGATTTCACCCACCCTACGATTGGTGTTTTTTGTGATGCTGAATGACTTCAGCGATGATGAAGTTGAGAAACTTCTTGGCGAATTCGGGGTCGAGATCGGCCCGGTTCGCCAAATCTTCTAACCGTGCGATTTGGCCCGCTTCGCGGTTTGGATCGGACGGGGGAAGGTCGTGTTCGGCTTTGAGTTTTCCCACAGCCTGTGTGTGTTTAAATCGCTCGCCCAGAGTATAGACAAGGATTGCATCCAGTCGGTCAATGGAGGCGCGGTGTTCTTTCAGCACCTCGGCAGCGAGTTTTACAGCGTCGGTCATGCGGCCTCCTTGGGGTGGCGCCAGATCTGACAGGGAGTGCCCATCACGGTGCCATCACGTTTGTACGTGGCCCCAAGGCGTTTGGCCAACGCCAATGAGCGGGCATTGTCAGCGCGAATGTAGCTGATCAACCTGTCCAGTTTGAATTCCTGTGCAGCATATGCGCGGGCCGCGCGGGCGGCTTCAAAGGCATAGCCTTTGCCTTCGGCGTGGGCGAAAAGGGTCCAGCCCAGTTCAGGCTCGTCCCAATCCGGTGGATTGAGTATTCCGACCCACCCAAGAAAATCACCGTTCTCACGACTGTCGATATGCCACAGACCGAACCCGTGCAGCGCCCAGTGTCCGATCCGCGAGGCGAGCGATGTGAAACTGCCCGTTGCATCACGCGGGCCGCCAACCATATGACTGCGCTCGGTCTCAAAGAACGCTGTGAGCGTGCGCAGATCCGTCTTTTTGGGCGCGCGCAGGGTCAGACGCTGAGTGTCCAGTACCGGGATATGATCGGTCATCGCGGTCATTTTTTCTTACCAAACCCCGAAAGACCGGAAGGCAATCCCATACCGCCGCCCATCCCGGGCAGCTTGCCGCCCATCTGCTTGGCGGCTGCTTCGAGCGCCTTGGGGTCCATGCCTTGTGCCATTGCTGCAGGATCCATGCTGCCTTTGCCCATCATGCCTTTCATGGCTTGTTTGAGCATGCCGCCCTTACCCATTTTGCCCATCTTCTTCATCATGTCGGACATCTGGCGGTGCATTTTCATCAGTTTGTTGAGGTCGGAAACCTCCATGCCCGCACCTTTGGCGATCCGCTTTTTGCGGCTGGCCTGAAGGATTTGCGGGTTGGCACGTTCTTTCTTGGTCATGGACTGGATCAGGGCGATCTGGCGCACCAGAACCTTGTCATCCAGACCTGCGTCCTCAACCTGTTTGGCCATTTTGCCCATGCCGGGCATCATGCCCATCATGCCCTGCATGCCGCCCATTTTGATCATCTGCTCCAGCTGCGCCTTGAGGTCGTTCATGTTGAACTGCCCCTTGGCCATGCGCTTCATCATCTTTTCGGCCTGTTCGGCCTCGATGGTTTCCTGTGCCTTTTCGACCAGGGCAACAATGTCGCCCATGCCGAGGATACGGCCCGCGATGCGCTCCGGCTCGAAGGTCTCGAGCGCGTCCATCTTTTCGCCCAAGCCGACGAATTTGATCGGTTTGCCGGTAACGGCACGCATGGAGAGGGCGGCACCACCACGGCCATCGCCGTCCATCCGGGTGAGGACGACGCCGGTGATGCCGATGCGTTCATCGAAATTTTCAGCCGTATGCACTGCGTCCTGACCTGTCAGACCGTCGACGACCAGCAACGTTTCGCGCGGCGTTACAACGTCGCGCACGGCTTCGACCTGCGCCATCAATTCCTCGTCGATGGACAAGCGACCCGCCGTGTCGAGCATATAGACATCATACCCGCCCAAACCGGCCTGCGTCTTGGCGCGTTTTGTGATCGCAACGGGATCTTCGCCTTTGACGATCGGCAAGGTATCAACGCCGATCTGCACGCCAAGGATCGCAAGCTGTTCCATCGCGGCAGGGCGGTTCACGTCAAGCGAGGCCATCAGCACGCGCTTGCCGTCTTTTTCCTTGAGACGTTTGGCGAGCTTGGCGGTTGTAGTGGTTTTACCGCCCCCTTGCAGACCGACCATCAGGATCGGGGCGGGCGGGTTATCGACCTTGAGCGCGCCCGGCTCGCCTTCGCCGCTCAACACATCAATCAGCGCGTCATGCACGATCTTGACGACCTGCTGACCCGGTGTGATGGATTTGGTGACAGCTTGGCCAGTGGCCTTTTCCTGCACTGCTTTGACAAAATCTCGGGCAACAGGCAGGGAGACGTCAGCTTCCAACAAAGCCACGCGCACTTCGCGCAGGGCGGTTTTTACGTCCTCTTCGGACAAGGCACCTTGTTTGGTCAGGCGGTCAAAGACGCTACCAAGGCGTTCGCTGAGGTTCTCAAACATGGGCAGTTGCCCTTTCTCGGTTCGGTTGCGGGATATCCCTTATGTAGGGACGACCGCGAAAATGCACAAATGCCCCCGTGGGCGCAACGCGCTGACGGAGGGCGATCCCCAATGAAAAAGGGGACCGGAAGACAATTAGGCTTCCGGAGGTTGGTTATCTCTAATTCTTGACCGAGCGCCTGTCAAGACGTGGCACCGATCAGACCGTTTGAAGACGCCAACGAACTGAAGAAGGACCAAGGGCCCTGCGCATTGCAAGGCCCTTGGTCGAACTGTTGTGTTTTACCGCCTTTGGCGCGTTCAGCTTGGTTTGCGACGGCGACGGCGAATGGCCCCAAGAGCACCAAGGCCAAGGGGCAGCAAAAGAATGCTTGCCGGTACCGGAATGGCTGCAACGGTTACAACGCGTACCCAGTCACCAGGCTGCGAAACAACAAGAGACGCCGTTACAGTGTCACCAATAAAGGAAAGTGAATCATTGGATTCAAGACCACGGTTCGCGAAGCCGCTCTGGTAGGTTGTACCCACAGCCCCGAGGAAATCGGAAGCGTCAAGTAAGCCGCCGTTGATATCCGACATGGTTCCAAGGATTGCTGTTGCAAAAGTGAGGGTACCACTCAATGTGTTTACGCCGCCGCCAACGCGGTTGTGGAAAAACAAGTGGCTGTCAACGCGCGTACCAGCCGCCAAGACACCGGTATCAGTCGTCAGCGCGCTCGAAAGGGTGTAATTCTGGACTTCGTTGAAGTAAAAAATATTGCTATTACTGCTGGGGGCCGCGTTGGTGACGCTTGCAGGTGCCGCGATCTCCAAGAAATCTCCCGTTGAGGAAACTGTTGCTGCTGACGCAGTTGTCCCTCCGAGTAAAAGGGCCGCAACTGCAGCCAAATGTTTGACTTTGTTCATAATATTCTCCATGGCGATAAAGTGATTAAAATGTGTCAAAATTATGTAACATATTGCTGTCATTTTGTCACTGACACCCTGAGTTGAATATTCGTGTAGGACTGGAAACAACCTATTTCTGAATAATAAACAATTTGCGACCCTTCGAATACTGATAGCGGGCTTCACATACCATCAAATGCGCTAATATTGTTCAGCGGCGTTATATGAACACAATCCTTGCATTTTTGAGGCCAACGGTAGTTGTTCAGCAGATAGATTAAGATGTGAGCCGCTAGGGAGGCTGGTTTGGACAACTGGGACGAGATCAGGACTGCCTTTCAAGTGGCCCGAATGGGAACCGTGAGCGGTGCGGCAGAGGTTTTGGGCGTACACCATGCAACGGTGATCCGCCATATAGATGCGCTAGAGGGGCGGTTGGGCGTGAAGTTGTTTCAACGCCATGCGCGTGGATACAACCCGACCGAAGCGGGGGAAGATTTGTTGCGGGTAGCGCAGGCAACAGATGATCAGTTTAGCCAACTTGCGGGACGCATAAAGGGGCGCGGGTCGGACGTATCTGGCGATTTGGTTGTCACCTCATTGGCTTCTCTCGCAGATCAGGTCGCGCCAATTCTTGCGGCGTTTCAAAGGGAACACAAAAACCTTACTGTGCGGTATCTGACCGGTGAGCGGCTGTTTCGGCTTGAATATGGTGAGGCACATGTCGCGATCCGGTCTGGTACAGTGCCCGATCAACCCGATAATGTGGTGCAACCCCTTACGGATTTGCAAATAGGTGCCTACGCGAGCAAGGGCTATGTTGCGGAATATGGTTATCCGGAAACACCACAGGATTATGCGGAGCACCGCTTTGTCGGACCGGAAGACCGCGACAGCCGCGCACCCTTTTATATCTGGCTACGGGAGAACATACCGGACAGTGCCGTCAGGTTTCGCTGCACAGATTCCGGCGTGGCCGAGGCGGCAATTCGTGCGGGAGCAGGTATCGGTTTTCTGGCGCAGTCCGAAGCGGCACAGAGTGATGATCTTGTAGAAATACATGCGCCGCGGCCAGAGTGGTCTGCGCCGATTTGGCTTGTCACGCATGTAGACCTGCACCGGACAACGAAAGTGCAGGCTTTGTTGCGCTTTATCAAGGAACACGCTGCGGGCAGCCTGTTTTGAGCCCCGGTGCGCAAGGTCATCTGGCGATGCTGGCGTTTTCGGCTTTGGTTGCGGGATCGTTTTCGCTGGGTGGATTGATGGCGAACGACATTGATCCGGCCGCGTTCATTGCGGCGCGGTTCTGGCTTGCGGCGGTTTTCGTTGGCATGCTTGCCTACTTGCGTGGCGGTTTTGGCGTTGGCAGTTTCGCAGCCCCCTGGCGGTACGGCATACTTGGCGGGCTTTTTGGCATTTATTTCGTATTGATGTTTGAGGGATTGAAAACTGCCCCGCCGGTTAGCGCGGCAGCTGTGTTCACGCTGGTGCCGTTGATGGCGGCGGGTTTTGCATGGCTCCTATTGCGCCAGATCGTGACGCCCCGCATGGCGTTGGCGCTAACCACAGGGGGCGTGGGTGCCCTTTGGGTAATCTTTCGGGCTGATCTTGGCGCATTGATTGCGTTTGATATCGGGCGGGGCGAGGCGATCTATTTCATCGGGTGTGTCAGTCATGCGCTTTATGCCCCGATGGTGCGGCGCTTGAACCGGGGCGAAACTGCGGTGACCTTCACATTTGGTACGGTTGTTGCAGGTGGAATTCTGCTGACAATTTATGCGTGGCCCGAGCTGAGGGTAGTCAACTGGTCGGAGTTGCCTGCAATGGTCTGGATCACATTGTTTTACACTGCCTTCTTTGCGACGGCCTGTACGGTGGTTCTTCTGCAGTTCTCTACCTTGCGACTGCCGTCGGCCAAGGTGATGGCCTATACCTATCTCACACCGTCCTGGGTTATTGTGTGGGAAATCGCGCTTGGCAATGCTGTGCCGCCGGTGTTGGTGATGGGAGGGGTCGCATTGACGGTTGTTGCACTGCTTTTGCTGCTGCGGGATGACGAGGCGCGAAAGGTTTCGTAATTTTTTGGGAACCGCTGGTGTGCCTGCGACGTTGTGTCCTTAGAAATTGAAAGGACGCCCCATGCGTAACATTATCTATCTTGTCGGCCTTGTCGTAATTGTCTTGGCGATCGTGCGCTTCGTATTCTGAAGAAACTTTAAAAAAACGGCTCCTGTGATCAGGTGCCGTTTTCAACATCTGACGGCAGTTCGGCGGCCAAGAAGCGTTCGAAAGCATCCAGATTAACGGGCTCGAACTGTCCAAACCCTTGCATCCAAATCGATGCTTCGCGCATCGCGTCCGGTTCCAGTTTGCACCATTTCACGCGCCCGCGCTTTTCCTGAGAAATCAATTTTGCATTGGTCAGCACGTTCAGGTGTTTGGAAATCGCAGCCAGCGACATTTCAAATGGTTCGGCTACGTCAGTCACGGCCATATCGTCCTCCAACAACATCCCGAGGATCGCGCGGCGTGTGGGGTCCGATAATGCGGCAAAGACCTGATCAATGGTGCGTGTCATACGCTATCTCTAGCGTGCAGCAACGGTCAGGGAAAGCGTTTCAGCCCCGCGGATGATGTGTGTGCTGTGACGGCATCCGGTGCTGATGATAGGCGATATCGCTGGCGGATAGGCCGATGTCGCGGGCGTAATGGGCGTTGATATCCTTGATATGAGGGTGCCTGCGCGGTTTGATACCTTGCAAGGCAACGCATACGGCACGCCAAACAGATGTGATTTTGACACGATCGTTTTGTTCACGCCACAGCGTGTTTTGCTCTGTCAAAGCCATTTTATCCTACCTTTCAAATGGAATAGGCCATATTTGCCAGAAGCCCTGAGGAACCTCAAAGACATTTGCTTGACGTGTCATGTGCAAAAAACGCACATATAGGCATGTCCCGTCAGCTTCCTCCTCTCAATGCCTTACGCGCCTTTGAAGCTGCTGGTCGCCACCAGAGCTTTTCGCGTGCCGCAGATGAGTTGGGTGTCAGCCATTCGTCGATCAGCCGTCATGTGCGAGGGCTTGAGGATCGTCTCGGGGTGCAGCTTTTTCGTGATTTGCCGCGTGGCTTGGAATTGTCGGAATACGGCGCGTCCTATCTTGCGCAGATAACCCCTGCCTTGGATGCGATTGCTTCGGCCACCGAAACCCTGACGGAGGTTCCAAGGGGAACGGTTTGGGTGAATTCGGAAACCTTGTTTGCGACCAAGCTGCTGGTGCCAAAACTGGGGCACTTTGCGGCATTGCACCCGGATATCGAGGTCAGGCTAGAGGCTTCGCGACATTTAGCTGATGTGGCGCGTTACGAGGCGGATTTGGCGATCCGGTTTGTGCGCCCTGATAACAGCTATGCAGGGGCCGAGTTGATCAGTGATGCGCCGATGCATCCTTATGCAGCGCCTGCATTGTTGCAGGGACCGCTGGCATCAACGCGCGATTTCCTGTCTTATCCGTTGCTCAAGGACCGGACCAGCGGAACGTGGGATATGTGGTTTGCCTTGACCGGAGAGGTCGCGCCGCAGGAGGTGCCGCAATCCACGTGGCGGATGAGTTCGGTTCTCGCGGTTGAAGCGGCGGTTGCGGGGCAAGGCATCCTTCTGGTCTCGGATGAGGTGGTTGCTGGTGAAGTCGCCGCCGGACGATTGATCCGCCTGTCAGAGGTCGGGTTTCGTGAGGGTGGCTATTATCTGCTGCAGGGTGAGGGCGTCTTGCGCCGCAAAGCTGTACGTGTCTTTCGCGACTGGCTGATGGCAGAAACAGCGGGTTGGCGCGGGGTGGATTGCTGAAAGATCAACCAAAAGGTTGAATGAGCGAAAGCGACCTGACTGGTGCCTGTGGCGGTTTATGCGGTTGGATGCGGGATAAATTAACATATTATATCAACGTCTTGGCGGTATTTTCCCTCAGGTTGACTCTGACGGCACCGCCAAGTAGCACTCACACAAGAATTCCAGTGGGGAATGACCTGTGCCCGATCAAGACCTTCAGCAGCTTGAAGCCAAGATCGAAGCCGCCAAGAAGCGGTCGGCACCGGCGAAACCACACCAGGAAGAGCACTATTCGCAGGCGCAGCTTGCATGGCGGATGGTGATTGAATTGGTAGCCGGTCTGGGGATCGGTTTCGGCATCGGATACGGACTTGATGTGCTGTTTGGCACGCTGCCGATATTCATGGTGCTGTTTGTAATGCTGGGTCTTGCGGCGGGGATCAAAACGATGCTCCGGTCTGCGCAAGAGATCCAAGATAAGAAGATAGCCGATATGGCTAAGAACGACGAAGGAGCCTGAGATGGCCACAGAGACAAACGGCGCGGAAGAAGGCGGTCTGGTATTTCACCCGATGGATCAGTTCATCATCAAGCCATTCTTTGGCGGTGGGTCTGATGTTGCTTGGTACACCGTGACCAATGCGACAGTCTGGATGTTTCTGGCTGTCATCGCGACCTTTGCTTTGCTGGTACTGGGTTCCTCCAAGCGCGCTGTGATCCCGTCGCGGATGCAGTCGGTTGCCGAACTGGCCTACGGATTTGTCTATAAGATGGTCGAAGATATCTGTGGCAAGGATGGGGTCAAGTATTTCCCATATATCATGACCCTTTTCATGTTCATTGTCTGTGCCAACTTCCTTGGCCTGCTGCCAACGTCCTTCACGCCGACCTCACACTTTGCCGTTACCGTCGTGCTGGCGATGGCTGTTTTCCTGACTGTGACCATACTGGGCTTTGTAAAGAACGGCGCTGCGTTCCTTGGTCTTTTCTGGGTGTCATCGGCACCGTTGGCTTTGCGCCCTGTTCTGGCAATCATCGAGTTGATCTCTTATTTCGTGCGCCCCGTCAGTCATTCCATTCGTTTGGCTGGTAACGTCATGGCTGGCCACGCGGTTATTAAGGTCTTTGCTGGTTTTGCGGCAATCACGGCAGTATCGCCTGTTGCGATCGTGGGCATCACGGCGATGTACGGTCTGGAGGTTCTCGTATCCTTCATTCAGGCCTACGTCTTTACCATCCTTACATGCGTGTACCTCAAGGACGCGCTGCATCCCTCACACTAATTCGGGCGACACTTAACCCCGTCCTTATACTAAACTTCCAACGCATAGGAGAATATCATGGAAGGCGAACTCGCACACATCGGCGCAGGCTTGGCAGCAATTGGTTCCGGCGCAGCCGCAATCGGTGTTGGTAACGTTGCAGGTAACTACCTCGCAGGCGCATTGCGCAACCCATCCGCTGCTGCTTCGCAGACAGCAACACTGTTCATCGGCATCGCCTTTGCAGAAGCCTTGGGGATCTTCGCGTTCCTCGTAGCTCTGCTCTTGATGTTCGCTGTTTAAGTAGCAGTTTCGACATCCTTGCGTGCGGATAGGGGCAATCCCTATCCGCTGTAAGACCCAAGTTTTTAGGCTCCGACTTCCAAGGAGATGCCAAGATGGCAACCGAAACAACTAGCGCAGAAGTGGCTCAGGCCCCGGGCATGCCACAACTGGATTTCTCCACGTGGGGTAACCAGATTTTCTGGCTCGTGCTTGCGTTGATCGCGATCTATCTGATCCTGTCGCGTGTCGCACTGCCCCGCATCGGTGCAGTTCTGGCCGAGCGTACCGGCACGATCACCAACGATATTGCTGCAGCAGAAGATCTCAAGGCCAAAGCGGTCGAGGCCGAAGCTGCATATGACAAGGCTCTACTTGATGCCCGCGCAGAAGCGCAGCGCATTGTCGAGAGTGCCAAAGCCGAAATCAAAGCTGATCTGGATGTGGCGATTGCCAAGGCGGACGCAGAAATTTCTGCCAAGTCTGCCGAGTCCGAGAAAGCCATTGCCGAAATTCGCGCGTCTTCATTGGAGAACGTGAAGATCGTTGCCAAAGATACCGCGAAAGAAATCGTTGCCGCCATGGGTGGCAAGGCTGATGCCAAAACGATTACGGCCGCTGTTACTGCTCGGATGAAAGGATGATTACCATGCGTTTGACCCTTACCGCCCTTGCGGCAACCGTTGCAGCGTCACCGGCTCTTGCCGCGTCCGGTCCATTCTTTTCGCTCAAGAACACCGACTTTGTTGTACTGCTGGCGTTCCTTCTGTTCATCGCTGTTTTGTTTTACTTCAAAGTGCCTAGCCTTCTGGGCGGCATGCTGGATCAACGCGCTGAAGGTATCAAATCCGAGTTGGATGAGGCCCGCAAGTTGCGTGAAGAAGCACAGACACTGCTCGCCTCTTACGAGCGCAAGCAGAAGGAAGTGCAAGAGCAGGCGGATCGCATTGTTGCTGCTGCAAAAGAAGAAGCAACAGCTGCCGGCGTTCAGGCCCGTGTTGATCTGGAAAAATCTGTTGCCCGCCGCATGGCTGCCGCAGAAGACCAGATTGAATCAGCTCAAGCCGCTGCAGTGAAAGAAGTGCGCGATCAGGCGGCTATGATTGCCGTCGCCGCGGCGCGTGATGTGATTGCCAAACAGATGTCAGCTGCTGAAGGTAACAAACTGATTGACGATGCTATCGCTCAGGTTCAGGCCAAGCTGCACTAAGCCGGCGAAACAACCCGAAATTTGAAAGGCCCTGACATGTTCGGGGCCTTTTTTATTTGGGCAACCAAATGTACAGCTCTCTTGCTGGTGACAATTATCCTTCGGTCTCGTGTTTCAGACGTTGGCGGGCAATCACTTCGTTGCGCTCCGCTTTCTTCTGATCCTTTAACGAGACCTCGACAAAACCAAGATGTGCTTCGATCGCGGTTCTGGCCGCATCCGGATCACGTGCCTGAAGTGCTGCGTTTATCAGACGATGTTGATCCAGAAGGGCGGCGCGGCTCGTGCGTTGTTTGAACATCACTTGCCGGTTGTAAAAGACGCCACCACGCAACAGCTCGTACATTGACCGCATCATGTGCAGCATCACGACGTTATGGCTCGCCTCTACAATCGCCATGTGAAATTGCGCATCCAGTTGCGCTTCATCCTCTGCATTACGGGTTTCATGGGCCGCTTGCATTTTATCAAAGACGGTTTGCACAACGGCCAAGTCCGTGTCCGACCCGTATTTGGCGGCCCGCTCAGCGGCGAGAGCTTCCATGTCGCGGCGGAAAGACAAGTAATCAAACACGGCCTCGTCGTGACGCGCGAATAAGTTGATCAATGCGGGGGCAAAGGCACTGCCAAGTACATCAGCAACATAGATGCCTGCGCCCGGTTTTGCGCTCAGCAGGCCTGCTTCTTGAAGGGCAGCAATGGCATCCCGCAACGAGGGGCGCGAGACACCGAGGCGTTCGGCCAATTCCCGTTCGGGCGGCAATCGTTCGCCGGGGCGCAAGATGCCACGAAGAATTAACTCTTCGATCTGCCGTATGACGGCGGTGGAGAGCTTTTCAGGGGTAACGTGGTGAAAAGGCATGTCGGTTTCCTAGAATTGGTTAGATGATATGACCAAATTCGGGGCGTAACAACGGGTGCGCTTTGATTCCTCCAACGGTTTGTAGCAAAATCAAGTTAGTGGATTGTTAACCAAAGAAGCGCAGCTTCAGTGGATGAAACATCTTCTCCTTTTTCTTGCTGTCATGCTTCTTGTTGCCTGCAATACACCGAGTCCGCAATTTCGTGGAATCCCTGCAACACGTATTACCGTTGACGGTTCTGTTTTTGATGTGCGCATTCGGGAAAACCGAGCTGAGGCGATGCGGGTTAACGCCCAGTATGCGCCGCGATTTGGTTCTATTGAACAACGTGCCAGTACCGCGATTGAACAGGTCAGTGGATGCACGGTGTCCAGAGTGACCGGCGATCAGGCATTGATATTCGGAAGGTTGAAATGCGGCAAAGGTAGGCGGCCACCGGCTTCAGGACCAATCGAGCTGGATTGTGTGCCGGTTCGGGGATCAGGGATCAAGGAGATCGGGCAGATACGGATCGATATCGAATGTGATATCTCATAAAGCAGCCCAAACTCAATATCTTGTGGATAACCCCGCTCAAAACCCCTTCTATTGGGGTGATTGCTTGACAGAGACTGGGTAGTACACGCATTTTCGCTTGACGCAGGAATCATCGGAGCCTCGCCACAGGTGCGCTTTTCCAAACTCAGGCTAACAGGCTTCAAAAGCTTCGTAGACCCCACCGACCTGATCATCGCAGATGGTCTGACAGGCGTTGTGGGGCCAAACGGGTGTGGCAAATCCAACCTTCTCGAAGCGTTGCGTTGGGTCATGGGGGAAAACCGTCCGACGGCAATGCGTGGTGGCGGAATGGAAGACGTGATCTTTGCGGGTGCCGCAACGCGTCCGGCGCGCAACTTTGCCGAAGTCTCCTTGCATATCGACAATTCCGATCGACTTGCGCCTGCGGGTTTCAACGATCAGGATTCGCTTGATATTGTCCGCCGGATTACCCGTGATGTGGGCAGCGCCTACAAGGCGGGAGGTAAAGATGTCCGTGCGCGTGATGTGCAGATGTTGTTTGCTGATGCGTCAACCGGTGCACACAGCCCTGCATTGGTTCGGCAAGGGCAGATTTCGGAATTGATCAACGCCAAGCCCAAGAACCGCCGTCGCATTCTGGAAGAAGCAGCCGGAATATCGGGTCTGTATCAACGCCGTCACGAAGCAGAATTGAAACTGAACGGCGCGGAGTCAAACCTTACCCGTGTTGATGATGTGATCGAACAGCTCGCGGCGCAATTGTCACAACTTGCACGTCAGGCACGCCAAGCGGCACGCTACCGCGAAATCGGAGATGATCTGCGGCGCAATGAGGGCATGTTGCTCTATCGCCGCTGGCGTGAAGCGGATGATGCCCGCGCCAAAGCGGACGAGGAACTGCGCGCCCGAGTGACAGCCGCCGCTCAGGCACAGGGCTTGGTGCAACAATCGGCTAAACAACGACAGGCTGCCGAAGATGCTTTGCCGCCTTTGCGGGAAGAAGAGGCGATTGCGGCAGCTGTGTTGCAGCGTTTAGCCGTGCAGCGCGACACTTTAAGTGATCAGGAGGCCCGCGCACAGCAGACGATTGACACACTCACAAACCGCATCACCCAGTTGGCCCGCGATATCGAGCGGGAGGCCGGTTTGAACCGGGATGCGGGCGAGACAATCGAGCGGTTGGAGTGGGAAGCCAAGGAGCTTGCAAAAGCAGGCGAGGGTCACAGTGAGTCGCTCGAAGCTGCCGCAGAAGCCGCCCGTGAAGCCGCAGTAGTATTGCAGGCCCGCGAAGGGGATCTGTCACAACAGACAGAAGATGTCGCACGGCTTGCAGCGCGCCATGGGTCTGCTGAACGGCTCCTTGAGGATAGTCGCAAGACGCAAAGTAAATCTGAAAATGAAGCGCTGAAAGCCCAAGAAGCGGCGGCGGCAAGCCGGGCCGCGCTTGATCAGGCAGCACTTGATTATGAAACTGCCAAGAAGGCGGAAGCAGCTGCTGCAAGCGCCGCCGCGCATGCTGAAGAGGCGTTGATCAGAGCCGAAGAAGCCCGTGCTGAAACGCAATCGCGTGAGGCGGATGCACGTGGCGAAAGATCCGAAGCAGAAGGTGAGATGAACGCGTTGCGCGCCGAAGTTTCGGCACTGGCGAAACTGGTGGAGCGTGATACCGCAGAAGGGGGACAAATCCTTGACCGCTTGCAGGTGGAACATGGGTTCGAAAAGGCGCTGGGTGCTGCGTTGGCCGATGATCTGCGTGCGCCGCAGGTTGAAGACGACGGGCCGTCCGGTTGGGCTGTATTACCGGTCTATGACCACGAACAACCGTTGCCAGCGGGGATAACGCCGCTGACACAGCATGTTTCGGTTCCGGATGTGTTGGCCCGTCGCATGGGACAGATCGGTCTGGTGGATCCGGACGATGGTCCTCGGCTGCAGGCGGCTCTGTTGCCGGGTCAACGGCTGGTGTCGCCCGAAGGTGATCTGTGGCGCTGGGACGGATTTCGGGCTTGGGCAGAGGACGCGCCGTCCGCTGCTGCACTGCGCCTGCAACAACTCAATCGTCTTGAGGTTCTTAAACAAGGGCTGGAACAAGCCAATCAGCGGGCCGAGGGTGCCCGTGCCGCACATGAGAATTTGACCCGTACCCTGAGCGAACAGACGGAGGCCGACAAACATGCCCGCGAGGCGCGTCGAGATGCAGACCGCGCTGTGGCGGATGCGGGTCGCGCCCTGAGCCGCGTCGAGGCGGATCGAAACTTGGCCGAAGGGCGTCTGGAAAGCCTCGGTCTTGCGGTCAAGCGGCACGAAGACGAGGCAATGAGCGCACGGGGGCGTGTTATCGAGGCTGAGCGTGCCATGGCTGAACTCGGTGATTTGAGCGAAGCGCGTGGTGCCATCGACGACCTGCGTATGACAGTAGAAGCGGCGCGGATCACGATGATGTCACGCCGGTCATCGCATGATGAATTGCGCCGTGAAGGCGAGGCGCGGATCAAGCGGTCGCAAGAAGTGACCAAGGAAATCAGTGGTTGGCGTCACCGTCTTGAGACGGCAGAGAAACGAAGTGCCGAATTGGTCGAGCGCAAAGCGGGATCAGAAGCTGAATTGAAAGAGGCAAGTGCCGCCCCGGCTGAAATCGCTGCCAAGCGGGACGAGTTAAACGGGGCAATTGCCACGGCAGAGGCGCGCAAGGCCCAAAGCTCTGATGCGCTATCATCAGCGGAATCTGCATTGCGAGAGGCCACGTCGGCGGAGCGGGACGCAGAACGTCATGCGTCCGAGGCACGTGAAGCACGCGCGCGCTCCGAGGCGCGCGCAGAGGCTGCGCGGGAAACGGTTGTGGCGGCAGCGGAGCGTATCGCAGAAGACAGCCAGCAGACCCCGAACCAATTGCTGACCACGCTGGATGTAAATCCTGATCAAATGCCCGCAGCAGATGCTCTCGAAGCGGATGTGAACCGTCTGAAGCGGCAACGGGATGCTTTGGGCGCAGTTAACTTGCGTGCCGAAGAGGATGCCAAGGAGGTGCAGGAAGAGCACGACAGCCTGACAGCCGAGAAAGCTGATCTGGAAGAGGCAATCAAAACGCTGCGGTCTGGAATTGCCGGGCTGAACCGCGAGGGTCGCGAGCGTTTGCTGACAGCCTTCGAGCAGGTGAATTCGAATTTCTCGCTGCTGTTTACGCATTTGTTCGGTGGGGGTGAGGCGAACCTTGTGATGGTCGAATCCGATGACCCGCTTGAGGCGGGTCTTGAGATCATGTGCCAGCCGCCGGGCAAAAAGCTTAGCACACTCAGCCTGTTGTCGGGCGGAGAGCAGACGTTGACAGCGATGGCGCTGATCTTTGCAGTCTTCCTTGCCAATCCCGCACCGATCTGTGTGTTGGACGAGGTTGATGCGCCTCTGGACGATGCTAACGTCACGCGGTTCTGCGATCTGCTGGATGAGATGTGCCGTCAGACCGACACGCGCTTTTTGATTATTACGCACCACGCTGTGACAATGGCACGGATGGACCGACTGTTTGGTGTAACAATGGCAGAGCAGGGCGTTAGCCAGCTGGTCTCGGTTGACTTGAAAAAAGCTGAAACACTCGTTGCATGAGCGACTTTGCTGCTTACTTGGGTGTTTCTTTTTTTATTGCACCGCCCGCTTTCTCCCATCCTCCAAATCCGTCCTTCAGGTGTGCGGCGTCAAAGCCCATGTCCTGTAATGTGGCGACCGAAATTGCGGAGCGCCAGCCGGATGCACAGTGAAAGACAAACTTCTTTTCTTGAGCAAAGACTTCTTTGAAGTAGGGGCTGTCTGGGTCTACCCAGAATTCAAGCATGCCGCGCGGACAGTGGAAACTGCCGGGAATGTATCCTGTCCGTATGCGTTCGCGCGGGTCGCGCAGGTCAACAATCTGGATGCTTGGATCGTCGACCATCGCAAGGGCGTCAGCACTCTCTATTTCCTCGATACGGGCGCGGGCGTCGGCGACCATTTGGGCTGCAGTTTTCTTGAGTGGCATTTGAGTTCTCCGGTTTAGAGCTGTGATAGCAGTGCAGCGGTGGGCCAGCCGTCAACCGGCATTCCCAGACGGGCTTGCTCTGCGCGTACAGCGGCGCGCGTCCCGGCACCTAGAATACCGTCGATCTTGCCAACGTCGTGACCCCGGTCTTGCAGTTTGGTTTGCAGCGATTTCATTTGAGCACCCGCCAGTCCTTTTTGCGGATTACCCGCATCAAAAACCTTGGCACCCTCCAAGCGGGTGGCGAAGTAGGCAGCAGTCATCACGTATGTAAAACTCTGGTTCCAGTCAAAATAGACGCGAAAATTGGGATAGGCGATGAAGGCCGGGCCGCCCCGCCCCTGTGGCAAAAGGAGGGACGCTCCCAAACCTTCGGTCAGCGGTCCGTTGCGGGGGGTAATGCCAAGAGCGCGCCATTCGCTTACCGGTTTAATTGTTTCCAGACCTGTCAGGGACCAGTCGAAGCTATCCGGTACCGAAACTTCGGCCAACCATGGCTCGCCTGCGCGCCAGCCTAAATCCTGTAACATAGCTGCGCCGGAAAGCAGCGCATCCGGCGCGGACGTCTTAAGGGATACTTTGCCGTCCCCATCCCCGTCGACACCGTTTTCCAGAATGTCGCGGGGTAACATCTGGACCATGCCGATTTCGCCCGCCCAAGCGCCGGTTGTGCGGCGCGGATCAAACTGGCCTTTGGTGAATAACTCAACCGCAGCAAGAACTTGTGGGCGGAACAACTCGGGGCGTCTGCAATCATGGGCAAGGGTGACAAGTGCGTTGGCTGTGTTGAAGTCGCCCTGAAATGCACCGTAGTCGGTCTCAAACGCCCAAAACGCTAGCAGAACGCCGCGACTGACGCCGTAATCACGTTCGATCTGGTTAAAAACTGCATCGTATCGTTTGCCATTTGCACGGCCGCGATTGATCCGGTCATTCGAGATCAGGCGGCGAGAGAATTCGATGAATGGTAGTTGAAATACCTCTTGTTTGCGATCGGCTTGCAAGACGGCGGGATCCTGTCGAACGCCTGCAAAGAAAGCGTCAGCTTTGCTTGCTGGTACGCCACTTGCAACGACTTCGGTCTTGAGGTTGTCAATGAAGCCGGAGAAAGACCCGCCGCAAGCAGCGGATGCCATCTGTGCGAAAGGCACGCAAAACAACATTGCAGCAAAAAATGTACGTCGCATCTTAATCCTTTAACTTGTCAAAATACCCAGGCAAAACGCCAAAGCGAGGGCGATCCCCCACGCATGCCACAATCGGGTTACGCATGCGTCAATTTCTGTCGGGCCAATTGCACGTTCGCCTGCGCCGTTGACCCATGCAAAATCCTGCATCACGCCATCATAGGCGCGTGGGCCAGCAAGGGCTACTCCTATGGCGCGGGCCATGGCGGCTTCGGGCCACCCTGCATTGGGCGAGCGGTGCAGGCTGGCATCTGCGCGGATGGCGGCCCATTGCGCCAAGGCACCAGCAGGCAGTGCAATGAACACTGCAGTCAACCGTGCAGGTATCAAGTTAACCAGATCATCCAGACGGGCAGCTGCCCAGCCGAAGTCCGTGTAGCGTTCCGTGCGATAGCCGATCATACTGTCAGCCGTATTGATGAGCTTATAGATCAATATGCCGGGCAGGCCGCCGATGAGGAACCAGAAGGCAGGAGCGATGATCCCGTCGCTCAGGTTTTCGGCTGCGCTTTCGATAGCGGCGCGGGAGATTGCGGGCTCTTGCATTGATCTGGTGTCGCGGCTCACAATTCTTGCAACAGCACGCCGCCCCTCGGCAAGTGACATCCGCAGACCGTTTGCCACGCCACTGACATGCTGGACCAAGGAACGCTGCGCGAGCAGAATCGCCACAATAACAACTTCGAAAAGGGGACCCAGAAACTGCAAAAAGGTGCCAAGAACGGCACCAAGAAACACCAGTCCCAGAACCAGCGCAATCCCTTTGGCCTTGCGCAATTTTCCGTTGTTCATTCTTGCATCGCATATGCCGATCACTTTGCCCATCAGGACTGCCGGATGCGGCACGCGCCGCCAAAGCCAGTCGGGTTCGCCGAACAGCGCGTCCAGCAGCATCGCCGCAAACAAAACAATCGGGGTACTCATGACAATGCCGATTGCAGACGGGGCCAGTCAGTTGGAGCGGGCAAGCCCAGTCTCAGCCAGCGGGTGTTGTAGGGAAAGACGCGGCTCCAGATATGGTTCTGTGCCAGCCGTCTTTGCCATTCGACTGCCTTGCCAACATCGTATAGCCGAAAGAGGGTTGTACCGCCGACAGTTTCCGCTCCTTTTTCAGTCATCAATGCATCAAGGCGAGCGGCATCCGCCACAAGACGGGCGCGGGTTTGCGCGGCCCAGTTGTTATCGCCGAGGGCCGCCGCACCAATATGCAAGGCTGGTCCGGCGACCGACCAAGGGCCGAGCATCGAGGCGAGAGTTTCAAGATGATCGGGGTCACCGATCACGAACCCCAAACGCAGGCCGGCAAGACCCCAGAATTTGCCAAAGCTCTTTAGAATCAATGTATCGGGGTTGCTGGCTTCGGCCATGAGAGATGCCTCTGGTGCGACATCGCAAAAGCTCTCGTCGATCACACGCAGGGTCCCTGTCAGGTCCGCTGATCGCCAGAATCGTCCGTCCGGGTTGTCTGGATGCACATGCACGCTGGCGTCAACCTGATCCAAGGTATCGGTGACATGCCACCCTGCGAACGCAAAGCTGGCAGCGTGTTCATTGTAGGTTGGCTTGGGGACAAAGACGCGTCCCGGTTTTGACAAAAGCGGAATATGCGCGATTGCGGCCGAAGCACCGGGCACGGCCAGAATGCCCGCGCTGTCAGGGACACGCCAAAGTTTGCGCGCAGCAGCATTTAATCTTTCTAAAGCGCCCTGATCGGGAAGTGCAGTCCATGCGTTTGCCGGAATATCGGGCAGCGGGTAGGGGACGGGATTGATTCCGGTCGACAAATCAATCCATGCGTCCCGCGCTGCGCCGAATTGGGCGATAGCCGCGTCCAGATTGCCGCCATGATCGCGTTTGCCTTGCATGGTTTGTTTGTGTCCCATTGTTTGATGTATCGGCGGAAAAATGCCATTTGCCTTTAGAGCACAAAGCGGAAAAACGCCGCTTCTTCAAGTGATCTGCGAGGCGTTAACGATTTTGTAATTCTGTTAACCCTTTGTTAACGTAATGGGCAGACGACAGTTATATGTCTATGCTCAACCATAATATGCCAACTGGGAAAAATGTCCGGATGAAAGTGCTCATCGTCGAAAGCCAGCCCGAACTTGGCTGGATATGGCAAAAGCACTTGGAACGGCATGAGATGGACGTCGCGCGGGTAACAAATCAGGATGCAGCGACGGCATATCTTGCGCAGCACCACGTCGATATCATCATACTTGATCTTGTTCTTGACGAAGGCTCTGCGTTGGCGGTTTCGGATTATGCCAACTACCGCCAACCGGATGCGGATGTGATTTTTGTAACCAACACGTCTTTCTTTTCTGACGGATCCATTTTCAACCATTGCGCCAATGCTCGGGCGTTTTTGCCATCCAGTACGCCACCCGAAGATCTGGCCGCAATGGTCGAACATTATGGGTCAGACCGCGGTTAGAATGCGCTGCGTCCGTGCGGGGCATCAAAGTCCAGAACAGGGTTTGTCGGGATAATCCGGTTCGGATTGATAGTGTCATGGCTGTAGTGATAGTGCCGCACGATGTGATCCATGTTTACCGTTTGCGCCACACTGGGCCATTGGTACAACTCGCGCACATAGGCCCAGATGTTCGGGTAATCCACGATCCGGCGACGATTACACTTGAAATGCAGATGATACACATTGTCAAAACGGATCAAGGTCGGGAACAGACGCCAATCAGCTTCGGTGATGCGCTCCCCCATTAGATAGCGGTTTTGTGCCATCCGATCCTCCAGCCAGTCCAGCGTGTCAAACAGCGGGTCGATGGCTTCGTCATAGGCGCTTTGCGTGGTCGCAAAGCCGCAACGGTAAACACCATTATTCAATGTGTCGTAGATACGCTGGTTCACGGGCTCAATCGCGGTACGCAGGTCCTCGGGCCAGAAGTCCTGTGTGTCTCCGGTGATTTCATCAAAAGCGCTGTTCAACATTCGGATGATTTCGGAGCTTTCGTTTGAAACAATAGTTTCTTGGTGCTTGTCCCAAAGGATTGGCACTGTCACGCGGCCGGTAAAAGCCGGATCAGCCTTGATATAGATGTCGCGGGCAAAGGGCAGTCCGAACAGTGTATCGCCGGTTGCGCCGTCATAGCTGGCGTCAAACGTCCACCCCTCACCAAGCATATCAGGATGCACAACACTGATGTCGATATGATCCGTCAGTCCCTTGAGCGCGCGAAAAATCAATGTGCGATGCGCCCAGGGACAGGCGAATGAAACATAGAGATGATAGCGCCCGCTTTCTGCTTTGAAGCCGCCGGAGCCGGACGGACCTGCGGATCCGTCGGCCGTCACCCAATTGCGGAACTTTGCTGCCGAGCGTTCAAACTTTCCGCCAGACGATTTGGTATCATACCATTTGTCCTGCCATTTGCCGTCTACCAGTAAGCCCATGTCCTGCTCCTTTGCGTTGTTAACGCAATATCTAGCGGTGTTGTTCTATGCTGCACATAGCAATCGGGGCGCAGGAACCCTGCACAGGCGCACATGTCGAATTGTGTTGATTTTATGCGCAGTTAGATCAGTCTGGAAAGACTATGGGGGAGGTGCAATTATGGATTCGGTGTTGTCAAAAGAGATACAAGAAGGGCTTGATGCGGCGCGCATGCAAAGCCTGCGCAACGGGTCGCGGCTGCGGCTGACTGTGGACGGCGTTACCTATCGCGTGCTGCGCATGTGGAAGACAGGGTTTGCGGTTGAGGCAGCGGATGCGCCACATTTGCCGGGCTTGGTTGACCTGTATGACGGGGCGAACCACCTGTTCCAATGCCTGATTGTCGCAAGCGAGGAAGAAGCGGGCGAGATGCGGTTCGAGTTCAAACGGGCAACGGCGGTAGCATCCGGAGCTGCGCTTGATTTTGTGCGTAGCGTGGATGCACCTGTCGGGTTGATTGCAGACGCACGATAATTAGCCAGAATGAGTGCGGCTAAAGCAGTTCTCGAAAAACCTGAATCGCCTAACGTTGCCTGAAATCAAAGATTTCAAGGTGTTAGGTGACGAAGGATGGTTCAGGTTTTTTCGAAAACGCTCTAGATGCCAAGTCCAACGGCATTTCCAATAGATGCGCCTTCGTTTGTTGCCAGATACAAGGCGCGTGGCGGATGTATGTTCGTGTTGATCTGGCGTTTCACCCAGTGTTGGTCTTCCAACTGTTTTAGAGATTGCGATAAAGCCCGATCTGTTATGGATGGTAACTCTTTCTTAAGGTCGGAAAAGAACCTTGGCTGTGTGCTGACGGCAAGAATTGGCACGGTCCATGCACGGCGCAGAAGGGTATTTTCCAAGGTTTGTGCGGAAGATTTTTCAATCTGGTCCGCTATATGTGCAGCGATTTTCCCTTTCTCTGTAAGTTGGAATTCAGGGCGCAAAGGATGTCCGTGACCGGGGGTGCGTTCCAACAACCCAAGATCTACCAGGTGCTTTAAGCTGTGTGCAAATGCTGTGCGCCCGGCACCCGATTTGGCAAGCAGCGCGGCCTGACGACCGGGAACACCCCGATGCATCAGCCCGAGGATCGAAAGCGACCAAGCACGGGCGGTAATCTTGACAAGAAGATTTATGTCCATAAAGTATAGTTAATATATTTTTCAAACATAGGAAAGCACCATGTCAGTTGTAACTTTGGATGATCAGATCACTTTTGCCATTTCTGTAAAGGATCGGCACGCAAGCGCTGACTGGTACAACAAAATGTTCGGGTTTGAACTACGTATGCATATTGATGAGGCAGGTTGGAGCGAGATGGACACCAAAACCAAAGGTGTTGTCTTGGGGTTGGGCGAGCAGGCGGAACCAACGCCCGGAAATGCTATTCCTGTATTCGGAGTCGCCGATATTGGCGTGGCCCGTTCGGCGTTGGAAGCCGAAGGGGTCCGGTTTGACGGTGACACAGAGACGATGGAAGGCATGGTCAGCCTAGCAACGCTTTATGATCCTGACGGCAATGCGCTGATGATCGCGCAAGACCTTTCAGGATCGAATTGAGGCTAACTACTGCAAATCCCCAAATGCCTTGACCAACCGTTCACAGGCTTCTTTAACCCGCGCCCGTGGCGTTGCGATGTTGAAGCGCAGGAAGTTTTCGCCGCCCTTGCCAAAGGTCGGTCCGTGGTTCACTGCGATGCCTGCATCTTCCTGCACGCGGCGTGTGAATTCGTCACGGGCCATGCCGGTGTCCTCAAAATCGACCCACGCCAGATAGGTTGCTTCAAGGTTCATCGACTTGAGGCCCGGAATCGCGTTCACGGCGTCATCAAACAAGCATCGGTTGCCATCCAGATAGGCCACCAGATCATCCACCCACGCAGCCCCTTCGGGTGAATAGGCGGCGGTTGCCATGAACAAACCAAAGGAATTTGGTGACAGGCCAAGCGCCATCATCCGCGCGCCGAATTTCGCCCGCAAATCAGGGTCTTCAATGATCACGTTGCCCGAATGGCTGCCCGCGATGTTGAAGGTCTTGGTTGTCGCCGTCATCATCACAAGACGGTCGGTAATCCCGTCGATGTCGGCCATCGGGATATGTGTGTTACCGGGCATCACAAGATCATGGTGGATTTCATCAGACACCAGAACCAGATCGTGCCGTTTGGCGAAATCAGCGACGCCCTGTAGTTCTGCGCGGCTCCAGACACGCCCGCCGGGATTGTGCGGCGAACACAAGATCACCATTTTTTCGCTGCCGGTCATTTGCGCATCCCATGCGTCAAAATCCATTTCGTAGCGACCATCGACAACGGGCATCTCGCATTCCACGACCTTGCGGTTTGCGGCGTTAATCACCTTGGCAAAGGCATGGTAAACAGGCGTGAACAATACCACGCCGTCCCCTTCGACGGTAAAGGTATCCACGCACATCGCCGTGCCGTTCACCAGACCGTGCGTTGTGAACACCCATTCCGGTTCAATCTTCCAGCCGTGGCGGCTGTCCATCCACCACTGGATCGCGGCCAGATATTTGCTGTCATCGCCGAAATAGCCGTAAACACCATGGTTTACTTGCGCCTGCAGGGCATTTTGCACAACTTGAGGTGGGCGGAAATCCATATCGGCCACCCACATCGCGATCCCTGTGTCGCGCGGCACGCCGTACAGCGCCTCCATCTTGTCCCATTTGGCGCAATGGGTGTCGCGGCGGTCGATGATCTCGTCAAAACTCATGGGATGGCTCCTTTTATGCGCGCTCAAGCTAGCGGTTACGGCGCGACCTGCAAGCCCTCGCTTGCAGTGGCGGGGTGCATCCCCTAAATCAGCGGTATGAAACGCAACATTCTTTTACACCCCGATCCGCGCTTGAAAAAACTGGCCAAGCCCGTTGATGACGTGACGGACGATCTGCGCGCGCTGGCCGACGACATGCTGCGCACGATGTACGAGGCACCAGGCATTGGTTTGGCAGCACCACAGATCGGTATTCTGGACCGTTTGATTGTGCTCGATTGTGTCAAAGAGGAGGGCGAAAAGCCGCGCCCGATGGTGATGTTCAATCCGCGCATTCTGGCGTCCTCGGATGAGGAAAATACGTATGAGGAGGGCTGTTTGTCACTGCCTGATCTATATGCGGATGTGACGCGCCCCAAGGTTGTGGACGTCGAGTGGATGGACCGTGATGGCAATGCGCAGACGGAGACCTTTGACGGGTTGTGGGCAACTTGTGTGCAGCATGAAATCGACCACCTCAATGGCAAGTTGTTTATTGATTACCTCAAGCCGCTGAAACGCCAGATGATGACGCGTAAGATGGTAAAGCTGAAACGCGAGTTGGCCCGCGCATGAGCGTGTTGCCGATTGTCCTGTGGCCTGATCCGCGGTTGACGGATACCTGTGTGCCTGTGGAAGAAATCACGCCAGAGATTGAAACGCTTGCCGCCGATATGTTGGAAACCATGTATGCTGCGCCTGGTCGTGGTCTTGCCGCGCCACAAGTTGGGTCGACGCACCGCATATTTGTGATGGATGCGGGGTGGAAAGAAGGCAAATCCGATCCGTTGGTTTGCATCAACCCGATGTTGCAGGAGCTGAGCGAAGAGCGTGTGACCAATACGGAAGGCTGCCTGAGTATCCCCGGTGTGAGTGCCGAGATTTCGCGCCCCGCGCAGGTGCAAATGGTCTGGACGGGGTTGAATGGTGGGCGATATGTGCAGAGTTTTGACGGTTTTGTTGCCGCATGTGTACAGCATGAAATTGATCATCTCGACGGGATCGTGACGTTTGATCATTTGTTGTCGGATGAACGCGAGGCTTTGATTGCGGAGTATCATGCGCAATGAGTGTGCGTAATATCCTCCAGTGGCCGGATAAGCGTCTGCGCACGAAGGCCGAAGAAGTTGTGGAAATCACCGATGAGGTGCGTGGCATTTGGCAGGATATGGTCGATACGATGGACGCCATGCCCGGAGTTGGTTTGGGTGCGCCGCAAATTGGTGTGATGCTGCAATTGGCTGTTGTGGATGCGTCAAGTGAACGGAACCGCCGTATTCTGATGGCCAATCCGCAGGTGATTGAAGCCTCTGCCAAGCCGAACGAGCATGAAGAAGCCAGCCCTTGTCTTCCGGGTGTGTCGGCCAAGATCACACGGCCCCGCGCGGTGTCGGTTCGGTTTCTTGATCAGAACGGTGTGATTGCGCGACGCGAATTTGTCGGGCTGGAAGCGACGAGTGTGCAGCACCAGATCGACCATCTTGCGGGGCGGATGTACTTTGACCGCTTGAGCAAGACCAAACGTGACATGCTGTTGCGTAAAGCCAAGAAACTAAACGGGTAAACGGCCCAACAGGAGGCGGCATCAATGCGTATCATCTTTATGGGCACGCCGGATTTCTCCGTTCCTGTGCTGGATGCATTGGTTGACGCGGGCCATGATATCGCTGCCGTCTATAGCCAGCCACCCCGTCCAGCAGGGCGCGGCAAGAAAGATCGCCCAACTGCCGTGCATGAACGTGCAGAAGCGCTGGGACTTGAGGTGCGCCATCCTGTTTCGTTGAAAACGCCCGAGGCGCAGGCAGAGATTGCGGCACTGAATGCGGATATTGCCGTGGTTGTCGCCTATGGTTTGATCCTGCCCCAAGCCGTGCTGGATGCGCCGACCAGAGGCTGTTTGAACATCCACGCCAGCCTGTTGCCACGTTGGCGCGGCGCGGCACCGATCCACCGAGCGATTATGGCGGGGGATGCGAAGACGGGTGTTTGCATCATGCAGATGGATGCAGGGTTGGACACGGGTGCGGTGTTGATGTGTAAAGAAGTTGAGATCGGGCTGTCAGAGACAACGGCAGAATTACATGACAGGCTGAGTGCGCTGGGTGCCGAAGCCATTGTCGAGGCAATTGCCACGCTTGATACGCTTGTACCCCAGCCGCAATCAGAGCAGGGTGTTACCTACGCCGCCAAGATTGACAAGTCCGAAGCCCGCATCGACTGGACCAGGCCTGCCATTGAAGTAGATCGTCTGATCCGGGGTCTGTCCCCGTTTCCCGGCGCGTGGTTCGACCTGGACGGTATCCGCGTCAAGGCGCTTGGCTCAACCTTGTCTACTGGCAGCGGCGCAGCTGGCCAGGTCCTCGACAGCGGATTGCGCGTTGCCTGTGGTGACGGGGCGGTTCAACTGACCCGCTTGCAACGGGCGGGCAAGGCGGCGCAGGATGTGGATGTGTTTCAAAGCGGGGCGCAGATTGCGCCCGGCACAATCCTGAACGGAGAATAACGCGATGTTTCTGGTCCTGTTCGGCACTGTCGTTATCGCGGGGATCGTCGGTTATGTCTCCGAGAAAACTGGTTGGACACATAACGGTTATCTGCAGTCTATCATCATCTGCGTGGGTGGGGCGTTCGTGTTCTACTTCATCCGCATCATGTTTGGTCTCGGATTTTCCTCGCCCGGTGTGAATGCGATTGTATCGTCTATCGGTGCTTTGGTGATTGTGCCGTTTCACTGGCGAAAGTGACGATTGGTCAGCTTTTTGGCGGTTCGTTCTTGTAGATGGGCAAATGCCAGCCAAACATCAACGAACCTGCCCGCAATACCCATGTCACAAGGGCGCACGTCAGCAGCGCAAGCGATGTATCCAGCAAATAGAGCTTTGCAATAGCCGCAGTTCCCGCCCCTGCAAAAGCAGCCGTCACATAGAGTTCGCCCTGTTTCAGTACCAGCGGCACTTCTGCGACCACCACATCGCGCATCAAACCGCCCATGCAACCGGTGATCATGCCCATTAGGATCACAATGACCGCTGACTGGTCCAGTGAAAGGGCAACACCGGCACCCGCCGCCACAGCAACCGCCAGCGCGAAGCTATCAAGCCAGATCAGCGCACGCATCCGGCTTTCCAGCAGATGTGCGGTGAAAAAGATCACCAGCGCGGCACCTGCGGCGACACCCAGATAGGTTGGATTGGCGATCCAGAAGATCGGGTTGCGGTCAAGTAACAGATCGCGGATCGTACCGCCGCCTAACGCAGTCAGGCAGGCGATAAAGGCAAAGCCGACCAGATCAAGCTGGGCACGACTGGCCACCAGCGCACCGGTAATGGCAAAAACCAGCACGGATGCGTAATCCAGAAGCGCAACCAAGGTCATGGTTTGAAGGGTGCCATTCCCGCGCGTGCGAGTTCGTCGGCGCGTTCGTTTTCGGGGTGGCCTGCGTGGCCTTTGACCCATTCCCATTTGACGTTATGACGGGCGTTGGCGGCATCCAGTCGTTGCCATAGCTCTACGTTTTTGACGGGTTTTTTGGCGGAATTTTTCCAGCCGTTTTTCTTCCAGCCGTGAATCCATCCAGTGATGCCATTCTTGACGTAGTTGCTGTCCGTTACGATCGTGATGGTGGTTTCGCGTTCGAGTGTTTCCAACGCATTAATAGCGGCCAGCAATTCCATCCGGTTGTTGGTGGTCTGCGCCTCGCCGCCTTTCAACTCGCGTTCTTTGACCACTTTGTCGCCGTCCTTGGCCTGCATCAAGACACCCCAGCCACCGGGGCCGGGATTGCCGGAACAGGCACCATCTGTATAGGCGTAAAGTTCAGCCACGGGCGCGCAACGCGATCCAGTCGGCCATTGCGCCGTCCATTCCGATGTCACAGCCAGACGCGCGGTCGGTAACGGTGAAACCTGTTTTCTCCAACATCGCCGTCAGCTCCGTATCTGTGTAATAGGTATAAAGGCGTCCCAGCGTGTCGCGCTTTGATCCGGTTCCCGACTTGAGTGCAATATGAAAAACGCCTTTTGGTTTGAGCGCCTTGTGTAATGCTGCAAGATGCTTTGGCATCATATCACGCGCCGCGTGCAGCAGACTGAAGTTGGCCCAGACGCCGTCATACAAGTTTTCGCCTGTGATCTCGTCAAAGGTGGCGACATGTGCGGTCACACCGCTATGGGCCGCCGCTAAATCAACCATTTCCGGCACAGCGTCTAGCGCTGTTACGGCATGCCCTCTTGCTGCCATTGCGGCGGAGAAATGACCCGGACCGCAGCCGAGATCAAGGATACTAGCTGCACTTGGCAATTCTGCGAGGAAGGCGTCGAACATTGGGTCTTTAATGACCGATCCTGACGTGAGCGCCACATAGTCATCTGCCTTGGCGCTATAGATTTTGAGGGTCTCAGGATCGCTCATACCAGAATTCCTATGCCAAGGCATAGCACAACAACCAAGGTCAGCTGGAGGCGCAAGGTCATCCACCAACTTGGTGCCAGATCCCAGCGGTAGAAAGCGTAATCCAGCAATAACAATCCGAGAAATCCTGTGGCAAGGTTGGTTAATGCAGAGGTGACGCCGATGCCGGGCATGAAGAACCACCAGAGGGCTGGCACCACGGACAGGGCGTAGGCTGCATAAGACATCTTGCCGCGCGCCCCTGTGGCAAAGCCCCACAAAATGCCCGACATGAACGGAAGGATCACGCCGCCATATCGAAGCATGATCAATTTGCCGTCACCCAGCATAACTTTGGGAATAGGCCAGCCCGGAGTAGCCGTGGGATTTAGCACAAGCAAAGCGGCCCAGAGGAACGGAATCAATCCGGCAAAGCCCAGCAAAAAAGCGGCGGGAGGAATGCGACCAATCATTTTCTATACCCTTTCAACAGCCAGCCGACCTGCAAGTGCGGCAAAGATTGCAGCAAACGAGCGGTTGAGCCATCGCATGACGGTTTCTGATCCCAGCAGCCATGTGCGGGCGGCGGCGGCAAAAGTGCCATAAAGGACAAAAACGGCAAACGTAAGAACCATAAAGATCGCACCCATCAAGCCCATCTCCAATGTGGCGGTGGCCGCATTGCCGCTTAGGAACGGAGGCAAAAGGGCGAGAAAGAAAATTGACAGTTTGGGGTTCAGAATGTTGATCAGCCCACCGCGCTGCGCAATGGTCCAGCCACTTTCGGCCGACTTTTCGGCAGTGACCGCAAGGGCACCCCCTGATTTCAGGCTTTGCCATGCGAGGTACAGCAGATAGGCAACGCCCGCCCATTTTACGATGGTGAACAATACGGCAGAAGTGTGTAGCACGGCGGCGAGGCCTAGGGTTGCCGCGGCCAGATGCGGTACAATTCCGAAGGTGCAGCCCAAAGCCGCCCACAATGCGGCACGCCGCCCCTGACCCAGTCCCAATGCAAGCGTATAACTTACGCCGGTTCCGGGGGCGATCACGACCACAAAAGCAGTGAGAAGAAATTGGATCGAGATCATATGGTACCTCTTGGCAGCGCTGCGTTCGACAAACCGTAAGCCGCAGAGGACGCGGGGTAAAGTCGTGAGTTCATTGAGGCGTGGGGCGCGGTCTCAGGCAGGTTCGCGTAGAACCCGTGGCACTTTGAATTCCACGTTTTCCTGTGCGGTTTCAACCAATTCCTGCGTCATTTCATAGCGATCTGCAAAAGCGGCGATGACCTCGTTTATCAGCACTTCAGGTGCGGAGGCTCCGGCCGTGATGCCGATGCTCTTGATGCCTTTCAGGCTGCGCCAGTCGATGTCGTCTGCGCGTTGTACCAATTGTGAATAGGCGCATCCTGCACGGGCACCAACTTCAACCAGTCGCCTGGAATTGCTGGAATTGGGCGCGCCGACAACCAGCATTGCGTCGCATTTCGGGGCCATCGCCTTGACGGCTTCTTGTCGGTTGGTTGTCGCGTAACAGATATCTTCTTTGTGTGGTCCGACGATGGAAGGAAAACGGGTGCGAAGGGCGGCGACAATATCTGCCGTATCGTCGACACTTAACGTGGTTTGGGTGATGTAGGCCAACTTGTCTTCGTCGCGTACGTCAACCACGGCCACGTCTTCGGGTGTTTCTACCAACAAAACCTCGCCCTCTGGAAGTTGTCCCATTGTGCCAACTGTTTCGGGATGCCCTTCATGGCCAATCATGATCATCTGGAGGCCCGCATCCGCGTGGCGTTGTGCTTCGATGTGAACCTTGCTGACCAGTGGACACGTTGCATCGACATAGACCATCTGGCGTGCTGCTGCGGCAGAAGGGACAGATTTCGGTACGCCATGCGCCGAAAAAATTACCGGACGGTCATCGGGACATTCATCCAGTTCCTCGACAAACACTGCCCCCTTGTCGCGCAATCCGTCTACGACAAATTTGTTGTGCACAATTTCATGGCGGACATAGACGGGTGCGCCCCATTTCTCCAAGGCCATCTCTACGATCTTGATCGCACGATCTACACCTGCGCAGAACCCGCGCGGGGCAGCGAGGTAGAGGGTAAGGGGGGGCTTGGTCATGGCACACTCCATTGAATGCCCATGACTTAATGTCTCATGTCTCACAGGTCCAGTGCGGCATGGTGCCGTTTGCGCCTCACTCGTCGCGCTGTTGTTCTGTTTGGCGCTGTGGGCGGCCAATGACGTCACGCAGGTCTTCAAGTTCAATGAAGTTATCGACCTGACGACGCAGATCGTCTGAAATCATCGGCGGTTGGCTGCGGATCGTGGATACACAGGACACGCGAACGCCCTGCCGTTGCAGGCTTTCGACCAGCGGGCGGAAATCACCGTCGCCCGAGAAAATCACGATATGGTCGACGTGCGGAGCCAATTCCATCGCATCAACGGCCAGTTCGATGTCCATGTTGCCCTTTACCTTACGGCGGCCCATGCTGTCGGTGTATTCCTTGGCCGGTTTTGTGACCATGGTGAAGCCGTTATAGTTCAACCAGTCAACCAGTGGTCGAATTGGTGAGTATTCGTCGTTTTCCAACAAAGCAGTGTAGTAGAACGCGCGCAACAACTTGCCGCGACGCATGAACTCATGGCGCAACAATTTGTAGTCTATATCAAAGCCCAATGTCTTAGCCGCGGCATAGAGGTTTGACCCATCGATGAAGAGCGCAAGCCGCTCATCTTTGTAAAACATGTATTTTCCTTCCGACTAATATGCCGTCTAACTCTAAACCGTCCTGAAACCTTGCCGATCGGCTGCTATCTAGCATTGCGCTGTATCAATAAAAGCGCGAATTAAAATTTAACCCACCAGACATCTCGCTCGGATGTCTAAGTAAGGAATTCTGACCATGCCGCAAGCCCAAGTTCACGGGGAATATGGCAAAGACCCGCTCAATCCTGACGGGTATTGGCTTTTAGCGCTTGGTGCTAACTTAACGTCATCGGTTGGAGCGCCAGAAAAAACCCTCCGGGCGGCGCTGGATGTCCTTGAGAAATACGGCGCAGTGATTCGCGCCGTTAGCCCGTTTTATAGCACACCTGCCTTTCCTGCAGGCAATGGACCTGACTATGTGAACGCGGCCGCACGCTTTGGCGCGGACTGGACGCCGCAACATGCGCTTGCGGTGTGCCACGAAATCGAGGCGCAGATGGGCCGGGAAAGGGTCGCACGCTGGGGGCAACGCACCCTTGATCTTGATTTGATCGCATTTGGCGATTGTGTGTTACCAGACGCGAAAACCCACGCAGAATGGCGTAATTTGCCACTGGATGCGCAAATTGGCACCACACCTGACCAAATGATCCTGCCGCACCCCCGGCTTCAGGACCGTGCCTTTGTCTTGGTGCCACTTGCTGATGTGGCCCCTGATTGGGTGCATCCGGTGCTTGGACTCAATGTGATAGAAATGCGGGATGCTCTTGATCCGGCTGATCTGGAGGGGGTCAGGATATTGGCCTGACGTGAGGCAAGCGGGTTGCAATAACGACTTGTAACTTGGGCCAATCCGGCCTAATTACCCCACTTCTGATCGCCCTTTGAGATATTGGAGGCTTCCATGGCCCGCGTCACCGTTGAAGATTGTGTAGACAAAGTTCCCAACCGTTTTGAGCTTGTCATGCTTGCAGCGCACCGTGCGCGTGAAATCTCTGCGGGATCCGCTGTGACCGTGGACCGCGACAACGACAAGAACCCTGTTGTTTCCCTGCGCGAGATTGCGGAAGAAACCCAGAGTGCGGCAGATCTTCGCGAACGTCTGATCGAATCCAACCAGAACCAGATCGAAGTGGATGAGCCCGAAGAGGACGCAATGGCGCTTCTTATGGGTGCAGAGCAGGACAAGCCCGAAGAAGACAGCATGTCAGAAGAAATGCTGCTGCGGCAGTTAATGGCAGCGCAGGGGCAGGGCTAACACCCGCCCGCCATGTGCGGGGTCAAGAGGCAGTTTGATGGACACGACTGAAATCACTGCTGATGACCTGATTTCCCTTGTTAAGGCTTACAACCCCAAGACCAACGAAAAACTGCTGCGCGCGGCCTATGATTTTGGCCGCGACATGCATGCGGGCCAATTGCGCCATTCAGGCGAGGCGTATTTCAACCATCCGGTTGCAGTTGCCGCGATCCTGACGGAGCAGCAATTGGATGACGACACGCTTATCACCGCGCTGTTGCATGATACGGTCGAAGATACCCGTGCGTCCTACAAAGACATCGAACGTCTATTCAGCACCGAAGTTGCGGAACTGGTTGATGGCGTAACAAAGCTGACCAATCTGCAACTTAACTCGACCGAGACGAAACAGGCCGAGAATTTCCGCAAGCTGTTCATGGCAATGTCGAAAGACCTGCGGGTGATTTTGGTCAAACTTGCTGATCGCCTTCACAATATGCGCACAATCAGGGCGATGCGGGATGACAAGCAGGCGCAGAAGGCGCGTGAAACCATGGATATCTACGCGCCGTTGGCGGGCCGCATGGGTATGCAGTGGATGCGCGAAGAACTAGAGGATCTGGCCTTCAAGGTGCTTAATCCTGAAGGGCGCGCCAGCATCATCCGTCGCTTTATTACCTTGCAACGTGAATCAGGCGATGTGATCCAGCGTATTACCGGTGATATGCGCCTTGAACTGGACAAGGCGGGGATCGATGCAGAAGTTTATGGCCGTGCCAAAAAGCCTTATTCCATATGGCGCAAGATGCAGGAAAAAGAGCTGAGTTTTTCGCGTTTGTCCGATATCTACGGCTTTCGTATTCTGAACAATAGCGAGGAAGACTGTTACCGGATTCTTGGTGTGATCCATCGCCGGTGGCGTGCTGTGCCGGGCCGGTTCAAGGATTACATCAGTCAACCCAAATCGAATGGCTACCGTTCTATCCACACCACGGTTTCGGGTCGTGATGGCAAACGGGTAGAGGTGCAGATCAGAACGCGCCAGATGCATGACGTAGCCGAGACAGGTGTGGCAGCGCATTGGTCTTACCGTGAGGGAAAACGATCCAAGAACCCGTTTGCGGTTGATCCGGTGAAATGGATTTCGCAGCTCAACGAGCAATTCGACGCTGAAGAAAACCATGAGGATTTTCTGGAGGCGGTGAAGCTCGAAATGTACGCCGACCAAGTGTTCTGTTTCACGCCAAAGGGCGATGTGGTGAAGTTGCCGCGTGGTGCCACGCCAATTGATTTCGCCTATGCGATCCATACGCGCATCGGCAATGCCTGCGTCGGTGCCAAGATTGACGGGATGCGTGTTCCACTTTGGACCCGTGTCAAAAACGGTCAGTCTATCGAGATTATCCGCGCAGAAGGCCAGACTCCGCAGGTGACATGGCTTGATATCGCAACAACTGGCAAAGCCAAATCCGCCATTCGCCGTTCGTTGCGTGAGGTGGATCGGGCCCGTTTCGTGAAGCTTGGCCAAGAGCTTGCGCGCTCGGCGTTCGCTCAGGTCGACAAGGAGGCAACCGACAAGGTTTTGCGCACCGCAGCGAAAAACATGCGGCTTGAGGATGTGCATGAACTTCTTGCACGACTTGGCAGCTCAGAGATCACAGGCCGTGAAGTAGTTGAGTCTGTCTATCCTGACATCACCCCCAAGGAAGGGGGAGCGATAGACGCCAGAAGTGCAGTCGTCGGTCTTGAGCAGGGTCAATTTCATAACCTTGCTCCCTGCTGTACGCCGCTTCCGGGGGAGCGTATCATCGGGATCACCTTCAAAGGGCAGGGTGTGACCGTCCATGCAATTGATTGCGAAAAGTTAAGTGAATACGAAGATCAGCCAGAACGCTGGATTGACTTGCGCTGGCACGATGGCAATCATCAGGCGGTTTATGGTACCGTGATTGACCTGACCATCAGCAACGGCGCGGGCGCGCTGGGCCGTATCTGCACCTTGATTGGCGAGGCGTCGGCGAATATCTCTGATTTGGAGTTTTTGGAACGAAAACCTGATTTTTACCGGATGCTGATCTATCTTGATCTACGCGACGTGGCACATCTTCATTCCCTGATGCTGACACTTGAGGCCGAAGATGATGTGGCTGAAGTGACAAGATTTCGTAAAATCGATGCCCAAAAGCCGACAAGATGACGTGACACATAATTATGGTTGTTAACATAGACGCAAAATAAAGGCAGGACTGCAAACTTGATCTTCAAACGCCGCGATCCGAAACCGACTATGCGTGCGATGGCCGAATTCTTGTGGCCACGCGGCGGTTGGTCACGCGCGTTCATGTATGTCAAACACCGGATGAAGCGACTGCCCGACAGTCCCGAACGCATCGCGCGCGGGGTCTGGGCTGGGGTCTTTGTCACTTTCTCACCGCTGTTCGGTTTTCATTTTGTGGCCGCTGTTCTGTTGGCCCGGTTGATGCGGGGCAACATGCTGGCGTCTTTATTGGCGACTTTTGTCGGCAATCCGCTGACCTTTGTCTTTATTGCACTGTCCTCGTTGAAAACGGGACACCTCATTCTGGGAACCGACTTGGAAGAAGGAGAGCTGCGCGCCCTCAGTCGCAAGTTCGGCGATGCGGGTAGTGATCTTTGGCACAATTTCATTTCGATCTTTACAGATGCGCAAATGGATTGGTCGGGCCTTGCGATCTTTTCGCGTGAGGTCTTTTATCCCTATCTGATTGGCGGCATTGTCCCCGGTATCATCTGTGCGACAATCGCCTACTATTTGACCGTGCCACTGCTACATGCCTATCAAAAGCGTCGCCGGGGTCTGATCAAGGCCAAGTTTGAATCGCTGAAACAAAAGACTGCTGCCAAAGCCGAATCCAAGCGTATGGCGGATCAGGCGAAATGAGAGGGACATGTCATGTCTAATGCGGAAAAACTGCGTCTTGGCGTAAACATCGACCATGTGGCAACCGTGCGCAATGCTCGTGGTGGTGCCTATCCTGATCCGTTGCGTGCGGCCCGCATCGCACAAGAGGCAGGTGCCGATGGTATTACCGCACATCTGCGTGAGGATCGCCGTCACATTTCCGATGCGGACATCGAAGGGTTGATGGAGGTGCTGCGCGTGCCACTTAACTTTGAAATGGCGGCGACTGACGAGATGCAAAAGATTGCCTTGCGTCATAAACCCCATGCTGTCTGCATCGTTCCGGAAAAGCGCGAGGAACGTACAACCGAAGGCGGACTTGAGGTGGCGCGCGAAGAGAATAAATTGGCCCACTTCATTGCGCCGCTGCGCGAAGCGGGTAGCCGTGTGTCGATTTTTATCGCTGCTGACCCGCGTCAGATCGAAGCGGCGAACCGTATCGGGGCGGAAGTGATCGAACTCCACACAGGGGCCTATTGTGATGCCCATGCCGAAGGGCGGTTGGAGGAGGCAGAGGTCGAGTTGACCAAGCTGCGCGAAATGTCGACATTTGCACACTCACTGGGCCTTGAGGTCCATGCGGGGCATGGTTTGACCTATGATACTGTGGCACCTGTTGCGACATTTCCAGAAGTGCGTGAATTGAACATCGGGCATTTTCTGATTGGCGAGGCAATTTTCCTCGGTCTTGAACCAGCGATCCTGAAAATGCGGCAGTTGATGGATAAGGCGCGCGCGGCAACCTTATGATTCTTGGGATCGGTACCGACCTCGCCAATATCGAGCGGATTCAAGGCACGCTCGATCGTTTTGGTGACCGTTTCCGCAATCGGGTATTTACGGAAGTGGAACAGGGCAAAGCCGAGCGGCGCAAGGATGTTGCCGGGACCTATGCAAAGCGCTGGGCGGCAAAAGAAGCCTGTTCCAAAGCTTTGGGAACAGGTCTGCGCATGGGTATCTCCTGGCGCGACATGATGGTCAGCAATATGGACACCGGACAACCGGTGATGGCTGTTACGGGATGGGCCGCCGAACGCCTTGCCAAAATGACACCTGCAGGACACGAAGCGATCATACACGTCACCCTGACAGACGATCATCCTTGGGCACAGGCTTTTGTCGTGATCGAAGCGCGGCCCGTGACGCAAACCTAGTTTTCACCCCGTTCCGTTTGCATTTAGGCGGTATTCATCCGCAAAGAACCCGTTCCCTACGACATCCCGATCTGCCCATCTTGACAGTACCGCGCCCCGCCCGCATGTAACCCCAAATGACACAAGAAGGACGCCGCATGGCTGACACCGAAAAATCCGGCAATGCCATTGTCGAAACGATCAAGACTGTCGTCTATGCACTGGTCATCGCAGGTGTCTTTCGCACGCTGTTTTTTCAGCCGTTCTGGATTCCATCGGGGTCGATGAAAGAGACGCTTTTGATTGGCGATTTCCTCTTTGTGAACAAAATGGCGTATGGTTATTCCTACGCGTCCTGTCCGTCCCTGATGTTGCCCAATCTGGGGATCGAAGTGGATGCTACGGACATCTGTGGTGCATTTGACGGCGACAACAGCCGCTTGTGGGGCAGTGAACCGGAACGCGGTGACGTTGTGGTGTTTCGTCATCCGGTGTCGGGCCGTGACTACATCAAACGCGTGATCGGCTTGCCGGGTGACACTGTTCAGGTCACGGGTGGTGTGGTGCAGATCAATGGTGAAGCAGTCAAGCTCGAGGACGCCGGTGTGTTCGAAGAAGAGATGGCTGCACAAGGACCACAACGCCTGCGACCACGTTGCGAAAATGGCCCCGTTGGCGAAGGCGGCACATGTACTAAATCCCGCCAGATTGAAACACTTCCAAACGGCGTTTCACATGCAATCCTGAATATTGGCAACCAGCAATCCGACCGTACGGGTGTCTATAGCGTCCCGGAGGGTCATTTCTTTTTCATGGGCGACAACCGTGATAATTCCGCCGACAGCCGCCTTGCGCAGCAGGTTGGTGGTGTTGGTTTTGTCCCTTACGAAAACCTGATTGGTCGCGCCGATCGCATCATGTTCAGCTCTGCGGGCAGCTCGATGCTGTACTTCTGGACTTGGCGTGGCGACCGGTTTTTCAAAGGGGTTGAATGAAACTGAGCGGAGATCTCAAAGCGTTCCAGGAACGCATCGGACACGCATTCCGTGATCCTGCGCTCCTGGTTCGTGCCGTCACACACGCGTCCATGTCCTCGGCAAACCGCGATGATAATCAGCGCCTTGAGTTTCTTGGTGACCGTGTGTTGGGCCTTGTGATGGCGCAAGCCTTGCTGGAAAGTGATCGAGGTGCAAGCGAAGGGCAGCTTGCTCCGCGTTTTAACGCCTTGGTACGCAAAGAAACTTGCGCGGACGTCGCGCGCGAAATTGATCTTGGCACGGTTCTGAAATTGGGGCGTTCTGAGATGATTTCAGGCGGCCGACGCAAGCAGGCCTTGTTGGGCGACGCAATTGAAGCTGTTATTGCAGCGGTCTATCTTGATGGCGGGTTTGATGCGGCCAAATCCATGATCCTTCAACTGTGGGGCAAGCGGATCGAAACCGTTGAAGATGACGCGCGCGATGCCAAAACGGCGCTACAGGAATGGGCGCAGGCCCGGAAATTACAGCCACCGCAATATGTAACAACTGCCCGCAGCGGCCCTGATCATGCACCGGTGTTTACAATCGCGGCCAAACTTGAAACGGGCGAAAGCGCCCAAGCAACCGCGCCCTCAAAACGCGCTGCTGAACAGGCCGCGGCAACCACGCTTTTGGCAAAATTGGAGAATGACCCATGACGACACCCGAGCCTACGGCAACGAGGGCCGGATTTGTCGCCCTGATTGGTGAACCCAACGCCGGTAAGTCCACATTGCTGAACCGGATGGTAGGGGCCAAAGTCTCTATCGTGACGCACAAAGTGCAGACCACACGCGCGCGCATTCGCGGTGTGGCGATGGAAGGCGACAGCCAGATCGTATTTGTGGATACGCCAGGCCTGTTCCAACCCCGCCGCCGTCTTGACCGTGCGATGGTTGCCGCCGCTTGGGGAGGCGCGGCAGATGCGGATGTCGTGGTTCTGCTTGTCGAGGCACAACGTGGAATGACCGAAGGGGTCGAGCGTATTCTGGAAGGGCTGTCCGAGATCGGGAAAGGCCGCAAGGTTGCGTTGGCGATCAACAAGATTGACCGTGTTGAGGCTCCGGTTTTGCTGGGTTTGTCCCGGAAACTGAACGAACGCTTTGATTTTGCCGAGACATTTATGATCTCGGCGGAAAAAGGACATGGCGTGGATGCCTTGCGCAAATGGCTGGCGGGTGAAGTGCCAAGCGGTCCATGGCTCTATCCCGAAGACCAGATTGCTGATCTGCCGATGCGCCAGATTGCAGCGGAAATGACCCGTGAGAAACTGACGCTTAGACTGCATCAGGAATTGCCGTATCAATTGACCGTTGAAACCGAAAACTGGGAGGAACGTCCCGATGGTTCCGCCCGCGTGGATCAGTTGATTTTTGTGGTCCGCGACGGACACAAAGGTATCGTGCTGGGCAACAAGGGTGAGACGATCAAAGCGGTCAGCAAGGCTTCGCGCGAGGAACTGGAAGAATTTCTGGGTCGCCGTATCCATCTGTTTTTGCAAGTCAAAGTGCGTGCCAATTGGCTGGATGAAGCTGAGCGGTACACTGAAATGGGCCTTGATTTCAAAGACGGAAACAGCTGATTTTGAACGCTGGCGTTTGCAGTTGAGGCAGGCGTAGGATTGAGTTTAAGGGCCAAGTGAAGGGTAGCGGCGTGGCACGATTGACAGCGCGGTTCTGGGTTGATGCCTATCTGGCGCGATTGAACGTCTTTGACATCCCTGCCTTCGTTGTGGCGCATGGCGATGATACAGGAGGGGCTGTGTTGGTGAAATTGGCCACGCTCGACGGGCAAGCGGTCTTGTTCCAGCGCTCCTTTGACATCATGACAGGTGATAAAAAATGGATCGAACTTGCTAGCGGCGCTGAACGCGAAGTGGATGAGACAGTTTCGCGGCAGCGCGGTTTTGATCCTGACCTTTGGGTGATCGAGGTGGAGGATCGCCAAGGGCGGCACTTGCTGGATCAGGACGGGCTTGCCTGATGGAATGGCGTGATCAGGGGATATTGCTCAGCTCGCGCCGCCACGGGGAAAACTCCTTGATCATCGAAGTTTTCACGCCCGAACAGGGCCGTCATGCAGGCATCGTACGTGGTGGCACCAGCCGCAAGATTGCCCCAATCCTGCAACCCGGCGCGCAGCTTGACGTTGTGTGGCGCGCGCGCCTTGAGGACCATATCGGTAGCTTCGCAGTGGAGCCGGTGCGCAGCCGCGCTGCCGTAGCGATGGGCGACCGTTTGGCGCTGGCGGGATTAAACACCGTCACTGCATTGCTGTCATTTTGTTTGCCGGAACGCGAACCCCATCCCGCCTTGTATGCCCGCTCCGAGGCGTTGCTTGACTTGTTGGACCATAGCGATTTGTGGCCTCTGGCGTATCTCCAGTGGGAGTTGGCGCTGCTGGAAGAGATGGGTTTTGGCCTTGATCTGACCACTTGCGCAGCGACGGGGGCGACGGAAGAGTTGATTTATGTTTCGCCAAAATCGGGGCAGGCGGTATCGGCAAAAGGCGCTGGTGACTGGGCGGACCGGATGCTGCCACTGCCTGATGTGTTGCGGGGTATCGGCGATGCGACGGACCATGAAATCGCACAGGGCTTTGTCACGACCGGGTATTTTCTGAACGCACATTTGGCACGGGATTTGGGTGACAAGCCTCTGCCAGAGGCCCGTGCACGCTATATTGATGCGTTCAATCGCCGGATTTGAATACCAGCAATACATCGTTCTCGTCGGACAGCGTCAGTGTGTCCTTGGTGATAACTGATACCGAAGCCTCAGCGAGCGCATTGAAATAGGCAGTTTCGGCCTCAAGATCAGGGCAGGCCATGCGTGTGGCGGCAATTGGCCCAACGCCGAACCAAGGATAAGGAACATTCTGCGTCGCGGTAAAGCGATTACAGGGGCCGCTACCTGCGATCTGGTCCCGTTCCGGGAACTCCAATGTGGCAGCCGCGTCGAACGGTGCGCCGCGTAGTTCTGTCAATGTCCAGACCTTGTCCGCTGCGCCATACGCGCGGACCGTTTCGTCCGGTCGGCATGCGCTGATCAGGGCGGCAGTGCCGATCAGCAACAAAAGCGGCAACGTTCTCATGACAGGGCCAGTACTGTATCAACAAGTGTATCAAATGGTGCGGCATCTGTATCCGCCCCCGTTAGTGGCAGGCCGATTAATGTCGCCAGAACAGCGCGTGCAAAATCGGGATTGCCCAGACCAAGTTGCCGTAACAGGCGGGTGAGATAGTTCAGCCTTTCTGTGTCGACTTCCACCAGCGCAATCGCCACACGTTCATCTGTCTGACCCCAGATACGCAGTTGCGATTCAACCGGGTCGGTCAGAACGGTTTGCCCGAAATCCCTGAGGCGTTTGTCCGCATCATCCGTGCGGGACAGCTGTGTGACAACATGTTCCAATGCGGCGGTTTCCCAAGCTGTCAGGACAGCTTGTTGAAACGTTGGGACATCCTTGAAATGCCAATAAAAAGATCCCTTGGTCGTCCCGAGTGCGCGCGCCAAAGGTTCCGCTGCGAGAGCGTTCGGGCCAGACACCGCAAGGGCATCAAGGCCGGCGATCAGCCATTTTTCAGGAGAGAGGCGGGGACGAGACATGGTTTCGTCATAACCGCGCTTTGGGCGGAGAGGCAAGTCATGCCTCCCCTGCGTTTTTAGTATAGGTCGTATAAGCGCGGTTTAGCCGAGCAAGCGACGCGCAATCACCTGTGCCTGGATTTCTGCCGCACCCTCGAAGATGTTGAGAATACGTGCATCACAGAGCACACGACTGATCTTGTATTCCAGCGCGAACCCATTGCCGCCATGAATTTGCAAACCATTGTCGGCTGCGGCCCATGCCACACGTGCGCCAAGCAGTTTTGCCATGCCTGCTTCGACGTCACATCTGCGCCCTTCGTCTTTCTCGAAGGCCGAGAAATACGTCAGCTGACGCGCAATCATGATTTCGACCGCCATCATTGCCAGTTTGGAGGAAACACGTGGGAAGTTGATCAGTGCCTTACCAAACTGCTTGCGGTCTTGGGCGTATTGCATGGAAATATCGAGCGCGGATTGCGCCACGCCAATGGCGCGGGCAGCGGTCTGGATGCGTGCAGATTCAAACGTCTCCATCAACTGCTTGAAGCCTTTTCCCTCTTCGCCGCCAAGCAGGTTCTCGCCTTTGACTTTGAAGCCGTCAAACGCCAGTTCGTATTCCTTCATGCCGCGATAGCCGAGGACTTCGATCTCTCCGCCTGTCATGCCATCCGTAGGGAAGGGATTTGCATCATCGCCAGGTGTCTTTTCGGCAAGAAACATCGACAGGCCTTTGTAGTCGGACGTTTCAGGATCGGTTCGCGCCAGCAAGGTCATCACATGCGTGCGTGCCGCGTGAGTGATCCATGTTTTGTTGCCAGTGATGGTATAGTCATCTCCATCCTTTACCGCGCGGGTGCGCAAAGAGCCGAGGTCTGACCCCGTATTGGGCTCGGTGAATACCGCAGTCGGTAGGGTTTCGGCGGAAGAAATGCGCGGCAGCCATTTGGCTTTCTGCTCGTCCGTGCCGCCCGCGATGATCAACTCTGCTGCGATCTCGGAACGGGTCGCCAGCGAACCGACGCCGATATATCCACGCGACAGTTCTTCGGAAACCACACACATGGAGGCTTTAGAGAGGCCAAAGCCGCCAAATTCCTCCGGGATGGTCAGGCCGAAAACGCCCATCTCTGCCAGTTCATTGATGATCTCCATCGGGATCAACTCGTCCTTGAGGTGCCATTCATGTGCAAACGGCTCTACCTTTTCCGCAGCATAACGGCGGAATTGGTCGCGGATCATTTCAAGCTCTTCGTCCAGACCGGATGCACCAACAGTGGCGTTTGCCGATTGTTCCTGCATGAGTTCAACCAGACGGGTGCGCGCCGCCTGACTGTTGCCGCCTTGAGTCAGGGTCTGGATTGCAGGCTCCATCAAGCCGCGCATGTCATCTTGGGTCAGGCCCATATCCTGAAGGCGCAGGATTTCACCCTGGTTCATCTGGATGCCACCGTAGATTTGCCAAAGGTATTCACCAAAAGCGATTTGATGGATCAGCTGTTCTGTTTCGGCAAATTTGCCGTTCGCATTCAGTGCTTCGGCCCATTTCTGCATTTCATGCAAGGATTGCGCGTATGTGGCAAGCCAGGCAAGACCATGCGCGGCGGTTTGGTTGGCTTCGATCAATCCAGCCGATACGCGTCCGTCTGCACTGACCATATCGCGCACACTGGCCTTTGCTTTCTCCAGAATGGCATCAACCGGCGGCACAGCCGCAGCAGTCAATGCAAGCAAATCATCCAACAGGACCGGAGCCTGTGCCAATGTCATATCCTGACCGTCATGTGCCATTAAAATCTATCCCTTGTTTTTCTGCACCGCAGATAACGACTTCGCAGCCGCAGCACAACAAAGATACGTTTTACTGCGTCAATTTGTTCGATAATTACGCGGCCGATTTGCCGTGCGGTGTTATTTCAAGCTGGTATGTAGGGCCATGGATGCGTTTTTCCCGTTTCTGGGCCCACTTACCTTTATCATTGTATTGTGTATCGCTTTTTGTGCGGGATTCGTCAAAGGTGTGGTTGGATTTGCCATGCCTCTGGTCCTGATTTCAGGGCTGACTTTGTTTCTTGCGCCGGAACTGGCCTTGGCAGGACTGATTGCGCCGACGTTGGTGACAAACATTGTCCAATCCATGCGCCAAGGACCAAGAGCTGCTTGGATCTCTGTCAAGGCATTCAGGTACTTTCTGATCGCCGGAGGAATTACTCTGGTTATTGCCGCGCAAATGGTTCGGGTGGTCCCCGAACGACTATTGCTGTTTGTCATTGGTGTGCCGGCTTTTGGCTATGCGGCCCTGCAACTGAGCGGTGTCCAGTTCTCCCTGACCCGAAATAGCAAGCTGGTTGAGATAGTAGCGGGTGCAGTTGCCGGCATTCTAGGTGGATTCGCCGGCACCTGGGGGCCAACAACTGTGATGTATCTTACCGCAATAAATACGCCCAAACTGGACCAGTTAAGGGTGCAGGGTGTGATCTATGGCCTTGGTTCGGTTGCATTGGTTGGCGCACATTTCGGGTCAGGCGTTTTGCGTGCCGAAACCGTGCCATTTTCGCTTCTGTTGGTGGCACCGGCCCTCATCGGGATGTGGGCAGGCAGCAGAGTTGTGGACAGAATTGATCAAGTCATGTTCAAACGTGCCACCTTGATTGTCTTATTGATCGCTGGGGCAAACCTGATCCGGCGGGCGGTATTTTAGCCGCGCCTCGCAACTGTCACACCGGAAACATCTTGAATAAATGTGACAATACGTGACTTGATATCTTCGTCTTTGATTGCAGCCAATGCGCTGACAATTTCCATGCCGGGGTCTTTTTGCGGCGACTCATTCTCATTGTCGTGCAGACCCTCAAAGAAAAACGACGGTGGTACGTCAAGGATTTGCGACAATTCAAATAGGCGGCTGGCAGCGACGCGATTCGATCCGATTTCGTATTTCTGAATCTGTTGGAACGACAGGTCGAGCTTTCGTGCGACATCGGTTTGGGACAGGCGTCGCAGGGTGCGAATCTGTTTGAGTTTGCGACCGACATGAACATCGACGGGGTGGGACATAACTTGTTACCTCTGGTTGAACTTGCCCTCCATTGATTGCGGCTGCGGTGATTCCATTCAATTGCATAGATTTTTTTAATCCGGTTATAAAAAATGTCGAATTGGGTGGAAAATTATACGGAAGATGGGTGATTTGTATTGCCAAAATGTATGATTGATTTACCATGACGCGAATGAACGTCAGGTTACCCATACAAGAAGATCCCGTGCAAACGGTGCAGGCCAAAGCTGCGCCGGTGCAGGTGCCGTCTTTGCTGTATGAGATGATACGTTCGTTTACGACATTGGCGCGCACCCTGAATCTTAGTCATGCTGTTGCGGAGCTCGGCAGTACCCGCCAAACGGTGAGGCGCCATATCGCACAGTTGGAGGAAGTGTCGGGGAACAAACTGTTCTCGATGGAAGGGCACCACTACACGCTGACAACACATGGCATTGAAATGCTGCCGGAAGCAGATGATCTGCTGGCACGCGGCAAGCTCTGGATCACAGGACAGGCTGGCCACGTCAACAATTTGATGCGGTTTTCGCATGAAGCGCCTAATGGATGGGCTTTCTTTCAGCAACATCAGCCACTTAATCACGCTTGGGATTTGACGTCGTCTTTGTTCCGCGATTGCATCTCCGCCTGGAGCAGGAGTGAAGGATACCTTGAGGCCCCTGAGTTCCAGAAAATGAGGCCGTTTGTCTTGGTGTATCGTCATACGCCACATGGTTGGATTTGTGTCGAGATCGGAGAAGAGTCATTTTACGCACAATGGTGGGGGTGGGCTAATGCCCGCAGCAGCATCGGACGCGGTCTGGGCGAGTTTCCGGGGGGGCCGGAATTTGAGAACCTCATCAACCAGTCGTTTGAAGAAGTGCAAGCCAGTGGCGGGCTAAGACTGGACGAGGTTGTAACTCAAATTCCGCGCAGCGCGGACACGCCGCCCGAACCGCTGGCGTATCATCGACTGCTCATGGGGGGGCGTTTCCCGGATGGCAGCTTTGCGCTGATTACTGTTGTGGACCGTTCCGAAACCATTCGCATTAAGGGACTCGATCAGGAGGTGCTGGAATTGATGCCTGCCGACGCCAGAGTGACCTACCCGGCTTGATTCGGCAAAAAACAAGCCAAAGCGCGTAAATTGCGTTAACCTAGAGTGAATCAGTCATTTTGGGGGCTCAAACATGACACTTCACAACTTCGACGACGGGGAACGCTTTGCGGCGTTAAGCCTTGATAAACTTGCGGAAATCGGCGTTTCGCTGACGGCAGGCAGCAATTTTGAGGACTATCGCATGCTCCTTAAAGAAGCTCGGCCGGACCATATTCTGGGCGATCCCTTTGAGCCGCGACTACATGATTTGAACCCGACAAACGCATTTTGGATGATTGGGCGGAATTCCGCGGGTCACATTATTCACACACAGGCGATGCGCATGATCGAGACAGGCGGCGTGTCTTTGGGCGAGTATTTGCGTTTTAATTTCCGTGATTTTCCGCCCTCCGGCGTCGACATTGATCTGGAGCGGTCCCGCTTTCGGGCCGGTCCAGGCGTGTCACGTGTCTTCGGGACGGCATGCTATCACGGGGAATACTGGATTGGCGGGGAACCGGGCGAATTCAGGGGCACGGGTTTGTCCAGTTTGCTGGGCCGTTACGCCTTTTGGGAGGCCATGAACCGTTGGGACCCCGACAATGTATTTGCGTTCATGCAAAAAGAGGTCGTGTGCAAAGGTTTTGCCGCGCGGCACGCCTATCTGCATATGCAACCCGGTGCGCTGCGGTGGTTCCTGACTGGCGTCGACACGCCTATTGAGGGCTACCTTACCTATATGGATCGTGCTGATATGCGGTTTGTCCTTGAAATGCCGGCGGCCGAAGAGAAATTGCGCGCGCAAGCGGCGTAGACAGCGAAAAGGCGGGTCCTGTTGGGCCCGCCTTTTCTATTACTTACCACATGGCAGTATTAGCCGATGACAATCGATTTCACATCGTCATCAATGAACGGCAGATACTGCTCGAAGTTTTCCGAGAACATAGAGACCAGCTTGGCTGCCTGACGATCATAGGCCTCCGGATTGTCCCATGTGCGGCGCGGGTCCAGCAGGATATCTGCGACCCCGTCCACAGCAACAGGCACTTCAAATCCAAAGTTTGCATCCTTGCGGTATTCAACTTCTGCCAAGCCTCCCTCAAGGGCGCTGGTAAGCAATGCGCGTGTGGCACGAATTGGCATGCGGCTGCCTGTTCCATAGGCACCACCTGTCCAGCCGGTGTTCACCAGCCAGCAAGTCGCGCCATGTTGCGCAATTTTTTCACGCAGCAAGTTACCGTAAACCTCGGGACGACGCGGCATGAACGGTGCGCCGAAACACGTCGAGAATGTCGGTTCCGGCTCGGTTACGCCGCGCTCTGTCCCTGCGACTTTGGATGTAAATCCGGACAGGAAATGATACATCGCTTGTGCTGGCGTCAAACGCGCGATCGGGGGAAGCACGCCAAAAGCATCGCATGTCAGCATGATGATATTCTTGGGGTGGCCGCCTGTTGCCTTCTCGGAGGCGTTGGAAATGTAGTGCAACGGGTAGGCGCAGCGCATGTTGGCTGTCAGTGAGTCGTCGTCGAAATCCAGTTCTTTGGTTTCGGGATCAAAAACCATGTTTTCGATCACAGTGCCGAATTTTGACGTGGTGTCGTAAATTTCGGGTTCCGCCTCACGGCTCAGATTGATTGTCTTGGCGTAACAGCCACCCTCGAAGTTGAACGTGCCGTTATCTGACCAGCCGTGTTCATCGTCACCGATCAGGGTGCGGTTGGGATCTGCAGATAAGGTCGTCTTACCTGTGCCGGACAGACCAAAGAACACAGCCGTATCAACCGGATTGCCTGTCGCGTGGTTCGCAGAGCAATGCATCGGCATGATGCCTTTTTCCGGCAGCAGGTAATTCAGCAAGCTAAAGACGGATTTCTTGTTTTCGCCTGCGTATTCCGTACCACCAATAAGGATCAGCTTGCGGTCAAAGTTCATCGCAATCACGGTCTCTGACCGGCAATTGTGTTTTGAAGGGTCCGCCTGAAAGCTGGGGCAGTTGATGACCGTAAAGTCTGCGATGAAATCATCCAGATCGGCGCGTTCGGGGCGGCGCAGCATTGTGCGGATGAATAGGCCATGCCATGCCAGTTCAGTGACCATCCGCACGTTGATTGCGTGCCGCGGGTCCGCACCGCCGACCAGATCCTGTACGTAATAGTCACCGCCCTGCATGTGGGCGATCATATCGTCGTACAAGGCGTCAAAGCCTTCCGGTGACATTTCTGCGTTGTTTTCCCACCAGATCGTATCTGCAACGCTTGCTGTTTTGACCACGTGCTTGTCTTTGGGGGAGCGACCCGTGAATTTTCCTGTGGTAACGAGAAAGGCACCGCCATTGCCCAAGGTGCCCTCATCACGTTTGAGCGCCGCTTCGATCAGCGCAGGCTCCATCAGGTTATAGTAGACATTGCCCAGCCCACTGATCTGTTGATCTTCAAGGCGGAACTGCGGGTTTACCCGTCCAAATGTCATAACTACTCTCCTGTAGGCGCGCAATTTGTGGCGCTTCGCTGACGTTAGTGACCAAACTGGCCGCGACCTGTGTGGCCGCTATGCGCCTCTTAGCACGATGTTTTTGGAAATGAACAGGTGGCCGTGTCGCAGTTAGCGCCACCATGGCGAAGTTTGGCGTCAAACCGATGATTGATACAAAGTTAAGCATCTAAGTTTGCGGAAAAGTGCGGCAATTTAGCCATTCCTAATCAAATTATGGCGGAAATGTGGCCAAGGATTGTGGTGATTCGAAGTTAGCGATTGATTCGCGCAAGGAAAATGGTGATCAATGTCTCAAAACATAAAAAACGAAAATTGAGCAGTACAAGGAAACAGGCAATGTCAAAAATTGCATTGGTGGACGACGACAGGAACATCCTGACGTCTGTGTCGATGACTCTTGAAGCCGAAGGTTTCGAGGTGGAAACATACAACGACGGTCAGGCCGCGTTGGATGCATTTAACAAAAAGCTACCCGATATGGCTGTGCTGGACATCAAGATGCCCCGCATGGACGGGATGGATTTGTTGCAACGCTTGCGTCAGAAAACCGCAATGCCGGTGATCTTTCTCACCTCCAAGGACGATGAGATCGACGAGGTGCTGGGTCTGCGCATGGGTGCCGACGATTACGTCAAAAAACCCTTTAGCCAGCGCTTGTTAGTCGAGCGTATCCGCGCGCTGTTGCGCCGTCAGGATGCGGTCGATACGGGCGAGGTTGGCGACACCGAAGAGACCAAGGTGATGGACCGCGGCGACCTGAAAATGGATCCGCTGCGTCATGCTGTTTCCTGGAAAGGCAAGGACGTGTCGCTGACAGTAACCGAATTTCTGCTATTGCAGGCTTTGGCCCAGCGTCCCGGTTTCGTCAAATCACGTGATCAGTTGATGGACGTCGCATATGACGATCAGGTCTATGTGGATGATCGCACCATCGACAGTCACATCAAGCGTTTGCGCAAGAAGATGCGCACCGCGGACGATGAATTCTCCGCGATTGAGACGCTTTACGGTATCGGCTACAGATATAACGAAGAGTAATCTGAGCTTGTGGCGATTGCCGAAAGGAATTTTGTGCGCGACCTAAGCACACCTGTAAGGGACGGCGATGTTGTTCTGGGAGATGATTGGGTCTCACCGGAAAGCGCTGCTCCTGACGAAATGCGTGCCCGCCGTAACCGGCGGGGGCTCTTTTCTCTGCGTCGCTCGCCGCTTACCCGCAAGATCATCACTTTTAACCTTATTGCCCTAAACATCCTTGTTGCGGGGATATTGTATCTCAATTCCTCGCGGGATTCTCTGGCCGTACAACGGGCCGCCGCTTTGGTGTCCGAGGCCGAGCTGATCGCGAATGTGATCGAGGCAAAGCTACCAGAGGGCACGCAAGTTGATCTGGCCACCGGTGAAGGAATTGATGTCGCTGCTACGCTTGGCGCGATTGATTTACGCAGCGGCATTGACGTGTTTGTCTATGATAAATCCGAAACCTTGGTGGGCCAGACAGAAGGCAAGCTGAGTATCGGCGATGCAAGCTCGGATCGTGGCAGTCCCACGCTACTCACCGATGGCCTAAATTGGGTCTGGGACAAAATGTCTTCCCCGTTCAGCAGGGGCGTTGCGCCCGAGGTTGTCCCAATCGAAGAGCAGTTCAAACCGCTGATCGCAGGCAGTCTGGAAAGCGGTACCCGGATCGAGGATACCCTTGATGGCGAAGGTGGAACGCTTTTTACAGTTATGACTCCGATCATGCAGGATGGAACGGCTGTTGGTGTCGTTGCAATTGCATCAGCCGCGGGTGAAATTGACAGCCTGGTACGCGGTGAGCGCGAGCGCGTATTGCAAATGTTTGTGATCGCGACACTGGTATCCATCGGCCTCAGCCTTGTGCTGGCATCCACCATTGCACACCCGTTGGCTGATCTTGCCGCCGCGGCCAGACTGGGTCGTGACAAGAACGCGCGCCAGATGAACCCAGGCCGCATTCGCATTCCTGACCTGACGGCGCGCCCTGACGAAATTGGCCGCCTGTCCGGTGCCCTGCGCGGCATGGTTTCCGCGCTTTACAACCGGATAGACGGTAACGAACAATTTGCCGCCGATGTGGCACACGAGATCAAAAACCCCTTAGCCTCTTTGCGTTCTGCCGTTGGCACGTTGCGCATGATCAAACGCGAGGACCAACGCGAGAAATTGCTCGACGTGATTGACCATGACGTGCGTCGTCTGGACCGCCTTGTCAGCGATATTTCAAATGCCTCCCGCCTCGATTCTGAACTCGTCAAGGAAGAGGAAGAGGAATTCGATCTGCTGCATATGGTTGGCAATCTGGGTCAATACCTTGGCGAAGATGCAAAAGGGCGGGGCATTGATTTTATCACCGACTTGCCAGACGAGCCGATCATGGTTCATGGGCTGGAGGCGCGGTTGGCGCAGGTTTTTGTAAACTTGATCACAAACGCGATATCCTTCTGTGAGGATGGTGATGCGATCCGTGTCTGGGCGCGCAAACGCGAAAATCGTGTGCTCGTGGTCGTCGAAGATACGGGGCCCGGTATCCCCGAACAGGCTCTGAGCAAGATTTTCAAACGCTTCTATTCCCAGCGCCCTGACGAACACTTCGGTAACAACTCTGGTCTTGGTCTTGCGATATCAAAGCAGATCGTGGAGGCGCATGGTGGCGTGATCTGGGCCGAGAATATCCGACCGACCGAAGCTGACATCACATCTGACCCGCTTGGCGCGCGTTTTGTTGTGGGCCTGCCGACGTAAACGGCTGATGAATACGTCTGACGCACCAAACATCATTCATGCAACTACAGTTTGTGTTGATGGACGCGGTGCTTTGATCCTTGGGGCCTCCGGAACCGGCAAATCCTCGTTGGCATTGCATCTGATTTCCCTTGGTGCTGCCCTTGTGTCTGATGATCGGACCATTATTAACGAACAAGACGGACTCGTTTTTGGTCGGGCACCAAAAACGATTGAAGGCCTGATAGAAGCGCGGGGCGTGGGATTGCTGCGCCTTTCCCCTGCCGGGCCGACGCCGATTGGCCTTGTCGTCAATTTGGACAAAGAAGAAACCAAGCGATTGCCAGACCCGCATTCTCTTGACTTGCTGGGTATCACACTGCCTTGCCTCTGGCGCACGGAAGGCTCACATTTTGCACCAGCTATCTTGCTTTGGCTCAAAGGTGGGATAGGTGTACATCAATGATTACTGAGTCTCCTTTGCTGGACCCCGATGTCCTGTCACAGAAGCGGCGTCTTGTCCTCGTAACAGGGGCGTCCGGTGCCGGGCGCTCTTCGGCACTTGATGTACTTGAGGACGCAGGCTTTGAAGCAATAGACAACTTGCCCTTGGGATTGCTCCCAGCCTTGTTGGACAAAAGTGGCGATGACCGCCCGATCGCGCTTGGCATTGATGCACGTACGCGCGACTTTTCGACAGATGGGTTTCTGGAATTGTTGACGCAATTTGGTGCGCGCCCGACTCTGGGCGTGGAACTTCTGTACCTTGATTGTGCGCCTGATGTCCTTTTGCGCCGGTTTTCCGAAACGCGCCGCAGGCACCCTTTGGCAGAGGGAAGCTCGCCAGCGGCCGGGATTGAGCGTGAACAGGCCTTGTTGCGGCCAATCCGGTTGCGTGCAGACGTATTGATCGACACGTCGAACCTGAACATCCACGAATTGCGCGCCGAGGTTGAACAATGGTTCGCCCCTGAAGGGCAGCGCCATCTCAGCGTATCGGTGCAATCGTTTTCCTATAAACGTGGGCTGCCGCGTTCTGTTGACATGGTCTTTGACTGCCGTTTTTTACGCAATCCCCATTGGGATCCGACCTTAAGGGATGCCAATGGTACTGACCCTCGCGTCGCTGCTTACGTCGGCGATGACCCACGTTTCACGGCCTTTGCAGATCAGGTTCTGGCACTCAGCCAGCTGCTTTTACCGGCATTCCGTGAAGAGGGGAAATCCAACATTTCGATTGCCTTCGGATGCACAGGTGGCCAACACCGTTCGGTGACGTTGGCAGAACAACATGCATTGCGTCTTGCACAAGACGGTTGGCAAGTGTCAATTAGGCACCGCGAGCTAGATCGCCAGCATGAAGGACGAGATACACAGTGATCGGCATAGTGATTGTTGCACATGGTGGATTGGCGCGGGAATACCTCGCGGCGATTGAGCATGTCGTGGGATCACAAATCGGGATGAGCGCAATTGCGATTGATGCCGACCATGACCGTGACGCCAAGCAAGACGAGATTTGCAGCGCCGCAGATGCAGTCGATCAGGGGGCAGGCGTGGTAATTGTAACCGACCTTTTCGGGGGCTCGCCGTCCAACCTTTCGTTGCGGGCCTGCCAGCCTGAAAACCGTCGGATCATTTACGGTGCAAACCTGCCGATGTTAATCAAACTTGCAAAGTCCCGCCAGATGGAGGTGCCGGACGCCGTGCGCGCTGCTTTGGAAGCAGGTAAGAAATATATTGATAGCCAGAATGTTAGCGTCAGTTAAAGGCCCAACAATGACCCAGATATCCCTAGAAATTGTAAACCAAAAAGGACTGCATGCGCGGGCTTCGGCAAAGCTTGTCGAAGTTGTTGAAGCTTTTGATGCGCGCGCCGAAGTCAGCAAGGATGGTATGTCTGCATCAGGTGACAGCATCATGGGACTTTTGATGTTGGCAGCAGCGCGGGGAAGCATTATTGACGTGCAAACCTCAGGCCCGGACGCAGGTCCACTGGCAGAGGCGCTGACCGCATTGATTGCGGACAAGTTTGGCGAAGGTTACTGACGCCTGCAAGCGGACCTGAAAAGGGGATCTTCTTGGTCGATGATGTTCATTCTATGACGGGATCAAACGCGGCTTCGGGCAACGAAGACGCGCCGGTGAAATATGACCGCGCCAGTTTGTCATATGCCTCTACGTTTAAAGATCCATGGAAAGCACGCGTCATCAGCGTGATTGAAATGCTGACTGGCAAGCTCACGATTTTGCGTCTTGTGCGCAAATTCGAACGATCGGGCGCACCGACGGGCCAGGCATTCTGGCGCGGCGCGCTGGATACCATGGGAATCGACCTGACAACCCCGCAAGAGCAATTGGATCGCATCCCCAAAGAAGGGCCGGTGGTGGTGGTTGCGAACCATCCACATGGCATGGTGGATGGGATGATTTTTGCGGATCTGATCGGCCGTGTACGCCCCGATTACCGTATTCTCACACGCTCTTTACTCACCTCTATCGACGAGGTTGCGGGCAGTTTTATGATTCCGGTGCCATTTCCCCATGACCCCGATGCACAGCGCAAAGGTGTAGAGATGCGCGCCAAGGCAATGGCGCATCTTAAGGCCGGCGGCGTGGTTGCGCTCTTTCCGTCCGGTGTGGTTGCAACATCCGAAACGTTCTGGGGAGAAGCGGTCGAGGCGGAGTGGAACGTTTTCACAGCCAAGATGATCCGTCGCTCAGGGGCAACCGTTGTTCCAATGAAATTCCCGGGCCAGAACAGTCGTGCCTATCAGATTGCCAATAAAATCAGCCCGATGCTGCGTCAGGGCTTGTTGCTGCACGAGATCGTTCACTCCTGCAACAAGCCTCAAGGCCCAATTGTTGGTCATCCGATCCCGCAGTCCGAAATTGATGAGCGGTCGGATGATCCTCGCGGTTTCATGGCGTGGCTGCGTGCACATACCCTTGGGCTAAAAGACTAACTCTGCCTTTCTTTTTGGCCCTAAATATCGTCCGTACCATCAACCTGCGCAGTGGCTCGCGGTGTAGATCACCGCGTCGGAATTGCTTCACCACTGCGGTAATCATAGAACCCGCGTTGTGATTTGCGGCCCAACCATCCGGCCTCTACATATTTCGTTAGTAACGGACAAGGACGGTATTTCGTATCCGCCAACCCGTCATGCAGTACGTTCATGATGGCCAGACAGGTATCCAATCCGATGAAGTCTGCCAGTTCAAGGGGGCCCATCGGATGGTTTGCACCGAGCTTCAAGGAACTGTCGATTGATTTCACGCTCCCGACGCCTTCGTACAAGGTGTACACAGCCTCGTTGATCATCGGCATCAGAATGCGGTTTACGATAAATGCGGGGAAATCCTCGGCCGAAGCTGCGGTCTTGCCTAACTTGTCTACCACCGCCTTGCAGGCGTTGAAGGTTTCTTCGTCTGTGGCGATCCCGCGAATGAGTTCGACCAATTGCATTACGGGCACCGGATTCATGAAATGAAATCCCATGAACTTTTCAGGCCGGTCGGTGCGGCTGGCCAAACGTGTGATCGAGATTGACGATGTATTGGACGTCAGAATCGTATCCGGCTTGATATGGGGCAGTAGGTCTTCGAAAATTGCGTTTTTGATCGTTTCGCGTTCTGTCGCAGCTTCGATGATCAAGTCACTTGGTCCCAAGTCGGTCAACGTCGTTGTCGTTTTGATTCGCCCCATGGCTGCAACCATCTCGGCCTCGGTGATTTTACCGCGCCCGACTTGCCGTCCCATGTTGCCGTCGACGATCTCAACCGCTTTCTGCAGAGCTTCTGCGCTTACATCAGTCAGCAATACATCATAACCTGCCAAGGCCATTACATGGGCAATGCCGTTGCCCATTTGTCCTGCGCCTACGATGCCGATTGTCTGGATGTCCATGCCTGATCCTTTCAAGATTTGGGGTACAATAGGGTGTTGAAGGGGCGGGCTGCAAGGGCAGCGTTTAGACCGCGTAAACCACAATTTCACCCCTTAACACATTTGCAATTCCCGCCCGTCATGTTGGTGCCTGGGTGAGTTTAAAATCAGGTGGGTGAGATGACCTATGACGTATTGGGGCCAGGGCCCCTCGACTATCTACCGTGCCGTTATGGTACGTCAAAATTGATGTTCAGGGGGCCACGGCGGGATCTGACCCGGCCGTATCTGGCTTTCATCGGTGCCACAGAAACCTATGGTAAATACATCGAGACGCCTTTTCCGGCGCTTGTTGAGCAAGAGGTGGGCAAGCCCTGCGCCAACTTCGGCCAGATTAATGCAGGGATTGACGCCTTTTCGTCAGATCCATTTGTTATTGGAGCCGCGTCAGCGGCGCAGGTCACTGTTGTGCAGGTGATGGGCGCGCAGAATATGACTAATCGGTTCTACGCGGTACATCCGCGCCGCAATGATCGCTTTGTAACGACATCTACGTTGTTACGCGCCATTTACCGCGAGGTGGATTTTTCCGAGTTTCATTTCAACAAACATATGTTGCAACGTCTGATGGAAGTGTCGCCAGACCGGTTTCGAACGGTTCTGCAAGAACTTCAGGACGCTTGGGTTGCGCGTATGCGCCTGATGTTCAAGCGGATCAACGGGAAATCAGTTTTGCTCTGGTTCTCTGATCGTGCGCCCGAAGACCAGAGTGGCGATGATCCAGCAGCAATCGGCAGCGATCCTCTTTTTGTCACACGTGATATGATCAACGAGATATCGCAACACTGTACGCAAGTCGTCGAAGTTGTGGCCTCGGCCGATGCACAGGCTGCGGGCACACAGGGTATGACCTTTGACGAGATGGATGTGATGGCGGCTTCCGCCATGCTGGGACCAAAGGCACACGAGGAAGCCGCTGCAGCTTTGCTTGAGGTGATAAAAGGCATCCAATAACGCAAAAGGCCCGCCAGATATGGCGGGCCTTTTGACCAAACTTAATTCGTCAGGCTTTACAGTTGGTCGATAAGTGCAGGCACGGCTTCAAAAAGATCCGCAACCAGACCGTAATCAGCCACCTGAAAGATCGGCGCTTCTTCGTCTTTGTTGATTGCAACGATGATCTTGCTGTCCTTCATGCCGGCAAGATGCTGGATCGCACCTGAAATACCAACAGCGACATAAAGATCAGGGGCCACAACCTTGCCTGTCTGACCAACTTGCCAGTCATTCGGGGCAAAGCCACTGTCCACCGCAGCGCGGGACGCGCCAACAGCGGCACCCAGTTTGTCAGCCAGCTTTTCGATCAAGGCAAAGTCGTCTTCAGAACCAACGCCGCGGCCACCGGACACAACCACACCCGCAGATGTCAGTTCTGGACGATCAGAGGCTGCGACCTTGTCTTCGACCCATGAGGACAGGCCAGGATCGGCAACCGCACCTATGGTTTCGACAGAAGCGGAACCACCCTCACCAGCCGCATCAAAGGACGCACCACGGAACGTGATCACCTTCTTGGCATCGCTGGATTTGACTGTCTGAACCGCATTGCCCGCATAAATCGGACGCTCGAACGTGCTGCCATCCACAACGCCGGAAGCGTCAGAGATAATCTGCACGTCCAGCAATGCGGCAACCCGTGGCATGACGTTTTTCGCGTCTGTTGTGGCGGGGGCAACGATATGTTCGTAATCACCAGCCAATGACACGATCAGCGCAGCAGTCGCCTCGGCCAGACGGTGGCCCAAGGACGCATCCTCGGCTACCAGTACTTTGGACACGCCATCAATCTTTGATGCTGCTTCGCCAGCCGCAGCAGCGGTGCCGCCACAAGCCAGAACCGTTACATCACCCAGCGTCTTTGCGGCAGTCACGGCCTTGGCCGTGGCATCCATCGACAATTCGCCGTCTGTAATTTCTGCAAGGAGTAGAACAGCCATTTACACAGCCCCCGCTTCTTTAAGTTTCTCGACCAATTCTTCAACTGAGGCGACTTTAATGCCTGCTGCACGCTCCGCTGGCTCAACCGTTTTTACGATCTCCAGACGGTTGGTGACATCAACGCCGTAATCAGCCGGTGTTTTTTCTTCCAGCGGCTTTTTCTTGGCCTTCATGATGTTGGGCAGGGACGCATAGCGTGGTTCGTTCAGGCGCAAATCAACAGTAACAACCGTTGGCATGGTGACTTCGATGGTCTGCAAACCGCCGTCCACTTCGCGTGTGACTTTTGCTTTGTCGCCTGCAATTTCGATGTCGGAAGCGAACGTCGCCTGTGACCAACCCATCAACGCAGACAACATCTGGCCGGTTGCGTTCATGTCATTGTCAATTGCCTGCTTGCCACAAAGCACCAGCCCTGGCTGCTCTTCGTCAACAATACCCTTTAGGATCTTTGCAACGGCCAGCGGCTCAATATCGTGGTGCACATCTTCGGAGGCAATCACGAGAATCGCACGGTCGGCGCCCATGGCCAAAGCGGTGCGCAGAGTTTCCTGCGCTTGCTTTACACCGATAGAAACAACGACGATTTCATCCGCCTGACCCGCTTCTTTCAGCCGGATCGCCTGTTCGACGGAAATCTCGTCGAAGGGGTTCATTGACATTTTTACATTGGCAAGATCAACACCCGATCCGTCCGCTTTGACGCGCACTTTCACGTTGTAGTCGATCACGCGTTTGACAGGTACAAGCACCTTCATGGGCGTTACTCTCCTTGGTTTCTGCCCGCCTTTTGGGCAAGCGATTCATTTCTTAGCGCAAGGTTTAACGAAACGGGTCCCAGCGAAACAGGGCAAAATCGTCATATGCGGCACTAAGGACGCCGCGTTGCGTGAAAATTAGTCATAAAAGCCGCATGGTATCTTGCGAGAGAGAACCGTTCGCACGGCTGAGGCGCGTTTGTAGAATGCGCTTTGAGGATCACCGGTTTCGAAATATCTGTCGATCCGTGCCTTCAGTCGCGGTGCATTATACCATGCAAGCACCTCTTCGTGGGCTGCTGTGGCGGCGGCCTCTTCATCGGGGAAGTCCCACCAGACAGATTGCCACATGGCGGTGCCGTTACTGTCAATCCAAAGGCGATTGATGAGATCTTCGATAGGCCACGCATCAACCTGTTTCAGACTTGTGCGTGGCGCAAACCGCGTGAGAGTGAACATGCACAGCACATCATCAAGGGCGGGGTCTGGCCCCGTGCTTTTACGAAAGTGTTCGAAATAGTGAATGTGATAGCGACGAATCACATCGTTCTGCGCATCGCTCCAGAGTGAGGTGTCTCCAAGACGGAGTCGTTCGAAGATCAGCTCATATTCTATGGATATATCGTCTTGCACAGCAAGTTCCATCAGACAGGGCGCAAGATAGACACAAACCTTGTGCGGAAACGGCTTTGATTTGAACGCCGCTGACAGCCAACTGGATAAATGTGCTTGGGTGATCTCGGCGCGGGGACGTGTCAGCATCTCGCGTTCCGTTTCACGGGGCATGCAACAACCCGCCCGCGTGCAGACGTTCAGGCTTTCGGGCGTTGATGTCGCAAAAACTTCATACGCGTCCCGAAAGATACTCTCGAACGAATCTGCCATCAGATCAGCGGTTCGCGCCCGGAACCCACAGTACGTCATCTTTGCCGCCATTGTTGGCCACGCGTGCGGCGACAAAGAACCAATCGCTGAGGCGGTTCAGGTATTTTACCGCCGCCTCGTTGATATCCTCGTCACTGGCCAGCAGCACCGCCAGCCGTTCGGCGCGGCGCGCCACTGTGCGACACACATGCAAATGCGCTGCCAAGGCGCTGCCACCGGGTAGGATAAAACTGCGCAAGGGCGCGAGCTTTGGCTCATCCTCGTCGTTGCCAATCATCTCATCCACTTCGGCTTCCAGACGTTCGACTTGCGCCATCACCATCCGCAATGGTGGATATTCGGCGTCTTTGTCCGCGGTCATATCAGGGCGGCACAGGTCCGCGCCCAGATCGAACAAGTCATTCTGGATACGCGACAACGCTTCATCCATTTCACCTGTCGCCTCCAGTCGCGCAACACCGACAAAGCAGTTCAACTCGTCCGATGTGCCATAGGCTTCGACCCGCGCATCATATTTCGCAACGCGCGTGCCATTGCCAAGTGCGGTTGTGCCGGCGTCACCCGTGCGCGTGTAAATTTTGTTCAGAACGACCATCAGTTTGTTCCCCCTCGCATCCAGACCAGCCCAACGATCAGCAATACGGCGATAAATTGGGCCAGTATCCGGTAGCGCATCAGCTTGTTGGAGTTTTTTTTGTTAAAGGCACCGCCACCTGCAAAACCGCCCAAACCCATCATCAGGATGATCACAACAGCCGCAATGGCCAAGAGAATTGCAATGAAAAGCGGTTCGTCAGCCATCGGTTTTCCTTTGTCTATCCGGCCTGATGTAGCCGGAGTTGCGCAGAGCGCAAGTGCCGTTAACGGCTGAGTATCCAATCAAGAGCACGTGTGGGCAGGATGCGTCGCATGATGCCAGAGAAATACGTGGGGACTGTGACGTAATATCGCGGTCGGGGGCGCAGGCTTTCAACAGCGTGAATCAGGCGTTTTGTGACAGCAGAAGGTGGCAATTCAAAAGTGTCCGGGCCGGAAGATTCGTATAGACGTTTGATCAGCTTTTGGCGGTACTGCTGCGCACGCGCAGAGCTTTCCCAATCAATCCAGCGTTCGAAATGCGGGATCGAATTGGCGCGGATCTTGGAGGTGATCGGTCCGGGTTCAATCAGGCAGATGTGAATGCCGGTGCCACGCATTTCGATCCGCATGGTGTCGGTCAACCCTTCAAGCGCGAATTTCGTGGAATTATATGCGCCTCGCCATGGCATCGTAACAAGGCCAAGAACCGATGAACATTGCACAATCCGACCATGCCCTTGGGCGCGCATCACAGGGATAATTGCGCGGCTTAATGTGTGCCAGCCAAAAAAATTCGCCTCAAAAATCGCCCGCAGTGCATCCGTCGGTAAGTCCTCAACAGCGCCGGGAATCCCGTATGCCCCGTTGTTGAACAGCGCATCCAGCGTGCCACCTGTCGCCGCAAGCACCTCGGCCATGGCCGCGTGAATACTTGCGTCATCGGTGTAATCCAACAAGGGCGCGTCAAATCCTTCTTCTTTCAGACGCGCGCAATCCTCTACTTTGCGGCAGGCGGCAAACACCCGCCATCCGCGCGCGCGCATGTCATGCGCTGCGGCGTAACCGATACCGCTTGAACAGCCGGTAATCAGAATAGACTTGGCAGATTGGGATGCAGGCAAGGAAAAGGCCTCCGGTTGGGAGACCCTTCATCGCGTGCATTTTCAGGATTGGCAATATCGGGCGTGGTGTTAGCCGTCGCTCAGCAGGAAATCAGCCATCCAGCCTGACGCGTCGCCGTTCAATGCTTCAAACCGGACCCAGCCATTTCCATCGTCCTGAATGATCTTGACGGCGTCACCGCGCACCAGTCGTGCCACAATGCCAAAGTCGGTACCCGGACCGCCACGTACATTCACACGGTTGCCTGAAACGGTTCGAATGTCGTCAAAAGACCTGCTTTCGCTGCTTGTCACGGCCACGGTCAGTCCGTCCGTTGGGTCGATCAAACTTGGAATAATGGCGGGAGTGTCTGCCGAAGATGTAACAATCGCTGCATTTTGCGTAACTGTATCGCTTACATTGCTCTGCGTGCCTTGCAGTGCACTCACGCTGGCAAGGTTTAATGAAACACGCGTTACATTCGTATCTAAAGGCGGGTCAGTTTCAACGACAACCTTGGGGGCTTTTGCCACAACAACGGCCGCCGCCGGTTTGCTTTCAGCTTTTGCCACTTTCACAGCCTCTGCCGCTTCAAGTCGCGCTGTGCGCATTTCCTGAGCGTCAAAATCAGCGCCGCCGCTCATTTCATAGAAGGCCCAGCCAAGGAAGCCGAAAGACAGCAGAATAAATCGTTTCATCACCAAACCCCAAGCGTGATTCCCGAGAAGCTTACCATAAAAACTCCTCTTAGCGGTTTATTAACAATAATTATTCCGACTTGAACCGGGGAATTCCCAAAAACATCTCCCCGTGGCTTACGTGCCGCAATGCAGCGTGAAGTCGTAAAGCTATTGCTTGCCGCCCCCGCACTGCGCAGCTACAAAACGCGACATGTCAGATGTCACCGATCCTCCAGAGACCGATCCACGAAATGTCTCAGAACCGCTGCGCCGTGCGCTGGGCGATCGCTATCTGACCTATGCCTTGTCCACGATCATGCATCGTGCGTTGCCTGATGCGCGGGACGGTCTGAAGCCGGTCCACCGCCGTATCCTTTATGCAATGAACCGGTTGCGTCTGACCTCGACGGGCGGTTTCCTGAAATCGGCCAAGATCAGTGGTGACACCATGGGTGATTTTCACCCCCATGGTGATATGGCGATTTATGACGCGATGGCGCGGCTGGCGCAGGATTTCAACGTGCGCTACCCGCTGGTGGACGGCCAAGGCAACTTTGGCAACATCGACGGGGATAACCCAGCGGCAAGCCGTTATACCGAAGCGCGGATGACGGCCGTGGCAGAGGCGATGCTGGAAGGGCTCACCGAAAACGCCGTTGATTTCCGCGACAACTACGATGGCCGCCTGACCGAACCTGCCGTATTGCCCGCGCAATTCCCGAATCTGCTGGCGAATGGGTCCAGCGGTATCGCGGTGGGCATGGCGACAAACATCCCGCCCCATAATATTGCCGAATTGTGTGACGCCTGTATCCACATGATCAAAGTACCCGATTGCCGCGATGAAACGCTGCTGAACTTTGTGCCCGGCCCCGATTTTCCTACAGGCGGTATCATCGTTGAACCGCCGGAAAACATCGCGACTGCTTATCGTACCGGCAAGGGCGGCTTTCGTCTGCGGTGTCGGTGGGAAGTCGAGGATTTGGGGCGCGGACAGTGGCAGATTGTCGTCACCGAAATTCCCTATCAGGTGCAAAAATCCAAGCTGATCGAAAAGATCGCCGAAGCGATCCAGCTCAAGAAAATACCGATTCTTGCGGATGTACGTGATGAAAGCGCTGATGATGTGCGTATGGTGTTGGAACCGCGCTCGAAGAACGTCGACCCCGAAGTCTTGATGGGCATGATGTACCGTCATTCCGATCTGGAAGTGCGGTTTTCGCTCAACATGAACGTGTTGATCGACGGCGTGACGCCCAAGGTCTGTTCGATGAAGGAAGTGCTGCGCGCGTTCCTGGATCACCGCCGCGAGGTGTTGCAGCGCCGTGCCACGCACCGGATGGAAAAGATTGATCACCGTCTGGAGGTCTTGGAAGGCTTTATCGTTGCTTTCCTTAATCTGGATCGTGTGATCGACATCATTCGGTATGATGACGATCCCAAGGGCGCATTGATGCGCGAGGATTGGGGCAAAGACCATGTCCGCGCGATGGACGAAAAAGACTACGTCACGCCCGGTCCGGGTGATGGCGAATTGTCCGAAGTGCAGGTCGAAGCGATTCTGAACATGCGCCTGCGTTCCTTGCGACGTCTGGAAGAATTGGAGCTGCTGCGCGAGCAATCCGCCTTGATGGAAGAACGCGCAGGGTTGGAGGATTTGCTCGAAAACGCCGGGTTGCAATGGGACACTATTATCGAGCAGCTTCGCGCCACCAAAAAGCAGTTCGGCAAGGATTACGAGGGCGGCGCGCGCCGCACCACTTTTGCCGAAGCGGGCGAGATTGAAGATGTCCCTCTTGAGGCGATGATTGATCGCGAACCGATCACTGTCGTCTGCTCGGAGATGGGCTGGATCAGGGCGATGACGGGTCATATCGACCTGACCCGCGAGTTGAAGTTCAAGGACGGGGACAAGGCGCGGTTTACGTTCCATGCGGAAACCACGGACCGATTGCTGGTCTTTGGATCAAACGGACGTTTCTATACGCTGTCAGCCGCCAACCTTCCTGGCGGGCGCGGTATGGGGGAACCCCTGCGTCTGATGGTGGACTTGCCGAACGAGGCGCAAATCGTCGCGCTGTTCATTCATAATCCAGAACGAAAACTGCTGGTTGCTTCTACTGCAGGTGACGGTTTTGTTGTGCCGGAAAGCGAAGTGGTTGCGCAAACCAAAAGTGGCAAGCAAGTGCTGAATGTGCGCGGTGATGTATCGGCCTTGGTGTGCAAACCTGTGACGGGCGACAGCGTGGCGACCGTTGGTGAAAACCGCAAGGTACTTGTCTTCCCCTTGGATGAACTGCCCGAAATGGGACGTGGCAAGGGCGTACGTTTACAGAAATACAAAGATGGCGGCCTGTCGGATGCAACGACGTTCTCTTCCGAGGAAGGTCTGAGCTGGCTGGACCCTGCAGGGCGGACGCGAACAGAAACCGAGTTGGCCGAGTGGACAGGCAAGCGTGCCTCCGCCGGACGGATGGCACCACGTGGTTTTCCCCGCGACAACACTTTCACCTAGCGCGGCATTCTGTGCATGAGCGAAACCACAAACCTTAACAGCCCTTGGAAGTCCGCACCGAAGCCCCAAAATGTCCCCACGGGGACAGGCGCAGAAAACGGCATGGGCGTTGAATTTACCGGAAAACGTGGTGCCTTGTTCTGGTTGGCGCTCAAGACCGGTTTTTTCACGATCTTAACACTTGGCTTCTATCGCTTCTGGATGAAAACCCGTTTGCGGCGATGGTATTGGTCCGCGATGCGTCCCGGTGGGCATCCTATGGAATACCTTGGCGATCCGATCGAAAAACTGCTGGGTTTTTTTATCGCAGTGGTGATCCTGACCTTTTACATTGGCATCGTGAACCTGTTGCTGATGTTCGTCAGCTTTTCGGTCTTCAACTCTTCGGTGATCGGGTATGTGCTGAGTTTTGCAGGGGTGATCCCGCTGTGGTTCTACGCACGTTATCGTGCACGGCGCTACGTGCTGGCGCGCACCCGCTGGCGTGGTGTGCGCTTTGGTCTTGAGAAAGGCGCATGGGGGTATGCGTTGCGTGCCATGTGGTATTGGTTTGTGACCATCGTGACCCTTGGCATCCTTTGGCCGCGCATGACGTTTCTGCTTGAGAAATACAAAACGGACCGCACGTTTTTCGGCTCTGCCCGTCTGTTGCAGACCGGGAACTGGCCGATGCTGTATCGAGCGACCTGGCCTTTTGTGATCAGCCTTGTGTTGTTGGCAGGCACGGCTGTCTGGACGTTGTGGTGGGATCCTGTGTTGGCCGACGTATCAGACGCCAGCCTGATTTTTCCCATGGTTGAGGATGTGTTCAAGGGCGGCAGTCTTGAGGCCGCATGGCTGCGTCCCGAGCGGTTGTTGCTTTATCCTGTGGCCCTGTCCGGTCTGCTTTTTGGTGCGATCTATTACCGCTGGGTCAGCAAGCGGATTATGGCAAATCACAAGCTGGGTCCGGGTGTGCAATTCGCCTCTGCATTGAGCGGTATCAGGGTGACCTTCATTTATGTGCTGGGCAATTTCATCGCATATCTATCACTTGTGCTCGGCTTGCTTGCTTTGATGTTGCTAGCAATTGTGATGTTCGGAGGGGGCGCTTTCCTGATGCCCGAGGGGTATCTGGGGGCTGATGTTCTTGGTAATTTGCCACGTTGGTTGTCACTTGGGTTGCTGGCCGTTTTGTACCTTACGTTCTTTCTGATGTGGGGTGTGCTTTACAATACCTTTGTCACCTTTCCACTGATGCGCCACATGGCGCGCACAACCAGCTTGCCGGCAATCGCAGGTCTGCCGTTGATCAGTCAGCGCGCGCGTGACGAATTCGCCGAAGCAGAGGGCTTTGCCGAGGCACTTGATCTGGGGGCGGCGATATGAGTTTGGGGTTTGACGGCTTCGGCTCTGCTTATTTCGACGGAGACAGTCCCGAGCCACAAGAGGTCAGCCTGCATATTGCTGCTGGCATGTTGCAGATCGGACTGGATGATGGTGTCACATTGCGCTGGCCTGTTGAGGAAGTGCGCCAACTGCCTGATCTGGCCGGTAAATCCGGCACAGTTTTGCGCCGCACTATCGACCCTTTGGCACGGCTTTATGTCACGGACAAAACACTATTGCGGCATTTGCCGCATTTGACCCGCCGCGCCCCTCCCAAGGGGCGCGGGCGTTTAGCGGCTTGGGCTGTTGCGGCGGTTGGGGCGGTGGCGGTGCAAATTTTTGTACTTGTGCCGTTGCTGGCTGATAATCTTGCCGGTTTCATTCCGCCGGAAGGGGAACGCGCGCTGGGCGAAGCGACCTTTGGCCAGATTCGCGAGGCGCTGGACGAGACCGGGCTCAACCCTTTGGAGATTTGCGAAGGGGCAGATGGCATTGCAGCGATTGACGCCCTTGTGACACGGTTAAGCGCAGAGCGAGATTTCAGTCGGGATGTGACCGTATCCGTGCTGGACCACAAGATGATCAATGCCTTCGCTCTGCCCGGTGGTTTTGTCGTCCTGTTTCGCGGTTTGATTGATGCGGCTGAGGGGCCGGATGAGGTCGCCGCTGTATTGGCGCATGAGATCGGTCATGTGGTGAGCAGCGATCCAACGCGCCATGCCTTGCGCTCGGCAGGCTCCATCGGAGTGCTTGGCCTTCTGTTTGGCGATTTTGCCGGCGGGGCTGCGGTGTTGTTCCTAACAGAACGCTTGATTTCGGCGCAGTATTCACAGGCTGCAGAAACAGGGGCGGACGAATTTGCCCATGGTGTGCTGGCACAAGCGGGCATCAACCCCGGCGCGCTGGGCGATATGTTTGCCAGTATGAAAGCCAAGCACGGGGACGCCGAAGGTGTGGTCGCACATTTCCTGAGCCATCCGTCTTTGGGACAACGAATTGCGGCGTCACAGGCTATGGTCGACGAAGATATCGAATATACGCCGTCAATGAGCGATGAAGAATGGACTGCAATACAACAGATATGTGAATAGCGATCTGTCGTTTAGGGCCTTAGGCAGCCTCTGCCGTCAACCAGACGCCGCCGTCGGGGCGCAATGTCAGGATCATCACCGGTTCCGGTTCTTTTCCCGGCACGGGCGTGAATTTGAACCTCGATAGCATGGTTGCCAGAATGATCACTGCCTCTTGCAGCGCAAAAGACGCACCGATGCAAATGCGAGGCCCGTCGCCAAACGGTAGATAGGCGTATCGGTTGATCGCTTTTCGATCCGCGAACCTCTCAGGATTGAAGGTGTCGGGATCTTCCCAAAGTTGATGGTGACGGCCCAGAGCGTAAATCGGGATCATCACAGTATCACCGGGCAGGATTTCGCGACCGCCGAGCGTGTCTTTCTTTTGCGCTGTGCGCGAGATGATGCCCGCAGCGGGATACATGCGCAGGGCTTCGTCGATGATCATGCGGATGTAGGGCAGGTTTTCCACGTCCGCGCCGGTACACGCGCGGCCCTGAAGGACAGATTGTGCCTCCGCACGGGCGCGGTTCTGAACGTCTTGATCAAATGCAACAAGATACATGGACCACGCCAATGTAAGTGCGGTGGTCTCATGTCCCGCCACAATGAAAGTCAGAAGGTTATCGCGCAGCTCCGAGGTGGACATCTGGCGTTTGGTTTCAGGATCGACTCCTTCAAGCAACAGATCAAGCAGATCCGGCACACCTTCATGGCCGCGTTTTGCACGGTCCTCTATGGCGCTGTCGGCCATATTTTTCATTTCCTTCAGCGCCGCGCCGGACATCACCCTGCCCGGGCGGGGTATCCAGTCAGGAAAGCCAAGGATATCGAACAGGCTGATCTTACCTGCTTCGGCAATATAGTCGTCAATGGCCTTGTGAACGCTGTCACGGTCAAAGGTATCTCCGCCTGAGAACGTCACATCCCCGATCACGTCAAATGTTGTTGTGACCATTTCGTCGAGCATGTTTACCGCCCGCGGGCCTGCATCCGCAATACGTGCGGTCGCACGCTCGGCAGCAGCAGTCATGATCGGCGAGAGGTTCATTACGTTGCGATGGGAAAAAACGGGCGCTGCGGCACGGCGCTGCCAGCGCCAGTGTGCGCCTTCGGCGATAAACAAAGAGTCGCCGATGGCGGGTTTCAACAGATTCTTGGTGACGGTCGACTTGGGGTAATCCTCAAGCCGGTCCAGCAGGATTTCGCGGATCGCAACAGGGTCCATAACCATATGCCACCGCTTGCCCGTCTTGCCAGAGACCATCGGCTGTTTGGTGGCGATGTCGGGGATGATGCTGAGAACATTGCGCCGCGCCTCACGCAGGCTGCGCAATATGCCCCAGGGTTCGCTGACCAAAGGAACGCGTGCGGGATATATGGGAGCAGCTGACATCTGAGTCTCCTTTTTGGGCCGTGTAGCGTATAGATAGGTGTTCTGCGGCGAAGGTCCAACGTGGCAATTGATTGCACCCTGCGGTGGCCTGCGGTATCGCAGGGTGTTGCGTTTAAAAAAGGTGCAGTCCCGTGTATATTCGCCATTTTGCCATGATGATTAGCCTTGTGTTGTTGACCGCCTGTAACGGTGCACGCGATTTGCAGGACGCGCCTGTGCCGCTGGGTGACTTTAATCTGGTGCACAACATCGCAGTTGCACCCAAAGCCCAGAAGGGGCCGTTGAGCCGTGAGGTCACCAAAGAACAACTTACAAAGGCACTGACCGATGCCACAGCTGAACGGTTTGATCGCTATAACGGCGCGCGAAACTATCACTTTGGGATGAGCGTTGAGGGATATAATCTGGCCGTTCCCGGCATTCCGTTGGTACTTGCACCGAAATCCGTGCTGATCATCAACCTGACGGTCTGGGATGATGCCAAAAACAAGAAACTGACACCGGAACCCCACCAGATCACAGTGCTGGAATCATTTGATCAGGGACCGATTGTCGGCTCGGGATATACTAAGACAGCCGAAGAGCAGCTCAAGAACCTGAGCCAGAATGCGGCCAAGCAGATCGAGAACTTTCTTGTTAAGAAAAACAAGGAAGAAGGTTGGTTCAATGGTGTGGCCGAAGCCGCAGTTGCGGCAGAATAACAATCCTTTGTTTCTGCATGCCAACTGGGCTTGATTTTACGTCTCAGGTCCAATACATCGCCCGCCATAAAGGCATCGGGCCCGCGTGGCCCCTCAATAGAAGTAGGGAGCCAACACCATGGCAAAGGAAAAGTTTGAACGTAACAAGCCGCACGTGAACATCGGCACAATCGGCCACGTTGACCACGGCAAGACGACGCTGACAGCGGCGATCACCAAGTATTTCGGTGACTTCCAGGCCTATGACCAGATTGACGGTGCGCCGGAAGAGAAAGCACGTGGTATCACGATCTCCACAGCGCACGTCGAGTACGAGACAGAGACACGCCACTACGCGCACGTCGACTGCCCCGGTCACGC
>CANMXJ010000008.1 GCA_947501805.1 uncultured Sulfitobacter sp. | reverse complement strand
TGGATTCTCAAGTGTCGTTGCGACGGTTTCCGCTATCTCAGTTTCATTAATTCTTCTCTGAAGGCTTCGGTTGGTGTGCGCCATCCCAGACACTTTCTGGGGGTGCCGTTCAAGCGGTCACAGATCGACTTCATATCTCGATCTGAGAACGCGGCTACAGGCGCATCGCGTGGCAAGTAACGGCGCGCACGTTTGTTCAGATTCTCAACAGAACCCTTTTGCCACGGGGCTTGAGGATCACAGAACCAAGCCTCCGTTCCAATCCCTGGCTTCAGTTTGCGCCAATTCCTGAACTCAATCCCACGATCAAAGGTGATGGATTTGCGAGCGGGCTGGGGGACGCGTTCCATCACGCTCATCAGCCGGTTCATCAGGTGCGTCGTGCTCCGGTCGTTGTTGCGGAAGAGGACGGCAAAGCGGGTCTTACGTTCGACCAGAGAGGCAACATTTGCTTTGCCTTGGGCGCGTTCAAAGATCATCAGATCGCCTTCCCATTCGCCAAACGTTTCTCGGCCATCAACGTAGTCTGGGCGTTCATGGATGGATCGATCCGGTGGAAACACAAGGCCACGTGGCTTACGCGAATGATGCGGCCTTCGTTTCTTGCGGCGGTTTGGCAGGTAGCGGGCAAGTTCTCTGGATTGGCCATCGGGGCCGTAAACGTAGGCATAGATCGTCTCATGGCTCACACGGATTGTTTGACCTTCAAATTTAAGCCGGCCTGCGATTTGTTCGGGCGACCATCCTTCTTTAAGCTGTGTGATGACGGCTTTTCGTAGTTCATCCAAACGCACCAGCTTGCGCCGCCGTGCGCGTCGATCCGTTGCGTAGTCTTGCGCGTTCAATCCGTAATACCCATTCAGATACGGGATCTCTTCATCGTGGTAATAGTTCCGCTTGATCTCGCGGTAGACGGTGGATCTATGCCTGCCAATGTCAGCGGCAATCTCACCGACCGACATCTTGGCATTCAGCATATCCTCAATTCTGCGCCGCTCACGCACGTTTAGCTCTGTATGCGCCATCTTTCATTCTCCTTGCTTTCCAGCAAGATAGGGGAAATTTCGCAACCCAGATTAGAATGTGCCCGCGATACCTGACAGAAACCTATAATCTGGGTTATGTAATTTATGTTAGAATGTCACATCAGCCAAGATCCATCCAAGCCCAAGCCTATTTAGAAGCCAAATCAACATCAGCGGCATGGCATTCGCTTTGACGCTAGAAACAGTCGCGCGCATTTTACGTCTGCGCTTGAGTGATAACGAAGGGAGCAACAAAAGTAGTTACGAGACCTTGCTTTGCCCGTGCGCAGATATCCGGATCGAAAACAGATATTGCACCGGAGTTTACTTCCCTTGCTTTAGTCAAAGACAGCTAACGCAGATCTGTCGTCGCTTTTTGCAGCGCTGTAATCAGGGCGTCACGTTTTGCCGAAAGCTCTGCCGGGGTCTGGCCCTGTGCTTCTTGATTGACACCTTTGATCATTTCTTGCGCAATAGCGTCGTCCAGATAAACCTGCCCCAGATCATCCCACCAACCGTTGAATGTGTCCGTGAAATGGTCGCAGAATGCAGCAAGCCCCCCTTCACCTGCACCAAGATTGAAAAGCATTGTCGGCCCCATCGCGGCCCACCTCAGACCCGGACCCGCCCACATTGCCTTGTCGACGTCTTCCACGCTGGCAACACCGCTTGTCACCAGATGAATTGCCTCGCGCCAGACGGCAGCTTGCAGGCGATTGGCCACGTGCCCTGCCACTTCTTTTTGGACACGGATCGTTGTTTTTCCAACGCTCTTGTAGAAGGTTTCTGCCAGCTCCGGCACACCTGATGCGGTCTTGTCGTTACCCATCACTTCAACCAACGGGATCAAATGCGGTGGATTGAACGGATGACCTAAAATCATGCGTGACGGGTCTTTCCAGCCTCCCTGCATCTGGCTCAAGGTCAGACCCGAAGCTGAGCTGGCAAGGATTGCACCCGGTGCCAAGGCCGGTTCGATTTCAGCAAACAGGGCATGTTTGATGGTGATGCGTTCAGGCACGCTTTCTTGCACAAACGCAGCCCCTTCAACTGCAGATACAGCTGTGTCATGGAACGTCAGTGCATTTGGGTTGCCATGCGTGGTCAGGCCAAGTTCGCTCATTGTTGGCCACGCCATTTCAACATAATCGCGGACTTGCTTTTCGATTTTTGGTGACGGGTCATAAACAGCAACGGAGCGGCCAGACGCAAGGAAAAGTGCGGTCCAGCTGGCACCAATCACGCCACCGCCCAGACTGGTGGTATGTGCAAAATCTGTCATCAGAAAAGCCCCGGGTTAAGCGGTGAAGCCGCGGTCATACCGCCATCAACTGTAAAGCATGTGCCGGACACATAGGCAGATTGATCCGACGCCAGCCATGCCACCATATTGGCGATGTCCTCGGGCTTGCCCATGCGCCCGACCGGATGACGGGCCAAAGCGTCAGCCATTGCCTTGTCGGGATCATTGGCGAGGGCGAAACCGTCTTCGGCCATCTCTGTCATGATCCAACCCGGGCGAATTGCATTGCAGCGAACCGCAGGGCCGTGGTCCACAGCAATGGAGCGGGTCAACCCATGCACAAACGCCTTGGACGCATTGTAAAGCGCCATCGACGGATCTGCGACCATGCCTGATATGGAGCCGATGTTGATGATGTTCCCGCCCTCTTCGGCCATGTCGCTTAGGGCGGCGCGGCACATGTTAAAGACGCCTTTACAGTTCACGTTCATCACCAGATTCCAGTCGTCATCATTGCTTTCGGCGACAGTTTTTTCGACCTGCACACCTGCATTGTTGACCAACAATGTGACTCTGCCAAAACGCGTGTTTGCCTCATGGATCAGCCTGTCCGCGTCAGCGGTCATGGATACATCTGCTTGTACCCAGACCGCTCCTTCGACCAGATCATCGGGGGCGGGTCCGCGCCCGCATGTCACGACATTTGCCCCGTCCGCCACCAAACGGGCCACAATCGCGCGACCAATACCGCGGCTGCCGCCGGTTACGATTGCGGTGTGATTATCCATGCGCGATCATCACATGCCGGATCGAGGTGTAGGCATCCAGCGCATAGACGCTCATGTCGCTGCCTGTGCCCGACCCTTTCATAGCAGCCCATGGCATTTCGGGTGTTGCAACACCGTGGGTGTTGACCCAAGTGAAACCGTATCGCAGGCGGCTTGTCATCTCCATCGCGCGTCCCACATTCGCGGTCCACACAGAAGAGGCAAGCCCGTAGCGACCGGCATTGGCGATGCCCAGTGCCTGTTCCGCGTCACTAAACCGCGAGATTGAAACAACAGGTCCAAACACTTCGTTGGTTGCAACTTCGGCATCATTGTCAACGTTTGCAATCAATGTCGGATGATAGAAAAAGCCGTCACCCTCGCCCGCTGTGCCGCCTGTTACAATTTCTCCTGCGTCACGCGCACGATCCACAAAGGCCGCCACGCGGTCACGCTGTGCAGCTGAAACAATTGGTCCCATTTCGGTTCCTTCTGCCTTTTGTGCGCCAATCCGGATTTGCTTGATCTGGCTTTCGACCGCTGCGACAAGTTTGTCATAAACACCATCCTGAACAATGATGCGGCACGGCTGTGCGCAGTCCTGTCCTGCATTGAAGAACGCACCATATCGGATGGTTTCCGCCACAGCATCTATATCGGCGTCATCAAATACAATCACTGGAGATTTGCCGCCCAGTTCAAGGTGCACGTGACGGATCTGCTGGCTGGCAGCGCGCATCGCGGCCATACCTGTAGCGGGTGATCCGGTGATACTGATTGCTTCCATTTGTGGTGCATTGATCAGTCGGTCGCCAATTGAGGCACCGCGCCCGTGGATCACGTTTAACACGCCTTTGGGCAGTACTTCGCTTAATATTTCGGCCATGCGTAGCGTCGAGAGCGGCGTGATTTCAGAGGGTTTCAAAACGATGGAACAGCCCGCCGCAATGGGCGCAGCCAGTTTCCATGAGGCCATCATCAAGGGGTAGTTCCACGGTGCAATCGCGGCGACGGGGCCAACGGGATCGCGCCGGATCATACTGGTGTGGCCTGCTACATATTCGCCAGCGGCTGAACCTGACATGGTCCGTGCAGCCCCTGCAAAAAAGCGGTAGGTGTCGATGGTCAACGGCATTTCATCGTCGCGCGCAGAAGGCCAGGGTTTGCCGACATCCAGACTTTCCAGTTCGGCCAGTTCGTCCTGATGTGCTTCCATTACATCCGCAATCTGTAACAAAAGGGATGCACGGTCCGCCGGAGTGGTGCGCGAAAAACTGTCAAAGGCTTCTTGCGAAGTCCGTACAGCGGCATCAACCTGATCTTCACTGGCCTCATTGACTTGTGCGATTTTGGCACCCGTTGCAGGGTCGATAACCGGCAGTGCAGCGCCCTCGCCTGCCACCATTTCGCCATTGATCAACATATTGGTCTGCATCTTGTTCTCCCGTTAAAACGCCACTTGGTCACCACCCTTTAGCCCGAGGCGCGCCCGCGCTTCGGTCGGGGTTGCAACTGTCAGGCCAAGTTCTTCAATGATTGCGCGTATCTTGCGCACCTGTTGTGCGCTGGACACGGCTTTTTCGCCGGGCCCGATGTAAAGGCTGTCTTCCAGACCAACCCGTACGTTGCCGCCCAATAGGGCGCTTTGTGTTGTGAACGGTATTTGGTGGCGGCCCGCGGCCAGCACTGACCATTCATATTCTTCACCGAACAGTTTGTTGGCAATCGTGTGCATGTGCATCAGATTATCCAGATCGGCCCCAACACCGCCAAGAATACCAAACACCATCTGCACAAAAATTGGACCCTTGATCCAGCCTTGATCAATGATCCATGCAAGGTTGTAGAGGTGGCCGAGATCGTAGCATTCAAACTCGAACCGTGTGCCGTGACCTTCGCCCAATTCCTTGAGGCAATATTCGATATCCGCAAAGGTATTGCGAAAGATGAAATCGCGGGTCATGTCGAGGAATTCGGGTTCCCAGGTGTGCTTCCAATCGGAGTATTTGTCTTTCATCGGGAAGATGCCAAAGTTCATTGACCCGATGTTCATACTGGCCATTTCAGGACTGGCCACCAACGCTGCGCGCAAGCGTTCTTCGCGGCTCATTCCCAGCCCGCCACCCGTCGAGACATTGATGATTGCATCGGTTGTCTGTTTGATACGCGGCAGGAATTGCATGAACAGATCAGGGTTTGCATCCGGTTTGCCAGTCTCCGGATCGCGCGCGTGTAGATGGATGATAGAGGCACCCGCTTCGGCAGCATCAATGCTGGCCCTCGCAATCTCGTCGGGTGTGATCGGCAGGTATTGCGACATTGTCGGTGTGTGAATACCCCCTGTCGGGGCGCAGGTGATGATCACAGGTTTGCTCATAGGCTTGGCCCCTTACAGTCTCATCTGTTGCACTTGCGCCGTCAGCCCGCCGTCGAGTACCCACAATTGGCCCGAGGCATACCGTGATTCGTCGGACGCCAGCCAGTTCACCAGATTTGCGATGTCTTCGGGCGTTCCATAAGTACGCAGGGGATGCACGTCTCGCACCGCCTGTTGCAGCGTGTCGATGTTGCCCCCGCCCCCGCCCGAGCCTTCGCCGGTAAAGAAACTTTGCAACATCGGAGTGTCGATATATCCTGGGCAAACCGCATTGACGCGAATGCCTTCCGGTCCGTGATCGCATGCCATGGCCCGTGTCAGCGCATGCACCGCACCTTTGGTTGCACAATAGGCGGCAAGGCCGGGATCAGCGATGAAACCGTCATAAGAGCCAAAGTTGATCAGGCTGGCAGAAGTGCCTGATTTGGCGGCCTCCCGCATAAGGGGCAAGGCGTATTTGGACGTTAGAAAAGTGCCTGTGACATTGACCGCGAAACTGCGGTTCCATTCTTCCAGTGTGGTGTCTTCGATGGATTTTTCGATCTCGATGCCCGCAGCATTTACCAGAATATCCAACTTGCCAAAATCGGCTTGCACGCGGTCCATTGCGGCGCGCACCTGCGTCTCGTCAGCAACATCCATGCCAATGAACCGGCTGCCGTCCTTGTCGTGTTCTGCCAGTGATCCCTGTTCTGTCAGATCAGCCGCAAAAACGGTTGCCCCTTCGCGCATGAATCGCGCGACAATGGCGCGTCCGATACCGCCGCGCCCGCCCGTGACCAATGCGATCTTACCTTGCAGTTTCATCTGACGGGCCTTCTTTCAATTATTGTCTTCATTGTGGTGCAGCCTTGGCATAGGCGTCCAGAACCAATCCGTGAAAATGGTGCAAGGCATGTTCCGACTGCCCCGACCCTTCGGGATCATTCACGATCCGGCCTTGGGTGAAGGCGGGCGTGTTCATGCCACGTTGCACGCTTTCGACCAGCGCAATGTCCTCGACTTGTAATACATCGTCGATGTACCGGATTGCGTCGATTTCCATGGCGTCAGGTTCAGGTGTTTCCAGAAAAAAATCATAGGTTTCAAACGTGCGGTCCGGTCCCATCGGGATAATGTTGAGCACAATCATTGAGGACCTTCCCGGATAGCGCATCAGACAGGTATTGGGCCATAACCACCAGACAGCATGGGTGCGCACGGTTGCATTTGACACATCATAGGCGCTGTTCGTATTCTTCCCCGCATCCGCCATATGGGACGAATAAATCCCGTGCGTGGTGACTTTGTACGTGTCCATATCAACCAGATCGCAAAAATCCTTGTGCGCAGTGGGACAGTGGTAACACTCCAGAAAGTTGTCGACGACATTTTTCCAGTTTGACTTGATATCGTAGGTCAGGCGATGGCCATGGGTTAGTTGGTCAACATCAGGTGCCCAATGGCGGATTTCGGTTTCCAGATCGCCGGTAACCTCTGACAAGGGGGCGGCTTTGGTATCAAGGTTCACATAGATAAATCCGCAAAATTCTTCGACCTGTACTTCGTCCAGACAAACCTCGTCCGTGTCGAAATTTTCCAGAGTCTCTGTATGGGGTGCCCGCACCAGTTGCCCGTCCAACTTGTAGACCCAAGCATGATAGGGGCACATGATCCGCGTGGTTTCGCCACTTCCCGATAGCAGCTGGTGGGCACGGTGTTTGCAGACATTATAGAACGCGCGCAATTCGCCATCGCGGTCGCGCACAACAGCTATGGGGTGCCCCGCAATGTCGATGGTTGTATAGCTGCCGGCATCGCGCACTTTTTCGACATGACACACCCATTGCCAGGTTTTGGCAATAATCGCCGTTAGGTCTACGGAGTGCCACGCCGGATCAGTATAGGCCTCAGCACGCAGGGAAAGCGTGGCCGACGCGTTTTTGTCATAGCCGTCCGCAATGGCGTCGAATTGCGATTTGGAAGGCAGATCATTCATGGCAATCTCCGATATGGTTGAGGATCACAGATGGGCCGAAGCCGTCGGCGTTACTGTCTATGATTGCGCCAAGTGTGCTCAACTTATGTGCGAGATTCGACACTGATTTGATCTTTCTCGCCAATCAACCTTTTGTGCCGGTCGTAAACGGGGCGTTATAATGCATTGGCCATGCCCGGAATTCAAAGGGTACACGTCCTTCGACGCGGTCCTTTATGGGAGGTAGTCCGAACCTGTTACGATAGGCACGGCTGAAATGGACCTGACTGGAAAAACCAGATGCCGCCGCGATTTCGGACATCGACATTTCGGTTTGCGTAACCAATCCACGGGCCCGATCAAGACGGATATCACGATAATAAACGGCCGGAGTCTTCTTGATAAATGTTGCAAACAACCGGTCGAGCTGGCGATGCGAGATGCATACCCTTTTGCTAATAGCCGGTATGGATAGCGGGTCTTCGAGGTTTTCCTCCATGATCCGGATCGCGGCCTTGACGGGGAAAGGCACTTGACTGCCCAAAGGCTCGCTGGTTTCGGGTTGCTGGGGGCTGGTGCGTTCGCGCAGGCCGCCCTGAAAAATATAGCGCGCGGCGGCATTGGCGAGCGAGCTTCCGTGAATGCCTTGCAGGATATGTAGCCCGAAATCCACGGCGGCGCTGCCGCCACAGCACGAGATACGGTTACCGTCAAAAACAAAGAGATTTTCACTCACCTCGATCTGCGGATAAAGTTCCTGAAACGCGTCGATATGTTCGTAATGAACAGTGGCCCGACGTCCGTCCAGCATCCCGGCATGCGCGAGGATGAAGGCACCGGTATCAAGCGCACCCATGGTGGCCCCCTGCCGTGCCCATTGCCGCAGCGCGTTCAGGGTTTTGGGCTTTGCGTGTTCTTCGGGTGCCCAACTGGAAGAAACAATCACGATGTTCGTTTTCGTCGACATGGCATCGCTCAGACTGCGGGTCTGGATACTCGCGCCATTGCTAGAGATACAGGTATTCCCTTTTTCAGATACAAACTCCCACAGGAAATGCGCCTTGCCATTCAGGTAGTTCGCGGCGCGAAACGGATCGATGAAGCCCATAGTCGCCGAAATGTTGAAATTCGGCGTCACCAGCACGCGGATCAGGATCGTCTCCTTGGTGTTTTGCTGCGCAGGATCGCTCATTCTTGCACCTTGTCGAACCGGATTGCGTTGGTTCCAAGAGACCCCATCTGATGCTCGATCTGCTCTGCCAATATATTCTTTGTGAGGGCAGCAAAGGCAGCGGGCAAGTCGCCCAACTCCCGATCCCGCGCCAAAAGGGTGATGCTGCGCGAGAAACCTGTAATAGGAAGCGGGCGAATATTGAGCGGCATTTTTTCGACAAACCCGTCAATCAGCAAGCTGGGTGTCAAAAACGTAAATCCCATACCACGGGCTACACAGGCTGTGACCATGCTGGAGCGGTCGGCCTGAATAACGCGCGGCGCGCGCAGCTTGAGCCTGCGCAAGTGTTGTTCCGTCAAGCGCCCGACATTGGTGGTGGCGGCGAAACGAACCAGTGGCAGATGATCCAGCATTCCCCCGATGTTGTCCGTTGGGCCAACATAGGTTTTCGGCAGGACCAGCAGAAAAGACTCGGTCATGATTGTATGCCGTTCCAATCCGTCGAGATCATACAATGGGTCGGATGTGATCACCAGATCGGCTTTGCGGGTGCGTAACAGGCCTTCGTGGTCTTTGCTTTGTCCGGCGTGGATGGTCATGTCTTCGACACCGAAATCAGTTTTCGCCAGTGCGACCAGATCCGGGGTCAGGGTTGTTGCAATGGATGCCTGTATACCGACGCGCAGGTTGCTGATCGGGCGGGCACCTTGATGACGCATATCGGTTACAAGATCCTCGACACCGCCAAGGATACGCAGTGCGTGCCTGTGCAGTAACAGGCCCGCCGGGGTCAACTGCAACGGACGAACCGAGCGGTCGAAAATCTGTACGTCAAAGGTCCTCTCGAGCAAGCTGAGGTGTTGTGACACCGCAGACTGGCTCAGGCCCATTACGTCTGCAGCCACGGTCATTTTGCCTGTTTCGACCAGAGCGACAAAAATCTCGATGGATTTGATGATGTTGGTGTCGAAAGACATGACGCGGTCCTCATGAGGACTTTTCAAAACTATTAGTAATCCTAATACCGCGCGATTTTATTTGCAATTGAACCGGTTGCGGCCAAGCATAACGCTTGTTTGAAGGGGAGTTCTGGTGCCAATTACGGAACCAACGGAGCGGCGCAAGCGCAGTGGGGGGCGCAAGGGACGTAGTGCACAGCGCGCAGTCGATGCCCTGCCGCGCATTCCCTATATCCAGCGCAATATCGCCTGCATGGAAATCCTGTCTCAGGAGGGATTGGAACTGATCGAGCGTAATGCCGATCTGATCTTGCAAAACACCGGTATGGAGTTTCACGACGATCCTGAGATTCTGCAATTATTCAAGAACGCGGGCTGCGATGTGCAAGGCACCCGCGTGCGGTTTGATCCCGGATTTTGCCGCCAGATTATTCAGGCCACTGCCCCGGCTGAATTTAGGCAACATGCGCGCAATCGAGAAAACTCGGTACGGATAGGGGGGCAAAATACCGTGCTTTGCCCGTCATGGGGCCCACCGTTTGTGCATGATCTGGACAAGGGACGGCGCTATGCAACGCTGGCTGATTTCACGCGGTTGGTGAAGTTGCACCAGATGATCCCACAATTGCACCATTCGGGTGGCGTGGTGTGCGAACCCGTTGATTTACCCGCGAACAAGCGGCATCTGGATATGCTTTACGCCCATATCCGGTGGTCGGATCGTCCCTTTATGGGGGCGTTTATTGGCGCGGAACGGTCGGGCCATGCCATTGATATGGCGCGCATTCTGTTTGGTGAGGACTATGTCGCCAAAAACGCAGTGCTTTATTGTGTTTCCAACACAAATGCGCCGCTGGTGATGGACAGCCACATGTCCGGCGCGCTCAAGACGTATGCCCGCGCTGGTCAGCCGGTGGCTTGCACACCTTGGGTATTGTCGGGCGCGATGAGCCCTTGCACCGTTGCCGGAACAATGGCGCAGGTTCTGGCCGAGGCACTGGCGACCTTGGCCCTTGTCCAACTGGTTGCGCCGGGTGCGCCGTGCCTGATGGGCAGTTTCGCATCGACCATGTCGATGCAGAACGGCGCGCCTACCTTTGGTACGCCGGAAGCTGGACAAATGGTGCTGGCGGCGGGGCAATTGGCGCGCCGTCTGGGCGTGCCGTTACATACGGTTGGCACATTGTCTGCCAGCAAGCTGCCGGATGGACAAAGCCAGCAAGAAGCGACTTGGGGCTTGATGATGTCAATGTTTGCAGGTGCCAACGTGATCAACCACGCGACCGGCTGGTTGGAGGGCGGGCTTGTCACCGGCTTTGAAAAAACCATGCTGGACGCTGATATTTGCGGCAAAGTTGCACGGTTTTTTGACGGTATTGATCTAAGCGAGAACAGTCAGGCGATGGATGCGATTGCACAGACCGGGCCGGGCAAGCACTTTTTGGGGGCCGATCACACACAGGCCAATTTCATGAACGCATTCTTTCGCCCCGAAACTCCGGACAACAATTCATACGAACAATGGAGCGCAGAAGGCGGACTTGACGCTGCGCAGCGTGCGAACTTGCTTTGGAAGGACCGGCTGGAAAACTATGTCGATCCGGGCCTTGATCCAGCGATTGACGAGGCGTTGCAAGCATATGTCGCGCAGCGCAAGGCAGAGCAGCCAGACATGAACTACTTTTGATATGGGGCGGTCGATTATCATTGGTGGTGGTGCCGTGGGTCTGAGTCTTGCCTATCATCTAGGTCAGAGGGGCGTGCAAGACGTCAGACTTTTTGAACGCAACACGCTGACATCGGGTACCAGTTGGCATGCTGCCGGTATTGTCGGACCCCTTCGCGCGACCCCCAACATGACTCGATTGGCAATGTATGCGACCGAGCTTTTTCCCGCACTTGAGGGGAGGACAGGACAGGGAACGGGTTATCGCCGCACGGGTGGGTTCTGGCTTGCGCGTGCGGCAGAGCGGATGGACGAGCTGCACCGCATTGCGTCCTTGGGGCGTCATTTCGGTCTTTCGCCCGAGATCATATCACCTGCTGAGCTAGCTGAAGAGATGCCTGATTTGGAAACAACGGGCCTTGTCGGGGCCATGTCAGTGGACGAGGATGCCAGCGTAAACCCTGTTGATCTGTGCATGGCTTATGCACGTGGCGCACGTGACGCAGGTGTCGACATCCGCGAGAACACTGGCGTTGCCGCGCTCCTGACGGAAGGGACGCGTGTTGTTGGTGTGCAGCTGGCCGATGGGAGTGAAATCACGGCAGACCGCGTTGCGATTTGCGCAGGCGCGTGGTCACACCCGCTGGCCAGGACTGCCGGTGTTGCGCTACCGCTGCAGGCGGTTGAACATATGTATGTCGTCACCGAGCCAATGCCGGATTTGATACACCCCTTTCCGGTTTTGCGTGATCTGGAACGGGGCATTTACATCAAAGGGGATGCAGGAAAGCTGGTGATTGGCGGGTTCGAGCCGGACGCCAAATGCTGGGACGCGTTTGGCCCCGAAGGTGACCGTCCGTTTCTGGAACTGGCCGAGGATTGGGACCAGTTTACACCCTTCATGGAGGCTGCATGGTCCTTGGTTCCCGCATTGGAACGTGCCGGAATTGCACATTTTATGAACGGACCCGAGAGTTTCACCGCTGATACCCGTCCCCTTATCGGGCAAACCCCGCAGGTGGATGGGCTTTTTGTCGCCGCTGGTATGAACTCGGTTGGCATCATGTCTTCTGCGGGTGTCGGACGCGCTTTGGCTGACTGGATGATTGACGGCGAGGCATCGATGGACCTGTGGGAAGTCGACATCGCCCGCGTTGATCCTGCCACCGCGGCGCCTGATCACATGCGTGCGCGGATGCGCGAAGCGGTTGCCGATCAATTCACCTTGCATTGGCCTTACAAGCAACCCAAGGCGGGGCGCGGTTTGCGCAAATCCGTGCTTCACGAAAAATGGGCTGCGGCGGGTGCGGTATTTGGCCTGACTGGCGGATGGGAGCGCGGGTTGTGGTATGCAAGGGACGCATCCGAACGTGATCTCCCCTATTCTGTTGGTGTGCAGCCATGGCAGAATATTGCTGAGCGCGAGGCAGCAGGACTGGCAACAGGCGCTACGCTGCTGGACCTAACTCCCTTTGGGAAGTTCGACATTGCTGGTCCGGATGCGCTGTCTTTCCTTAATCATATTGCTTCGGCGCAGATGGATGTGGCGACAGATCGTGCTGTCTATACGCCCCTGATGAACGCGAAAGGCGGCATTGAGGGCGATGTGACCGTGACGCGGATCGGTGCACAGGCATTCCGTCTGACATCGGGTGCCGCGACGCGCAATCGTGATGCCGCTTATCTGCGACGGCATGCAATTAACTACGACGTAACCATTACGGACAGAACCGAAGGCGAAGCTGTCATCGGCGTTATGGGTGCGGCCAGCCGCACAGTTCTGTCCGCGCTGTCGCAAGGTGATTTCACCGATTTCCCGTTTTCGACCTCGCGGGAAGTTACCGTCGCGGGGCAGCTTTGCCGTGCCACACGGGTCAGCTTTGTCGGTGAGATGGGGTGGGAGTTGAGTATTCCCGCCAACGGTGCCGCAGCGGTTTTCGATGCGCTCCATAGCGCAGGGGCGCAACCGATGGGCCATTATGCACTGGACGCATGCCGGATTGAAAAGGGGTTCAAGCATTGGGGGCATGATCTGGGCCCCGAAGTAACACCACTTGAAGCGGGATTGGGGTTTGCGATTGATTGGTCCAAGGGCTTTCTTGGCAAACCAGTATTGGAGAAACAACGGACCAATGGACTCACGCGCCGGATTGCTTTGATGCGCGTGAAAGGGGCACCTTTGATCCTGCATGACGAACCGGTTTGGGAAGCAGACCGTGTGATCGGGTTAACCACATCAGGGGCCAAGGGCGCGCGCACAGGGTTGACGCTTGCCTTTGCAATGATCGACATAAGCGCCGGTGAAAAAGCGGCTGATACGGCAAAGCGGGACTTCCGGATTGAGGTCGCAGGGCAAATGTACCCGGCAACTGCACTTGTTGCGCCGCCCTTTGATCCCAACGGGGAAAGGATGCGGGCATGAGCGATGCACAGGTTCTGATCATTGGTGGTGGTGTCATGGGTGTATCATTGGCGTACCATCTGACCAAAGCGGGATGGCGCGATGTTGTTCTGGTTGAAAAGAATGACCTGACCCATGGGTCAACATGGCACGCCGCAGGTCTTTGCACCCATTTTGCACATAACGCCACGGTACAGGAATTACGCGCAACGTCTGTCCGGCTTTACCGGGATATCCTACCTCAAGAGACAGGGCAGGACGTCGGGTTTCACCGGTCCGGGGCGATGCGGATCACCCGAAACCCTGACCGGATGGACGAGTTTTCCCATGTTGCCGGATTGTCGGAATTTACCGGTTATCCGTTGGAGATTATAACACCCAAGCGCATAGAAGAGCTGTATCCCCTGGCAAACCTTGAGGGCCTTTTGGGAGGCATCTTTGAGCCTGATGACGGTCATGTTGATCCAACCTTGGCAACAAATGCCATGGCGCAGGTTGCAGCCACACATGGTGCAACTTTTCGCCGGTACGAACCGGTAACGGCAATTCGCCGCGAGCGGCAGCACTGGCTGGTGCAAACCTCAAAGGATACCATTCGTGCCCGACATATCGTTAACGCCGCTGGCACTTGGGGGTGGGAAATTGGTCATATGCTGGGGCTGAACATTCCGTCTGTTCCGATGCTGCATCAGTACCTTGTGACCGACACCATTCCAGAGGTTGCAGATCGTATCGCCGCCAAAGCGCATGAACTGCCCATTATCCGCGACCCCGAAGAAAGCTGGTACGTACGGCAAGAACGGGACGGGCTGATCCTTGGCCCCTATGAAAAAGCTGCACAGCCGTGGTCCATTGACGGTGTTCCGCCTGAATTCGGTGCTGATCTGATGCCACCTGATCTGGATCGCGTGGAACATATTATCGAAGCGGCTATGGCGCGTATTCCCGCGCTTGGGAATGGCGGGATAAAATCTGTCGTTAACGGCCCGATCACCTTTACGCCTGACGCCAATCCTCTGATTGGTCCGGCGCACGGCTTGGAGAATGCATGGTTGCTGACAGGATCGTCAATGGGCGTGATGGAAGGCGGTGGTGCGGGCTGGTTTCTGGCGCAGTGGATGACACATGGCGCGCCACCAATGGATGCTTTGGCCATCGACAGCCGCCGCTTTGGCAAATGGGCCGATCGCGACTATCGTGTGGACAAAGCAGTCGAATGCTTTGGCCTGCAATTCGGCGTGCATTACCCGTTTGAGGAACGCCCCGCTGCCCGCTGCAAACGCCTGTCACCCTTGCATGACGAGATGCTGGCGCGTGGCGCAGTCATGGGCGCGGCCTATGGCTGGGAGCGGCCAAACTGGTTCTCGGACATAACGGGTGACGTTGCAACGCACAGCTTTCGCCGTCCCAATTGGTTCGAGGCCGTTGCGCGGGAAGTGGATGTCGTCAGTACCCGAGCAGCATTGGCAGACTTGTCGGTCTTTTCGAAATTTGATGTTATCGGTCCTGATGCACGCGCTTTTGTTGACAGCTTGGGTGCAAATCGCGCGCCGCGCACAGGACGCATTGGCCTGACACACGCGCTGACCCCGACAGGCGGCACGCTGGCGGAGTTTACTGTGACAATGCTGGCGGATGATCACGCCTATCTCACCTCAGCTGCGGCGGCTGAAGAGATGGATTATGATCTGCTCAAAGCGCATGCAGCCGGTTTTGATGTTGTGCTGCGCAACGTCACCGAGGCGTTTGGGGTAATCGGTCTGATGGGGCCTAAATCCCGCGAAATACTGGCGCAATTGACGAACACAGACCTTGGTACATTTCCATGGCTTACTGCGCAAACCATTGAGGTTGCAGGTAAAACTGCACGGGCGCTGCGGGTGTCTTACATTGGCGAATTGGGCTGGGAGCTACATATCGCTGCGCCGGACATGCGTCATGTTTTCCTTGCTTTTGAAGCGGCGGGACAGGTGCACGGTGTCGGTTACTATGGGGCATTTGCTGTCAACTCGATGCGTTTGGAAAAGGGCTATCGCGGCTGGGGCAGTGATTTGACAACCGAGCGAACGCCGGCGGAAAGCGGGCTGGACGTGATGATAAAGCGCGACGGCCACAGTTTCACGGGACAGACGGCGCTGATCAAGCGCATGAACGACCCCGCCCGCTGGGACATGGTTTTGCTCGAGATCGACACCTGTGGCTTTGATCCGTTCTATGCCCATTCAGTGTACTGCGCAGATGAAGTTGTCGGCATTGTTACGTCCGGTGCGCATGGGCATCGCACCGGCAAAACGCTGGCGCTGGCGTATTTGCGTGACCGAAGCGCGCGTGAAGGCCTGAGTGTCGAAATTCTTGGTCGTTCCTGTGTAGCACGTGTCTTGGACCGCCCTCCGTTTGACCCTGAAAATGCAAGATTGAAAGGCTGAGTGATGATGCAAACCGATTGGACGACAGGTGCGACCGCTGCCCGGCGTGATGCCTATTATGCAGCGTCTTTGGCCAAATTCGTACCGTTTCGCGAACCGTTGGTTTTTAAGAAAGGTCAGATGCAATATCTTTGGGATGTGGAAGGCCGCAAATATACCGATCTTCTGGGCATGAACCTTTGTATTTCAGTGGGTCATTCCCATCCGCGTGTTGTTGCGGCTGCGATGGAACAGGCGCAGGAACTGACCCATTGCACAACAATGTTCTATCACCCTGTTCCGGCGCATTTTGCAGAGGAACTGGCAGCGACCATGCCCAAAGGGCCGCAGGGCGATATTGAATGGGTTGTGCATTTTACCAATTCGGGTGCTGAAGCGATTGATCTGGCGATGACAATGGCGCGCACGTTCACGGGCAATCTGGATCTTCTGGCCCTGCGCACGGCGTATCACGGACCAACTGCAGCCGCGCAATCAATTACAGGTATTGCAGGATGGCGGCATCCCGGCATGCCGGGCAATGTCGCCTTTGTGGCGGACCCGAACCAGTATCGCGGTATCTTTGGCGCTGGCACGCAACCTTATCTGGACGAGATAGAGCGCACGATCCAGACGGCCACAACCGGACAGATTGCGGGGATGTTTATTGAACCGGTGCAGGGATATGGCGGTATTGTCGAGATGCCAGAAGGCTATCTGAGCGGTGCGGCTGAACGGGTGCGTGCGGCGGGTGGTCTGTATATCGCGGACGAGGTGCAGTCCGGTTTTGGCCGCACCGGTGATCACATGTGGGCATTTGAAGCAGACGGGGCCATTCCCGACATTGTGGTCATGGCCAAAGGCATCGGCAACGGTTTCCCGCTTGGTGCCGTTGTGGCGCGTAAACATGTGGCAACGCCGATGGCCGAGAAATTTATGTTCCATACCTATGGGGCGAACCCGACAAGCTGCGCCGCCGGACGCGAGGTTTTACGGGTCATCGCGGAAGATGGTTTGCAACGCAACGCAAAAGACGTGGGCGGCGCATTGCTAGAGCAATTGCGCGAACTTCAACAAAGGCACAGGTGTATCGGTGACGTACGTGGACGCGGATTGATGCAGGCAATCGAAATCGTCAGTGACCGCAAAACAAAAGAACCGGACAAGGCGGCAACGGCTGCTGTTTTTGAAGCCTGCCGTGATGCGGGATTGATCCTCTCGAAATCCGGCCCGAACCAGTCGGTGTTGCGTATGGTGCCCCCCTTGTGCCTTTCAATGGACGATGTAGGAATGGTTGCTGATGGTCTGGAGGCAGCATTTGCATCGCTATCGCGTTAAGAAATTTATGTCCTATTTCAATGACCAAAGGGTCAGGTGATGAGTGATGCGGGTTTTCTGGAGACTTTGTCCGCCGCAATGGACGCGGTGGGAACGGCGCGTTTCGAAAAACAGTTGGCTGACGCAATAGGCAGCGTGCTGGAGTATGACTTTATTACAATGGCACGCTATTCGATCGCAGATAAACCCCGCTTTCTTATTCATTCACATACGTTTCCGTCACATATGGCTGAACTCTATCTGTCGCAATTTGTTGACGCGGACCCCTATATCGAACACTGGCGTGCAGCCGAAGAACCGGGAGTTGTCTGGTTGCAGGATATCGCTTTTGCGCACAAGCAATACGCAAGATATACCGAGGTCTTTCTGCCCCAGATTGGTGTCAAAGACGAGATTGGTGTTTTCCTGCCTGCTGTAGGGCGAGACTCTGTTGCGTTGTTCTACAACAACCGGCAGCGGCTTTATGCGCCAGATGACGTACAGAGTGTTCGGCGGGTTTTTGATGTCGGGGCGGCGCTATACCGCGTCCACATCCGTGCGTTGATGCAGCACGAGCAAAGCGGCACGACTGTAGGCTCGCCATCGCTGGGGAGCCCGCCGCGTTTGACCAGTGATACCGGCGAGACGATCTGGCTCACTAATGAATGGCGGGCCCAGCAAATTCCGGAAATCCTGTTATCTGAGGGGGACGTGCTGTGCTGTGACGCGCCGGATACTTACAATTCAACTGTCGCTGCGGGACGCACTGCGCCACGCATGGATCAACGCGAGTGGGTGGCCGGACTTGATCTGACACCACGTGAGCGCGAGATTGTGGAGCTTTGTCTGACCGGTCATGCAAATGCGCGCATTGCCGAGGTTCTGTCCCTCTCGCTGGGGAATGTTAAGAACCACAAGCGCCGAATTTACGCCAAGCTGGACATACTGGGTGAACGTGATCTGTTCGTGCGCTACATTAAGGCGATTTCCGTCAACTGATGTCGCTACATGCGCCGGACAACCGCCTGCAATATCCGGTCGACGGTCATTGCAAGCAACGCCATACCAAGGCCCGCGACAAGTCCGGCGCCGGCATCTGCGCGACCCAGTGCCAGAAAAATCAACTGTCCCAGACCGGTTGTACCAACCAAGGCCGCGATGACTAACATACCCAGTGCGTACAGAACGGTTTGGTTCATCCCGATCAGGATTTGCGGCAAGGCCTGGGGTAAACGGACTTGCCAAAATAATTGCCAAGGCGAGCAGCCGCTGGAGATACCCGCGTCAATCAAAGTAGGTGAAACCGAACGCAGGCCAAACTCAGTATAGCGCACCATTGGAACGATGGCATAGGCAACAATGGCCAGCAGCGCCGTGAATTCACCCACCTGAAACAGCATAAGCGCAGGGATCAGGAGGACAAATTGCGGCAGCGTCTGCAGCATGTCATTGATCGGGCGGATTACGTTGGACGCCCATTTGGATGACGCTCCCCAGATGCCTAACAGGCCGCCGAATACGATACAGATCAACACGGCAACAGAGCAGAGGTAGACCGATAGCATGGCTTGCTGCCATATCCCGTTGACTAGAAGATATGCGGTGCTGCCACCAACAAATGCAGCCAGCCGCCAGCCACCCAACTGGTAGGCCAGTAGCATCGCGAAACCCAGAACAGACACCCAAGGCAGACCCGTTGCACCGAAATAAAGAAACGCCAGACCAATGATGAGTGCAATGCCAAGGCGCCAAGCACCCAGCGCAAAAGCGACAAGGCAAAAGAGTGTTGCAATGGCCCAATACGCGGTCTTGGCCGCAGGTACGAAGGTCACGCCCCATGTGAAAGGCACGATGGCTTTTTCCAAGCCGATTTTGACCGGAAGCAAGACGAAATAAGTCGCTGTGTTTTTGAGCGTGTCCATCGCGCTGCCGTAGCGGATCAAAAAGGTCTCCGTCCATTTATTAATGTCCTGCGCTGGCGACCAGACCGCCCATTCAGGCCAGCGCCAAAGACCGGGTATGACGTAACTTGCTGCAATGCTCAGTCCGGTTACAACCACGATCAAACCGAAAAAATGCAGTGTTGGCAGTCCTGCAAAACTGGCTGTCGGCAGTTGCCGCGCGGCATAGGCCGACGTGATACGGTCCAGCAGGATGGCCAACACAACGATGACAAGGCCAGACATCAGGCTTTGACCAAATTGCGCCTTGCGCATGCTTGATAGGACTTCCCATCCGATGTCCTCAAAGCCGCCGATTATCGCGGCGATAATGATCATCGACAGCGTCGCCATTGTCGTCTGGTTGATCCCGATCAGCATCTGTCGCCAAGCTGTTGGCAATTCGGCCCATAGAAATCGCTGCCAACCGGTACAACCCGACATGCGGGCACTTTCCAGTATTGCAGGCGGGATTGATTGAAACCCCAGCACTGTGTTGCGCACCATCGGCGGGGCAGCAAAAATCACACTGGCGACAAGCCCGACAACAGGGCCAAAGCCGAACAACAGCAGGATCGGGATGAGATAGGCGAATGCAGGGATCGTTTGCATCAGGTCAAGGACCGGCATGATGATCTTGCGCGCGGCTTTTGACCTATACCCGAGATAACCAAAGGCAAAACCAAGGATCACCGCCAAAGGCAGGGCAACAACAACGAGCGACAACGTGTTCATCGTCTGAACCCAGTAGCCGGAAATCAGAACATAGAGCAGTCCCGCGACCGACAAAGCGGCCAACCTGTTGCCCCCACCTTGCCAAGCAACCAAAGCGACAATCAGGGCAAGGGTCAGCCATGGTAATCCGGTCAGGATGTTCTGCACCAAAATAAACGCGAAGCCGAGACCTTCGGCAAGCGCGCGAAAGAACGATTGCGCATGCGCGATAAACCAATCGGCACCCACATTGACCCAATCGGCCAACGGTAGGGTCAATCCATCGGGATAGGCGATGATTTGCGGATAACTGTCTCGCAACAAAATAAGGATCGCGCTGATAATGATCAGCACCAGCCAAGGCCAGGCCAGTCTGGCAGAGCGTAACGTGCGTTTGGCGGTACGGTTCATATGTCGGCGACAATATCGTCGTGATAAAGGGCGCGGATCACTGCAAGCGGATGCAACGCGCCAACCACGTGTCCGTCATCATCCACCACATCTACTGTCACTGTATTATCGTCAAAAAGCTTGATCGCTTCGTCCAGAATGGTGCGGCGTTGTACTTGCGGGTGATCTTTGCCGTCCTCATGTGCCGGGGCCATGACATCTTCGGCGGCCAGCACATTGGCCAGCGGTACATCACCGATGAATTCACGGACATAGGCGTCTGCGGGATGCAGCACGATTTCGGCAGGTGTGCCAATTTGTACGATTTGCCCGTCCTTCATGATGCAAATCCGGTCGGCCAGCTTGAGCGCCTCCAGAAAATCATGTGTCACAAAAATAATGGTTTTTAACAGTTGTTTTTGCAGTCGCAGGAATTCGTCCTGCATCTGGCTCCGGATCAGGGGATCGAGCGCCGAGAATGGTTCATCAAGAAACCAGAGCTCGGGGTTAGCCGCCAGACTGCGGGCGATACCGACGCGTTGCTGCTGGCCCCCTGATAGTTCATGTGGATAAGAGCTTTCCTTGCCTTTGAGGCCAACCAGTTCGATCATTTCGCGGGCAAGCGCACGCCGCTCCTCACGTGGGCGTCTTTGTGCCTTAAGCGGGAAGGCCACGTTCTGCACAACATCAAGATGTGGCAGCAGACCGAAATCCTGAAACACCATGCCCATTTTGTGACGGCGCAATTCGATCAATCCACGCGGGTTCGCCTTTAGGAGGTCTTCGCCGTCAAGGAAAACTTCGCCTTTCGTCGGCTCCACCAGACGCGAAAGGCAGCGTAACACAGTGGATTTCCCCGAACCTGACAGGCCCATGATCACAAAAATTTCGCCCTCTGCCACGTCGAAACTTACATCTGCTGCGGCAACGAAATGATCGGCATCCCGCACATGGCTGAGTTTGCGTTCCAGCGGCATTTCGGCAAAGCCACCTGATGTAACGCCTTCTGGATCGGTGCCGTAAACTTTCCATAAATTTCGTACCGACAACTTTGCCTTTTTCGGCGCAACCTTTGCAGCTGCGGCGTTAGAGGATTCAGGCATTAGAGGCTCCAGAAAATCGGCGGAATGTAGCGAAACGTAACAGACAAGGCGCGGCTCATGCAAACGCGCAAGCCGCGCCTTAGTTGATTACTGCTGTGCTGCCTCGACCCATGGGGTCCAGGTCGCTTTGGTTTCCTCTACATAGGCCGCAATAACATCTTCGATTTTCTCGCCGTCTTGGTCGATCGCCTTCATCATGCGTTCCTGATCGGCGGTGTTCATTTTGAACTCTTCAAGAAAAGCATAGGCCGCTGGCCATTTCTCTTCAAAGCCGGACCAGGCGACCTTCATTGTGATGGGCGGAGCAACGCCGCAATCGCCGGTGGCATTCGGGTTTGGCCCCCATGCCGGGTCGGTGTCGCATTCAGGCTCGTATGCCGGTAATTCAACCCAGCCTGCCTCGACCTCGGCAAACACCCAATGGGGTTTCCAGAACATCATTACCAGCGGTGTCTTGCGTGCTGCAGATGATTTCAACTCGGCGACCAACGCCCCTTCGGAGCCCGCAGGGATAGCTTTGTAATCAATGTCCAGCGCCGAGATAATATCAGCTGATCGCGTGCCCCAGTCAGCGGGATAAGACAGGATGCGCCCCTTCGGGAAAGTATCTGCTGTCACCAATACATCTTTACAAGCCAGCAGCGCCTTCCAGTCCGGTAAACCCGGGCAGGTTTCTTCCATGTGGATCGGGTACATCCAGGATTCGCGTGTCTCAAGGCCAAGCGGGCCGATATCAACCGTTTTGCCCGCTTCTTTCATTTTGGGATAGATATCACCCGCGTTGTTCAGCCAGATTTCAAGCGAAGCGGCCAGATCGCCGTCTCCCAGTGCCGTAAACTGCGGATAGAGACCGGCCGTGACGTATTCCACAGTATATCCCATGCTTTTGAGGATCTCGCCTGCGGTGTGGGTGGTGATATGCTGACCGGTCCATTCGTTGATCGCCAGTTTGATAGGTGTATCAACCGCGCCCATTTCTGCAGCCTGTGCCATTCCAAGGGTTGAAGCACCCGCGAGCAATGCGGCGGAAAGGTTCTGGATCATTTTCATGTTGTCTTCCTTGTTGGATCGTTCCTGTTAACCGAAGCGTTTTGGCCGCCCCTTGCCTTTCAGCGCATCCAAAAACACTGGATTCGGCGAAAGATGATGTTTCATTCTGGTAGTCTAGCGCGCTTGTTCCCATTCGGTTAGTGCCTAAAGGCACCATGACGTTCACACCCTTGACGCACTACGATTTGGCAATGACGCGGGTATCTGCGACATGTTGCGCTGAAATTTTGAACAGCTCAAGGGCTGTGGAGACGTGTATGCATCCCATCTTTGCCCTCTGGTCCCACCCCCGTTCAATGTCGACCGCAATGGAGCGGATCATGCGTGAACGCGGCGACCTGCGCTGCCATCACGAGCCGTTCATGTATGATTACTATTTGCACAGGCAGGTCCGGATAATGCCCCACTTTGATGCTGAAAAAGATCGTCCGGTATCATACGAGGATGTCCGCGAGATGTTGTTGCAGCAGGCCGAAAGTGAACCGGTTTTTATTAAAGACATGAGTTACTATGTCATGCCGCGTATCATGCAGGATGCCGCACTTTCGGACCGGTTGGTGAACTGCTTTCTGATCCGTGATCCGATCGCGTCGATCACGTCCTATTTCAAACTTGATCCTGACGTTACTCTTGAGGAGGTTGGACTGGAAGCTCAGGCGTTTCATTTCAAGGCGCTGGCCGATGCAGGAATTGATGCCCCTGTGATCCGTGCCGAGGACGTGCGCCGCAATACACCGGCAGCCATGGGCGCGCTTTGGCGTGCGATTGGCTTGCCGCCCGCTGATCACGCATTTTCATGGCAGGACGAACAGCCCGAGGACTGGAAACAGGTCGGTGAATGGCATGGGAAGGTAAGTGCGTCCAAAGGGATTGCGCCTATTACACAAGAAGAGATCGACAAAAAGCAGCGTGAATTTGATACGCTGGTGCGCGAACATCCCCGCGCGCGGGACTACCTCGATTATCATTTGCCACATTATGAGATGTTAAAGGCGCATGCGCTCGAAATCTGACAGTTATGATCGATGGTCTCTGTCTGAATAATCAGATTGACGCAGGCAAGTTGCCTGAAAAGGATACGAAATGACCAATACCCCCACTTCGGGCACATTCCTGACCGGCAAAACCGCTTTTGTCAGTGGTGGGCTTTCAGGTGTCGGCCTTGCGATTGCGACGGATCTTGCAGCGCATGGTGCGCGGGTTGCCGTTGGTTCGCGCCGTGCAAGACAAGGAAATCACGGCACCCTTGGGAAGCAGTTTCATTTGGTCATCCTTGATGTGTGCGATGGCGTTGGCGTGACGCAAGCGGTCACAGATGTAAAAGGGGCTTTGGGGCCGGTCGACATTCTGGTGAACGCTGCGGGTATGACAGCGGAACAGGGGGTGGTTGGTCATTCTGACGCCTTGTGGCAACAGATACTGGATACAAATCTGAATGGGGCCTTTCGCCTTACCCGTGCGGTGTTGCCCGAAATGATTGAGCGCAAATGGGGCCGGATTATCAATATAGGTTCAACGGCTGCCACAGTGGGCTGGATGGACAACCCCGCCTATTGCGCATCAAAGGCCGGGCTCTTGGGCCTCACGCGTTGCGTCGCACTGGAGGGCGCAGCGCATGGTGTTGGCTGTAGCATGATAAGTCCTACATGGGTCGAAACGGATATGTTGCATTCCAACACCGCTGAAATTGCCGAACGGGAGGGCAAGGGGCGCAGCAGCGCGGATATCGTTCGTGACATCAGGGAAGAAAATCCGCAAAAACGTATCATCCAACCCCAAGAAGTCGCTGCTTTGGCGACCTTCCTGTGTCGTGACGAGGCGTTTGGCCTGTCGATGGACAACATCCAGATCACCGGAGGGGCGCATTGGTAGAACGGCCCTTTCAATTCTGACCTGATGGCTGTTTGGCGGGTGCGTCTCTGTTACCAGTGCAAGAACCGTTGTTGGTTTTTTGCTGAAACGTCAGTTTTCAAGAACCTAAACCGTTAGCCCGATGCGCAGACCTTCCAAAACCGCTTCTTCGGCGGTGCGCGGCGCGATGCAATCACCGACAAGGTGATGCGGGAGGCCAAGTTCGCGCAGCATCGTTTCAACAGCGTTATCCGGTGTATGACCCTGCGCCAGCACAAGAGTGTCCACGTTTTCGCAAATCACAGCCTCCCCGCTCATCAGATGTTGCAGATAAACAGTATCCTCGTCAGCACCGAATAGCCGGACATAGGGAATGACCTCAACGCCCAGCTTGTGCAGGCGCGCAATACTGGCGTCACGTACGTACATTTGAATTGTCTGACCGGGCATATAGCCATTAACCGCCAGCTTGACGGAGCAGCCTTGTTCGGCCAGCATTTCAGCCACACCAATACCAATCCAGTCGGCACGCCAATCCGCAACAAGCGCCGAAGACCCTGCCTTTACTTCACCCCGCAACACTTGCCACGCATCGACAACTTGTGCGCTGTCGCGGCCCTCGAACTCCGGCCAACGCGGTGTGGCTCCTGTCGCGGCGATCACTTCGTCAGGTGCGAATTCAGCAATAGTCTCCCTGTCGACCGACACGTTTTTACGCACCTCGACCCCGGCCAGTTCCATTTCACGGGCAAGGTTTGTGATGATCCCGCCAAATTCAGCGCGGTGTGGCAAAAGCTGTGCCAGACGGGCCTGCCCTCCAAGCTGTGCGTCTCTTTCGAACAGGGTCACATCATGTCCACGATCAGCAGCGGCCGCAGCAGCTTTCATGCCGCCCGGCCCTCCTCCGATTACCATGATCCGCCGCTTTTGTGTGGCTGGTTTGGTCACGCCGAAAACCAGCTCGCGTCCGCTTACCGGATTCTGGATACAGGAAATCGGATAGCCCGCATGGAAATGCCCGATGCACGCCTGATTGCAAGCGATACAGGCACGGATATCGTCGACTTTACCCTCCCGCGCCTTGTTGCCAATTTCGGGATCACAGATCATCGCCCGAGTCATCCCGCACATGTCCGCCTGACCCGCGGCAAGGATCCGCTCCGCATCCTGTGGCTGGTTGATGCGGCCCGTCACGATGGTAGGCAACCCGGTGCGCACGGACATGCCGTCAGCAAGCGGCGCGGTATATCCAACGTCCTCGTACATGGGGGCCGCGATATGCACGGACCCCGCCAAGGTGGCAGAAGAGCCAGCGACAATGCTAAGATACGTCAGATTGCCGTCTTGCGCGATCCTTTCGCAGGCAGTTTGAACCTCTTTGGCTTCAAGTCCTTCGTGACTGCGTTCATCACCGGAAATCCGCAATCCAATCACAAACCCGGGTGACGTTTTCTTGCGGATATCAGCGGCAATCGCCCTGATAAAGCGTGTCCTGTTATCAAGCGACCCGCCATATTCATCACCCCGAACATTAACCTGAGCATTGAGGAATTGAGCCGGCAGATAGCCGTGCGACGCGACAATCTCGACACCATCCAGCCCTGCCTTTTGCATGCGGATCGCGGCATCACCAAAGGACGAGATGACCTCTTCGATCATCTCGACGGGCATGGAGCGTGGCATCACATGAAAACGCTCGTTCGGCGTTGCGGACGCGCTGTATGACACAGGTGTAGTGCCATCCTCGGAGGCCAGAATTTCGCGCCCCGGATGAAACAACTGCGCAACAATGCCGCAATCGTGTTTGTGCAAGGCAGTCGCCAGTTTGCGATACCCGGGGATGCAATCATCATGATCAACACGGATCGGATGGGCCACGAACACCCCGCTGGGATGCGCCAGCGCCACTTCGATGACAATCAGACCTGCCCCGCCTTTTGCGCGGGCTTCGTGATAGGCAATCATCGCATCACCGACTTGGCCTTGTTCGTTCAAATGGGTCTCGTGACCTGTGGAAACGATGCGGTTCTTTACCTTTAGATCACCCAATTGCAGGGGCGAAAACAGGTTGGGAAAATGCGAAGTGTCCATGGAGATCAGATGTCCTTGTCAGCGGTGTGGATGTCATTGTCTAATTTCTGGAGGATGATTGCGCGTTTGGCAAATCGGGTGGGCCGGATTCTAGACGAAAGGCATTTGTTTCTGGCTTACACGAATTGCCGCTATCAGGCGTCACTCATGAAAAGGGTCACGGCTGACTCTTGCAAACGCAAGTCCTGTTTTGCAAACGAGAAGAAACATATTGCCGGTGAAAACACCTGATTGCGAAACACACTTCTGTCTTGAAAGCTCTATGCTGCTTTGTTCAGAGCGGCGAAACAGCGCGTTCGTCTACCAGATGACAGGCCACTTTGTGACCCGGAGCAACTTCGTTCAGTTCGGGTTGTTCGGTTTTGCACCGGTCCTGTGCCACGGGGCAGCGATTGGCGAAGCGGCACCCTTTGGGCAGCGCCAAGGGATCGGGCGGGTCGCCGGGGATCAGAATGCGCTTGGTTGCGGCGCGGCGTTCCTTGTCCACGGATGGCACGGCAGACAATAGCGCGACCGTGTAGGGATGTAGTGGATTGTTGAACAAAGACAAACGGTCGGCATATTCCACTACCTTGCCCATATACATGACCGCAATGCTGTCGCACATGTGTTGAACAACGCCTAGATCGTGGCTGATGAACAGGAATGTCAGGCCAAAATCAGCCTGTAGTTTACGCAAGAGATTAAGGATTTGCGCCTGCACCGCCACGTCCAAAGCCGAAACAGGTTCATCGCAGATGATCAGGTCCGGCTGTGTCGCCAGCGCACGCGCAATTCCGATACGTTGGCGTTGACCGCCAGAGAACTGATGCGGAAACAGGCGTTGTTGTTCGGGATGCAGACCCACGGCCTCAAATAGCTTATCAACAATCGCCTGACGTTCACTTTCGGGAACAGCGTCCAGATTATCAAGCGGTTCGCGCACGATCTTCTCGGCGCGCACACGCGGATTCAAGCTGGAGTACGGATCTTGGAAAATGAACTGCATCTTGGCGCGGGCCTGACGCAATTCTTCGTCGTTCAGGGTCAGGAAATCGGTTCCGGCCAGATCGACGCGGCCTTTGTAGGCTTCCACCAATCGCGCCACGGCCAACGCCGCTGTTGTTTTGCCCGACCCGCTCTCGCCCACAATCGCCAGCGTTTCGCCGCGCTTGATCTGGAACGAGATGTTGTCGACGGCGTAGAGGTATTTGGCCTCGCCGAATAAACCGCCACCGCCAACGTTGAACCGGACGGTCAGGTCTTGGACGTCCAGCAGGACTTCGTCTTGCATCTGATCTTTCATCACACCGCCTCCGCATGCCAGCAAGCTGATTTCTGACCGTCCGCGAACGCCACCTCGGGCGGACGTTTGTCCAGACATTTCTGGCTGACCATGGTGCAACGGGAGGCAAACAGGCATTGGTCTTTGCCAAATTCACGCAGCGACGGCACAATGCCTGCCACTTCGGTCAGCGGATGCCGTTCTTCTGTTAGTGTCGCCATGATATGCGGCACGCAGGAGATCAGACCGCGGCTGTAAGGATGGCGCGGGTGTTCGATGATATTCTCGACCGGTCCCTGCTCTGCATTACGGCCCGCATACATCACGATCATGCGCTGCGCCATTTCTGCAACCGCGCCCATGTCGTGCGTGATCATGATAATTGCGGTGCCGGTCTGGCGTTTGAGGTCATTCAAGAGGTCAAAGATCTGCGCCTGCACGGTCACGTCAAGCGCCGTTGTCGGCTCGTCCGCGATCAGGATTTTCGGCTCACAGGCGAGTGCGATGGCAATCATCACGCGCTGGCGTTGGCCGCCCGACATCTGGAACGGATAGTCGTTCACCCGCCGCTGTGCGTTTGGAATGCGCACGGCGTCGAGCAGTTCGGTGGCCTTGGACCATGCGGCGGATTTGCTGAGATTCTGATGTGCGCGCAGCACTTCGGCAATCTGTTCGCCCACGGTATAGACAGGATTCAGCGAAGTCATCGGTTCCTGAAAGATCATCGAGATGTCGTTGCCCCGGATTTCGCGCATGCGCTTTTCGCTGGCAGTGCTGAGTTCTTCACCTTCGAACAGGATCGATCCAGCGGCAATCCGCCCGATCTTTTCAGGCAGCAGGCCCATGATGCCAAGGGCGGTCATGGATTTGCCGCAGCCGGATTCCCCGACAAAGCTGATGCTTTCTCCGGCACCCAACTCGAATGACAAATCGTCAATGACCGGAGCAACACCGTCACGGGTTGTCAGCTCGATCCGCAGGTTTTCGACTTTCAATAAGGGGGCTGTCATCGCTGTCTCAACTTTGGATTTAGAGCGTCGTTCAGGCCGTCGCCGACCAGCGAAATCGCCAGGACCGTGACAAAGATCGCCATGCCTGGGATGGTCACGGTATAGCTTGCATCAAGGATGTACTGACGGTTTGACCCAATCACCTGCCCCCATGACACCACGTTTGGATCGGTTAGGCCTAGGAAGGACAGGCCCGCTTCAAACAAGATTGCAGATCCAACCATCAGCGCCGCCTGCACGATGATTGGCGGCAGCGCGTTTGGCAGAATGATCCGGAACATCAGTTTGGCATTCTTCGCGCCCGAAGCACGCGAGGCTGTGACGTATTCCAGTTCCCTGATCCGCAAAAACTCTGAGCGGGTGATCCGTGCCACAGCCGTCCAGCTGACGATGCCAATAGCAAGGGTGATCATCGGCAAGGAGGCCCCGAACAGCGCAACGATGACCATTGCAAACAACAGCGTCGGTAGCACTTGAAAGAACTCGGTAATGCGCATCAGCACCTCTTCGACCCAGCCGCGATAAAAGCCCGCCAAGGCACCCACCGTCACGCCGATAAAGACCGACATCAGAGCGGCGGCTAGACCGATCAGGATCGACACGCGGGCACCGTGGATGATTGCGGCCATGAGGTCACGGCCCAGATAATCGGTCCCCAGTATGAACCCGTCAACGCCGGGCGGCGAAAAGGGTGCCCAGACCATGTCAAACGGGTCCGTCGGATAAATGTAAGGCCCGAAGATCGCGACCAGAATGATCAGCGACAGCACCACCAAAGCCACCATCGCAGCGTGGTTGCGGCGGAACATTTCCCAGGCCTCGGCGGCGGGATGGCGGGCAACGGGTGCAGGTTCGGTTGGCACTATATTCAAATCGCTCATCCTTTGCCCCTCATACGTGGATCGACCAGTCTGAGGGCCAGATCGGTCAAAAGGTTGCCCACGATGACGACGAGGGCAGAGAAAAACAGGATACCCAGAATGGTGGGCGTATCGCGCGCGATTATGGACTGGAACGCCAGCGTGCCAAGGCCCGGCCAGCTGAACACGGCTTCTACCAGAACCGCGCCAGAGATTACGGCGGAGAATTGCAGACCCGCAAGCGTGATGACAGGGGACAGAGAATTCTTGAGGGCGTGTTTATAGACAACTTCGCGCTCTGACAGACCTTTGGCTTTGGCGGTGCGCACATAGTCGGAGCCGAGGACTTCCATCATCGTGGCGCGGGACAGTCGCGAATAAAGCGCAAGGAAGATCGAGCCAAGGGTGATAACCGGCAAAACAAGATGGCGCACAACATCAACAAAGTGGACCCAGAAACCGCCCGAGATCGTAATGTCGCGCATGCCTGCGACGGGAAAAATCTGGATCTTGAGAGAGAAGGCAATCAACAACAGGATGCCGGTCCAGAACACAGGCGCGGAGTAGCCAAACAACGCCAGCATTGTGACAAAGTGGCTGGCGATGCCGTTTGGCTTGCGCGCGGAAATGACGCCAAGGATGACGCCAATGAACAGCGCCAGAATTTGTGCAACGAAGACCAGCAGCAGTGTTGCGGGCAACCGCTGCAAGATCAGCTCGGTGACGGGTTTGTTATAGAAAAACGAATACCCCAGATCGAAGCGCAGCACGTTGCCGATGTAACGGCCCAACTGCACCAGAAATGGTTGGTCCAGACCATAATCAGCCCTGATCTGGTCAAGGATTTCTTCATCCGCACCGCCCATCGACTGGCTGATGGTGTCAGCCACATCGCCCGGTGCCAGATGCATCATCGAGAAGTTGAGCACCAGAACAGCGAGCAACAATATCACGGCATAAAAGACGCGCATGAGCAAAGTTTGAAGAGATGTCACGGGATGGGTCTTCTCTTGGATCAGAGGGATGCACGGCGGGTCGGACCCGCCGTGCAATTAAGCGTTTTACTTGAGGTACGTCATATCGATGGGTGTCGATGTGCCCCAGATGCCAACCGGCGGATTGCCGACCTTATCGGTCTGGTAAATCGTGTGGTACGGCACTGTGTTGACATGATAGACAGGCAGCTCGTCCGCGATAATCGCCTGGAACTCTGCATAAAGCGCGGTGCGTTTTGCAGGATCGGCTTCAACACCGGCCATTGCCATCAACTCGTCCACACGGGCGTTGGAATAGCTTTGCGTGTTTGACCAGACACCTTTCAGGATGTTTGTGCTGTCATAGGTACGGTGAACACCGATCACAGGGTCGCCCCAGTTGAATACGGTGTCCCATGACATATCAAAGTCACCCGAACCCATCTTTTTAGCCCATGTCGGGAAGTCAGCAGAGGCGCGCACTTCAACATCGATGTTGACCTTTTTCAGGGCCGCTTTGACGTATTCGACTTCGGCTTTCACACCGGGCCAGCCAAAGTCAATTGTCAGGGACATGCGCGAGCCGTCTTTGACAGGGAAGCCTGCTTCATCCAGCAGCGCCGCTGATTTTTCCAGATCAAGCGCGTAGCCTTCTTGTTCTGCATAGAACGGGCTATCGGGGTGAATGCCCGAAGTGCTGTCACTTGCCGTGCCTTGCATCAACGCCTTGTGAATAAAGTCTTTATCCACCGCATAGGCAATCGCCTTGCGCACGCGCACGTCTGTCAACGGACCTTTGGCGGTGTTCATCGCCAACCAGCTGATCGGGCCAATCGCGCCGTAACCATCTGCTGTCACGGTCAGGCTGTCGACTTTTTTCAGACGGTTCACAATGCGTGGCAGGGATTCAAATGCGCCCATGTGCAGTTCGCCGTTTTCATAGGCAATCGCACGGGCCGCAGGGTCGGTGATGATGCGCATCACAACTTTGTCGAGATACGGACGCCCTTCCATAAAAAAGTCGTCAAAACGCTCAAGAATGACATGCTCGCCGTTCTTAAACTCGGTCAGTTTGAATGGGCCGGAACCAACCACATTTTCGTTGTTGCGCGGGTGCGCTTTCACGTCTGTGATCTCGCCATCGCCATAGATGTGCTTGGGGATGATCGACATCAGCTGCCCGGACATTGCCAGCAACAAGGCTGGATGCGGCTTGGACAGCTTCAGGATCGCCGTATGGGCATCCGGTGTTTCGACAGTTTCTACCGGCGCAAACATAGCTTTGAACGGGTGGTTCGCTTTGATCACCTCGACGGAGAACGCAACGTCTTCGGATGTAATCGGCGTGCCATCGTGGAACTTGGCGTTCTTCACGAGGTTCAACGTGACGGACAGGCCATCGTCGGACACTTCCCATGTCTCTGCAAGATAGGGCTGCGGTGTCCAATCGCTGTCATAGCGCAGGGGCGAGGCAAACAGCTGTGCACCCGGAAAACCGGTGACGATACCCGATTGCACGGCAGAGTTCAGGTTCCGCGGGTTTGTGCCCAAAACAGTAACAAGCGTACCGCCCGTCTTGGGTTCCTCAGCTTGGCTAAAGCCCGTAATGGCTGTTGTCAGCGCAGTGGCCAACACCAGACTTTTGACGATTCTTTTCATAGATATAACTCCCTAGTAGACGTTTTTTGTCGTTATTATGGCAAAGCGTAGCCCAACCCTTTTCCAGCACAAAACAGTTTTAATATGGTTCATTGAGACATTTTGTAGAGGAATGGGCGCGCTCATTTGGCGGTAATTTCTTCAAAGACACCGGCATTCTTCAAATCAATACATTGGTTGATGAATGCGTCTACAATGCTTGGTTGCCGGGTATCGGCAAGTGTCACGATGCCAAAGACCGGTACTTTGACTTGATCCCGCAAGGGTAACGCACGAAAGCGCGTGTCGCCGCTCCTGTAGTCGGGGGGGCAGATGTTGAGCAGCGAATACCCGTGTCCCCCCGAGACCAGTGCGCGTACGATTTCTGTCGAACGGGTGGAGTGGACGAGGTTCGGTTTCAAACCGGCTTTTTCAAACATCGAGATGAAATATTCTTTGGTCCGCGGCAGGTCCAGCATGATCATCGGCATGTCGGCTAGGTCTGCCAGATCCACCGTGTCTCCCTTGGCTAACGGATCCTCGGCCGCTAACAGCGCATAAGGCGGTGCTTCAAAAAGCGGTGTGAATTCCTGACGGTCTTCCAGCGTATCCTCATAGGTAAAAGCGAGGTCTGCCTCACCACTTTTTAGATACGCCATGATCGTTTCCATGTTGCCTTCAAGGAATTTGATCGACGTATGGGGGTAGATGGATTTGAAATTCTTCAGGATCGGGGGCAAAAAAGATGGCGCAGCAGTGGCATAGCACGCAATCCGGACCGAACCCGTATCATCCCCGCCGATCGCAGTGACTTCTGCTTCGAACTGGCGGCTTTGCGTGATGAAGTTCCGGATCAGTTTGAGTGTTTCCTGACCTGCCGGGGTCACACTGATGCCTTTGGCGGGCGTCCTTACAAACAAATCGAACCCGACCTGACTTTCCAATGACCCAATCGCGGCGGTGATCGAAGATTGCGAGATATTCAACTCATGTGCCGCATTCGCAATAGAGCCAAGCCGTCCGGTCGCTTCGACATAGCGCAGTTGTTTCAGGGTGAAGTTCACGATCAATCCCTTCGTACAGAAAATAGCGGTTATTCAGCAGTTAAAACTATTTTCCGCATCAAGGAAAGCGGCATAGCGTGAAGGAAATTGCCAAACAAAGCCTGCAAACAAAGGGATCAGCCCATGACCGACACGATCATCTATGCCGCCCGCAAGATTATCACGATGAACCCGAGCCGCCCCGTGGCAAGTCACGTAGCGGTGCGGGGCGACAGGATTCTGGCGGTGGGTGATCTGGCAGAACTTGATACGTGGGGTGATTACAAGCTGGACGAAACCTTTGCGGATAAAATCCTGATGCCCGGTCTTGTAGAAGGCCATGCCCATAAATCGGAGGGAACGTTTTGGCGCAATGTCTATTGTGGTTACTTTGATCGCGCCGATCCGGATGGTAAGGTCTGGGAAGGTGCAACGACGATTGAAACTGTTCTGGACCGTCTGAAAGAGGCCGATGCACAGCTTGATGATCCTGAAGCGCCTTTGTTTGGCTGGTCGCTTGATCCGATTTATATGGACAACACGCGGGTCACGCGCGCGGATTTGGACACAGTTTCCACGACCAGACCCATCGGCGTCTTGCATGCCTCTGGCCACATCATGAATGCAAACACCCGTGCGCTTGAACTTGGTGGATACCTGAAGACCGGAATCAACCATCCCGGCATTCCCCTGGGCACAGACGGATTGCCAACAGGCGAGTTGTTCAGCCCCGAAGTGATGACGCCTGTCGCCGCACTTGTGGGCTTTGATCGCGCAAAGGCGGACGGTGATGAAAAAGGTCTCTGGGATTTTGGCCGTCTTTGTGTGCGTACCGGCGTGACAACTGTGACCGATCTGGCCGCGCGGCTGGAACCGGACGGGGTCGAGGCGATGCTCAAAGTGACCGGAGATAACCGGTATCCCACCTGCGTTGTGCCGTTGAAAGCCTTTATGGGTGCCACCGCCGCTGAAACGGTCGACAGGGCTGTTGAGCTTAAAGGCATGTCATCGGACCGCTTGCGGTTGGGTAAGATCAAGGCATTTGCCGATGGCTCCATTCAGGGTTTCTCCGCTCGTATGCGCTGGCCGGGGTATCACAACGGTGCGCCAAACGGACTTTGGTACACCGCACCTGAACAGTTGGCAGAACTCTACCGGTTGGCCTTGGCGGCAAGTGTGCAGGTACACACCCACACCAATGGCGATGAGGCGACAGAAATGGTGCTCGATACGCTTGGTCCTGCCCTGATGGAGGTGCCCAGCCCCGACCACCGCTTTACCTTGCAACACTGCCAGCTGGCCGACGCCGCACAATTTCGACGTATGAACAAACTGGGCATGTGTGTGAACCTGTTTGCCAATCACCATTTTTACTGGGGTGACGAACACTATCGCCTGACGGTTGGACCCGAGCGCGCTTTGCGGATGAACGCCTGCCGTACCGCCCTCGACACGGGTGTTCCGATGTCCATCCATTCGGATGCGCCGATCACGCCGCTGGGGCCATTGTTTACAGCGTGGTGTGCGGTGAACCGCATCACGGCGTCTGGCCGCACCCAAGGCGAATACGAGAAGATCAACGTGGCCGAGGCGCTTTATGCGATCACCATCGGGGCGGCTTATACGCTGCACATGGATGACGAAGTGGGATCCATTGAGGTCGGCAAAAAAGCGGACTTTGCCGTGCTCGAAGACGACCCCACCGAAATTGGCGGCGAAAACCTCAAGGACATACGGGTTTGGGGCACGGTGCAGGGCGGGCGCATTTTCTGCGCCGCAGACCTATGACACCACCGCTTCCGGTAACAGTGATCGGCGGCTATCTCGGCTCCGGTAAGACGACAATGGTGAACCACCTGCTGCGCCATGCAGATGGGTTGCGACTGGCGGTGCTGGTCAATGAATTTGGCGAGTTGGCCATCGACGAGGATCTGATCGAAGCGGAAGACGATGACATTATTTCCATCGCGGGTGGTTGTGTCTGCTGCTCTTTTGGCAGCGATTTGACAGGCGCGTTGCTGGAAATGGCCCAGCTGGACCCACGTCCGGATCATTTGTTGATCGAAAGCTCCGGTGTTGCGATTCCCAGTGCGATTGTCGGATCAGTTTCGCTGCTGGATGGGTATCGCGTCGACGGGATTGTGATTCTTGCAGATGCGGAAACCGTTCAGATGAATGCGCAATCAAAATACATGAGCGACACGGTTCTACGTCAACTTTCGGATGCAAACATCATTGTGCTGAACAAGACAGATTTGGTGGCTAAGTCAGAGTTGAGTGAAACAATAAGCTGGCTCAAGCAGCAAAACCCGAACGTGGGTATCCTTGACGCGCAACATGGTGTGGTCCCACCACAAGCCGTTCTCGACAGCTTTCTTGAAAAACCAGCGTCTTCCGGGCGATATCATCATACGCAAAACCTCGAAATGACAACGTTGATCCCCGACAATCCCTGTGACGTCGAGGGTCTTGCGCAACATCTGGCCAGCGATGCCCATGGTTTGATCAGGGCAAAGGGTTTTGCAACATCGCTGACAGGCCAGAAAATGTTGATACAGGTTGTCGGCAATCGTTGGGATATCAGCGATGCCCCGGACCACAGGGCGGATGGTATTGTGTGTTTGGGATACAAAGGCGAGGCTTTACAAAGCGCGTCATTGGCGACTTGAGAGCACAAGAGCGGCGCTGCCGTAAATGGTGCAGCACCCCTGCAAAATAATGTTTGATGCAAATTCGAGATTGGTTATAGTTAGCTAGCAAACTAATTTGCGCGGCTGGGGAGAAATGCCGCAGATAGTCGGCTCCACGGTGAAAACCCGTTGGCTCTTCGATAAAATACCAAAAAACAAAAACGAACAGGGAGAATGATAAGATGAACTTTAAAGCCACAATGATGGGCCTTGCCCTCGCGTCTATGGCCTCGATGGCAAGCGCGGAAATCGTGCTGCGATACACGGATGGCGGGCCGAACCGCGGCACGCGCGCGGCGGCGCAGACCTATTTCGCGGAACAGATCGAAGAGCTTTCAGGTGGCGAGCTGAAGCTGGACATCCACTGGGGCGGTGCGCTGCTCAAGTTCAAAGCCGCGCTTGGCGGTATCGGCGCGGGCACTGCTGATCTGGGTGCTGTCATTGCAGTTTATACACCCAACGAACTCAAGGCGATGACCATCGGCGATCTGCCCGGTGATAACTCTGACCCTTGGGTCGGGATGCGCGCGATGTATGAACTGATGACCACAAACGACCAGATGAAAGAAATTCTGGCCAAGCAAAACGTTGTCTACATCGGTAATTTTACGACCACGTCTTTGCAAATGGAATGCGCGCCGGGCCATGACATTCGCACGGTCGAGGATATCAATGGCAAGAAAATGCGCGCCTCTGGCGTATATGCCAAGGTGTTGTCCGAACTGGGCGCGACCATGGTTAACATGACCTTTGACAAGGTCTATCAGGCGCTTGATTCCGGCCTGATCGATTGTTCTGCTGGTTATGTCTACACGACAAAGGCTTACAAGCTGCACGAAGTTGCCGACACGATGACGCTGACCAACTGGGGTCAGGTTTCCGGTTTTGGCATTGTGATGAACAAGGACACCTTTGAGGAGCTCACGCCTGAGCAACAGGAAGTGATGCTCAAGGCGGGTTCCATGATGACCGATCATTTTGCCCAATTGCAGATCGAAGACTTTGATACCACGCTTGCGGCGATGAAATCAGGCGAGATCGGGTCCAAGGTCACTGTGACCCCAATGGCCGAGGAAGAACGCGCGAAGCTTTTCGCGGCGGGTGAGCCATTTGTTGAATCGTGGAAATCCGAGATGAATGCGGCAGGTTATGATGGTGATGGCATCTACAACCAGTTTCAGGATCTGATCGCCAAATACACAGCTGAGCGTGACGCCAAAGGGTACCCATGGGCCCGCTGAACACAAACGGAGCGGCCCCGGAAAAGGGCCGTTCCACCTATGCCAAAGTGCGCGGTCTGATGGGACGGGTTGAAAAACTGTTCCTCGATCTGGGTGCTTTGGCGATTATTCTGTTCTGCATTTACATCTGTACGGGCATCATCCTGCGCACCTTCTTTGCCTCGCAAGTCCCTGATGAAGTTGTGGTTGTGGGCGAATTGATGGTTGCAGCACTGATCCTGCCACTGGGATTTGTCGCGGCGGACCGTGGATTCATCGCGGTCGAATTGCTGACCAACAGCATGCCTGCATCGGTCCAGAAATGGCTTAACGTGCTGGCCGTTTCAGTCGGTCTGCTTGCCACTATGCCGATTGCATATGCCGCCTATCATGCGGCGGAAGTTGCGCTGACCAGTGGCAACTACTTCTTTGGCTTGCTGTCCCTGCCCGAGTGGCCCGGACGCCTCGCGTTCTTTCTTGGCTACGTTGTCTTTGTACTCCGCCTTCTGGATCTGCTGGTTCACGATCTACTGGTTGGTTTTGGCGTGCTGTCTTACGAACCCGAAGAACATGATCTGACGAAGGGCCTTGATTAATGGATCCGCAAACGATTGGCGTCTACGGGTTTGCCGCCGTTCTTATTCTGCTTTCCCTGCGCGTGCCGATTGGCTTTACGCTGGCAGGGGTTGCCTCTGTCTGCTCTCTGGTGGCCTACGCATGGCGCCCCGGTCGCGAGTTTGATTTCGACCGTGGTTTGCGTCCTGCTCTGGGCTTGATCGAATCCAACGCGTTTGAGTTCATCCATTCTTATTCGCTGTCGATGGTGCCGCTGTTCATCGCAGCGGGGCATGTGGCCTATCACGCTCGCATCACCACCGACATTTACGACACCGTGCGCGTCTGGATGGGCAAAGCGCCGGGTGGGTTGGCCATCGCGTCGCTGATCGGTTGCGGGGGCTTCTCTGCCATCACCGGTTCCAGTGTCGCCTGTGCCTCTTCGATGGGCCGCATCTGTGTGCCGGAAATGCTGCGTTACGGGTATTCGCCCCAGCTTGCTACTTCTACGGTGGCCGTCGGTGGTACGCTTGGGTCGCTGATCCCGCCATCGGTATTGTTCATCATTTACGGATTGTTCACCGAAACCTCGATCAGCCGGTTGTTTTTAGCAGGCGTTATCCCTGGTATCTTAAGTCTGTTGGGCTTTATCCTGACGGTGGTGATCTGGGTGAAACTACGCCCCGAGGTCGCCCCTGCAGTCACGGTGCAATACACACGCGCCGAGAAAACCGCCGCCGCGATCAAGGCATGGCCGGCCGTGATGCTGATGACGATCATCATCGGCGGTATCTATGGCGGCATCTTTACCGCGACCGAAGCGGCTGCTGTCAGTCTGGCTTTTGTCACCCTGTTTGGTTTCATTGCCAAACGTCTGTCGTGGGCGAACTTCATCATTTCAATGCGCGAAACAGCGTTTCAATCTGCCGCTTTGTTCTTTATCGCGGTGGGTGCGAAAATCTTTGTGTCCTTCGTGTCCCTCACCGGCGTCACCAGCCAGCTGGTTGAACTGGTCTCGGCCTCCGGTCTGGAAAACTGGCAGGTGCTTTTGTGCATCGTGTTCATCTATCTGATCATGGGCATGTTCCTTGATCCGATTGGCACCATGCTTTTGACCCTGCCCTTTGTTGTGCCTCTGGTTGAGGGCATGGGCTATGATTTGATCTGGTTCGGGGTTATCGTGATCAAGCTGCTTGAGATCGGATTAATCACACCGCCTGTGGGGTTGAACGTCTTTGTGATCAACTCGGTCGTCGGCAAGGCCGCGCAGGTGCATACGATCTTCTTTGGCGTGATGAAGTTCCTGATCCTCGACATCGGTGTGCTGCTCTTGCTGCTCAGCTTCCCGATCCTGTCGTTGTTCGTGCCGAATTCGATGTTTTGATGATTGGGGGCGGCGTTTGTGCGCCGTGCCCATCACCGACGGATCGGAAGAGCGGCGACTTACAACATATCGCTCGTTATTTTCAGTAAATAATACAACAAGAACAGTATCTTGAAGTTATGAGCGTGATTTCAGATGCTGAACACTTGATGACCGCTGTGAGTCTATTGTGCCCTCCTAATTAGGGTCAATTCCTTCTGCACATTCAAGGTTTCCCACGTGGTTTGTAGATACACCAACCCGCCCTGCTATGCTTTGCAACTGAATTTTTATCTCCGTCCCATCTGTGTCGAAAAACTGTGTATCGATATTCGAAATGCGAGTTGAACCAGACATGAATGTTACGATTTGAGTAGTAGGTTCACCTCTCGTCAGCTGTAAATCCCAGACAATGGATGCAAATTCATCGACGCCACCAAGCGCATACCTGCGAACAGCTACTACTTTGTTGCCACATATAAACAGGCCGATATGCGCCTCTAAAACAGACCATTCCTTAGGTTGAGAGGGTATTTCTTGTTTTAACGTCCATTCACGGGACGCTGCGTATTCTTGCGCCTTCTCAAATGAACTACCTAAGACAAAGCCCGCCAACGTATCAATTTGCTCTGATACAGCGACTCGCGCTCCAAGAAATTCTAGAGTAATGCAAGCAATTGCTGCCTTTGCGAGTGACATGAAGCGCTCCAAGAAAGTTCTTCTGTTGCACTGTATTGTTTTCGTAACCTAGTTCAACGGGAACTTCGACCGCACGACCCTCTTTTAGCCACGACCAATCTTGCCCCCAACACAACCTAAAGGACGTTCACATAAAACCTGCCCCAACTGTTCCCCGTCTGTCGAATCGGAGCGAGTACCGGATAAGTTGCGCATCTCTACTGGCTGAAAGCAGGTTTCAACGCTTGCCTTAAATCAAGGGCCAATCACGAATGTCATTCCATTCGACAGGTTCAATCTGTCCACGCGCCGCAGCAACAGCTTCAGTGAACCGTGGCGCTGGCGCGGGGATGGGAGAACTGCCCTGCGAGAAAACAGAACGCCCGCGATTATGCGGATGGTCCGGTGCCTCGTTAGGGTCCAGAACGGGGGCAAAGCAGACGTCGGTGCCTTCGAACAGATCACACCATTCATCGCGGGATCGCTTGATGAAAATCTCAGCAAACTCGGCGCGGCGTGTGGCCCATTGCGCTTTGTCAGTGCGGTCAGGGTAGTGATCCGCTGGCAGCCCCAAAAGCTCAAGGAACAGAACAAAGAACTGCGGTTCAAGTGGCGCAATGGTGATCCACTTGGCGTCGCTGCACTCATAAACGCCGTAGTAAGGCGCACCACCATCCAGCCGGTTTGACTGTCGCGCAACATCCCAGTCGCCCTGCGCCATCTTGCCATAAAACATCGTCATCAGAGTTGCCGCACCATCGCTGATCGCGGCGTCCACAATATCACCTTTGCCCGTGCGGGCCGCCGCCAGCAACGCGGCCAACATGCCCGAGACAAGAAACATCGACCCGCCCGCGTAATCGCCCAACAGGTTCAGGGGAGCGACGGGTGGGCGGTTTGCCTCACCCGTCGACCAAAGGGCGCCGGACAGTGCGATATAATTAATGTCGTGGCCCGCTGCGTGGGACAACGGCCCCGTTTGTCCCCATCCCGTCATGCGGCCATAGACCAGCGCGGGGTTCACGGCATGGCAGTCTTCGGGACCAAGCGACAGGCGCTCCATCACGCCAGGGCGGAACCCTTCGATCAAGCCATCCGCCTGTTTGATCAGATGCAAGGCCGCCGCCAGCCCGTCTGCTGATTTGAGGTCAAGCGCCACAGAGCGGCGACCGCGCAAGACCGGATCATCCAAGTTGTCCGCCGCCCCCGCCCGCACAATCCGCACAACATCCGCGCCCATATCCGCCAGCATCATCGCGGCAAAGGGGCCCGGCCCGATTCCGGCAAATTCGACAATCCGTATTCCGGCAAGCGGCCCGCCCGTCATCCTGCGATCCTTACTGTGGGTGTGTCGTCACTACTATTTGCGTCCAATCCCGCTTGCAGGTTCTCGCGAATCTTGAACATCGTGGCAAACATCGCGTCCAGCTCTGCTGCGCTGATGTCGCCATAGGTGATCTTGTTCACCTCTTTTTCACAGCGTCCCATGGCCCGCCCAATCGGATAGGCCGCCTTGGTCAGACGAATGCGCTTGGCGCGTTTGTCATGACTGTCGGTGGTCCGCGTCACCAGCCCCTGTGCCTCAAGCCGGTTGATCGTGGCCCCTGTTGCAACCGTGCCGACATGCATGCGCTGTGCCAGTTCCGATTGCGTCAGGTTGTCCTCAATAAACAGCTGCGTCAGCAACCACGCCTGCGACATCGTAATGCCTTGCGAGGCGATCAACCGGTCAAACAGCGTGCTGCGCAGGCGCGACACATCGTTGAACGCGGAGCGTCTGGCGTGCAGGTCGTGGTTCATGACATGGCCTTTCAGGTGATTTCAGCGCGACCGTTGTCCAGCACGGTCACATCACGGTCTACCACACGGGCGCGGAAAGAGATGACATTGCCGTCTTTCCACATTTGCGTGCGGATGGTTTCGCCCGGATAGACGGGGGCAGAGAAGCGCAGCTTGAGCGATTTCATCCGCGCCGCATCATAGTCGCAGAACGCCTTGAGCACCGCATGACCCGCGACACCCAAGGTGCACAGCCCGTGCAGAATTGGCTTTTCAAAGCCTACCTGTTTGGCGACAGCGGGGTCCGCATGCAGCGGATTGAAGTCACCGGACAGACGGTAAATCAGCGCGGCCTGTGGCAGCGTTGGCAGATCAACCTCAACATCCGGTGCGCGATCAGGGATCGTGTGCGGTGCCGGTTGCGGCCCCGCCTCGCCGCCAAACCCGCCATTGCCACGGGCAAAGGTGGTGGAGGTCAGCGTTGCGATCTTCTCGCCGCTTTCCACGTCGATCAGGTCACGTTCCACATAGATCAGCGCGCCTTTGCCTTCGCCCTTGTCGAGCACACGAACAACACGGCTGGTCGCTTTGACATGGCCGGAGGCGGGCAGCGGGCGGAAAAGCTCCATTCCCTGCTCACCGTGCAGCACCTTTTGCCAGATAATGCCGGTGTCCTCATTACGCGCCCAGAAGCCTGGCCCGGCCAGTACAACCGCCATCGTCGGCACCGCAGAGAACCCCGGTGCTTCCTCGAATACAAACGGCAGTTGCGCCGCGTCGAGCGGATCATGGCCAAAGCCAAGACCCAGTGCGTAAAGAATCGAATCCTTATCGCTCCAGCGCTGCTCTATCTCCTCGAAAGGATAGCTCTTGAGGTGTTTCTCAAAATCAGCCGTCATATTTACACCGGATCCCAGCAGAACACGTCGGGCGAGCGTTCCAGCGGCGTCAGCGAATTGTCGAATGCGGGGAAGGCATGTTCGATCAGCGTTTCCGGTGTCCAGCCTTCGGAACGTGCCATGGAACGGATCGGGCGCGGCTGGTTGAACAGCAGCACTTCGTTGGAACGGGCCACGAAAATCTGACCTGTGATATGCTGCGCCTTGTCGGAAGACAGCGCGACAACCAGCGGTGCGATCTTGGCCGGTGTCATTTTCTGCATCCGCTCGATACGGATTTTGTCAGCCTCGGAGTTCATCGGGATCGTGCCGATCAGACGGCTCCACGCGAAGGGACCAATGGCGTTTGAGGTCACGTTATAGCGCGCCATGTCGAGCGCGATAGAACGCGACAGCGCCGCGATGCCCAGCTTGGCAGCGGAGTAATTCGCCTGCCCTAGATTGCCGATCAGACCTGAGGTGGAGGTCATGTGAACCATGCGGCCAGAGCTTTGCTCGCGGAACACCTGCGCGGCGGCGCTCGAGATGTTGAACGCACCCTTTAGGTGCACAGAGATCACGGAATCCCAATCTTCCTCGGTCATCTTGTGGAAAATCGCATCGCGCAGGATGCCTGCATTGTTCACGACAATATCCAGCCCGCCAAAGGTGTCTTTGGCCTGTGCCACCATCTCATGCGCGGCCTTGTTGCTGGCGACACTCTCGCCATTGGCAACGGCCTTGCCACCCGCCGCTTCGATTTCTTTAACAACCTCTGCGGCTGGACCAAGGTCCGATCCTTTACCGCTGGCCGCACCGCCCAGATCGTTCACCACGATGTTGGCACCGGCTGCTGCCAGTTGCAGCGCGATGTCGCGGCCAAGGCCGCGCCCGCCGCCTGTTACGATGGCAGTTTTGCCCTCCAGCAATTTTCCGTTCTCTGACATGATCAATCCTTTCCAAAAGTAACCCAAACCAGCGGGCCGTTGAGTGCTTTCTATAATCTCGCTGGACAAAAGTAAACTAGTGTATTATTAGCGAGTGAAGTAAATTTAGGGAATTTGGCACCGCCTGACCTATGCCGGTGCCTTTTGGGGAGAAGTCCATGATCGAGCGCACTTTGTTTTCAGACGAACACCACATGTTCCGCGACTCGGTTCGCAAGTTTGTCGAGCAAAACGTCATGCCCTACCACGCGCACTGGGAAGAAGACGGCATGGTCAGCCGCGAGGTCTGGAAACAGGCGGGTGAACACGGTTTGCTGGGCTGTGATGTGCCCGAAGAATACGGCGGTGCAGGCGCGGATTTCCTGTTCAGTATTATCGTCATGGAAGAGCTGGCACGCGCCAACGCCTTTGGCCCCGGTTTCTCGCTGCACTCCGATATCGTGATGCCTTATCTGCGCCACTACGGCTCTGACGAGCTAAAGCAGCGCTGGTTGCCGCAGATGGTCGCGGGTGAGAAAATCGGCGCGATTGCGATGACGGAACCGGCAGGCGGCTCTGATTTGCAGAACCTCAAAACCTCTGCCGTGCGTGATGGCGATGATTACATCATCAGCGGGCAGAAGGTGTTTATTTCCAACGGTCAGATGGCCGATATGATCCTCGTCGCCTGTAAGACGGATAAGAATGCCGGTGCCAAGGGCATCAGCCTGATCCTGGTCGAAACGGACCGCGACGGATTTGCACGGGGCAAGAACCTCGACAAGCTGGGCTGGAAAGCGCAGGACACATCCGAGCTGTTCTTTGACAATGTGCGCGTGCCTGTCAGCAACCTGATTGGCGATGTCGAAGGGCGCGGGTTCTATCAGATGATGGAGCAATTGCCGCAGGAACGTCTGATGCAGGCGGTGCGGGCCACGTCGAACCTTGAGGCGGCGCTGGAGTGGACGGTTGACTATACCACCGAGCGTAAAGCCTTTGGCGGCACGATTGCCGATCTGCAAAACACACGGTTCAAGCTGGCGGATGTAAAGACGCAAGCAGTGATGCTGCGCGTGTTCACCGACCGCTGCATTGAATTGCACATGCAGGGCAAGCTCGACGGTACCGATGCGGCGATGGTCAAGATGGTGACATCTGAAACCCTGGGCGAATGCCTTGATACCTGTCTGCAAATGTTCGGCGGCTACGGCTATATGTCGGAATATCCGATTGCACGCGCTTGGGTCGATGCCCGCATGACTCGCATCGCGGGCGGCGCATGCGAGATCATGCGCGAGATTATCGGGCGTTCCATTGTCGGGCGTGGCAAGTGATCCAGCTTGGCCGATTGATAACGCGTGCGGCGCGGCATTCGGGCCACCTGCCCGCGCTGACCTGCGGCGCGACCACCCTGACCTGGCGAGATGTGGAAACCCGCGTCTGGCGCATGGCGCGGGCGTTGACGGCACTTGGCGTGGCAAAGGGCGACCGCGTTGCCTACCTCGGCGTGAATTCGCATCGCTATTTTGAAATGTACTATGCGCCCTCACGCATCAGCGCGATTGCGGTGCCGCTGAACTTTCGCCTCGCGCAGGCGGAGTTGATCCAGACGCTGACGGATTGCACGCCAACCCTGCTCTTTGCCGATGCCCTGCATTATGAGGCGGCATTGGATTTGCAAAAGGTCGTGCCGTCAATCCGGCAGGTGATCTGGGCCGATGATCAACCCGCCCCTGAAGGCGTGGAAAGCTATGATGCGCTGGTTGCCGGTGACGGCGAGGATGACGGCGCGGGGATCGAAGACCTAGGCACGTCCGACCGCGAAACCGCGATCATTTTCTACACCGGCGGCACCACGGGGCGTGGCAAGGGTGTGATGCTGAGCCACACAAACCTCTTTGTGAATTCCTCCAGCGCGGTCTCCGTCTACGGCTTCCGCCCGCGCGAAACTCAGATGATGTCAGGCCCGATGTTCCACCTCGGCTCCGGCTCGCGGGTGTTCAGCGCCTCGCTGCTTTGCTCCCATACGATCATCGTGCCAAAGTTCGATGCGGTGGACGCAATGCAGGCGATACAGGATCACGGCATTGCCTCGATCCAACTGGTGCCGACCATGTTGGCGATGCTGCTGAAGCATCCACAGTTTTCGGACTTCGACCTGAGTTCATTGCGACTTGTCACTTATGGTGCTGCGACAATGCCAACGGAACTGCTGCGTCAGGCCTTGGATACACTGCCGAAAGTGAAATTCGTGCAGGCCTTTGGCATGACCGAAACCTCGCCTGTCTGCACCGTGCTGACCTCAGATCAACACAGCCCGACCTCTACCAAACTGGGGACTGTCGGCACGCCAATGCCCCACGCCGAAATCCGTATTGCGGATGAGGATGATAACGATGTGCCCACCGGCACCACCGGACAGATCCTGACACGTGGCCCGCATGTGATGAACGGCTATTGGAACCAGCCCGAAGTCACCGCCAAGGCGCTGCGCGGTGGTTGGTATCATACCGGCGATGCGGGTTGGTTGGACGAAGACGGTTTCCTGCATATCGCGGGTCGCACCACCGAGATGATCGTGAGTGGCGGTGAAAACGTTTACCCGGTGGAGATCGAGAATGCGCTGACGTTGCACCCTGCCGTCGACGCAGCGGCGATCATCGGCATACCTGATCCGCATTGGGGGGCAACTGTGCATGCGGTGATCAGCCTCAAGCCCGGTTGCAGCGTGACGCTCGAAGAGCTCGACGCGCACTGCCGCCCGTTGATTGCCGGATACAAATGCCCGCGCGGTCTGACGGTCTGGGACGGTGCGCTGCCCCTGACCAACGTGGGCAAGATGGACAAAACCACCATGCGCAAGGCCGTTCTGGCAGCGCAGGAACAAGAATAACGACGAACAAGAAGGATAGCCGAACATGGAAACAGGATTGCTGGCATATGGGGCCTACCTGCCGGTGCGGCGGTTGCAACGGGCCGCCGTGGCAAAGACCCACGCGTGGTTTGCGCCGGGCCTGAAAGGTCTGGGCAAAGGCGAACGCACCATTGCGAACTGGGACGAAGATGCGGTGACGATGTCGGTGGAAGCCGCGCGTAATTGTCTGAGTGGTCAGGACCGTGATGCGATTGGCGCGGTGTGGCTTGCCTCAACCAGCCTGCCGTTCAAGGACCGCCAGAATGCAGGGATTGTGGGTGATGCGCTGTCTCTGAAATCTGAGGCAATGACACTGGACGTTGCTTCATCGCAGCGGGCGGGCACAACCGCGCTGATGGCAGCATTGAAGGGTGATACCCCTGCCCTCGTGGTTGCTGCGGATCGTCGTGGCGCACGCGCAGGCAGCCCGCAGGAAATGACCTATGGCGACGGGGCGGCGGCCCTGTTGGTGGGTCAAGGCGATGTGGTGGCCAAGCTGATCAGCGCACACACCGAAGCCGTTGATTTTGTCGATCACTATCGCGGTGAAGACGGCGAGTTTGACTATGCCTGGGAAGAACGCTGGGTCCGTGATGAGGGCCATCTGAAAATTACACCAAAGGCAATCAAGGCACTGTTGGAAAGCACTGGCACGGATGCTGCAAGCATTGCGCGTTTCTGCTATCCTGCGGCGGGCCGCAATGTGACTGCGATGGTTGCCAAGGCCGCGGGCCTGCCGGAGGGCTCTGTTGCCGACAACCTGCAAAGCAACATCGGTGAAACGGGTGCCGCGCACCCCCTGCTGATGCTCGCACAAGCGCTGGAAAGCGCACAGCCGGGCGACCGCATTCTGGTCGCCAGCTTTGGTCAGGGCTGTGATGCCCTGCTCTTTGAAGCAACCGACGCGATCAAGAACCGCCCCGCCAAGAGCATCGCGACGCAGATCGACAAGGGCCGCGCTGATGATAACTATGCCCGCTACATGACGCTCAATGGATTGGTAAACGTCGAGCTGGGCATCCGTGCCGAGTTGGACAAGGCCACGGCGCTTTCCAACCACTGGCGCAACAAGGACATGACCCAGCGGATGATGGGGGGCCATTGCACCGAATGCGGCACCAACCAGTTCCCCAAGGCCCGTATCTGTGTGAACCCCGAATGTGGCGCGGTGGATACGCAGCGCGACGAAGGGTTCTCTGACAAGATCGGCAAGCTCAACAGCTTTACCGCTGACCGTCTGACATATTCCCCTGATCCGCCCGCCTATTATGGTATGGTACAGTTTGAAACAGGCGGACGGTTGATGTGTGATTTCACCGATATCGACAGTGACCCGGATCACCAGCCCGAAGTGGGCATGGCGATGCGCATGGTCTTCCGCGTCAAGGATTACGACAGAAATCGTGGCTTCCGCCGGTACTTCTGGAAAGCCATGCCTGCCACCCAAGAGGAGATATAATCATGGCTACAGGTATTCGCGATAAGGTTGCCATTCTTGGCATGGGCTGTTCCCGCTTCGGGGAGCGTTGGGAAGATTCTGCTGATGATCTGATGGTCGAAGCATTTGTTGAGGCGCTGGCAGATGCGGGCATCGACAAGAGCCAGATCGACGCGGCGTGGTTCGGCACCGGCATCGAAGAACAGCATGTCGGTAAATCCTCTGTCCCATTGGCGATGGCGCTGCGCTTGCAGAACATTCCTGTCACCCGTGTTGAAAACTACTGCGCCAGCGGCACCGAAGCGTTTCGCGGTGCGGTCTATGCGGTGGCCTCGGGTGCCTGCGACATTGCGCTGGCGCAAGGCGTTGAGAAGCTGAAAGACACCGGTTATGGCGGTCTGCCCCAGCGGTCCCGTGGCACTACAAATGACATGTACTGGCCCAACGCCTCCGCCCCCGGTTCCTTTGCGCAACTGGCATCGGCTTATCAGGCGAAACACAACATCAACCCCGAAGACCTGAAACGTGCCATGGCGCATATTTCGGTCAAGAGCCACGACAACGGATCGCGTAATCCCAAGGCACACCTGCGCAAAAAGATCAGCATGGATCAGGTGCTGAACGCGCCTGTTGTTGCGGAACCTCTGGGCCTGTTTGATTGCTGCGGCGTGTCGGACGGATCGGCAGCGGCGATTGTGACCACGCCTGAAATCGCCAAGGCTTTGGGCAAGAAAGACCTGATTACCGTCAAGGCGCTGCAACTGGCCGTGTCCAGCGGCACGGAAGCCGGACACAACTCATGGGACGGCAGCTATTTCCAGACCACCCGCGCCGCCGCTGCACGTGCCTACAAGGAAGCCGACATCGAAAAGCCCCGCGATCAGGTCAGCCTGTTCGAAGTGCATGATTGTTTTTCGGTCACTGAACTGGTCACCATGGAAGACCTGTTCATCTCGCCCGAAGCGGGCGCGATCAAGGACATCATGGACGGGTTCTATGATGCCGATGGCAAGGTGCCCTGCCAGATTGATGGCGGTCTGAAATGTTTCGGCCATCCCATCGGGGCCTCCGGTCTGCGCATGATCTACGAGATGTATCTGCAAATGCAGGGCCGCGCGGGGGATCGTCAGCGGCAGGAAGACCCTTCCATCGGCATGACGCATAATCTGGGCGGTTTCCCGCATCAGAACGTCTGTTCCATCACCATCGTCGGGCGCGAGGGCGCCTGACGTGAGCGCCGACAGCCACTTGTTGGTTAACCGTGAGGGCGACGTTCTGCACATCAGGCTGAACCGGCCTGAGCAGTTGAACGCCTTTTCGCCAAGCATGCGCGACGGGTTGGTTGAGGCCTTTGCCAAAGAGTGCGACGCGCCGCGTGAGACAGCGGCGCGGGCCATCCTGATCACCGCCGAAGGGCGTGGATTTTGCGCAGGTGCCGATCTCGACCCACAGGTTATCCTTGAACGGCGCGGCACCATCGGTGCGGAAATGGAGGCGGGCATCAATCGCCTGATCTATATGATGCGCAGCGTTCCGGTTCCGGTGATTGCCGCCGTGCAGGGACCAGCGGCGGGTGCCGGGTTCAGCATTGCGCTGGCGGCTGACCTGTTGCTGGTGTCACAATCGGCAAAACTGATCATGTCATTCTCGCGCCTTGGCGCAATGATGGACGGCGGGGCCACCCATATCCTGCCGCGCAAGATCGGGCTGGCCCGCGCCACGGCGCTTGCGATGCTGGCCAAACCGGTTGAGGCACAACAAGCCGTTGAGATTGGTCTGGCGCTTGATGTTTATGAAGAAGACGCGCTGCATGCGGAAGCAGAAAAGCTGGCGCAGCGCTTGGCCCGTGGCCCCACACGCGGGTTGGGTTTGATCAAGGCGGGGCTGGAATATGCCCAGACCTCAACCTTGCAGGAGGCTTTGTCATTCGAGGCGGCGTCACAGCAGAAAGCCTTTGCCAGCCCTGATTTCGAAGAAGGCATCGCCGCCTTTACCGAGAAACGCAAACCGCAGTTCAGCGGTCTTTGATCCCAGTTGACCCGACAGAAGGACAGTTCACATGAGCGAATTTGAATCCATCGCGTTTGACGTCACGAACGGCATCGCCACGCTGACCTTCAACCGCCCGAAATACAAAAACGCCATCAGCCTGCAAATGCGCGAGGAGCTGCCGGTTGCCATCAAACGGGTCGCCACCGACCCCGAAATTCGCACGTTGATCATCGCAGGTGCAGGCGGCAGCTTTTGTGCAGGCGGTGACATCAAGGACATGGGCAGCGTTACTTCCGTTGATGTGGGCCGCAACCGGATGCGCGCCACGGGCACCTTGTTGCAGGCAGTTGCCTCCATCGACAAACCGGTGATCGCCGCCGTGGACGGCCCTGCCTATGGTGCCGGTTTCGGCTGGGCGATGCTGGCGGACTTTGTGCTGGCCACGCCCGAAGCACGGTTCTGCGCGTCCTTCGGTAAACTGGGTCTCGCGCCGGACTTTGGTCTGCATTACACCCTGCCGCGCCTTGTCGGATTGGCCCGCGCCAAAGACCTGATCTTTTCTGCACGGGAAGTGAAAGCGGATGAGGCGTTAGAGATGGGTCTGGTTTACCGCGTCATTGAAGGCGACAAGATCGCGGATGTGGCGCAGGAAATGGCGCAATCCTTCTGCAACGCTTCGCCCACCGCGATTGGTGTTAGCAAGATGCTGCTGGACCAGACCTATGGCATGGACATCCGCCAGATCGGTGAAGCCGAAGCGACCAACCAGGCGGTTTGCTTTGTCAGCGACTATCACCGCGATGCGGCGGCCCGTTTCCTGGACAAGCAGCCGTTCAAGTTCAAGTGGCCGCATTAAGAAGCGGCACCATCAACCCGTCCACCGCATAGGCAGCATCCGCTGTCAGGATCAGCGGGTTGATGTCGACGCTCTCCAATGTCGCCGCATTTTTCACAGCAAAAACCGACAGGCGTGACAGGGCATCCGCCAGCAAATCAATATTGATGGCGGGCTGGCCGCGCACGCCGTCCAACACCGCCCGCCCGCGAATTTCGTCGATCATACGCCGCGCCTCGGACCGGCCAAAGGGGGCGAGGCGAAAGGACACGTCCTGCAAAACCTCGACAAATATGCCGCCCAGACCGAACATCATTACAGGACCAAAAACCGGATCATTGGCAAAGCCGATCACCGCTTCAACGCCTTGCGGCACCATTTCGGAAACCGTGATCCCTTCGATCTTTGCATCAGGGCGGGCAGATTTGGCGCGGGAGATCAGCGTTTCATATCCGGCACTCACGGCATCCTCGCCGCGTACATCCAAAAGGACGCCGCCGATTTCGGTTTTATGCGCGATGTCGGGGGATGCGATCTTGAGCGCAACCGCGCTGCCTATTGAACCCGCAAATTCCACCGCTTCCTGCGCCGTTTCGGCCAAGCGTTCTTGCGGTATCCGCAGGCCCGATTTAGCCAGCAATTGCTTGGCCTCGATCTCCGTTGTGGCGCGGACCGGTGCCAAGGGCATGTCGTCGGGTGTGGCGGGCATATCGTCCGGTGGCAAGTCAATCTGCGCCTGCGCAAAGCTGGCCCCGAAACGCGACAACACGCCCGTCACATGCACCGCCTCAGCCGGATCGCGCAGGCACGGCAGGCCAAGCGCCTCATACTCCGCCGCAACCTCGTCAGACGCCAACATGCTGAGAACAATCGCCGCATCGGGATGGGCGGCGCGGATTTTTTTAAACACGCCCAAGCAAGCGTCTTTGGTGAAGGGCGACCCCGGCAGGGACGACACATAAATCACATGGGCATCAAACATGCCGCTGCTCAACGTGCGGTCAATAATCGCTGCCATCTTTTCAGGCTCGTTCAGCGCGGCACCGGTGAAATCAACCGGATTGAGCACACCACCTTGCGGGATCAATGCTTTGAACTCGGCCTGAATATCATCGCTCAGGGGGGGCACCTCGAGCCCTTCCGCTTCCGCAACATCGGCCATCTGAATGCCCGCGCCGCCTGAGATCGTCTGCAAACAAACGCGGCGTCCGGCGGGGAACTGCCCGAACTGGCAGGCATAAGCCAGATCGACGACCTCCGTCGTGGTCGCCGCGCGGTGCGCCCCGTATTGCCGGAACAATGCGTCATAGACCGCGTCTTGCCCGACGATTGACGCGGTATGGGACGCAGCGGCCTTGGCCCCGATGTCGGAACTGCCCACCTTCATGATGATCACAGGTTTGCCGTTGGCTCGGGCCGCCGCCAAGGCGCGGCGCATGCGGTCGCCGTTTTGCACGGATTCCACATAGGCGACGATCACCTTCACATCATCGGAATGGGCGTAGAAATCAATCACCTCGGCCACGTCGATGTCAGCCTCGTTGCCTGTGGTCACCCATAGCGACGCGCCAACCCCGCGCAGTTGCGACGCCATAAAGATGTGACTGCCAAAGGCACCGCTTTGCGACACGATGCCGGTTTTGCCACGTGCCCTGATTGCCTCGGCCGGACCATTGGCAAAGGTGCCAAACCAGTTGCGCGTCAGGTTCAGCACCCCCAGACAATTCGGCCCAAGAATGCGCATGCCGCTTTCCGCGCCGATTGCAGAGAGTTCCGCCTGCATCTGTGCGCCCGCGTCCCCAGTTTCGGCAAAGCCAGAGCTGAAGATGACTGCACAGCGCACGCCTGCCTTCACGCAATCGCGGAGCGTGTCCAGAACAATCACCGCAGGCACCGCGACGATGGCGCAATCCACCGCTTCGGGCAGGTCATTAATACTTGGGTAAGCCTTGATCCCCTGTACTTCATCGCGGGTCGGGTTCACCGGATAGATCGCGCCGCCAAAACCGTTCTCGATCAGATAATGCAAAGGCCGCCCGCCAACGCGGTGCACCGAAGAAGACGCGCCGATGATCGCGACAGAGCGCGGATTGATCAGCGGCTCCAGCGGATGGGTCATCCGCCTTTTCCGCTCAGCAGCGCGGTGGGCACCTCAACCGGCATGGCAAGCAATTGCTGGCCGTAGGTTTTCGCCAGTTTATCCAGATGCAATGAGGACGTGCCGCCGCCATCCAGCGTTTCGCGCAGCAGGAAGTTCACGGCGCCCATGCCGGGTGCGGCATAGCACGAGACCTCGCCCTTGGTGACATGACCGAACCAGTCAGCGACCTTTTGCGCGGTCACTTCGCGGCAGATGACATCATAGAATACCGGGCTGCGTGCCATCAAACCAACATTGGCGGAATTGCCTTTGTCACCGCTGCGAGACACCGCGATGTCGATCAACTGGCAGGGTGTTGTCGGACCGTCATAAAGCACTGCCAGCGGCGGGTCGGATGGTGCAGGTGTGGGTGAGTGGACCTGTACGGGCGGTGAGAAATCGAGCACTGTGCCATCTACCGAAACCGTCGGCACCACCTCCGATTTGTCGATAAGGAAGGCAAACTGCGCAACCACCGGCGTTGCCTTTGGCCGCCCCGCTTCACCCACACCACAACGTCCCGTGGTCATGGAAAGCGCAACACCTGTGGTTTCCTTCGAGAACAACTCAAGTGCTGCTTTTTCCTGATGGCGCACGTCCGTTTGCACCACAACTTCGCGGGCCGCCGCTGCATGGGGCGATGCATTGGCCCCCCAAAGCGTTTCCGCGCCGATCACATGAACCGCCGTGCGGTCAAAGTCGCGCATGCCGCGTTCGCCCAGCAATCTGCTGACCCGTTTGAGCAGTGCCGCGCCGTAATGCTGCGCCTTGGCAACCGCATCAAATCCGGTGACAAGCGTGGTTGCCGTGGCGCGGTATCCGTCGCGGTAGGTGGCGGAAACCTTGAACGTATCGGTGGGCGGGCGACCTTTGACGCCTGTAATGGTGACCTCTTGGGGCGCGGTTTGGTCCAGTACCGCCTGCGCGTAATCACAGATCACATCCGGCACGATGTAGTTTTGCGTGTCGCTGGTCTCATACAATATCTGTTCGCCAACCGAGAGCCGCGAGACGATGCCGCCTGTGCCTTCGGGCTTGGAGATCACAAAGCGGCCATCGGGGAAACATTCGGCAATCGGGTAGCCCATGTTGTCCCAACCGTCAGCTGAATCCTTCCAATCGGTGAAGTTCCCCCCCGTGGCCTGCGCCCCGCATTCCAGAATATGCCCCGCCAATGTGCCAGCCGCGAGTTGGTCGTAAGCGTCCGGCTGCCAATCAAATTCGTGGATCAACACACCCAAGGTCACGGCGCTGTCGACGCAGCGGCCCGTGATAACGACTTCGGCACCGCCATCCAGCGCAGCGGCAATCGGGAAAGCACCAAGGTAGGCATTGGCGCTGGCCAGTTCATCGGGCAAAGGCGCACCCGAAAACATCTCGCGAATGTCACGGCTGCGCAGATCATCCATGCGGCCCAACAGGTCGTCGCCTTCGACAATCCCCACCTTCAGCGGAATGCCCTGATCCGCCGCGACCTTGCGCAGGGCTTCGGCACAGGCGGCGATGTTCACGCCACCGGCGTTGACCACAACCTTCACGCCCTTTTCCTTGAGCAAAGGCAGCAGGGGTTTCATCACCAGATGCACAAAGTCAGCGGCATAGCCTTTGGTCGGGTCAGCGGCCTTGGCCCGTACAAGGATCGACATGGTGACTTCGGCCAGATAGTCGAACACCAGATATTCGACGTTGCCCTGCTCAACCAACTGGCGCGGCGCCTGATTGCTGTCGCCCCAGTATCCTGCGGCACCGCCGATGCGAATGGAACGGGTCATCCTGCCTCCCCCTCGGTGCTTGCCCAGTTCGGAGCGCGTTTTTCGGCAAAGGCGGTCTGGCCCTCGCGGCCTTCTGTTCCACGGCTGAGTTCGGCAAAACGGGTGGCGGCAAAACCGGGCAGCTCATCATCGGGGATGGTGCCGACCGCCAGCAGAATTTCCTTGGTCGCGGCACTTGCCTTGGGGGCACAGGCCATGACCTGCGCGGCAACGTCTTCGATTGTGGCATCCATGGCGTTATCCTCGCACAGATATTGCGCGATGCCGTAGTCATGGGCCTCCTGCCCGCCAAAGCGGCTGGCGGTCAGCGCCAACTGCCGCGCCCGTGCCAGCCCGACACGTTTCACGACAAAGGGGGCAATCTGCGCAGGCGCAATGCCAAGGCGGGTTTCGGGCATGCCCATTCGCGCACCCTTGGTGACGATTGTAATGTCGGCCATACAGGCATAGCCCAGCCCGCCGCCGAAAGCTGACCCTTCAACAGCCGCAATCGTGGTCTGCGGCAGGTTCTGGAACTTGAGAAACCCCTTCCCCGCCCGCTCGTTTCGCGCCTTGACCGGATCGCTGCCATCCTCTGGCATGCTTTCACTCATCGTCCGGCGTTCCTTGATGTCACCGCCCGCGCAAAAATGCCCGCCCGCACCGCGCAGCACAACAAGGCGAATGGCGTCATTTCCCATCAGCCAATCGAGCAAATTCGAAAACTCCTCTGCCATCCGCGCGTTGATCGCATTGCGGCTTTCGGGACGGTTGAGGGTCACATCCAGACGGCTGCCTTTTTGCGTCAACAACAGGGTTTCACACTCGGGAAGGTCTAATGCCATGGCCGTATCCTCGCTGAAATAGATTGTGTGAAGACTATAATTGCCGTATTTAATTCGCAAGCTAACATTTATCGGAAGCACCCATGACAAGCCCTCTTGCAGACTTCCCTGATCACACTGGCACCGCTGGCACAGACGCGCCGCTCAAGGGTTTGCGGGTGGTTGATTTCACGCATTTCATCGCGGGGCCGTTCTGTTCGATGACCCTCGCGGATATGGGTGCGGAAGTGATCAAGGTCGAGGCACCGGGCGGCGAGGCCTTTCGCAAATACGGCACGCCACGGCCAGAGCTGGACAATCAGGGCGCGGCATTCCTTTGGGCCAACCGCAATAAAAAGGGCATCGTGCTGGACATGAAATGCGCCGAAGGGGCGGCAGTGGCGCGTGATCTGGTGCGCACAGCCGATGTGGTGATCGAGAATTTCTCGGCTGGTGTCATGGCGCGGTTCGGGCTGGGATTCGAAGACTTGCAACGCGAACAACCCGACCTGATTTATTGCGCCATCAGCGCCTATGGCCAGTCAGGGCCGTTTGCGGATCGGCTGGGGTTTGATCCGGTTGTGCAGGCAGAAAGCGGTTTTATGTCGCTGAACGGCGATGCAGAGGCGGCGGGCATGCGCACGCAGCCGGTGATTATGGATATTTCCACTGGCATGATGGCGACAAATGCGATCCTTGCAGCACTGTTGAGCAGAGGGATCACTGGCAAAGGGCAGCGCGTCGAAATCTCTCTCTATGAGACTGCGCTGACGATGCTGGGCTGGGCGCCGATGCAATACCTCGTCAGCGGCACAGAGCCTCAGCGATCCGGCAACGGGTCAGCAGATTCCGCACCGGGCGGGGTGTTTCGCGCGCAGGATCAGCCGTTCTTTCTGTCCTCCCCCAGCACCACTATTTTCCAGCGCGTAGCCCGCGCCGCGGGCCTGTCCGAAATAGCAGATGATCCGGAATTGAAAGACACCAGCACGCGTATTGCACGGCGCCATGAGGTAGAGGCCGCCCTTCAGGCGGAGTTTGAAAAGCATCCGTGGAGCCATTGGGAACCGATCTTTCGCGCCAACAACGTGCCTGCCGGGCTTGTGCGCACGATGGCAGAAGCACTGCATTCAGACGTGACCGATGCCACTGGTGTGATTTCAGCAATTGACCATCCGACGGCTGGAAAGGTACCCAACATCGCTTTGCCTCTGCGGTTTTCGGACACGCCAACTGTCGCGCCAGTCGCCGCACCCACTGTCGGGGCAGATACGCGCGAGGTGCTGATGGCGCTCAACGGATATGATGCGGCGCGGATTGAGGAGTTGGAAAAAGCGGGTGCCTTTGGTGAAAAGGGTCTTTAGCGAACACTGAAACGAGTGCCTGCCGGGGGCGGCATGCGCGCAGGCCCGGCAAAACACTGCGCGACCTCCATCCACCGCGCGGCGTTCGGCCCGCTCACCTGCAAAGACGTATCGGCAATATTGCGGGTCTGGGTAACGACCATGCAAAATTCCTCGGCCAGCCCTTTGATGCTCTCGCCGCTGTCCGCATCGCCATAGGTCCAGACCGCGCCAGAAGGTGCCTGAAGCCGCACAAAGGGCATCGCGTCAGGGACAGGTTCCTGCCGGTTCACAAAGGTCCAACCGAAAGTATTTACACCAAGCCGTACGATATTGGCGATGCCGTCCGTGTTCACACGGCGCGCCCCCAGCAGATCATAGATCGCCTGCGCGTGAGACCATGTTTCCATCAGCCGTGCTGTAATGGAGGAGCGTGCGCTCATGTCCGGCCCCACCCATTTCACCCGTGCTTTGGGGTCAGTACGTTCAAAAATCGCAGCCAGTTCTTTGGTGCCTTGCTGCCATGTGGTGCGAAGGGCTCTGCCCCGCAAACCATCAAGCAATTCATCAGTGGCTTGTGGCAGACCCAACCCCTGCGCGCGCTTTTCGTTCAGCGTGACATAGCCGGCATCGAAGGCGTCGGGATCGCTGACCGACAGACCCGCAAGCCGATCGAAAAAATAAAGGTGCTGCACGATCTCATTGATCGTCCAGTTCTTGAACTGCGTCTCACGTTTGAAATCATCCTCGCTCAGCTGTGCCAAGAGGCGGGACAGCCCCTCGCATTCCACCAGGAAATCGCGCGCCTGTTCCATCAGGCATCTTCCTGCGGCGAAATCTCGACCAGCAGTGCACCATCGGCGACCTGTGTGCCGACCTCCGCTGCAATCCGTGCCACCTTACCGGCAACAGCGGCGCGCACATCGTGCTGCATCTTCATCGCTTCAACCACGGCAAGTCGCGTGCCGGCACTGACATCCTGTCCTGCCTCCACACAGACCTCAATCAGCACACCATGCATGGGCGAACGCACAATCCCGTCCTGCCCGGAGGTGTCGGTGTTTTCCTGGCCGGGGATTTTCCGCTCAAACGTATGGACGGCGCGACCTGTTCCCAGTTGCCATGTATTCGGCGCGGTTCGGGCAAACAGAACCTCGCGCTGTGCACCGTCAAGGCGCAAGCGGATTGCATCCGCGTCTTGTCTCAGAACCTCGACCTCATGTGCTGATCCGTCCAGTGTCACCCGGTAGCTTTGCGCGCCTGTGGCCACGGCTGCCACACGGTGCGTTACCTCGCCCGATAAAAGCTCAAAACTGCTCGCCACCGTGTTGGTCGACGCCCAGTTCATCAGTTCCGCCGGAACTTGAATGGCGGTATCAACCGCTGCGCGATGCTGCGCCAGATATTCAAGTGCCGCCGCGACGGCGAATAGATCGGTTCCGGCCTCTGCAGGGGCAAAACCACCCTCACCAAACTCTTCCGCGATGAAAGCGGTGGTTGCCTCCCCCTTGGCAAATGACGGGCGTTCCAAAATGTCCAACAGGAAAGGCAGATTGCAAGCTGGTCCAAAGAAACGGGTCTGGCGCAGGGAAGTGATCAAAGACAGCCGCGCCGCGTCACGGGTCACGCCCCATGCGATAACCTTGGCAACCATCGGATCATAAAAGGGCGAGATGTCCTGCCCCGCGACCACACCGGAATCCACGCGAATGCCCTCTGCCTCAGGCACATGCCATGCGGCGATGCGGCCCGTTGCGGGTAGGAAATCATTGGCAGGATCTTCGGCATAAAGCCGCACTTCGATGGCGTGACCATTGAGATTGATTTCATCCTGCGTGACGCTCAGCACGTCACCTGCGGCGACCTGAAACTGCATCGTGACCAGATCAAGACCCGTCACCATTTCCGTGACGGGGTGTTCCACCTGAAGCCGGGTGTTCATCTCGAGAAAATAGAAGTTCTGTTCTGCATCCAGCAGGAACTCGACCGTGCCCGCACCGCGATACTCAATGGAACGCGCGGCCTCAACCGCCGCAGCCCCCATACGTGCGCGCAACTCAGATGTCATCACCGGACAAGGTGCTTCCTCCACCACTTTCTGATGGCGGCGTTGCACGGAACAATCCCGCTCGCCCAGATGGATGACATTGCCATGGGTATCCGCGAATACCTGGATTTCAACGTGACGCGGCGCAATCACGGCGCGTTCAAGGATCAGCGTATCATCGCCAAAAGCGTTCAACGCCTCGGACCGCGCATTGCCAAGGGCGTCAACCAGATCACCTGCCTGATGCACCAGCCGCATGCCGCGCCCGCCACCGCCCGCCGTGGCCTTGACCATCACCGGAAAGCCGATCTCTGCTGCTGCCTTGATCAGCGTGGCGTCAGACTGGTCGGCCTCCTGATAACCCGGCACGCAGGGCACGCCTGCGTCTATCATCCGGCGTTTTGCAGCGGCCTTGTCGCCCATCAGGCGGATCGCCCGCGCATCCGGCCCGACAAAGGTCAGCCCCGCAGCGTCACAACTTTCGGCAAACTCCGCATTTTCGGACAGAAAACCATAGCCCGGATGCACCGCCTGTGCGCCTGTTTTCTGCGCAGCTTCGATAATTTTTGCGCCCTGTAAATAGGACTGCGCTGACGGCCCAGGCCCGATACAAACAGCTTCATCCGCCAGCAGCGTATGAGGCGCCCCGCGATCCGCCTCGGAATAGACCGCGACGGTTCGCAGACCCATTTTTTTCGCTGACCGGATAACCCGACAAGCAATTTCGCCACGGTTGGCAATCAGGACGGTATCGAATTTCTGCATGTGCATATCCCTCACATCCGTGCCACGCCAAAGCTGTTCGGGCGCACCACACGGTGCCGCGCCTCTCGACAGGTTTGCAGGCAAAAGCCCAGCACCTTGCGGCTGTCGCGCGGATCAATCACGCCCATGTCCAGCAACCGGCCCGAGGTATAGAACGCGCTTGATTGACCATCGAAATGCGCGATCAGTTCGGCGGTTTGTTTGGCCAGTTTAGCCTCGTCCACTTCGATGCCTTTGCGGGCCGCAGAAGAGCGCGCGACTTGTTCCATGGTGATCGCGGCTTGCTCCCCGCCCATCACCCCAGAGCAGGAATTAGGCCACGAGAACAGGAAGTCCGGCTCGTACCCGAACCCCGCCATACCGTAGTTGCCCGCCCCGAAACTGGCCCCGATGTGCATCGAAATCTTGGGCACCTTCACATTTGCCACCGCTTGAATCATCTTTGATCCGTGCTTGACCATGCCTGCCTGTTCGTAGCTGGTGCCGACCATGTAGCCCGTCACATTATGCAGGAAAATCAGTGGCGTATCGGACTGGTCGCACAATTGGATAAACTGCGCCGCCTTTGTGGCACCCTGTGTATCAATCGGGCCGTTGTTACCAATGATCGCACAGGCATGGCCCATGATATTGGCCTGAAGGCAGACAACAGAGGCACCATAGCCCGGTTTGAAATCATCAAATTCCGACCCGTCAACAATCCGCGCCACAACTTCGCGCACATCGTAAGGTTTGCGGTAATCTACCGCGACAACGCCGGTAATTTCCGATGGATCATACACGGGGGGCGCATAATTGCGGACAGGGGGTGGCGTACAATTGCGGTTCCAGTCAAGCCGCGCAATGATGTCGCGGGCCATCGCAATTGCGGCGGCGTCATCATCCACCAGATATTCAACCAACCCTGAAATGGTCGCGTGCATTTCTGCACCTGCCAGCGCTTCGGGATCAGCGTCTTCGCCTGTTGCGGCCTTGACCAGAGCCGCGCCGCCAAGTGATGCGGCACCGCGCCCTTTGACACCGATCACATAGTCGCTCAGCCCCGGATAATAGGCACCGCCCGCTGTCGATGGCCCGTGCAAGACCGCGAATGTGGGAATGCCTGCTGCCGACAGTTGCGCCAACCTGCGGAAGGTGCCGCCGCCATTGGCCCATCCCTCCACATTATAGGTGCGCAAATTGGCACCCGCGCTTTCAACCAGATGGATAAACGGCAACTTATGGCGCAGCGACAGGTCCAGACAGGCGCGCAGCTTTTGACTGGAACGTGGTGTGGATGCACCCGCGTTGATGCCACTGTCGGTGACAAAGACCATCATCCGCACGCCGCTGATGTAACCGATCCCGGCAATCGCTGATCCACCTGGGACCGATGTTTCGGGGTTGGTATCTTCGACCAAGTAATTACAAAGGTTATACATTTCCAGCCACGGCATACCGGGGTCAAGCAAGTGGCCCAGCCGTTCAGCAGGCGAAAGCTGACCACGTTGATCGAAGGTTGCCCGCCGTTTCTCTGACAGGGTTCCGGCCCGTAGGTTCAGCTCTGCCAATTGGTCCAGCAGCATTGACATCTCTGCCTGCTTGGTCTCGAATTCCGGTGTGCCGCATTCGATCTTTGAGTGAAATCTCGCCATGTCACATCTTCCAAATTTGTCCTGCCGAAAAGCGTCGTTTCAAGTTGAAACCGCCTGCCTGTGCATTCGCAGTTTGACTACTGTTCGCTAGCTAACTAATATTTGTTTAAAGTACTTCCCGCATCGAGAGCAAGGAAATGTTGCCATGAGCTTCACTTTAACGGCCGAGCACGAGACGCTGATCACAGCATTGCAATCGGCGATGACACCTTTCGATGACGATTATTGGGCCGATCACGATCAAACCGGCGATTTCCCAACGGAGTTCGTCAAGGCCCTGGCAGACGGCGGTTGGCTTGGCATCACCATGCCCGAAGAATTCGGGGGCAGCGGTTTAGGCGTATTTGATGCAGCCCTGATGATGACCGAAGTCGCCAAATGCGGCGGCATGACAGCGGCTTCTGCCGTGCATATGAACATCTTCGGGCCGAAATCCTTGATCAAGTTCGGCAGGCCCGAGCAATCCGCCCGCTGGCTGCCCGACATCATTGCGGGTAAGTCGCGGATGTGTTTTGCAGTGACCGAACCCAACACCGGCCTTGACACAACGCGCCTGAAAACCCGCGCGGTGCGCAAGGGCGACAAGTATATCGTGAACGGTCATAAAATCTGGACCTCGACGGCGCAGGTGGCGGACAAGATAATGCTGATCGCCCGCACGTCAGAGCGTGACGATGCCAATCCAACGGCGGGCCTTAGCCTGTTCTTTGCCGATATGGACCGCGATGCCATTGACGTGCGGTTGATCGACAAAATGGGGCGCAAGGCCATCGACACAAATGAGCTGTTCATCGACAACTTCGAAATTCCGGCCTGTGATCTGGTGGGTGAGGAAGGCAAAGGGTTCAGCTATCTGCTGCATTCGCTCAATCCCGAACGTATTCTGATCGCCGCCGAAGCAGTCGGGTTGGGCCTTGATGCGCTGCGCCGCGCCACCCAATACGCCAAGGATCGTGTGGTGTTTGAACGCCCCATTGGCATGAACCAAAGCATCCAGCATCCGCTTGCCGCCGGTTGGGCGCAACTGGAAGCGGCGCGGATGATGATCCATAAGGCCGCCGCGCTGTACGATGCGGGGGCCCCTTGCGGGGTCGAGGCGAACGCCGCGAAATACCTCGCAGCCGAAGCCGCACAGGATATGTGTCGTCAGTCCATGGCGACACATGGGGGCATGGGCTATGCCCGTGAATATCATGTGGAGCGCTTGTTCCGCGAAGTGATGATTCCGTATCTTGCACCCGTCAGCCAACAACTTGCCCTGTGCTTTATCGCGGAGCGTGGATTGGGTCTGCCGAAATCATATTAAGGGATCACCCGCAGCTTTGTTACACCAGTACAAGCAGTCCCACATTCAGCAGCATAACTGCGCAAAGTGAAAACACGAAATTCCACTTTGCGCCGACATCTGACGCTGGGCGATTTACGCCGCGCGCTGTCAAACGCACCGATGCGGCAAAGGGTGAGAACCCCACAATGATGCCCCAAGCGGCAGTGACAGTGAACGCGATCACTGCCGGATCGAACTCCAGATTTGGCAACCGCACCAGCGTTTCAATCACCAAAGGTGCCGATACCAGCGGATTGACGGCGACCAATGCCAGCAAAATGATTGTCCATGACCCCGCGACCAGAACGGCCCCCTCGCCCAACCCGAGCCGCGTGATATTTTCACCCAGCCAGACGACGTCGATTTGCGGCAGCAAGATCACCGCAAGAAAACCCGATGCGGCAAATATGGTCATTTCGTTACGCAAATCACAAAGCGACGGTACTGTCTTGGTCCTTGCACGGCGCAACGTCAGCAGAATGGCACGGCCTCTGCCCGCATGCCGGTATTGCAGGGTCATCCAGCCCAGACCAATCACCGGAATGCAGAGGAACAAGCCGCCGATCAAGCTTAGATCGAACGTATAGGACACAATCGCGGCGGATGAGGGCACAAGAAAAATGATCGCCAGTAATTGAGCAAAAGGACGCAACCACGGTTCGGATGGACCGGCCACAAGGCTCGACTTGGGGCGCGCAAATGTCATCCGGTCAACCAACCAGCCAAGCGCGATATAGCACACAAACCCCGGAATACCGAGCGGGAGCAGGTCAATCCAACGCAATTGAAGTGAACTTGAGAGGATAATCGCGATGGTAACGGATGTTGGTGCCCAGAAAGTTACCGCGGAAAACCCGCGCAGCATCGCCATTGTCATCCGTTTCAACCGAATGTCGCGGACCCTTTGATCCGCGGTTTGCGTGCCTTGCGTCACCGAACCGTAGATCATGGTACTGAGCAGGGTAACCGTGCCAAGGTTCATCAAAACGCCCATCAGATGACCGCCAAATGTAAGCGTCAGATACCGCCGCCCCGGAGTTTGGTTGACAATGATACGCCCACTGGTGCGCACCAGTTTCGACGTGCGCGCAGCATCACCCAGCACGCTCAGCACGACAACGAAACAGACAAAAAAGGCGGCACGATCAACCGCAGCTGCCAGCAATTCCGGCGTGGTCCTGCCCATGAGCCATAATGCGCAAAACAAGACAAGTGCCGTCAACAGCACCCCGCGCGCCGCCCAGATCAGGCGCGGCCATTCCAGCACAACGAATATCGTCAGAAAAACACCTGACAAAACGGTTGTGGCCTGTGCAAATCCTAGCAGATGCACCGCAGCCATCAGGCTGGTAAGAACAATGCTGAGGGAGGAGAACCCGGTTCGGCTCATACGAATTGGTCACGCAGTTTGCGCTTGTACATCTTGCCCGATGGATCACGCGGCAAACTGTCCATCACGAACAATTCACGCGGGATCATGTAGGTTGCGATCTGCCCCTCAAGTGCGTCCTTGAGTTCTACCAGCGTCAGTGTGTGATCCTTTGCCAACATTATCGCGGCGACCACCTTTTCACCCATGTCCGGATCAGGCAGGCCAAAGACAGCACAATCCAGGATGGCAGGGTGGCGCAGCATCACGGCTTCAACCTGCGCGGGGTAGATATTGACGCCGCCGGAAATCACCATGTCTTTCTTGCGGTCCGTCAGGAACAGATAGCCGTCCGCATCCAGATGGCCGACATCGCCGCAGGTGATCAGCCCTTCATGTTCGACCTTCAGCCGTTCTTCCGGCAATCCCTGATAGGTGAAATCAGGCAGCGTGTGCAGTCGTACATAGATTTCGCCGGCCGCGCCAACCGGACATTCGCGCCCGTTTTCGTCGATGATCCTGATGGTCGCGTCAGGCACCGCACAGCCCACGGTGCCAGGTTTTTCCAACGCTTCGGCAGAGGTACAATAGGTCACAGCACCGGTTTCGGTCCCGCCATAGAATTCGTAAATCACTGGCCCCCACCAATCAATCATGGCGCTTTTGACATCCGGCGGGCAATGCGCACCCGCATGCACAACATGTTCCAGCGAAGACATATCATAACGCGCGCGCACTTCAGCCGGTAGTTTTTGCAACCGCACCATCATCGTCGGCACTATGAACATATGCGTGATGCGGTATTGCTGTATCAGAGACAACATCGCTTCGGGATCAAAGCGCGGCATCAGAACAATATCACCGCCTGTGAAAAACGACGAGATTGCGTTCCGGTTCGGCGCGCTGTGATACATCGGAGCCACCATCAACACACGCGCACCTTTGACAAAGGCGTTGTAATTTCCCTTGCTGGCAACTCCGACAACGCCAACGCGCTTGACCCCTTTGGGGCGGCCCGTGGTGCCGGAGGTATAGATTGTCGCATATCCCGGCTGCGGAGGCGGACCGTCCCATTCCGGAAACCCTTCAAGCCAGTTCCGCCAGTCCGTCATCCCTTCGGGTATCACACAATCCTGCTGTGCGATGCCAAAGGCTTGTGCAATTTCTTCGGGACTTTCGACAACCAGCACCAAAAGAGCGTCAAGGACTTCTTGGGGTATGTCACCGCCGATCTTGCGCCACAGGTCGGCATGCACGATCCACGCTTTCGCCTGACTGTCCTTGAGGAGATAAGTCACTTCATCTGCGGTGAAATGCCAGTTTATCGGGGTCGCGGTTGCATCAATCAGAGCGGCAGCAACGGTCGCGGTAAAGAACGCTTCGTCATTGCGCAGCATGATCGCAAGTGTGGACCCGCGCGTCAGGCCGGCCGCGACAAGACCCGACGCCATGTGACGCGCATCGCGGTGAACAGCGTCAAAAGAAATGGTCCGCTCCCCAATGATCAGCCGCCCCTCTGCGGTCCCGGTCATGATTTCTTGTCGACCCGCTTGAACGCCCCGTTCGCGGTCGCAATCAGCTGGTCGGTGTCATCATGGATGGTTGCCTGCGCGAAGTAGATCTTGTGGCCACCGCCGGTCAATTTCCCCCGTGCCCATATTTTGGAGCCTCGCATCGGCTGCACGAAATTCGCACTCAGCGACAACGTGACGCTTATACACCGTGGCGCGGGTGGCGGTTTGAGACTGCCACAGGCCCCGCAGGCTGAATCAAGCAGGGACAGCAGGACACCACCGTGGCCAATGCCCTGCGAATTCAAATGATGCCCATCAATCTCAAGCTCGATCGTGGATGTGCCCACGCCCCAGTCCACCAGACGGCAGCCAAGGTAAGCATTGAAATCCGTGGTCGATGTAAACCCGTTGGTGGTCATCATTGCACCGCACGACGCTGCATGGCCCGCAACTCCGTTTTGAGAACCTTGTTGGCCGCAGACAGGGGCATCTTGTCAATAAAACTGACGGACTTGGGACATTTGTAGCGGGCAATCCGCGTCCTGCAATGTTCGATCAACGCCTGTGCGGTCACGCTTTGCCCCTCCATCAAGACAATCACCGCGTGCACGGCTTCGCCCCATTGTTCATCCGGCACACCAATCACCGCGCAATCCTTGACCGCTGGATGGGCAGACAGGGCATTTTCCACCTCTGCACAATAGACGTTTTCACCGCCTGAAATGATCATATCCTTGATGCGGTCGACCAGAAACAGATACCCATCTGCATCAAAGTAACCCCCATCGCCGGTATGATACCAGCCGTCCACCAGAACTTCGGCGGTCTTTTCCGGCATGTTCCAATACCCCTGCATGACATTGGGACCGCGCACTGTCACTTCTCCTACTTGCCCGGGTGCACAAGGGCTGCCGTCAGGGGTCACAACACGCACATCACAATGGGACACCGGACGACCCACCGATGCCAGTTTATCTACAAGCGGGCTGTCAGGGTCATGTGCATCCGGATGCAATGTCGATATCAACGGACCTGTTTCGGTGGCGCCGTATCCCTGATAGAAATCAACCCCCGGCAGCGCTGCTATCACCCGCTTGAGAAGCCCAAGGGACATGGGTGCCGCCCCGTAGGTAATCCGGCGTAGGGAACCAAGGTCGAATTCACCAAAATCCAGCGCGTTGAAAATCATGTTCATCATGCTTGGCACCAGCATCGCATCGTTGATCTGTAGCGTCTCGATCAACCTCTGCGCCTCGCGCGGGTCAAACCGCTGCATCACAACCGCATGATTGTTGGCTGCGGCCAGCGCATAGACCCGGCCACCCGCTGCCAGATGAAAAATCGGGGCCGAGGTCAGAAAACTCTGACCTGCAGGCATCTTGTAGCTGACAACCGACCCCGCCGCATTGGCGCACAGGTTGGCATGGCTCAACATCACACCCTTTGACCGTCCCGTCGTCCCGCCGGTATAAAACAGCGCGGCCAGATCATCGCCGCTTCGATTGGATCGCACATCGCTGTCCGCTTGCGCCAAAAGGGTTTCGTAGTTCAGCAAACCTTCTGGCGTCTCACCTTCGCCGATAAAGATGAGGTGTTTGCAAAATCCGCACTCAGCCATGATGGCGCGGGCGTCATCGACGTGGTTTTCGTCTACCAGCAATACAACAGGCGTGCTGTCTTGCATGCATTGCACCATTTCCGGGACGGCCCAGCGATAGTTCAGCGGCACCATCACGGCATCAGCGTAAAAGGGACCATAAAATGCTTCCATGAACCGCGCTGAATTGAGCGAAAGCACACCAATCCTGTCGCCCTCGCCCACACCAAGGGCGCGCAACGCCCCGCCCAGCCGTCGTGCCCGTTCTGCAAAATTAGCCCAACTTTGGGTGCGGCCCAAAAACGTCACCGCCGGATCACCCGGATGCGCACGCGCCACGGTTTCAAGCAGCCGGGTCAGGCTTGTCTCAGCCATTTTGCGCCACCCGAGCTGCGGCAGCGGCAACCATATGGCGACCATACCGCGCGATATGATGATCAGCGTCGCCAAAGGCAAAATCGGCAACCGCGACCCGTTTGGTAAAATCGCCCAGCTGGTATTCCTGCGTCACCCCGATGCCGCCGTGCATCTGGATTGCCTGTTGGCAAATGCGGCGTCCGTCCTCGGCCAGCACAACCTTGGCCGCTGACACGGCCTGCTGGCGTTCAACAACATCTGCACTGTCGGCAATCGCGCCGGCCTCGAACACCAGCGACTTAATGTGCTCATAATCTACAACCATATCGGCAAAGAAATGCTGCAACGCCTGAAATTCACCAATCGCCTTGCCGAATTGTTTGCGCGTTTCGAGGTATTCCTTGGTCAACTCAACCACCTTTTCCAATGCGCCCAGACCCTCTGCACATATCGCAGCGGCGGCAAGATCATTGACCGCTTCCAGCGTGACATAGCCTTGCCCCTGCGTACCCAGCAAAGCATCGGCCGGCAGGCGTACATTGTCAAAGGTCACATCCGCGCCCCCGCGCCCGTCAATCATCTGGTATCCCTTGCGCGTGATCCCGGCCAATTCAGCATCCACCAGAAACAGGGAAATCCCTTCAGCCCCATGGCGTGCTTCATCGGGAGCGCGCGCGGACACCACAAACAGGTCCGCATCATCACCGCCAAACACAACGCATTTATCGCCACTCAGAACATAGCCGTCGCCATCCTCGATCGCACGCGTATCCACATCTGCCAGATCATAGCGCGCGCCCGGTTCGGCAAAGGCGCAGGCCACTTTCAAACCGCCTTCGGCCAGCCGCCCTAGATGGCTCTGTTGTTGCGCATCGGTTCCTGCCAGCCGCAACGCCCCTGCCCCTGCCACAGCCGTGGACAGAAAGGGCGTGTTCACCCCATGCCGCCCGATTTCGATCGCGGCCACCATCACATCCGCAGATCCACCGGATAGGCCGCCGTGATCTTCGGGCACAGTCAACCCGATCAGACCGGTCTCGGCACAGGCCTGCCACAGCTTATCCGCTGCCGCCCTGTCTTCATTCCTCCCCGCATGACCCGCAAAGAGTTTTTCAAGGCTCTCGGACAACATCCGCTGTTCATCGCTATAGCTGAAATCCATCTCAACTCTCCCTTACACGTCCAGCAGGATTTTGCTGATGATGTTCTTTTGCACTTCGGTTGAGCCGCCATAAATCGTCGTCTTGCGTCGATCAAAATAGACAGGCGTGCGGGCACGCACATGATCAGGGCCGACCGGTTCACCGTTCCAAGCAGGCTCCATCGCATCCGATTGCCAAGGTAGTGCATAGGGACCGACAGCCTCCATCTGCAATTCAACACTGCGTTGCTGCAACTGCGACCCCTTGATCTTGAGGATCGAGGGAAACGCACCGCTGTCCCCGCCCGTGGTCAACATCCGCAGGTTGGTCAGTTCCAACGCGCGGCGGTCAATCTCCAGCCGCGCCAACCGGGCTTGGAACAATGGATCGTCAATCAAAGGCTGGCCATTGCGCCGTTCGGTCAGGGCAATGTGGTGCAGGCGCGCGAGGTCCGCCTTGACCATGCCGATGCCCGCAATCCCCGTGCGTTCGTTGCTCAACAGGAACTTGGCGTAGTCCCAGCCTTTGTTTTCCTCTCCCACCAGATTTTCCACCGGCACGCGGACGTTTTCCAGAAACACCTCGTTCACGATGTGATCGCCATCCAATGTCCGGATCGGGCGCACGCTGACACCGGGGGACTTCATATCAATCAGCAGAAAGGAAATACCAAGTTGCTTCTTCACCGTGGTATCGGTGCGCACGAGGCAAAAAATCAAATCAGCGTAATGCGCGTAAGAGGTCCAGATTTTCTGCCCGTTGACCACATATTCGTCCCCGTCACGCACCGCCGACGTGCGCAGGGAGGCAAGGTCAGACCCGGCACCCGGTTCGGAAAATCCCTGACACCAGAAATCCTCGCTCGCCAAAATACGCGGCAGGTACTGCGCCTTTTGCGCGTCTGTGCCGTAGGTATAAATCACCGGCCCGACCAGACGGATACCAAAGGGCATGACGCGCGGCGCGCCGACTGCCGTCACTTCCTCATCAAAGATATTGAGCTGTACAGGCGTCCAGCCACAACCGCCGTATTCAACCGGCCAATGTGGCGCGATCCAGCCCTTGTCGCCCAGAATGCGTTGCCAAAGCAGATAGTCATCCAGCTTGAACCGTATTTCGGCCCGTGCCTTGTCAGCCAATTGTTGGGGGAAATGTTCAGCCAGAAATTCACGCACTTCCTGACGGAACGCGATGTCCTCTTTGCCATAGGTCAAATCCATTTGCTGTCCTCCACTTGGCTACGTCGAAAACCTGTCCCGGCCACTCGACCACAATTTAGTTCGCACGCTAATAGATTAAGCGAAGTTTCAGAATCTACAAACCGATAATTTCGCTATTCCAGTTTGACTTGCCCGCAAATAGACACTTGTCAGGTCACCTTTGCCGCAAGATTTGCCCGCACCTTGCGCAACATCCGAGTCATCTCGGCAACTTCATCATCGCTTAATCCCTCAACCGCAATGTCGTTCATGTTCGAGAATTCCCGCACCATATGATCCAGCAACCCACTTGCCTCGTCCGTCAGCCAGACTTTCTTGGCCCGACGGTCGCGGTCATCCGCAGAACGGCGCACAAACCCGCGTGTCTCAAGCCGGTCCAGCAGACCACTGACCGTCACGGTCCCGACATGCATACGGGCAGCCAGCTCAGTTTGAGTCAGCCCGTCCTCGAGAAACAGGTGGTTCAATACATAAGCCTGCGCATGGGTCAGTCCGTGCGGCTTCATCAGGTTTTCAAAAATGATCCCGCGAAACCGCGCAATATCACTGAACAGAAACCCGATTAACTTGTCGCGTTTTTTCATACTACCGGTCTAACTCCTCAAGCCACGGTCACCCGTGCAACTCTGCCACTGCATAGAGCGCCCGCCAGACGACACAGGCTGCGCATGGTGCATATCATTTTCATTCTCTCAACCCTGAATGATCGCGAACTCCTATCCAGTGAAGTATTATCTTGCAAGTGACACAACCCGCAAAGCGCTTCTTGTCGACGTTGGCTTCAGACGGGATATCAGGTACTTCAAGGGGGTGCCTGCGCGGGGCGAACCACCACATCTTCCCCCAGCCAGACAAGCAACGTGCAAGCGGGATCAGAAATGCAGGAAACGCTAACATCGATCGTGGCAGAGATTTTCGCCGAAGATGATTGGGGACAAACCGCGCAATATATCCCCGAGCTTGCCTCCATCGACCCCAAACAATTTGCGATCAGTGTGTGCACTGCGGACGGTCGCCAGTTCAATGCCGGATCCACTGATAAACGGTTTTCCATTCAAAGCATTTCCAAGGTCTTTGCCCTTGTTGCAGCGCTTGGGCGTGTTGGGGACCAACTCTGGACCCGCGTCAGCCGCGAACCTTCCGGTACGTCCTTTGACTCCGTTGTTCTGCTGGAGCAGGAGAAAGGGCATCCGCGCAATCCCTTTGTCAATGCGGGTGCTATCGTCACAACAGATGCGCTGCTGTCCGGTCGGGAGCCAAAGCTGGCATTGGCCGAGGTTCTAGGGCTGATCCGGCAGATGTCGGATTGTGATGACATCTACATCAACGATGTAGTTGCGGCCTCCGAACAGAAAACAGGGTCGCGCAACAAGGCGCTTGCCTATTACCTGCAATCACATGGCAATCTTCACAATGCGCCCGACCTCACCCTTGGCACCTATTTTCACCAATGCGCAATCGAGATGACAACCGCGCAATTGGCCATGGCGGGGCGGTCGCTGGCGGGACTGGCCAGCGCACCAAGGGTGATCTCCCTGCAACATGCGCGCAGGGTGAACGCGTTGATGATGACCTGCGGCCATTATGACGGGTCTGGCGACTTTGCCTTCCGGGTTGGCCTGCCGGGGAAAAGCGGTGTCGGGGGCGGCATTCTGATTGTAGCCCCCAAGGTCGCCTCCATCGGCATCTGGTCCCCCGGCCTGAACCACTATGGCAACTCCCACGCCGGCACACGCGCCGCCACAATGTTGTCAAAGGCAACAAACTGGTCGGTATTCTAGGGTCACTGATACCCAAGTTCCCGCGCGATGATCTGCATCATCACCTCATTCGCGCCCCCGCCAATAGCAACCAACCGTGCATCACGCAGCATCCGCGAAACACGGGATTCCCAAAGGTATCCAGCCCCGCCCCAAAATTGCAGACATTGATCCGGCACCTTGCGTACCAATTTACCAGCCGCAAGTTTAGCCTGCGCCGTGCGCAATCGCACATCATCGCCGCGCACATAGCCATCGACACATTCATGCACCAAGGCCCGCAAGCAGGCAATTTCAGTGGCCAAATCTGCCAGCGTGTAGTTGATCCACTGGTTGTCCAGCAGCGGTTTGCCAAAAGCTTCGCGCTCACGCAGATAATCTGCTGTCTCGTCCAGCAACTCCTGCATCTGGATGATCGTGCGGCTTGCGCCAAACAACCGTTCTTCGGTGAATTGCTGCATCTGGTAGATAAACCCCATGCCCTCCTCACCGATCAAATGGCTTTGCGGCACGCGCACGTCATCCAGAAACACCTGCGCAGTATCAGAAGACCAGAACCCGTGCTTGCGCAGCTTGGTGCTGCGGTCCAAGCCCTTGGTATCCATCGGTACGATGATCAGCGACTTGTTCTTGTGCGGCCCGCCTTCCTCACTCGTGTTGGCAAGCAGGCACATGAAATCCGCCCGATTGCCGTTGGTCGTCCACATCTTGCCGCCATTGATGACGTAATCACCACCGTCTTTGCGCGCGGTGGTCTTGATGCTGGACACATCCGATCCGGCACCGATCTCTGACACGCCCAATGATGCAACCATGTCACCTGCAATCGCGGGGGCCAGATATTCGCGGCGCAGCGCATCGCTGCCATGGCGCGCCAACGCGGGCGTTGCCATGTCCGTCTGGACGCCAAGTGCGCTGGCAATGCCGCCCGCATGGATGTGGCCCAATTCTTCTGCCCAGATGGCGTTATAGCTGTAGTCAAGGCCGGACCCGCCGTATTCTACCGGCTTGGTGATCCCCAGAAATCCCGCATCCCCCGCCTTCTTGAACAGCTCTGTCGGAAACTCCTCGCGCGCTTCCCATTCGCTCACATTGGGGTTGATCTCGCGATCAATAAAGGTCCGGATCGAGGCGCGAAGTGCTTCATGTTCTGCAGTTTTTGCCATCCGGTTATCTCCTTTATCTGGACTGAGGCGATGGCGCATTTATCCAGAAAATCATCCTACGCCAGTGGTGAAAAAGCACGAATGCCAGAAAGACATGCCCATGCGCGACATCCCTTTAACTCCTCTTTCGATCAGGCAAAAACCAACCGAATAGTAATCATGCCAAACATCAGTATCATTTGAAACTGTGCTAGTCTGTCGAATAGGCCCCGATTTTGGAGGTCCGCAGCCCATTATTCACCAACGCTTCTGCAAACGTCACACCCGCTGCGACACCATCAATCACTGGGAGCCCGAACTCGGCGCTTAGCTGCTCCATAAGGTCGGCCATGCCTGCGCAACCCAGAACAATCGCTTCTGCCTTGTCCTGATCAATCGCAAGACGGATTTCGGCGCGTATCTTCTCCAGTGTCGCAGGATCACCTTCTTCAAGCTTGAGTACGGGAATGTCCGTCGCACGAACACGTGCACACTTTTGCGCAAGACCATAGCGCAGCAGATTATTTTCCAAGCCCGGCACGGAACGCGACAAGGTGGTGATGACACTGAATTTTGTCGAGATCATACTTGCTGCATGATAGGCGGCTTCACCAATGCCCAAGACCGGAACCGAGACCAGAGAGCGCACCGCATCAACGCCCGTATCATCAAAACAGGCGACAACGATAGCGTCGACATCAGAATGGCGCGCCACCTCTTCGAGCAGTCCAGGCACACAAGTAGCTACATCAAGAAACCCCTGAATGCTGGCAGGACCGTTCTGCGAATTGGCCGCAACAATTTCAGTATCAGCGCGGGCAACAGCGCGCGCAGCTGCACCGATCTTGGATGTCATGGAGGCAGTGGTATTGGGGTTGATAACCAGAATTTTCATGGGATATCAGACCTCGCCGCCAAGGTAGGCGGCCTTGATACGGTCATCATGCAGCAGTTCTTTGGAATTGCCTTCGATCACCACATTGCCTGTCGCCATGGCATAGGCACGGTTCGAGATGCTCAAAGCCATGCGCGAATTTTGTTCAACCAACAGGACCGAAACCCCCTCGTCGCGGTTGATCGCCACGATCGAGCGGGCAATATCCTGCACCAGTTTGGGCGCGATGCCGAGGCTGGGTTCGTCCAGCAGCAGCAACTTCGGCTTGGCCATCAATGCGCGACCAATCACCATCATTTGCTGCTCGCCCCCTGAAAGTGTTCCTGCCGCCTGCGAATAGCGTTCTTTCAGGCGGGGAAAGCGGGTGAGGATACTGTCGAGGGTATTCTGAATGTCGGCCTTATCGGTGCGGGTAAAGGCACCCATCATCAGGTTGTCTTTGACCGACATAAACGGAAAAACGCGCCGCCCTTCGGGCACCATCGCGATGCCGCGTTTGACGATGGCGGAGGGGTCGGTGCTGTCGACGCGTTCGCCTTCGAATGTCACCGATCCTTTGGCAGGTTTCGCAAGGCCGGTAATCGCCCGCAGAATGGACGATTTGCCCGCACCATTCGCCCCGATCAGCGCAACGGTTTCACCTTGATTGACGGTCAGCGACACACCTTTCAGCGCATAAACATGATCGTAATACAGTTCGACGTCTTTGAAATCCAACATGGCTGTCATGGTCTACATCCCGATCTCGTCGTCGACGCTGCCCAGATAGGCCTCGATGACTTTTTCATTGTTTTGGATTTCGGAAGGTGTGCCCTCGGCGATCTTTTCACCAAAGTTCAGCACCACAATCCGGTCGGAAATGTTCATCACCGCTGGCATGTCATGTTCCACCAGCATGACGGTGACACCACGCTCGTCGCGTACGGAGCGGACCAAGTTAACCATATTCATGGTTTCATCGTGGTTCATGCCCGCAAATGGCTCATCCAGCAGCAACACCTTGGGATCCGTCGCAAGGCCAATGGCAATGCCAAGCGCGCGCAGACTGCCTTGGGGTAGATTGCTGGCCTGCTCATTGCTGATTGCAGTCATACCCAGAAATTCCAGCAGTTCATCCGCGTATTTCTCAAACGCGGTCACATCTTCCTGCGCTGTTCTGGAACCCCAGAAATAACCCGCTAGCGAAGCCTTTGCACGCAGATGCTGCGCCACCACAACGCTTTCACGCACCGTCATGCTTTTGAAAATTGTAGTTTCCTGAAAGGTGCGCACAACACCTTTACGGGCCACAATATGCGGCTTGAGGTTCGAAATACGTTCGCCGCGATACAACACCTCGCCCGACGTCGTGGGCGTAAACGAGGAAATCATTTTAAACAGGGTCGATTTGCCCGCCCCGTTCGGCCCGATCACTGACAGAATCTCATTTTCGGCCACATCAAAACTGATGTCATTATTCGCGGTCAGACCACCGTATTTCTTGGTGACATTCTTGACCTGAAGAAGCGGGCTCATTTGTCACCTCCTTTGCCAAAGCGCAGGCTCAACAAACCGTTGGGCAGGAAGCGGATGATCAGGATCAGGATCGTGGAATAAATCAGCATTTGGTATTTACCGAATTCGAACAACAGATCCCAGCCGAAATAGAGCACCAGCGTCCCAAGCATCGGGCCAAAGACAAAGCCGAGACCCCCGAGGAAACAGTTCAGCATGAAGTTCACTGAATCCGCGACCTGGAAGCTGGATGGGTATACCGATTGCGCGATGGAGCCGAACATGGCGCCGCCAATCCCCCCAAAGAAGCTCGAAATCGCAAAGATCACAATGCGGATATAGGCAATATTGACGCCAATAGAGCTGGCCAGTTCCTCGTTCTGCTGCATGGAACGGCACAGGTGTCCAAGGCGCGAATTCACCAAACGGTAAAGCGCGGCATAGGTGATAACCATGAGGATGCAGGCCGTGTAGTAGAAGGCCAGCTTAGTGTTTTCCATACCTGCGAAGTCAGGCAGGATCGGGATGCCAAAGAGCGACACACCGGACGGCAGCGGGATGTTTGAAATCCCTTTTGCACCGTTGGTGATGGGCAACGCCAATGCTGTCAGCGTAACAACCTGCGTCAGTACCAGCGTGATCATCGCGAAATACACGCCGCGCAGGCGCAAGATGGGCAGGCCGATCAGAATGGCGACGATAGCGGCGAATATCCCAGCGGCAGGCAGTGAAATCCAGAAAGACCAGCCCGCCTTGACCACCAGAATGGCCGAGACATAGGCACCGATCAGGGCAAATGCCCCCTGCCCGATGTTGATCCGCCCAATGTAGAAGGTCAGCCAGACGCCAGCACTTGCGATGGCCAAAAGGGCGACAGACGTCAGGGTAAAGTAGAAATCCCAGCGCCCCGTTGCACCGATGATCAAAGGCACACCGATAAAGAGCACGAAGAGAAAGATGCCAACGCCGGTCAGCTGCTTTGCGGTAAATCCAAACATGCGCTCAACCCCACGGCTTGCCCATCAGACCTTGTGGTCTAATGGCGAGGAAGATCATCAGCGACACGAATATCAGGAGATACGTGATGTCACCGTACTGGTAGAGAACGGCAAGGCCGATGGCCTCCATGAAACCGAGGATGATACCGCCCCAGATCGCGCCGGAAATCACACCTGCACCGCCGATCATGACCATCATGAAGGCTTTGATCGAGGTCGGGCCACCCATGCCAAGGTTCACACCGGTGATCGTTACCAGCAGGCCACCCACCAGACCGGCCAGCATTGCACCAAGGGCGAACCCGATCATCGAATAACGGTCCACGTTTACGCCCATCAGTTGTGCCGCCGTGCGATCTTGGGCCAGGGCGCGCAGGGCGCGGCCCGTCTTGGTGTATTGCATGAGACCGATAAAGGCGACGATGGATAGGATCGCCAAGACGCAGATCAATATGCGGTCATAAGGCATGATCAGGCGGAAATCGTAGTTGAACACACCGTCAACGATCTTGGGAACGCCGCGTTGTTTTTCACCAAAGACCAGCAGGATCACGGCATCCAGAAAGAAGGCAATACCCGCCGCCAGCAGCATCGTGCTTTCCTCACGCGCCGAACCTTTGATCACAGGGGCGAAAAGGTATCGCTCAATCAACGCACCAAGGATCGCCAGCGTAACACAGGACATCACCAACGCCAGAACAAAGGGCACGCCCCACTGACCGTAGAAAGTATAAGTGACAAAGCCGCCGATCACATACATCTGCCCGTGGGCAAAGTTCAGGACGTTCATCAGGGCAAAGATCAGGGTCAGACCAAGCGCGATCATCGCGTATTGGGACCCCAGATAGACGCCGTTGGCCAGTATCTGTTCCATGAGGGATTTCTTTCTTGGAAAAGCCCCGGGCCAATGCGGCCCGGGGAAGGTCTGCTCAGGAGGGAACCGAAAGCAGAGGAGGAAGTTTAGTCAACTTCAGCGACGAACAGCGTTTCGAATGCACCATCCTGATAGACGTTCACAACCAATGGTACCGCAACCTGACGCTTCTGCCCGAAGGACGTTGAGCCCACATAGCGCAGCTTTGCATCACCGTTCATGTAAGGATTTGGTGCTTCGAACGAGTCCATGGTTGCCTGAAACGCCTCAACGTTATCAATCGCGGACGGGTCTGCCTTGAGTGTCTCAAGGATGTACTCAAGCGCATAAACCTTGGTGTTGGATTCATCGTTATACTCGCCAAACATCTTGGTATAGCGGTCGACAAATTCGTTCATCATGGGTGAGGCCAGCTCCGGTGTGGAGGCACCACCAACCGAGATGAAACCATTCGCCAGATCACCGGCACCTTCGGCCAGAACACCAGCGTCTTGCGCCGTTTCGGTTGAAATCAAGCCTTCAAAGCCCAATTCGCGCGCAGAGCGGATCAACTGTGGTGCGTTTGCCGGTGACACACCGGAAAGGACCAGCAGATCGGGGCGCGAGCGCATTACAGGTGTCAGAACCGGTGTGAAGTCCGTGGTATCGACCTGATAGGTCACGTTGTCCGACACAACTTCAAGTCCCAACGCCTTGGCCGCTTCGACGCCACCATCACGCTGGCTAAGAGGATCGGATTCGTTGGCAGCGATGAAAGCAACAGTTTTGACACCTTCGTTTTCCATCAGATGTTTATAGATTGCCGGACCCGACTGGTAGTTGGCGACCATGCCCAGAACAGCGTTTGACGCAGGTGCCTGATACAAGGATTTCGGGAAAGCATAGGGGAAATACATGATGCCGTTGGCTTCCGCGACGGGGCGCACAGCAGCGGCACCGTCATCGACGTTTGGCCCGACAACATAGTGGATACCCTCTTGGGCCATCTTTTCCATGCCCGCAATGGCGCGCTTGGGGTCTTTTTGGTCGTCAAATGAAACGATCTCGATGTCATAGGTGGTGTCACCGATGGTGTAACCGCCGGTCTCGTTGATCCACGCCGCGCGCGTCTCCATCGAACGCTGGTTGGAAATGCCCCACGCCGCGGCAGGACCACTGGTCACACCCACAAAGCCGATTTTCAGAACCGGATTTTCCGCAAAGGCCATGGTGGCCTGAAACGATGTCAGCGCCACGGCTGTCAGCGCGGCTTTAAAAAGTGTTCTACGTTGCATGTCTTAACTCCCGTTGAATTCGTTTTCGACGCTTTGCACGCCATTTTTGGCCGGCTGTTTGATGGACACACCATCGGTGATTGCCGCAGCGTCAGTTCACGATTGTTAACAATCTATGTCAACAACTTTGAATTCCCTGTCGACAATTTTTTGAAATTTGACGTACAGTAAGCCGAGCTTTGACGATATGCAGTGGCATACATCGCAGCCGGAACCGACATGGAAAGATCAAATTGTGACCGCCAATTCTCGGGCAAATAACCAAGATCAAAGGGATATTTCATCTGAACCTGATGAAAACGTGATTGTTGAAAGAATCTACAAAGCAGTCATGGAGCAACGGCTTGCCCCCAAGACCAAGCTGAGTGAAGCCCGCCTATGCGAAACCTTTGGAGTCGGCCGGATGCGCGTTCGACGCGCGCTTTTGCTTCTTTCCAGTCAGGGAATCATCGACCTGCAGTCTAACCGCGGCGCTTATGTCGCCTGTCCTGACAAGGCCGAAGCAAACGATGTTTTTGCCGCCCGGATGCTGATTGAGCCCCCGCTTGTGCGGCAATTGGCGCAGGATCCGAGCAGGATCAATCTGGCACTTCTAACCGATCATATAACGCTTGAAGACGAAGCACGCGCACAGAATGAACGCACCGAGATCATTCGCCTTTCCGGCGAATTTCACACGAAACTTGCACAGGCGTCGGGAAACAAGTTTATAACCCGTATGATGCGGGAACTTGTCACGCGAACCTCGTTAATTGTCGGCCTTTTCGGATCTTCCGAAAGCACAAGCTGTGCAGAAGACGAACATACCAACATCCTCCTTGCGATCCAGACTGGAAAACCCGATCAGGCTGAACACCTTCTGATTTCGCATCTGAACCATATTCAAAACGGACTTGATATGGACGCCCTTCAGCAACCGCAGGATGATCTGGCGGCTATTCTGGGTTAGGCTGTCAAACGACCTTCAAGCGCGTCATGGATCGCCTTTGTGCCCAGATGCAGGCCAATCTCGTACCGGCCAAACAGGAATTCTGTATTGGCACCTGTGTTCAAACCCTTCTGGATGTTCTCGCCAATTTCAAAGTCTTCGTTGAACACTGTGCGGATGACGTCGTAGTTCTTTTCCCAATAGCCTCGAGCTTTTTCAGTCTTGGGTTCCTCGGCAATCAACATCATGCATTTGAAAATGCACGTATCCACACCCGTCGGAATAATTGTGTGAATATAGACATGGTCCGTCATCACCTGCACGTAGTTGCAAGGAAAGATGTAGTTCTGTGTCATGAAATAGGGCCGATGTTCCCATTCCTCGGGGGCTTTGTCTTTCAAGGACACAACTGTCGGCAACGGAACGGAATGGCGTACATGCGGGTATTGATCCGTCCACACACTTTGATTGTCGAGGTATGCCGAACACGCGGTATGTTCATGCGCACCACAGAAGTGATAGGATTCCTGAAAGCCCTCAAGCGCGAGATGCCAGTTCATCTTGCGATCCAGCGTCCATTCACGAAAAACCACATGGTTTTCCAGCCCCAGTGACTTAAGTTGCTCTGCCATTGGCGCGATCCATGTGTCCAGATCAAGTGGTTCATCACCCGCTGAAGGACGCACCCAGATCAGACCGAACCGCTCGAACGCGGGCAGCTCAACCAGACCAAGTTCGCTTTTGTTGATGTCGCCAAATCCGGAAGCATGCGGTAAACCGCGCAGATTGCCGTTCAGATCATATGTCCATTTGTGATAGGGGCATGCGAAAGTCTTCGATTTTCCGCATTCGCTCTCTGTCAAGCGGGCACCACGGTGACGGCAGACATTCATGAAAGCTTTGACCACACCATCATTGTTGCGTGTCACCAGAATAGGCACACCAAAATCATCGTTGGTGAAATACGACCCCGCCTCGGGAAGGTTTTGCGCATGCCCCATGATGACGGGGAACTTGCGGAACAGGGTTTCAACTTCGCGGGCCAGAACCTCGGGGTCGGTGTAAGTCGTCACCGGATTGCGCATAAGTTCGGGCTGCATGTCCGTGGTGTTGTCTTCGCAATGCTGCAAGACAGATTTGATAATCCCGGTTTCTTCAACACTGATGCTCATGATCTTACACTCCGACTTTGGTGGTTGGTGCTAGACGCAGATATCTGCTGCCTTGGCTTTGGTCGTTGACCGCCTGTTTGTACTCTTCTGTCAGCTTCGCGACAACTTCTGCCACAGTTTCCGGCTTCCTGATACCGCCGACGCCCTGCCCGGCACTCCAGACGTGTTTCCAGGCTTTTGATCCTGCATGCATGTCACCCGAGAAATCGAGTTTCGCCGCGCCTTGCATTTCTTCAAGCGGAATGCCCGCCGCCTCGATGCTGGCTCTCATCCAGTTGCCCAAAGCGCCTGTGATCGCACGCGATGCAACGAGGTCTTCCATACTGCTCTGCCAGACCATCTCGCGGTAGGCTTGCGGGATCATCGTTTCCTGCGTCGCCAGAAACCGCGTACCCAAATATGCGAAATCGGCACCCAGATTTTCAACCGCACGAATGGCGCGACCGGAACCAATACCACCGCCGACAATCAACGGACCGTCAAAAAAGCCGCGCACTTCGTCGATAAACGGCAACATCGCATATTCGCCGGTATGCCCGCCCGCACCTGCACAAACCAGAACCAGCCCGTCCGCACCCTTGTCCAGCGCTTTGCGGGCGAATTTCGGCGAGGTCACATCAGCAAAAACCAGACCGCCATACCCGTGCACCTGTTCGGTTACGCGGTGTGGCCCTCCCAATGCGGTGATCACCAAGTCAGGCTGGAATTCCTCGACCAAGGCAATCTCGGCGTCAAAACGGCCATAACTGTTATGCGTAATCATATTGAGAGCCCAAGGCGCATCGTCTGCCCCGAGGCTGTTTGTGATCCGCTCAAACCACTGGCGCAGATCGTCACTGGTGCGCGCATTCGGTGCGGGAAACGATCCCATAACGCCCGCTTTGCATGCTGCGATTACCGTTTCCGGATTCGAAACAAGGAACATAGGTGCCGCAATCGCGGGCAACACCATACGGGATTTGATCTTTTCTATCTTCGTTTGCACGTCTTGTTTCTCAATTCAGTTGGATATCGGTACGTCAACGCGCTCAGGAGTCTGCGGACAAAGTCTTTTGCAACGCAATACGGTCCACTTTGCCTGCCGGTGTCAGCGGCATCTCAGGCAAAACAATCACCTCTGCCGGTAGTTTGTATGCAATCAGGTTGTCGCGACAGAAAGTGGCTATATCATCAGCGTGCACATCTGACCTTACCGTCACAAAGGCAACCGGCACTTCGCCTTTGCGGCCATCGACGCGTCCAACAACACAGGAACCGGATACGGCCGGATGGGTCAGCAGAAGTTCCTCTACCTCGCGGGGGAAAACGTTGAAACCGTTCACAAAGATCACGTTCTTTTTCCGGTCTGTGATGGTCAGAAAACCCTCATCATCCAGCGTGCCAATATCTCCAGTATAGACGTAGCCGTGTCTGATTGCGATACTGGTTTCCTCCGCATTGCCGGTATAGCCGGTCATCATATGCGGGCCTTTGACGCGAATTTCACCTGCCTCGCCCTCAGCCAGGACCGTATCGCCGGTTTCCAGATCGACAATCTCGATCACCGTGTCGGGAACTGCCTTGCCCGCCGAACCCGGTTTGACCCCATGCGCCTCGGTATTGATCGAAATCGGGGCGATTTCGGTCATCCCGTAGCCTTCATAAATCTTTAGGCCCGTTGCCTCTTGCCAGCGCCGGTGCACGTCAAGCGGAAAGGGCGCACCACCGCCCGGACAAATCCGCAACTGCGCAAACCTGGCGTCCGCAAACTTGGAAGACGCCATAACAGCCTGATAGATCGCGGGCGGACCGCCGCCAAAAATGGAGACCCCCTCGTTCACCAACATGTCGACAATCAAATCCGGCTGGAAACGCTCCGGAATGACAACAGCGCCGGCCCGAATGATCGGATTGGTCAGCCCCATCAAGAACCCGTAAATGTGGGTGAAGGGCGCGACAGGCAGCCATATCTCGCCTTCCCGCGTACGCCACCCCCAATCGCCGCGTTCCATCGTGGCGACAATGGCCGCGTTGGAATGGGGCACCTGTTTGGGCAATCCGGTTGTACCGCCGGAATAGAGAATGGCGGCAATGTCGCTCGCCGTCGTAGGATCGACCAGCGCGGATCTATCGACAGGTTTTACCAGCTCGTCCACCAACTCATCGTTCAGAATGCGGGTTGTGTTGCCAACGTGATCGCGATCCGAAAGCGTGACTGCCGCGTTCAAATCGCCGAGTAATTTGGTCAAGGTTGCTTCGGGGTGGCCGTGATTGATCAATGCAGGCGTACCGCCCGCGAATAGCGTTGCGAAATATCCGATCAGAAACGCCTTGGAGTTTGGCAGGATCAAAGCAACAGGTTTGCCTTGCACCTCTGCGCGCAACTCTTGTGCAAGGGTTTGGATCGCTCCGGCAGCTTGGGCATACGTCAGAGTGCCTGCGTCGCTCTTGCAATAGATCGCATCAGGCGCATGTTGAAGCGCGGCCAGAAAAGACCCCGCAACCGTTTCAACATTCATGTTCCAATCGGTTTGAGTTTCTCGATTTGTCAAAACACTGTCTCTCTCGGGCGTCTGGTTAAAGGTTACGGCTTTCAATACCAAGAAGGGCCGTTTTGCAACACGGACGCAAACGGCTTGGCACGCTTATTGCCCGCTCTGGCCTACCAGATTCAAGGTGATGCCACCATCGGGACTGCGAAGTCCTTCTAAAACCGTAAAGTGGTCATGCTGGCCGTCGACCACGCATTGCGACCGCGTATCAAGTCCGCTCCACATTTGGGCCATGAGTTCCGACTGTCGAATAAACTCGGGGCGCTCGCCGCCGCCCACCCAGGCACAATACGGGATCGCACGAACAGGTCGGTGCAACACAGCACTTTCCAGTACCGCTTCAGCTTCGCCCAGATGCAGCGTCTCATTCATCTTGGTCTGCATCAGTGGGCGCAGATCATGCAGGCCGCTGATGGATTGAACCGCCTCGATCCGCTCCAGCGTTGCCGACGTCAGGGGCGTGTCATCACACATCATACGTGTTGCAAGATGCCCGCCGGCCGAGTGGCCCGTGATCCGGATCGGACCGGAAACGTGTTTTGATGCAGCCTCAATCGCACGCCCGATCTGACTTGTCATATGGCTGATGCGGGCATCGGGGGCCAATGTGTAACTTGGCAGACATACCGCCCATCCATGCGCACGGGCACCTTCCGCAAAATCAGTCCAATAGGATTTGTCCAACCGCATCCAAAAACCACCATGGATAAAGACCACCAATCCTTCGGGCGTTCCCTCGGGCCAGACTAAATCGAATTTCTCGCGCGGATGCTCGCCATAGGCAATGTCTTGGTCAACCTTCACACCGCTTGCGCGGTATGCGGCTGCTCTGTCTGTCCAGAACTGCGGCAGTTTTTCAGATCCGGGGATATGCGCCATATTTGCAAAGGCGTCGTCCCAATCCTGGTTTGGCTCCAACATGCTATCTCCTAACGCAGTAATTCAACAAGACCGATTGCGATCACCGGGAAAAGGAGGATCAGCACAAGCGCGATCACATCGGCAAAAACAAAGGGAACAACGCCCTTAAAGATGTGGCCCAGTTTGATGTCGGGCATAACAGCCCGCACCGTAAAGACGTTCATCCCGATAGGCGGCGTAATCAAGCCCATCTCCACCACAACAACCATAATGATCCCGAACCAGATCATATCAACGCCCATGAGTTGCAGCGTGGGTAGAAACACCGGCACGATCAACAAGAGAAGCCCCACCGCCTCAAATATCATGCCGAGAATAATGCAGATGACACAGACAAAAATGATCACGCCAAACGGCCCCATATTCATCGCATCCATCATGTCCAACAGATCATAAGGAAGGCCGGACAGGTTGATAAAGTTGGAAAACACCAGCGCGCCAAAAATCACCGAAAACAGAATGGCCGAAGTCTTGGTACTGTCGATCAGAATGTCGAGCAGCGCGGCCCAACTACGCACATGGCCTTTGAAAAACGCGAAAGCAGCTGCACCAAACGCCCCGATGCCGGAAGCTTCGGTTGGGGTGAACGCACCGATATAGATACCGCCCAGCACAAGCAGGAACAGAACGATCACCGGCCAGACCTTTGCGTAGGCGGCGAACCGCTCTGAACGGGGAAGCTTGTCTCCGGCACGGCCCAGCGAGGGATTGCGCCAGACTGAAAAGCGCACTGCGCCAAGAAAGAGAAACACTAGCAATATGCCCGGAATGGTACCTGCGATGAACAGTTTGCCGATGTCCTCTTCGGCGACCAAGCCATAGATGATCAAAGGCACCGATGGCGGGATCATGATACCAAGCGTGCCACCTGCGGCGACCACGCCTGACGACAGGCTGTCCGCATAGCCGTATTTACGCATATGCGGCATCGCCACTTTGGTCATGGTCGCAGCGGTCGCCAACGATGATCCGGACACAGCCGAGAAGCCGGCACTTGCCAACACGGTTGCTTGGGCCAAACCGCCCTTACGGTACCCGATAAAGGCATACGCAGCACGGAACAGATCTTCGGAAATGTTGGAACGGTGGATAAAACTACCCATCAAGATGAACAGCGGGATCACCGACAGGCCATAGTTGGCACCCGTCTCCATGACCTGCTGGCCAACCATGGTCATGGCCCCTTCCCAGTTCCATTCGCGGGTATAGGCAAAGCCTACGAAACCAACGAGCAGCGTGGTAAAGCCAAGGGGAAAGCCGCAAAAACTGAGGAAAAGCAGGACCGCGAAGCCGTAAAGGGCAAGTTCCATGAATTACAACTCCGGTCCGTGATTGTCATCAAGCGCCGTATGGTCAAGCCTTTCAAGCCGACCTCTGGTCGCAAGGATTGCGGCACCAAACAACAACACACCGGTCAACGAAAACAGAACAGCAGCACCGGGCATGACCCATTGAGGAAAATCCAGCACAGCGGTGCGTTTGCCACTGTGCAGACTTTCAAGCATATGGCGGCCAAGTTCGTAGGTCAGGCCAGCATAGATCACCAATGAGAAGATATGAACAATCCAGCGTTGCAAGTTGGGCGCATACCGCTCGATCACGGGCGCGAAAATATCAACCTTGATGTGCTTGTCGCTGGCCGTGACGAAAGCGACGCCCGCAAAAATAACCACCACCATCAACACCTCGATCATCTCGGATGTGCCGAAAATGGACTTGTTGAAACCGTAGCGCCCGACGACATCCACAAATGTCAAAATCATCATGATAAAGAGCGCGATACCAGCAAGAACTGCCAGAACCCGCTCGATGCTTTTGAATATTCGTTCCATCGGGCGCTACCTATCTGTTTAGTTGGACATTGCCGCAGCACCATCAGCGATGCGTGCGAGGTAGAAGTCAATTACGGCCTGACCGTCCACGCCCATTTCATTTGCTTTCGCGATCCAGCCGTCGGTGATTGGTTGACCCAGTTTGCGCAGATCCGCCTCCAGTTCCGCAGAGCCTTTGACAATTTCAACACCGGATTCGATCATGGCGACGCGCGCCTTGTCGTTTGCACTGTCTTGGACAGCACCGGCAAATTTAGCAAAATCAGCCCCCATCACTTCCATGATCGCCGCTTGATCCTCAGCCGAGAATTTCTCCCACTTGGATTTCGAAATCAGGAACGAAAAGGTTGGCTGGAACAACTTGTTTTCAAGCTCTGTTGCAGATTTGGTGTAGTCGCCGATCTTGAACGCGGCAACGGAGCCCCAAGGCACACCGGCATAGCCATCTACAACGCCTTTCGAGATAATCTCGAGCATCTGGACCGCAGGCCCTGCCACAACCGAACTGCCCGTGGCCTTTAGCGTGTTGGCCACCACACCGGGCAGACCCCACATTTTGCGACCACCAATATCCTCGATGGTCTCGATTGGCGTGTCGTTCATCGAGTAAATTTCATTGCCGCTGGAGGCATAGACCGACAGCAAGTGCGCATCGCCATACTCATTCTTGTCGGCAAAGAACTTTTGATACGTGTCCCACAGGGCCGGACCTGCAACTTCGGCACGTGTGCCACTGATAAAGGGCATCATCGAAAACTGGATGCCGGGCACCTGATTGGCGATGAACGCGTTAAACTGCAACGCACCATCCATCACGCCGCCGACTACGCCGTCATACTGGTCGGGCGGAGCGGACAGGGATTTTGGTGGCGTGTTCACCTTGACCCGACCTTCGGTCACTGTCTCGATCCGGTTCTTCAGTTCCGGCAGCATCACTGTGCAAACGTAGTGTTTCGCTGGAAAAAAGCAGTTAAAGATTACGCGCTCTGCCGCTTGGGCAGGTGCGGCAAAGACCGTTGTCAGCGCAAGCGCAGCAGCACCGGCGGTGTATTTCAGTTTCATGTTGGTTCCTCCCTAGAACTCTAGTTGTGGATCTATTTCAGACCCATGATATCGGCCGCGCGTTGCGGCGGCAGAAAGTTGACTTCGAAAGCGGGCGACGCTGCCACAACTTCGGACGGCAGAGACATATTGTGAAGCTTGCGGAACAGGTTAACCAGCTTGCCTGTGGGCGTCACCCAAAACATACACGTCACGTCGTGACCGGTATTGTTGAAAATGCCGTGCGGTATGCCACGTGGCATACAAACCAGATCGCCAGTATTTGCATGTACCGGCTTTCCGTCCAGAACAAGGTCCAACTCGCCCGAAAGAACATGGATATATTCATCCTGTGTCGGGTGGATGTGCGGTGGTACAAAGGTTTCGGCCGGCAAAAGAGCATGCCAGCTGAAGCACTCTTCGGTCACGGATTTGGGTGTATAAACCTGCCCCATGATGTTCCAATGCACGCCGTCAATGCCTTCGCCTTTGCGCTGGATACCTGCCTGTAAACTCATGTTTTTTCCTCCGGTTGCTCACGGCGCAACAGCTTGTTCAACGTCGGTGCCAGTAGCGGATTGGCATTGGCCAGGCGCTTGCCCCATTTGTTTTTGATGGCGTCCTCAAGCTCGGCCTCGTCCCAATAGCCGATCAGGATGCCATTCTCGCCAATACGATCTTGGATCTCGGTGCCTTCTATTGCGCCGTCCGGGACGGTGCTGCGCTGGCGTGGCTTGCGGGCCCATTCAAACAACGCCTCGTGCAATTCGGCCCGCACGTCTGCATAGGCCGGATTATCACCCAGATCGGTCAGTTCTTTTGGGTCGGCTTCAAGGTCAAACAGCATGGGTCGGAATCTTTCACCGTGGATGTACTTGAAGCGCCCATCAAAGATCATTCGCAGCCAGCATTCACGTGACGGCATATCCAGCGCGGCCCGCACCTCCAGAAAGGAATAATCATATTCCGCAATCACATATTTGCGCGGATCAACCTTGCGGGTGCCGCTCAGCGTCCCCATCAGCGAATGGCCGTCCATCACATGTGGCACGGGCGCGCCACCGTACATTTCAAGGAAAGTCGGGGCCAGATCAATCGCTTCCACCAGATCGGTGTTGAGCGTGCCACGGGTCGCGTCCGCCTCTGACGATGGATCATAAATGATCAGCGGCACGCGCAGTGCTTCTTCGTGGAACAAATCTTTTTCGCCAAGCCAGTGATCGCCCAGATAATCGCCGTGATCGGAGGTGAAAACGATCATCGTCTCATCAGCAATTCCGCGGTCCCCAAGATGTTTGAACAGGCGGCCCATCTGGTCGTCGATCTGTTTGATCAGCCCCATGTAGGCAGGAATGACCTTGGCCCGCACCTCGTCGCGGCAGAAGTTTTTACTGACGCGGCGGTTCATGAATTCTTCAAAGATCGGATGCGCATTCTCACGCTCTGCGTCAGAGCGGTTGGCAGGCGGAACATCGTCTGGACCATACATGCTGGCGTAAGGCTCTGGCACGATGTAGGGCCAATGCGGCTTGATATAGCTGACATGCGCGACCCAGGGTTGGTCCGGATTACTCTCAAGCGCATCATCGATGAAATTCATCGCACGGGTGGTGATATAGGGGGTTTCCGACAGCGGGTCCGGCACACGCGCGGGACGGTCGGCGTATTTCAGGAACCAGCCCGACAGCAAATCGCCGGCGTCGTCTTCAGCCGCGTTTGCATATTCTTCCCACGGGTTTTCCGCATCCAGCCCGTGTGCGCGGGCATAGTCGTTATAGGGCGGGTTTGGTTCGTGCCCCGAATAAGGGTGAATGCCGTCGTCCCGTTCAAACGGATCAAATCCACATTCGGAAATACGCACGCCAATCTGGCTGGTGGGGTCAATACCAAGGCGCGACATGCCCATGGCATCCGCTTTCATATGTGTCTTGCCCACCAATACCGACCGCACGCCCATCGGGCGCAGATAATCGCCAATCGTCATCTCGCCCGCTTTGATCGGCACAAAGTTCCAGCTGGCACCATGCGCATGAACATAACGCCCGGTATAGGTCGACATGCGCGATGCCCCGCAAACCGGTGATTGCACATAAGCACGGTCATAGCGCACGCCACGTTCAGCCAACGCGTCGATGTTGGGCGTGTGCAGACGCGGGTGACCATAACAGCTCAGGTAATCCCAGCGCAGTTGATCGCACATGATAAAAAGAACATTTTTCGCTGGCATGATCAGGTCTCACTCTTGCGTGGTAGGGTCATGGCCGATCCTCAAATGGTTTGCCAAACTGGTTCTCGAACTGCTGTTCATCCCAAATACCGATAAGGATGCCCGGTGGTTCACGACCCGTCATTTGTTCGATCCGTTCAGGCGTCAGCGTGATCCGGTTGTGATGCTTGCGCGACCATTCAAAGATGGCATCTGACAGGCGCTGGCGGACATCCACATGATCAGGAGACCCCCCTAGATCGACCAATTCCTGCGGATCGCTTTCCAGATCGAACAGCATCGGACGAAAGCCTTCGCAATGCACGTATTTCCAGCGGGCATCGCAGATCATGATCAACCGCGCGTCTTCCTGCGGGTTGCCGATGATCTGACGCGCCTCACGTGTGGCATAATCATATTCGCTGATCGCATACTCGCGCCATGTGACAGGCTTGGCGTGCAACAGCGGCGTTAAGTCTCGCCCCTCAAGGATATGCGGGAGGGCATCACCGCCAAAGAAATCAAGGAACGTCGGCGCAAGATCAATCCCTTCAACCAGCGCATCAGATACGGAGCCTCGCGTCGCGTCGGCTTCTGCACGGGGATCATAAACGATCAGCGGCACGCGCACCGATTGATCGTGGAACAAGTCCTTCTCCCCCATCCAGTGATCACCCAAATAATCACCATGATCCGAGGTAAAGACAATCATCGTGTTGTCCATCAGCCCGCGTTCTTCCATCCACGCGAACAGGCGGCCCATATGGTCGTCAACCTGTTTAATCAAACCCATGTAGGCAGGAATGATCGCTTCGCGCACCTTGTCCTGACTGACGGTGCGGCAAATCTTGGTGTCCATATAGGCTTTGAAAACCGGATGGGCGTTTTCGCGTTCCGCCTCTGTGCGGATCGCCTCTGGCACATCATCGGGGCCGTACATGCTGGCGTAGGGTTCCGGCACAATGTAGGGCCAATGCGGTTTGATAAAGCTCAGATGGCACAGCCATGGTTGATCCCCCGCCTGCTCCATAAACTCCATCGCGCGGTTGGTCATATACGGGGTTTCGGAATGTTCTTCGGGGATGCGCGCGGCCTTGTCGGAGTGTTTCAGCAACCAACCATTCAGCAGCCTGCCCGCATCATCCTCACCCGAATTGGCCCAGTCTTCCCAAGGGTTTTCGCCCTCGAACCCCTGATCGCGCAGATAGCCGTTGTAATCGGGGTTGGTGTTGTAAGGGCCATATGGGTGCAATCCGTCGTCGCGCTCCCACGGCTCAAACCCGCATTCGGCAATCGTCACGCCAATCGGGCCTTCAGGATCAATGCCCAGCCACTCCATCCCTTCGCGGTCCGGCATCATATGGGTCTTGCCCACAATTGCAGGCCGCACGCCAATTTTGCGCAGATGGTCGCCCAGAGTCCGCTCGCCCACGCGCAGGGGAAAACCGTTCCACGTCGATCCATGTGAGCGGCAATAGCGGCCCGTGTAGCTGGACATGCGTGAGGGGCCGCAAAACGGGGATTGCACATAAGCGCGGTCAAAACGCACACCGCGTTGCGCCAATGCATCAATATGCGGGGTCTGCAACGTCTTGTGACCTGCGCAGGACAGATAGTCCCATCGCAGTTGATCGCACATGATCCACAATACGTTCATCTTAACCCCTCCCGAACCTCTATGAGACAATCGAAAGCGATTACGTTTCAAGATATTTTATCGCATTGCTATTCCATTTGGCTATCGCTCGAATACCCGGATTGCACCAAAGTGGTGGCCCTGCGGCGGATGTGTTGCGCCAGGTCACTCGCCGCTGGCGTCAGTGGACGCGTCTTTTGGGTGACCAGCGACAGCGGAAAACGTGGCAAACGATCCTCGATGGGCACAACTACGATGCCGTGACTTTGCGCAATTGTGTTGAACAACTGCTGTGACAGGACGCAAAACGCGGATGTTTCCTCCATCAGGGCAATGACCGCTGGCAGCGAATGACAGTTGGTATATGCCTTTGGCAACGGTATGGACCGCGCGCTGAACGCACCCGCGAACATGCTGCTTGGCCCCTCTTTGGAGCCATGAATGATCCATTGCGCCTCGGCCAGATCAGCTAGCCGCGTGCTGTTCCGCTGCGGATTTGAGGCATGGGTGACAACCACCATATCAATATCAAAAAGCCGCTCAACGATCACGCTGCCATAGGCGTCCAGCATGGGAATTGGCCCCAGAACCATATCAATTGCGGCCTCACGCAGCTGACTGACCGAATCGGGATACAGCACATTGACCAACTCGATCTCAACGCGCGGCCATCGTTTTCTGAACTTCCTCAAGGCGCGCGGCATGATCACGGCCCCCGCAACGGGCGACACGCCGATGCGCACCCGACCGCCGTCAAAACCGGCCATCTGCTTGACCTCGTCTTCCATCGCACGAACATCAGCCATGATGGTGCAGGCCCGTTTGTACAGCCGCTCGCCACCTTCGGTCAGCTGCACACCACGCGGCGTGCGGTCAAAGATCACAAGATTGACGGACTCCTCCAGCGCCTTGATGCTCTTTGTCAGCGTCGGCTGTGTCCGGCCAAGAACCTCTGCTGCCTTGCGAAAACTGCCCGCTTCCGTAATCGCCACAACGGCTTCGATCTGGTGGAGTTGCATGAGGTATGCCTAAATTGAATTGCCGAGGCAAAATTGTAATGATCGCCTATCGGTCTGGCAAGGTTGTGCGGCTTTCCACAGCTCTAGGCACGCCAAACTGCTGCGCGTCCCTTTTGTTCGATGTGATTTGCCAAAACCTGAAACTCGCTTTCCAAATACTTGCGAAATCGCTGCACGGCTGGCCTGACAGGACGGTCTTCACGCCACAGGAAACCCAGTTCACGTTCGGGATGTTTCAATTTGACGGGCAGCGCAGTCACGGTCTTGGAATGACTTTGCATAAAGACAACCGAATAGGGCAGAACCGTCAGCGACTCCGATCCCGCCATGACGCTCAAGATGGAGGCCAGTGATCCACCGGTAAAACTCACCCTGAAATCGGTAATCCCGATGCTCCCCAGTGCACCGCGTAAATCGGAATAAAGCGGACTGCCTGCTGGCGGGGCAATCCAGGGATAGGATGCAATATCTGCAAGTTTGAAGGCCGACTTGCGAGCGAGCGGATGCGAAGGCGCGCAGGCGATCACGTTACGACCGCGCAACAAAGGCTTGAAGGCAAAGCCTGCCGGAACAGATGCCGCGCTAACCGGACAAATCCCGAGATCAATGTTCCCGGCGGTCAATTGTTCCGTCAGTTCCGCCATGTAGCCATAAGTCTGATTGATGGTGACTTTTGGAAATGCCCCCTGAAACGAGGCAATCATATTTGCGATAACCCCATCCATGAAAATGGGCGTACCGGCGATCCGTGCCGTTCCGGATTTACCTCTGGAATAATGTGCTGCTGACAGGCTCGCAGTCTCGCTCGCTTGGGCGATGATCCTGCCTTGTTCGGCCAAGGAAAGACACAGTTCTGTTGGTCTAAGGGGCCGTCTGCCTTTCTCGAAAAGGCGCGCGCCAAGGCGTGCTTCGAGCATGGCAATCGTGCGCGAGACGCTGGGTTGAGACTTGCTGACTGCAACAGCCCCCTCGCTCAAACCACCCGCATCTATGATCGCCGCAAGGATACAAAGGTGATTAGGGTCAATTTTCATAACATTAGGGTATATTGACTGGCAAAATTTGGATCAAGCAATCATTTCTGGCCGTTTATCAAAGACAAAAGCAACTCTGGAAGATGTGACATGCAACGAGCCACACGCACACTGACACCGCCGGTAAGGGTTCAATTCGGATGCGCTGTTCGAAAAACGGTTGCCGAAGAAACCCGCCGCTTGGGAGCGACGCGCGCGCTGGTCCTTTCGACACCCCATCAAAGCGACGCGGCACTGGAAATCGCAGAACTGCTCGGACCGCTGGCCGTTGGCGTATTTTGCAAGGCAGAAATGCACACACCAGTCCATGTCACCGAAGCCGCAATGGCCCATGTTGCAGAGACAAAAGCAGACTGCCTGATCGCGATTGGCGGCGGCTCTACCATCGGTTTGGGCAAGGCGATTGCCTATCGCAGTGATCTGCCCCAAATCGTGATCCCCACCACCTATGCCGGAAGTGAAGCGACATCCATTCTGGGACAGACCGAGAATGGTGTGAAGACAACCCTGAATCACCCAAGCGTCCTGCCCGAAGTGATCCTCTATGATCCTGAACTGGTGACAACCCTGCCTGTTGCGATGACTGTGACCTCGGCTCTGAACGCAATGGCCCATGCCGCCGAAGCCCTCTACGCAACAGAGCAGACAACAGATACAACGATGATGGCAATTGAGGGCCTCAGAGCGTTTGCCGACGGATTGCCCAAAGTGATTGCCACGCCTACAGACCTCGCCGCCCGCGAGGCCACACAACGGGGTGCATGGGCCTGTGGAACGGTTCTGGGACAGGTCGGCATGGCCCTGCATCACAAACTCTGCCACACTCTTGGTGGGTCATTTGACCTGCCCCACGCCGAAACCCATGCTATCGTTCTGCCCCATGCCGTCGCCTACAACGCGCGCGCAGCAGCGGCGGAATTGCAGCCAATTTGCGATCTGCTTGGCGGTGACAACGCTGGTCTGGCGCTGCACAAGTTTGCCAAGGAAATGGGGGCACCGCTGGCCCTGTGCGATCTGGGCCTGCGCGAAGAAGATCTGGACCGCGCCGCTGATCTGGCAACGCAAAAACCATATCCCAATCCGCAACCTGTAACGCGCAACGATATCCGCGCATTGCTACAAACCGCATGGGCAGGGGATACGCCAATTACTTGAGCCAATGACGTCAGGGAGGACATCATGTTTACACGCCGCAAATTACTCAAATCCACAGCCGCTTCGGGCCTTACCCTTGCCGCCGGCGGCTTGGCCGCACCCGCGTTGGCGCAGGGGGCAAAGATCAGGTTGGGCTATGTCAGCCCGCAATCCGGCCCACTTGCCGCCTTCTCGGAAGCTGATCAATTCATCATCGACGGCTTCCTGAAATCCGAAGCGGGTGCCAATTTCGAGGTCATCGTCAAAGACAGCCAGTCCAACCCGAACCGTGCCGCCGAGGTTGCCAAGGAACTGATCATCGACGACGAGATCGACATGATGCTTGTCGCCTCAACGCCGGAAACCACGAACCCCGTTGCCACCACCTGCGAGGCCGAAGAGATCCCCGTGATATCTACCGTCGCGCCTTGGCAACCGTATTTCATCGGCCAGCAAGGCAACCCTGGCGATCCGGGCAGCTGGCAGCCCTTTGACTTCAGCTTTCACTTTTTCTGGGGACTGGAAGATGTGATTTCCGTCTTCACTGCCATGTGGAACCAGTTGGAGACCAACAAGCAGGTCGGCGCGATCTTCCCCAATGACGGTGACGGCAACGCATGGGGCGATTCAAACGTGGGCTTCCCGCCTGTGTTGGACGCGCAGGGCTACACGCTGACGGACACAGGCCGTTACCAGAACCTGACGGATGATTTCAGCGCCCAGATCAATGCGTTTAAGGCCGCCAATTGCGAGATTGTGACGGGCGTGCCGATCCCGCCTGATTTCACGACCTTCTGGACCCAAGCCAAACAGCAGGGCTTTAACCCCAAGGCCGCCAGCATTGGCAAAGCGATCCTGTTCCCGCAGGCGGTCGAAGCTTTGGGCGATCAGGGGCACAACCTCAGCTCCGAAGTGTGGTGGTCCCCCACGCATCCCTTCGCATCCTCACTGACAGGTCAATCCGCAGGTGATCTGGCCAGCGCCTACACCGCCGCGACGGGCAAGCAGTGGACGCAGCCCATCGGCTTTGTGCATGCCCTGTTTGAGATGGCCGCAGACGTCATGGGCCGGGTGGAAGACAGCCGCGATCCTGATGAAGTGACCTCCGCCATTGCCGCAACGCAGCTTGCTTCGATGGTCGGTCGCATCGCCTTTGACGGCGCGGGGTTGCCGCCCTTTGCGGCTCAGAACGTCGCCAAGACACCGTTGGTCGGCGGTCAATGGCGCCTGAAAGACGGCGGCGGCTATGATCTGGTAATCGTTGAGAATAGCGATCACCCCGACATTCCCACGGGCGGTACCATGGAAGAAATTTCCTGACCGTCCAGCGCTGCGCGGGAGCCCTCCCACCCCGCGCAGCAGTTTTCTTTTTTGAGTAAATCAAACCCTTATGTCCATCTTGTCCCTCACATCAGTCTCCAAAAGCTTTGGCGCGTTGACCGTCACGGACGGCGCGAGCTTTGACGTGCCGCAGGGTCAGGCGCTGGGGATCATCGGGCCGAATGGCGCGGGCAAATCGACATTGTTCAACCTGATCACCGGCAACCTGCGCGCAGATGCAGGCAGCATTCATTTTGAGGGCCGCGATGTGACAAAGGTCTCCGCGATGGAGCGGTGCCTGACCGGCATCGGGCGGTCCTTCCAGATACCGCAGCCATTTGAAAAATTGACCGTCTACGAAAACCTTCTGGTCGCCGCGACCCATGGGCGGAACATGAGCGAAGCCATGGTGCGGGACGATTGCGCCGATGTGCTGGAACGCACCGAACTCATCCGACGCGCCAATACGCCTGCAGGGCAGCTTTCGCTTTTGGAGCGCAAGCGCCTCGAACTGGCGCGTGCCATGGCGACACAGCCGAAACTATTGCTGCTGGATGAAATCGCGGGCGGGCTTACCGAGGGCGAATGTCAGGCGTTGATTGCGACGATTAAGGATATCCACGCCCAAGGCGTCACGATCATCTGGATCGAACATGTCCTGCACGCACTGAATTCTGTCGTGGAACGCCTGCTGGTGCTGGATTTTGGCAAGGTCATCGGCCTTGGCGACCCAGATGAAATTATGGCCAGCCGCGAAGTGCGCGAGATTTATCTGGGAATCGACGTCTGATGGCCTTGCTGCAAACCCGTGACCTCATCGCCCATTATGGCGACTTTCAGGCGCTGTTCGGCGTCGATATCGAACTGGCAGAGAACGAGACCATCGCCATTATCGGGGCCAATGGCGCGGGCAAGACAACGCTTATGCGGTCCATCGCGGGTGTCCTGAACAACGCAGCAGAAGCAGTGATGTTTGACGGCACCGCCATCGGGACAAGACCAGCGGATGAGATCATGGCCCAAGGGGTCGCCATGGTGCCGGAAGGGCGTAGGTTGTTCCCGTCGCTGAGCGTTGAAGAAAACCTCTTGATCGGCACTTATGGTCGCAAGACGATCGGTCACTGGACGCTTGAAACCGTCTATGACCTGTTCCCGATCCTGCGCGAACGGCGCAATTCTCCGGGTACGGCACTCTCTGGCGGACAACAGCAAATGGTCGCCATCGGCCGCGGGTTGATGAGCAATCCGCGTGTGTTGTTGTGCGATGAAATTAGCCTTGGCCTCGCTCCGGTTGTGATCAAGGACATCTACAAAGCCGTCCCTGCAATCAAGGCGGCGGGTGCATCCTTGATCGTCGTTGAACAGGATATCGCGCAGGCCATGGCCGTGGCCGACCGTGTGTATTGCATGATGGAGGGCCGCGTGACGCTGTCCGGCACACCTGACTCACTCAGCCGCGATGCCATCCATGACGCTTATTTCGGAGCAGGCCATTGATCTGGGTTGATACAATCATTCAAGGTATTCTGCTGGGTGGTCTCTATGCGCTTTTCGCCGCCGGCCTCAGCCTTGTGTTCGGGATCATGCGGCTGGTGAACCTTGCCCATGGCGATTTGATCGTGATGGGCACTTATCTGATTTTGCTGTTGGTCACGCTGCTCGGCCTGCCGCCGTTTCTGGCCGCCGCCGTCGCCATGCCCGTGATGTTCTGCCTTGGCTGGGCGCTGCAAAAATTTCTGCTAAACCGCACGCTGGGCGACGATATCCTACCGCCCTTGCTGGTCACTTTCGGCCTGTCTATCGCGCTGCAAAACGCGCTGCTCGAAACCTTCTCCGCCGATAGCCAACGCCTGCCCACCAGCGCACTGACCACGGCGTCGGTTCAGGCGGGTCCCATATCATTGGGCGTTATGCCGCTGCTCACCTTTGCCTCTGCCGTCCTTGTTATCATCGCGCTGAACCAGCTTTTCTACCGCACGGAACTGGGCCGCGCCTTTCGCGCTACGTCCGATGACGCAACAACGGCGAGCCTAATGGGGATCAAGCCCGCCAACATCTTTGCCATCGCAACCGGCATCGCCCTGATCATCGTTACTATCGCCGCGCTTTATCTCGGGTTGCGGGCGAACTTCGATCCCAACATCGGCCCTGCGCGTCTGATCTACGCTTTTGAAGCGGTGATCATCGGCGGTTTGGGGTCGCTTTGGGGGACGCTTCTGGGTGGCATCATCATCGGTGTGGCGCAAACCATTGGTGCCGCGGTCAACCCCGAATGGCAGATTTTGGCGGGCCACATCGCCTTCCTCCTGGTCCTGCTCGTCCGCCCGCGCGGCCTGTTCCCGAGGGCAAACGACTGATGGCCTATTCTGTCACCACACAAACCCCCGCCTCGCGCATCGCGTCCATTGCGGGCTTGATCCTGATCGTTGCGTTGATCGCGCTGCCTTTCTTTGCCGGGCGCGGCACCATTCAGGATATGTTCTTTATCCTTACGATGCTGGTGCTGGCGCAGTTCTGGAACCTGCTGGCAGGCTATGGCGGGTTGGTCAGCATCGGGCAACAAGCGTTTGTGGGCATGGGGGCCTATGCACTTTTTGGCGTCGTGATCCTTTGGGGGCTGGACCCGGTGCCGTCGATCCTGCTGGCCGGTGTTGCCGCGCTGATCATCGCCGTGCCAACCGCCTTTTTCGCCTTCCGCCTGAATGGTGCGTATTTCGCAATCGGGACTTGGGTCATCGCCGAAGTTGTCCGGTTGCTTGTCGCCCAGTGGAAGACCCTAGGTGGCGGCACGGGCACCTCCCTGCCCCGCTCCGCCACCAAGGATATGTGGTTCGTCGATCTGATCCAGGACGGACTTGGGGTCCGCTCTGCCGCCGCTCGCGATATCCTCGCCTACTGGCTGGCGTTGGTCCTTGCGCTGGCCACCATCGGCGGCATCTACTGGCTGTTGCGCACCCGGCGCGGGCTGGCACTGGCCGCTGTGCGCGACAATATGGAGGCAGCGAAATCCGTGGGCGTCGATGCAGCGCGGATGAAATGGATCGTGTTCCTGACCTCCGCCTTTGGCACCGGTGTCGCGGGCGGTCTGATCTATATGCAAAAGGCCCGCATCAGCCCCGATGCCGCGTTCAGCGTCACGGACTGGACGGCCTACGTGATCTTTATCGTCGTCATCGGCGGCATTGGCACCATCGAGGGACCGATAATCGGCGTGCTGGTGTTTTTCGCGCTGCAATCCCTGCTGGCCGACTTCGGCAGCTGGTATCTGATGACGCTTGGCGTGCTCGCCATTCTCATCATGCTGGTCGCCCCGCGCGGGCTCTGGGGCCTCTTCTCGGAACGCACCGGCATTCAGCTTTTCCCAATTCGCCGCACCCTGCGGGGCGGCAAACTCTCAGAAACAAAGGAATGAACATGGCAGATATCACAACAGAAGTCCTGATCATCGGCACCGGCCCTGCGGGCTCTGCCAGTGCGGCGCTCTTGTCGACCTACGGCATCGAGAACATCGTGATCAACCGCTATCACTGGCTGGCCAACACGCCGCGCGCGCATATCACCAACCAGCGCACGATGGAGGTGCTGCGCGATCTGGGGCGCGAGGTAGAGGATGAAGTTTACCTCAACGCGACCGAGCAGGATCTGATGGGCGAGAACGTGTTTTGCGAGAGCCTTGCGGGCGAGGAAATCGGGCGCATGAAGTCATGGGGTACACATCCGTTGTCGAAGGCGGAACACCTTTTGTCTTCGCCGTCCTTCATGAACGATCTGCCGCAGACTTTTATGGAGCCGATCCTGTTCAAAACCGCCTGCAAACGCGGCACCCGCGCGCGGATGAGCACGGAATACAAAAGCCATGTGCAGGATGCAGAAGGTGTGACGACAACCTGCCTTGACCGAATGACGGGGCAGGAAATCACCATTCGGTCCAAGTACCTCATTGGCGCGGACGGCGGCAATTCACTGGTGGCTGAGCATGAAAACCTGCCATTTGAAGGCAAGATGGGTGTCGGCGGGTCGATGAACATCTACTTCCGCGCGGACCTTTCTAAGTACGTCGCGCATCGTCCTTCGGTTCTGTATTGGGTCATGCAACCGGGGGCGAATGTTGGCGGCATTGGCATGGGGCTTGTGCGGATGATCCGCCCCTGGAATGAATGGTTGATCGTCTGGGGCTATGACATCAATGAGCCTGCCCCCGTGGTGGATGAGGCGATGGCAACTGATGTCGCTCGTCAGCTTGTCGGTGATCCAGAGCTTGAGATTGAGCTGATCAACGCAAACACATGGACGGTGAACGACACCTACGCCACACAGATGTCCAAGGGCCGCGTGTTTATCATGGGTGATGCGGCACACCGCCATCCACCGTCCAACGGGCTTGGCTCAAACACGTCCATTCAGGATGCCTATAACCTTGCTTGGAAGCTGGCCGCCGTTCTCAAAGGGCAAGCGGGCGAAGCCTTGCTGGACAGCTATTCCACCGAACGCGCGCCGGTTGCCAAGCAGATCGTGACCCGCGCCAACCAGTCTATCGGTGAATTCGGCCCGATCTTTGAAGCGCTCGGCATGACAGGCGGCACCGACATTGAATTGATCAAGGCCAACATGGATGCACGTTGCGATTCAACGCCCGAAGCCGAAGCACAGCGCGAGGCGCTGAATGCAGCGATTGCCTTCAAGAAATACGAATTCGACGCGCATGGCATCGAGATGAACCAGCGCTATTCTTCCACCGCTGCGGTGACTGACGGACAGATCGAACCTGACTTCACCTTGGATTCAGACCTGCATTATCAGCCGACAACATGGCCCGGTGCCCGCATCCCGCATGCATGGCTGTTCGATGCGACTGGGGGCAAACATTCGACCCTTGATCTGGCAGGTGGTGGTGCCTTCACCATTTTCACCGGTCTTGGGGGCACGGCATGGGCTGATGCAGCGCAGAAGGTGGGCAAGGATCTGGGTATCGACTTGCGTGCACATGTCATCGGACCGCGTCAGGAATACGTCGATCACACCGGTGACTGGTCCCGCGCAAACGAGATTGGCGATTCCGGCTGCGTCATCACGCGACCCGATCAACATGTCTGCTGGCGTGTCGATACCATGGCCGATGACCCGCAGGCGGAACTGACCCGCGTTCTGACCGCAATTCTGTCCCGATAGGAGGCACTCATGAGCACGCAAGAAACCGGATACTTTACCGAAGAAAACTCCGCCGAGGTTGTCATCAGCCGCAACAACGCGGCCAAGGACGCACGATTGGCCGAAGTCATGGCGGTGATTACCAAGCACCTGCACGCTGCGGTAAAGGAGATCGAACCGACGCAGGAAGAATGGTTCAACGCCATCCAGTTCCTCACCAAAGTGGGCCATACATGTGACGACTGGCGGCAGGAGTTTATCCTGCTGTCCGACGTGCTGGGGGTGTCGATGTTGGTGGATGCGGTCAACAACCGCAAACCGTCCGGTGCATCTGAATCAACGGTGTTAGGGCCATTCCATGTGGCGGATGCCCCTGAGCTGGCGATGGGGTCGGACATCTGTCTGGACCAGAAAGGGGAGCCGATGCTGGTCAAGGGCCGCATCCTTGGCACTGACGGTCAGCCGATCGACGGTGCCAAGATCGACGTCTGGCAGGCTAATGACGAAGGCTTTTATGACGTGCAGCAAAAAGGGCTACAGCCAGATTTCAACCTGCGCGGCGTGTTTCGCACAGGGCCGGACGGCACCTATCATTTCAAGGGTGTGAAGCCCAAATTCTACCCGATTCCGGCTGACGGACCTGTGGGTCAGATGCTTGAAAAGCTGGGGCGCCATCCTTACCGGCCCGCGCACCTGCACTATATCCTGGAGGCAGACGGATTCGAGACCCTGATCACCCATATCTTTGATCCGGACGATCCCTACATCCATTCCGATGCCGTGTTCGGCGTCAAGGAAAGTCTGTTGGCAAAATTCGATCTGATCGAAGATCCGGCGCGGATCAAAGAAGCCGGATTTGACAAGCCTTACAACGAAGTTGTGCATGACTTTGTGCTGGCTCCCGCACAATGAGAATATCGGGTTCAGTTCATGCTGAACCCGATAATTTCAATCACTGCGATCACGGCACCCCTGACAATGGCGCATACGGATTGTCATGATGGTTGCGCGACAGGCGTATACCAATCTGAACGCGCTTAGGTCAGTTCATCCAGTATGCGATCCAAAACAGTTGTGATCATCGCTGCATCCTCGGATTCAATCGTCAGGGGCGGGCGGATTTTTAGAATGTTGTCTTTTGGCCCCTCACTTCCGATCAGCACACGATAATCGCGCATACGGTTTTTGACGTAAGTACAGATTTCTGTCGCCTCTGAACCGTCGTCGTTAACCAACTCCACGCCCAGAAAAAGCCCCATGCCGCGCACATCCCCGATGCAGTCATGTTTCGCTTCAAGCGATTTTAAACCGGCCATCAATTCCGCGCCCACAACCCGTGCGTTTTCCTGCAAACCCTCCTCGTCTACAATGTCGAGCACTTCGTGACCAATGCGACACGACAAGGTCGAGCCACCAAAGGTCGAGAAAAATTCAATGCCGTTATCAAAGCTTTGCGCGATTTCACGTGTTGTCACCAGTACCCCCAACGGGTGCCCGTTGCCGATGGGTTTGCCCAAAACTACAGCATCAGGCAGCACGTCTTGATATTCGAAACCAAAGTAATGATCCCCTAAACGACCAAGCCCTGTCTGCACTTCATCTGCAATGCAAATGCCACCAGCTGTACGGATCTTGCCGTAAACAGCCGCAAGATATCCCTTGGGCGGGATAATCTGCCCGCCAACAGAAGGAAATGTTTCGGCAATGAAACCGGCGACTCCGTGCCCCTTGCCTTGCAAAGATATGATCGCCGGATCAACCAGATCAGCAAACTTGCGGGCACGATCAGGATCGTCACGGCGATAGGAACCTCTGAAATCATCCGCAATTTCGACCAGCTCCACCCAGTCAACTTGGCCAACGCCGCCCGGTTTGTTGAACTTGTAAGCCGAAACATCAATCGCACCCGTGGTGTTCCCGTGATAGCCATGATCCGGTGTCACCATTCCCTTTGCGCCCGTATGGGCGCGGGCCAGACGCAGGGCCAATTCGTTGGCCTCCGAACCGGAGTTTACGAAGTAACAAACCTCCAGATGGTCAGGAAGCTTCGACAGGATTTTCTCGGCAAATGCAGTTTGCGCAGGGTGCAGATAACGGGTGTTGGAATTGATCCGTTTTAACTGATCCGCCGCCACAGCCTGAATGCGCGGATGGGCGTGACCGACATGCGGCACGTTGTTGTAGGCATCCAGATAAGGCCGGCCCCATTCGTCAAACAGGTGGTGTTTCCAACCGCGCAACAACATCAGCGGATCAGCGTAGCTCAGGCTCAGGTTGCCCCCGAAACTGGTCTTGCGTCCCTGTCGAATGGCGTCCTTGTCTGTCGGAGAATAATGCACTTTTTCGTCTGGCAGATTCAACAATGCCGCTGGATTGGGGCAGATCGCCCGCCAGAGATACATCTCGTCAGGATCACCCACACCGGGCCAGTCAGCTTCGATGCCTTCCGTTGTCAGCGCCAGTTGAAAATGCACATGAGGTGCCCAACCGCCATTCATGCTCGGATCACCCAAACGGCAGAATTCTTCGCCCTTCTCAATCACCTGACCGACGCTGAGCCGATCCAGAAACTCAGGATCAAGGTGGCCATAAAGGGTAAAGAACGGATCACCGTCAGGCGTTTCATGGCGCAGGATGATCACACCGCCGTAATCCAGATGGCCTGCGCGATACTCAGCGACAAACACCTCTCCGCGCAGCGGCGCAAACATTGGTGTACCGGCAGGCGCAAAAGCATCAACAGCGAGATGTACCGTGCGTCTGTCGCTGGCTTTCCATGGGCCGTTGCGAAAAGCGGGCTCTGCGTAGATCAGCCGCGGCTCGTGATAATAGCCTAGCCAGATGCGCCCCTGATCCTCGAATTCCTCGCCAACGCGGGCCGCTTCATTCAACGGCAGGTGAAACGGGTCTTGCGGCCAAGTGGAATTTTCCACCGATAAGGATCCCATGGGCGCATCCGATATGTCTTGCCCCATCAAAGGTGCGAAACTTCCCCGCTCTGCTTCTAGCCAATCGTGAACACGATTAGCACCATCAACCACCGGCAACCCGCAAGCTGCGCGCAAGCGGGCTTTGAGTAACCCACCGTGAATTGTCGCCCCTTCCAGAAACCGCCAAGCGGGGGCTTGCGAGATTGTCACATAGGGATCGTCCGGGTTTTCAGCCGCCATCAAGGTCGAGTTCACAACACTGACAGCAAGACGCATCCGCAACAATGGCCAGACCATATCGACTTCTACCGCTGTCAACGGACAAGCCTCATGATATCCTGCGACCAGCGCTGCAAGTGCCGCTTCGGGCCGTGCGTGATCAAGCACAATATAAGCCGCAGCAATCGCCAGATCGCAGATGCGCGGCGCGGCGCACATATCACCCAGATCAATCAGGCCCGACACGTGGCGCGGTGCATTTAGCTGCCCCGCCACCATGATGTTGTAATCATTTGCGTCATTGTGAATGGCCTGTCTCGGAAGTGCGATGAGATCAGGCTTGAGCTTGGCAAAATCTGAACAGATTTCTTCGACGATTTGTTGCCGTGCCGGATCAGGGATGCAGGATATGTTGTTGCTGATCCAGTCCGCTTGCATGAGGTCCCATTTGAATTCACGCGCCAGACCGGCGTGTTCAAAATCCGCTAATGCCGACGCCGAACCACCCAGAACTCTCCCGATCTGATGGATCAATGCGTCACTCTTGGGTTCAGCATGTGCATAACACTGCCCCGGAAGTTGTTCCAAAAGCCAGACCAGCCGCTCTTGGCCGTTCTCGTCCGGAAGTGTCAGCAAAGGCGCGTTTTCAATGGAACGTATAACCTTCGGACAAGGCAGATCAGGTTGGCGCAAGGTAATATGCTCAAACGCCTTCACCTGCATGTCGACCAACCAGACTTCGCAACCCGTGCGCATGACTTTCAGAATATACCCTTCACCGCTCTTCGCCTTGGCAAGAAAGTTCAGGTCATATTCACCATTCAGCCGTGTCAGTACCGCCGAAATGCCCCACTGCTTTTCAAGAGCGGCCTGCCAGTGTTGGAGTTGTTGCATCCCGTGGTCCTTGGTCTCGTGCTTTAACGTGTGCTCAGTGGTTTGGTGCGACATTCAACGCACCGCGAGAACACCCTGCGCAATTGACTGCAGAGCGTAAAGGGCAAGTCTGCCCCATATAATATCAGACCCAATATTACCTTGTGTCAGCTGGTCAATCTCAAAATAGGTTTGGACAGGACTGCCCATTGTCGATGGTTTTCGCCGCCAACGGGTGGTCGGCAAATTTGTGCACCTTCGTGATGCCCCAGCAGGCAAACCGATTTTTAATGGCTTTTCAATTCTTGCCCAATCTGTATTATTTAACTCGGAAACGCGGCGAGAATCGGCAGCCTCCAATGCCCTATCACGCCGTTCTCATCCTCCCGGAATACGTGAAAAGGCAAAGTCAAAGGCCAATTTATAGCGTATAGAAGGACACTAGCATGACACACCCCCTCATCACTCAAAAACACGTCGAAGATTATCAGCGCGATGGCGTTGTCCTTGTTAAAGGTCTGTTCAAGGATCAGGTTGAACAATTACGCGCCGGTGTTGAGCGCAACATGTCAGAACCCGGCCCCTATGCCGCCGAGAACCTCAAGGAAGGCGAAGGCGGGCGGTTTTTCGACGATTATTGCAACTGGACGCGCATTCCGGAGTTTCAAGAAGCAATCAAAGCCTCCCCCGCTGCTGCGGTTGCGGCCGAGTTGATGGGATCAAAAACGGTCCAAATGTTCCACGATCATGTGTTGGTCAAAGAGCCCGGCACATCCAAACCGACTCCGTGGCATCAGGACAGCCCGTACTATTTTGTTGAGGGCGAACAAACCGTCAGCTTCTGGTCCCCGCTTGATCCGGTGCGCACGGCATCCTTGCGCTGTGTCGCAGGATCACACCGCTGGGAAAAGGCAGTGCTCCCAACCCGCTGGTTGGCCGAGACCAGCTTTTACCCGAATGAAGATGACTACATGCAAGTGCCTGACCCTGACGCCGAAGGGATGGATGTGCGTGAATACGAAATGGAACCGGGTGATGCAGTGGCGTTCAACTACAAGACGCTGCACGGCGCACGCGGCAACGACAGCGGTACACGCCGCCGCGCGTTCTCCTTGCGGCTGTTGGGTGATGATGCGCGTTATGTCGAGCGCCCCGGCCCAACATCACCCCCCTTTCCCGGCCATGACATGAAGGCTGGTCAGCGCTTGCGTGAAGACTGGTTCCCGATGTTGTTAAACACCGCAAGCTAACGGTGCTGATGTGAGCAATGATGCTGCAAGCCACCCAGCTCGGCCAGACCTCGTGCCAGCGGGAGCGTTCAGCTATCCGGTGAAAAAACCACAGCAAACCCGTTGGTTCGGGTTTCTGCTGCTACCGGAGTTTACGCTGCTTGCCTTTAGCGCTGCTCTCGATCCGTTGCGCATTGCCAACCAACTGGCACAAAAGCCGTTGTATGGTTGGCTGGTTCTGTCAGAAGATGGCGCAGCGGTATCGTCATCTTCTGGCATCGACATCAGCGTGCATGCCCCGCTCGATGAGCTGAAGCCCGACACCTATCTTTTTGCGTGTTCGGGCAACAACGGCACCAAGGTCGCATCCGACGGCGTGCTGGGCCATGTGCGTCGCCATGTCCGGTTTGGAGGCAAGGTCGGTGGCATTTGCACCGGTGCCGCCACCCTTGCACGGGCGGGCCTGCTTGGCGGGAAACGGTTTACCCTGCATTGGGAAAACCAGCCCGGATTCAACGAGGAATTTCCAGACCTGCCCCCAACCGCCCACCGGTTCGAACAGGACGGCACTCTTTTGACCTGTGGCGGGGGCGCCGCCGCAACCGAGATGATGATCGCGGTCATCGCGCAGGATTACGGCGAAGACTTTGCAATTGCTGTCTCTGACATGTGCCTGAACGGGCCGGAAATCGCGCGACGTAGTGAACAAAGATCGTCCATCGCCAAAGCAATCAGTTCGCGTAACCCCCGCGTTCTGGCGGTACTGCGAGCAATGTATGACAATATCGAGACCCCGCTGACTTTGGAGAGTCTTGCCGAAACTGCCGGTATCTCGCGCCGGCAGATCGAACGCCAATTCAAACTTCTTCTGGGTGAGGCTCCTGCCCAGACATACCGTAACATCCGGCTGGACCGCGCAAGAACGTTGTTGATGGAAACCAATCTGAGCGTGATGGAAGTTTCGATAGCCGCTGGATTCAACTCTGACGGTGTCTTTTCACGCCATTTCAAAGCGCGCTATGGCGAGAGCCCGTATGGACATCGGGGACGCTCCAAAAGCAAGAAAAACCAGTCTTAGCATCACGATACTGGCCATGATGCGCTGCCCGCTGCGCGGAAATTCCATCAGGAGCGGCGCTTGTTCCCAAGATGATGTGCGCCACTTTCCTCGACATTGCGGGGCGACCAAAAGCCCCGCCCGCATAGTGTCACGGCAACACGAGTCAGAGCCAGCCCGCAGCCAATTGACGCTGGTGGGCAACCATTGCATTGCGCATCAAAATAGCAACGGTCACAGGACCAACGCCGCCCGGTACAGGACTGATCCAGCCAGCAACCTCTTTGACAGCGTCCGTATCAACATCGCCGACAATTTTCGGCCCCTCTTCGGTTTCGATCTGGTTGATACCGATGTCGATAACAGCGGCGCCCGGTTTAATCATGTCCGGCCCGATAAGATGCGCCTTGCCCACCGCCACAACAACCACATCAGCACGCCGCGAATGCATCGCAACCGACCGCGTCATATGGTGGCAGACAGTAACAGTACATCCTTCGGCCATTAACATCATCGCCGCAGGTTTTCCGACAATCTCGGAATGACCGATCATCACAACTTCCAGCCCCTCCATGGGCAGACCGGTTTCTTTGATCAACTCAACACTCGCAGCAGCCGTACAGGGTGCCAATGCGACATCCGAATAGACGATGTTACCGATTGATGCAGGGTTCATCCCTTCGACGTCTTTCAAGGGATGAATCGCAGATTGCAAAGACCGCACGTTGATATGTTCAGGTAGTGGGCGTTGAAGAATGATACCAAGAACGCCGGAATCGTCATTCATCGCCAGAATGCGCTGCTTGCATTCATCCTGCGTGATGTCCGCAGGCCATCTGAGTTGCTCGAAGGGCAACCCTGCCTGCTCGGCACCGCGAACCTGATTGCGCACATATACATCCGCTTCAGGCGTATCACCGACCAGAATGGATACCATCCGGGGCATGTTGGCTACGCCGGATGTATAATCCTTAACTTCTTGTATGATCCGTTTCTTTACGGTGATGCCGTCAATCAGTCGGTTGTCTTTCATCTTGGTATTTTACCTTTGTCCGGATGGATGGGTTGTTCTTGTGTTGCGCCTATTGACAGCCTAGCACCTGGGGAAGTCAACATTGTGCACCTCTGTTATTGTTGGTTGGTGCAACATTAACAGAGGCTCCCAAAAGGGTATGGCCCCGGAATCTGTTGGCTGCTCCAAGTCGCCGCTTATCCCAACCCGTGAAGTTGCACATACCGCAAAAAGGTCTCTGTCAGATCCTTGCCGTTGTCGACTTGCCAGATCATTTGCACTTCGTGTTCGGCATTTGGTTCCTCGATCTCGATGAAAATCACATCAGCCATGGCCGAACGCGACAGCGATCGGGGCACCAGAGAAATGCCCATGCCCTGCGCAACAAGCGCAATGACGGTCAACCAGTGCTGCACACGATACGGCGCATAGGGTTCCACATCGGCAGCGCGCAGTAATCCAACAATACGGTCATGGTAATGGGCGGCAAATTCGCGGGCAAAGACAAGCACCTTCTCACCCGCCATTTCCGAAATGGAAATCCTGCTGCGAGAGGCCAGACGGTGATGGCGCGGCACACAGCAAACCAGCCGTTCGGTTTCAACACAATGGGACCGTAATTCGGGCGGCAAAGGAACGGCGTGAATGAAACCGACATCAACCTTGCCTTGCAACAGGCTTTCGATCTGGCGGTTGGTGTTCATCTCGTGCAGGTCCAACCCTGCCGCTGGATACATCTCTTCAAAATTACGCAGGGTACGCGGCAGATTGCGAAACAGCATCGACGGCACAAAAGAGACAGCCAGCGTACCAGCAGCCCCTTTCGCCTTTTGCTCGGCAAGGGCGCGGGCAGCGTCAAGCTGGCCCAGAATGCGGGCACAATGATCGGCAAAGACCGCCCCCGCCGGTGTCAACCGCACGCCCCTTTTCCCCCGATCCAGCAAAGCAAAACCCAGATTTTCTTCAAGCTGCTTCATGCTGGTGCTTAGCGGGGGCTGGGAAATGTTCAGCCGCCCCGCCGCGCGCCCAAAGTGCAACTCTTTACTGAGAACCAGAAATTGTTGAAGCTGACGGAATGTGATGGCCATGGAACATCCTATGATAGCCTTTTTGCTATCGCAGAATACACTAACGGTATTGGAAATAGAATTGCCTTTGCGCCAGTCTGTGCGAAAATTGCCCTGCCGAGAGTCTGTTTTCCTGTCGGCGTTTCACATACGAGAGGAGCCGCCATGACCCCGCTTATCCATAAGAACATTCCCGACAGCGCCGGAATGAATGCCTATGCCGCTGATACAGCGTTGCAGGATCTTGCGTGGCTCTATCTTGATACGGGCGATCAACCCCGCCTCCTGCCTGAGTTGGACCGGATGGGTGAGTTGGTGGGCCGCCATCTGGAAAGTCTGGCGTTGACCGCTGACAAGAATCCGCCAACCCTGCAAATTCGCGCCCGCAACGGGGCTGATCTGGAACTTGTGCACAAGCATCCCTCCTATGTCGAACTGGAGCGTTATGCCTTTGGCGAATTCGGTCTTGCGGCCATGTCGCATCGCGCTGGTGTGTTCGGAGCGGATGCGAAACTACCGCCGATGATCAAATATGCGCTGGTTTATCTGTTTGTGCAGGCCGAATTTGGTCTGTGTTGTCCGTTGTCCATGACCGACTCTCTCACACGAACATTGGTCAAATTCGGTTCAAAAGAGTTGATCGACCAGTACTTCGACCAGCTGACCAGTCAGGATATGGACGCGCTGTTTCAGGGCTCCATGTTTATGACTGAACAAGTGGCTGGATCTGATGTGGGCGCCATCGAGACAACGGCAAAACTGGTCGACGGGGAATGGAAACTATCCGGTGACAAGTGGTTCTGTTCCAATCCGGATGCCGCCCTTGGTATGGTGCTGGCCCGTCCCGAAGGCGGTGCGGATGGCACCGGTGGTCTGTCGCTGTTCCTGTTGCCGCGTGTCCTTCCCGACGGGACTAAGAACAGCTACCGTATCCTGCGGCTCAAGGAAAAGATGGGCACCAAATCAATGGCCAGCGGTGAAATCGCGCTGGAAGGGGCGACCGCCTATCTGGTGGGCGACCCCGGTCAGGGGTTCAAGCAAATGACGGATATGATCAACATGTCGCGTCTGGCAAACGGTGTGCGCTCGGCAGGGTTGATGCGGCGGGCAGTCTCTGAGGCGCTGTTCATTTCCAAGAACCGCACCGCCTTTGGCAAGCGCTTGATTGATCTGCCGCTTATGCGCCGCCAGTTGATGAAGATGCTGGTCACGGCGGAACAAGGCCGTTCCATGGTGTTTCACACCGCGCAGGTCTTGCAGGCCGCCGACGCAGGAGATTCCGAAATCGCCAAAGTGCTACGCATTTTGACCCCGCTGATCAAGTTCCGCACCTGCCGCGATGCCCGCAAGGTTGCAGGTGACGGCATGGAGGTGCGCGGCGGCTGCGGCTACATTGAGGAATGGTCCGATGCCCGCGTCCTGCGCGATGCGCATCTTGGCTCGATCTGGGAAGGCACCAGCAATATCGTTGCTTTGGATGTGGCCCGCGCCACGCGACGTGCCGGATCGCTTGACGCGTTGCGGACCTATGTCGAAAAACTGTTGGCGGTTGTTTCAGAGAAAGGCGGGGATACGACTGTTGTCGCTGAAATGTTCACCCGTGCGACCGACTTGCTGGAGACGGTTGCGAATGATCGTGCCGGAGAGGCAGATGTGCGATTGGCGGCAAGCGCAGTCTACAACGCAACTTCGGCAGCAATCATGATGTGGGAGGACGTGCAACTGACGGGGCGTGCAGGATATTCCGGTGATCGTAAGACATTGGCAAATGCGGTAATCGCGCACAAGCTGCGTGCTCGTGATCCGCTGGCGCAAACCGATGCTGACGGCCTGACGGACATTGATATTGACGGGTTGCTGGATCGCGCGTTGGCTGATCATGACGCCGTGTCGCAGAAAGTCGCTGCACAATAAATGCGGCAAATGCCGGTGCGCGGGGAGTGTTGAATGTGCTCGACCCATCCCGCGTCCCGGCATTTGTCGGACATCTCCTTTTCGAGGCTGGATGTTCGCAAGATGAAATCTGGAAATTGCTCCAATATGCGTCGTACCTGACAGACAACCCACTTGACGCACAGTTGTCATAGATCAGGATGCGCGTATGACGGTGACCATCTACGAACCAAGAGCGGGCAGACATATTGATATCGACACATTCCGATCCTTGCGAAAGCACAGCAACAATCATGTTGTTCGGTGACGTATTCGCAGCAGATTGTCCGGACTGGATTCTACGCTATGCCCATAAACTCGGGCTGCGTGCCAAGGTGACTGCCGCTTCCGATTGCCTGCGGGTAGACGCGACAGGACCAGATGTGATGCTGGAAGCTCTTGCATTGGGGTGCAGCTTGGGACCAGCAAGCGTCATGGTTGAACGGATGGAATTTTGCATCTCTGAGGTTGCATAGATGTCTGCAGAATATGGTTGGTTGCACCCGTTTGAATAAAATCAGAGAAATTTGCACGTTGGATCATTGTGAGTCGGGTTCCCATACGGGTAATCTTGCAGGACCAGAATACGAAGGAGCCGCTTTTTGGATTGGGTAGCAGTTGCACTGAGCCAGGATTTACGCAATGCCATGGCGATGCCTGCGCGGATCGACGGGACAGACCTTGCGCTGTGGCGTTCTATGTCTGGTCAGGTTCACGCATGGGGGGATCGCTGTCCGCACCGGGGCATGCGGTTGTCGCACGGGTTTGTGCGCGGCGAAACTTTGTCCTGCATCTATCACGGTTGGCAATATGGACAGGACGGGGGCTGTACCTCAATTCCCGCGCACCCGAAACTGACGCCGCCCAAGACAATCTGCGCAACCACCTATCAATGTGTCGAAGATGGCGGGCTGATCTGGGTTGCATTGAATGAGGTAACAACAGCGCCGCCCACCCTTTCAGGAAAAACACCTGTGCGGTCGGTCCAGATCAACACGCCGCGCCATGAAGTGGCGGCGCATTTTGGCGATGCAGAGGCCACGATAGTAAATGCCGTTGACATGACATTAGTGTTGCAGTCCACGGATGACGCACATTGTATCGCTCATGTTCTGAGCACGGCTGATCCCAAGGTGGCATCCCGTTGGATTGAAGCGCAGCGTGCAGAAATCGAAGGAGTCGCGGCATGAACAACAGCGCAGACAACCATTGGTATCCAGTGGCGATGTGTTCGGGCATAGATGATCCGCGCGAAACACAGCTTTTGGGCCGCAAGATTTCATTGGGCGGCACCAGCGGTAACTTTTGGGTGCGTGACTCTGAAGGCCGCGATCTGCCAGTGATTGAAAAGTACGGTCACCTGTGGACCAGCCCCGGCAAGCCGAACCGTGATCTGTTTGACATTCCCGAAGCGGATGATGTGGGCCGCCGTTTGGTAGATGTTGGCTCCGTTCGGGTGAAATGCTCGCCGCTGCGGGCGGTTGAGAACTTCCTTGATATCGCGCATTTTCCCTTTGTGCATACCGACATCCTTGGCGCTGAACCCCATACCGAAGTTGAACGCTATGACGTGAAAATTCACGAGGATGTGGACGAGATCTGGGCCACCAAGGTCAAGTTTTTCCAGCCCCAAGCTGCGAAATCTGCGGGCGGGGGCATTATCACGGATTATAAATACCGTGTTGCTGCGCCCACCTGCGCCGTTCTTTACAAGACCTCGCCGCCGCGCCCCGGTGAATGGGATGTGATTACCCTGTTCGTGCAACCCCTGACCGAAGAGTTGTGCGAAGTCTGGCCGTGGATGGCGCTGTATGATGATGATGCGGAAATGGCTGATCTGGTGAGTTTCCAACAGATGATCTTTATGCAGGACCGTTCGATCCTAGAAAACCAGATCCCGCGCAAGCTGCCGCTTGATCCGGGGTTGGAGGCCCCGACACAGGCGGATTTGACGTCTGTGGCTTACCGCCGCTGGCTCAAGAAAATCGGCTATTCCTACGGTGCGCAGGTGGTGGCGGCATGATCCTTTATGACTATGTCCTTAGCGCAAGCTGTTACAAAGTGCGGCTGATGGCCTCTTTGATTGGTGTGCCTTTGACGCTGAAGGCGTTAAATTTCCACCCCGAGAAGGCGCATAAATCACCTGACATGCTGGCGCTGAACCCTGAAGGGACATTGCCTATCCTTATCGATGGTGACGATGTTCTGACGCAAAGCCCAGATATGTTGCGGCATCTTGTTAAGGACAATGCCGATTGGCTGGGGAATGATCCTGTGCAAACCGATCATTGGCTTGGCTTTGCGGCTGGACTAAACGCCAGCCTTGGCATGGCCCGTCTGCACGATATTCTGTCTTATGAGGCTGACATTGATCAGGTGCGCCGCGACGGTGTCACACAACTACGCCAGCTTGAAGAACACCTGACAGAGCAACGCATCGACGGCTTTGCCTTTCTGACGGGCAACGCCCCCACAATCGCCGATATTGCCTGTTTCCCCAACACCGCTTTGGCCCCTGATGGCGGTATCAGCCTTGATCCCTATCCGTCTATCCGCCTGTGGATGCGCGACATCAGATCACTGCCGAATTTCATCGAAATGCCCGGCATCCACCGCCTGCACGAGCTTGTCACCCCAAGCGAGACCACCGCATGAGCGCAACGCTGCTCAAATCCTGCGAGGCGATTGTCACCTCTGCGTCCGAACCGGTGTTGCGACACCATGACCTGCTGATCGAAAACGGCGTAATCAAAGCCATCAGTCCCGATTTGATGCGCGAGGCACCTGTGGGCTGCACCGTGATCGACGCCTCCGGCATGTTCCTCTATCCCGGTCTCATCAACACGCATCACCACTTTTTCCAGTGCTTCGTGCGCAACCGCGCCGAACTCGACTGGACCCGCTATTCCGTTATCGAATGGCTCGACCGTATCTACCCGATCTTCTCGCGCCTGACCGAAGATTGCTTTTACCACAGCTCTGTTGTCGCCATGGCGGAACTGATCAAACACGGCTGTACCACGGCGTTTGACCACCAGTATTGCTTTCCGCGCCATGCAGGCAGCCGGATCATCGACCGCCAGTTCGAAGCGGCGGAAATGATGGGCATGCGCTTTCATGCGGGGCGCGGCACCAATACGCTGCCCAAGTCCGAAGGCAGCACGATCCCTGACGAAATGCTGGAAACCACGGATGGATTTATCGCCGATTGCGCGCGGGTGATTGATGCCTATCACGATCCCAACCCGCTTTCGATGCGGCAGGTGGTGGTCTCCCCCTGCCAGCCGGTGAATTGCTACCGCGAAACATTTGTTGAATCTGTGCGCCTTGCCCGCGACAAAGGCGTGCTCCTGCACAGCCATGTGGGCGAAGGCGAAAGCGCGGTAATTGAACAGGTCCACGGCATGCGCACGGTGGATTATTGCGAGGAAATCGGTTTTGCCGGACCCGATACATTCTATGCCCATTGCTGGGAACTCACCCGCGATGAGCTGGCCAAGATGGCCGCATCGGGAACGGGCGTTTCGCATTGCTCTGAACCTGTCTATCTGGTGGGCGCCGAAATCACCGATATTCCGGCAATGGAAGCCTTGGGCGTGCGCGTTGGTCTTGGCGTTGACGGGGCTGCGTCCAACGACAATTCCAACCTGATGCATGCCACACACTCGTCCTACATGCTGCAATGTCTGGCCGCCTCCAGCCGCGCTGATCCGGTGCCGACACCTGCGCGGTTCCTGTCTTACGCGACCGAAGGCGGCGCATCCTTGCTGGGTCGCAGCGACATTGGCGCGCTGCGGGTTGGCATGGCCGCCGACCTGTTCGCCATCGACACGCGCAAGCTGGATTACATCGGCACACGCCACGATCCGGTCAGCCTGATTGCCAAGGTTGGCATCGGCTCTGTTGTCGATCTCACCATGATCAACGGCCGCGTTGTCTGGGCTGACGGGGCATTCCCGCATCTGGATGAGGCGGCACTTTTCAACGCGGCAGAAGCCGCACTTCACACGATATTCTAGGATGACACCAAGGGGGAACATGATGTCACACAACCTGAAACGCCGGACCTTTCTGAAAGGCACACTTGCAGCCAGCACCGCGATGGCGCTGCCGATGCAGGCCATGGCCCAAGACGTATTGAAAATGGGTGTGGTCCTGCCATCCCCTGCCGCTGATGTGGGCTGGTCGCACACTCTGCTGCAAGGCGTGAAAACCGTGCAAGACGCTTACGGCGACAAGCTGGAAGTCACGGTTCTTGAGAACATCGCCGAAGGGCCGGACTCCGATCGCATCGCAAACGGCCTTGTCGCCGAAGGTCACAAGGTCTTGCTGCTCGGCTCGTTCGGCTATCAGAACGGCGGCATCCAGATCGCCAAGCGCAACAAGGATGTGTCGATCATCCACGCCTCCGGTTACCTGACCGAACCGAACTTTTCGCCCTTCACCGCGAAATACTGGCAGGGCACCTACCTGATGGGCATGGCCGCCGCATCTGTGTCCAAATCCAAGAAACTGGGCTGCGTTGGTGCCTTTGCAATCCCCGAACTGATCACGTCAATCAATGCCTTTATGCTGGGCGCACGCTCCGTTGATCCGGAAATTGAAATGAGCGTTGTCTGGGTGAACTCATGGTTTGATCCGGCATCAGAGCAGGAAGCAGCCAAGGCGTTGATTTCCCAAGATGTTGACGTGATCTTCTCCAACGCCCAAGACACCCCATCGGTGATTGCAGTTGCAGAAGAGGCTGGCGTTTATGCCTTCAACCTCAACTCTTCCATGGCCGCTTATGCGCCGAAGAAATATCTTGGCGTGGTTGGCACCGATTGGGGCCCGCACTTCAAACGTCTGGTGGATGGTCACCTTGCAGGTACGTTTGAGGGCAATAACTTCTGGCTCGGGATGGAAGACGATGTTGTCTATACCGCCGATTGGAACGCCGACATTCCCGCCGATATGGTTGAACAGATCACGGCGCGACAGGCCGCAATCCTTGACGGATCGTTCACCGTTTTCCAGGGTCCGTTGACGGATCAGGCGGGCAAAGAACGCTTTGCGGATGGTGTTGCCATGACCGATGGTGAAATCCTCGGCATGGATTGGCACGTGGCGGGTGTGACAACGCCGTTGCCTTCATGACAAACGCGACCCCCGCATTGTTGACCCTTGCGGGGGTCTCCAAGCGTTACGGCACTGTTCAGGCAAACAAAGCGATTGATCTGGAGGTACGCTCCGGATCAATTCATGCGGTGTTGGGCGAAAACGGTGCAGGCAAATCGACCCTGATGAAGATGATCTACGGGGTCGAACACCCCGACGAAGGCGCGATCCTGTGGAACGGCGAAGCTGTACAAATGTCGCGCCCCTCTGACGCGCAGGCGCTGGGGATCGGCATGGTGTTCCAACATTTTTCATTGTTCGAGACACTAAGCGTTGTGCAGAATGTTTCGCTCATGGTGAAGGGTACGCAGGCACAGCTGGCGCAGCGGATTGTGGCACTTGGCGATCAATTTGGCCTGACGGTTGACCCCGATGCGATGGTGCATCAACTCTCGGTTGGTGAACGCCAGCGGGTCGAGATCATCCGCTGTCTGTTGCTGGAACCCAAGCTGTTGATCCTGGATGAGCCGACTTCCGTTTTGCCGCCGCAAAGCGTGCGCTTGTTGTTCGATACCCTGCGTAGCTTGCAAGCCAAGGGCATGGCGATCCTGTTTATTTCGCACAAGCTGGATGAGATCAGAGAGCTGTGTGACGAAGCCACCGTGCTGCGCGGCGGTGAAGTCACGGGTCGTGTTGATCCGCGCGACCACAATGCCAGCGCCTTGGCCACGATGATGATCGGGCGCGAGATGCCCAAAGTTGCGGCGACAAAAATGGTTGAGCCGGGCGAGGTGCGACTGTCTCTCAAGGGGTTGAGCCATGCGGCCATCACCCGCTTCGGCACCACATTGCGTGACATCAATCTGGACGTGCGCAGTGGCCAGATCGTCGGGATTGCCGGTATTTCCGGCAACGGGCAGCAGGAACTTGCAGCATCTATTTCCGGTGAAACACTTTGTACATCTGCCGAAATGGTAACGATGATGGGCAAACCTGTGGGCCGCATTGGTCCCGCGAAACGGCGCTCCCTTGATTTCACCTTTGTCCCCGAAGAACGCCTTGGCCGTGGTGCCGTGCCGGAAATGTCTTTGGCGGACAACAGCTTGCTGACCGCGCACCGACAGGGGATGTTGAACAACGGATTCATCAACCGCAAAGCAGAGCGCGAGTTCACCCGCTCCTGCATTGACGATTTCGACGTGCGCACCCCCGGTCCTGATGCCGAAGCGGGGGCGATGTCAGGCGGCAATCTGCAAAAGTTCATCCTTGGCCGCGAGATCATGTTGAACCCCAAGGTGATGCTGGTGTCACAGCCGACTTGGGGTGTTGATATTGGTGCCGCCACTGCGATCCGCCGCCGCCTGTTGGACATGCGTGACAAGGGGGCGGCGATCCTTGTGATCTCCGAAGAACTCGAAGAATTGTTTGAAATCTGCGATGTACTGCATGTGCTGCGCGAGGGCGAACTCTCTGCGCCACTCGACGCTGCAACCACCACGGCGCAAGACATCGGGGCCTATATGATCGGGGCCAAGACATGAAAATCCAGCTTATCCGCCGCGATACCGCCTCGCGCCTTGCCATGATCGGCGCGCCCGTTTTGGCGCTGCTGCTGGCCTGCCTCGCCAGCCTGATCCTGTTTGCGCTGTTGGGCAAACCCGCTGGTACTGCACTTTATGCATTGCTGCTGAAACCCTTCCTGAGCTGGTACAGCTTTTCCGAAGTGCTGCTGAAAATGGCCCCACTGCTGCTAATCGCCCAAGGCCTCGCCATCGGGTTTCGCGCCAATGTGTTCAACATCGGGGCCGAAGGACAGTTCGTGATCGGTGCCGTCTGCGCCTCTGCCCTGCCCGTCTTTTATCCTGACGGTGCCTTTCCCCTGATGCTGCCCGCGATGATCATTGCCGGTGCGCTTGGCGGGATGGTCTATGCCTTGATCGCGGCTGGATTACGCACACGGTTTGGCGCATCCGAAATCCTCGTAACCCTGATGCTCAGCCTGATTGCCATTCAGGTGTTGAACTACCTGTTGCTTGGTCCGTGGAAAGACCCCAAAGGGTTCAACTTTCCGCAATCGGTGATGTTCCCTGACAACGCGCTGCTGCCAACCTTGTTCGAAGGAACGCGCACCAACATCTCGCTGATCTTTGCACTGGTCGCCAGTGTTCTTGCGCACCTCCTGATGCAAAACCACTTTCGCGGCTACCAGTTGCGCACTGCTGGCCTTGCCCCCCGCGCCGCGCTTTATGCGGGCTTCAGCGCCCCGCGCATGATCTGGATCAGCCTTGGCTTGGGTGGTCTGGCCGCAGGGATCGCAGGCGCCAGCGAGGTCGCCGGACCCTTGGGGCAATTGCAGCGTTCCGTTCCATCAGGCTATGGCTACGCCGCCATCATCGTGGCCTATATGGGCGGATTGCGCCCGCTCGGCATTGTTGTCTCAAGCTTCCTGATATCAGTGGTCTACATCGGCGGTGACAGCGCCACGGTCAGCGCCGGATTGCCGGTGGCCGCCGTCGAGGTGTTCCAAGGTTTCATGCTGGTTTTCTACCTGCTCACCTTCACCCTGATCCGCTACCGCGTCAGCTTTTTCTCGCAGGCCCGTTCATGAGTATTCTTGCATTTCTTCTGGCCGGAACACTGGCCGCTGCACTGCCCTTGCTGCTGGCCGCGCTTGGTGAATTGGTTGTTGAACGCACGGGGCTTTTGAACCTCGGGCTTGAGGGGATGATGGCGCTGGGTGCCGCGATTGCCTTTATCTGTGTCTATGAAACGGGGTCACATCCACTGGCCTTTTTGGTGGCCGCCTGTGTCAGTGCGTTGCTGGCGATGGTTTTTGCCGCCTTGGTCCTGCTGGTCAACGCCAACCAAGTCGCCACGGGCCTTGCGATCAGCGTTCTTGGTCTTGGACTGTCCGCACTCTTTGGCAAATCATACGAAAGCCTGACGATCGCAGGGTTGCCCAAACTGCCCCTGCCCTTGCTGTCCGACATTCCTGTCATTGGCCCCACACTGCTGACCCAAGACATCGTTGTCTGGCTTGCCATTCTTGGCACTTTCGGCCTGTGGTATCTGCTGAACCGGACCAAGGTCGGGTTGATCATCACTGCCGTTGGCGAAAACAGCGAAGCGGCGCGCGCGATTGGTTATCCCGTTGGTGCAATCCGCTGCGCAGCCGTTGCTTTTGGCGGCGCGATGTGTGGCCTTGCGGGTGCCTATGCCTCAACCGTCTATACACCCCTATGGGCGGACGGCATGATCGCAGGTCGCGGCTGGATCGCGCTAGCGCTGGTTGTCTTTGGCACATGGCAAACCGGCCGGGTTGCCTTTGGCGCGCTACTGTTCGGCTTGCTGTCATTGGGCGAACTTACGGCGCAGGCGGTTGGCGTGGCGCTACCCTCACAGGTACTGTCAAGCTTGCCCTACGCTGCAACAATACTGATGCTGGTCATAATATCGAAGCGAAACCGCCAACCGACCTGAGTGTTCAGCTCCGTCCAGCCATCAAACGCAGGGGCGTATATACAATAACTGTTTCGCCGCGCTGGTTCACAATCCGGTTCTTGGTCCGCACAAGGCCGCGGCCCGCCTTGCTTGCCGCACGTACTTCAATGACTTCGATTTCGACATGGATGGTATCACCTTCCAGAACAGGCCCCTCCACATTCAACTCCATCTGCAAAAAAGCCAGTCCGGTGCCCTGCCCTGTCGCATTCAGCGTCAGCCCTTCTGCGATGGAATAGACCAGCGCGGCAGGTGCGGGACGCCCATCAATCGCGGAATGTTCCGCACGGTATTCAGTATCAAGGAACAGCGATTCAAGCATCCCAACAGCTGTCACAAAGTTCACAATATCGGTTTCCGTAATCGTACGGCCAAACGTCTTGAACCTGTCGCCAACAGTCAGGTCGTTCCAGTGAAAGCCTTCGCCAAGAAGTTTCATGATGCGGTTTCCTTTTTGTTATTCAGGTGAGGGTCCAGTGACGTCGGGTTGGTCAGTCTGTTGGAATACCAGAACGGGGACACAGCGCCGATCACACTCAAAATCGAAAATACAAAAGCAGCACGGTAATCGCCCGTTACATCATGCAGGAAACCACCGACCCAAGCCCCCAAGGCGGAGCCAAACGACATGGTCATAAAGATCACGCCAAAAATTGCACCAACCTGACCTCGGGCGAATATTCGTGCCGCCAGTGTCGACACTATTGGTCCACGCGCACCCTGGCTGACGCCAAAAGTGATCACATAGACAAAAACAAGAACCGACACGGGTGCAAAGGAAAACCAGAACAACGCGGTGATGCCCGTCAGGGTTGCCGCAAAGGACAAGGTGACGGTAAAGCGGAACCCGAAGCGCATCGACAGCCACCCCGAACCAACCACTCCGAAAATGGACAACATGCCCGACGCGCCAAATGCAAAAGCGGCTTCTAGCGGCGGGTATCCATGATCGACCAGAAAGCTGACGGTTTGCACGATCACGCTATAGGTCGAACAGGCTGTGAAAAAGAAGCATTGCACAAGCAACCAGAATTCCACCGTCCCCATCGCTGTTCTGATGGTCCAGCCGTCCGGCTTGGTGTCTGTTTGTGGTGGTGGGACTGTTCCCACAGCATCGGGCGGCAGGCTGTCTCGGGCGGCCATCAAGGATGGATCGCCCCGCGCGATTTTGCCCCATGGCAGGACTAGAAGAAATGGCAGCAGCAAGGCCAAAGCGATCCCTATCAACCGATAAGCCTCGCGCCAGCCTTCCATGTCGATCAGACTTTGGACCACGGGAACAATCACCAATATGCCAGACCCGAAACCCGCATAGGCAAGTGCAATGGCCAGACTGAGTTTCTGGTCAAACCACCGCCCGATAAGCGCAGCGGCCGGAACAATGCCAAGGCAGGATGCAGCGATGCCACCAAAGACACCGTGAAACAGATAGATGTGCCACAGCGCACTTGCATAAGATGCACCAAACATGCCGAGGGCCAGCGTCGAAAGGCCAATCCCGTAAATCCAGCGTGGTCCCCAGATCTCCAACAGTTTCCCCGCAAGGGGCGAGACCAGTCCGGCCATGATCAGATAGCCGGAATAGACACCCGTAAGCATTGAACGGCTCCAGCCGAACTCAGTTTCCAACGGCAGGATAAACACCATAAACGTGTCGATCACACCACGCGCAACAAAGTTGAACAGGAAACCCGTAGCCACCACGATCCCCGCCATCACAGCGGTAGAGCGGCCGACAGAAACGTGGGTGTTGGTAGTGTCTTGCACGGTCATTTTTACGCCAATGAACCAGGCGCCCCCATTACAAGAGGCGCGTTGGCAGTGTCAGGAAATATCTCTACGGCCCCTATTCGCCGCCTGTTTGTTTTGCCGGTATGGCAGTTGTGTCAAACTCTGGCTGCTGCTGTTTCCGCAACCGTTCCAACCGCGCCTGACGCCTCTAACGCATCAATCTCATCTTCCGAATACCCTGCCTCGCGCAAGATTTCGACGCTGTGTTCGCCTTGTTGCGGGGCAAACCGTGTTGGCTTGGCCGGTGTGCGCGACCACTGAATGGGGACTGCCATTTGCTTGATACTGCCCTCGGTCGGATGTTCGACCGGCTGGAAAAACCCGGTCGCCTTAAGGTGCGGATCGTCCATAACACCCTCAAAGTCATACATCGGCATCGCAGGCACATCAGCACCTTCAAGCAGCGTCAGCCACTCTGCAGTGGTGCGGGTGATCAATATCTCGGAAAGCTCTCCGTAAACCTCGTCAATATGCGCCATCCGCGACGCAAATGATCTGTAACGGGGATCCGTGTCGAACATATCCGGTTTTCCAATTGCCGCAAAAAACCGCCGCCAATGCCCGTCATTGTACACCAACGCGCAAATATACCCGTCCTTGGTCTGATAGGGCCGCCTGTCAGGCGACAATTGTCGGGCATATCCGCCCCCGTCCAGCGGCGGATCATACGTCAGCCCACCCATGTGATCCCCCATCACAAAGCTGACCATCGTTTCGAACATCGGGATATCGACCTTCTGCCCCTGACCGCTGCGGTCCCGTTCAATAACAGATGCGAGGATTGCACTCACCGCAACAAGCCCGACAACACGGTCCGCCATCGCACAAGGCACATAGCGCGGCGCGCCGTCATTCACGCGGGAGAACAGATAGGGAATTGTCGACAACCCCTGTACCAGATCGTCATAAGCAGGCCGCGTTGCATAGGGTCCGTCCTGATTGTATCCAACAAGGCCCGCATAAATGATCTTGGGGTTTACGGCCGCGACCTCATCGTATGACAAGCCAAGGCGCGCCATGGCTGCGGGCCGCACGTTAAAGACCAGTACATCTGCCGTTTCGCACAGCTTTAGCATGGCCTTGTGCCCATTCGGATTTTTCAGATCAAGCGTGATAGAGCGTTTCGATCGGTTCGCATTGAGAAACAGCGGTCCCATCCCCGGATTGCGGGCAGGACCGATCTGGCGCACCAGATCACCGTCAGTGGATTCCACTTTGATGATATCAGCACCAAAATCACCCAGAATCTGGGTCGCATATGGCCCCATCAAAACTGATGACACATCAATAATGCGCAAACCTGAAAGTGGCCCCATAGCTTCCCCTTTTGTCCACATATGTGGACACCTAGTCTTTGATATTGGACATGGTCTCAGAATGAGGTCATAAGTCAAGTATCAAGATGGTATTGCCAAGCGCCGTACATAAAAGCAGGATAGATCAATATGATTGTAAGACAGGCTGCTAATGTCCTTGATTTACTTGAATATTTCTCTGGCATTCAACGGCCTGCAAGCCTTGCTCAAATCTCTAAGGATATGGGTTGGCCACGTTCCAGTACGTTCAATCTTATCTCGACGCTGATCAAACGCGGTTTTCTCTACGAACCCAAGCCGCGCGGCGGGTTTTACCCCACGCCACGCTGGCTGGCGCTGGCAAATGAAATCGCTGCCGCCAATCCGCTACCAACACAAGCTGTCGATCTGATGCAGGATCTAGCGGAGCTGAGTGGCGAGACAGTCTGGCTGGCGGCACCCAACGGACAGCAGGCCGTAATTCTGGCGGTGATCCAGTCGACCCATGCAATCCGCTATACGGCTGATGTTGGAAAACAGGTGCCCATTCACCTGACCGCGTCAGGACAGGCCACCATGAGCCAGATGTCGCGCCAACAGGTTTCAGCCATCCTAAAGAAAGCCACGTTCACGCAGTACGGCGATGGCACACCGATGAGTGTGCCGGAAGTCGAAGAAGCCATTGCTGACGGGTTACAGCAAGGCTGGTTTTCCAGCGCCTCGGCGTACAGTCAGGATTTGGGAGGTGTCTCTGTCCCGCTGACAATCGACGGCTTGCATTATTCGATAACCGTTGCTGGCCCCTTGTTCCGGGTTGAACACCAGATGCCGGAAACAGCGCTCCAGATGCATTTGGCGATCAAACGTCATTTCGGTTCCAGCTACATGCACGACAACCTGTCCAATCTGCATGCTCTGAGCCCTTGATTTCTGGACATGAGCTTGCGGCACCAAGGGGCAAGCACCATAAGAATTCAACGGCATCAGACGCCGCCCCACCTAACCAGCTTTTTTTCAGGCCTCCAGCATATCTTGTTTTTTGGCAATCTTTCGCGCGGGTTTGCCGTATTTCTTTGCGATAGTGACACGACAATCCGGCGCGTCTTGCAAATCTGGGAACAGCGCGAACAACTCCTTTCGCGCAGATGTGTTAATCATCTTCAGGCTTGCCGGACCGGGATAGAAACTCTCCGAGGGGGCGTTTTCGGCGAATATGATCTGATGTGAGTCAAACATCAGATGGATGTAACAAACCGACCGCTTTCCATGGGCTATGCGTACGCCACCCCTTGTTTCTACCAGATGCTTTGCCCGCACAAGCCTGTCGCCCGGCAGCAACATGCAATGTTGCGGCGAGACCAGTAAAGGACGCCTGTTCCCTAGCAGATCAGCCTTGATCAGAATGGGCCGCAAGTTGTGTTTGGCGTTCAAAGTGCCACGGTCAAGTTTGCGCGTACCGATCCAACGGATCGGCTGCGGGCCATTATCGGCAGTGCAGACCATATCGCCAACACGCAGGTATTCGATCAGGACGTCGCCACGCGGTGTGAGGATTGCGGTGCCCGCAGTAAAGCAGGTGACACCTGTATTGTCGGCCGTAAAGCTGGTGCGATCCGCCCCTGAAAACGTCAGGCCACCACCGCCCATCGACGTATTGTCGCCGTAATCCCCCGACGTCTGGTTCAGCTTGCCGTCATCATCAAAGTCCGCACGCAGTTCAAAAATGTTTGTGTAGTAGCCCGACAAATCAATAAAGTCGTTGTTGGTGGTGTCCCCGTCCCCCAACGCACCAGTGTTTCCCGTATTGAAATCGGTGATCGTATCGTTTCCCTCACCAGGCGCGAAAAGAAATATGTCGTCCCCGTCCCCTCCGGAAATCTGGTCATTCCCCACCCCGCCACTCAGACTGTCATTGCCTTTGCCGCCAAGAAGCGTGTCATCACCGCTGCCGCCGACAAGGGTGTCGGCCGAACCGTCATCCGTAACAACACCGGTACTGTGGCTCGCTAGTCCCGCAACGTCATAGCCCGCCAGAAAGTCATTGCCTGCGCCGCCATCTACAAAGTCGGCACCGTCACCTCCTTCAATGGCGTCATTCCCGCCGCCCCCTTCGATGGTATCATTACCGTCGTTGGCTGCGACATAATCGTCTCCATCGCCGGCAATGATACTGTCAGCACCACTACTGTCCGTGATGGTGTCATCGCCTGCGCCCGCATCCAGATTGATCCCAAGACTGTCCTTGCTGGCATTCACAACATCGGCATCATCCGTCAGGATCAGCGTCTCAATGTTGGCAAAGGATATGGCATCGGTGCCGTCACTGATCGTACCGGTACCGTCCCCCGTAAAGGTCACCGTTAACCCGTCAGCCAATCCGCTGAAATCCAGCGTGTCATTGCCGGAGCCACCCTGAAAATGCTCTATGTTTGCAAACGTACCAGAGGCACCGCCGCCGCCCGCATAAGCATAGCTGCCGTTTTCCAGACTGCTGAAACTGACAACGACCGGTGCGCTGCTGACAAAAACCAGTGTGTCGGTATCGCCAACGGACTCTCCGCCATCAATCTGGTCAACCGCAGCATAGGAAGAGACATTGACCGTATCATCGCCCGCTCCGCCTGACAGCGTGTCGTTGCCGTGTTCGCCTTGCAAAATGTCATCACCGGCATCGCCGATGATCAAATCGTCGCCGAGGGCCCCAATCAGCGTATCGTTGCCAGCACCGCCAGAAAGGGTATCGTTACCAGCATCCCCCCTTATCCTATCAGCACCGCCGCCCCCGGACAGATCGTCATTGCCAGAGTCACCCGACAGCGTGTCAGACCCGTCACCGCCAACAAGGGTGTCATCATTCCCGCCCCCGTCCATGACATCATCACCATGGGATCCATACAGAACGGTAAAATATTCCAGCTGGGTGGTGCCGCCCAGCGTAACATCGGATTTAAAAGTTCCGTCGCTGTCGTTGATTGCGAATTCCGATGTCCCGTCATTGATGACGAGGTGACTACCGTCTGGCCAGAAGTCGACGGTAAAACCGGACGGCAATGCCGAAAAGTCCAGCGTGTGCCCCGGACCGGATTCACTGATCGCAGCCCAAAAGGCAGTATCGTTCCAATTGGATGTTGTGACGACATAGGTGGACATGCGCCTGCTCCGCTGATGTTCAGGTCAGGGACCGGCAAAAGCGTCGAAAGGCCAATTCTTTGGCTGCACGTGTCCATTCGCGGTATAGATACGCTTGGTTCACTGAGAAAATATGAATCCCCACGGACCTTTTTGCATCGAATTTTCTTTGTCTGGTCGAACGAGCCAGCCTGATGCATCATGCGCCGTTCTAGGCGGCAACCGCCGCTTCGATCCGGACGTCCTGAGACTGGGCAACAAGATCATTGATATCTTCAAGGTTTTCATACAGGCACGCCGCTGTAGAAAACGCATCGGCTAGCGCAGCCGAAGGGGCAGACACCGAAATCTCGCGCCAGACGGATTGCAAGGGCCGCCCGCTGCGCGGATCAAGGATATGACCCACCTGTGCTGCTTCATCAAAAGTGGTTCCCAGCGGAGCAGAGGTGGCCAACGCGCGCGCGGCAAGAGGCACTTCGCCGCCAGCCGCCAACCGGACCGGCCACGCTTTCCCATCCGGGTGGGTTCCAACTGCGCGAAACTCGCCAGTGTCGATCAGGATGTTGGTCAGTCCTGCAGCAATCAACATCTCTGCGACCCGATCCGCGATATATCCCTGCGCGATACCGTTAAGGGTCAATGACATGCCGTCCTGCATCAAAATACCGGAAGATCCGATACTGATCCGGCCCCAACCGGTCCGGGACAGTGCCGCGGTCAACATATCTTGCGTTGGCAAGACGCCTGTTGCGGATGCCTCGGCATAACACATCCACAGCGGTTGGATTGTCGGATCAAATCGCCCGTCGCTTGCCCGATGCACCGCGCCTGCAAGGGACAGACACTCCAACAACTCGAAAGGTGGTGCCTGTAAAACCCCATCACGATTGAGGCGCATTAAACTGCTGTCGGGGCGATATAGGCTAAAGATATCCTCAAGCCGTGATATCTCGGCCGCGACCTGCGCGCTGATCGCCCTGGCGTCGGGATGCGTCAGCCGCAATGTTGCACGTGCGCCAAGGGCAACACCCTGCCATGTATAAACCGGCTCCGCGACACTCGCACCCGGAAAGGCAACGGCAGCGGCACTGATAGCAAGAAAGCGGCGACGGGTTGTCATGCTCTTATCCTTCTGATTTGCGCGACAAGGCACGCAGGCGTTCGTTGAAATCTGTGTCATCGCTGTCCCCGTCCAAAACAACCGGTGCCAGCGCGGCATCATCGGGGATATCGGCCAATTGCATGATGTGCCCCCCGTTTGCTGCGGCGAAACCAGCTGCTTTGGCGACGTCGGAAAACGGCACAATCTCGGGTGCGCCCATGCCCCCCACAACACGTGACCCAACCACAAAATGCGCCTCATGCGCGTCTATCCAGTTGGTTGTTCCCGGGGCCGACCATGTGGCACCGGGTGCCCCCATATCATTGACCCAGATCGCCAGAACTTCATGGCTTTGTTCGGGCAGGCGCAGATAAGCAACGACGTCACGCACCTGGCTGAAAAACAGCGGCATCCGAGGCAATCCTGACAGATGCACCTGCGCCTTGGGGCCCTCATGTTCAAAAAGGTCCATCTGGCAAAAATGCCCGACAGCCTCGACAGTCAGCGGCATCGCAGATGTGTCCTGACTGGCTTCCTCTTTACAGGCCGCCATCATTAGCAGAGCGGCACCGATCAACAGATGTTTCATGCCTCTACCTTTCTGAATGCCAGTGTTGCGAACCCAAGCGCGACCAACGGCCAGACCAAAACAGAGAGCAGCGATTGCCAAAGCGCGATCGAGGCTGCCGCCCCACCGATGCCGGAGGCCGCCGCCGTCGCTTGTGACGCCGTCAGGTTGAACAGCCGGAACGCGTCAGCCGGATTGGCCAGCAAAGCGGCGGGAAAAACCTGCGTGGTAAAGGTGCCGCCATCATCCGCAACAACAGCGGCCAGCAGCGCCAGATCATAGAGGACAACAAGCCCCAACCAAAGCCCGATCGCCAGACCCGCCGCACCCGAGGCGCGCCGTGCCAGCGACGACAGCGCATAACCGATACCCAGAAACGTCGCACCAAGCAGGGTCGAGGTCCACGTCAACCGCCACAGCGCGCCAAAGCCGGCAGTTGCAGCAGGATCATTCACCACAGCAATCACCGCCGCAGCGCCGTAACCCGCCATAAGCGCAATCACCAGAATGGCAGTATGCGCCAACAACTTGCCCGCAAGGATTTCCCAACGGGCCACCGGATAGGTCAAAAGTAAGGGCAGCGTGCCCCGCTCCACCTCACCTGCGACGGCGTCAAAGGACATAAGCAACGCAACCAAAGGCACCAGATACACCGACAATGACGTCAGCGACGCGACCGTGACGGACAAACGGTCCGCGCCCAGCCCGCCACTGGGGGCAGAACCAACTGCCGACAACACCAGTGAGAAGACCACCATCAGCAGCACAGCAATCAGCACCCAGCGGTTGCGCCGTGCGATATGTGCCTCTGTGATGGCCGTGGCAAGGATACGGTTGATCATTGGCCGTCCCTCCGACTGAAATGGCTGTAAATGTCTTCTAGGCTTGGCGGAGTAACTTCGATGTCGTCCACCTTGTCTTTCATCGCCGCGATCTGCGCGAGGGTCGCCAGCTTGTCCGATTGTGCGCAGGTCACCTGCAACGCGCCCCCGACCTTTATCGCATTGGGCAAGGCCTTGAGAATATCCGTATCATACCCGTTGATTGCCGTGATCTGCATCGCCACCGGCAAAGCCGCTTCACGCCGCAACTCGGACAATGATCCTTCTGCCACCATCTTGCCCCCTGATAGAATCAACAACCGGTCCGTGCGCGCCTCTACTTCTGTCAACGCATGACTGGACAACAGGATCGCGGCCCCTTCTGCGGCCAGAGCATCCAGCAACTCATAAAAATCGCGCCGCGATACAGGATCAAGGCCGCTGGTCGGTTCGTCCAGCACCAACAGACTCGGATGCCCGATCAGAGCTTGGGCAAGGCCAACACGCTGGCGCATACCTTTGGAATACGTGCCGATCCGTCGCTTGGCCGCGTGGCCCAGTCCGACCTTGTCCAGCAATGCCATCGCACCTGACGTATCTTCACCGCGCAAACGCATATAATGGGTGATCTGCTCCAATCCGGTCAGGGCAGAATGAAAGGTGGCGTTCTCTGGCAGATAGGCGACTTTGGAACGGGCGTCGGCATCCCCCGGCATTGCCCCGCAAACCGAGATTTCCCCCCTGTCCGCCGCAATCAGTCCCAAGATCACTTTCATCAAGGTCGATTTACCTGCCCCGTTATGACCCAACAGCGCCACGCGCTCTCCGGCGGCCACATGCAGGGACACGTCGGACAGAGCGTTAACACCGCCGAATGTCTTAGTGAGATGCGAGATCGTTAATGTCGAAGTCATCAATACTGCTTTCTTTTCGCCGTGCGACCGCTTCGGCCTCCATGGCGAGGTATTCAGGTGGGATGCGCACGGTTGGCGCGACCATCAGTGGTGCACTGTCCACCACACCGCCGGGCAGCGTGGCTGGAAAACTGGATTGCCCCCAGCGGATCAGCTGGACCACAGGGGCACCAACCAGCAAACCGGCGGCAGGTTGCGACCAGAGGATATGATCCATCAGATCGTTGGGCCGGAACGGGCTGTCGGCAATGCCGTCACCACCCAGATCAAAGCTGGCATGATCCGACCAGTAATTGCCCCTGCCCTCGAAACTCCATTCGATATCGCGGGTGCCGACATATTTCACCTGTGTGCGGTTCCCCAGAAAGGCATTGCCGGTCAGCACGTTGCGCTCTGACCCAGCGGTGAAATGGATGCCAATGTTGCAGCCCTCAAAACGGTTGCCGAAAATCAGGTTCTTGTGCGCATTGTAGATAAACGTACACCGGTCCGCGCCGCCGCGCACCAGATTGCCGGACACATCCGCATTATTGGCGAAATTCAGCATGACACCATGGCTGCGGTCCGAAAGGCTAAGGTTGTCTTTGATGATCACTTTGTTCGAGAACATGATCGCATAGCCGAGGTGGTTGCCAATCGACACATTGCCGGACACCTCGGAATCGTTGGTATACATGTAGTGCACCGCAAAGCGCAGATCGCGGAACAGGTTATTGCGGTAGATGCCTTTGCGCGATGTGTTCGAAAAGATGCCATCGCGACCCCAGCGGACCGAATTGCCCTCGACCAGCGTGCCCGGCGAATTCCACACATAGATACCGTTGCCACGGTCATTCATGCGTGGGTTGCGGGTGCCTTCGATTGTGTTGTCTCGCACCTGCGCATCACGGCCACCATGCACGTCGATGCCATGCAGGTTGCCCAACACGCGGTTGCCTTCAACAATGGCGCGGTCGGCCTTTTTCAGTATCTTTATGCCTGCATCGGTTTCCTGACTGTTCAGTCCGGAACCGGTAACCGTCAGGTTGCGAATGACAACGTCAGATGCGTCAATCGTGACAACGGTGCCGTCACCTTGCCCGTCAATGATGGCATCATGCCCGCCTGTCAGTGTCAGCGGACGATCAATCACAACAGGCCCGATGTGCCGCCCCGTTTCCAGAAAAAGCACATCGCCGGGATTTGCCCCGGCGATGGCAGTCGCAAGCGTGCCCTGCCCTGCTGCCACATGCCTCTCGCCTGCCCAAAGGGGCAGTGCAATCAGCATTGACAACACAAGGGTCAGGACACGCATCATGGCTTAGCTCGCCCGTGGCTCGACAAACATCCGGCCGCGCATCTCCATGTGGAGCGCGTGACAGAACCACTGGCAGTAGTACCAGTAAACACCCGGCTCGGCCGCGACAAAGGTGGCTGACGCGGTTGCCTGCGGCCCAACCTCGAAAGCGACACCATGGTTGCCCATGGTAAAGCCGTGAGTCAGATCGTCGATGTCATCAAGGTTGGTCACAATCACCGTCACCTCGTCACCCTGCTGCACGGTGAATGTCTCAAGCGAGAAATTCGGCGCGTTAGAGGACATGTAGACCCGGACCTTGTTGCCATCCCGAATGATTGATTCTTGCCAGTCATCCAGATCGACACCGTCCACCTCGGCTTGGGCGCGGGTGTCTGCCCACATCGGGTCATCGCGCTCCCAGATCGACTTGATGTTCATCTTTGTGGGATCAACGATGATTGAATCATGCGGCTCTGCAAAGGTAGGTCCGTCATGGATCAAGGTCATATTGTCCCCATCAATGGCAAAGAGCTGCTCGTTCTCCGGCTTCAGAGGTCCGACATTCAGGTACCGGTCTTTGGAGAACTTGTTCATCGTGATGTAGTATTTATCCGTCGCCTCCAGCGTCTCGCCCATAACGGTCGAGTTGTGGCCGGGCTGGTAATGCACGTCATGTTTGGCGCGGATCGGATTCACGTCTTCGCCGTTATACAGCTTGATCGCATCTTCGATGTTCCACTTCACCACCTGGCTATCAAGGAACAACGTGGTGTAACAATCACCCTTGCCGTCAAAGCAGGTATGAAGCGGGCCAAGCCCCAATTCAGGCTCTGCCACAACAACGCTGCGCGGATCGGCACCGTCGTTGAACACTGCGTCCAGCTTGCGCACGTCGATCACGGAAACGGTCGGCGACAGCTTGCCCGCAATGCAAAGGTGGATCTTGTCCGGTGCCATGTTACAGCCATGCGGGTTGTTCGGGATCGGGATATAACGGGTGTATTTGTTGTCCGTACCCTTGCGCCCGTCCAATACCTTGACGCCATTCAACTCGATGAAGTCACCAGCGGCAATGCCCGCTTCGATTTCGGCGATGTTGAACACAACAACGTGGTCCATATCGGATTCCGTCATGTCGGACAGGTTCATGCCCATTTCCGAGTTGTACGACGTCGAGAAAGCGTATTTCCCCTCATAGTCACAATCGGTGTTATCAAGGTTACCTGTGACCATCACCTGCCACGCCACTGTCATTTCATCAGCGTTTACAGCAGTGTAGAAGTTTACATACTTCTCTGGCTCATCCAGAATCTGACCATCATTCACCATCGGCACTTCGTCTTCGCCATTACAGAAGACATAATTTGTGCGGGGCCATTTTTGCGGGCGCAGACCATGGATCGCCTTGGCGTTCGGGATTTCGATGATCTTGTCACACTTCATCACGTCGCAGCGCACACGGGCGACACGGGTGTTGGCCTTGTCGTTCATGAACAGGAAACGACCGTCATATGTGCCTTCGGTAAAGGACATATGCGGATGGTGAAGGTCGCCGTTCTCCGGGAATTCCTTGCCGTTGGCTGCCAGAAGCGCCTTGGTCTTTTCCGTCAGACCCTCGGTCAGGATCTTCTTGGATTCATTGCTGGTGCCCCAACCGGTGGCAGAGCACATGTTGAACACCGGAATACGCATCAATTCGCGCATGGATGGTACGCCCAGAATGCGCACTTCGCCCGCTTGGCCAGAGGACCAGAAGCCGTAGTATTCATCCAACTGACCGGGTGCCACTTCGGCCCCCGCAGCAGCGCGTGCGCTTGTGGCCAACGTGGCCGCACCTACCGCAGCCGTTCCTGTCAGCATCGCCCGCGTGCCAAATGCACCGGCAAGCGCCGCGCCTCCGGCCGTTGCGCCCAGCAGGTTCCTGCGTGAGATTGGCAGTTTTTTATCCTCAGACATGTCTTTTCCTTTCATGTTGTCGGTATTTTGAGTTGTTGATTGGGATGCCCGACAAACCGGTCAAGGTCCGGTCCGCCCGCATCTTTCGCCCGCCGCTTCATCTTTTTGATGACCACGGGACAGGTGGTTTCGGACTGGTACAGCACCTGACAATGCAGGCAGTTAATGCACTCGTTAGGATTAATTTCGCCCGTTGGATGAATCGCCTGAACCGGGCATTGGTGCGCGCAAGTCTGGCAGGGGCTGCCACATTCCTTGTAGCGTTTGAGCCAATCAAACATGCGCAAGCGCGCAGGGATCGCAAGCGCGGCACCCAGCGGGCAGAGGTAGCGGCAAAAGAACCGCTCGACGAACAGACCCGCCACCAACAAAGCCACGACGTAGGCAACAAAGGGCCATGCCCGCACGAAGTTCATCACAATCGCCGTCTTGAAAGGTTCGACCTCAGCAAGACGTTCGGCCTGTTCGATACTTGTCAGCGACACGCCAAACAGTCCGAGAAAAATCATGTATTTCAACGGCCACAGACGTTCATGCAATCCCCAAGGCAAGGTCCACTGCGGAATACGTAGTTTGCGCGCCACTTGGTTCAGCAGTTCCTGCAAGGCACCAAAGGGGCAAAGCCAGCCACAATAGGCACCGCGCCCCCAGAACAGCAGCGCCGCCGCCACTGCAAACCACAGGATAAAGGTCAGCGGATCCAACAAAAAGGCCTGCCAGCTAAAGCCGGAAACCAATGAACCGAACAGCGCCATAAGGTTCACAACAGAAAGCTGCGCGTTGGACATCCACCCGAGGTAAACCAGCACAACCACGAGAAAACCGATGCGGAACCAGTAAAATCCGCGCTCGTTGCGCACAGCAAGGTTCTGGAAAAAGAAAACGCCAGTCAGCAGCGTCAGCATGATCCCAAGCACAACAATCTCGACCTGTTTGCCAAGCCAGATGCGTTTCCACAGCGCCTGCTGTGCATCCAACTCACTTTGCGTGGTTGCGGCAACAACGCTGGCAGGCACTTCGGCAGCGGGCGGCGGCGCAATGGCGCGGATGTACTGTGCCGGTAATTGGTAGCCCAGATCAAAGGTCGTAAAGACCTTTTCAATCGCGCCAACTTCGCGCTGCACCAAAAGCTGGATACGGAAAGGTTTCGTCGGATCAAACCCGCTGTCAGCGGGGATCTTGAACAGGTCAGCTTCGTTAAAGGCTGGGGCCCCTTCGGCAATGATTGTATTGATCCGCTTGTGCATCCGATCGCGGAACCGCACGGAAACATCATCTTGAATCAGGAATATCCGGTCAAAAATGCCGCCCCGCACATAGCCAGATCCTTTGAACGAATAAAGGCCACGCCCCACGATGGCGACTGCATGATCGCCCTCCTCCAACCAGTCTTCCAAATTACCGGCCACCGCATCACCCAGAATAGCCCGTCCAATCGCAGGATGGGACACCAGCGCTGCCTGCATCTCGATGAAGGTGGTTTCGGGGGCTTCGCTCAGCGCACGTTCGCCTGCGCGTTTGTCCTCCATCGCGGCAAACGCAGCGTTGATCTGACCCACGTCCAACGACAGGCGGCGCAGGGTGCCGTCACCCTCCAGCGTCATCCAGTCACTTGCAGCTTCTGCATCGGGATTGATCTCGAACTGCGGACCTGTGCCCGTTTCCTCAACTGCCAGACCGCCCAACCCAAGCTGGCGCGCAACCTTCAAACCGGCTCGCACAATAGAATCGTCGATCACCATGATCGTAACGGTCGCGCCTGAAATGATATCAAGCTGGTGCGCGGTGCCGCCTGATTCAGCCTCGGCCACAAGGTCCAGACCGCGGTAATTGGCAACCAGCGCCTTTACCTTTTTATCGGGGATGCCGATCAGAACGATAGGTTCGTAATGTTTGACCAACTCCACGCCAATCACCTGCGCCGCATCATCAATCGCAACCATCGTGTGAATGGGCTTGCCCGAATAGCCGGTGGTCGACACAAAATCGGAGGTGATATAGGCCCAGCCGATCCGCTCACCACCCTTGAGAACCTGAACCACGGGAATGTCGGGATGGGTTGTACCAAAGGCATCCGCACCCTCAACCAACTCGGCTGCCGAAATCTCCGGCAGGAGTTTGGACAGGACCGTTTGTGCTGCAACCGGAAGCCCGAAAAAGAGCATCGTCGCAACAACAGTCATGATTTTGAGGGAGAACCGAAGGGTCTTCATGCGGCGGCGTCCTTAACAAGAGGTCGCCCCTGCGCGCGCGTTTTAGTGTTGGTGACAGATTGCTCAGTCACAATCAGCTTCAACATGGTCGACATGGAAATCTGCACAGCCGGGGGGCCGCGCGGCGCGGGGTGAATGTTACGTTTATTCAAAACAGGGTCTTGGACTGCGATGCTGCGCAATTGTGTAACCAGCAAGGCCAAAGAAAAGTCAGCGCCAGCAGGGGCCGCGTGCAGATCCCCCGTCGCCTGACAACAGGCCACGCAGTCGGGACAATCCTGTGCAGGTTCAATCGGGCTGCCATCCGCACCAATCAGCACGGTAGCCACAACACCGTTGGCGCAAATCTCAATCGCAAAACCGGTGCCCGTTCCGGCTTTGGCCATGCCCACGGTGCCGTATAGCGCAAGGCATACAGACAAAAGCAAACCGAACAGATGGGCAAATGCGTTCTTCATACAGACGCATCTATCTTTGATTCATTCGCTGCTCTTTGACCTAGCGCAAAGAACCGTTGGAATAGTCAAAGTTTTTTCTTGTCAGGGTCTTAGGGCTTTACAGAGGGTTTGCCGAAGACAAGAACCCGGCCGCAGTTCCATACCCGCTTGGACATCGCCCACCATGGCAGAGGTTACTTACAGCCACCTTCTGCCCATGAACGCATGTTCAGTTTGAAACCACCACCGAAGGGATGCTTCTTGGACACAGCATTGTCATTATCAGCTTTCACATAAGTAGTGCCTTGGGTGCAAAGCGCCTCTTTTGTCCACTGATGACAATTCGAGCAGGACTGGTCTTTCCAAAGCTCGTCTGGAATGCCCTCGATCGGGGCAAACAGAGGTGACAACCCAACAATCTGTTCAAAGCTCTTGCCGACCAATGGTTCGATCCCGCTGGTGAATGGCATGGTAAACGTCAGCTCGGTTCCCATCGGAACCGGAGCGGCGCGTGACGCTTCCGGAAGGGCCGCCACAACTGTGGTTTCTTCCTTGGCTGCCGCTGCACGCGCGGCTTTGTCTGCCAGAACCTTGACTTCAAAGGCTGCAAACTCTGCATAAATTCCCTCCGGATAGGCGTCCAGATAAGCTTGGTAGTCTTCTGCTGTTCCACTGCTCTGGGCAATGGAGATCAGCCGTTGCTGGTCTTCGGTGGTGTCAACCGGAACGGGCTCCGGCTCCGGTTCGACAACGGCGACCTGCGGTGCCTGTTCTACTTCGGGTTCCGGTGCCGGCTCGGCCACATCCGTTCCCATCAAACGCGACAACAAGGTACGCGCCTGCGGGATGAATTTACTGTCAGGATAGCCGCGCATGAACAAAACAACCTGCACCGGGTCGGTGCTGTCCTTGACGGACTCCCACAACTGAAGCTCCGCACGTTCGGCCTCGCTGATGACCGCACCCGCTGTAAAGACAAAATCATCCGTCAGGGACGATGTATCCCACGGGGTTTGCTTGCCATTTGTTTCCTCGATCACTTCGACACGGACGTTCTTGAAAACCTGTTCAATCGGCACGCCGGGCGTCGGAATCTGACGCGCCAGTGCTTTGGTAAAGGGACTATTGCCGTCCAGACCATCCAGCGCCACAGAACCCGGCGCGGTTGAATAGGACAGGAAAGTGCCGGTCGGCGACTTCATCTCGGCCAGACCGTTGTCGTTCAACTCGGGAATGGCATCAAAGGGATTGTTGCGACAAGCATCCAGTATAACAATGTTGGTCTTGTTCTTGGCCGAAAACATCTGGCGAAGCACAGCTTGCGCAGGAATTGCCACAAGGCTGAGATCGGCCGCATTGGTCAGGCTGGCATCCGTTGGCAACAGGTAGTTCGAGCCAAAAGACTGAACCGCATGACCAGCATAGTAAAACAGGCCCGTTGCATCCTTGCCGCCCTTGCGCAGGTCACGCCCGAATTGCGCGATCGCCCGGTTCAACGCGATCTGGTTCGCATCCAGCAGCATCGTCACTTTGAAACCGCGTTGCTCCAGAGTTTGTGCAATCAATTCCGCATCCGGCACCGGATTGTCCAGCGGTGTCACCGAACTGTAACTGCCATTACCCACAATCAAAGCGATGCGCGGCGCATCTTCTGATTGGGCCTGCGCCCCGTGCGTCAGCGTGATCAGGACCACGCCTGCCAAGAGGATCATTCGGCCCAACAGGCCATACATCGTGCGATACTTCTGTTGCATCAGTTACTCAGCACCTTGAATTCAATCCGACGGTTTTTCCAACGACCCTCTTTGGTGGCGTTGGTGGCGATAGGCGCGCTTTCTCCGTATCCTCTGCTGACCAGAACATCCCGGCTCAGATTGCGCGACAGCAGGTACTGCGTCACAGCAGCAGCCCGCGAAACGGAAAGGCGTTCATTGGTGGCAGTGCTGCCGATAGAATCGGTATGACCGCCAACCTCGATCACCATATTCGGACAGCGCGCCACGATTCCGGCAAGGCTGTTCAGCAGCGGTTCACTTTTCGGATCAAGCCGCGCGCTGCCGGATGCAAAGTAGATATTGCCTGTGCGCGACAGAATCTCAAAACGTCCCTTGCAGGCCTCGCGATCAAAATCGCCTTCTACCTCAAGCGCAACAGACGCCGGGGCGGTTTCGTTCTGTGCGGGGGCGGCCTGTGCTGTTGTACTGTTGCGAGCGAACAGGAAATCAAATGACACCGTGGCAGAGGGTATGATTGTCACATTCGCCGCGTCTTGCAGCTTGCCCAGCCCTTCCATCAAATTGAAATCCGCAACACTCACCGAAATGGGTGTTTTGCTTGCCACAGAAACAAGATCATTGGTCAACAACGTCACAACAACCTCAGCGTCAAAGGTCTTGGTTACGCCATGCAAATCAATTGTATAGCTTACAGGCAGGGCTTTGCGACGGACCGCTGGCAGATCATTCAACATGGACGCATCAATCTTCGTGCTGATGCTCGCTTTGGGGAATTTGAAGGTTTCGAAGAACAGGAAACGCATCCGCACGTTACGCAGGTCAATCTTGGTATCCACCGAATCCAGCAAGACATTCACCTGCGTGGATCCATCCGCCGCGATACTGCCTTCCAACGTGGCAAAACTGCTTGATTCCACAACTGTCTGCTTTTTCACAGACTGGAACGTTAGGTTCGACATTTCAGGCTGCAACGTCCAGCCGCCGGAAAACGGATTGGACTGCGCTTGTGCAGAGTGAACAAAAGCGACTAACGTCAGCATCGCTGCAATCATCGAAATTGCAAAATGTCCACGGAACCTTTTCAAATGAAACATCATATTTCTCCAAGTATCTAAAAACATCGACGAGGAATTTTTTTCAAATCAGACTCTAGTTTCGCACGATCTCGTCGATACGAACAGTCTTTTTTGATTCTTCGTGTGATGGTGGTCACAAGACCCCTTTGAAGGCCGCGATGTGTGTTGACATTGGTTTCATTTGCAACCAATATTTCAAACTCTGACGATGGGGGAAGATCGGATGTTCGACGACAGATATACGCTGGCTTTCAAGGCGTACCCTTACGAGAAATCCCCGGATCAATCCGCCGAAAACCCCGTACGTCATCCCGTTGTCGTAATGGGCGGCGGCCCTGTTGGCATGGCCACCGCACTTGACCTCGGACGTCAGGGCGTTCCGGTTCTGGTGCTGGATGACCATGAGGGTGTCGGCATGGGCAGCCGCGCCATTTGTTTCGCCAAGCGCAGCCTCGAAATCGCTGACCGCTACGGCTGCGGCGATCCGATGCTGGAAAAAGGCGTGGTCTGGAATGTGGGCAAGGTGTTCCACGAAGACCGTCAGGTGTTCGAATTCAATCTGCTCCCCGAAGAGGGCCACAAATTCCCCGCCTTCATCAACATGCAGCAACCCTACTTCGAGCAATTCATGATCGAACGCGCCCGCGCCTTGCAGGCCGAAGGCGCGCCGATACAGATCCGCGGCAAGAACCGCGTTGAAAGCGTAGATGTGCAGGATGACCACGTTGTCTTGACCGTGATGACCCCTGATGGCCCCTACACGCTTGAGGCCGACTGGCTGATCGGCTGTGATGGTGCCAGCTCACCCTTGCGGGGCATGCTTGGTCTCGATTTTAGCGGTCGCGTGTTTCAGGACAGCTTCCTGATTGCCGATATCAAGATGATCAACACCAACTTTCCGACCGAACGCTGGTTCTGGTTTGACCCACCGTTCAAATCGGCCGGAGCCTCGACACTGCTGCACAAACAGCCCGATGATGTCTGGCGCGTCGATTTCCAGATCGGCTGGGATGTGGACCGCAAGGAAGAGATGAAAGAGAAAAACATCCGCGCCCGTCTCGATGCGTTTCTGGGTGGCGATGTGGAATACGAAATCGTCTGGTCCTCTATCTATACGTTCCAGTGCAAGCGCATGGAAAATTTCCGTGCCGGACCGGTGATCTTTGCCGGAGATGCCGCGCATCAGGTCTCCCCTTTTGGCGCACGCGGCGCAAACTCGGGCATGCAGGACGTCGACAACCTCGGCTGGAAACTGGGCCTTGTGGTCAACGGCAAGGCACCTGTATCACTGCTGGACAGCTACAACAGCGAACGCATTTTCGGGGCGGATGAAAACGTATTGAACTCAACCCGCTCCACCGATTTCATCACACCAAAATCCGACACCAGCCGCCTGTTCCGCGATGCCGTTCTGCACCTCAGCGAACGGTTTGAATTTGCGCGCCCCTTGGTCAACTCCGGCCGCCTGTCGGTGCCCTGCGTCTATGACACATCAACGTTGAACTCCGCGGATAATCTGGCTGGCGGCCCTGCCCGCACACGCCCCGGCGCGCCCTGCCCCGATGCACCGCTTGGTGATGGTTATCTATTGTCGCACCTCGGTGACGGTTTTGTACTTCTCGCAATTGACTCTGATGCACCCGACGAAATTGTGGAAAGCGGGATCACCATTAAAACAATCTCTATTTCCGCCAAAGACGACCCATCCGGACAACTCGCTGCGCGTTACCTTGGCCAAGCGCAGAGAGGGGTTTACCTGATCCGTCCCGATCAACATGTCACAGCCCGCATGGCAACATTTGACGAAGCTGAAATCCGTGCCGCCCTGCGCCGCGCCACCGGACAGGAGATAGTGTAATGTCGGATCTGACACTGACCGCCAACATCGACAGCCCTGATGATTTCTATGCAGACCTGCTGGACATACACGAAGGACACAGCAAGGAAGAAAGCGAAGCAATCAACGCGCGCTTGATCCTGATCCTTGCCAATCACATCGGCAATCGTGACGTGTTGAAACAGGCGCTGGCAGCGGCCGTATCCTAACGAAGATACCGCTCCGCCCGCTCCAGATCCTGCGGCGTCGTTATTTTGAAATTCGCGGCATCGCCCATCACAATCCGCACGTCGATCCCCATGGTGCGGGCAATTTCCACATCATCTGCGGCGTCCCCCTGGTAGGCCAGATGCGCGTTGAGCAAAGTCTCGAACCGGAACCCCTGCGGCGTCTGCGCACGCCACAACCCGTCACGTGCAACAGGCTCAATTGCCGCACCATCCTCGCTCCGCCACAAGGCGTCTATCACAGGCAATGCTGCAAACGCGCCTTGCGCATTTTCCAACGCCACAGACACATCCAAGATAATCCGCTCCGACACAAAAGGACGCGCCGCATCATGCACCAGAACGCACTCGAGCTGCGCAGATTTCAATGCCAGCAATCCCGCCATCACGGATTGCACACGGGTTTCGCCCCCCGCAACCGACGGCATCAGTCGATGGTCAGTCACTCCCGCAATGGCCGCATCATAAAGCGATTGATCCTCCTCATGGATCACCACCTGCACACAGCCGGTACTGTCCAACCCCAGAAATGTTTCCAGACACCGCCGCAGCGAACAGATGCCAGCAATCGGCACGTATTGTTTCGGCAGCGGATCACCAAAGCGCCGACCGCGTCCCGCAGCAACAATCAGAACAGCAGTTTTCATATAACTTCGGGCTTTCTCAAGAAGGTCGCGTGGAAACCTAACCGATCAGACAAAACTACGCACTGTTTGAATGGCACCTTCCAACGTTTTGCCATCCGGGTCTTGCAAAGCTGCCTCGCGTAACCGGTTCATCCAGTCCGCCGCATCCGTCCGTCCTTTCAACAAAGCCGCAGCACCCATCACGGTGCCGAATTTCGTCAATCCGCGCGCATGGGTATCAGAATAGCCTTTGACCAATCGGCGGTTTTTCAGCAACTCCACCGCTAGCGTGTAATCATCCTTCAACACGCTCAGGCTATCACGCAACCACGCCTCCAGATGTGCCACTTCGACCTGATGCCGCCGTGTTTGCAACCGATAGCCTTTCAGCCCACCCAAAAAATGCAGCATCAGGAACGACCGCAGTGTATGCGTCCGCAACCGCCGCCCCTTGTTGAACAAGCGGTTCAACAGCGCCATGCGTTTAGGATTTGACTCCCAGGCCGCACCCATTTTGGCTGGCATCAGACTGGCAACCTCTTCGGCGCGGGGATGGAAAAACTCGGTCAGCTCAACGAGGTTCGCACTTTTCGCCCCCATCTCGTTCCAGATCCGCTCCATCCGCGGTTGCCGTGTCTTGAGGTCCGCAACCCGAATGATGTCGTCATAGGCCATTGCAGTGGCAATATATTTTGCAGCTGTCGCACTCAGCAGAAAATCATGCGCTGAATCATCCTGTGCAACAACACCGTCCAGACGATCCAGATAGACGGTCCCATAGGCGCAGTTCTGAAAATCCACGACCTTCATCAAACCATGCAGCGCCATTTCCTGAACCGGTGCGGGCATCGCTTGCGCACGCGCAACCAGCCCCTCCCACTTGCGCATTTCCTTTGCCGGGCCTTGCAATGCCGGTGCGGGTTTCACGGCCTCTTGCTCCGGCGCGGCAACGCCATGGCGCGCCGCATCATAACCGGCAGCAAAAGCGCGCAGCGATGCCTCAACTCCTTTGCCACTCGCCTTGATCGCATCTTCAAACGCTTCCCTTGGGAACGGTAGGGCATCAGCCCCCGCCAGCGCACCAAACAAGCTCGACGAAATCACAGACCCCTGTTCAACAGCCAGCTTGTCCATATCCGCCAAAATCAACTGCTGCGCTGCAATCTCGGCGGCAGCACGGACCTCGTCCGCATCTGCGATCCCGTCACCCGGGGCCATCTTTTCCGAGACAGCCAAGGAACGATGGGTTGATCCGATCAACACCGTGCGGTCCGGCGTCACAAAACCGCGCATCACCGCGCGGCCCACTTCCATCATTTCCGATGCAATCAGAATATCAACGTCACCACCCGCAGGGGCCAGTGCAAAAACCGGCTCCAGCTCGGATTTCGGTGTCATTTCGACGTAATAAATCGTGGCCCCCGTGCGCTGCGCCACACCGGCCACACTTGTCGCCTGACACACATATCCTTGTGCGCGTGCCATGCTTTCGATCCATGATGTCAGCACACCGCCGCCCTGACCACCAACGGCCATCACTGCCAGTTTGATGATCTGCCCGACCCGCGCATCCGGTGTTTTCTGGGGAAGCACCATGTTCATGTGACAACCCCTTTCAGGCGCAAGCGTTTCGCGTCCCGCCGCTTTTGCAGATGGTTGATAATCCTGTTCCGCCAGCCCGCACGCCATGTCTCGAACTTGCCCGGATTATGCACCACATCGGCGCGATAGAACGACGGGCACAAGACAGCCGCATCTGCCACTTCACCGCAGTTGCCACAGCCCACACAAGTTTGGTCGATATGTGCAATCGGATCATCGCGCAGCGGATCATCCAGCCGTTTCAGCGACAGCGACGGACAGCCCGACAGCCGGATACAGGCGTGATCGCCGGTACAAACATCGCTATCCACACCAAAGCGCGGCACATCCACGCGCCGTCCTTCCTTGATCGCGGTATTGCGGATAGGTTTCTCGCGGCGCTGTTTGTTCAGCATACATTCAGAGGACGCGACAATGACTTTTGGCCCCTTAAAGTCCGTTGTTAGAGCCTCTTTCAACGTGTCGCGCACCTTGGCCACGTCATAGGTGTGGTCAATCTGGCGGACCCACTCCACACCAACACCCTTAAGCGCAGCGGATATCGGGTTTTGCGTGGCCTTGGTGTCATTCTGCGCACGCGAGGACAGCACATCCTGCCCGCCCGTCGCCGCCGAATAGTAATTATCAACGATGATCGCCACATTGTCGGATTTGTTAAACACCATGTTCCCGATGGAGGACGTCAGGCCATTGTGCCAGAACCCACCATCGCCAAGGATCGAAATCGCGCGCCGTTCACCACCGCCGTCAAACGCCGCATTGGCCGCAGGGCCGAGCCCGTAACCCATCGTCGCGCCGCCCATTTCGAACGGTGGTAGAGAGCCAAACAAATGACAGCCGATGTCAGCAGTGATCTGGCTTTTGCCCAATTCCATCTCGACCAGTTTCATGCCCGCAAAGATCGGACGTTCAGGACAGCCCGTACAAAAACCGGGAGGGCGGATCGGTACGGTTTTGGAAAGGTCCGGTATCTGCGGCTCTTCCATATTCGGGGCACGGACCTTACCCGGCAACATGTCGGGCGCTGCTGCTTTCAAAAACGCGGTCATCCCATCCAGCATCACCTGACCGGTGTATTCCCCCGCCATCGGCAACACGTCCTTGCCATAGAGTTTCAGCTTGCGACCGGATTTATACAGAAACGACCCAAGGTGCTGTTCGATATGTTCCGGCTGCCCTTCTTCGACCACCAACACATGCTCTTTGCCCTCACAGAAGGCATCAAATTCGTCTCTAATCAGGGGATAGGTGACATTCAGACAATAAATTGGCACTTCGGTCTGACCAAAGACATCCGCCAGCCCAAGCCTTTGCAGACCACGGATTACGCTGTTGTACATGCCGCCCTGCGTGACGATCCCGATCTTGGATTTCTCGGGGCCGAACACCTCGTTCAGCTTGTTCTCGACGATGTACTTCTCCGCAGCGGGCCAGCGATTCTTTACCTTGTCCTGCTCATGCAGATAGCTCATCGGCGGCAATACAACACGATTGAAATCCGACTGCGGATTGGCAATCGCTTCCTTGACTGTCAGCGGCGGCGGCACGTTGTCTTTCGTTACAAAACTGCCCGTCACGTGGCACGATCTGATGCGCACCATCAGCATCACGGGCGTATTACTGGCCTCGGACAGCTCGAACCCGTCTTTCACAGCCTTCGTAATGCAGGGAAGGTTCGGACGCGGGTCCAGCAGCCAGAATTGCGACTTCATTGCAAAGCCGTGGCTGCGTTCCTGCATAATGGAACTGCCCTCGCCGTAATCCTCCCCGACGATGATCAACGCGCCGCCGTTCACACCACTGGAACACAGGTTCGCCAAGGCATCAGACGCCACGTTTACCCCAACCGGCCCCTTGAACGTCACCGCACCGCGAATGGGGTAATGCACGGACGCCGCCAGCATCGCTGCTGCTGCAGCCTCTGATGCATTTGCCTCGAACCGCACGCCCAACTCGCCCAACAACCCTTGGGCATCGGCCAACACGTCCATCAAGTGCGAGATCGGCGCACCTTGATAGCCGCCGACATATCCCACGCCGTTTTCCAGCAGCGCCTTGGTGATCGCCAGAATTCCCTCGCCGGTGAACACCTCGCCATTCCCCATCCGCAGGTGTTCCACTTCAGCCTTGAACGAGCGTTCCGCCATATCAGTAACTCCGGTTTGTCATTATTCGGCAGGAGAACGCGAGGACCACAGCACCGTACCGCCATCCTTTTCGTAAGCCATTCCATCAGGGTAGGAGATCGCCTCCATCTGCAAACCCCAAGGTGCAAAGAAATACATGATGGACTGGCCTGCCGCCGGTCCCTCGTTGACGGGAAGCGGCCCCATCAATGTCCTGATTCCCTTGCCTCTGAGATAATCGGCAGCAACATTGATATCATCCACATAGATTGCGATGTGGTGCCCGCCGATATCGCTATTGCGCGGCTGGACAACCTTCTGATCCGGGGCGGTATACTTGAGAAGCTCTATGTTAGAGCCGAAACCGCAGCGCATAAGCGTTATTGTTTCAACAACAGCACGTGGATCGACATCCAGCAAATCCTGCATAAACGTCCCTTCATCGTCACGAAACGGCCCAAATGAAGTGGCTTTTTCACACCCCAGCACGTCGGAAAAAAACATTTCTGCTTGTGCCAGATCAGGAACGGTCAGACCAATATGATCAACGCCGCGCATCCCTGGAATGCTCTCGGATTGTGCGGCGGCAGCGGCAATCAGTCCTGCGCCAAGTGTCATCCAGAATTTCATGGTATCCCCCGTTGAATTGCGGTTCTCAGAAATCGTGTTTGCGAATGTTGCGCAACATGGTTTGCAAGGTGCCGACAAATGCGCGTTTCTCAGCATCTCCGACGCCCTTGAACATCGCATCATAAGCACCCGACATATGTGGCCAAAGCCTCTCATAGGCCTCGCGCCCTTTCTCGGTCAGAAAAACGCGTGTCGCACGACTGTCTTGTCCATCTGTTTCACGCCGGATCATTCCGTTCTGCTGTAACGTGTCTAATGCGCGGCTTAGGGTCGATTGTTGCACAACCGCATAAACCGCAAGTTCGCGGATCAGAATGCCATCAATAACCGAAAGAACGGCTAAAGACCGCATTTGTGGCGTGGTCAGCCCCAGCTCTGCCATTTCCGCCTGTAGCGCCGCATTATAGCGCCCGATGATCCGGTTCATCAGATAAGGCGCGAAATTTTCCAGCCCCATTTCGCCCAGACGCACGGCATCAGCAGTCGCATTTTCCGGCTTGCTCATGCGCCCAGTCCTTTGGCCACATTCAGGCCGGACCCACCACCCAAACCCGGTCCGGGATGCGTAGAAGCACCGATATGATAGAGGTTCTTAACGGGCGTTCCGTTGTTCGTCTGGGCCGCGTAAGGGCGCCAAACAAAGAACTGATCAAGCGTACACGCCCCGCCGTAGGGATCGCCCCCCACAAGGTTTACGTTCATCTTTTCAAGATCGGCAGGCGAATAGGCGCGGCGTTTCAACTTGATCTGATCCCAGTTCCCGATGTGTTTTGAAAGGATGGCTTCGATCCGGTCGGCAAAGGCTTCCCGCATCTGCTCGGACCATTCCGGCACAGTTTTTATCTTGCCCGCAGCATCACCCTTAATAACCGACGGCGCATCGGGGATTTGCAACCAAAGCAGTGCTTTACCTTCAGGGCAACGTGTCGGATCCATGCGGTGCGGCTGGCCTACACAGATCGTCGGCACCTCTGGCAACATGCCACGCTCCGCCTCGTTGCTGGATTTTGACACAGAGTCGATGCCATCCGACAGATGGATCAGCGCCACATCTTCCAACCCTTCCGCGTTCCATTCGACGGGCCCGTCCAGAGCAAAATGCAGTTGGAAATTACCACGTCCATGACGGAACTTTTTGGCAGTCGCAGGCGGGTTCTGATCTGCAAGCAACCCTTCATAAAGCTGCCCCGGTGCTGTGCTGGCAATCACGTTGTTAGCCAGAATCTTTTCATCATCCGATGTCGAAATGCCAATCGCCCTGCCGTTCTCGACGATGATCCTAGTTGCCTCGACATTGGTGCGGATTTTCCCGCCATTTGCCTCGATTAGAGTCTGAAATGCAGCCGCTGCCTGCCCTGCCCCGCCTTTGACAACAGGCGCGCCGGCCGCTTCCAAAGCAAAAGCAATGACTCGCGCCATTTGCCCGCCATAGGTCGCTTCGGGGGTCAACCCGACATGCAAAACCCAAGGGGCCCAAAGCGCCTGCACATCCTGCGATGTATAGCGCGTTTCAAGCCATCCCCGCGCCGGTTCCATCGCTTCGCCAAACCATGTCTTCAGCGGGCCAAGGCCCTTTTTCCAAGCTTGTTTTGCAACCAGCGTCAAAGTTTGGCGCGACCAGAGCGGCTGACCCAAAAGTGCAAAAAGAAACTCCGCATCCTGCTCTATTGCGCCGACATCGCGCCCATGCTGATCACCATCTCCTGCCCCCCGCTGATTAAACGCAGCAACATTTGCCGAACGGTCCGTCGCCACAACCAGCGACGATCCGTCGGGGCGCAGAACAGCCGTCGGATGGGGAGAATGGCAAAACGCCAACCCGTGTTTCGCCAGATCATCCCCCAAAGCTGCATGGGCAGGCCCTGTCAGGAACAACACAAAAGTCGCGGCCATAACATCGTGATGATAACCGGGCAATGTGACCTCGTCCGAGGTGAACATACAGCCGCCAATCCGGCTTTCGCGCTCAACCATCAGCACGCTGTCGCCTTTGCGCGACAACATCGCCGCGGCCACCAACGCATTGATGCCCGTGCCGATGATCAGATGGTCAAACGCTGCCACGCCCCTAGCCTTTTGGAACTAAGGCAAGCGCACGGATGGGCGAACCCGTACCGTCCTTAATTTTCAAAGGCGCAGCAATCAGGATCGCGCCCTTTGCCGGCAACTTGTCCAGATTGGTCAAGGACGCCAACCCGAAACAATTGTCGCGGTGCAACAGGTTATGCGCCGGATATGGCGGCTCCATCCCGCCAGCCTGACCTGCGTCCGTGCCTATGCACTGCGTGCCCCAACCGACGATCTTTTTGCTGAGCAGATACTCAATGCAGTCCGGCGTCGGACCCGGTGAATGTGGTCCTGCCTCGTCAGTATTCAGGAAGTTTGCTTCGTCATCGACCCGCGCATCCCAATCCGTGCGCATGACAACCCATTCACCGGCATTGATTTCGCCATGTTCCTTTTCCCATGCCTTCACGCCATCAGCCGTCAGCAGGAAATCCTCGTTTTCGGCACTTTGCGCCGAACAGTCGATCACATTCACAGGGGCCACCAACCGCTGCACATCCAGCTTGTCGGTGAAGCCATCCGGATAGTCCTTGCCGGTGATCCAATGGTGCGGCGCATCAAAGTGGGTTCCTGAATGCTCACCCAGAACCATCCAGTTCCATGCAAAAAACGGGCCGTCATTGTCGTATTCCGAAATCTTGTGAATCTCGACTTTTGGCGTTGGTTTGGCGAACTCCGGTGGTAACTGGATGATCGGCGTTTCCGGTCCCAGCACGCCTGTGCAATCCACCACTTCAACACCACCAGAGACCAGCATCGCCCCTAGATTGCCCAACATATCCGATGCACTCATTTGATACTCTCCCTATCTGCCACGAGTTTCCCCTCGTGGTTGCATGATGAATCAATGCTAGACAAAATTACATGCGTTTGCAATTATCTTGTGGCTGGGGAGTCTAAGAAACAATGCCAACCAATCCAGACGCAATCATCATCGGAGCGGGCCACAATTCGCTGGCATGCGCCTGTCATCTAGCCGCGCGCGGCTGGAAAGTAGCGGTTTACGAACAGGCCGCCACACCCGGCGGTGCCGTTAAATCCGGCGAATACACGCTTCCCGGCTTCAAACACGACTGGGCCGCTATGAACCTGTCCCTGTTTGCCGGATCGGCATTTCATACAGAATATGCAGCAGAACTTGCAAAACACGGCTTGGCTATTGCGCCAACGGGCAATCCGTTTGCTTCCATTTTCCCCGATGGTCGCTGGCTTGGCGTCTCCAATGATGCCGCGCTAACAACTGCGCGTGTGCGAGGCTTTTCAAATGCGGACGCCGCGACATGGACTGAACTCACACAGAATTTTCCGGATCAGGCCGAATCCATCTTTGGCGTTCTTGGCAGTCCGATGAATTTACGTGCAATTTCATCTTTAGGGTGGAAAACGTGGCGCAAGAGAGGGCGTGCCGGAACGCTGGACCTTGCCCGTTTCCTGATGATGTCGCCGCGTGCATGGCTGGATGAGACATTCCAAAGCGATCACGTCAAAGCGACCCTTGCCGCATGGGGTATGCACCTTGATTTTGCGCCGGATATCGCGGGTGGCGCGGTTTTTCCATACCTTGAAGCGATGGCGGGACAGGCCTTTGGCATGGTCCTTGGCCAAGGTGGTGCAGACACAATAATCAAGGCGATGGTGAAAATGATCGAAAGCCGCGGTGGCGCTGTGCATTGCGGGCAAAAGGTAACTGGCATCAAACACGCTGCCGGTCGGGCCTTCGGCATCATTCTGAATGACGGCAGGCTGGTTGAAGCAGAAAAGGCTGTGATCGCCAATGTCTCGCCTGCCGCGCTGAACAGGCTGACCGGTGACACCGGCGACCAGAGACATCAGGCCGCGATGGAGACATATCAGCATGCTCCCGGCACAATGATGATCCACCTCGCAATGGATGATCTGCCCAGTTGGACAGCACCCGAACTCAAGCGATTTGCCTATGTTCATATGGCACCCTCAATGGACCAAATGGCGCGCACCTATGCCCAAGCCAAAGCCGGATTATTGCCCGATGAACCGGTGATTGTATGCGGCCAGCCCACTGTTGTTGATCCATCCCGTGCGCCCAAGGGTAAACACGTATTGTGGCTACAAGTGCGCATGGCACCGGGGGAAATCAAAGGTGATGCAGGTGGCACAATTTCCGCGAAAAACTGGCAGGATGCGGCAGAACCGTTTGCCAATCGGGCCTTGGATATACTGGAACGTTACGCCCCCGGCACACGCGCCAACATCCTTGGACAACATATCGTCACGCCCGAAATGTTAGAGACAGAAAACCCCAATCTTGTCGGCGGGGATCAGGTCTGTGGCAGCCATCATCTGCATCAGCATTTTATGAATCGCCCCGCGCGCGGATTCGCCGATGGAACCACCCCGCTCAAGAATCTGTATCTTACGGGTGCCGCTGTCTGGCCCGGTGGCGGAACCGGCGCGGGACCGGGGACGATGCTCGCCAAGAAACTGGTTGGAAACTGAAATTATCAGAAACTAATAAGGGAGAAACCACATGAAACTGTCCAGAAGAAGCCTGTTAAAAACCTCTGCCGCCGCAGCCACATTTGCAACTGTCGGTCTGCCGTCCTTTGCACAGGCCATCGACGAACTGGTCGTGGCCTACAACGTCAACTTGCCCAGCTGGGATCCCACCGTAGGCCTGTCAGCCGTGAACCCGACAATTCAGGGATTCTATCAGTCGGTATTTGATCTATATATCCCGCAGAACCCCGATCTGTCCTTTGGGTCGGGCATCATCACGGGCTACGGCTGGAACGACGATAATTCCGCGATCTGGATGGACGTGCGCGAAGGCGTAACATGGCACAACGGCGATCCATTGACCGCCGATGACGTGGCCTGGTCCCTCACCCGCGTTGGCAACCCTGACACCGGCTCCCCGATCCAGTTTGTCTGGGGCAAGATCGAAAATGTGGTCGCGCAGGGAAACCGTGTAACCGCTGACGTCAAGGAATATGACCCAACTTTCTTCAAGTGGATGTCGTTCCTGACCGGCTACGTCATGCCCAAGAAATACTACGAAGAAGTTGGCGCGGAGGGGTTCGAGGCTGCTCCTATTGGCTCTGGCCCCTATATGGTCGAAAAATTCGAGCGTAACGCCTTTGTCCGTCTCAAGGCGAACGAGAATTACTGGGGTGGTGCGCCCGAATTTAAGACCGTTACGATCAAGTTTGTCACCGATGCCGCGTCTCGCGTGGCCGAAGTGGAATCGGGCAATTCCCACGTTACTTTGGAAATTCCCTACGAAGAATTCGACCGCCTCAAGGCCAAAGACGGTTTGGCGGGAGTGGCCGAACCGGTCTCCGACATCGGCATGATTTTCCTCAACGATATCGAAGTTATGACGGACCCCAATGTACGCAAGGCCGCTGCACATGCCATCGACAAACAGTTGATTGTGGACCGCCTGCTGTCCGGCTACGGCATCCCGATCGACACGCTGCAAACGCCGGATTATCCGGCTTATGATCCTAGCATCAAGGTGGCTTACGATCCTGAGCTGTCCAAGAAGTTGTTGGCAGAGAGCGGTTATGGCCCTGATAATCCAGTGAAATTCAAGATTCAGTCGACCAAAGGTTACAAACCCAAGGACTATGAAATGGTGCAGGCCATCGTGGGTCTGTGGCGCCGCGTCGGGATCGAAGCCGAGATCGAAGTCTACGAAATCGCAAAGCATTTCGAGCTACGCGCCGCCGATCAACTCGCCCCTGCCGCGTTCTACAATTGGGGCAATTCGGTTGGTGATCCCACGACCTCAACCGGTTTTGCGATGTTTGGCCCCTCTCCGCACTCTGTCTGGGACGGCGAGGACACCTTCAACGCAATCTTGCCACTGTGGGCCGAAGCTGACGAAACCAAGCGCATCGCGGGATGGAAAGAAGTGGACCGCCGCATCGCTGAAAACGCCGAGGTCATTCCGCTTATCCAGTATGTGCAACCGATTGTGCATGCTGCGGGTGTCAAGGTCACACCGCATAGATCCGGCGCGTTGCTGCCGCATCTGATGACACGCAGCTAACGGGCTCTTCCTGACTGGCGGGGCTGGCGCAGGCTGGCCCCGCTCTTTTATCTTATGTCCTATTAGAACGGGTTCCATGACAGTTCTACGCAACATCCTGATCCGGCTTCTGACTACCGCCGTCACGCTTTTTGGTGTCGCGGTGATCGTGTTTGTCGTGATCCGCGTTGTACCAGGCAACCCGATTGCCATGATGTTACCGCCCGGTGCCACGGATGCGGACATTGCACAACTCCAAGCGCAATACGGCTTTGACAAATCCATCTTCCAGCAGTTCATCATCTGGCTGGGTGGCGTCATGCAAGGTGATTTCGGCCAATCCATCTCGCTGCGCCAACCGGTTGCAAATCTGGTCTTGGGCCGCCTGCCCGCCACGTTGGAATTATCGATCATGGCCTTGGTCATGGCGATGTTGATGGGCGGCGCAATGGCCCTTCTTGGCACCCGCTACCGCGATTCCAAAACCGAAGCTGCGGTCGATGTAAGTGCAGGCATGGCCCTGTCGATACCAGATTTTCTATGGGGATTGGTGTTAATCTTACTTTTTGGGGTGCTCTGGCCGGTGTTTCATATTTCCGGCCGCATCTCCCCTTCGCTTAATATTGATTTTTCAACGAATTTTTATCTGTTTGAATCGCTGATCCGCCTGCGTTTTGATGTCTGGGCCGATCTTGTGGCACATATGTTCATGCCTGCCCTCGCGCTTGCCATACCCCTTGCTGCGATCATTGCACAGCTTTTAAAACAGTCTCTAAAGGAGACAATGCATCTTGATTACGTGACCCTCGCACGGACCAAGGGCTATGGTGAGAACCATGTCATTACCCGCGAAGCGTTACCCAATGCGATACTTCCCACACTGACGCTGGTGGGGGTCCAATTCACTTTCTTGATCGGCGGCACGGTTATCATCGAACGGCTGTTTAGCTACGAAGGGCTGGGCAATATGGCGATTGACGCAGTGATCAACCGCGACCTGCCCCTGATTCAAGGCATCGTAATCCTGTTCGCCCTGCTTTTCACTGTGGTTAATCTGGTCGTTGATATGCTCTATGTCGTCCTGAATCCAAGGTTGCGCCATGCGTGACGCGCGCGGAGGCGAAAAACGGCCCATAGGGATGCGCCTGTGGCTTTCAGGGGGGTGGTTAACCGTTTTGGTGCTCGCAGCCCTCTGCGCGCCCCTGATCGCCCCCAAGGACCCGTTGATGCAGGATTTGTTCCTTGGCCGCCTGCCGCCCTTTTGGATGGACGGATCGGAGCCGGGATATTTTCTCGGCACAGACTCATTAGGCCGTGATGTGTTGTCACGCATACTCTATGGTGCGCGTTTGGCTCTGATCGTGGCGGTGATTGCGGGCAGTTTGACCTGCATTGTTGGTGCCACATTGGGCCTTGTCGCTGGCTTTTACCGCGGCTGGGCGGACCGGATCATCAGCCGTTTTGTCGACATATGGATGGCTTTCCCCCCAGTCCTCTTTGCGATCCTGCTTATCGCGGTTCTTGGCCCCGGTCTGACCTCCATCATCATTGCAATTGTTGTCATTGACTGGACCCGTTTCGCCCGTGTGATCCGCGCCGAAGCCATGTCACAGAGTGCGATGGACTATGTCGCATCTGCACAGGTCGCGGGCCGCACCCGTTTTGGCACAATGATGACTGAAATACTGCCAAACGTGTTGCCGACAATCGTCGCCCTTCTGACCTTGGAAATGGGCATCGCTGTTATTGTCGAAGCCATCCTGTCTTTCGTAAACCTCTCTATCTCGACAGACAGCCCGACATGGGGGGGCATGATTTCAGAGGGCCGCACTTCGGTGCATCAGGCCTGGTGGGTGTTGGTGTTCCCGCTCATTACATTGTTCCTGACCGTTCTCAGCTTCAGCCAATTGGGCGAAGGGTTGAAAGACCGCTTTGATCCGGTGTTGAGATGAGCGGTTATCTGTCCATTCGCAATCTCACGGTGTGTCTGAAATCCGGTGCCCCGATTCTGCGTTCTGTTTCGCTAACTGTCAGTGCGGGACAGGTGCATGGTTTGGTGGGCGAATCCGGTGCAGGCAAGTCCATGATTGGCAAAGCGGTACTGGGCACCCTGCCCCGTGCGCTGCACGTCACCAGCGGGGAAATATGGCTGGATGGTGTGAACCTTCTGTCCCTGTCACAAACGGAACGGCGCAAGCAGATCGGTGCTACTGCCGCGCTGATCCCACAGGATCCTCTCACCGCGTTAAACCCTTCAAAACGCATCGGCCCCCAAATCACACGGCGGCTGGTAGACATACTGGGCTGGAGCAAAACAAAGGCACAACAGCGTGCACTGGAGCTTTTGGACGAAGTGCATATTCCAAACGCAACGCGGGTGATGCGGAGCTATCCACATGAGTTATCAGGCGGGATGCGACAGCGCATTTTGATCGCGTCTGCCTTTGCCGCAGAGCCTAAACTGATCATTGCGGATGAACCCACCACGGCGCTTGATGTTACGGTGCAAAAGCAAATTCTGCGCCTGATCGCCGAGATGCAGCAACGTCACGACACTGCCCTTCTGTTTGTCACCCATGACCTTGGTGTCGTATCCAAGGTCTGCGACACTCTGTCTGTCCTCTATGCCGGAAAGGTTGTCGAAGACGCTCAGATGAATCGCTTTTTCATGCGACCCATCCACCCTTATTCCGCCGCCCTGCTCGCGGCAACGCCAACCTATACGGACCCGACTGGCAGCCTGACACCTGTACCGGAACATGTGATCGAGTACGTCGAGAAAGAGGTTGCAGAGCACGATGTGAGGGCCGCGAGATGATGTATGAAATCCGCGACCTGCATTTGTCCTTGCCCGATATGACACGCAAACCCTTGTTGGGTGCCGCGCCCCGCATCGAGATTTTGAAAGGCCTCAGCTTTGATGTACCAAAGGGTGCGGTGTTGGGCATTGTAGGCGGGTCAGGTTCCGGTAAATCCACGCTGGGCCGCGCGATGCTAAGGCTACTGGAGCCCACCGGCGGCAGCATCCACTTTGCTGGTACCGACATCACCCACAGGACCGAAGACCAGCTGCGCGGGATGCGGCAGAGGTTCCAGATGATTTTTCAAGATCCGATGTCATCCCTCAATCCGCGGCGACGTGTTGGCGGGATCATTGCGGGGCCATTGCGTTTGCACGGGATGGATGGATTAACTGCGCGCGTGAACGAGGCGCTTGACATGGTCGGCTTGCCGCAAAATTTCGCACAACGCTATCCGCATGAATTGTCCGGCGGCCAGAGACAAAGAGTTGGTATCGCGCGCGCCGTTGCACTGCGGCCAGACTTCATTCTGGCGGACGAGATTGTTTCCGGCCTGGACGTTTCCAGTCAGGCGCAAGTTCTGAATTTGTTGGGGAATTTGGTTAAGGATTTAGGATTGACGCTGGCATTTATCAGCCATGATCTTTCTGTGATCCGACGGTTATGTAACCGTGTTCTGGTCCTGCATAATGGTGAAATCGTTGAGGAAAGCGAAACTGCAACATTGTTTGATGCTCCGCAGGCTGCTTATACGCGCGAGCTGCTGGCCGCGATCCCTCTACCAGACCCGTACCAGCCCTGGGGCTAAATTGCCCATGGGCAATTTCTGATTTAGCATTACTTTACAATGACTTGTGTTATTGCAGCGCATCGCAACGCGGCACATGATCACCCGTCGATCCCCCATTAGAAGAATGCGATGCACTCTCTCCAGAAAACCTTAGATGCCTGATTTCATTAATTTAATCAGGAATTGCCCATGGGCAACTCACGCCTTACGGCTCTTGAGGTAAGCATCAAACGCTGCACGCAATGATCCTTCGGACAAGTCCGCATCAAACTCCATCTTCACTTGCTTGCCAAGCTTGCGGACCATGATCCCACGCTCGCCGGAGCTGCGCGCAAACAACTTTCCAGTGCTGGACTTCGCTGGTTTGGCCTTTGGCTTTGCTGCCGCGATCAAGCGCTTGAAGACATCTTGCGCCTCGACATAGCCGCCCTGTCCCTTAGCCGCACGGGCTTGTGTCGCGGCGAGGAAGCGGGCTTCTTCCAGCACAGCTTTCGCCTGTTCAGGATTGCTAAGCAGCGGCTTCAGTGCACGCGCGTGACGTTCCCGAATGTCGCGCTTGGACGCAAAAGCCTCCAGAATCTCCTGCGGCATCTTTGCCAGAACCAGATAGCGGGACAGCCAGGGCGGACTTACCTCCAATCGCTCTGCCATCGCTTTTTGCGCGCCGCCATAATAGAGGCGGATCGCGTCGGAATAATCTACCGCGCGCTCGTAATCTGAAATGTCTTCACGGTCACGATTTTCGATATCAGCAAGGCGAAACGCTTCTTCGTCTGTCAGATCGCGGACTTCGACCAGATAACGGAACTGAGGATAGTTATTGCCGCGCAACCAGCTCACTGCAAAGTGACGGCGGGCACCACAGATGACCTCGAATTCATGCGATTCGTTGTGCAGCCGTCTGACGATTGCCGGAAACTCCTGTTGGCCTTGCGCCTTGATACCATCAATCAGATCACGGCAGTTTTCTTCTGTCAGCAGGGCATAGTCGCGATTGTGGCGTTCCCACATGCGGCAGCGCGCAGGATCTACCAGATGCAGGGTTTTCTCCTGCCGCTCGCCGGTCATCCGCTCCCCGATCGAGGTGGACCTCTTCAGAAATCGGGCGCTGGTGCGCTCCGTGGGCAGGGCAGGGGACTCCAGCCCGCTCAATACATCATCAAAGACTGCATCATGTTTCTTGCTCATAACAATCCCTCCTTGCGCAATGCGCTGTGGTGGCTGGGCCAAGTCTTGCGGATCAGCAGCTCGATTTCCGAGTTCACCGCGTCCAGATAGGCGCGACACCGCTTGTGGGTCTCCGTTCGCGTACCTGCACCCGTCAATTCATACACCGTTGACAGGTTTGCCGCAGCATTATCGATCTCGGCGGAATCTTTTAACACAGCACTCATCATATCCATCGGAAATACCGCATCCATCATACGTTTGATCGCCTGATGCGCGGATTTACCATCATTCATCTTGGTAGCCAAAATCTTAACGAACGCATAATCACGCGCACCGCCCGCGCGGGCGAGTTCCTCAAGCGTTGCGCCCATCATTTTCAGAAAATGCGCAGTCGAGCCAAAATCAATGTTGTTTGGCGGGGCAGGAATGATCAGTGCATTGGCCGCACGCAGAACTGAAAGCGAAAGCATCCCGAGGGCAGGGGGCGGGTCCATCAGGATAACGTCGAAATTCTCCTTGATAGTGTCTATTCCTGAGCGCAAACGATCCAAAACAAAGCTGCTGTCACGGGCCATACGTGCCGCAAATTCATATTCCGCATCATAGAGACCCAGGTTCGCAGGAATGAGGGCAACACCGGGCCAATACGTCGCGCGCAAGGCATAGTGTAACGAAGAAGGGCCCCCATGGCGAAAAAATGGATAAAGGGTATCGTCGTCTTCATCGACATCAACATCTGGGTTTAGGCCGAACATAGAGGTCGTACTTGCCTGACTGTCGCAATCAATTACGCAAACACGGTAGCCTTTCAGCGCAAGGAATTGTGCAAGGTGGCACACCATCGTTGATTTTCCGACACCACCTTTGAAGTTCTGGATCGCAAGAACCATCGCGGGATCCTCGGGGCTGCGTTGGGGGGATGTTCCAAAAACCTCCCGCATGGTATTGATTTGCGCCAAGGAGTAACCGGTACGCCGGCCTGTATTAGGGTCTTTTTCCGGAGTTGGTAGACGGCTGTCTGCCTCAGCATCACGGATCAGTTTATCGCTGCGGCCTACCATCTCTGCGGCCTTGCGAACATTGAACCTAAGGTCGAGAGATTTGGAAACGCCCGGGGCATAAACACGTTCCCGTAATCGTTCAATAACAGTACTTGCTCTATCACTGAGATTCGCAAGTTCTTCGAGTGTAACGGGGGGGAGAACAGGCTGCTGCATTTTTGGCCTCTGATATATTGTTTTCAAAGAATCATGGACTGTTGTGCAGGACTTCTCAAGTGTGAATATTTCGATTTCAATCTCAAAAAGCCGGAAGATGGCTAGATGTTGTTGAAGGTTCAGCTTCTGTGATTGTGTGACATTTGGAGTGGTGTTTTTGTCAGGTAGCACCCCATTTGTAAGAGATGTCTTTGTTGTGGGAAAGGTAGGGTTCTAACCTGCCTCAAATCAACAAAATCAAAAAGAATACACATCTTTGGTTCTAGATTCTTAGTGTTCTGTGTTCAACATCACCAACGCCCTTTCTTTTATGGAAAAAGTGAGCCTAATACTTACGTCTAGGGACTGTTTGGCTTACAGTTCGGGATGGTGAAACCTACGTTTCGGGAGTGTTGGACATACCTTAGGGGTGTTGCCCAGAACTTACTTTTTGGGTGGCTCTTAAGGACGGTATAAAACGTGCTAAACTCTCCTTAAGGAACAACAGGTTGCGAATCGGAGCCCCAAAGTAGGCTTTGTGAACACTTACAAATTGGGTGATAGACCAGACCGATCACCTATGATATCTTACACACAACAACGAACAAAAGTAAGTTTTGCACGTAAGGCAGGATATGAGCAAAGCCTATCGCACAATTGATGCACGGCCAAATGCGCAGACGCTGGTAAAGCCCGGCGAGCTGGTGGATTTGGTTGAGGTGACGCCGCTGACGCTGGCGGACAGGCGGATTTATAATCAATTGCTGGAAAATGCCTGGGACGCGATTGAAAAACCTGTGACCCATGTGATTGCCAAGTCTGATCTGCGCGGATCACATAATTCCAATGATCGCGTGGGCGCGTCCATTGAACGGCTGATGGCGTCGATTGTGAAAATTCAGATTGTGCGGGACGGCGAACCGGCAATCGAGCGGGTGCAACTTTTGGGTGGTAACGTGGAAACGGCACGCCGCGATGGGTTGCTGGAGTATGAAATCCCGCAAAGGTTAAGGCGCATCATCAAGGACAGTTCTGTTTTTGCGCGCCTGCAACGTGAAGTGATGTTTGCGCTGTCTTCTAAATATGCACTGACGCTCTATGAAATGGTGCAGAAACGCGGAAACTTGCGCTGGCGCAGTTCCGAAAAGTTCTCGCTGGAAGACATGCGCGGGGTTTTGGGTGTTCCCAAAGGCAAACTGACCTCTTGGTCGAACCTCAAGTTGCGGGCAATTGATCCGGCAGTTGAAGAGGTTTCTGCGCTGTCGGACTATATTGTCGAGATTGATCCGATCAAAACGGGGCGGCGGGTCACACATGTTGAGTTGCGTTGGTGGCGCAAGGATGCTGGCGCTGAAGCAGAGGCAGAACATGAGCTGAAGTTCTCGAAAGTTGGGCGCAAGGAACGGGTGAATGCAAAAGCAGAAGGCCCGCGACCGCGCCCCGGCTGGTTGGATGCAAAAGGTGCAGCATTGCGGGCGGAAACCTACGAGACCGCCAAGTTGCGCTTTCCCGGATACGATATTTATTTCGTTGAAGGTGAGTGGCGTGCATGGGCGGGCGGGAAGCCGCCCGCGCGTGATCCGGACAAGGCGTATCTGGCGTTTTTCAAGACTTATTCAGAGAATAACCCCATTTAGAGACTGGTTTTACAATGTCTGATCCCGCATATTTCTTGTATCATTCCATCGGGCTTTATCCGGAAAAGGCTGCTGATATGGCCGCAGCCCTGACGTCCTTTTCAGTGGATTGGGCTGCGCAGGATGATGCGCAATGGCCGAAAGTTCTGGGCGCAAGGGCCGAGTTCCTCGCTCTGTGGCGAGATTTAATCGAGGCGCCAGAGGGGTCTTTGACAAGTGCAGAGAATGTCACGACCGCGCTGTTTTCTGTGCTTGGCGGACTGCCAACAGAGCGTTTGCAAGGCAAGAAAGTGCTGATTGCTGCTGATTGCTTTCCGTCGTTACATTTTTTGTTGAACGGGATGTCGGAACGGTTCGGCTACAAGCTTGAAACGGTTCCGATCCGGCAAGGTGAGTTTTGGGTGCGCGACGAGGATATGCTGGCGGCGTGGGACGAGGATGTTGGTCTGGCGCTGCTGACATTTGTAACTTCTACGTCTTCGTACCGTTGTGATCTGGAGGCACTCATTGCGCATGGCTCTAAAATGGGATCACTGGTGGGCGTTGACTTGACGCAAGGCATCGGGATTATTCCCTTTTCCCTCGATACCATGCCGGCTGACTTTGTGATTTCAACGTCGCTCAAGTGGCTTTGTGGGACGCCGGGGGCTGGCATTATCCAGATGCGGCCTGATCTGATCGGTGAAGTGAAACCGGAACTGCGGGGCTGGTTTTCTCAGGACAATCCGTTTTCATGGGATCTGGATGCTTTTGAATATGCGCCGGATGCGCGGCGGTTTGAACATGGAACACCGTCGGTTCTTGCCTGTGTAGGGTCTGTTCCTGCGTTGAAATGGCATGCAGATCAGAATGGAATTTTGGCTCATAACCGGATGCTGACGGAGGCTGTGATTGACGCTGCTGACATGTCGGGAATGACCCTTGCAACGCCGCGTGATCCCGATCGCCGGGGCGGGTCGGTTATGGTGCAACTGCCTGAATCCGTGAACCCGACTGGCACTGTAGATATCCTGCGGGCGCAGAATATCCATGTGGATGCGCGGGGACAAATTATGCGTTTGTCGCCGGGGGCTGTGACAACGATGAAACATGTCGAACAGCTGTTTGAGGCCCTGAAAAACCTTTGTTAGGGACTAACATCTACCGTTTAAAGTTTATTGAAAAACTGCTGCATCCGGTCCATCGCGTCCTCCAACACCTGAAGTTCCGCACACCCGAAACAAACGCGCAAATGGCCTTCGCCAGCCTCTCCGTAAAATGTGCCCGCTTCCACAACCACGCCGGTTTCGTACAAAAGCCGATCGGCACAGTCTTGCGCGCTTAGCCCTGTTGCAGAGATGTCGGGAAAAGCATAAATCGTGCCTTCGACATGCGAACAGGTCACGCCCGGCATTTGGTTCAGCCGCCCGACTACAAGATCACGCCGCTGTCTGTCGCGTTCGACCATTGATGCAAGGATGGCAGGATCGCCCGTTAACGCCGCCACTGCGCCATGCTGGACAAATGTATTAACGTGGGTCACTTCGCTTGTCGTCATCTTCATGCATGGCCCGATCAGCGCGGCATCAGCGGCGATGTATCCAAGCCGCCAACCATCCATGGCATGTGATTTGGTAAAGGCGCACATGGTGATTGTGCGTTCCTTCATGCCGGGCAGGGAAGCAATAGAGATATGTGTAGCCCCATCATAGGTGATCTCTTCGTAAACCTCATCAGAAAAGACGAGCAGGTCATTTTCTTGCGCTAAATCGGCAAGGATTTGCAGTTCATCACGGGTGTAAACACGGCCCGTTGGATTGCAGGGATTGATCAGTGCAATGGCGCGGGTTGCAGGCGTGATATGTGGCTCTATCAAGGTGCGATTGATAGAAAAATTGTTTGCCGCGTCCAGCGGCGCGATGGTCACTTTTGCACCGGCCAGTTCTGCCTTGCCGATGTGTTGCGGGTAGTAGGGAGCAAGCAGCAGACATTCGTCGCCCGTATCCAGAAATGCCATGAAAGCAGCAAAAGAGGCTTGCGTTAGCCCGTTGGTAACAATCACTTCGTCAGCAGATAGGTCCATCCCGTTTTGGTGGCGCAGTTTGTCTGCGATGGCGGCACGCAACGCCGGAATGCCTTGCAGATCGGAGTAGTGTACATGACCCGCTTGCAGCGCCGCGATTGTCGCGTCTTTGATATGCTGTGGGGTGTCTTCGGCGGGCATGCCTAGTTCGAGGTGGATCAAATCACCCTCCATACCAACGGCCTTGGCGAACATGCCGAAATTCTTGGGCGATGTGTCCGTAATACGGCGGGCAGGGCGGATGGGCATGAGGCATTCCTTGGCAAGTGGATTATGTGCGTTTACATCTATTTAAAGGGTAACGCGGCGGTCTGTGATAGGCCACAACGAATAGGGCAGGGACATGAACAGGATTGCAGTAGTAACAGGTGCGGCAGGTGGCATGGGCCGCGCGATTGTCGCGCGCCTGATGTCGGATGAATGTCATGTTGTCGGTCTGGATGTGGACGCGCACGGTTTGGAAGGCATGGCGCAGGCGGGATTTACAGAAATGTGTGTCGATTTGATGGACGCATCAGCGATTGGCGCGGCGTTTGCACAGATCAAGGCGGACCACGGTGGTGTTGACGTATTGGTCAACAATGCGGGTACTTGTTTTATGTCTGAATTTCCCGACATTCCTGTGGATGAGTTCGAGCGGCAGATGGCGCTAAATTTCTCGGCCGCGTTCCATTGTTGTCAGGCCGCGATCAAGCTGATGATGGGGCGGGACGGTGTGCGCAAGATCGTCAATATTTCCTCGAACGGGGCTTATAATTTCGACGTGTTCGACCCGCCGCACTACCGTGCGTCCAAGGCGGCACTTGATAATCTGACCAAGGATTTGGCCCGCCGTTTTGCGACAGACAAGATTGCGGTAAATTCGATTGCCCCAGCAATGACTGAAACCCCGTTGTTTGGGGTGTTGAGCGAAGATGTGCTGGCCAAAGCAATTGCGCAGATGCCACATGGCCGCGCCATGCAGCCGTCAGAAATTGCTGATTGGGTCGGGTTTCTGGTGTCCCCAGCAGGTGACATATCAAGCGGGAACGTGATCATTCTTAATCAGGGTCGTGACGTGCGTTAAGCATCTGACGCCTGGTGCCTGTTGCGGCAATTTCAATGCTGCGATGTTACGCGAACCAATGTGGCGCTTTCTTCAGGTTGGGCCATTGTTCGGGTGAATGTCCGTAGATCACAAATGCCTCCCGTTCAGCCGCCAAACCCATCAACCTGTCCCCGTGGAAAATCGCTTGGTCCACGTTCCATGATCCTGCGAATTTTTCGTCTATCTCGGCAGCGCGGCTGATGGCATCAGAGGTCAACATGACCCAACCTGTCTGTGGTAAGTCGATCAAGAATGCCAGTTGCCCCGGTGCATGACCCGGGCAGTGCAACACTTTGAAGCCCTCGCCCAGAACGATATCGCTTGCGATCAAATGATAGTCCGCCTCTGGCCATTCCATCATTTGTTTGCCCGACCAATATAGCGGACGGGGTAGGGCGCGCTCATCGGCGGACATGAGGATCGGGGCATGCGCAAAGTCTGCCATATGTCCCACATGATCAATATGGGTATGGCTTTGGATCATCAGGGTGATATCCGATTTCGCCAGCCCCAGTTTGGCCAGCTGCGGACCCGGCATGTTTTCTGGCGAGACGGACAGCACGCGCCCGAAACTGCCCAAGTCATCCTCTGCCGTGGCCGCCTCGGCATCAGTTGCGTATTTCTGCGGAAAGCCGGTGTCGATCAGCACAATTTCATCGGCGTCCGTTTCAATCACAAAGCCGCATATACCGATGGTGCGCGGGCCTGCGTGGACTTCGAACAATCCGTAATCCAGTACGGCCAGACGTTTGGGTTTGCCCTTGAGGGTGATCCGGTTACTCATGGACGCATTGGGTAAGGAGCGGGCATGAAAGTCAAGATACACACATTGTTTCAGCATCTGCTGGAGACCACGGATGCTGCGCCCGAAGCGATTGTCGGCTTTTCGCTTTCGCAATCGCCTGTGCTTGGGGAGTATCTGGACGATCTGGACCCTCAATTGCCGCTGGATTGGAACAATCGCGATTTCCGTGGACTGCCTGAGTTGCGTGATCATATCCTGACCCACGCGGGATTGCAGGGAACCTGTGCCCGCAAGGATGTGTTGATCACCGCAGGGGCGGCCGAAGCGAACTATTTGGCCATAATGCAGCTTTTGCAGCCTGAAGATGAGATTGTGATCGAGACGCCGGGTTGGCCACAGGCCGAGGTGCTGGCCAAGGCAATTGGCGCAAAAGTGGTCAAGGTTAACCGGAAGGAGAAGGATGGCTGGCGTCTGCCATTGGATCAGGTGGCGGATGCTGTGACAGCCAAAACCAAGATGATTTTCATCACCAACCCGAACAATCCGACTGGAGATTTGCTGGGGCAGGGGGAGCTGGAAGAACTGGTGCGGATTGCGGATAGAGTAGGGGCATGGCTACTGGTGGATGAGGTTTATGCAGGTCTTGAGTGGGACGGCACCCGTGCGCCTTCCATCGCGGGCATGTATGCGCGGGGGATCACAACGGGCTCCGTTAGCAAGGCGTTGGGCTTGCAAGGGTTGCGTACCGGTTGGCTGATCTGCCCTGATCCTGAACTGGTGATGGATGCGGTAATCCTGCGGGAGAATTCCTCCGAGATTATGAACATCATGGGCGAGGTGATTGCGCAGATCGCCTTGCGCCCCGAACGCTATGCCGCGTCGATGGAAAAGGCGCGGCGCGAAGGGGCTGCGAACCTTGTGCAGATGGACAAATGGGTTGCTGCACAAGACGGGTTAAGTTGGGTTAAACCACGCGCCGGGCTGATCGGTCTGGGGCGGTTGCCGAAGGGGATCGACAGTGATGTCTTTGCCAAGGTGCTGCTGGCTGATCCGTACCGGACGTTTCTCTTGCCCGGCAGCGCTTATGACCAGCCGGAACACATTCGTCTGGGTGTTGGCGGTGGTAGCGGTGTCAATCTGGCTGACGGGCTGATGCGGGTTTCGCAGGCGTTGAAGGAATGGAAATATGACTAAGATATGTAGTGGACAGACTGGTGGTCTGCGATGAGGATCATTGATGCGCATCATCATCTTTGGGCACCACAATCGCCTGATTTGGACGTGGGTTATGTCTGGCTCAAGGATATTGGCGCGCCAAAACCGTTTGGAGACCCGACACCAATTCAGCGCGACTATCTGCTGGACGAGTTCTTAAGTGAAAGTGTGCAAAATTGCCTGACTGCTTCGGTACATGTGCAGGCTGATCCCAAGCTGCCAGATCCGGTTGCCGAAACTGCGTTTATCCAGAATATTTCTGATGTTTCTGGCCATCCGATTATGATTGTGGCCTTTGCTGATCTGGCGTCCAGAGCATTTACGGATCAATTGGCGGGGCACAAGGCACATGCCAATTTGCGCGGTATCCGTCAGATTGTTTCCCACCTGTCTGATCACCCCGAGTTAAGCTTTGCACCCTGCAACTATCTGGACGATCCGACTTGGCGCTTGCAATTTGCCTGTCTTGCCGATCATGGGCTGAGTTTTGATTTGCAACTTTATCCGGAACAGATGGGACAAGCAGCTGAATTTTTGGCGGATTATCCGCAAATACCTGTTGTGATTGACCATCTTGGCTCTCCTTATGACATGTCCGCCCGTGGAATGGAGGTGTGGCGTAACGGTATGCGAACGCTGTCAGAATTGCCACATGTGGCGGTCAAGCTTTCCGGTTATGCAATGTTTTTTGGTTCAGATCTGAGTGGTGCAGCAGTTTGGGTTACGCAGGAAATTCTGGCGCTGTTCGGGGCGGACCGTGTGATGTTTGGCAGTAACTTTCCGGTGGATAAACTTCATCAGACGTACCCCGATCTTGTTGCATTTGTGCACGAGCAGGCGGGCACTGACGCGGAACAGGTGTTTTCAAGAACAGCAGCGGCGTTTTATCGGATTTGACGTGTGTAAGTGGGGGAGTTAGCCCAGTATTTCCGGCAAGGCGTGTCTGTAGGTGATATGCCGTGCGGTGTCGCCGTCAGTTAACGCGCAAGTGTTGCCAGCGTTGAAGTCGGCAATCGAGTCAGCGCCAGCATAGCCGCGCTGGTAGTCCCCGTGCACAGTACGTTGCATGTCATTTGCCAGATCCGGATCAACCTGACCATTTGCAACATAGCCAACTGTTGTTTGCTGGGATGCATCGTCAGCGGTGGCATTGGCTCCTGATTCACCGGACCAAGTGCTGTCATCAACGGTGATTTCAAAGCGGTATGCCGACGTGCTATCATAAGTCGAATTAAGACGTATCAGCCCCGTCGACGGGATTGAAATATCCAAAGGGAAAAAGCCCCTAAAATGATATTTCGGCATGGGTTTGTCCTGCTCCGGGAAACCGCACCTGTCATGCATGAGGTTCAGAGCAGTCTTAAGGGAAATTGGTAAACCACCGCTGTCGGTTTGAACCCTATCGCGGCACCATTTCTGAGCGAATTTAGAAGAATTTACTGCAAGGTGACTGATAAGTTTGAATTTGGTTCACTTTTTTCACCATAGTGCCTTGTAACGGGATTCTTTTGAAAGGCCTTCCAATGCGCGAAGTAACAGTTGCTGCGACACAGATGCCTTGTGGCTGGGATGTGGATGACAACATTGCGCGGGCAGAGAAACTGGTCCGCGAAGCAGTCTCACAGGGCGCTCAGATTGTTCTTTTGCAAGAGCTGTTTGAAACGCCCTATTTCTGCATCGAGCAATCAGCGGAACACTTTGCACTTGCTGCCAGACAAACAGACAGTCGCGTCGTTCAGCATTTTACCAGCCTCGCAAGAGAGCTGGGGATTGTATTGCCAATTTCATTCTTTGAACGGTCGGGACAGGCGTTTTTCAACTCTCTCGTGGTCGCGGACGCTGATGGAGAAATCGTCGGACACTATCGCAAAACACACATACCTCAGAATCCCGGCTATGAGGAAAAGTTTTACTTCAGCCCAGGCGATACCGGCTTTCAAGTTTGTGAGACATCCTTTGGCAAACTGGGGTGCGCGATCTGCTGGGACCAGTGGTTTCCGGAAACTGCCCGATCACTTGTGTTGCAGGGCGCTGAAATGTTGCTGTACCCCACAGCAATCGGTTCCGAACCTGCAGATCCGTCGATTGATAGTGCGCCACATTGGAGACGCGTTATGCAAGGTCATGCAGCCGCAAACATCGTTCCCGTCATTGCGTCTAACCGTGTTGGTAAAGAAACCTCTGGCCGAACCGAAATCACATTCTATGGCACTTCGTTCATAGCAGATCACACCGGTGCACTTATCGCCGAGGCAGACCGGACATCACAGATACAAATCACTGCGACAATCGACCTTGCGGCAACGGCAGACTATAGATCATCCTGGGGTCTATTCAGGGATCGCCGACCTGATATGTACGGTCGATTACAAGCCCTTTGATTTGAAAATCAACGTTGAAACATATCTGGCAGATACAGCTATTCAGAAGCCGGTTGTTCCTGAAAATGACGTGGGAAAATTCCTGCCATGAACCGGCGAACAATTGATGTTGCAACCTCTCGCGAAAATTCGTTTGGGTGGGAGAGGTAGTCCACCCACATCCCCTCAAGCATCACCAGCAGACCAAACGTTGCGTCGCGGGCGCGCGTGGCATGTTCGTCCTGATCATACTCTTTTGCAAGCGTGTCAAATGCTGCCCGAATTAGGTGACGAAGCCGTTTGTCGCGGGTGTTACTGTAAACAGCGATACTGGCATTCGACCCCGCGATGCCGCGAAATGCGTGCCAAATTCGGGTTGACCTTGTGTTCATCAACACCTCGCTCAGGTCTGCGTGAATGACGGCCATAATAATTGCTTCGGGATTTTTTGCCGCTTGCTGGATACGGCGGTCAACCTCTTGATAATATTCTTCGCTGACAAATTTTGCGGCTGCCGTCAGCAGCATCCCTTTGCCGCCAAAGTGCAGATGGATCATCCCGCGCGACACCCCTGCGCGTTCAATGATCTTGCTGACGGTGGTGTCGGTAATCCCGATTTCGGCAATGGTATCGAGGGTTGCGCGGATCAGCACCCGTTTGGCGTTTTCGGGGTCGCGCTTGGAGGGGCGCTTGTCAGCGCTTTGCTCGGGTTTTACCGCTGGGGTTGTCAAACGAACGGCCTCCATTTCGGACGGAAGGTGCAGCAATACATCAAAGATTGACACGCGCAATGACTCTAGGCAATAGTTAATGGACGAGCGTCCATTAATCCCGATCTGGTCGCTTTGGGGGGTATTTTGGTCAACTTCAAGAGTGAAGCATCAAGAGGAATAGCGCTTAGCGGACCTGCAACACTTTATGTGGGGCTGTTGGTCGCGGCACCTTTGGCGATCCTTGTGGCCTATTCGCTTTGGACGCAAACCTATGTGTCCGTTGATCGTACCGTAACGCTGGCAAACTACCGCGAGGCCTTCACTGATCCGCTGGTCCGTTACCTGATGATCCGCTCGGTTCTGATCGCAGGTGCTGTCACGTTGTTCACTGTCGCGCTGGCCTATCCGATTGCGTATTTTATCGCTCTGAAGGCACGCCGCAAAACGCTTTGGCTTTTGCTGATCACGATCCCGTTCTGGTCAAGTTATCTGCTGCGTGTTTTTGCGTGGAAACTTATCTTGGGATTCAATGGCGTTCTGAATTCTGCACTCCTCAGCATCGGGGTGATCGACACGCCACTTACGTTCCTGCTGTATAACGAATTTGCGGTTGTGCTGACGCTTGCCCATGCATGGGCACCGTTTGCCATTTTGCCGATCTACGTGTCGTTGCAAAAGATTGATCTCAGCTTGCTTGAGGCCGCAACTGATCTGGGCAACAGTGCTGTGCAGCGCTTCTTGCGGGTCACGCTGCCATTGACAATTCCGGGTATCATCGCGGCCTGTCTTATCATCTTTATTCCTACTGTCGGGGATTACGTCACGCCCTCCCTTGTTGGCGGGTCTGATGGCAAGATGATCGCCAATCTTATTCAGGTGCAATTCGGCGCTGCGAATAACTGGCCTTTGGGCGCGACCCTTTCGTTGCTGGCTATGATGTCGGTCGGGTTTGTCGCCATCGTCTTTGTCTTGGCCGCCAGTGGTTTGGGGAGGCGCATCAGATGACCCGCCCTTCCGGCCTTGCGATCTATGCGATTGCCTATCTGGTGTTCCTCTATCTGCCGGTACTGTTTCTGCCGCTGTTTTCATTCAACGACGGCACAATTGTCGCCTTTCCGATCAAGGGTTGGACGCTGGAATGGTATCGCCAGTTGGGCGGGCAGGACGCGCTGATCGGGGCATTGATGAACAGCGTCATTGTCGGATTGTTGGCTGCCACGCTTGCCACGTCGATGGGGCTTTTTGCGGCACGTGCCTATGTGCGCTACCGGTTTCGGGGCAAGAAAGCCTCCGAGGGGCTGGTGATGCTGCCGCTTGTCATTCCAGGCATTATTGTTGCGTCCTCAATGTTGGTGTTGTTCATCTCCATCGGCATCAAACCATCGCTCACGGCGATCACATTAGGGCATACGTTTCTGGCGCTGCCCTTTGCGGTGTCGATCCTGAAATCCGCATTTGATGATTTTGATCCCTCGTTGGAGGAAGCCGCTTACGATCTGGGGTCCGGTGTTGTAGAGACATTCCGCCGTGTGACCTTGCCCATCGTGGCACCCGGGATCGTTGCCAGCCTACTGGTCACTTTCACAGTCAGTTTTGATGAATTTGTCTTGGCGTTTTTCCTGTCTGGCAGCGAAACAACCCTGCCGGTCTATATCTGGAGCCAAATCCGCTTTCCCGCGAAACTTCCCAACACACTGGCCCTCGGGTCGCTCTTGCTGCTGGCGTCTGTCGCTTTGCTGGTCGTGGCCGAGTTTTTTCGTCGCCGCTCTGCCAAATCGACTTTTGGAGGTTCGAAATGACCGAGCAAAACATCATCCAGTTGCGGCAAATCGAAAAGCGGTTTGGAAAAGTGGTCGCGGTTTCAAAGTTTGATCTGGATCTGCGGGCAGGGGAGTTCTTTTCCCTGCTTGGCCCGTCCGGGTGCGGCAAGACCACAGCCTTGCGCATGATTGCGGGATTTCAAGAACCGACGTCCGGAAAGATCATTATTGATGGTCAGGACATGGACGGTATCCCCGCCAACCAGCGGCCCACAAATATGGTTTTTCAAAGCTATGCGATTTTCCCGCATCTGAATGTCGGCAATAACGTGGCTTACGGGCTACGTGGTAAAGGCATCTCAAAAGCCGAGATTGACACTCGCGTGGCGCAAGCGCTTGAGATGGTTGAATTGGGTGGGCTGCAATCGCGCGGTGCAACGGAACTGTCTGGCGGTCAACGTCAACGTGTGGCATTGGCGCGGTCTTTGATCATGCGGCCAAAAGTGTTGTTGCTGGATGAACCACTTTCTGCACTCGACAAGAAACTCCGCGAGCAGATGCAGTTTGAGCTACGCCATTTGCAGCAAGAGCTTGGCATCACATTTGTGATGGTGACGCATGACCAATACGAGGCGATGACCATGTCGGATCGCATTGGCGTGATGTTCGAAGGTCGTCTGGTGCAGGTTGATGCACCGCCTACGCTTTATGCAAAGCCGTGTAATAACGAGGTGGCCAGCTTCATCGGCGAAATGAATTTCTTTCCCGCAGAGGTCAAGGCGGAACATGCCGAAAGCCTCACGATAACTACGCCTTGCTTTGGCACGATGGAAATAGAACGCAATCCGAATGTTGCTACCGGGGGGCGTGCCATCGAAGTTGGTATTCGACCAGAGCAACTGGAAATATCCGCTCTAGAACCCGAAGGCTACGACGCAACCACCCAAGGCACGGTGCGCAATGTCGCGTTTTATGGCGAGAATGTTCACTACCACGTCGAAGTTGATGGCGTAAAAAAACCGATTGCGGCTTCGGTGCCAAACTACTTTCACACAGTCGACTACCGCCAAGGCGACACGGTCTGGTTAGGTGTGCAAAGCGCCTCGGTGATCGACTTGGGCCAAGATCAATCAAAATCATAAAAGGGAGAAGCAAATGAAATTTACAGCAATAGGGGCATTGGCCCTGACAACGGCGCTCACGTCCGGCGCGGCACTGGCAGACGGTGGAGCGCTGACGGTTTTTGATTGGTCCGGCTACGAGGATCAGGCGTTTTTCACGGCCTATATGGAGAAATATGGGGACGCGCCGACCTATACATTCTTTGGAAGTCAGGAAGAGGCATTTACCAAGTTGCAATCAGGCTTTGCCGCTGATCTGGCGCACCCCTGTTCGGATGCTGTGCGCAAATGGGTTGCTGCCGATCTCATTCATCCGCTCGACACCTCCAAGCTGACCAATTGGGACGCGATGTTGCCCGAGATCAAAGAGGTCGACGGCATCCAGATTGACGGCAAGACCTATATGATGCCGTTTGAATGGGGCAACACAGGCCTGATTTACCGCACAGACAAGATTGCTGACGACAAGATCGGGCTGCAATTGCTGGCGGACCCTGCCTATCAGGGCAAAGTGTCGATCCCTGATGCCGCCTCCAGTGCCTATGCATTGGCGGCTTTGGCGACGGGCAACGCTGACGACTACACAAAGCTGAGTGACGAGCAGTTTAAAGAGGCTTCGGATTATCTACGAGCAGTGCATCCGAACATTCGTTTTTATTGGTCGGACGCAGGCCAGATGGATCAGGCAATGGCCAGCGGAGAACTGGAAATGGGCTGGGCGTGGAACCAGTCAGAACTGAACCTGATCTGGAACGAAACACCAGCCAAGATGATGCGCGACATCGACAAGGGGATTGCGACTTGGGTCTGTGGTTATGTGCATCTGAAATCCTCAACCACGCCAGTGGATCAGATCTATGACCATTTGAACGCGCTGTCGGATGCGACAAGCGGCAAATACATCATCGAAAGCTGGGGCTATCCGCACGCAAACGCCGATGCCTACGCCATTTCCGATGCTGCTCTGATCGAGCAATACGGGTTTGACGATCCGAAGGCGTTCTTTGACGGCAGCCTGTTCTTTGACGCGGTTGATCCGGCGCTTGAGGCCAAGATGCTGAAAGAATTTGAACGGATCAAAGCTGGTTTCTGATTGCTAAGCCAAATCATCCGGGGGTCGCTACGATCCCCGGATACCCATTCCGAAAAAGGCCAGCTGATGACCAAAGAAAATCCATATTCTGTGCTTTTCGAACCCGTTCAAATCGGGCCGGTTACGGCACGGAACCGCTTTTTTCAGGTGCCCCACTGCAATGGTATGGGACATGTGCGCCCGCAGGCCGAAGCGGCCATGCGCGGGATGAAAGCCGAAGGCGGTTGGGCAGTTGTGTGCAATCAGGAAACCGAAATTCACCCCACATCGGATTTGTCGCCGTTTGCCGAGAACCGCCTGTGGGATGCTCGTGATATTCCCGCCCTTAGATTGATGACAGAAGCAGTACACGACAAAGGGTCGCTTGCCGCAATCGAGCTGGTGCACAACGGCAATCATGCGCAGAACTTGTTCAGCCGTGCGCCTATCTTGGCACCCTCCGATATGTCGATTGATGCGCCGTTTCCAAAACAAGCGCGCGCAATGGACAAGACCGACATTCGCAATTTTCGGCGCTGGCATCGTGATGCGGCCGTTCGGGCGCGGGATGCGGGCTTTGACATTGTCTATGTTTACGCTGGCCATAACATGACGCTGGCGCAGCATTTTATGTTGCCACATATGAACGACCGGACAGATGAATACGGCGGCAGCCTAGAGAACCGCGTGCGCCTGACCCGCGAACTGCTTGAAGAAACGCGTGAAGTTGTTGGTGATACCTGCGCTGTGGCGTTTCGTTTTGCGGTTGATGAAATGCTGGGCGGAGATGGCATGCAAGCGGCTGAAGAGGGTCGTGCGGTGGTCGAGATGCTGGCCGAACTGCCCGACCTTTGGGATGTGAATGTCGCTGATTGGGCGAACGATTCCATCACCAGCAGGTTTCAGCCGCAAGATGGCTACCAGAATGATTACATCTCGTTTGTGAAATCCATGACGAGCAAGCCAGTTGTCGGGGTAGGGCGGCTGACCTCGCCGGACATGATGGTCTCAATGGTGCGCAAGGGTGTTGTTGATTTTATCGGGGCGGCACGTCCGTCGATTGCTGATCCGTTCCTGCCGCAAAAGGTTGAACAGGGGCGCATTGATGAAATCCGCGAATGTATCGGCTGCAATATCTGCGTTATGGCCGACAGTGTGAATGCGCCGATCCGCTGCACGCAAAACCCGACCATGGGAGAAGAATGGCGGCGCGGCTGGCACCCCGAGATCATTGCGCCAAAAGGCAACGAAGACGATGCGCTTGTCATAGGGGCCGGTCCTGCGGGTCTTGAATGTGCCATGCAACTGGCGAAACGCGGCTATCAAGTGACGCTGGCAGAGTCATCGACAGAATTGGGCGGGCGCGTGTTGAGCGAGAGCCGCTTGACCGGCTTGGGCGCGTGGGGTCGCGTTGCGGATCACCGCACCCATGATTTGCGCCAACGCGGTAATGTGCAGATATTCACCCAAAGCCGTATGGGTGCGGAAGAGGTGCTGGAACTAGGCATCGCTAATGTCTTTGTCGCAACAGGGTCCAAATGGCGGGCCGACGGGATCGGCCGCAGCACCATTCGCAAACATCCCAAAGTGGACGTCAATGCCGCGATTTTTACCCCTGATGATATTATGGCGGGTCGAATGCCATCCAAGGGGCCAGTCACAATCTACGACGACGATCACGCCTATATTGCGGGCGTCCTTGCCGAAAAGCTGGCTGTTGAGGGCTATGATGTGACCTTTATCACGCCGGAAAGTCTGGTGTCTTCGTTCACGGTCCTGACGCTTGAACAACACCGTATCCAAACGCGTCTCTTGGAGTTAGGGGTAACGATCATTTGCAACCATACGATTTTGGGCGTGACGCCTGATTATGTCCAGATCGCGTGTGGGTTCACCGGACGGGTGCAGGAGATTGCCGGTGGCGCTGCTGTTTTGGTGACGGAACGCAAACGTGAGACAGCGCTGTATGATGCGCTGCGCGACAAAGGACTGAGGACGCTAGAGTTGATCGGTGATGCTGCTGGACCTGCGTTGATCGCAGATGCGGTTTTTGCGGGTCACATGGCTGCGCGTAATTTTGAACGCTCAAAGACCGATGTCGAAAACGAATGGTTCCGGCGAGAAATGCCTTCGCTGCAGATGGAGAACTTGTAATGTCGACGCGCCCCCTAGAACTCGACAATCTGATCGTTAAACATCAACACGGGCACGCGTTGCCGCGCGATTTTTACACGTCGCAAGCGATCTATGATCACGACATTGCGGCAGTGTGGAACCGCAACTGGATCTGGGTAGGCCATGAAAGCCAGCTACCAGCGGCGGGGGATTATTTCCTTTTCGACTATGGCCCGGAATCCCTGATTATCGTGCGCGACCGCGACAACACCGTACGCGCTCATATCAATGTCTGCCGTCATCGTGGATCGCGGGTTTGCACCGAAAGTTCAGGCAAGGCGCGGGTTTTTGTCTGCCCCTACCATGCTTGGACTTATGAATTGTCGGGGGAACTGAGGGCAGGGCGCGAGATGGGCCCTGACTTTGATCCTGCGAGGTGGGGTTTGAAATCCGCGCAGGTGCAGGTGTTTCAAGGTATGATCCTTGTCTGTGCCAGTGCGGATGCGCCGCCATTGGACGACGCCCTTACCCAGCTTGGCCCGTTGACAGAGCCGTTTGGTTTTGAAGACCTGAAGGTTGTTCGCACGGCAACTTACCCTGTGCCCGCAAACTGGAAACTGGCGCTGGAGAACTATCTGGAATGTTATCATTGCGCCCCTGCGCATCTGGAATACTCCCGCTCGCATACGTTAAAATCCCCTGCCGAAATGGAGGCCTTGCTGCCAGCCTTGCACACGCGTGCCAGTGAAGTCGGGTTATCGCCTCAAGTCTTAAACCTGACCGGAGAACAGGCGTTGGCACCGGGCGCGGATGTCTATCACCGCCGCTATCCCTTGTTTGAGGGCTATGAAACGGGCAGCAAATCCGGCGCGCCGCTGGCTCCGTTGCTGGGCACCCTGACAGGATATGACGGTGGTGCCACGGACATTGTTCTGGGCATCCTGAACTATTTGCTGGTCTATTCCGACCACGTTGTCGGTTACCGTTTCATTCCGCGCAGCGTTCAGGAAACCGATATTCAGGTTGTCTGGATGGTACGCAGCGATGCCATTGCAGGGCGCGATTATGATCCTGACGACCTCACTTGGCTTTGGCATGTCACTTCGCAAGACGACGAACGGATCATCCGGCACAATCAGGCAGGCGTAAATTCGCAGTTTTACGAACCCGGTCCATTGGCAGACATGGAATGGGCAATTGCGGACTTCCATACGTTCTACAAAACGATGCTGGAGAAACTGCCCGCCGCGCCCGATACCCCAACATCAGCATAGATAAATGACGGGCTGATGCGCCCTCAAGGAAAGGTTCAGATGACCCTGACAAATGACTTCGACGCCGTCCGTGATTGGGACAACAAGAACTTTATCCATCCGTGGGAAGGCATGGCCGATATCGGCAACAATCAACGGACATTTGCCGAAACCGCCAGCGGCATTTATGTCACGACTGAAACCGGCAAACGCCTGATCGACGGGCCTGCTGGTATGTGGTGCGTGCAGGTCGGTTACGGCAATGAAGAGATCGCGGATGCAATGGCCCAACAAGCCCGCGATATGGCCTATTTCTCGCCGTTCAATAACGCCAACTCCGTTCCTGCGCGACTGGCCCACGAAATTGCGCAACGCACGCCCGGTGATCTGAACCATGTCTTTTTCACTACGGGCGGGTCAACGGCAGTAGATACGGCCATCCGGTTTGTTCATTTTCGCAACAACCTGTTGGGTCGCCCCGAAAAGAAGATCGTGATTTCGCGGCAAAAGGCCTATCACGGGTCAACCTATTTGGCCTCCAGCGTCAGCGGTAAAGAACGTGACAAAGGGTGGCTGGATCAGGCGCAGGAGTTGGCGTATTTCCTGCCAAACGTGAACCCTTACGGTCGGTCTGAGGGCATGAGCATCGAGGATTTCCTTGATGAAAAGGTTAACGATCTGGAGAACGCCATTCTGGAGATCGGCCCGGATAAAGTTGCCGCATTTATTGCCGAACCCATCCTTGCGTCGGGCGGTGTGATTGTCCCTCCCAAAGGTTATCACAAGCGTTGCCTTGAGATCTGCCGCAAGCACGATGTTCTATATATTTCTGACGAAGTGGTCACAAGCTGGGGTCGTTTGGGGCATTGGTTCGCTTCTGAGGAAGTGTTCGATATCGTGCCGGACATCATCACGACGGCCAAGGGTCTGACCTCTGGCTATATCCCGATGGGGGCCTGCATCATCTCGGATGCGCTGATTGACAGGATTTCCGGCGAGAAGTCCCAAGGGGCGACGTTCTCGAATGGGTACACGTATTCCGGCCATCCTGTGTCTGCCGCTGTCGCACTGAAGAACATCGAGATTTTCGAGCGTGAAGGAATTTTGGAACATGTCCGGTCCGTGGCACCGTTGTTTCAGGAACGGCTGCACGCGTTGCGCGATCATCCTATCGTTGGTGATACCCGCGGTATGGGGCTGGTTGGATGTGTCGAGTGCAAAGTTGAACCCGAGGGTTTGAATGATCTGGAAACGGATCGCGATCTGGGAGTTAGGATTGATCAACACTGTCAGGAATTGGGTTTGGTTGTGCGACCGATCATCAACATGTGTGTGTTCTCGCCGCCATTAATCATCACCGAAAACCAGATCAACGAAATGTTCGACATTATGGAAACGGGGATCAAACGTACAGCTGATGAATTGGGGAGGGATGGCAGCGTTGCTTCATAATCAGTTGGTCGCGGCCAAGGTGCATGCAATTTCGGTCTGTGCTGGCTGGTCTTTCAATTCACCCTGCTTTCAAGCGGGACAGGGAAGTTCTCGCAAACCGGTTTGGCATGTGCAAATTGGGGGCGGTACAAGCGTGCTATCTCGCTTGTGACTACCATCCGGAAGGGGCGTCTGCGGCAGCAGATTTCTGGGTGGTGGCAGTCAATTCACCCATGGCAGTTTTTTGGAGGTGGCCACCAAAAGATCCACAAACAGGCGCAGCCTTTTTGATTGAAAACGGTTTGGTGGAAACACTGCAAAGATCTCGCGTTTTGGTGACGTAACAAGTTCAGGCAGGATGATCTGCAACTGTTGGGTTTCAAGGTATTCTGCAACGTAGAATATCGGCAAGATAACAATCCCTACGTTTTGTAATGCCGCGCGGCATAGAATTTCACCCGAGTCCGCTTTGAAATTGCCGTGCAACGAGACCTGTCCTGTTTGACCGGCTTCATTGGCATATCGCCATTCATGCGGTCCTCGGTTTCCTGTGAATGCAAGAACATTATGCTGTGCCAGATCAGCAGGACTTTGCGGTGTTCCGTGCGCTTGCAGATAGGCGGGGCTGGCGCAAAGCACGACCGGACAGTCGGCCATACGCCGCGCAATCAGAGTTGTGTCCTTTAGTGAACCGATACGCACCACCAGATCAAACCCTTCGCCCAAGATGTCGACAAGGCGATCATCTAGGTTCACGTCCAGTTCGACTTCTGGATACTCGGCCGCGAAACGTGCAATGGCGTCACTGAAATACTTGATGCCCAGACTTTGCGGCAGGCTCACCTTCAAGGGACCGCGCGGGCGCGATTTCAATTCGTTGATCTGGTTTTCCGCTTCTTTCAGATCTTCCAGAGCCCGTGCAGCCTGCTCGTAGTAAATTGCGCCCTCTTCGGTCGGGGACACATTCCGCGTAGTGCGGTTCAGCAGTTTGACTTGCAAGTCCTGTTCAAGGTTTTGAATCTGTTTGGATACAGCGGAACTTGTGATGCCCAATGCCTGCGCAGCCCCGGCGAAACTGGCAGCCTTGACCACGGCGATAAACACGCCAACACGAGAAATATGATCCATGCCTATTATCAACCAAATGGAATGAGTGATCTTCTGAATAGATATATTATCAATCAACTGCTCGCATGCAATATCAGTCCCAGAACAAATTACACATCTGGAGAAAGATCATGACACAGCAAACTGAACTGAACTACGGCGCATTCATAACCCGCGTTTCCCTTGGCGTTGTCCTTTTGGCGCACGGCCTTCTGAAGGTTCTCGTTTTCACAATCCCCGGTACCGTTGGATACTTTGAAAGCCTTGGCCTGCCTGCCGTAACCGCTTACCTGACAATCTTTGCAGAGCTTGCCGGTGGTACCGCACTTATTCTGGGTCTTTACGCACGTCTTGTTGCGGTGCTGTCCTTGCCGCTCTTGATCGGCTCTGTCTGGGCCCATGCCGCGAACGGCTGGCTGTTTAGTGCGCCAAATGGTGGTTGGGAGTTCCCAATGCTACTGGTGGCCCTTGCCGTGGCGGTCGCCGTGCAAGGTAGCGGTGCATTTGCCTTGCGCAAGCTGCCGATTGTTGACGGTTTCATCCCGCATGGGCTGAAGGCTTGAATTGAAAATACGCTGACAAATAAGAAAGCAAAGACAATGACCAATCTTCTTATGTTCGCCGGAAGCGCACGCAAAGCCTCCACCAACAAACAGCTCGCGTCCCTTGCCGCGCGCACCGCAAAAGAGGCTGGTGCGGAAGTCACTCTGATCGACCTCGCAGATTTTGACATGCCGATCTACAATGGCGATCTTGAGGCCGACACAGGCCTGCCTGAAAATGCCAAACGGCTAAAGCAGTTGTTCGTAGAGCATAACGGGTTCTTTATCGCGTCGCCGGAATACAACAGTTCGATTTCTGCTTTGTTGAAGAACGCACTGGACTGGATCTCTCGTCCGCATACAGAAAACGAGCCAGGCCTTTGGGCGTTCAACGGCAAGGTCGCTGCACTTGGTTCCGTGGCTCCCGGCGCGTTGGGCGGACTGCGCGGGCTTGTTCCCTTGCGGATGATGCTAGGCAACATCGGGGTGGCCGTTGTGCCAAGTCAGGTCGCCGTATCAAACGGAGTTACCGCGTTTGACGAAAGTGGTGCGCTGGTCTCTGAGCCGCATAAGCAATTGTTGGACACAACCGTAAGCCAACTGGTCGAGACAACACGCGCACTGACCCGCCAAGCCTGACATTCAGGCTCTAGGAATGCGTTTTTAAAAGGAATGATCACATGACACTGCATGAAAATATTACAAAACAAGATACGCTGCGCCTCACCCGCCGCCCTGCGGATGAGCGCGGCAAGGCTGACTTTGGCTGGCTCAAATCGGCGCATAGTTTCAGCTTTGGCAATTATTACGATCCCGCCCACATGGGCTTTGGCAACCTGCGGGTGATCAATGACGACCTTGTTGATGGCGGTCAGGGCTTCGGGGCGCATCCGCACCAGAACGCGGAAATTTTCTCCTACGTGATGGAGGGCGCGCTTGAACACCGCGATAGCATGGGCAACGGATCTGTCGTTGCGGCGGGCGGGGTGCAATACATGAGCGCCGGTGCGGGTGTCACCCATTCCGAATTCAACCCGTCGAAAACCGACCAGATGCGGTTCTTGCAGGTCTGGTTGCTGCCCGAAGTGCAGGACACCAATCCGGCCTATGACACGATTGACCTGACGCCCGCCGACAAAGACGGCAAACTGAAACTGTTTCTTTCCCGTGACGGGCGTGACGGGTCCATGACCACGCAGGCTGATGCCAGTGTCTATGCCGCGACCTTGCGCGGCGATCAGACGATTACCACAGACCTTGCCGCTGGTCGCAAAGGCTGGGTGCAGGTCGCAAGCGGGGCGCTGAATGTGAATGGTGTCGTCTTGTCAAAAGGCGACGGGCTGGCCATCGAAGGCAGCGGGGCCTTGACGTTTACAGACGGACAAGACGCAGAGTTCCTGTTCTTCGATCTGGTTGATTAAACTTCAACCAACGACAAACCAAAGCCCGTCTTAAATCAAAGGCGGGCTTTACCATGTCAGGGCCATTCCTTCGGTTTCGTGCGGTTCATGGCTGCGTCAATCTCGATGAATTCGCTATCATCGCCGGGGGGCAGTTTGAACGGGCCATTTGCCCAATCCGCTGCATTCCAATCTTCCTTGGCCTGTTCGATCCGGTCTTTGGAAGAGGACACAAAGTTCCACCAGATATAGCGTTTCTCGTTCAGGGTCGCCCCGCCAAGCGCCATCAACCGCGCCCCTTGCGGGCCGGCCTTCACGCTCAATTTATCGCCGGGACGAAAGACCATCATACGGCCTTCCTCGAACACATCCCCCGCAATCTCGACACTGCCTTGGGTCACATAGATCCCGCGATCCTCGTGATTGTCGGGCAGCGGAAAAGACGCGCCAGCCTCCAGCACTACATCAAGATAGAAGGTTTCGGATTGCATGGTGACGGGGCTAGTTTCGCCATAAGCCGTGCCAAGGATCAGGCGGGCCGTGGTGCCTGTGTCGGTGATAACCGGCAGGGCCGCTTCCTTGTGATGCTCGAAATCCGGTTCCATTTCCTCGCGGTCTTCGGGCAGGGCAATCCATGTCTGGATGCCGAACAGCTTGCTGCGTCCTGCGCGGGTCTCGGCACTGGTGCGTTCGGAATGGGTGACGCCACGGCCCGCGGTCATCCAGTTCACCTCACCGGGATAGATCATCTGGTTCGTGCCGATGCTGTCGCGGTGTTCGAACTCGCCGTCGTAAAGGTATGTGACCGTACCAAGGCCGATGTGCGGGTGCGGGCGCACGTCAATGCCGCCCTCATTGATGAATTCCGCCGGGCCCATCTGGTCAAAAAAGATGAAGGGGCCGACCATCTGGCGGTCAGGGGACGGCAAGGCGCGGCGCACCTCGAAACCGCCAAGGTCGCGGGCGCGGGGAATGATCAATGTTTCGATGCTATCGCTGCCCGCTTCGGGGCATTCCGGATTTTGGGTGGGGTTCCAGCTCATTTGGGCCTCCTGACAAAGGGTGATCGTCGCAGATGTATTGCTACTCTGCGACGATCGGGGCGCTTAGTCCAGAGCAGGGGCAGGGCGCAATGTGCCTGCGCAATCGCCAAAGCCGATCCGGTAGCCGTCACCTTTTGCTGCACCGCGCAGGGTCAGCGTGTCGCCGTCCTCAAGGAAGGTGCGGCTCTCACCTGTATCCAGCGTCAGGGGTTCCTTGCCGCCCCAGCTGAGTTCCAGCAGACTGCCACGGTTTTCCTTTTCAGGACCGGAAATTGTGCCAGAGCCGAGCAGGTCACCCACCCGCATCGGGCAACCGCTGGTGGTGTGGTGGGTCAGCTGCTGGGCTGCGGAATAGTACATCACGTTGTAGTTGGTGCGCGACAGGATGGTTTCGGATTTCCCTTCGGGGGCAAGGCCGACTTCGAGGTCGATGTCATAAAGCATCGGGCCCGGTTCTGCGAGGTAGGGCAGCAGTTCCTTTTCGCGTGGTGGTGTGGAGGCGCGGAAAGGTTCAAGTGCCTCTTTGGTCACAATCCACGGGCTGATTGTGGTGGCTGTCGCCTTGGCCTGAAACGGGCCAAGCGGCGCATATTCCCACGCCTGAATGTCGCGGGCAGACCAGTCGTTCAGCAGGACATAGCCAAAGATCATGTCGTCCGCTTCCTGTACGGAAACGCGGCCCTTGGAGGGTTTGCCGACAATGGCACCCATCTCAAGTTCCAGATCAAACCGCTTCGACGCCTCAAACACCGGCATCTCCGCATCGGGCGCTTTCAGCTGACCGTTGGGACGGGTGATATCGGTGCCGCTGACCACAACGGAGGACGCGCGGCCGTTATAGCCGATGGGGATGTGCAGCCAGTTGGGCGGCAGGGCATTGGCCGGATCGCGGAACAGAGAACCGACGTTGAACGCATGGTGGCGGCCTGCATAAAAGTCGGTGAACTCGGTCACGGAGAACGGCATCTCAAGCGTGGCACTGCCCATGGCAACCAGATGGCCTTCGAGGTCGGATTGCTGTGCGGCGCCTTCACCCAAAGCAGCGGTAAGGTGAGCGCGGAAGCTCTTCCAGACATCGGCGCCAAGGGCCATGAAATCATTCCATGTGCCACGGGCAAAGACGTTTTGTGCCGGCAGGTCCAGCAGGCCGGCTTGTTCCAGCGCTGTCACGTCGAGAATGTAATCGCCAATGGCAACGCCTGCGTGCAGGTCACCGCCCGCGACGTGAAACGCACCGTAAGGCAGGTTGTTGAGCGGAAAGTCTGTGTCGGCCGAATTGGCACTATCGACCCAAGAGCGGAGAAGCTGTGTCATAAGGTGTCCTTTGATATCTGTCTGGCCGGATCAAAGCGCGACCAGTTTTGCAAACGCGCCCCCTGTTACGGAGGCGCGCTGTTAAGTCTTTTTTTCAGTTACTTCTTACCCGGCGTGCCGTCGAACTTCTTTTCCATGTCCGCCCAGCAGTCGATGTAATTGTCCTGCAACGGTGCTTCCTTACCCGCAAATTGGGTGAGCTGCTGCGGGAAGCGGGTTTCGAACATGAAGGACATGGTGTTTTCCAACTTGTCGGGCCCGAGGTTGGCGTTGGACGCTTTTTCAAAGGCTTCGCGGTCGGGGCCATGCGGCAGCATCATGTTGTGCAGGCTGACACCACCGGGGACAAAACCCTGCGGTTTGGCGTCATATTCGCCGTAAATATTGCCCATCATCTCGGACATGATGTTCTTGTGATACCATGGCGGGCGGAAGGTATCTTCCATGACCATCCAGCGTTCGCGGAACAGAACAAAGTCGATGTTGGCCGTGCCCGGCTGACCGGACGGCGCGGTCAGCACGGTAAAGATGGAGGGGTCGGGGTGATCAAACAGGATCGCACCAACGGGGCAATAGTTGCGCAGGTCGTATTTGTAAGGCGCGTAATTGCCGTGCCATGCGACCACGTCCAGCGGGCTTTGCCCGATTTTGGTTTCGTGGAACTGGCCACACCATTTGACGGTGACAGTCGATTCAACTTCGCGGTCTTCATAAGCGGCAACCGGCGCTTTGAAGTCACGCGGATTCGCCATGCAGTTCGCGCCAATCGGGCCACGGCCCGGCAGTTCGAACTTCTGACCATAGTTTTCGCAGACAAAGCCACGCGCAGGTCCGTCAAGCACTTCAACACGGTAGACAAGGCCGCGCGGAATAATGGCGATTTCCTTGGGCTCAAGATCAATGATTCCCAGCTCGGTGGCAAAGCGCAGGCGGCCCTCCTGTGGCACCACCAGCATCTCGCTGTCGGCAGAGAAGAAGTATTCGTCCTTCATGGATTCAGTGACCAGATAGACGTGGCTGGCCATGCCCACCTGGGTTGTCACATCGCCTGCCGTTGTCATGGTGCGCATGCCTGTCAGCCAGGTCAGCGGCTCATCGGAATGCGGGATCGGATCCCAGCGGTACTGGCCCAGTGACGTCACATCAGGGTGAATGTCAGGGGCAGAGCGGAAATGCGGCAGGTCGATTTTTTCATAACGGTGGCTGTGCTTTACCGAGGGACGGATGCGGTAGCACCAGGTCCGTTCGGGGTGTACATCGGTAAACGCCGTGCCGGACAGCTGTTCGCCATAAAGACCATAGTTACACTTCTGCGGGCTGTTCATGCCTTGGGGCAGGGCACCGGGCAAAGCCTCGGTCTCAAAATCATTGCCGAAACCGGGCATATAGCCGGGCGTGGTTGTGGTGCCATTAGCTTGCACCATTGGGCTGATATCTGCGTCTTTCATTGCACGTCTCCTTACGTTTGAAGTGGTTGGCACCAAAGTATTTCAGGGCTTGTTCGAACTCACCAAGGCCAGCTTCTCAAAATCGTTTCACTTGCAACGATTATCATTTTGTGGGATGATGAGTCAAGATCATTTCATATGCAACGAAATCAAAGGTGTGCGATCCTATGACTGCAAACGATTTCAATCTGTCGGAGTTCCTGCCTTACAAGCTGTCTGTGCTGTCGTCGCGCATTACCAAGATGCTCTCAAAAGTCTATGGTGAGGAATATGGACTCTCGACGCCTGAGTGGCGCGTCTTGGTACATGTCGCACGCCGCGAAAAGATGTCCGTTCGCGAAATCCACGACAGTGTCTATCTTGAAAAACCAAGCGTCAGCCGCGCAGTTGCCAAGCTGGAAAAAGCAGGTCTTCTGGCAAAAACCACCTGCGACAAGGATCATCGGCTGGTTGAAATCGAAGTCACCGATGCAGGACTGGATCTGTTTCATGGGATTGTTCCAGAGGCCTTGGCATTTGAGGCGGCTCTTGTCAGTGCGTTTTCAGATGCGGAGCGGCACCAATTGCATAACCTGATGGAGCGGCTGCATGACGTATTGGATATGCTGCCCAACGCCACACGCCGCCCACAGATGGACAGCGAAAGGCCAACTGCGTTGCCAAATGATGCAAGTCAGCCGCGTTGACACAACCCGGAAATAAGACAGCACCGAGGAAAATAACATGACGGATATAACTGGCGAAACGGTTGTTATCACCGACTCAATGTCTGGCATCGGACTTGGACTGACCGACGCTGAGGATACCCGTACCGCGATCTGTACGGGGTATGCTTTGACGCCGTTGGGTAAGGTGCAATTGCCCGACTCGGCCAAATCGTGCGCCATAACCGAGGAAGTGGTTATGCGCGATGCATGCTTGGCAGTGCGGTGGAGCAGCAAATCCGTCACCGTTGGACGGCCCACAGGTGTCATACAGTTCCGTTACTTGAATGCAGCAGAAAACATCACAGGGATTTCTCTGCCGATAGATAGTGAATGGACAGTGACATGAAAGCGAGCAAGGTCGTTTCCCCCGCCGAAGCCGCCGCCTTGATCAAGGACGGCGATAGCATAACAACGTCCGGTTTTGTCGGTATCGGTGTACCGGATGAGTTGTTGGCCGCCGTTGAAGAGCGGTTTATCGAAACAGGGCATCCGCGCGATCTGTCTTTGGTCTTTGCCGCGGGGCAGGGAGATGGCAAGGAACGCGGTTTGAACCGGCTGGGCCATGAAGGATTGCTGAAACGAGTTGTTGGGGGCCATTGGGGGCTGATCCCCAAGGTTGCAAAGTTAGCCACCGAGGGAAAGATCGAAGGCTGGAACCTGCCACAAGGCGTGATCAGCCAGCTTTATCGAGACATCGCAGCTGGCAAGCCGGGAATGTTATCCAAAGTGGGTTTGGAGACTTTTGTCGATCCGCGTCAGGGTGGCGGCGCGATAAATGATATTTCAATCAAACCTCAGGTCGAATTGATGAATATCGGCGGTGAAGAGGTTCTGTTCTATCCGTCGCAAAAACTGACGGTTGCTTTGTTGCGTGGCACCACCGCTGATGAGGCGGGCAATGTGACGATGGAGCGCGAAGCGCTGACCATCGACAATCTAGCGCAGGCGATGGCCGTGCATAATGCGGGCGGCGTGGTGATTGTGCAGGTCGAACGGGTTGCGCGTGCAGGGTCGCTGCCCGCGCGGGACGTGCATATTCCAGGTATCCTTGTAGATGCCATCGTCGTCGCGAAGCCAGAAAATCATGTCCAAACGTATAGCACCGCGTTTAGCCAAGCTTTTACCAATCGCATTCGGCCGCCTTTGGGTGAAATTCCCGCAATGCCGCTGGATGCACGCAAAGTCATCGCGCGACGGTGTGCATTTGAATTGCCGGTGAATGGTGTCGTTAATCTGGGCATCGGGATGCCGGAAGGGGTTGCATCTGTGGCTGCCGAGGAAGGTCTGTTGGAGCATTTGACTTTGACGGCTGAACCCGGTGTGATTGGTGGACAACCTGCCTCAGGCCTCGACTTTGGTGCAGCGGTTAATACCGATGCGGTCATCCCGCAAAACAACCAGTTTGACTTCTACGATGGTGGCGGCCTCGACATGACGTGCCTTGGTCTTGCGCAAGCGGATGCGGCGGGCAACGTGAATGTGTCCCGGTTCGGGCCTCGGCTTGCAGGTGCCGGTGGTTTCATCAACATCAGCCAGAATGCCCGTGCCGTGGTGTTCGCGGGGACGTTCACGGCCCAAGGTCTGGATGTGCATATCAACGAAGACGGGTGCGAAATCCGGCAAGAGGGGCGATCCCGCAAATTCCTTGAACATGTTGAGCAGATTTCTTTCTCGGGCAAGCGGGCCGCGCGGCTGGGTCAGCCGGTTCTGTATGTGACTGAACGCTGCGTGTTCGAGTTGACACCAACGGGTTTGCACCTGATCGAAATCGCCCCCGGTGTCGATTTGGAACGCGATATCCTGAACCTGATGGAGGTTCGTCCGATTGTGGATGAGGTTGCCCTCATGGACCCGCGCATTTTCCGGATCGGTGAAATGGGACTGCGCACGGACCTTTTGCATCTGGATTTGCCGGACCGCATTGCGCTTGATCCAAGCATGGGTCAGCTGTTCCTCAATTTCGAAAAGTTGCGCATTCGGACCCAAGAGGAAATTGATCTTGTAGGGCGTCTCGTGGCGGAGGTTTGTGTCGCACATGGAAAACCCGTTGATGTTGTCGTGAACTATGACGGGTTCCGCATTGACGAAGCGCTTGAAAGTAGTTGGGCGGAAATGGTCAACGATCTAACCACACGCCATTACCGAACAGTCTCTCGCTATTCCGGATCAGCGTTCATGCGTATGAAGCTGGGCGAAGTTTTCCCGGACGCACGCACACACATCTTTGAGACAAGCGCACAGGCACAGTCCTATATTGGCTCTGACGGGACATAGCGTCGAAAAGCAACGTCTGGTTGACACAGACCATTTCTCTATTGCCCGTTATGGCCGTCAGCAGATCCCAGTTGCCTGCCGATGGCGTGTGCAGCCAAGGTAAGGCGTTCAAGATGGGCGGCGGCAACTGACGCAACCGTTTGTTTTTCCGCAAGCCAGACCAAGCTGATGGCCCCCACGGCTTTATTGTCCGCATGGATCGCAACACCAATTGCACTTGGTGTTCCGCCGTAATCAACTGCGCGGCCCCAATACGCTTCCTCTCGGGCGGCAAATCCGTTGATACGAATGTCCTGTAATCTGTTCGGAAAGTTCAACGCGGCCTCGCGATCCCTGCCTCTCGTGTTTACGGCCAGTTTCGCGACATATGAAGTCCGTTCGTCTGTACCTAACGCCGCAAGGAAAGCGCTTCCTAACGCTGAGCGAAACGGTGACGGGCGGTAGCCGATGGTATCGGGGAAAATTCCGTGCAAGGCAAAGTGCCGCGTTGTATCCACGATTTCAACGCGTCCGTTTCCGATCGACACGGCGAGATCGACAGCAAGTCCGGTGTCCTTGGTCAATGCGACGATTTCCAGTTTTCCAGCTTCGATGATTGCGTCGACCGAATCGGGCTCGGATTCCAAACGCGGAAACCTGGGTCCGATCCGGTATCGGCTGTCGCTTCGGCTTTGGGTCAACCATCGTTGATTCACCAGCGTGGCACAAATTCTCAGAATAGTTGCCTTGGGCAAACCTGTCTGGTCCGCCAAAAAAGCAAGTGAAGTCACGCCACTACCCGAAACGACTTCGATTATCTTCATGCTCCGTTCAACAGAGCGATTCAGTTTTGTCATTCTCATTCCACCTAGTGAAACGCAAGCTCGACCAAAAACCGATCACTGTCTAGCTTTAACCTAGATGCGAAGGGGAGGAGAACAGCACGCTTGCTGCCCCAGCATAGGGAGAAATGGGGAAATCGATGCAAAATATGCTTTCCAGAACTGCAAGTGGTTTGAATCTGGCTTTGTCCGGTTTGATTATCGTTGTTGTATTTTATGTCTCGGTATTTGGCGTATTCAGTGAATCCTACCTGCGTGTTGGCATGCTATTGGTCGGTGGCCTGCTTATCTTGCTCGCCCAGATCGAAGGCACGGATAGCCCGATTGGGAAGCTCCTTGCGCTGGTCACTGCTGCTTGTCTGAGCGTTGCAGTTTATCAGTACTTTCGTGCTGCATCCGAGATTGAAACCGGGCTCTACTTTCTGACGTCTGCTGATATCTGGCTTGGTCTGTTGGGTCTGATTGCTGTAATCGAATTGACCCGCCGCTCCGTCGGGATGGTCATGGCATGTGTCGCTGCTTTTGTTTTGATCTATGGTGCGTTTGGACATCTTGCGCCCGGCTTTATGCGCCATGCTGGCATGACGTCCGAAGAACTCATTCAGGTTTTGTGGTTCTCTTTTGATGGTGTGTTCGGGCGTCCCATGGCGACAGTTGTGTCCACCATTCTGATATTCATCATCTTTGGTGCCGTTCTTGAGTTCCTGACGATTGATCAGGTTCTGGTTAAGTTGGCCCTTGCCGCCACGGGGCGGGTGCGTTCCGGTCCTGCTGCTGCGGCCACGATTGCCAGCGGGCTGTTTGGTACGATCTCTGGCAGTGCTGTGGCCAACGTTGTTGGCACAGGTGTCATTACCATTCCCTTGATCAAAAAGCGGGGGTTCAAGTCGCATTTTGCCGGCGCGGTTGAGGCCGCCGCATCAAGTGGCGGACAGATCACGCCGCCGATCATGGGGGCCGTGGCTTTCATCATGGCGGATGTCACGGGCCAGCCGTACCTCACAATCTGTCTGGCCGCGACAGTGCCTGCAATCCTGTATTACGCGGGTCTGTTCATGGCGATTTCCAGCGCTGCGCGTGACATGGATCTTGAAACCACCGAACAGCCAAAGCTGAACTTTGCATGGCGTGAAGTTGCACAGATCATCGTGTTCATGCTGTCGCTGACCGCAATCGTCGTTGCCATGGTCGGAGGGTCATCCCCTGCCTATGCGGGCTTTATCGGCGTTGCCTTTGCGATCGTTCTTGGGTTCGCGCTGAAGCCGGGACTGCTGACCAATCTCGAGTCGTGGCTGAAATTCATCCGCTCTGCTGGCATGATTTCTGCTCAGCTGGTCGTGATTGTTGGTGCCGTCGGGATCATCATCGGCATCCTGAACCTGACGGGTGTTGGCCTGCGCTTTGCCTCGCTGGTAGCCAGCTATGCGGACGGGCAATTGGTGATCTCGCTTCTGCTGATGGCGCTCGCTTGCCTGCTCTTGGGCATGGGGATGCCAACCGTGCCTGCCTATCTGATCATTGTGCTTGTCATGGGGCCAGCGCTGCAGAAACTCGGCGTGCCGATCATCCACACGCATATGTTTGTGCTGTATTTCGGCGTGCTGTCTGCGATTACACCGCCTGTCGCCCTAGCCGCATTTGCTGCTGCACCGATCGCCGGTGCCGGTGCGATGCGCACCGCGATTGAGGCATCACGCCTTGCACTTCCCGGCTTTGTGATCCCGTTTGCCTTCATCTACCAGCCTGCAATGCTGCTGGGCACGGGGTATGATCTGGCGGCCTCTGCGCAATCCATCCTGTTCGTAACGCTGGCTGTGCTGCTGATCTCACGCGCCTGCTATCCGGCCAAGGGCAAAGCACGCTATGCGCCTATTGGTCTTGCCATCGCCTTTGCGCTCTTGTTCTTCGGACCAACCGTGTCCTGGATCGCTGCTGCAGCGGCTGTTGCCCTGTTGTCCGCAGTCCGGTTCGGAAAATTCATGATCCCAGAGAATTCATAATCCATAAGGAGGATATACCTATGACGAATGCAACTCTAACCCGTCGGTCGCTTCTTGCGAGTTCTGCCGGCGCCGCCGCCCTCGCGGCCCTGCCAAAAGCGGCCTTTGCCAAAGAACTGCTGCGCATGTCCACGCTTGGGCCGGGCACCAGCCCGAACCTTGTGATGACAACCTTCGCAAATATCATCAACCAGTCGTTGCCTGACTATGAAATCCAGCTGAACGCAACGGGTGCCGCCACGCGCCACGTGCTTGAAGTGGCCATGGGTCGCAGCGATTTCTGCATGTCCTCACCCGCCATCCATGCACTGATGCGCAACAAGGCGGCGATGTTCGCCAAGATCGACCAGGCACCGGAACTGGTGACAAAACTGCGCACAGTTCTGAACTTCCCGATGGGTGTCTATCACATCGCTGTTTACGGCTCTTCCGGCATCACATCCATGGAGCAAGCCAAAGGCAAGCGCGTTTTCCTTGGACCTCCCGGTGGTGCGGCCTTTGCCACGATGAAGCGTCTGTTTAAAGCAGTTGCTGGTCTGGAAGAAGGGACCGATTACGAAGCGGTTAAACTGGGTTGGGATGCAGCAGCGGCGGCATTCCAGGACGGTAATTTGGACGTCTACTGTAACCCGACCAACGCGCCGAGTCCTGCGTTGACCCAGATCACGGTTACAAACCAGATCCGTTTCCTTGGCATTCCGGCGGACAAGCTGGAGTCGGAAGCCGTTCAAAAACTGGTTGGTCGTCCGGGCTTTAGCGCCGCAACGCTTCCTGCTGGTGCTTATGGCGAAAACCAGTTGAACGAAAACGACGTAACCACATTGGGTGTGACTGTTGGTATCGTGTCCAACGAAACTGCGGATGAAGACATGGTCTATCAGATGACCAAAGCCTTCTACGCGGGTGTTGAAGAAGCTGGAGAAAGCTCGCCTTGGCTCAAGGCCGTTACTCCACAGGCTGCAGTTCTGGACATAAACCTGCCGTTGCATCCCGGTGCTTTGCGTGCGCTGACCGAGCTTGGCGTCGATATCCCTGACGCCGCCAAAGGTTAAGTCAAAAGGGTCGGGGCCAGATGGGCCCCGACCTACTCTAACCTACGAAAAATCATATTATACCAAGGAATCCCCATGTCGAAAAATGTGCTTTTCATCATGTGTGATCAACTGCGCTGGGATTATCTGTCTTGCGCCGGTCACCCCACGTTGGAAACGCCCCATATCGACGCGCTGGCGAAACGCGGCGTTCGGTTTGACCGTGCCTATGTGCAATCCACCATCTGCGGCCCCTCGCGCATGTCGTCCTATACCGGGCGCTACGTAAGCTCGCACGGATCAACGTGGAACGGTATCCCGCTGAAGGTTGGCGAAATGACCCTTGGTGATCATTTGCGCCCCTTGGGTGTGCGCACGGCGCTCTGTGGCAAAACCCATATGGCGGCGGATGTGGAGGGGATGAAACGCCTTGGCCTTGCCCCCGACAGCCAGATCGGTGCGCTGGTCTCCGAATGCGGCTTTGAACCTTACGAGCGGGACGACGGCCTGCACCCTGACGGCAAATACGGCAAGCGCAACAAGAACTATGACGCCTATATGAAGGAACGCGGCTGGGAAGAGGAAAACCCTTGGGACAGCGTTGCCAACAGTGGTGAGGATGCCGATGGCAATATCCTGAGCGGTTGGTTTCTGGACAACTCCGACATCGAAGCGCGCGCGAGCGATGAGGAAAGCGAAACGCCCTATATCACCCGCCGTGCGATGGATTTTATCAGCGAGGCGGGCGACACCCCATGGTGTCTGCACCTGAGCTATATCAAGCCGCATTGGCCCTATATCGTGCCAGCTCCCTACCACGATATGTATGGCCCTAACACGCATATGCCCGTTGTGCGCAGTGATGTGGAAAAGGAAAACCCGCATCCCGTCTATGGCGCATTTATGGAAGAGCGTGTCTCCAAAGCCTTCACCAATGAGACCACGCGCACCAAAGTCATCGGTGCCTATATGGGCCTGATCAAACAGATCGACGACCAGATGGGCGAGTTGATGGCTTTCCTTGACGCGCAAGGGCTGACGGATGACACGCTGATCGTGTTCACCTCGGATCATGGCGACTACCTCGGTGATCACTGGATGGGCGAAAAGGAGCTGTTCCACGATCAATCCGCCCGCATTCCCTTGATCGTGGTGGACCCAAGCCGCGAGGCCGATGTGACCCGTGGCACGGTTTCCACTGCCTTGGTCGAAGCGATTGATGTGGTCCCGACGATCCTTGATTACTTCGGCGGACAAGAGGTGCCGCATATCATCGAAGGGCGGTCCCTGTTGCCGTTGATGCAGGGCAAGCAACACGCGGTTCGTGATTTTGTGATCTCCGAATACGATTATTCCTTCCGTCAGGCCCGCCGCCGTTTGGGTGTTGATATTCGCGAGGCCAAGCTGACCATGCTGTTTGACGGGCGTTGGAAATATATCTTTTCCGAAGGTTTCCGGCCGATGTTGTTCGACCTTGAAACGGACCCCGAGGAATTCAACGATCTGGGGGACAACCCCGATTTTGCGGGTGAATGTGATCGCCTCAGAACGCTGTTCTTCCAATGGGCACGCCGCACCTCGCAGCGCACGACAATCACCGATGCACAGATTGAAAACCGCAGCGCGGATTTGAGCGAAGCAAAAGCAGGCATCGTAATCGGCTTTGCCACAGAAGAAGAATACAAATATGCGCTTGCTGGTGCGCAGACACCGCAATAGGTCCAAGCACTTTCACCAAAAGGATAATCAAGCTACGCTTGGGTAAGCACAGGACCGGAATCGGCCCATCACGAAGACGAAACGCGCTCGGAAAATTTGAATGCACCATCGACTGACCGACCTTTTGTCTTCACTGAACCCTGTGCGCCCGTGGTTCGGCTTGGTGAACGCGAACACACTTAAGGCGGATGCCATCGCGGGCCTGACCAATGCGGCGATTGTACTGCCGCAAGGCGTGGCCTTCGCCATCATCGCCGGTCTGCCCCCTGAATTCGGATTGTTTACCGCCGTTGTCGTTGCGTTGATCGCGGGCATCTGGGGATCGTCGATGATCATGGTCTCCGGCCCCACCACCGCGATATCGGCGGTGATCTTTGCCTCCATGTCGCAGTTCGCGGTGCCGGGGTCACAGGATTATATCTCTATGGTGTTCACCCTGACGCTGATGGTGGGCACAATTCAGATCATCGCGGGCATTTTCAAAATGGGCGGTTTGATTTCGTTCATTTCACATTCTGTGCTCATCGGGTTTACTGCCGCAGCTGCATTGCTCATCGCCGCCAGCCAGCTTGGCGGGGCTTTGGGGATTGCACGCGGTGATGGCGGAGGTGTGTTCGAGCGTTTACGCCATATCGCAGAGCATTTCGATCAACTCAACATAACAGCGCTGACGGTTTCGGGGGTGACGATCTTGTCGCTTGTGCTTCTTTCGCGCTTTAGCAAAAAGGTACCGAGTTACATCATTGCGCTCGCGATTGGGTCGGGTGTGGCCTATTTGCTCGGGGCATCTGACAAGGGCGTTGCAATGTTTTCGCCGTTGCAGTCTATTTTCCCCAGCATCGGCGCGCCGGACATTTCGCCGGGATTGATCGCTGAGCTGTTGCCTGCCGCTGCAACTGTCGCTTTCGTCGGTCTGCTGGAAGCGATTTCGATTGGCCGTTCCTTTGCGATGCGCCGAGACGAGCCATATGATTCCAGTCAGGAAATGGTAGGGCAGGGACTCTCAAACGCTGTTGGCTCTTTCTTTCAGTGCTACGCGGGGTCCGGTTCGTTCACGCGCTCCGGGCTCAACGCTGACGCTGGTGCGCAAACGCCTTTTTCGACGATCTTCGCTGCCGGATTTCTGGTCATCCTGCTTTTGGTTCTGGCCCCTTACCTTGAACTTGTCCCGGTGCCGGCCATGGCAGGGGTGATCCTGTTCGTATCCTACCGCTTGATCAATTTCGCAGAAATTCATCACGTTCTGACCTCCAACAAAAGCGAAACCGCTATTTTGGTGGCGACATTCCTGACGGGCATCTTCACAGAACTGGACCTCGCAATTGTCGTGGGTGTGATCACGTCGCTTTGCGTGTTTCTCTATGACAGCGCGCATCCGATTGTTGCGATCGGGGCACCAACCGACGTTAATGGCAGGCGGGTATTCAAGAACGCAGCAACCTATGATCTGCCGGAATGTCCGCAAATATCGGTCATTCGGATAGATGGGCCGCTGTTCTTTGCTTCGGTTGAAAACGTTGAACAGCAATTTCGCCGATCCGAAGTAGGTAGTGTCGTACCAAAGACCAAACTTATGGGTCTCAAGGGGCTGTGGAAAATTGACCTGTCGGGTGCCGGGCTGTTGCTGAAAGAGATCAGACGTGCACGAAAGGCAGGTGGCGATTTCCATATCTTCACCACAAATGCCCCGTCATTGACGACGCTTAATCGCTTGCATGTCTTTGATGAGCTTGGAGAGAACCATCTTCACAATAATAAGGCCGAGGCCATCGCAGCCGCGGTACACTCGGCTGATGATGACATTTGCAAAGATTGCACACTGCGGGTGTTTATAGAATGCGCGCACAAGCCCGGTGCTTAGTTCTGCAGGAAAACGCGCAAGTCGTGCAAAGTAGCTTAAGGATTCGTCAACTCAGCTGGGATATCCGTTGCCCGTCCGCCGTTGCCCAGATCAATGGCGCATTGCCAGATTTCCACCGCACGTAGGCGTGGCGTGGCGCGTGCGATGATTTGTGCGTCATCGCTAAGCATAAGGGGTGTTTCCCATTGGGAATCAGTCAAATCACGCCATTCCACATCCAGATGAATTGTAGCGTGATAAACTAGGCTGCGCAGCGCTCTATCAGGCAGCGTTGCGCCCAGATCAATCTCCTCAATCCGCGCCTGTTCACAGGTATACATGTCTTGAGGAACGCCGGTGCGCGCGGATTCAACAAGACGCGCCAAAGCGCGGGCGTGATAACCCACATGCGCGATGAGGTGGCGGCGGGACCATCCGTCGCGCAGGCTTGGGGCGCTGAGGTCAGCGTCCTGCAATTCACCCAGCTTCCGCGCGAAATAGGCCGCGCCGCGCCGCGCCAGCAGCAGGTCGGCGTGCGGGGCTTCGGGCGCATCATAACGTGCGCCCTTGCCCTGCCGCGCACGCAGCGCGTCACGTGCGGATTGCTCCGCAGGCGACAGGCTCACGCGCCCTCAACCATCGTGCGCATAAAGCCAAGGCGTTCCATGATCGGCGCGTCAGAGAAGCGGAACAGATCGAACTGGCTCTCTGCCTGAAGTGACCAAGGAATCCAGGATGGAATGACAAACATATCACCCTTCTCAAGCTTATGCGTCTCACCGTTCAGCACCACGCCACCATCCCCGTCGAAGACCTGAAAGACGGTTGAGCCAACTTCGCGGCGCATCGGCGTCTCTGTGCCTGCCCGCAAGCGGTGGAATTCGCAGCGGATTGTCGGCATCACATCGCCGCCCGTGGTCGGGTTGGTATAGCGGATTGCGGCGTGACCCTGTTCAACCGTGGCGGGGTGGCCTTCGTTCTCAAGCAACAGCTGTTCCGTCAAGGCACGGTCCGTATGTTCCCAGCGATACGCCCCGATAGGGGAGTTCACCGTGTCTTGCAGACCCGACAGCGGGCGCAAACCCGGGTGACACCAGAGCCGTTCACCGCGTGAATAGTTGGGCGTCGCATAATCCGTCACACGCTCGGAACCGAACTCGAAAAAGCCCACATCGTTTTGCTGACTGAACGGGATGTCAAGCCCGTCGATCCATGTCATCGTATGGTCTGTGTCGTTGTGGTGCCCGTGGAAATGCCAGCCGGGCGTCAAGAGCAGATCGCCCCGCGACATGCGCACGGGATCGCCGTCCACGACCGTCCAGACGCCATCCCCTTCGACAACAAAGCGGAAGGCATTTTGCGAATGGCGATGTTCAGGCGCGGTTTCGCGGGGACCAAGATGCTGGATCGCGGCCCAAAGGGTCGGGCTGATGTAGGCATTGGGCGCAAGGCCCGGATTTGCCAGACCCAAAGCGCGGCGTTCGCCACCACGACCAACGGGGATCAGATCACCGGATTTTTCGGCCAGCTCATTCAGGTTTGCCCATTTCCAGACATGCGGCACTGCCTTGGATTTCGGGTGCAGCGGCATCAGATCGCCCACCTGCGTCCACAAAGGCAAGATGCTTTCCTTCTCGAAACCGTCATAGAGCGCCCGCAGTTCGGGTGTTTCGTCAGGGTTCATTACATCGCTTTTTCCGTCGTCCATGTTCTGTCCTTTCTGTGCCGCGTTGGGTTCACTCTTTTGGCCCGATATGTGTGGTCAGATCGCCAAGTCCTTCGATTGAGACAACGCAGGTATCGCCCGGGGCCAATGGCCCAACACCCGCCGGCGTGCCGGTCATGATCAGATCGCCCGCTTGCAGTTCCATTGAATGGGACAGGATCGAGATCATCTCGGGAATTGACCAGATCAGGTCGGCCAGATCGGCCTCCTGCTTTGTCTCACCATTCACTGTCAGTTTGATTGCGCCTGTGCTCAGGTGCCCGACTTTGGACACGGGATGGATGGGGGCCACGGGGGCAGAGCGGTCAAAGCCTTTGCCAAGATCCCAAGGGCGGCCCTGCTCACGCGCTTTGAGTTGCAGGTCACGGCGGGTCAGGTCATTGCCGACACCGTAGCCCCAGACGTGATCAAGCGAGTTTTCCTCTGCGATGTTCTTGCCACCTGTGCCAATCACCGCGACCAGTTCCGCCTCGAAATGAAAGTTCTCGGTCTGTGGCGGGTAGGGGATGGTCACGCCATCATCGACAACTGCATCGGCGGGCTTGAGGAAAAAGAACGGCGGATCGCGGTCCGGGTCTTTGCCCATTTCACGCGCATGTGCGGCATAGTTGCGCCCGATGCAAAAGATGCGGCGCACGGGAATACGCGCGTCGCTGCCATGCACGGCAACGGTGGGAATGGGGGCAGGATCGAACACATAGCTCATTGTTTTTGGTCTCCGGTTAGGTCGGGTGGCGTGGCACCCGTATTTTCAGATTGTTTGCAACAACTCAGCCGCGCGTGTCTTGGCGCGGTCGAGTGATGTGAGTTTCAGCTCTTCGTAGCCGCGGATATTCTCAGGCAGGCGCAAGAGTTCTGTGATGCTACCGGCGTTTTCGGGGCGCAGCAGTTTGGCGGATTTTGACAGGACATCGGCGTACCACTCAATCGCGTCACGCTCTGCGCGGCGTCCGTGGTTGTAGCCGAACAGATCAAACGCCGTGCCGCGCAAGCCGCGCACCTTGGCGAGCAGCACCATCGCAGGGCGGAACCATGATCCAATCGCGACTTTGCGGTCCTTGATCAGCCAGCGCAGGGCAGGGGGCTGAAGGTTGTAGCTGAAGGATTTGAAGCCGGGGAAAGCGGTGCGGATACGCTCTTCAAACACCGGATCGGTGAGCAGGCGGGCGACCTCGTATTCATCCTTGTAGGCCATCATCTTGTGCAGGTTTTTCGCGGCGAGTTGCAGTAATGGCTGTTCTGCGTTCTCCGTCGCGGCCTGTTCGGCGCGACTGATGTAGGTGAGGCGTTCGATGTAGGTTTCGGCGTAGCGGCGGTCTTGATAAAGGATTAAGTCACGCACCAGACCGCTGATCAATTCACGGGTTTCATCGCTGAGAATATCAAGCTTTGCGGTGATCTGTTTGGCCGCCTCAATGAACTCTGCAGGCGCACGGCTGTCTGCCTCAAACGTCCGGTCCGCCAGCGTTTTGGGACCACGCTGCATCAGCGCCTCCATCGCTGCGGGATCGCTGACCGCCAAACGCCCTGCGCGGAAAGCGAGGATATTCAGCTCAGGCGCTGTGGCGGAGGTCGTGATGGTGTCCTCAATCGCCTCTGCCGCAATGGGCAGGAAGCCGGATTGATAGGCCGCACCGACGATAATCATGTTGGACAGGATGTAATTGCCAAACAACCCTTCCGCGATGCTGAGCGCGGGTACGGCGGCAAAACCACCTTCGCGCATCGCACCTTTGATGAACGCCTGCATCCCTGCTTGGTCTGGTTGGAAATAGACGTTGCGGGCCATTTCACCCGTGGGCAGCATTTCGGAATTCACCGCAGCGGCGGTTTTTGTGCCGCCGACAACTGCCAAATTCGCGGGGTTGGTGCCTGCGGCCATGTCGAGCGCGAGGTAGAGGTCAGCTTGCTCTGACGAGATTTTGTTGCTGGGGATTTCGACGTCCGGCTTGGCAATGATCAGGCTTGAGACCACCGCGCCCCATTTCTGAGCCGCCCCTGATTGGTCGTATGTCTTGACGTTCAGCCCGTCCTTGACCGCAGCGCGTGCCAGCATCGCGTTGAGTGAGAGAACGCCCGTGCCGCCCACTCCGGGAATGTAGATCGCGTAGGGTCCGTTAAGGACAGGGCGCTTTGGCTCTGGATAGGTTTCGGGCAGCGTGGGCGGCGTGACCTTGCCCGGACCGGCGCCTTCCTCGACGTGGATAGAAACAAAGGAGGGGCATTCACCCGCGATACAGGCTTGATCCTGATTACAGGAGGATTGGTGAATCTGTGTCTTGCGCCCAAAGGGCGTATCCACCTTTTGCAACGACATGCAGTTGGCCTTTTGCCCGCAATCGCCGCAGTTCTCGCAGACATCTTCGTTCACGATGGTAAATGTCTTGGGCTTGGCCAGCTTGCCGCGTTTCTGGCGGCGGCGGCGCTCATTGGCGCATTCACCGTCGTAGATGAGGACGGTCACGCCCTTGGTTTTCTCCAACTCCAGCAGCTTGGCGGGGATTTCATCAGGTCCGGTTAGGGATACGATGGAAGGCAACCCTTTGAACCGATAGGCGTTTGGCGTTTTGGTGGCCAATACGATCTTTTTCACACCGTCCACGGCCAGCTTGCGGCACATGTTGTGAACCGAATTGTCGTCGGCATATTCCTGACCGCCGGTGTTGGCGATGACACCGTTGTAAAGGATGCGGAAGGTCATCGTCTGGTCGGTCGCCACGGCATAGCGGATGTTCTGGTGGCTCGCGTGGTAATACGATCCATCCCCGACGTTCTGCACCATATGTTTCTTAGTGGTGTAGGGGGACAGGCCGATCCATGGCAAGCCTTCACCACCATATTGCGTCATGGCTTCGATGCGTTTTTCTGGCTGCTCCATGATCGCCGCAAAGACGTGACAGCCGGGGGCACCCCATGCGATCTGGTCTTTGCCTAATTTTGTTCCCCGATTGTGCGGGCAGCCGGAACAGTAGTTCGGTGTGCGGTTGGCGAATTTTGGCGGGGCGGGTTTCAGGCTGGAGACGGGTGTAGCCTTTTTCGTGGTCGGAATTTTGGTTTTCAGCACGCGGGCAAGGCGGTCTGTGACAATGTCCACATCCATGCCGCCCTCAACCGGGAACAGTCGTGCGCCGTCGAGATCACGCTTGCCGATGATCTTTGCGCTGCGGTGGCCCGCGATGGCTTTGGCAACCTGACGTTCCAGAAAATCGCGCTTTTCCTCGATCACGACGATCAGGTCCAGCCCTTCAGCGAATTCGCGAAAGAACCCTTCGTCCAATGGGGTCAGCAGGCCGACTTTGGCCATCCTTATGCCCTTTTTCGCCCGCGCCGCCGCGTCCAGCCCCAGCTTGTCCAGCGAGGCATGCGCATCGGCGTAGGATTTGCCAGCGGCGACGATGCCGATCTTGTCAGAGGATGTAGTTTCTTTGATCCGGTTAAGATTGTTGGCGCGGGCATAGGCCAGCACAGCTTCATGCCGTTCGTTATAAAGCTTGGCCTCGGTGCCGACGTTCATGACGGGGAAAAAGTTGAAGTCGGTGGATTTGATGAAACCCTTGCCTTCGACTTGAAAACCCTGCGGCAGAACCGGAACCGCGAGGTTGTCCAAATCAACAACCTCACCGCCGTCACAGAGCGGCGCCACCAGCTTCATCGCGACCCAACAACCGCTGAACCGCGACATCGCAGCGGAGTGCAGGCCGTAGTCGAGGAATTCAGAGACAGAACCGGGGTACAGGACCGGAATGCCGCTGTGCTCAAAACCGAATTCCTGTTGGTAGGGCACGCTTGAGGACTTCGCCTCATGGTCCTCACCGCTCAGGATGATCACGGCGCCATGCGTGCTGGTCCCTGCAAAATTGCCATGCTTGAACGCATCGCCCGACCGATCCGCACCCGGCCCTTTGCCGTACCAAATGCCTAAAACACCATCGGTGTCATCCGCCTCAAAGTTGTCGAGCATTTGCGTGCCGAGCAGCGAGGTGGCACCAAGTTCCTCGTTCTGGGCAGGGCGGTGGATGATGTCGTATTGCTCGATTTTCGCACGGTGCAACGCCATGTCGTAGCCACCCATGGGCGAGCCGGGGTAACCGGTGATGAAACCCTTGGTGCGCAATCCGTTTTCTTTATCGCGGCGTAGATGTTCGATGGGCAGGCGCACAAGGGCATCGTTGCCGGTTAGAAACTGGCGATTGCCTTTTTGGTTAGTGAGCTTGACCGGTTCCGCAGCACGCTGATCGATTTTGTCCGACTTCGTCATGCCACAGTCCCTCTGCAAAAATTCAGCATTTCCTGTTTCCTCACATCATGTTCGGCAAGAACAGCACCAGACCTGAAAAAGTCAGCAGCAGGATCAGCCGGAAAATATCGGCGATCCAGAACGGTGTGACACCCCTGAAAATCGTCGCGGTAGACACATCGGGGACCACGCCTTTCAAGACAAAGACATTCAGTCCGACAGGCGGTGTGATCAGGCTGATTTCGGTCACGACAACCACGATGATGCCAAACCAGACCGGATCGAACCCAAGTGATGTGACAAGCGGAAAGAAGATCGGAACGGTCAAAAGCAACATCGAAAGGCTCTCGAAAACACAGCCCAGAACGATGTATATCGCGATAATGACTAGCATGACAGTCATTGGTGTGGCACCCACGCTTAGGACGAATGCGCGCAATGCTTCGGGCAATCCGGCAAGGTTGACGAAGTTCGAAAACATCCATGCACCGATCAGAACCGCAAAGAGGCCCGCCGAGGTAATCGCCGTTTCAAGCAGGGCTTCGTTGATCGACGCGAGGGTCAGTGCGCGGCGCGCCAGCGCAATCAGGAATGCACCTGCGGCACCCATGCCTGCTGCCTCGGTCGGGGAGAATGTCAGGTGGATCGGATAGAAATCGAATGCTCCATACAACCCGCCGATGACGACAAAGAACAGCGCCAAGACCATCCAGATATCGCGCAGGGCTGTGAGGCGTTCCGCCCATGTGCTGCGCTCTCCTGCAGGGCCGGTTTCAGGCTTGGTGCGGACCGTGTATTGAACCGCCAGGAGATAGAAAACGACGCCAATGAAGCCCGGAATGATCCCGGCGATGAAGAGTTTGCCGATGCTTGTTTCCGTAAGCAGGCCATAGATCACCAAAATGACGCTGGGAGGAATGAGAATACCAAGCGTTCCGCCCGCCGCGATCGAGGCGGTTGAGAGGCTGTCGGCATAACCCATGCGGCGCATTTCGGGCATGGCAACTTTGGACATGGTGGCCGCCGTTGCAAGGGACGAGCCGCAGATCGCAGAAAACCCTGCGCAGGCAGTGATCGTTGTCATGGCAAGACCGCCGCGCATATGCCCAAGGAAGACATAAGCGGCGCGGTAAAGCTCACGCGACAGGCCGCCCTTGTTCACAAACAGGCCCATCAGAATGAACAGCGGAACAACTGACAGCCCGTAATCTTGTGAAGTATCAATGATCAAGCGCCCCGTCAGGGACAGAGATGCCTTTGCATTGATAAGATATGTCGTCCCGAAAAAGCCAACAATACCCATGGAAAATGCGATTGGTATCCGTAAGAAGGACAGCACAAGGACCATAACGAAGCCAATAATCGAGATCAGCATTATAGATCCTCATCTTGCTTTGGGGATTTCAGAAAATAGCTGACCAGCCGCAGAACGTAGATGCCACAACAGGCAAACAGGGCGATGGAGACAAAATAGATCAGATAGTATTGTGGGATATTCAGAATTTCAGTCACTTCGTTGTAGCTTTTGCTACGCGTGCCAATCGTCCAGACACGGTAAGCTGGATATGCCAATGCAACGAGGCAAACGACGTCCACAAGAAAATCCCGAATGAGCGAACCACGCGCGTTGAAAAAACCGTCAAAAAGGTCGACGACGATGTGATTGCCCTTGAGCGTGGCCATTGGCAAAGACGCAAACACAATCACAGCCATGGCTATCTCAGTCAGCTCCGCCGAGTAACTCAAAGGGGCAGAAAATACGCTGCGCGAGATCACATCGAAAAAGGTCAATGCCATCAGGAAAAACAACGTCAGCCCGGCGATGATCGCGGGGCCAAGGGCAAGCCTGTCAGCCAGGCTTGCCGCACGAGACAGATTTGTCTGTGTTTTCATCGTTTAGCTGCCGTCGTTCAGGCGGGCGAATTCGGCCTTGAAGAACTCATAGGCAGCAGTGGCGTCGATGCCTTTTTCAGAAATATCGTTAAGAACTTCCGCGACGATTGCATCACTTTTTTCGGCCCAGATCGCCTGATCCGCTTCGGACGCCATCGTCAGGGTATTGCCTGCGCCCTCAAGAGCGGCGAGGGCTGTGGCATCAAATTCATCCCAGAGCACACCAGCAATCCGTGACAGTTCTTCGCCAAAGAGTTCATCCAGGGCCGTCTGATCCGCGTCGCTGAGCGAGTCAAATTTATCCTGGTTCATCACTGTCGCAATGGACGTGCGGTAAAAGCCGCTTGGCATATCAAAAGAATGCTCAGCAACTTCTGTCAAACGGAACCCCAGCTTTGATTCCATCGGCATCAGAACACCGTCCGCTGCATTGGAATCAAGCGTTTCGTAAACGCGTGGGGCGGGGACGTTGATTGCAGAGGCCCCCAGCGCGTCACCGACTTTACCAGCAACACCGCCACCAATCCGCAGCTTCATCCCTGCGATCTGGTCAAGGCTTTCCACCTTGGTGGAAGAGTGCAGCATGCCGTCGCCGTGCGAATACAAGGCCAGAACTTTCAGGTCGCGATGTTCGTTGGCTTGCTTGAAGAATTTTTCGTAGGTGCGCCAGTATGCAACGGAATAGGCTTCGGTATTACCGCCAAATCCGGGCAGTTCGGCCATGGTCGCAGATGGGAAACGGCCCGGCGTATAGTTGTGCACGATCCACGAAATATCTGCGATTCCGTCTGAAATGATGTCGGCCTGCGCAGGGGGAGGGGCAAGGTTGTATTTGATCTGCGCCGTTACGCGTCCGTCTGTTGCGGCTTCAATGCGAGAGATAAGATCGGGCCACATTTTAGCGTTCACACCGTGGGTAGGCGGTGCCCATGACGAAATCGTCAATGTTGTTTCCTGAGCGCTGGCCGCGGTGAAGCAAAGCGAGGCGACTGCTGCTGTTATCAACGTTTTCATTTTATTAGATTTTAACATTTTTCTCTCTCCTGTTTGGTCGGTCAGCACTTAAGTTCACCTGAAAGAACAAGCACGAATCAGCGTAAGATGTGCGTTTCCAAATTTAGTTTACATATAAAATTATGCTTTACCATAGATAAGTTTTAGGGCAACCTGACGGTATGCTTTTTGTAAAAGCTACCGAGTCACGAGAGTGGTCTGCCCACCGCGGTCGAGTGCAAAACGATAGGAGCCACGCCAGTGAACAGTCAAACAAACACCAGCCCGGCGTATCCGGTTCCCAAGAGCAAAAGTGATTTGCCCGCGACTATGTGGTCCCGCTCAATAACCTTTCGGCATGGCCAATGTGATCCTGCTGGCATTGTCTACACACCCGAGTTTTTCAACGTCTTCAATCAGGTGATTGAAGCGTGGTTTTGCGAGCGCCTTGGTATCAACTACTACGATATCCTTGGCCGCCGTCGTACGGGGCTAGGATATGTTCAGGCAAATGCCAGCTTCTTTACGCCCTGTATGATGGGAGAGGAAATCGAGGTTTTCGTCTCCGTCGGCAAAGTGGGCGGCAAGTCCTACGCGTTGACATTGCATGCCATGAAGGGCGATCACGAAGCGCTGCGTGGAGAGTTCATAACTGTCGCGACGTCGCTAGAAGCGCATCAATCGATCGAAATTCCCGAGGATATCAAAACCGCGTTGTTAGACTATGCTAAATCAAACATGTGACAGAGGAACGGTCACTCAAATCGAGGGTTTCACTATCCCAACGTCCCCCGACGATAAGCGCACAGCAGAGATGCGATTTTGGCTTAGCATCTTGCGGGTCCACAACACTATTTTTCCCGAACTGAACAAAAGCCTGCGCGACAATGCGGGGGTTGGCCTTGCAAAATTCGATGTACTTGCACAACTGGTGCGACACCCTGACGGGATCACCATGAGCGATCTATCCACAGCTTTGAAGGTGACGAACGGCAATGTGTCGGGTCTGGTAAACCGTCTCGTCAAAGACGGGTTGGTCAGTAAAGAAATGTCCTCAACGGATCGACGGTCTTTCAGTGCAAAGTTGACAGACAAGGGGATGGGGACGTTTCAAAAAGCCATGACATTTCATCAAGCCACCTTGGCCAATTTGATGGCGGATGTGGAAAAAGAGGCGTTAATCGAGGCGACAGAGCCGCTTCGCACGCTCTCTGAAAAACTTAAACAGAAGGGCCAAATAGATGAGTGATTTATATATGGAGCCTGTCACGTTGCCCTTCACGTCGCCGGAAGAGTTGGAGCATTACATCCCTTATTTGATCGCACGGCTCGCGCATCGCTGGCGACTTAATCAGGATGAAGAGTTAAGTCCGTTCGACATCAAAGGCGCGAATATGCGGCTGCTGTCTTGCCTTTCCGCATTTGGCGAATTGACGATAGGGGAGTTGTCGATCCTGTCCGTGACAGAGCAATCCTCGGCAAGCAGGGCAGTCGAGCAACTGGTGGTTGCGGGTTTGGCTGAACGCAACATTAGCGAACAAGACCAACGTGTGCGGACTGTCGCGCTTTCTGCAAAGGGAACGCAGAAGCTTGGTGAAGTCGCGCAGGTCATTAACCCGCTCTATGGCGCGCTCACAGAGGGGATTGATCGCGACGATTTGCGGACGTGCATTACCGTTCTGCAGCAGATTTTGGCGCAAACACGTGAGAACAAAATCTGAACGAGATTTACGTGCGAAGGTTCTGCGCGAGCACTGTCGCCAGCTCGTCTATGGGAACACCTGTTAAAGACAGCGTGTTTGACAATTCGGAAACGAGCAAATGGATCAGCGTCGAGATATGCGTTTCCCCAAGCGCTGCAGCGTAGACAAACGGGCGTCCCAGCAATACGAAATCCGCACCAAGCGCGAGGCATTTTGCAACGTCGCCGCCAGAACGGATTCCGCCATCTGCAATGATCGCCAGATTGTCACCCGCAGCAGCGCGGCAGGCCGCGAGGACATCAACGGGCGCGACCGCACTGTCAAGTTGGCGCCCGCCATGATTGGACAGGACAACACCGTCAACGCCCAATTGACAACAGCGCAAGACATCTTCGGGATTCAGCAGACCCTTCACCACCAGATTGCCTTTCCACTTTTCCCGCAGTTTTGCGACGTCATCCCATGTCATTGACGGGGCGCTGAGCAGCTTCATTGTGTCAGCAAAACTTCGGCGCGTATCGCCATCGACTCCTTCGAGATTTGCGAGTTTTGGTGTGCCTGCCAATGCCCGCGCAAGAGCCCAGCGAGGGCGCAGGGCGAGCTGGCCAATAGTTTTCGCATTCAGGCGCGGGGGGATTTGCAATCCATTTCGCAAGTCACGTAATCGACGACCTGGCACAGGCGTATCAACTGTAAGCACTAACGTTTGACACCCCACGGCGCGTGCGCGTTCGATCAGGTTGTCATTCAAAGCTGGCGACTGCGTGGGATAATATTGAAACCAGAAACTATCACCAGCGACTTTCGCGACGTCTTCGATGGTTTGCGTTGCTGCTGTGCTGAGGATCATCGGGATGGTGTGCGTTTGTGCGGCGCGGGCCAACATCACCTCAGCCCCCTCTCGTACGAGGCCCAACATGCCAATCGGCGCAATGCCAACGGGTGCTGCATATGTTTTGTCCAATAGTTTGACAGACGTTGAAGGACAGGTCATTCCACTTAACGCACGCGGTGCAAACTTTACGGCCTCAAACGCGTCTGAGTTATGGCGCAGTGCGTGTTCCTGTCCTGATCCGCCAGCAACAAAGTCGAAAACGAAGCGGGGAAGGTGCCCACGCGCGGCAATTTCAAAGTCATGTATTTCAATCATGTAATCCACCGGTTTCCGAATTTGGCATCTGCTTCAGACATTTTGGTCTGACACGTTTCGAACTGCACCCAAAGTGCTTTTTTGGCGGTGTGAGCTGTGAGCTAGGAGCTGGATTCTCAAGTGTCGTTGCGACGGTTTCCGCTATCTCAGTTTCATTAATTCTTCTCTGAAGGCTTCGGTTGGTGT
>CANMXJ010000007.1 GCA_947501805.1 uncultured Sulfitobacter sp. | reverse complement strand
CAGATGCAAGGTGCGCTTCTACTCGACCGTCGAACTCGTCAATGCACTGGAACAGGAGAAGGCGCTCGGCAAAGCTGGCAAGATGGCTGAGATGCTGACCAAGATCGACTTGGTCATCCTCGATGAACTCGGTTACTTGCCGTTCAGTTCATCCGGCGGCGCCCTGCTCTTCCATCTGTTGAGCAAACTCTATGAACGTACCAGCGTGGTTATCACCACCAATCTCAGCTTCTCCAAATGGGCCCAGGTCTTCGGCGATGCAAAGATGACCACCGCGCTTCTCGACAGGCTCACACACTGCTGCCACATCCTGGAAACCGGCAATGACAGCTACCGCTTCAAGGCCAGTTCCGAGGCGGCAAAGAAAACAAGAAAGGAGACACAAGCATTGACCACAACATGACCGCCGAGACATAAACAAGGGTGGGTCAAACCTCGGTGAAAATACCGGGTCACTTCTCAGCGGAATTCAACACGCCATGTCGTCTCACATTCTTTCCAAAGGGCTCGAATTGCAATCCTGAGGTGAGGCGACCACATATTTTTCTGCCTCTCGTGCGTCAACAAGACAATTTCAATACAAGTTAGTAAAGGAAAACCGACGCATATAGATTGATCGGAATCAATTTTGGAGGCCACCTGACAGGGCGAGGTCTTGGGCATGTCTTACGCCCATTCTTTCTGGTGAAATCCGCAACGCAAAGACGAATTTGATGGATCCAGACCCAAACATGGACTGTTATAGATCAATCGTCCCCAAACAAGTCGCGAGTGAAAACTTTGTCTGCACTGTCTGCCAAACCATCCTCGCGACCGTTGGCGATGATGACATCAGCCTTGCGTTTGATTGCACGCAGGTCAGGTTCAACCCGCGATCCCCAAAAGCCGTCTTCTATAGACGATCATCTTGATCCCTTTGGCTTTAATCCGTTTCATAACCTCTTGGATCGAGGATAGAGGGAAGTTTTCCGACCCTGACTTCATCACTAACCTGTAGACCCCCACAACCTTCGGCTGCTGATTGATGATCTGACGGATTTCGGCAATGCGTATCAGGGCACAGTTGTACAACTCGTTGAAAAAGGCCGCCCACATGGCAATTTACGCATTGGCAAACAGCTTGATCGCTCGGCTTCGTAGACACCCCTGAGTCTGATTGGAATGTTCGATGCCCGCGTCCCTCTAACAGCCATTTTGAAAACATATGCGCCGCAGGTGTAGCGTCCCGCGCGAAGATCCGGCTGGGGTACAAATTATCACAAAGCGCGCGGCTCTCGCGGAGGAATTCAGGGCTAAACATGATCTTGTTGTTGCCTGTTCCCATCCGACTAGGCTCGGTTCCGCCCGAGGTGATTTCGTGCGTGTCCGTCAACTGATCTATACGCTTGGAAATGCGGGCCATGATCTCCAAGTTGTTGCACCTGGGCGCGGGGCTACGACAGGTAATATGGTCGCCCGGATATTGCGATGGTCTCAAACGTATCGCGCCACGGTTGCCTGCTCTGATCCCGCGTGAAACCTCAGGCCGCCGGTTCGCGCCGCGCAGCAGGAGCGCCCCGACATCCCCTCGTGGCAAGCACAGGATATTTGGGCGCAAGTTCGAATACCGCATCGTCGCAGTGGCGGCCTGCTGCTGCAATGGGGTTCGACAAGAGCAACAGACAAAGGAAGAAGCTGAGTAAATGCATGAAACCCTTCAGAAAATATCCGTTGGCTGTCTTCACGGTGTGTCTTGTCGATCATCTGATTTCTCAAGACACCATGGTCACTAGGCTACAAAAAGCAATCAGTGACACGGTTTCCGCACCGCCAGCGTCACTAATGTCTGAAACAACAACCTTGGTGCCTTCCGCGGCAAAACAAAGGGCAGTGGCACGCCCAATTCCAGCAGCAGCGCCGGTTATTAGAGCTATTGAACCATCAGAAAGTCCCATTTCGCACCTCTTTTATTATAATGAATTCTTGTCTGCTATCCCCAGCATGACGCATCAGACGGGAGGGCGATTGATGGAAATCAACCAAACACAGATGAACAGGATTATCCTTTGCCATGCCTGTAACCTGAACAGCATGGGAGAGCGCAATGCAGACCAATTCATTCCCGACATATGATGTAAGTGACAACACCACTGGATGTTGTCCTCGATTCAACCCGAAGGGTTGGGACAATCAGCATCTGCACTTTGAAAGCAAGAAATTCGTGCGTGCGACAACACGCAGTGCCATGCACGTTCCGTGGAACATGGGAACGGTATTCACGCGCGTTCAGGGCCATATTGAAGATGCTGATGCTGTTGAGCCGGCGACAGAGATTGTGCTGAGCCACGACATTTCCCCATGGGAGGCAGAGCATTTTTTTGCTGTGCCCAAGGATGTTGCGGACGAAGAAATGGCCACTTTGTCCGGTGATTTCTTTACACGTGTGTTTGAGGGACCGTATCGCCACGCCAAGAACTTTGAACACGATATGCGGATTGCAGCCAAGGCAATGGGCAAGACCGCCAAAGACGTTTACTTTTTCTACACGACCTGCCCCAGATGCGCCAAAGTTTATGGTGAAAATTATATGGTCGGGGTTGCGCAGGTTTAAGCTACTGCAGCGTTTCACTACGCCTTCGCCGTAGCCTAATCGGGCAGAGCGGTCGGTTGTGCGTTTCCCAGTTGATAGATATCGGGATGCTCGACGATCTGTCCTGCGGCATTTGGGAACCGGGTGAAATAGCCCAAGGTTACGGGTATTGGTGGGGCAGGGGAATCAAAGGTGCGTTGCCCGTTCGCCAGATGATGCACCTGATCCAATTCCATTTCCAATACAAAAGCCACCAGTTGGTCCCAGCGCTGTACACGAACGCACCCGTGTGACAAAGCACGGTATTCAAGATCAAATTTCTCGCGCCGATTTGTATCATGCAAATAGACCAACGACCCCGGCTGCAGCCTTACTGCCGCAAGGCCAAGCGGGTTGTTGGGGCCAGCAGGCCATACACGATCTGTATATTCTCCGCTGGCAATCATGGATCGCGTTGGTCGCCATGTCGGACGAAACCGGACAGATGAGACATATGTATTCAATCGTGGTGTTCGGTGCCATGGCGTACCGACGATCACACGGCTGCGCAAAACCGGAACACCCTGATCAAAAGCAATAAGTTCATAGGCCGGAATGTTCACAAGGATAGCTTTCCCGGTCAGTGGGATTTTGTAGGGAACACCAGCCCTGTCCAGTTGGGATTGAAAGCTAGCCGGAGAATTTTTTGCAGGGGCTGCGCAAAACGCCAAGAGCGCGGCAAGAGCCAAGGCGACAAATATCCATCTGCGATGTATCATCAATATCCGCTCTTTTCATTCTATGCATCGGTTCGCGATGCTTTGATTTCGACGTCAGATTTTGATCCGAAGGTTTCGTAATATCCTTCGCAGGATATTTCCTGCCCACGAATGACGCGCTTCCCGTCAAGGCGTCCTCCGTTCTCTGTCACAACAGTGACCTGTCCTTCGGGCTGATCGGTGCGTTCGAAATAGATGACCACCCAGTCGCGGGTCTTTCCAAAACGATGCGCTGTGGGGCTGTTGGAATAGAGCGCGGTGAATTGCCATCCGTCCCGTTCGGTATGCAAGATTGGCAACCGGGCGTCCCCGGTTGGATTGAACCTGCGGGGTTTGATCGTGGGCAACTTTTCTAGGTTGGTGCGATAAGTTCGATCAACGGCAAGAATGTCTGCGACGGCTGGTTTTTGCTGACCCGTTGGGGTTTGCCGGGGACGTCTTCGAGCCAGCATGTCAGCCAGCGAATGGCGTAGGCTCTCGACGCGGCGCGGACCTACTCCCTTGATGGATGCCAAACGCCCGTCATACGCGGCTGCCTCCAGTGCTTCGAGCGTCTCGATGCCCAGATCATCATGGATTTTTCGGGCCAACGCTGGACCGATCATAGGAACGGTCTGAAGCACCTGCTCAGGATCGGCAGCACCGCGCAGTCGATCCAGAAGCCCAGATGCGCCTGTATCAAGAATTTCGGCTATGCTGGTCGCGATAGACTGTCCGATTGTGGGCAAATCATCCAGACCACGTTTGCCCCCGCGCTCATAGTCCAGCCGGACAGGATGGGGCAACTCGCGCAGATAACTTGCCGCATCGCGATAGGCCCGCACGCGAAAAAGCGAGGCGTTCTGCTGTTCCAAAAGCTGTGCTACTTCATCCAACTTGCCTGCGATAAAGCGGTTTTCAGACAAAGTATTATAAGATGCCGTTTGGGAAGTCATTTTTACCTCCGGTCATTTCCTTGCTTCACTCTACCCCAGCCGCAACAAATGCCCATTGATCGCAATCAATTGTAGTTGGTTGAACCAAGTGCAGCCTCAAGCCGTATCAATCCTGCACAGACACCACGCCGGATTTCTTCAACGCAAGTTTTATGCGCGCACTGGTCTCTTCAACCGAGCCTGCTGTGGAAATGATCGTCTGTCTGGTTGAAAAAAACGGAACCGGGTACTACGCCAAGACCCCTTCCAAAGCGACGTCAGAAGCATCGCCGTGTCCCGACATTTGCCAATCGGAGCAAGTTCAAGTTCAGGTGGGGACAATAACAAAAGCGCTTCAGTGAGATAGTGTATTGCGTCCTCGCTCAATAGTGATCCTCTCGCGTGGGCTTTCTGGGCAGACACCACTGCGCCGGTCGGGGCCGGAAACGCGATGAGTGCGGGCAATGCTGTCAATTTGTCATGTTCGTGGCCTAGTATGGCAAAAGTAAAAGATTTTGGCGACACACTATCCGCAGATGCAGATCGCGATGTCACCAGCGAATATTTTCTTGACGCCGAACGCGCGCAAGAACAGGTTGATAGGGCTTAGCGTTGGGCCGATTTGCGCATTAAGCCCGGCAATCTGTATCGCATCCGGCAGACCTTCAAGTGCTGCACATCCCCTAAAGGACTTCTGCTTCACAAGCAGCTCCAAAGCGCGGAACTTCCGCTCATCGGCAGGGATCGAGAACATGCCGGTCTCGGCACCGCTTTCATCCAGCAAGGTCCTCACGATGATGGAAATGAGCAGCGTCCGCCGCGCGATGTCCTCGGCCCGTTCCTCGATCGACACGCCCGCCTTGACGTGGGGCAGGCTCGACTAGCTGAGCATCAGCTTGTTGAGGGGAATGTCGCGCGATGTGTCGGGCGTAATTTTCTGTTGCTTGGGCATCGGGATTACTCCCTTGCGAGATCGTCGGACGGGGAGGGTCGATACGCATTGTGAAGGCGATGCAGCGTTTCTGGACAAATATGAGTGTTGCGGCGCAACACGGTCTCATCCTTGTGACCAATTAAGAGGGACGCCTGTTCAATAGCGAATTGATAACACCGATATCGATGCCAAGCGTGGCAGGACCGACCCCTTTCTTGGCGCGTTTGCGGCCATACTCGATCAGCGTCACACGAACGACATGACCGATCCGCTCGTTGCCGAGGATGTTCTTCAAAGTGGCAAGGGTCGCAGATTTACTTCTGCGAGGTGGTTTCACTACCGCGCAAATGTCGTCTATATGCAGGTCAAAGAGGACGCCAAACGTCGCAAGGCGCGCGGCGGACAATTTGTTCGGTAACAGGCCCTGATCGGCAGTTGTCTCCGCCTGACGTGCGTATTCGTGGGCGTCGTTTGAGCCGTGAAAAGTCTCGCTGGCGTAACGGTCCTTGCGTCTGATCTGGACTTAGTGTGCACGGAGGGAAGCGTGCTTATAGCGGCCTTAACGTGTGCGCTGAGGCGTCAAAAAGGGGCAAGCCGGGGGATGTTGGGGCGTGTTCCTGCGTAACAGCTTTGCCCCGCAACAATATGAAGATGCAGGAAAAATGCAAATAGACCAACACGCTAGACTTTCAGTTGCCCCAATGATGGATTGGACCGACCGGCATTGCCGCTATCTGCACAGGCTGCTCAGTCGCGAGACGTTGTTGTATACCGAGATGGTTACTTCAGCGGCCTTGGTGCGGGGCGGTGCGTTGCATCTGTTGAAATATGATGTGGCTGAACACCCGGTGGCGCTACAATTGGGCGGGTCCGATCCCGGTGAGCTTGCAAAGGCGGCAAAGCTGGGGGCGGATGCGGGGTACGACGAGATCAACCTCAACGTCGGCTGCCCGTCGGATCGTGTGCAATCGGGCTGCTTTGGTGCCGTGCTGATGGAACGGCCTGCGTTGGTGGCAGAGTGTGTCGCGGCGATGATCGCGGCCGTGGATGTCGACGTGACGGTGAAATGCCGCATTGGCGTGGATGATCAAAACCCCGAAGAGGTATTGCCGGAGTTTCTGTCCCGCATCATTGCAGCTGGGGTCACACGAGTTCAGATACATGCACGCAAAGCCTGGCTCAAGGGGCTCAGTCCGAAGGAAAACCGCGATATTCCGCCATTGGATTATCCGCTTGTGCAGAAGATGAAACAATACTTCCCAAACCTGCATATCTCGATCAACGGTGGTATCACGTCGCTGGATCAGGCCGAAGCCTTGCTGGACAGTGGTCTTGACGGTGTGATGATCGGGCGTTCGGCCTATCACCAGCCGGTTGATATCTTGGGGACGGCAGACCGGCGTGTTTTCGGGCAGGGGGCTGATATGTCCGGGAAAGATGCCGTGTTGGGCATGATTCCATATATCGAGGCGCATCTGGTGGAGGGAGGCCGCCTGAACCAGATCACGCGGCACATGATGGGCCTGTTCGCGGGACGCCCCGGTGCGCGGCACTGGCGGCGGATGTTGTCGGAAAATGCCTCCAAACCGGGGGCTGGGCCGGAATTGGTTCTGGCCGCATTGAACAGCGTTGAGGCACTGGCCGAGACACACGAAGCGGTGTAGCAAAGTCCGGAGTTGATCAAGGAGAGACCTGATGCCCGAGACCATGCTTTTGATCCAGATGGGCCTTATGCTAATGGTCATCGGTGCTTTTGCAGGCGTGCTTGCCGGTTTGCTGGGTGTGGGCGGGGGAATCGTTCTGGTACCCGCATTCTTTTATGCATTCCACACGCTTGGCTATGACGGGCCGCAATTGATGCAGATGTGTCTGGCAACTTCATTGGCAACAATCATTGTCACCTCTGTGCGCTCCGTCATGAGCCACAACAAGAAGGGTGCGGTGGATTGGGATATTCTGCGCACATGGGCGCCGGGGATCGTAACGGGTGCGGTGCTGGGCATGCTGCTGGTTGCGCAATTGCGCTCCAACACCTTGCAGATGATCTTTGGTATTCTGGCACTGATCGTTGGTCTTTATATGGGTTTTGGCCGTGCAGACTGGCGACTGGGGCAGCACATGCCAAAGGGGATCAAACGCGCTGGACTCTCTCCGGCGGTTGGCTTCATGTCAGTGCTGATGGGGATTGGTGGCGGTAGTTTTGGCGTGCCACTGATGAGCCTCTACAACACGCCCATTCACCGTGCCGTTGCCACTGCGGCAGGTTTCGGGGTGCTGATTGCGGTACCGGCCGTGATCGGCTTTTTGTTTGTGCCGATGTTGCGTGGAGCACCGCCGTTAACAATTGGAACCGTAAATCTGGTGGCCTTTGGCATCATTATCGCAATGACGCTGGTGACGGCACCTTGGGGGGTGAAACTGGCGCATGCGATGGATCCCAAGCCACTGAAACGCGTGTTTGCGGTTTTTCTGGTCCTGGTTGCCTTGAACATGCTGCGTAAGGCATTGGGATGGTAGGGGACGGGTTCACCGTCTTTGAAGCAGACCCGGACGTGCTGCGCTGGGCGACAGCTGCGCATGCGGTTGCTTGCGACGTCGCCGCTGATCCGGAAGTACAAGCAGCAAACCTGCGCCATGGCGACACGTGGTTCGTGGGCGTGGACGCTTTACCCAATGATCCGGATGGAAGTATTGCAGGCATTCCACTGCGGGGCCCCTGGGCCGCGCATATCCCTCCTACATCGACGTGGCACCGTGCCCAGTTGTCCATTGTCTATCCGGGCTACCCTGCACAAGATGCGGACGAAACGGATGCAAATCACCGGTATCGTAGGACACGGCATGCGGCCCATGTGGACGGATTGTTACCTGTCGGCCCGACGCGGCGGCGCTTCTTGCGCGAACCGCATGCCTATGTTCTTGGCTTGCCGCTGAATGTCTCTGACGCCGCACCTTTGATGGTGTGGGAAGGGAGTCAGCATATCATGGGGGATGCCTTGCGTGCAGCAATTGGCGATGAAGATCCCACACAAGTTGATCTGACAGAAGCCTATCACGCGGCACGGCGCAAGGTGTTTGAGACGATCGTTGCGCAACCGGTTTACACGAAACCGGGGCAATCCGTTCTGTTACACCGCCATCTTCTGCATGGTGTTGCGCCTTGGGAAACAATTGCATCCGCGCCACCGGAGGGCCGTATGATCGCGTATTTCCGCCCGCAATTCAGTGCGTTGGAGTGGCTGGAAAAGAGTTAACAAGATTTAAGATTTCCCACAAAGACCGCGCTATCGCCGCATTGTTGCCATTTCGGACACGATAGATGGACCTACAAAAGCGAGCATATGGGACTCAGGGCAATGGCAGCGATCATGACAGGCACAAACGGCATTCTGGCGTTCTGGAACGGGAGCGTGACACCGGCAAACGGGCGCGCTTTTGGAACCAACGGCGATTTTCACCGGCCCGAGTTGCACAGTTTCGCAACCGTCAGTGCCTTTGCCGCCAACAGCAACCATGCGCCAGCCGGATACGAGGAATCACTGAATTGGGATGCGGGTGTTGATCTGCTTTTTAGGATCGCGGGCGCGCGTTAAGCGACAGCGTTACCTACGATTTGCCAGCCGCGCTGCCCGTCCACCGCGCCGTTTGCCAAGCTGACCCGCCCGTGCGGGCAATTCGGCCATAATCTCGCGCCGCTCGTCAGGGTGCATTTTTGACCAACGACCGATTTCGTCAATGGAGCGCAGACAGCCGGTACACAGCCGCGTTGCCGGATGCACAACGCAAATCTTGATGCAGGGACTTTCAATCTCGTCGCGTTTCCAGACGTCATCGCTCATGTCATTATTCCCTGCTTACGCATCACCGTCAGACGGTCCAGCACCCCTTGCAGGATAAAGCCAGCAGCGACGTGGTCGATCACTTCGGCGCGACGTTTTCGGGTTGTATCCGCCTCAAGCAGCGCCCGCTCTGCCGCAACCGTGGACAGGCGTTCATCCCAGAAGGTGATGGGCATCGGGGTTATCTTGTCAAAATTACGCGCAAATGCCCGTGTAGATTGGCATCGCGGCCCTTCCGATCCGTCCATATTGCGGGGCAAACCCAGCACCAGCCCGCCGATCTGCCGGTCTTTGATAATCTCACCCAACCGCGCTGCATCCACACCGAACTTCTTGCGCCAGACGGTTTCGAGCGGTGTTGCCACGCTTAGAAAACTATCCGTCACCGCAACACCAATGGTCTTTTCACCCAGATCCAGCCCGATCAAGGCCCGCATCGGGGGCAATTCGGCCGCGAAGTCTCCCATGTCTTCATAGATCATTCTGCGACCCCCGCCTGACTGCCTGCCGCACGGATGATGTCCAGCGCACCTGCGTCATCGGCAAAGACCTCCATCGCATTGCTGAAGACCGCCAGCGATTGGTCGGGATTGCCCATGATCGCAAGGGAGGTGATCAGTCGGGCCCAATCCTGCGGAGGGCCGCCTTCGGTGGCCAAACGGCTGGACAATCCATCGATCATACCGCCGATCATCTCCATGCGCTCTTGGGGTGTCATTTCCGAGGCGGCTTCGATGTCTTCTATCGACGGACCGGGAGCGGCTCCCGCTCCGATGGTTGGAACCGTGTAATTCACCCCGGCAAGATAGGCGACCTCTTCGATCTGTGCCAAAATCGGCTCGATCCACGGCGCATCGGCGGGGCCACGGCGCAACAAGGCATCCCACAGACGAAAGCTGATGTCCGGGCGTCCCGTCTGGTACATCATCAGCCCTACATAATAACGTGCGCGCCCGTCGTTCTCATCGCGGGCCAAGGCCTCGCGAAACGCGACTTCGGCTTCGGGAGAAACAAAAAGACCGGCAGCAAACACCAGCAATTCGCCATATTCGGATATGTCTTCTGCCGTAATATCCGCGCCCTTGATCCGAAGGACACCTTCCTGTGCTTTCGCCGCAGCTACAAAATTCCCCAGGCTCGCTTCGTATCGCGCCAACAGGGTGTGGCCCTCAAGATCATTTGGTCGCCCGCTTACCGTTTCACGCAAGCGCTCCATCAACGTCAGGGTTTCCGCACTGATATCGGCGGCGGGCACAAAGGGGGGTAGACCATCGACAACGACCTGTTGCTTCGGGCGGGTTTCGCGCATCTGCTCGGCCAACGCCTTGCGATCTTTCAACGCCAGATCGCCATAACCGGGTTGTCCCTGCCATGCATAAATCGCCAGACTGCCACCCATTAGAAGAGCCGCCAGGATGGCGATCACTACGGGCTGTGAGGCTTGCTTGGCACCGCTTGCATCCCTGCGGCTTGCGTCAGAGGCCAGAATCCTGCGCGAAATCTCGGTCTTAGTCCGTTCGGCGTCTTGGGCAGCAATCACGCCACGCGCCACGTCGCGCTCCACTTCGGCAAGTTGGTCACGGTAGACCTTGAGATCGTATTCGGCGGGGTCGGCGACCACGATTCCCTGACCACGGGTCAGTGCGCGGGCCAGCAACACGACAACAAGTGCCGACATGGCGATGGTGATAATCCAGAAAGTCATGTGGGGCCCGCTATTGCTGTCTTCAGGGTTATCTAGTCGCTCTGGTGCCCCGGCAAAAGGGGGCAAATCGCGCGCAGCCTGCGACACGCAATCGCAATTGCGCGAGATGTCGCAAAACTGATAGTAAATGCCGTGGGGAGTATCCTTTTTCCTGCGCATCTGGCCAGAAGGGATACAACCAACTTGATTGCCCCATCTTGCGGGGGCTGCTGCTGTTCCAAGGATGCATGAGATGAAGAAATATTCTGTCTTTGCCGTGGCCCGCGAAGCGATGCGCCACCACACTGGATGGGACCGCGCATGGCGCGATGCCCAACCCAAGGCCAAATATGATGTGATCATCATCGGGGCAGGGGGGCATGGACTGGCCACAGCCTATTATCTGGGCAAGAATTTCGGCATCACCAATGTCGCGATCTTGGAGAAAGGTTGGCTCGGTGGTGGCAACACGGGGCGCAACACCACCATTATCCGCTCCAACTATTTGCAAGACCCGTCTGCGGCGATCTACGAGAAATCCCGCTCGCTTTATGAAACCATGTCGCAGGATTTGAACTACAACGTCATGTTTTCTCCGCGTGGTGTGATCATGCTGGCGCAGACAGAACATGAATGTCGCGGCTACAAGCGCACGGCCCATGCCAACGCACTGCAAGGCGTGCCAACCGAATGGATCACGCCAGCACGGGTCAAGGAACTTTGCCCGATTATGAACATCGACGGACCGCGCTATCCGGTACTGGGTGGTTTGTGGCAGGCACGCGGCGGCACGGCGCGTCACGATGCGGTGGCATGGGCCTATGCGCGCGCCTGTTCCGACATGGGCATGGATGTGATCCAGAAATGCGAAGTCACCGGCATCCGTTCCGAAGGCGGCAAGGTTGTGGGTGTGAGCACCAACCGCGGGGACATCGGCTGTGACAAGCTGGGCATGGTGGTTGCGGGTCACTCCGGCCATCTGGCTGAAATGGCGGGCTTCCGTCTGCCGATGGAATCAGTAGCCTTGCAGGCTTTGGTGTCGGAGCCGATTAAACCTGCGATGGACATTGTGGTCATGGCCAACACCGTTCACGGTTATCTGTCGCAATCCGACAAGGGCGAGATGGTCATTGGCGGCGGCACAGACGGCTACAACAACTACACCCAGCGCGGATCATTCCACCATATCGAGGAAACAGTGCGGGCGCTGATCGAAACCTTCCCGATGCTCTCGCGCCTCAAGATGCTGCGCCAGTGGGGCGGGATTGTGGATGTGACGGGGGACCGTTCGCCGGTTCTTTCAAAAACACCTGTTGAGGGTATCTTTATCAATGCGGGCTGGGGCACGGGTGGCTTTAAGGCCATTCCGGGGTCCGGCTGGGCCATGGCAGAACTGATGGCAAAAGGCCGTTCACCGCTGACAGATGCCTTTGGATTGGAACGTTTTGTCGAGGGACGCTTCATTGATGAAAGCGTGGCGGCAGGGGTGGCACACTGATGATACGCGGTATCAACCACATCACGTTGGCTACTTCGGATTTGGATCGCTCTCTTGCATTCTACCGCGACGCCCTTGGCCTGTCTGTCGATAAGACATGGGACGCAGGAGCCTATTTGAGCGCTGGTGATATGTGGCTTTGCCTTTCGCCTGATCCTGCAACAACGGCACGTGCTGACTACACCCACATCGCTTTTGACGTAAGCGCAGATGACTTTCCAAACATGTCTCACCGTATCAAAGCCACGGGCGCGCAGATCTGGAAATCAAACCGCTCTGAGGGCGCGTCGCTTTATTTCTGTGACCCTGACGGGCACAGGCTTGAACTTCATGTGGGCACGCTTGCTTCGCGACTTGCCGAGATGGATAAGGAATTGGAAACATGCTGAATATCCACTGTCCCAACTGCGGTATCACCGCCGAGGAAACCGAATTTCACGCCCACGGCGAGGCGCACCTGAAACGCTTTGGTCCCGGATCATCCGATGACCAGTTTGAATCCTATCTGTTTATGCGCAAGAATCCCAAGGGTGTGCATTTTGAGCGCTGGCGCCACCAGAACGGCTGCGGCAAGTGGTTCCATGTGGCCCGTTGCACCATGACGCTGGAAGTTTTTGCCAGCTATTCCGCACAGACCTATGCGCCGCCCCAAGAGGTTCTGGACATTATTGAAAACAAGCGTCCCGGCTGGAACGCACAGGAGGATGCGACATGAGTACCCGTCTGGCAACCAAGGGCCGTTTGGTCGATACATCCAAACCCGTCTCCTTCACCTTCAACGGCAAAAAGTTGCGCGGTTATGCAGGCGACACGCTGGCGTCTGCACTGCTGGCCAACGATCAAATGCTGGTGGGTCGGTCGTTCAAATACCACCGCCCGCGCGGCATTGTGGCTGCTGGTCCTGAAGAACCCAACGGTCTGGTGAACTTGGGCCGCGATGGCCGGTTTGAGCCAAACCAGCGTGTCACCACTACCGAATTGTTCGAAGGGCTGGAAGCTGCGAGCCAGAACCACTGGCCAAGCCTTGAATTCGACGTGGGCGCAATCAACAAGCACCTCAGCCGCTTCCTGCCTGCGGGTTTTTACTACAAGATGTTCATGTATCCGCGCAGTTTCTGGAAACATGTGTACGAGCCGATCATCCGCCAGTCTGCGGGATTGGGCAAAGCGCCCAAAGACCGTGACGTCGATACTTACGAACACTTCTACGCCTTCTGCGATGTTTTGGTTGTCGGGGGCGGTGTTGCCGGACTTCAGGCGGCATTGACCGCTGGCCTTGCGGGTGCACGGGTGATCCTGCTTGAGCAGACCGATCATTGGGGTGGACGCGCGCCGGTAGATGGTGGCGTGATCGACGGTGCCCCTGTGGATAAGTTCGTGGAGGATATTCTTGCTAAGCTGGAATCTATGGAGAATGTCACCCTGCGCACGCGCACCATGGGTGCCGGTGTTTATGACCACGGTTATGCGCTTGGTTACGAGCGCCTGACGGATCACGCACCCCACGAAGGCGGTCCGCGTCACCGGCTGTGGCGCATCCGTGCCGCGCAGATTATCACCGCAACAGGGGCCATTGAGCGTCCGCTGAGCTTTGCAGGCAATGATATTCCGGGTGTTATGCTCGCCGCTTCTGTGCGCGACTTCTTGATAAACTATGGCGTCTCCGTCGGGGATCGCACCGTGTTGGTGACAAACAACGACAACGCTTACCTTACGGCAATTGCGCTGAAAAATGCAGGACTTGACGTACCTGTGATCCTTGATGCGCGTGTCTTGCCCGAGGATCGCGGGTTGGTTGCGCAGGCCAAGGCGCTGGGCATCCGCGTTATGATGGGCCATGCAATTTCATCCGTCAAAGGCGGCAAGCGCGTGACCGGTGTGACCGTTTGCTCGCAAGCCGGTGAGGGCGCGGTTCTCGAAGAAATCGCCTGCGATGCAGTTGCGATGTCGGGCGGCTGGTCTCCGGTTGTGCATCTGTGGTCGCATTGTGGTGGCAAGCTGCGTTGGGACACGGCGCATGCCTGTTTCAGCCCCGATGTGGATAACCCGCCAAAGGGTGCGGACGGTATGGCCTTTGTCACGACGGCGGGCGCGGCGTCTGGCACATTCGCGCTGGACGATGTGTTGCATGATGCCCATGCAGCAGCCGAGGGTGTGATCACCTGTCTGGATTTGAAACTGCCCAAAGACGTGGTGGCCCCGATCGCAGAACGCCGCGAAGAATCGCCGCTGGCACCGGTCTGGATGATGCCGCATGGTGCCAGTGCCAAGCTGCGTGAAAAGACGTGGCTGGATTATCAGAACGACGTGAAAGTGTCTGATGTCCGTCTTGCAGCACAAGAGGGTTTTGTCAGCGTAGAACATGCCAAACGCTATACCACACTTGGTATGGCCACCGATCAGGGCAAGTTGAGCAACATCAACGGTCTGGCAACGCTTGCCGGTGCCTTGGATGCGGAAATCCCGACGGTTGGCACGACAACATTTCGCCCACCTTACCACCCGATTTCGCTTTCTGCGATTGCGGGAGAGGCTAAGAACCACGTTTTCCAGCCGATCCGTCGCACACCGATCCACGACTGGAACGAAAGCAACGGTGCAGAATTTGAACCCGTGGGCCAGTGGCGCAGACCTTACGCCTACAAGCGTGGCTCTGAGTCCACTCATGACGCGGTGATGCGCGAAGTGAAGAACACCCGAGAGAGAATCGGCCTGTTGGACGCGTCAACCCTCGGCAAGCTGATTGTTAAAGGGCCGGACGCGGGCAAGTTCCTCGATATGATGTACACCAACATGATGTCGACGCTGAAGATCGGCAAATGCCGATATGGTTTGATGTGTTCTGAAAACGGCTTCCTGATTGATGACGGCGTGGTTGCGCGCATTGATGAGGACACTTGGCTGTGCCACACCACCACTGGCGGCGCGGAAACGATCCATGCACATATGGAAGAATGGTTGCAGACCGAATGGTGGGACTGGAAAGTCTATGTCGCCAACGTCACAGAGCAATACGCGCAGGTCGCGGTTGTGGGTCCAAACGCGCGCAAAGCGCTGGAAAAACTGGGCGGCATGGATGTCTCGAAAGAGGCGTTGGCCTTCATGGATTGGGCAGATGGCGAATTGGGCGGCTTCAAATGCCGCGTTTACCGCATTTCATTCTCAGGCGAACTCAGCTACGAAATCGCGGTGGATGCCAGCCACGGGCAGGCGTTCTGGGATGCGTTGATGGCTGTGGGTGCGGACCTTGGCGTGATGCCATACGGCACTGAATGTCTGCACATCCTGAGGGCCGAGAAAGGCTTTATCATGATGGGCGACGAAACCGACGGTACAGTCATTCCGCAAGACTTGGGCCTGCACTGGGCGATTTCCAAGAAGAAAGAAGACTTCCTTGGCAAACGTGCGCAAGAGCGCTCTCATATGACCGATCCGAACCGCTGGAAACTGGTGGGGCTGGAAACGGTGGACGGATCAACTTTGCCCGATGGTGCCTATGCACTGGGCGAGGGGACCAATGAGAACGGTCAGAAAAACATGATCGGGCGCGTGACCTCGACCTATCATTCGCCAACGCTGGATCGTGGCATTGCCATGGGTCTAATCCACAACGGGCCGGACCGGATGGGCGAAGTGATCAAGTTCCCGGGCACGGACGGCAAGGTCTATGAGGCCAAGGTCGTCGATGCGGTGTTCTATGATAAAGACGGGGAGAAACAGAATGTCTGAGCCAGTGACAGCCCTTCGTGGCGCAAGTGATGCAACAGGCATTGCAACAGTAACAGAGCTTGGCCCGCTTGGCATGATCACCCTGCGTGGTGATCTGGGCGACAAGGCGATCATCAAGGCCGCCGTGGCCGCAGGTGGCGTGACAATGCCCGAAGTGCGCCATTGCGCCACCGAAGGCGAAAGCGGCATTGCATGGATGTCACCGGATGAATTGCTCATCATGTCGCCCTACAGCGAGGTGCACGCGCGTCTGGCCGATTTGCCGGACAAGCTGACGAAATCACATGCGCTGGCGGTGAATGTGTCAGATGCTCGTGCGGTATTTCAGGTGACCGGGCCAAATGCACGCGAGGTGATGGCCAAACTGGCACCGGTCGACATGCATCCGGATCATTTCACACCGGGTATGTTCCGTCGCACGCGAATTGCGCAAGTCGCGGCCGCCTTCTGGATGCCGGACGCGGAAACAGTGCAGATCATCTGCTTCCGCTCGGTTGCGAAATACGTGTTCGACGTGCTGAACATGGCGGCGCAAGATAGATCAGAAGTCGGTTATTTCTAGGTAAGAGGTGTCTTCCTCCAGAAGCCAATCTGTTTGGCTGACAACGGATTTGAACGAAATTGCTGCCTTTTGACACGGTCGGCCTTGACCTTGACCGTGTCAGCACTCCATCTGGGTACAAGAATAACTGTAATGAAAAGGAGGCCCCCAAATGGCTTTTGAACTTCCCGATCTTCCCTATGCCCACGACGCCCTCGCAGCCCACGGCATGAGCGCCGAGACGCTGGAGTTTCATCATGACAAGCATCACAATGCCTACGTCGTGAACGGGAACAAGGCGATTGAAGGCACCGAATGGGCGGGCAAATCCCTCGAAGACATCATTAAGGGCACCTATGATGCCAACGCCGTGGCGCAAAACGGCATCTTCAACAACATTAGCCAGCTGTGGAATCACAACCAGTTCTGGGAAATGATGAGCCCGGGCGAAAGCAAAATGCCGGGCGAGCTGGAAAAAGCGATCACCGACAGCTTTGGGTCCGTCGACAAGATGAAAGACGAGTTCAAAGCGGCAGGCGCAGGCCAGTTCGGTTCCGGCTGGGCTTGGTTGGTCAAAGACACGGACGGTGGATTGAAAGTGACCAAGACCGAAAACGGCGTGAACCCGCTGTGCTTTGGTCAGACAGCGCTGTTGGGTTGTGACGTGTGGGAACATTCCTACTACATCGACTTTCGCAACGCGCGTCCGGACTACCTGAGCAACTTTCTCGATAATCTTGTGAACTGGGAAAACGTCGCGTCCCGCATGTGATTACGCATCTAACACGGGACTCTGTTCTCGCGGTATGAAATGAAAAGCCCTGCAGCCTTAACCTGCGGGGCTTTTTTACGGCAACCGCGCTGGCATCGAACTGGATCACGAAATGACAGACGCGACCAAAGGTCTCTTTGCGATGATCGCCGCATGTGTTGTCTGGGGCCTGTCTCCGGTTGTGTTCAGGGAACTGACTGGCGTGCCACCCTTGGAGATTCTGGCGCATCGTACGTTTTGGTCACTGGCCATTTTTGGCATGTTGCTGGCGCTGCGTGGACGGATTCCAGAGTTGCTTGGCGTGTTTCGCAAGCCCTGGAACACCATTCTGCTTTGCTTTGCCGCCTGTATGATTTTCGGGGGGTGGTATCTGTTTATCTGGGCGGTCCAGTCGGGCCGTACAACTGAAACCGCGATGGGGTTTTACATCTCTCCGCTGGTGGCGGTGGCTTTTGGCCGGATCGTTTTTCGCGACAGATTGAACGGCTTGCAGTGGTTTGCCGTTGCGATGGTTGCTGTTGCAGTCAGCCTTTTGGCCTTTGGACTTGGTGCGCCGCCTTGGATCGCGCTGACTCTTGCCACGTCTTTTGGTCTCTACGGCGTGATTAAGAAACGTCTGGGACTGGGACCAGTGGTATCGGTCACGGCAGAAATCGCGCTGCTCTTGCCTGTTGCTCTCGTGATCTTGTGGCAATCCAGCCACAATGGCACAATGCAATTTGGTCGCGATTTCTGGACCAGCGGACTGTTGATCTTTGCAGGGCCGATGACTGCTTTGCCGCTGATCTGGTTCAGCTACGCAGTCTCCAAACTGACGATGACCACCACGGGATTGATCAGTTACTTGAATCCGACCTTGCAGTTCTTCTGCGCCGTTGTGCTGTTTTCAGAGCCCTTCACCTTGTGGCATAGCACAGCCTTTGCATTGATCTGGATCGCGCTCGCGCTGTACTCCGTGTCGCTGCTGCGTCAGGAAAGACAGCGGCGCAAATCCGCAATCGCACTGGTAGCGTCAGGGACAACCGTGATGTAGCCAAGCAAGCTTGCCTCCGCAAAACCGCTGTCAACGATATGGTCCATCAGAGTAACAAGCGCATTCCAGTAGCCATTTGTATTTACAAGGAAAATCGGCTTGTCGTGCAGTCCCAGCTGCCGCCATGTCAAGGCCTCGAACATCTCGTCCATCGACCCTGCACCGCCGGGTAAAACCACCACGGCATCACAGTTCATGAACATCACTTTTTTACGCTCGTGCATGGTTTCGGTGATCACATATGTGGTCAGGTCAGCCTTGCCGACTTCCCAATCTACAAGGTGTTGTGGAATCACACCGAAGGTTGTGCCACCCGCTTTTTGTGCCGCACGCGCGACACTTCCCATCAATCCGACATCACCGGCACCGTACACAAGGCGCAGACCTGCGTCGGCCAGTCCTGATCCCAAAGCCTCGGCGTCTATTGTGAATGCCGGATCATTTCCGGGACGCGACCCGCAATAGACGCAAACAGACTTCTGGATCATGAGAGGTGCCTTTTTGTTGCAAAACGTCTGCATTGGTGGGACGTATTTTGACCCGTGTTAGCCTGCTTGCTAATAAGGCTCAACCTTTGGGGATGACTCGGACCATGCGCAACTTTCTTGCAGGACTAGGCGGCGGATCAGGTGCCTTTGCGGCAGCTCTGGTTTGTCTGGCTTTGCTTGGAGCCGGTTATTGGGTGCAATCGAGCCGCGACGCAGGTCAGGATTCTAACCAGTTAACGGGCGTTGCGCGCGAAGCCATGACACCGGAGGTTGCCAAAGATCCTGCGCCAGACACCGCAGAAGAACGATCTGCCGTTGAAGAGGAGGCACCGGATACCGGCACAACCGCGCCAGCCTTTGACGAGGTGCGCCGCGAACAGGACGGGGTGACGGTGATTGCGGGCAGGGCGGAACCGGGGGCGGATGTCAGCGTGCTGCAGAACGGCGTCGAGGTGGCCAAAACACAAGCCGATAATGCGGGGAAATTTGCAGCCATCGCTCTTATTCCGGCGGATGGGACAGGGCATGTGCTGTCTTTGTCTCAAAAGGACGCAGGCGTTGAAACTGCCTCAGACGAAGAGGTCATTCTGGCCCCGACAGCGCCCGTTGTCGCCACGCTTGAGACACCGCAACAAACGGAGCCAATGGTGCAAGCCACACAGGACAGCTTGCCGGATGAGGGCGGCCTAGTCGATGAATTGACAGAAACTGCGCAACGGCCAAAACCCCTCGAAGAAGAAGAAGGGACCGCACCGCAACCTGAAATGGCGAATCTGCCCGCAGAGGAATTGGTGACGGTGGACAATACAACCACTCCAGAGGTTCAGCCGGAGACAGAAAAAGACAACAAGGAAACAAATCTGGGAGCACTGGCAATAGAGACCGAGCCAGTCCAGCCAGCAGTTGCCGCACCCGTTCTGAGATCCACAGCAACCGGTGTTGAACTCCTGAACACACCCGGCCCGCAAGCGATGACAAATGTCGCAATTGATACCATCAGCTATTCTGATGTGGGCGAGGTCGAACTGGCAGGGCGGGCACAAAGCCAAGCAACCTCTGTCCGCATCTATCTGAACAATACCTCTGTGGTGAACCTGCCGGTAGATGACCAAGGCCGCTGGCGTGGCGAGGTGCCGGACGTGGACCAAGGCATCTACATCTTGCGCGTCGATGAAGTGGCAGCAGATGGCAAAATCACCAGCCGCGTGGAGACACCGTTCAAGCGAGAGTTCCCGGAAGTGTTGGCCGAAGCCGCCGCTGCGCAAGACGGACCGATCAAGGCGATCACCGTACAAAAAGGCGCAACCCTGTGGGCCATTGCGCGGGACCGTTACGGGGACGGCGCACTTTATGTGCGGGTCTTTGAGGCCAATACCGATTCAATACGCGATCCTGATCTGATCTATCCGGGTCAGATATTCGAGCTGCCGGAGTAGGACCACGGTGTTCTCGTGATGAATCTGGCCTGAGCGACTGGCAACCCCGGGCCCTCAGGGCTATGTAGCAGTCGAACCGACTGGAATTTACATGACCGCTGACATTTCCCAAAACGCCACCCAAAAAGCCAAAGACGCGGCCGCAGCCGAAGCTGTCGAGAAATCCATAGACGAACAGGAACGCCAGTCCGGTTTTCTGGTGCTGCGCAAAGTAGCGCCCTACCTTTGGCCTGCGGACATGCCGTGGGTCAAACGGCGCGTTGTCTGGGCGATGTTGGCGCTGATCATTTCCAAGATTGTCTCGGTTGCGACACCTTTGTTTTATCGGGATGCGGTGGATGCGCTGGCAGGCGAAGGGGTGCCGATGATTGCGATAGGTGCCATCGGTCTGACTGTTGCTTACGGCGTGGCGCGCTTGATGACCGTGGGGTTCCAGCAACTGCGCGACGCGGTTTTTGCAAAGGTTGGTCAACGGGCCTTGCGCATGCTGGCGCTGGAAACCTTTGAACATATTCACAAACTTTCGATGCGCTATCATATCACGCGCAAAACAGGCGGATTGAGCCGGATCATCGAGCGTGGTGTCAAAGGCGTTGAATTCCTGCTGCGGTTCTTGTTGTTCAGCATCGGCCCGCTGATCCTTGAATTGATCATGATCGGCGCGATCCTGACCTATCTGTTTGACTGGACCTACCTGTTGGTTGTGGCCGTCACGATCGGGTTCTACGTCTGGTTCACTTTCTCGATTACAGAATGGCGGGTGCGCCAACGCCGCCAGATGAACGCGGCGGATACGGATGCCAACCAGAAGGCCGTTGACAGCTTGTTGAACTATGAAACGGTAAAATACTTCGGTGCCGAAGCCCGCGAAGCGGGTCGTTATGACAACGCCATGGCAGGCTATGAAGACGCGGCAATCAAGACCAGCCTGTCTCTTGCTTTCCTGAACTTCGGGCAATCCCTGATCATAACGGCAGGTCTGGTGGCTGTGATGGTCATGGCGGCGATTGGGGTGCAAAACGGCAGCATGACAGTGGGCGATTTTGTTATGGTCAACGCCTACATGGTGCAGATCACCGTGCCGCTGAACTTTCTTGGCACTGTTTATCGTGAAATCCGGCAGGCGCTTGTCGATATGGGGCAGATGTTTGGTTTGCTGGAACAGCCTGCCGAAATCTCGGACAAACCATCCGCGCCGGATCTTGACGTCAAAGGCGGACATGTCACGCTTGAGAATGTGCATTTCGGCTATGACAGTGATCGTAAAATCCTCAAGGGGGTCACGCTTGAGGCCAAACCTGGAGAAACTGTCGCGATTGTCGGTTCTACCGGATCGGGTAAATCCACCATCGGGCGGCTGTTGTTCCGCTTTTATGATGTGGCCGAGGGTGCTTTGAAAATTGACGGACAGGATGTGCGTGATGTCACGCAACTTAGTCTGCACAAGGCCATTGGTGTGGTACCACAGGACACGGTGCTGTTTAACGATACGATTGGCTACAACATCGCTTATGGCCGTGACGGGGCCTCTCAGGCCGAGGTAGAAGCCGCTGCGCGGGATGCGCAGATCCACGATTTTATCACCAGCCTGCCGGATGGCTACGACACAACTGTCGGGGAACGTGGTCTGAAACTGTCGGGTGGTGAAAAGCAACGCGTAGGTATTGCGCGCACGCTGCTCAAAGATCCGCCCATCCTGTTACTGGACGAGGCAACCTCGGCGCTGGACAGCGAGACAGAGCATGACATTCAGGACGCACTCAACCGTGCCGGGCAGGGGCGGACCGTGATCACCATCGCACACAGGCTCAGCACGATTGCCGAAGCCGACAGGATAGTGGTGTTGGAAAACGGTGAGGTATTCGAACAAGGCACGCACGACGAACTTCTGGAGCGTGAAGGGCGTTATGCGCAACTGTGGCATCGCCAGCAGTCCGAAGACGAATGATCGCAAAAGGGGACAGGCGTAGGGCCTGTCCCGCTGGTCGCTGTGTTACTCTGCGGCCACCGCCTTGGAGGTTAGTTTGTCCAGCGCGCCTGTCATCATCATGATGTATTTTGCATCTGCGGGCAGTCCGTGGGTTGCCGCCAGTGACGCAGGTGCGTGGTAGGTGACGTGCACCACACCTTCGCTGTCTGCATAGGCCAAGACGCGTAAGGGCAGATCAAGGCCTGCAGTCTGGTTGTCCAGCATCGCCGGTGTGCCCAACTTCGGATTGCCAAAAATCAACAACTCGGTCGGGCGCAGTTCCATATCCACTTTGGCGGCTCCTGCTGCGTGATCCACGCGGGCAAATACCGTCGCACCTGCACCTTCAACAGCGGCCGCGAGGCGGTCAATGGTTTCTGTGACGGAATGGGGGCTGATCTTGTGGATTACGTCAGCGGCATAGGCAGGCAGGGCTGTTACGGCCGTGACAGCAGCGGCAAGCATGGTTTTACGGATCATCGGGAGACTCCTTGTTGACGACAAGGTCACCCTATCCAGTATCGCTGCAGATGTGAGGGGGGCGGCCCTCACATCTGCTTGATCGGTGTTACTCCGCTGCTGTTGGAACGGGGCGGGCAGGCATCGGTGCGCTTGGCATCGGGCCTTCTTCCCAGATGATCTCGTTCCCGTGCATCCGGCGGGTATCGCGCTGCAGCGCCCAGTCCCGTGCCGCTTTGCTGGCGCGGCCCATCGACATTTTCGCAAGCAAACGGGCAATCCAGCGGATATATGTTGTGGCCCAAACGCGGATTGCCAACATGGACGGGGTGACCAGCAGCGTCAGCACGGTCGCGATGCCAAGACCGAATACAACGGCCGTCGCCAGTTGCTTCCACCACAGGGCTGTCGGGCTGTCGATGGTATAGCCGCCTTCGGCAAAGTTCAGGCTGAGGCCGAACATCATCGGCGCAAGACCCGCCATAGTGGTGATTGTGGTCAGCAACACGGGACGGATACGCGCCTGTGCGGTGCGAATAATTGCCTCGATCCGTGGCATGTAGCGTTCGTATTCCTGATAGGTGTCGATCAGAATGATGTTGTTGTTCACCACAATGCCGGCAAGGGCCACAATCCCCGTACCGGTCATGATGATCGAAAACGTCTGATCCATCACCAACATGCCAATCAAAACACCCGTGGTGGAAAGAACCACCGCCAAGAGCACCAGAATAGCGTTATAGAACGAATTGAACTGCGCCAGCAGAATGATGAACATCAGACCCAAGGCGGCCGTAAACGCCGAACTGAGGAACGCCTGACTGTCCGCCTGATCCTCCTGATCGCCGGTCCATTCGGTTGTCACGCCAAATGGCAGCGGTTTTTCGTCCAGCCATTTGGTGAGCTCTGCAATCCGTTCGTTCGGGTTGATCGGAATCATACGCAGTTCGTTCTTCTGAATGCCCTCTTGCAGATCGAGACCCAAGGCCGCCTCGGTGCGCTGAGTCACTTTGAATACAGCACCGTCAAGTGCTGTGATGTCTGCATCGTTCCCCGCAGGGCGCAGCGTGGCAAGTGTGGTGCTCACATCCTCACCGTCCACGCGTGTGGTCTTCACAACTTTCATCAGGCCGGGTGCCACGTCCGCTTTCACATCCAGATAGCGTTTTTGGTCAATCCGGTTGATCTCGGCCAGTTTCGGCACCGGCGTGCGGGTGATAAAATTGCTAAGCGGGATCAATCCGTCTGCCGTGCGCACCTTCAACGTATCAAGCGTGCTAAGCACTCGATCCTCTTCGGGCAGGCGCACGCGAATTTCGATTTCTTCGTCCGAACTGTCCACACGCATTGTGTCCAGCAACAGACCGCGTGTAACAAGCTGGACCATCGCGCCCACGGTCAGCACATCCGCGCCGTACCGACCCGCCTTCTCGACATCCACATCAATCTGCCAGTCAATGCCGGGCAGGGGGCGCGTGTCTTCGATAAGGGTCAGGCCGGGGGTGTTTTCATATTGATCCCGCACCAGCGCAGTGGCAGTCATCAGATCGTTGAAACTGTCGGTCTTCAAGCGTAAATGGACGGGTTTGCCAGAGGCGGGACCACGCGCCTGCGCAAGGATTTCAATGCGGATGCCGGGGATTTGCTGCAACTGCTCGGTGAGTTCGGCGATGATAACGTCACCGTCAAAAGCCGGGTCTTGGGTTTCGCGTGTCACCTCGTATCCCAGCAAGGGAATTGTGAACAACGGCGTAACCTTGTTGGGACGATCTTCCCATGGAATTGTCTCAAGCTGGATTTGACCGATGCTGTCTTTGGGGGCCTGTGCACCGCCCGTATTGCTGTCCAATCCGCCTTCACCCGCGAAGGCAAAAGCCGTTTGCACGCCGGGGTGTTCAATGACAATTGCTTCGGCCTGCTCAAGAATGTGATCTTTCTCTTCAAGCGACAGGTTGCCACGCGCGAGCACATAGACAATCGCCTGTTCCGGTTCGGATTCCACAAAGAATTCAACACCTTTGGAGTTGTTGCCAAAGAAGATCATCACAGTGCCGACAAAGACAAATACAATGCCTGCCGTGACCAGCGGCATCGCGGGATTACCGACAAGGCCGGCCATGAAGCGACCAAATGCATTGCGCCTGTACCCCGCTTCGATGCGGTCCGGCGTGGTGCGAAACAGCTTGGATGTGATCCATCGCCCGCCGCGCCCCGCGCGGGTAAACACGCCAAAGAAGGCAAGCAGCGCCATCATGCCGCCCGACAGGCCAATTGTGAGAAGCGCCACCAATGCAAGGATGCACAGGAAGACGGTCGCAAATGTCGGGATCACGGAACCAAGCACGTTCAATCCATCCATGGCGGCAAATTGTGCTGAGATCACACCAAATAGCGGCTGCATCAACGACATTGGCAGCATGATCATCAGGATCGCGAGCGGAAACAGCAGCAGGTGGAGATACCAGCGCAGACCTGCAATCGCCTCCATATTGTCCGCCATCCACCGCTCCAGACGGCCCGTGACACCGCCCATGACAGGCAGGTAGATCAGTGCGACGACAAGGGATGCCGAGAGCACAAAGATCAACGTGACCGGCAACATGCCCATAAATTGCCCCGGCACACCTGGCCAGAACAGCATGGGCAAAAACGCACATAGCGTTGTCGCGGTTGAGGAAATGATCGGCCAGAACATCCGCTTGGCGGCTTCGGTATAGGCCTGCATCGGGCCGTCGCCCTGTTGCTGGCGTGCGTCAGCATATTCGACCACCACAATCGCACCATCAACCAACATCCCCACGGCCAAGATCAGACCGAACATCACGATGTTCGATACCGATATGCCCATCAAGGCGAGGAAGGCGAAACACAGCAGAAAGGAAGTTGGAATCGCGAATCCAACCAACAACGCTGCGCGGATGCCAAGGGCGGCCAGCACCACAATCATCACCAGTGCAATGGCCGTGAACACCGAGCCAAGCAATTGCTGCACCATGGAGTCCACAACACGGCTTTGATCGTTGGATGTGCCAACCGTCACTGCGGCCTGCAATCCGTCGGGCCAATTGGCAGAGCGTTCCTCAACGATCTCTTTGACCAGCTTGGAAGTGTCAATCAGGTTGAAACCCTTGCGTTTCACAACCTGCAAGGCGAGTGTCTTTTCGCCGTTAAAGCGCGCTGTTCCTTGACGGTCCTCGAAGGTCAGGTTGATCTGTGCCAGGTCGCCAAGCGTCACAACCCGGTCGCCATTTGTCTTGACCGGCAAGGCGTAAACGTCACGCGGTTCGTCGAACGAGGACGGTATTTTGACCGCAAAACTGCCTTGCGCACTTTCGATCTCGCCCGCCGCAATCAGCTGGTTGTTGTTCTGGACCACATTGATCAATTCGCCTGCAGTGACGTTATATGCTTCCAGCCGCAATGGGTCGATGATGACCTCTAGCATCTCGTCGCGATCACCGGCCAGACCTGCCTCCAGCACTGCGTCCAATGCTTCAAGATCGTCTTTTAGGTCACGCGCCACACGCGCCATAGTGCGCTCGGGCACCGGACCGGTCAGGTTCACAATGATGATAGGGAATTCGGAGAAATTGATTTCGTTAATTGTATAGGTTTCTGAGCCTTCGGGGAACTTGGCTTGCGCATTGCTCATCGCGTCGCGCACGTCTGCCATGATCTTGGATTTGTCCCAGCCGAATTCGAATTCCAGCGCAACACCAGCATAGTTTTCAGCTGCAGTGGCCGACATGCGTTTTAACCCGTCCAGATCGGACAGCTCGGTTTCCATTGGCTTGACCAGCAGTGTTTCACTGTCGGCCGCTGAAATACCGGGAAAGGGAACTGAAACAAAAAGAGCCGGAATTTCGATGTCCGGCTCACCTTCCTTGGGCAGGGTGGAATAGGCATATCCGCCGACCACAAGACTGAGCAGAATGAACGCAAGGACCATGCGGGCGCGGTTGGCGGCCCAATCGACGATACCGGTCATTGTGAGACCTCTTCCCATGTGGGCGCGACAGTCACGCCTGCGGTGACATACTCCTGACCCAACACAATGACGTCAGCTTCCTCGGGCAGACCTGTCACCCACACGCCGTCCTTTGTGTCGCGCATGATGTCGACGGGGACAAATGAAACCACTGCATCCTTGTCCACAAGGCGCAATCCCAACGTGCCATTGTCATCCAGCGTCATCGCCGATTGCGGGATCAGATGGGCTTTTACACCGGCCGAGGAAATGGCGATTTCCGCTGTCTGGCCATCCCGTATCGCAAGATCGGAATTGGGCACTTCGATTTCGACACGGAAGGTGCGGGTTTCAGGATCAGCCGAGCGCGACAGGAACGTCACCATTCCAACGACTTCGCCCCCACCGGCCGCCAGTCGCGCGCCAGCCATAGCGCCCAGTTTTATCCGGTTCACTTCTGTTTCGGGCACAAAACCCACCAGCTTGATCGGGTCGAGCTGGATGATGGTTGCGCATAGCGCACCGGGTTGCAAGAGGCTGCCCAATTCGGCTGTGTCGCTTTCCAGCAGGCCGCTGAAAGGGGCCAGAATCGTCAGACGTTCAATTTCCTTTTCCGCACTGGCAACTGCTGCGGTCGCAGCTTCGATCCCAGAGCGCGCCGCACGCAGACCGGAAGTGGCAGAGGTTACGCCCGCCTTGGCGGCAGCTGTTGCTGCGTCGGCACCCGCAACCCGCGTCTGGGAGGCAAAGCCGTCTTTCCCCAACCTAGAGGCCGCGTTCTGGTTGATCATGGCTTCCTCAAGCCGGGCTTCGGCTTCGGCAACCCTTGCTTCGGCTTCTGGAACGCGCGATTGCGCTTCGCTTAGCCGTGCACGCGCTTCGTCCAACGCCGCACCGCGGGTGCCGGCATCCAGCACGCAAAGGGCATCCCCTTGCGAGATTTGCGCGCCTTTGCGCAGGGGCTCCGATATTACGTTGGCGGAGGTTTCAGCGCGAACATCAACCTGTCGCGCCGCTTCGGTTTCGCCGCGCAGAATCACGGCGCTGTCGACTTCCTGTGACTTAAGCTTGCGCACCAGGACTTTGACCAGTTGATCAACGTCCGCCGTTGCATCTGGTGTGTCATCAGAAGTTTCCGCAACGTCCATCTCTGCGGTCTTGGCTTCGGCGCTGCCCAGCATGGCCATCAATTGTGGCCGGGCCAATATCGACATGGCTAGAATTACTGTCACGACAATAGCCGCCAGAATGGAAAAAATGCGCATCGCTTTCCCTTGTATCGTCGTTAACAGGGCACAATGCCCTGTGGGTAAGGCTGTATGTAGTACAGCACAACTGAACTGACTAGTTTAGACGGGGTGTTTTTTTCATCTAATCAGCACTCCCGTAACAATGCAGTCCGTCCGACGGAAGAGGAGGGGACAGCAACGGGGTCTTGGCTTGCCCCTTTCTGCACGGTAAGAGGGGCGAAAGAGCAGGCCAAGGGCGGTACAGATGAGCAATACAGACAGCTTTGTCGAAGAGGTCAATGAAGAGGTCCGTCGGGACCGGTTGTATGGTCTATTGCGCCGCTACGGATGGATAGCTGTGCTTGCCATCTTTGTGATCGTCGGGGGGGCCGCGTTTTCAGAGTACCGCAAGGCGCAGGCAACGGCAAAAGCCGAAGCATTGGGGGATGCCATGTTGGCGGCCCTAACCCTGAATGAAAGTGCACAGCGTGCCGAGGCGCTCTCTGCTATTGAGCCACAAACACCGGCATCGGGTGCCGTTCTGCGTCTGATGACGGCTGCCGAACAGGCCGAAGCGGGGGATGTTCCGACAGCGGTTCAAACACTTGACCAGCTTGCCGTGGATGGATCTGTGCCACAGATTTACCGCCAGCTTGCAGGCTTCAAAGCTGTGACGTTGCAAGGCACCAGCGCTCCGGTTGCAGATCGTCGGCAGGCGTTCGAGGCGATGGCACAACCGGGCAATCCGCTGCGGTTGTTGGCAAGCGAACAACTGGCCCTGATTGATATCGAAACGGGGGAGGCGCAGGCCGCAATGGATCGCTATCAGGCGATCATCAACGATGCCGAAGTCACCTCGGACTTGCAACAACGCGCACTACAGGTGATTGTGGCGTTGGGTGGAGAGCCTGATCTGGCGGATGACGGCTCTATGGGTGCAGATGTTGGCACCACTCAAGACAATTGATCGTTGCCCCCGGGCAGGGCAAATGAAACGGTAAGAGCAAAAAAGTGAGCAGGGCCATGATCCAACCGTTGAAATTTGGCACGAAGGTCTGGGGCATGCCCCTGATGGCGGCAGCATTGTTACTGGCAGCCTGCAACGAACGTGAAACATACCTTCCGGGTCCACGCGAAGACGTGCGCTCTGTGCTCAAAGACCCTGTTCTGGCCGCCCCCCTCGCGGGCGAGATCGTTCCCGAGAACACAAGCCGCGCTATTTCACTGGGTGCAACCCGCAACAATGCGTCCTGGACCCACTCCACCGGCACTGCCAAGTACCGCACGTCCCATCCCGCCTTGCGCAGCGCACTGCAACTTGCGTGGACTGCGGACATTGGTCAGGGGGACAGCCGACGGTTGCGTATTACCGCTGATCCCGTTGTCTCCCAAGACCGCGTCTTTACACTGGATGCGAGCGCACAGGTCACCGCGACATCGACCTCGGGTGCAACACTCTGGACCCGCGATCTGACCCCTGCAAGTGACAAGCAGGGGCAAGGCTCAGGCGGTGGCTTGGCGGTCGAAGGCGACACGGTATATGTCTCCATCGGCTATGGTATTCTGGCCGCTCTGGACGCCGCAACAGGCGGCGTGCGCTGGACCCAGGATCTTGATGCATCCGGCTCTGGCACACCTACTGTGTTTGGCGATCTGGTGTATCTGACGGCCGGGGATGACACCGCTTGGGCTGTGAACAAGACTGACGGTCGTGTTGAGTGGCAGACCGGCGGTACGCCAAGTATCAACAATGTTCTTGGTGCGCCTGCGCCGGTAATCGCGGGCCAACTTGCGATCTTTGCCTATGGGTCAGGTGAAATACAGGCCGTGTTCAAACGTGGCGGATTGAACCGGTGGACAGCATCCGTTGTGGGCAAACGTCCGGGACGCGCCTTGTCTTCCATATCCGATGTCACAAGCCCGCCAGTTGCCGATGGTAGCCGCCTTTATGTGGGGAACCAGTCTGGCCGCCTTGCCGCATTGAATATCTCAAACGGCGATCCGATCTGGACGGCGCGCAGCGGTGCCATCACGCCAGTCTGGCCAGCCGGCGACAGCGTGTTTGTGGTGTCTGATCTGAACGAGTTGTTGCGCCTTGATGCCTCGGACGGCAGTCGTATCTGGGGCGTGCCCCTGCCGAACTTCATCAAAGACAAACCAAAACGGCAATCCGCCGTGTACACACACCACGGCCCGATTATCGCCGGAGGACGTGTGATCGTCACCTCCAGTGACGGCGTCCTACGCAGCTTTGATCCGGTGAGTGGCGCATTGACCGGCACCGTCGAGATCCCTGATGGGGCAACAACCGCACCGGTTGTTGCAGGTGGCACGCTTTATGTTGTCTCGCGCAAAGGGCAATTGCTCGCTTTCCGTTAAGCGCGAAATGGTCTAAGGCCCACGTTTGATGAGGCCCGTCCGGGCCATGGAGCTTGAGAGATGTCCTTTACCCTAGCCATCGTGGGCCGCCCGAATGTGGGTAAATCCACGCTGTTTAACCGCCTTGTGGGCCAACGTCTTGCCTTGGTTGATGATCAACCGGGTGTCACGCGAGACCTGCGCGAAGGGGCCGCCCGTTTGGCTGACCTGCGATTCACCGTGATCGACACAGCAGGCCTTGAAGAAGTCACCGACGACAGTTTGCAGGGCCGCATGCGCCGCCTGACAGAACGTGCCGTCGATATGGCAGATGTCTGCCTGTTCATGGTTGATGCACGTGTGGGCATCACACCGTCCGATCTGGTTTTTGCCGATATCCTGCGTAAACGCTCTGCCAATGTCATTCTGGCGGCGAACAAGGCGGAAGGCAAAGCAGGCGAGGCGGGTGCATTGGAAGCCTATTCGCTTGGTCTGGGCGAGCCGATCAGCCTTTCGGCGGAACACGGCGAGGGTATGAACGACCTTTACACCATGCTGATGCCGCTGGCCGACAAGTTTGCGGAACGCGCCGAAAGCGATGCGCCCGAAACCGATGTGGACCTGAGCGAAGAAGATGCGGAGGAAACCGAAGCCGTTCCGGTGCCGACAAACGCCAAGCCGATGCAGGTCGCCGTTGTGGGCCGCCCTAATGCGGGTAAATCGACGCTGATTAATCAGATCATGGGCGAGGATCGCCTGTTGACCGGACCGGAGGCAGGGATCACACGCGACGCGATTTCATTGCGCAAGGAATGGAATGGCGTGCCGATGCGGATCTTTGACACGGCCGGCATGCGCAAAAAAGCCAAAGTACAGGAGAAGCTGGAGAAACTCAGCGTTTCGGATGGTTTGCGCGCGGTCAAGTTCGCCGAAGTAGTCGTCGTGCTGCTCGACGCCGAAATTCCTTTTGAACAGCAGGACTTACGCATTGCCGATCTGGCAGAGCGCGAAGGTCGCGCCGTGGTCGTGGCCGTGAACAAGTGGGACGTTGAGGATGACCGTCAGGCTAAACTCAAAGACCTCAAGGAAAGTTTCGAGCGCCTGTTGCCACAGTTGCGCGGCGCACCGCTGATCACCGTCAGTGCTAAGACGGGCCGTGGCATGGACCGCCTGCACGAAGCAATCATGCGCGCCTATGAAGTCTGGAACCGCCGCGTGACCACGGCGCAGTTGAACCGTTGGCTGTCGGGCATGATGGAGGCGCATCCGCCCCCCGCGCCACAAGGTAAACGCATTAAGCTACGGTATATGACGCAGGCGAAAACCCGTCCGCCGGGCTTTGTGGTAATGTGTAGTCACCCCGATAAGGTGCCGGAGAGCTACAGCCGCTATCTGGTGAATAACCTGCGTTTGGATTTCGACATGCCCGGCACGCCGATCCGTCTGTGGATGCGCGGCCAGAACGATGCGAATCCCTACAAGGGACGCAAGAAAGCACCACCGAGCAAGCTACGTAAACATACAGACGGGCGACGTCGGGACTGAAAGGGCGTCGGGAACTTTCAAAGTTTCCGGCAGCTTTCTTTGAAAGAAAGCGACATGTCACGTCACCGGCTGCGAAAAGCCTTCAGCGTCGGCAGGAGCAACACAAGCGCACCACCGCCCGCCACATAGGCAACCACCGGTGTTGCATCCAGATTCTCGATCACAACGGCAACCAGTGCCCAGATCACCGCGATCCCGTAGGTTGGCGCGCGCCCCAACGCACCTTGCACAAAGCCCCCAATCACAATGGCCAAACCGACAAAGACAATCGCCGCTGTGGTCTGGCTCATCCAGCCGTATCCGGCTGCCAAAAGGCCCAGTGACACACAAGATGCAGCAGACAACCACCCTGCATAAAGTCCCAAAGGCCATGCCGCCCATGTTTGATCTGCAACCGGTGCCAGAAACAATGCGGCTAAGGCGGACAGCAACATGATCCAGATCAGGACAGCGGCCCACAAGGGGCTGATGACAGCAACCGCCAGCCAGGTGGCACCTACAGCCAGCGACAGACATAGCGGTTTGCGCATGTCATGCCACTGCCCGTCATGGCGTGCATTCCACAATCCCCAGCCAAGCCCAAGGATCAACCAGCCATAGATCACCCCCCATATTGCAAAGGCGTAGCCTGCGGGTTGGACAGGCGGATCATCCTGCGGGACTGGGAACTGGTTCGGATCAAAGCCTGCGAAATCCTGCACCAAGAACGGGGAGACCGCAAAAGCGATGCTCAGCAGGAAACACAGGGTAGCGATCAGCGGGCGCGCGGTGGGCATGGTGCATCCTCTTTACATGTACTTTCGATAACCTAGCACACCCGCCGCACCGTTCAATTTGCGGACGAACGGGCCAAAGCGCGCTGGCGCTTAGGCCAACACACCCTCAGCTGTCAGTGTGGTCTTGCCCCCCAGATAAGGCGCAAGCGCCTCTGGCAGTTTCACGGACCCATCTGACTGCTGGCCATTCTCAAGCACGGCAATCAGGCATCGCCCGACGGCAAGGCCGGAACCGTTCAACGTATGCACAAACTGCGGCTTTCCCCCGTCCTTGGGCTTGAAGCGCGCGTTCATACGGCGCGCCTGAAAATCGCCCGTTGTCGAGACTGATGAAATCTCGCGGTAGGTGTTCTGCCCCGGTACCCAAGCCTCGATGTCATAGGTGCGCCGTGCGCCAAAGCCCATATCGCCTGTGCACAGGATCACGGTGCGGTAAGGGACACCAAGCGTTTCCAGCAACCCTTCGGCACAACGCAACATTCGTTTTTGCTCCGCATCGCTTTCGTCGGGATGGGTCACGCTGACCATCTCGACTTTTTCAAACTGGTGCTGGCGCAACATGCCGGAGGTGTCACGCCCCGCTGATCCGGCCTCCGAGCGGAAACACAAAGTATGTGCCGTATAGCGTTTGGGCAACGCCGCCTCGTCCAGCACGTCGTCCGCGACCATGTAGGTCAGCGGCACTTCAGAGGTCGGCACGAGCCACCAGCCGTTGGTGGTCTGATAGCTGTCCTCGCCGAACTTCGGCAGCTTGTCGGTGCCATACATCGCCTCGTCCTTGACCAGCACGGGCGTGTTCATTTCGGTCAACCCGTTCTGATCCACATGGGTGTCGACCATAAATTGCGCCAAGGCGCGGTGGATGCGGGCAACCGCGCCTTTCAATATGACAAACCGTGCGCCGGAAATCTTGGCAGCTGTTTCGAAATCCATGCTCGCGGCAACGCCTTTGATCTCGTAGTGCTCGACCGGCGTGAAATCGAAATTCGGGATGCCGCCCCATTTGGAGACTTCGACGTTGTCGTCCTCATCCGCACCCTGCGGGACGTCATCCGCAGGGTTGTTCGGCAAGCGTGCCAGCATATCGGTCAGCTGCGCGTCCAGCTCTTTGGCCTCGGCCTGCATCGCGGCGACTTCTTCTTTCTTCTCGCTCACCAGCGCGCGCAGACGTTCAAATTCGGCGTCGTCCCCCTTGGCCTTGGCGGCACCTACCAGTTTGGACGCCTTGTTCTGTTCCGCCTGCGCGGCCTCGGCTGCTGCGATCTTGCCACGCCGCGCCTCGTCAAGTTTCAAAACCTCGGCTGACACCGGCGCATCCCCCCGGCGGGCGAGAGCGGCGTCAAGGGCTTGCGGATTTTCGCGGATGGCGCGGATGTCATGCATGGGAGCGGTCCTTGGTTGTGAGTCGTATTGGTCGCGTTATGCCTCAAACCGCAGCGTTGGGGTAGATGCAGTGACTAGGTTAAACCAGATAGCTCATAAGAGGTGTTAATCCCCCCTTTGCACCTTGCACACGCCCCATACCGCGCTTAGGTTCTGCCAAACTCATCGGCAGGGTGCCGCGCCACCCCAAAGCCCTCCAAAAAGGACGCGCTCCATGCAAGGCATTCAGCAATTTATCCCCCTCATCCTGATTTTCGGCATCATGTATTTCCTGTTGATCCGTCCCCAGCAGAAAAAGGTGAAGGAACATCAGGCGATGGTGGCAGCACTGCGGCGCGGCGATCAGGTTGTGACCCAGGGGGGCATGATCGGCAAAGTGGTCAAGGTTAAAGAAGACGGCGAGCTGGAAGTCGAGATTGCTGATGGCGTCAAAGTGCGCGTGATCCAGTCCACCATCGCCACTGTCGTGTCCAAGACCGAACCGGCCAAATAAACACCTCAAGCCTAACGAGAGGGCAGCGGTATGCTTCAGATTGATCTGTGGAAACGGATTGTCATCGCCTTGACCTGCGCGCTTGGCCTTTGGCTGGCGTTGCCCAATGCGTTTTATGGTCCGGTGGAACAGCACAATGATGCGGTTGCCGCGATTGAACTGGGTGGTGCCACGCCCGAGCTTGAAGCGCAAAGGGCGCTTTGGCCCGACTGGATGCCTTCGGGTCTTGTGAACCTCGGTCTTGATCTGCGCGGTGGTGCGCATTTGCTGGCAGAGGTCAAGGTCACGGATGTCTATGCCAACCGGATGGAAGCGCAGTGGCCCGAAGTGCGCGACGCGTTGCGCGCTCTGACACCTGTACGCCGCCAACAATCAACCCCAGATGAATTGCGTGTGCGTCTGAACGACGATACCAAAATGGCTGAGGCACTGGAAATTGTGCGCGGTCTGGCACGGCCGGTGCCGACTTTGACGGGGGCAGGGTCCACAGACATCGACGTACGCGGTGACGCAGGTGTCATTATCGTCACCTTGTCTGAAGCGGAAAAGCAGGCGACAGACAACCGCACGATGCAGCAATCGCTTGAAATCATCCGCCGCCGTATCGACGAAGTTGGCACACGTGAACCGACGATCCAGCGCCAGGGGGCGGATCGTATTCTCATTCAGGTGCCGGGTATCGGATCAGCGGCAGAGTTGAAGGCCATCATCGGTACCACGGCCCAACTGACCTTTAACCCTGTGGTGTCACGCGGGACCGACGAAAACGCCAACCCTGGAATTGGTAACAAGCTGATCCCGTCTGTTGACGAACCAGGTGCATTCTACATTGTCGAAAGCTCTCCGGTCGTGACGGGCGAGGAACTGGTTGATGCACAGCCAAGTTATGACCAGAATGGCCGCCCAGCGGTTTCTTTCCGCTTCAACACATCAGGGGCTCGCAAGTTTGGCGACTACACGGCCGAGAATATCGGATCGCCCTTTGCGATTGTGCTGGATGATGAAGTCATCAGCGCGCCGACGATCCAGAGCCATATTCCCGGCGGCTCCGGCATCATCACCGGTAATTTCGATGTAGAGGAATCCACAAACCTCGCGATCCTCTTGCGGGCGGGTGCCTTGCCTGCGGGGCTGGAGTTTCTGGAGGAACGCACGATCGGGCCGGAACTGGGGCAGGACAGCATTGACGCGGGTAAAGTCGCGACGATTGTGGCCTTCGTTTCTGTGTTGTTCTTTATGTTTGTGAGTTACGGCCTGTTCGGGTTGTTTGCCAATATCGCGCTGATCATCAACGTCGGTATGATATTTGGACTGCTTAGCCTTGTGGGGGCCACGCTGACCCTGCCGGGTATTGCGGGGATTGTGTTGACAGTGGGTATGGCGGTGGACGCCAACGTGCTGATCTTTGAACGTATCCGCGAAGAAATAAAGACTGCCAAAGGGCCGGCGCGGGCGATTTCGCTTGGCTATGAAAAAGCGCTGAGCGCTATTATCGACGCCAATATTACAACGCTGATCACGGCTGTGATCCTCTTTGTAATGGGCTCCGGCCCGGTGCGCGGTTTTGCGATCACGCTGGGGTTTGGCATCATCACATCTGTCTTTACGGCCATTTTTGTGACCCGCCTGATGGTGGTGATTTGGTTTGAACGGGCGCGTCCCAAAACGATTGAGGTCTGACCCATGCGTCTACGTCTGTTCAAAGAAGCCCCGAATTTTGATTTCTTTTCACGCTGGAAGATCTGGCTTGGCATATCTGCCCTGATGATGATCGTGGCGGCTGCCTCCTTTATGATCCAGGGCCTCAACTACGGTATTGATTTTAGGGGTGGCACGACAATCCGTACCGAAAGCCCGCAAGTGGTGGATGTGGCCGAGTACCGCGCTGCCATTGATAGGTTGGAGCTGGGTGATATCAGCATTACCGAAGTATTTGACCCCTCGTTTCGCGCAGACCAGAATGTCGCAATGATCCGCATTCAGGCGCAAGACGGTCAGGAAGCGGTGACAACCGAAACGATTGACGCCGTTGAGAGAGTGCTGGTTGAGGTGCGCCCGGACATCAAATTCATCTCCGTAGAATCTGTTGGCCCGAAAGTTTCAGGCGAATTGATCCAGACAGCGGCAATTGCCGTTGTTCTCGCCATCGGGGCGGTCCTGATCTACATCTGGTTGCGTTTTGAATGGCAGTTTGCAGTTGGCGCTGTGCTTGCGCTGGTGCACGATGTTATCTTGACCATTGGTGTCTTCTCGGAACTTCAAATCCGGTTTGATCTGGCGATCATTGCGGCACTTCTGACCATTGTTGGCTATTCCTTGAACGATACGGTGGTGGTTTTTGACCGCGTGCGCGAGAACCTGCGGAAATACAAGAAACGCGATCTGAAAGAAGTGCTCAACCTGTCGATCAACGAGACGATGGCACGCACGTTCATGACCTCCTTTACCACGCTGATCGCGCTTATTGCCCTGTTTGTACTGGGTGGGGACGTGATCCGCGGATTTGTATTTGCGATGATCTGGGGCGTGATTGTGGGGACGTATTCCTCCATCTTTGTGGCCTCAGCGATCCTGCTTTACCTTGGTGTGAAGCGCGACTGGTCCAAACCTGATGCGAACGCAGGCAACCAATACGCGAACATAGATGCCTGAAATCCTGAGTTCAGCCTTTCAGACCGAAGGGCTGATCTGGTTGGTTTTGGCAGTGTTTATTGCAGGGCTGGTGCGCGGTTTTTCCGGCTTTGGTTCTGCGATGATCATCATGCCTGTCGCCTCATCGGTGCTGTCCCCTGTCGAGGCTGTGATCTTTCTGGTTGCTGCGGAACTGGTTGGTCCGTTGCCGAACCTGCGGGCGGCCCTGCGGGATGGTACGCCGCGCGATGCAGGACTATTGGCGCTTGGGGCGCTGTTGGCGATGCCTGTTGGCTTGTGGTGTCTGTCCATCGTTGATGAGACGGTTTTTGGCTGGATCGTTTCAATATGTGTCCTGACCCTTCTGGTCTTGCTGATAACGGGCTGGCGCTATCGCGGTGAACTCACGCAGCGATTGACGGTTGCCACTGGCGGGTTGGGCGGTTTCATGACTGGATTTGCAGGCATTCCCGGCCCGCCGGTGATCATGCTCTACATGGCCAGCACCCTGCCGATTTCGGTCATCCGCGCAAATTTTCTGCTCTATCTGCTTGCTGTGGATTTGATGCTGGTACCGATCTTGTGGATGCTGGATATGATGGTTTGGAAAATAGCGGTCCTCGGCTTGTTGGTCGGGATACCGAACCTGATTGCCAATATGATCGGCGCACGTCTGTTTGATCCCAAAGCCGAAGTGCTTTTTCGCCGAGTGGCCTATATCGTGATTGCGGCTTCGGCTATTCTGGGCCTGCCACTGTGGAAAGGATAAGTCATGCGTCTGAACGAGATCGTGTTTCCCGATGCCCAACCGATCGAAGGCTACGGACCCGGATTTTTTAGAATCGGCGGTCAGGTCATCAGGGGGGCGGTTCTGACCGGACCCAATGGCACGCAGACCTGGGGCGGGCTTGATGATGAAGAGGCACTGCTGGATTTGAAAGGGCAGGTCGACGTTCTATTCATCGGCACGGGCGCAGATGTGACCCATCTACCTGACGAAACCCTCGCGCCGCTGCACGAGGCCGGTATCGGGGTTGAGGCAATGGCCACACCGGCCGCTTGCCGGACTTACAATGTCTTGCTGAGCGAGGGACGCCGCGTGGCATTGGCCCTGATTCCCGTCTGATGAGCCTGCAGGTTCGCCATTTGACTATTGCGCGCGGTGGTATTCCCGTTTTGGCTGGTCTTGAATTCACTTTGCAGGAGGGGCAGGTCCTTATCGTGCGCGGGCCAAACGGATCGGGCAAGACCACCTTGCTGCGCACGGTCGCTGGTTTGCAGACATCCCTTGAGGGGGAGATCATCGGTGCCGCTGAACGGGTTGCTTATGCGGGCCATGCTGACGGGATCAAGGCCATGCTCAGCGTGCGTGAAAACCTGCAGTTCTGGGCGCAGGTCTTTGGCGGTTCTGATATCACAGCCGCGCTGGATGCTTATGCACTGCATCCCTTGGCGGATCGTCTGGCGGGCACATTGTCGGCGGGGCAAAAGCGCCGCCTTGGGCTTGCGCGTCTTGTGGTGACGGGATGTCCGGTCTGGGTTCTGGACGAGCCCACAGTTTCGCTTGACGCCGATGCCGTGGGGCTGTTTGCAGATGCTGTCAGAGCCCATCTGGAAACTGGCGGTTCGGCACTGATCGCGACTCACATTGACCTTGGCCTGGATGCCGAAGTGCTGGATGTATCCCCGTTTCGTGCGTCTGCCAGCCACCATTCGGGTGCAAGCGACGAGGCCTTTCTATGATCGCACTGTTGCTACGTGATTTGCGGCTGGCGTTTCGGGCGGGCGGCGGTTTTGGCCTTGGTCTCGCATTTTTCCTTATTGTCACGACACTTGTGCCGTTCAGTGTGGGCCCTGAAGCTGTTCTTTTGGGCAACATTGCACCCGGCGTCTTGTGGCTTGGTGCTTTGCTAGCCTGTCTTCTTTCTCTCGATCGTCTGCTGGCGCTGGATTACGAAGACGGGACACTTGATCTGCTTGTGACGGCACCGCTGCCGCTCGAAGCGGTGGTGAGCATCAAGGCGCTTGCTCATTGGGTGACCACGGGTTTGCCGCTGGTCTTGGCGGCTCCCTTCTTTGGTGTCTTGTTAAACCTGCCTACTGCGGGCTACGGACCGCTGGTTCAGTCTCTTGCCCTCGGAACGCCCGCCCTTTCGGTAATCGGCACCTTTGGTGCTGCACTTACCGTGGGCATCAAGCGTGGTGGGTTATTGTTGTCCCTCCTGGTCCTGCCGCTTTATGTGCCAACGCTGATTTTTGGTGCAGAGGCCGCCCGCCGGGGTGCCTCGGGGCTGGACACGTCGACGCCTTTGATCATGCTCGCGGGAATTACATTTGGCACGATTGCCCTCATGCCTTTCGCCAGCGCGGCAGTCCTGCGCATGGGATTGCGTTAAAGCCCACGCGGATGTGACGGTTTGCCCATTGAGGCGCGCTTGCGAGAAGGTTAGATAAGCAAAATGTCTATTTGGTCCTATGCAAACCCGGTCAAGTTTCTGGCCCTCAGCACCAAGGTGCAGCCGTTCCTTTGGGCAGCGGCCGCTATGTGCGTTGTTGTTGGACTGCTGTGGGGTTTCTTCGGGACACCTGATGATTTTCGCCAAGGCTCCACTGTCAAGATTATCTACCTGCATGTCCCATCTGCGCTCATGGCAATCAACGCGTGGTTCATGATGTTGGTCACTTCATTGATCTGGCTGGTCCGCCGCCATCACGTGAGTGCGCTGGCCGCCAAGGCCGCAGCCCCCGTTGGGCTTGTCATGACCCTTATTGCCCTGATCACCGGGGCAATCTGGGGCCAGCCAATGTGGGGGACGTGGTGGGCATGGGATCCGCGACTGACCTCCTTTCTGATCTTGTTTCTGTTTTACCTTGGCTACATCGCCCTTTGGGAAGCGGTTGAAGACCCCGACACGGCCGCCGATCTGACTTCTGTGCTTTGCCTTGTCGGGTCTGTCTTTGCGGTGCTGTCGCGTTATGCTGTGCAGTTTTGGAACCAAGGACTGCACCAAGGCACCTCCGTTCCCGTTGCAACAGGCGGGCGTACGGTATCCGATGTGTTTTTCTACCCTCTGGCGCTTTGTATGGTGGGCTTTGGATTGCTGTTTCTCGCGCTTGTCCTTTACCGCACGGGCACTGAAATCCGTCTGCGCCGGACAAAGGCGCTGCGCGTTCGGGCGGAGCGGTCCGCATGATGCCAGATCTGGGAAAATATGCGGTTGAAGTTCTGTCAGCCTATGCGGCGTCATTGCTGCTGTTGGTGGTCCTTGTGGTGATGAGCCTGCGCCGTGGTCGCGCCGCGCGCGCGGCATTACGCCAGATCGAGCGCGAGGTGGGAAAAGATGGCTAAAGTATCCCCGTTGATGTTGGCCCCACCGCTGATTTTTGCCGCTTTTGTCGGGCTTGCGGCAGTTGGCATGTTTCGTGACGACCCCAATGGCATCCCTTCAACACTGGTCGGCCAAGCGGCACCGGGTGTTCCCAAGGGCACACTGGAAGGGTTTCCCGCTGCCACTGCGCAAATGCTGGCCTCTGGTGAAGTGACGCTGGTGAACTTCTGGGCCAGCTGGTGCCCGCCATGCCGTGCAGAGCATCCCAAATTGCTGGAAATGCAGGCCGATGGAATCGCGATTGTGGGGATCAACTTCAAAGATACAGCTGCCAATGCCAGCAAATATCTAACCGAAGATGAAAACCCCTTTATCGGCATCGGCTATGACCCGCAGGGCCGCACGGCGATCGACTGGGGCGTGACTGCCCCGCCAGAGACGTTTATTCTGGACAGGGATGGTACGGTGCTGTTTCGCTATGCTGGACCCTTGGTCGGTAGTGACTATGAGCAACGGTTTTTACCGGCGCTGAATGCAGCAATGGGCAAGTAAAACTCAGAGCCGATATCCACCAGAAACCGTTATCGTTTCACCGGTGATAAAGCTGGCAGCATCCGAGGCCAGAAACCGCACAACCTTTGCGATGTCTTCCGGAACGCCACAGCGCCCCAAAGCTGTCATGTCCACAAACGCCTTCACCAGGTCCGGCGGTCTGGGCCTCTCGACACGCTCAATCGCGCCCGGCGCGATGCCATTCACGCGGATACCTTTTGGCCCCAGTGTCTTGGCCATGCCCCTTGTCCACGTGTTAAGCGCGGCCTTGCTTGCTGAATATGACATTGCGCCCATCGCGGGCAGCACGGCGTTGACTGACGAGATGTTGATCACGCAGGCACCCGACTGAAGGTGGGGGAGTGCTGCATCCAGCAACGCTATCGGAGCCGCAACATTAACGGCATGGTTCAGGCCCGTGTCCGTCTCGTCGGTTTCAATCGCACCGGCATTGTTGACGATCACGTCCAGCCGTCCAAAGCGGGCGATAACCTGATCCACAATTCCTTGTACGCATGCCGGATCGGCAAGATCTGCATGTATCAGAAGCACACCGGGCTGTTCATCAGCGAGTTTATCGGGTGAAGTGGTGTTATACGTCGCGGCGACCTCGTGGTCGATGGCAAGCGCGCTTACGATCCCGCGCCCGATGCCGCGGGCACCTCCGGTGACAAGTGCAACAGGTTTCATGGATAACGTTCCGATCATAAGCGTTCAATTTCATTGAAGATAAACGAAAAGGCCCCCGCAGCAACAACCTGCAGCGGGGGCCAGAAGTCCTATCGTCGAAAGTGGATTACTCGGCAGCAATCGCACCTGATTTGGCCAGATCACGCAGTACGTAATGCAGCACGCCGCCATGTTCGATGTATTCAATCTCGATCGCCGTATCGATCCGGCATTTCAGCGTGATTTCTTTTACTGTGCCGTCAGCCATGGTGACCGTGCAGGGCACTTCCTGCAGTGGCTTGATTGTGTCGAGACCGGAAATGGACACGGTTTCTTCGCCTGTCAGGCCCAGTGACTTGCGTGTGTCGCCGCCTGTGAACTCAAACGGGATGACACCCATACCAACAAGGTTGGAGCGGTGGATGCGCTCAAAGCTTTCGGCAATCACGGCCTTCACTCCAAGCAATGCCGTGCCCTTGGCCGCCCAGTCACGCGAGGAACCTGCACCGTATTGCTCGCCACCAAAGATGACCAGAGGAGTGCCTTGCTCCTGATACGCCATGGCCGCATCAAAGATAGACGTCTGTTCGCCGTCTGGCCCTTTTGTATAGCCGCCTTCAACATCGTCCAGCATCTCGTTCTTGATGCGGATGTTGGCGAATGTGCCGCGCATCATCACCTCGTGGTTGCCACGGCGCGAGCCGTAGGAGTTGAACTCGCGCGGGGAAACCTGACGGTCTGTCAGATACTTACCGGCCGGAGTTGATTCTTTGAATGAACCGGCAGGAGAGATGTGGTCGGTGGTGATCATGTCACCGAGAACCGCAAGCACTTTTGCGCCTTCGATGTTCGTGATCACACCCGGCTCGGGTGACATGCCTTGGAAGTAAGGCGGGTTTTGAACATAGGTCGACGTTGGGGGCCAGTCGTAGGTTTTCGCCTCTGTGGTCTCCACGCTCTGCCATTTTTCGTCACCTTTGAAGACGTCGGCGTATTTGGTCTGGAATGCCTCGCGGGTGACGGTTTGCTCAACCAGTTCCGCGACCTCTTGGGAAGTTGGCCAGATGTCCTTGAGGTAGACGTCATTGCCGTCCTTGTCGGTCCCGAGAGGTTCGGTGGTAATATCGACGTTCATATCGCCAACCAGCGCATAGGCGACAACCAACGGCGGAGACGCCAGATAGTTCGCGCGCACATCCGGCGAAATGCGACCTTCAAAGTTCCGGTTGCCGGACAACACCGATGTCGCGATCAGATCGCCGTCACTGATGGCTTTGCTCAGCTCGGGCGCGATAGGGCCGGAGTTCCCGATGCATGTTGTGCACCCGTATCCGACAAGGTTGAAACCAATAGCGTCAAGGTCGTCCTGCAGCTCGGCGGCTTCAAGATAAGCGGATACCACCTGGCTGCCCGGTGCAAGCGATGTTTTTACCCAAGGCTTGCGGGTCAGACCACGCTCTCGGGCTTTGCGCGCCACAAGTCCCGCCCCGATCATCACATAGGGGTTCGAGGTGTTGGTACAGGAGGTAATGGACGCGATGACAATCGAGCCATCGTTCAACGTGTAATCCTGTCCCTCAACCGGTGCAGAGTTTTGCGGTCCGAATTTTCCAGGAATATTGTCCGGGGAGACGGGGCCGCCTTCGGATGTCATTTCCTTCTTTTCGGAAATCGGCGCTTTTTCCTGATGCCGCTGGCCTTCAATGTAGGCTCCGAAAGCCTCGGCAGCTTTGTCCAATGCGATGTAATCCTGCGGGCGCTTTGGGCCGGAAATCGCGGGAACAATCGTGCCCATATCAAGGCTCAGTGTGTCGGTGTAGATCGGCGCATAATCCGCGTCGCGCCACATGCCGTTGGCCTTGGCATAGGCTTCGACCAGCGCGATGCGATCCTCGTCGCGGCCTGTGGTGCGCATATAACGCAGGGTTTCGTTGTCGATCGGGAAGAAGCCACAGGTGGCCCCGTATTCCGGTGCCATGTTTGCGATGGTGGCGCGGTCTGCCAGCGGCAGGTGGTCGAGACCTTCACCATAGAATTCGACAAATTTGCTGACCACGCCCTTGGCGCGCAGCATCTCAACGACTTTCAGCACGAGGTCGGTACCGGTGGTGCCTTCCATCATGCGGCCGGTCAGTTCGAATCCGACAACCTCGGGGATCAGCATGGAAATCGGCTGACCCAGCATCGCGGCTTCGGCCTCGATCCCGCCAACGCCCCAGCCCAGAACGGCCATGCCGTTGACCATAGTGGTGTGGCTGTCCGTGCCGACAAGCGTGTCGGGGTAGGCGACTTCAACACCGTTCTGGTCTTTGTCGGTCCAAACGGTCTGTGCGAGATATTCGAGGTTCACTTGGTGGCAAATGCCGGTACCCGGAGGCACAACGCGGAAGTTGTTGAACGCTTTCTGGCCCCACTTGAGGAAGGTATAGCGCTCCATGTTGCGCTCGTATTCGCGGTCGACGTTCATCTGGAAAGCGCGGGGATTGCCGAATTCGTCGATCATAACGGAGTGGTCAATAACCAGATCGACAGGGTTCAGCGGATTGATCTGTTCCGCGTCACCGCCAAGGGCCACGATACCGTCACGCATTGCAGCAAGGTCGACTACCGCAGGCACGCCTGTGAAATCCTGCATCAGAACGCGGGCAGGGCGGTAAGCGATCTCGCGCGGGTTCTTGCCACCTTTGGCACCCCATTCGGCAAAGGCCTTGATGTCGTCGACGGTGACGGTCTTGCCATCCTCGAAGCGCAACATGTTTTCCAGCACCACCTTCAGCGCGGCAGGCAGCTTGGAGAAGTCACCAAGTCCGGCTTCCTGAGCAGCAGGAATGGAGTAATAGGCGATGCTCTGATCGCCTGCGGTTATCGTTTTGCGTGTATTGGCTGTGTCCTGACCGACTTGAATCGTCATGGAAGACTCCCTCTTAAGGTCTGTTGGCTATGGGATGTTGACGCCTCAATGCCATTCAAAGGGGCGCGGATCAACCACTATTCGTGGGGTTTTGGCATTTTTGTACACCATGGTATACAGAATATTGACTTATTTTGAAGCCTATCAAGCTTGTTTCAACAAACCTTGATTGGTTATTTCACAACGGGACCGCTAGTTCTGGTTCAAGCGTTACAGCCAGCTATTGGAATCACATGAAACACCTTTTCGCCGCTCTTGTTGCCACCGTTTTCAGCTTTGTGTCGCCTGCGATGTCACAGGAAAATCCGGTTGTTGTTGAACTCTATACCTCACAAGGCTGTTCAAGTTGTCCAGCAGCGGATGCGCTTTTGCACAAACTGGCGGCGCGGGAAGATGTGATCGCGCTGGCGCTGCACGTTGATTATTGGGATTACATCGGCTGGAAAGACCCGTTTGGTGATCCCGCCCACGCAAAACGGCAGCGCGCTTATGCCGCCGCAGGCAATCGACGTTCCATCTACACACCGGAAATGGTTGTGGGTGGGGTCACGGATATTGTCGGGGCCAAACCCATGGAATTGTCAAAAGCGATTGCTGAACATGCGCGACAGCCTGCTCAGGTGGCACTGGCCTTGTCGCGGGACGGTGGCAATTTGCGTATAAGGGCAGAAGAGTTGAAACCGGGCGCAGGGCCAATGACCGTCCATCTGTTGCGCTACACGCCGCTGCGCACAACCGAGATCAAAAAGGGTGAAAACCGGGGCAAGACGCTGGATTATGCAAACGTGGTCGAAGGCTGGATCGTTCTGGGGGATTGGGACGGCGAGGCCCCTTTGGTGATGAATGCGGCTGTGGACGGGGACAAGCCCGTGGTTGTGATCGTTCAAAAACAAAATGCCGGACCTATTCTCGCAGCGGCACGCCTGCGCTAGCTTTTGACGTGGTCCAACACGTCAGGGCGCGCCTTAATCCTCGTCAGCACGCCAGCGACGATGGACCCAGAACCATTGTTCCGGTTTGTCTTTGACCCGTGCTGCCAGACTGTCGTTCAGGGCCTGTGTCATGGTTGTTGGGTCTGAATGGGGCACAGGTGCTTCCAACACAGTCTCGAAACTCAAACCATCAGCTTGCCGGATGCCATAAAAAGGGATCAGCAGGGCGTTATATCGCAAGGCAAGTTCAGCGGCAGACAAAGCTGTGCGCGCCGGTTCGCCCATGAAATCCAGAACAGGCGCAAACAGAACGTGTTGATCAAACAGCAACACAAGCTGTCCACCACTCTTGAGGTGGCGCACAAACCCTGCGGTCCCTTTGCGTCCTTGTGGAAACACCGGCCCTCCGAAGGCTTCCATCGTTTTTACATAATGGGCGTTGAAATAGGGGTTCTTCATATCGCGGTAGAGCCCGCCAATGTCATAACCCCGCGCCACCAAGGCGGCGCGCGTGGCCTCGTAATTTCCGAAATGTCCGGAAACCAGAATGACAGGACGGTGATTTTCCACAGCCTGTTCCAGCGCAGCAACGCCTTCACCTTGCAAAGTGTTTGCCGCCATGCGTTTGGGAAAATCAGCGGCGGAGTAATTTTCGATAAAACTGCGGCCGACGTTGTTCAGGCAATGTTCTGCGATTTCCACACGTCTCGCTTCGGAAAGCTCGGGCCAGATCATCATCAGATTGCGCAGCGCACGTCTGCGGTACCCTGCGACCGGACCAATGACCCGCTGAACCAGCCAGCCGAAGAACCGCACACGCGCACCGTAGGGCAGGGCAAGCGCCAGCTTGATCACCCCGACAATCAAAACATTGCTTAGATAATCCCCAAGGCGGCGCACGGGTTGTGCGTGTGGGTCATCTTTGGGCTCTGGAACTGACATGAGGCTCGGCTGATTGATACAGGAACGCAAGTCATAGCCCGCGACGAGAGGGGCAACAAGTCAGCTTTGTTCCCGCTTCCTAAACGTCGTCGTCCTCTTCTTCTTCAACGATCAATAACAAATCGCCCGACTGTTCCATCTGGCGAATGGTGCTGACCACGTCCGACATTGCCGCCTCCGCATCGGCGGGTTTTACCTTGCCCGCGCTCTCGATGTCTTCGCGCAGTTGATCGGCCATGCGCCCCGACATGTTTTCGAGGATAAAGTCACGCGAGGCGGCGAACCCGCCAGCTTCGGCACCGGCAAGGGCAATGACCAGACGCGCCGGTTCTACCTCACGCAACACACGGGGGATATCGCGTGGGGTAATGCGCGCGGGGATATTGCCAAAGGTAAAGATCGCCTTGCGCACCGCATTTGCAAAGCCCTGATCAGTTTCATCTAGGCCCGTCAGCACATCATCTCGCGTCAGCGTGGTAGAGGAATTCAGGATCGCGCCGACCCTCTCTACAGGGTCCGCATCAAAGGCTCGTTTGGGTTGTGCATCAAGCTGCGTGGCCAGCGACAAGCCGATCCGGTCCACCGCTTCGGGCGTCACAGCATTGGTCAGTGACACAGCATAGGTAATCTGACGGGCCTGTGGCCCCGGAATACGCCCCAGAAGTTCCGCCGCCATCGCAACGGGGAGCTTTGACAGCATCACCGCGGCCACTTCGACGCTTTCGTTTTGAAGGACCGGCAGTAATTTGTCGGTGCCCAATTCACGCAAGCGTGCCCACGGGTCGCCGAACTGGCGCACACCGGCCTCCTTGCGCAATCTGGCTGACGTCTGTGGACTGATCTTGCCGTCCAGTGCATCCAATGCCCCCGCAATGCCGAATGGAAAGGAAAGGCCGATTCTATCCAGTTCTTCGGCAAATTCATCGACAACGGCGGTCAGGGTGTCGCGATCAACGGTGCGCATTGTGCCCATTTGCTGCGTCAGAGCGACCTGCAATTCGTCAGGCAAATCTTCGAGCGGAATATCGGCACCTTCATTCAGCAGCAGACGCACCACAATGGCCGCTTTCGCACGTCGGCTGAGAGACATGGAAACGCCGCCCCCCGACAGCTCGGGCAGCGGCGCGATCGTTTTCATCGGCACCATATCGTTCATCATTTGCTCCCCGCAGGTTGGTCCTGATGTATGGGGGGAAATAGTGAAAGAAGCGCTAATCCCAAGGCAAGTGGGGCATTAGTAGTTGGACGTCTGGCCTGTTGCGATCGCCGTGCGCAGGGACGCTTCGGCCCAAGTGCCGGCCCCGCCGTGTGCGCGAATGGCGCGCAGCTGGGAAATCGCTTGTGTGATCTGACCCTGCTCGACAAAGCCCTGCCCCATGTAAGACCGCGCGAGCACGTTGGACGGGTTCACGCTCAACGCCTGCGCGTAATAGCTCATGGCTGCATCCATATTACCCATTTTTCGGGCTGTGAAACCCATGTAGGTCAGGCGGCGATCATCATTTCCCGGCATTTGCGCCAAGACAACCTGCGCATCGGTATAGCGCCCTGCATAGGCCAGTTCCCGTACATTTTCATAAAGGCTGTCAACATCGAGCTTGGTGTCCTGTGCCACACATGATTTCGATTTCTTGTCGTAAATCTGTCCGGTCTTGCATTTCGGCTTTTTGGGCGCAGTTTCATTGCCACCGCCCGCCGCCATAGCGGATGTCGCGGCAAGTGGCAGGGCAATAGCGGATGCGAGGATGAAATGTTTCATAAAATGGATCCTTATGAGTACGCGTTAATTGTGTATAACTGTAAGACCCGTTCAAGGGGACAGTTATTCATTAGTCTTACGACTTTGTGAAATAGTTCAAAATTTCTGGAAAAAAATAAAAGGCGCGGATCCGATGGGATTCCGCGCCTGAATTTAACACTGTGCCGCAGCTCAGGTGCTAACGGGCAAACAACTGTGAGTGGCACTGTCATAAGTTGTGCCGGTGGCACAGGACATCGCTTGTTTCTGTTTGCCGTAGTTACACCCTTCTGCAAATGCCAGCGCAGGGGCGGCGGTAAGGGCAAGGGCAATCACAAGGGTCTTGATCTTCATGGTCCGTCTCCTTTTGGTTGATGCCCTAAACCTACACCGTTTGCGCAACATTTCAAATAATTGAACGATGATGCGACAAGATGTGCAAATATATGCCGCGCACGCAGGCCTGTCAGTCACCAAAGACGCGGTTGAAAATGGTGTCGACATGTTTGGTGTGATAACCAAGGTCGAATTTTTCTTCGATCTCGTCAGCACTCAGAGACTTCAACACATCGGCGTCTGCGAGCAGTTCCGTTTTGAAATCCTTGCCTTCTTCCCAGACCTTCATCGCATTGCGCTGCACCAACTTATAACTGTCTTCACGGCTGACGCCCGCTTGGGTCAGCGCCAAGAGCACACGCTGGGACATGACCAGCCCACGGAATTTGTTCATGTTCGCCAACATGTTGTCAGGATAGATTACCAGTTTGTCGATCACACCCGTCAGACGTGCCAAAGCGAAATCCAGCGTTACGGTTGTGTCGGGACCGATGTTGCGTTCAACACTTGAATGCGAAATGTCCCGCTCGTGCCAGAGGGCCACGTTTTCCATCGCAGGGATCACGGCCATGCGCACCAGACGCGCCAGACCTGTCAGGTTTTCCGTCAACACCGGGTTGCGCTTGTGCGGCATCGCGCTAGAGCCTTTTTGACCGGCAGAAAAGAACTCTTCTGCCTCAAGCACCTCGGTGCGCTGCATGTGGCGGATTTCGGTGGCGATGTTTTCGATAGATGATCCAACAACGCCCAGTGTTGCAAAAAACGCGGCGTGACGGTCCCGCGGGATCACCTGTGTCGAGATCGGCTCAGGTTTCAGGCCCAACTGTGCGCAGACATGTTCTTCGATGCGTGGATCAATATTCGCAAAAGTTCCAACCGCGCCGGAAATTGCACCGGTGGCAATTTCATCGCGCGCAGTGCGCAGACGGGTCAGGTTGCGGTCCATTTCGGCGTAAAAACGCGCGAAAGTCAGGCCCATTGTTGTGGGTTCGGCGTGGATACCGTGGCTGCGCCCGATGCGAATGGTGTCTTTGTGTTCAATTGCACGGCGCTTGAGCGCGGCAAGCAGACCTTCAACATCTGCGATCAGAATATCGGCAGCGCGGGTCAGTTGCACGTTGAAACAGGTGTCCAGCACATCTGATGAGGTCATGCCCTGATGCACAAAACGCGCCTCGTCGCTGCCCACGTGTTCAGCTAGATGGGTCAGAAAGGCGATGACATCATGTTTGGTGACGGCCTCGATCTCGTCAATGCGGGCCACGTCAAATTCAACATCCTTGGCTTTCCACACTGCGTCCGCGTTCTCGCGGGGGATCACACCGATGTCGGCCATCGCTTCGCAGGCATGCGCCTCGATCTCGTACCAGATACGGAACTTTGTGGCGGCGGACCAGATGTCGACCATTTCGGGGCGGGAATAACGCAGGATCATGCGGGGCACACCTTATTGTGACTGTGATATGGATAATGCGCGGCATAGCCCGCGCAGGGATCAAGGACAAGTCGGCAACGTGATGTGGGATGTTCGGGTCTTGGCACCAAGAGTTGTCGGCAGCCCAAAGCTGTCATCGCACCAGTGCGCAGAATATGCCCGGCCACGCGGTGCGCGGTCGGACCAGGTTTGACGGTAAGAAAGCGCGCGATTTGGCCTAGTTGGTGCGCGCACCATTCAAAGCGGCACGGTTGCGGCAATAATCAGGTGCTTGATCCAGATGCGCATGTGTCGCTTGCAACTTGGTACAAGCATCCTGAGCCGAACAACCGGAGCATGCCATAACCATAGAGCGATAAGTCTGCGCTGCTGTATCGGGGTTGGCCAAAATCTGCGCAGTCAAATCAACATCCATACGTTCTGCCAGACCGTTCATCAGATCGACGCTTTTGTCTATTTTTGCAAAGAAACCCATCATTCTACCCTTTGATAACCTATCACACAAAAATGACAGGCCGTGCGTCTATCCGCCTTGATCAAGATCAAATCGGCACAAAAGAAGGGTCATGCAGGGTCAATAAGCTCCGTTAAGACCTCGGATGATCGTTCAAGAGTGCGGTGAACAGGGCATTTGTCTGCTATCTCTAGCAGGCGCTGTCGCTGGTCTGTATCAAGGTCGCCGGTCAGTTTGATACGTCTGCGCCACGTGTCGATCTTGTCACCACTGCCGGTTTCGGCGTCTTGCGCATGGACTTTGTCATGGCAGACATCGACGCTCACGTGATCCAGCGGCCAGCCTTTGCGCCGCGCATACATGCGGATGGTCATGGATGTGCAAGCCCCAAGGCCCGCAGACAGGTAGCCATAGGGTGACATGCCACGGTTTGTGCCACCATAGGCAAGTGGCTCATCCGCAAGCGCGTGGTGGTTTGGTCCTGAATTGACGTCTTGTAGAAAGCCGGCAGCGTCCGCTTCGGAGACGCGTACAATGCCTTCTGGTGCACCCGGCGGCGGGGCAGGCGGCGTCAAGGACAGATAACGTGCGGCCCAGGTCACAATCACATCTGCGGCGTATTCTGCATCCGATGCGCAGGTGATCAGGTGGTCGGCGTCATCCAGAGTAACAAAGCTCTTGGGGTGTTTGGCGGCCATGAATATCTGGCTGGCATTGTCGACACCAACGATGTTGTCTGTGGGCGCATGCAGCACCAGAAGCGCGGCCTTGAGTGCGCCAATAGCGGGGGCAAGGACCTCCTGTGAGACATCTTCAATAAACGATTTGCCGATCTTGAAGGGGCGACCACCCAGCGACACCTGCGCCACACCTTTTGCCATGATCTCGGGGAGGGCATCCGCAAAGTTATGTGTGACATGGCCCGGATCGAACGGCGCGCCCAACGTTGCAACAGCCTTGATCTGATCCAACCGGCTGGCGGCTTTGAGCACTGCAGCCCCCCCAAGTGAATGACCGATCAACAGCGAGGGCGGCAATCCCTCGGCGTCAAGATAGCGGCACGCTGCCAACAGATCATCCACGTTGGAAGTGAATGACGTGTTCGAAAACTCACCTTCCGAATGGCCAAGCCCTGTGAAATCAAACCGCAGAACCGCGATGCCCATGCCCGCCAGCCGCGCCGAAATCCGGCGCGCTGCGGGGATATCCTTGCCGCAGGTGAAACAATGCGCGAACAGCGCGGTGGCAAGGTGCGGCCCGTCGGGCATGTCCAGCCGCGCAGACAACATGCTGCCGTCATGGCCGGGAAAGGTGATGCGTTTGGTGGCCATGAGATGTGTCCTCTTGTTGTTGTCTATAGGGTGGGGCACCGTGACGTGCTGTGCAAGGTCTGTGACACCGGTTTCACGCGGGCGTGACGCCAAGCCACGCCAAAGCGCCAGTGATTGCCTGCGGGATGGGCGACGTGTAGCAAGAAGACAGCTTATCCCAACATGAGGCATCATCATGGCCCTTCCGCCCGAAATCCCCCTGCGCCCTGCCACCATCGCAGCCCAAGCCGCAGGCGCGACTGATCAGGCCTCTGGCGGCGTTGTCCCCGCCATCCACATGGCGACAACCTTTGCGCGCGATGAAAATTACGCGCCGCTGAACCCTGACAACGTTTATGTCCGCTATCACAACGAAAACGTGCGGGTCGCGGAACGCTTGCTGTCCAGACTTGAGCAGGCCGCCGAGACGTTGTTGTTTCCTTCCGGCATGGCGGCAGTTGCAGCCGTTTTCCGCACAGTCCCAAGCGGCGGCAGTGTAGTGGTACAAAGCCAGATTTATTGGGGCACAACGGATTGGATACGCACGTTCTGCGCACGCCGTGACATTGCCTTGCATGAGGTTGAAGCGTCCGATCTGGATGCTTTGTCGGCAGTTTGCCAAGCACATCACCCCGCGCTTGTCTGGGTCGAGACACCGTCGAACCCGTGGTTGCGGATCACCGACATCTCAGGTGCTGCAGGGATCGCGCATGGCGTCGGTGCGCAGCTGGTTGTTGACAGCACCGCAGCATCGCCAGCGCTCAGCCAGCCATTGCTGCATGGCGCGGACATTGTGATGCATTCCGCCACCAAAGGGATCAATGGCCACTCCGACGTGTTGGCCGGATCGCTGTCCGTATCAGACGCGGAGTCCTCCGTCTGGCAGATGATCCGTACGGACCGTGATACCGCAGGGGCCGTTATGGGCTCGATGGAGGCGTGGTTGCTGACGCGCGGCATGCGCACGCTGCCCCTGCGCATGCGTGAAATGTCCCGCAATGCGATGGCGCTGGCGCAATATCTGTCGGATCATCCACAAATCGAAAACGTCCTGTACCCCGGTCTGCCCGACCACCCCGGTCATGCCATTGCAGCGCGGCAAATGTCGGGAGGTTTCGGGGGGCTGTTGTCTTTTGTGGTCACTGGGGGAAGTGCAGCGGCGCTACGGGCCGCCGGTCGCCTGCAGTTGTTTCACCGCGCTACGTCCTTGGGCGGGGTCGAAAGTTTGGTCGAACACCGTTACACAATCGAATCCCACACCGGTATACCCGAAGGCCTGCTGCGGGTCTCTGTGGGGATCGAGGATGCGGATGATCTGATTGCTGATCTGGGGCAGGCACTGGGGCAATAGCCCGTCGTCACTGCGATGTGGGCCGCCGCCGGTTTCCCCAGTGGCGGCCCGTTGTCTTAGGCGCTCGGGATCAGCAGCTTTTGACCCACACGGATTTTGTCAGGGGTGCGTAACGTATTGCGATTGGCTTGGAAAATCAGCTCGTAGGCATTGGTGTTGCCATAAAATTGCAACGCAATATAGGCAAGGCTGTCACCGGCTTCTACGGTATAGAACCGCTGACCCGCAGCATTCTCGACCGCTTCACCAACAACCGAGTCTTTCGCGAGCATGGCAACGGCTTCGTTGCGCAGCTTGCGGCCTGCGGCCTGCTGCTCCAAAGTACCGTTCTCCAATGCGCGTTCGACCAGTTCAAACAGCAAGATGTGCCCGTTGACCGACCCGTCACCGTCTACCACAGAGTTGCTATGCGCAATGACACCTGATTCCGCTGCATCGGCCAGAAAGCGTTCCAATGCGGTCTGGTCTTTTTCGTGCCCGACAAAGGAGAAGTGGATGCGACCCGAGAAATTCTCGTCTTCGTAATCTGTGTGAATGTCATACTCACCTGCAACAACGGCTGCGACCAACTCCTGAACACCGGCGTGAATGATTGCAAGTGTTTCAAGGCGCTGAGCGCCCTTGATGGCCTCATCGTCAAGGTCACTCGAACTGCCGATATTGGCCAGATTGCCGAGGATCGGCACCTCTTCTTCCTGCGCGGCCGACGCTGCAACCAACTTGCGCAGCTTTTCGGCTGTTGTTTCCGGTGCCGCTATAACCTCGGGTACGGCTTCAACAACCGGCGCTTGCGGGGTTGCTGCTGCTGCTGCGCTGACGCTCAGCAGATCAGCCTGTTCTGTGCGAGTTACGGTATCCGCAACGGGCGCGATCTGTGCAACGGCGGGCAATTGCGTCACCGGTTGCTGGCCCATCTGTTCAACCATCTGCGTCATCAACGCCAGTTGCTGCTTTTGCGCGTTCCACTGGGCATATCCGAAGGCCATAACGGCCCCGACAAGAAAGGCGCCACCGCCAATAAGAACCGGAACAGTTGCAGGGCTCTTTTGGGATTTTTCGGACGGGGCTTTGGACTGGTAGCTCTGCATTCTGGGGCTTTCTGTTCTAAATCAACTTTTGAGAGGAAATGCGTGCTGCTCTGACACGCCGGATCAGTTTGTCAGGGATGTTTATTGGTCCTGCAACGCCGGGCATTTGCACAAAGCGGCACGTCTTGTGGACGATTCGGAGCAACGTGGCGCATGTGTCCTGACACATGACGCGTTCCATCACGCCAGCATTGCTGGATAAGATTATCAAAACACGAAAAAATCACGCCATCCCCCGTTGTGACATTACACCATATTTAGCGAAAGTGGCTGGCAGGCCCGCTAATTCTTGTGGTGAAAACGGTTATACGGAGTCTGTTCGACTGAGGTCAAAGTAAAATTCGAATAATACTGGAATAAGTTCCCGATTGGGGATGAGTGGTGGAAGATGAATGCCCGAAACGGGTCTTTTTTGAGAGATCGGCCCAAAGGCTGCATCGTCGCAACTGGAAAATTTTAACGGAGTTGGCATAAGCAGAGGAGGTGAAAGGGCAGAACCCAAGGCGAGAATCATACGCCGGGCGCAACGACGACCACCTCAATCCCGACTTGTCAGGCCATGTTCTTGTTTGCATCTTCGGGCAGGCCGTTGTTTCACGCGCCCATCAGTACCTCGTCAAAACGGTAGCTTGTCAAATCCTCGAAACCGTCTTCAGTGATGAATACCTGATCTTCCAGTTTGATCGCAAAATCACCACCTTCGGGCTGCACTAAAGCCTCAACACACAGCACCATTCCCGCTTCCAGCGGGTAGTCATACGCTCCTGCAACCGCCTGATCAGGGTAGGCGACCAAGGGCCATTCATCACATAACCCAACACCATGCATAAGGCAGCCGTACTTGCCTGCCTGAAACTCGGCATCCAGTACATGTGTGTTCGCGGACAGTTCGGGAATCATCACACCCGCCTTGAGCATCTGCTTGTTGGTTTGGATATGTTCATGCGCGTGCTGCATGGCATAGATCATGTCGGGGCGTGGTTTCTCATCACCAACCCACCACGTACGCGAAATGTCGACGCAGATGCCATAACTGCCGACCAGATCGGTATCAAACGCAATAATCTCGTTGTTCTGGACGATACGCGGGCCACATTCCTGAAACCATGGATTTGTGCGCGGCCCAGAGGTCAGCAGCCGCGTTTCGATCCATTCACCACCGCGCCGCACGTTTTCGGCGTGCAGGATTGCCCAGATGTCATCCTCGGACGTTTGACCAAGCGGGACATTGGAACGGGCGAAATCCTCCATAGCGCGCACGGAGGTTTCGCAGGCATGTGATGCACAACGCATCGCGAGGATCTCGTCCGGGCCTTTCACGGAGCGGCTTTTTTCGGTGACTTCTTCACCGTCGATAACTTCGAACCCCTGCGCCTCAAGCGCGCGCAAGCCGGGCAACATGACCTTGTCCACGGCAAGGCGTTTGTTGCCGCCGCTGTGTTCCTCGATCAGCAGCCGCACTTCGTTACTGAACACGTCCGCCGCGACATCAACCTTGTCGCCGCGATCAAAATAGAACAGGTCGGCACCTGCACGTTGTTCGCGCACCAGCGGGTTGAATTTACTCAGGAAAGGAGAGTTCTTGTAGTCCCAGATGACCATATATCCATCCGCGCAAACCAGCACGGCGCGGAACGGATTATGCGTATTCCAAAGCTGCATATTGGTGCTGTCGGTGGCGTAACGGATGTTCATCGGATCAAACATCAACAAACCGCCAAGCCCGCGACCCACGATATGACGTGTCAAACGCTCCCAGCGGAAACGGCGCATGTTGGCAAGGTTGGGCAATGTCAGTCCCGCCGCTTCCCACTCGCGAAAGGCCAGCAGCGTCGGACCGATCTCCACGCGATCCGCATCATTGGGCGAGCCATCAGGCAGGTAGGTTCCCTTGTCAGGATCAATCTTGCGGGTATCACGGTAATGCTGGTTCATGCTCGGGCCTCCTGCGGGTGGATAAGGCCCAGCTTGCCGGAATTTCCGCGCTCTGATTGGTTGGGACCGACCTTTAGTGGTGTCGTTTTTGAAGGATCGCCCAAGGTTGGGGGCTGCCGCCGCGCGCCAGCCCCCTGTTTGTCTATGTGATGTCCAGCACCATATGGGGCTGGCCGTCAGAGGTTTTTTGCGGCGATACGCCTTTGGCATTCACCGTTGCGCTTACCTGACGGCGGAACGAACTGAAATGCTGCGATGCGACGACATCAATGGCCGTATCAAACCGCAGCGTAAGTGCCCAGTAACCATTGGCTTGCTGGCGTGCCGCCTTGACCTCGCCCTGAAACGCATGTCCAAGATAGCGCCCCGAAAGCCTTTGACCGGGGGCCCAGCCGGGATGCACATCTGCCGCACTGGCGGACAACGTGTTCCAGTCTCGCGCGCCCCATTGATGGGCAATGGCTTCCAAGGCTTGCGCATGGCTCAGGGCTTGACCCCGTTCGGCCAGATCACTGCGCAGTCGTTTTGCTTGCGCCTTCAGCGCATCGCGGGTCGGGATTTGGGTATTGGTCATGTCAAACACTCCTGCTCGCACATGAAGAATGGGGTCCGCGTTGCCAATCAATCAGCGAGATCGAGAGTCTGTTTATTCATACAGGACTTCACCGGAATGCGGACGGCAGGGGCCTGACCCTTGACACGCATATAGGAAGGTGTTCGTGCCTGTGCAACACCCAAGCCCGCGAAGACAGGTCCGGGTGTTGCGAATTTGCTTTAGCCGTCGATACGGGCCGCCATGATTGCGATGGCCTGCTGATAGACAGTTGCGGCGTTCCATTGTTTAATCACTTTGAAATTCGGCTGGCCTTCCTGATAACCTTGGCCGGGCTTCCAGCCCTTTTTGCGCAGGAAGTTTGCAGTCGAGGCAAGCGCATCTGTCTGATTGTAGAAATCCACACGGCCGTCCCCATTGGCATCAACACCGTATTTCAACGCATTGCCCGGCAGGAATTGCGTATGGCCCAACTCGCCGTGTTTGGCCCCTTTGGTCGCGGAAGTAATCGCGCCCTGATCCACCAGTTTCAGCGCGCCAATGGCGTGGGGTACGAAAAACGCCGAGCGGCGGCAATCATAAGCCAAAGTTGTAATCGCGGATACAACGGCACTTTTGCCCATAAACCCGCCAAAACCGGTCTCCATGCCATGAATGGCAAGGATTACACCTGCCGGTACGCCGTACCTTTGTTCCAAAGATTGGTAGAATCCGGCATCCCGCGCTTTGCGTTTGCGGCCTTGTGCCACAATCGTATCTGCGCCGCGCACCTGCATGAATTTAGGTAGCGAATATTTGAAGGATTTCTGATTGCGATCTGCCTTGATCGTTCCAGTGGCATATTGCGCGGTTGCAAGGGCACCCAAGCCGCGCTGTCCCACGCCTGCGGCTTTGGCTTCAGATGCAAAAGCAGCTTTCCATGCATTAAAACCGCCTGCGTTGTTACCGCATTGTGCCGCCATTGCGGGGGCGGCGAGGGCGGCGGTAGCCGCAAGGGTCATAAGGAGAGGTCGGATGTTGCGCATAGGAATACCTTTGTTGAAACTGCTTCACGACAGCTTACTCAGGTTTGCGCGGTGTTCAACGGGGAACAGGATTGGTGATTTGCCACAGACGCTGGATCGGCGTTAGCCCGCCAGTGCAAGAACCCACTGTACTTCGGGCTTTGTAGCAACCCAGGCATAGGCGCTGCCACCGGTTAGGATGCCGACACCCAGCATGAACGGAAACGTGAGGCACCGTGCCTTCAGGGAGCGTTTGACATTGCCACGTCCGACCTTGGCGGCCGCATCAACCGTCTGACCTTTATTGATCCGCGCGAGGCGTTGCTCGAATGATGTCTGTGATACAGCCATGACAGTGTCCCTTGTTTCCCCGATACTGCATATGGTCGGGATTCGGGGCCAAATTGGGGCATGGAACGGGCGGGTTTTGGGAATGTTCGCGACGCTTACGAAAAAGGGCGCCCCGATTGGGACGCCCCGTTGATGACTAAACTCTGTGATCAGCAGCTGTAATACATGCCGAATTCGACAGGATGCGGCGTGTGCTCATATTGATGCACTTCTTCCATCTTCAACTCGATATATCCGTTGATCTGGTCACGGGTGAACACATCGCCTTCCAACAGGAAGTCCATGTCGGCCTGCAACTGCTCCAATGCTTCGCGCAAGGAACCACAAACCGTCGGAATGCCCGCCAGCTCTTCTGCAGGTAAATCATACAGGTTCTTGTCCATTGCCTCGCCCGGATCAATCTTGTTCTTGATGCCGTCAAGACCGGCCATAAGAAGTGCTGCGAAACACAGGTAGGGGTTCGCGGCCGGATCAGGGAAGCGGGCCTCAACGCGCTTGGCTTTAGGGCTTTCTGTCCACGGAATACGTACACAGCCGGAGCGGTTGCGCGCGGAATAGGCACGCAGAACAGGTGCTTCAAAGCCGGGGATCAAACGCTTGTAGCTGTTGGTCGCGGGGTTCGTGAACGCGTTGAGCGCTTTGGCATGGGACAAAACGCCGCCAATGAACCACAGGGCTTCCTGTGACAGATCCGCATATTTGTCACCCGCGAACAACGGCTTGCCGTCTTTCCAGATCGACATGTTCACATGCATGCCGGACCCGTTGTCGCCGTAAATCGGCTTGGGCATGAAAGTTGCGGATTTGCCATAGGCATGCGCGACATTGTGGATGATGTATTTGAACTTTTGCAGCTCGTCCGCCTGTTCGGTCAAGGAACTGAAGATCAGGCCAAGCTCGTGCTGACAGGAGGCAACCTCGTGGTGGTGCTTGTCCACCTTCATGCCCAAACGCTTCATCGTGCTGAGCATTTCGGAACGCAGGTCCTGCGCTTCGTCAATCGGGTTTACCGGGAAATAGCCACCCTTGAGGCCCGGACGGTGACCCATGTTTCCCATCTCGTACTCTGTATCTGTATTCCATGACGCGTCGGACGCATCCACTTCATACGACACTTTGTTGATGGAGTTGGAGAACCGCACATCATCAAACAGGAAGAATTCCGCTTCTGGTCCAAAGTAGGACACATCGCCAATGCCGGACGCCTTCAGGTACGCTTCGGCCTTTTGTGCTGTGCCGCGCGGGTCACGCTCATATGGCTCGTTTGTGTCCGGCTCAACGATCGAGCAGTGCAGACAGATGGTCTTCTCGGCATAAAACGGATCGACATAGGCGCTTGCCACATCGGGCATCAGTTTCATGTCGGAGGCTTCGATGCTTTTCCAACCCGCGATGGAGGAGCCGTCAAACATCAGACCTTCCTCAAGAAAATCCTCGTCCACAAGATCGTTGACCATTGTGATATGCTGGAGCTTGCCGCGCGGGTCGGTGAAACGGATGTCGACATATTCGATGTCTTCGTCTTTGATACGTTGCAGAAAATCCTGGACGCTCATCAGGGAGGTTCCTTCTTTTTTGGAAAATGGGGGAATTACGGTTACAGCGCGTCCGAGCCGGTTTCGCCGGTGCGGATACGGATTGTTTGCTCGACTGGAGAGACAAAGATTTTGCCGTCCCCGATCTTTTCAGTCTTGGCTGCATCAACAATCGCTTCGATTGCGGCGTCTACCTGATCGTCATCAAGAACAACTTCGACTTTCACTTTTGGCAGAAAATCAACGACATATTCGGCACCACGATAAAGCTCTGTGTGACCTTTCTGGCGGCCAAATCCCTTGACCTCGATCACAGAAAGCCCTTGGACACCGACGTCCTGTAGGGCCTCTTTGACCTCGTCGAGCTTGAACGGCTTGATGATCGCTTCGATCTTTTTCACGGGATGCCTCCTGATTGGAACAACGACTTTGACGGATGTCATTTCATTTCAGGGTCGGAGAATCCATAAAGGTTGATAAGCTGGCAATCCGGAAGATGCCGAAACATGAGGCGCTGCCTATTTTTGCGACAGGACGTCTAATTTTTGGGCATTTTGAAAACTGCGGGAAAAACCTAAATGACTGAATTGCTAACCTGCGCACAGATGCAAGCCATAGAAAAGGCCACAATGGACAGTGGCGCTGTCACCGGTTTGCAGTTGATGGAACGTGCGGGGCAGGGCGTTGTTGATGCAATTCTCGATGAATGGCCTGCGTTGGCGCAAGATACGCCGTCTGCCATGGTGCTTTGCGGTCCGGGCAACAACGGCGGTGACGGTTTTGTCATAGCGCGGCTGTTGGCGGATAAGGGATGGAACGTGCGCGTTCATTTTGCGGGCGACACCCCTAATCGCTCGGCGGATGCAAGGATCATGCATGGCAAGTGGTCCGCGAGGGGCAAGGTGTTGCCGCTGACGGCGGAAGCGATTTTTGCGGGCGAACGCCCTGACGTGATTGTCGACGCGGTCTTCGGGATCGGCTTAACGCGCCCCTTGCCGGATGAAATGGCACTGGGATTGGACCGCGCTGGGATGAAAGTTTGGCGGCGCGCGCACGAGATTAAACGTGTCGCCGTGGATTGCCCTTCGGGGCTTGATCTGGACATTGGCATGATACCGACAGACATGGAGGCTGTGCTGAAATCGGGCAACCCTTGGCCCAAAATCATGAACACGGCTGACCTGACGGTGACCTTCCACAGCCCGAAATTGGGTCACTACCTTGGAGTGGGTCCAACCCTGTGCGGCACCCTGAAGGTGGTTGATATTGGCATCGGTGCTGTGGGCGATGAAGCGGCTATGGTCGGCATGCCGCCGGATGTCGAAAGGGTTCGATTGGTTGAGCCGATGCATATGGGGCGGGTTTTGCCACAGCGGATTTGGCCAATGTCCTTTGTAAAAAAGTCGGCCTTATCCGGTCACAAATACGACTATGGCCATGTTATTGTACTTTCCGGCGGTGTCGGCAAAGGCGGTGCTGCACGCATGGCGGCGCGCGCCGCTTTGCGTTCCGGTGCTGGGCTGGTGACGGTGCTGTGCCCACCGTCAGCTTTAATCGAAAACGCCTCCCAATTGAACGCAATCATGCTGAAATCACTGGCTAAAGATCAGGCCATGGAGGAAGTCGTAGACAATCGCGCCAACGGATTTGTTCTGGGGCCGGGGATGGGAGTTGGGGCGCGTTGCCGGCAGCGCGTTATAGAAGTGCTAAATCGCCGCACCGAAGGAGCGGCAGGGCGCGGTCCAGTTGTTGTGCTGGATGCGGACGCTCTGACCAGCTTCGCGGATGATCCAGACGCGCTGTTCAAACACACCCATGCCCGCACGATCCTGACACCGCATGAAGGCGAGTTTCAACGTCTATTTCCGGACCTGAGTGGCCCTTCACGCACCAAACTTTCCAAAGTCGATGCCGTGCGACAGGCGGCGGCACGTGCGGGCTGTATCATCTTGTTGAAAGGGCCGGATACGGTGATCGCCCAACCTGACGGCGGCGCGTCTGTGCATGCAACGGTCTATGGGCGCGAGGTGCCTTGGCTTGCGACTGCCGGGGCAGGGGACGTGTTAGCGGGGCTCATCGCCGGGCTTGCCGCACCCCACGTCAGCAGTGATCTGTTTGTCATGGCCGAGATCGCGGCCTATCTTCACGTCGAAGCCGCCCGCAGTTTTGGTCCCGGCCTGATAGCCGAAGACCTGCCGGAGCAACTTCCGAGAGTGTTACGTGATCTGGGCGCTTAAGCTGCGTGCAGAACCGCGCCGCGTGCGCGGGCACCATCGGCTGTGCTAAGCTCAAGACCATCACAATAAAGGATATGCGGCCCGTCACAGAAAATCTGGTACAAGGTGGTTTCTTGCATGCCCAGATCCGTGATGAATTCACCATCCACCAGACTGCGTGCCGCGACCAGTGCAACTTCGGAGTTGAACATGGAACGTGCGCGCCAGTCGCGGATCAAAACCATTTGATCGCCTGATAGCACAGCATCCCGTTCGGGACGGGTGTGACCCAATGATCCGGCCGACAGGGCAATCTGATGCACCTTACGGGTGGTCCGCTGTATGTGGGTTACTTTGGAAATGCCTGTATCGCGTGTGATGAGTTTGTCGCCGACTGATACAAACTCGACTGGCATCTCACCATCAAGTGTCAGCAACATGGCACCTTTCACCAACCCTGTATCAAGGTTCACAAAAGGCGTAAACTGGCCCGTATGACGATCATTGTCGTCTACGCGCCCGACCGTATTCGGTTTCATGGGCGTCTCTTTCTTTTTTTAACCTGCTCTGGTTATCCAAACTATATGACAACAACTTGTTAATGTCTTGCCCTTTTTTGGGCTTACCTATCCTGCAACACTTTGCTAATCACCCGCTATCGCTTTGGCGGTAAGTGCGGGTGTGGCGGAATTGGTAGACGCACCAGATTTAGGTTCTGGCGCCTATGGCGTGGGGGTTCGAGTCCCTTCACCCGCACCACAAACATCTGTTAATATTTAATAATACAGGTTTTCTGTGCTGTAGGCAGTCGGGACTGCCCGTGCGCCAATCGTTGAATTATTCGAGCGTTCGCAGATCCATACCCTCCCTTGATCATCTTGTACCGGCTGGGATTAATGTTTGCTGAACAGTTACGGGTTGGTTAACTCAAGCCTAACAAGCTTAATTTCAGGACGCTTGCAGCTGCGATTACCGTATTGAAATTACCGGCGATGCCGGGCCGGTTGTTAATAACGCTGCGTCAATTTTGCGAGGTTGTGTGAAGGGGCTTTGCAATCGGTGCGGTGCATGTTCCTTTAGGTAAAGGCTGTGCCAGTTGGCGGGCCTTATATTGATGCAGACGATCCTCTTGCGGGTTCTCGGTCAAAATAGGTGACATATGAAAAATGCGTCCAGAAGTATCGCCTTTCACTTGGACGCCAGTCTCAAAACGGTGCGCGCAGAATGATCCCGATCAACCCTCCTATTACTGATACACCTCCAAGCGAAACCATGGTCTCCCGCATCCGCGCCAATGCGGCTGCACATCCAAATCGACGCGCGATTGTGTGTGGTGACGATCATCTCAGTTGGGGTGCATTTGATGCACGGATCAATCGGGTGGCCAACCTGATCCTTGGCCTCGGAATCGCAAAAGGGGATAATGTCGCGATCCTGTCCGCCAACTCTATTCCCTACGCCGAGCTGTTCATGGGTATCCTGCGGGCTGGGGCCTGTGTGACACCGCTGTCTTCAATGGCCTCGCCCGATGCGTTGCAAAAGATGTTGGCAGATTGCGACGCAAAGGCGGTTTTTGTCGCGGCGCAGTACCTTGATCTGCTCGCTGGCTTCGTGACGGACTTGCCGATCAAACGCTTCGCCCTTGATTTTGACGACCCTGATTTCACCGGTTACGAGTCGGCCATGGCGATGTCGCAGGTCAGCGATCCGATGATCGACATCGCCATGGCCGATCCGTTTAACTTGATCTATTCCTCCGGCACCACGGGAACGCCCAAAGGGATCGTGCAGAACCACTGGATGCGCGCGGCGCAGATGGACCGTGTTTCGCCAAACGGCTATGACGACAATGCACGCACGCTGCTGTCCACGCCGCTTTATTCCAATACAACAATTGTATCTTTTGTTCCGACGTTGTTCGGAGGCTCGACCGTCCACCTGATGCCAAAATTTGACACCCGCGGATTTCTGGAAATTGTGGAACGTGAGAAGATCACCCACGCGATGCTGGTTCCTGTGCAATACAAACGCATCATGGATGTTCCTGACTTTGACTCCTTTGATTTGACGTCCATGCGGATCAAGTTTTCCACCTCTGCGCCGTTAAGGGCGGACGTCAAAGCGGACGTCCTGGCCCGCTTCCCCGGCAAATTGATCGAGTATTATGGATTGACCGAAGGGGGTGGTGTCACCGTGTTGGTCGCGGATGAGAACCCGACCAAGTTACACACTGTTGGCAAACTTGCCCCCGGCAATGATATCCGTCTGATTGATCCGGAGGGAAACGAGGTGCCAGAAGGGCAGGTGGGTGAAATCTGCGGTCGTGGGCCGACCATGATGGCAGGGTATTATGGCCGCGATGATCTGACAAAGGAATATATCTGGCGCGACAGCGCGGGCCATGTCTATTTCCGCTCCGGGGATATGGGGTCGTTTGACGACGACGGTTTTCTGGTGCTGTCGGACCGTAAGAAAGACATGATTATTTCCGGCGGCCTCAACATCTATGCCAATGATCTGGAACTGGTCCTGCTGGATGATCCCGACGTGACAGACGCCGCTGTGATCGGCATTCCGTCCGATCAATGGGGTGAAACACCATTGGGATTGGTCGTCCTTCGAGCAGGGGCAACTCGAAACGAACAGGATGTTCTGGAACGCGCCAATGCCAAACTTGGCAAAAGCCAGCGTCTTTGTGATGTTGAAATACGCGAAACCCTACCGCGCAGCACCATCGGTAAGATTCTCAAGAAAGATTTGCGCCTTCCTTATTGGGCTACGACAAAGGAAAACACATGACGGATACGAAAATGAACGGGGCAGAAAGCTTGGTGCATACCTTGCTTGCCAATGATGTGGAAGTTTGCTTTACCAACCCCGGCACCTCCGAAATGCACTTTGTCGCCGCGCTGGATCACATCCCCGGCATGCGCTCTATCCTTGCGCTGCAAGAGGGCGTGGCAACAGGCGCGGCGGATGGATATTACCGTATGGCAGGCAAACCGGCCTCCACCTTGCTGCACCTCGGGCCGGGGCTGGCAAACGGAGTGTCGAACCTGCACAACGCTAAAAAAGCGGGTTCCGGCGTGGTCAACATCATCGGAGAGCATGCGTCCTCCCATATAGAGTTGGACGCGCCGCTGACCTCCGACATCGAAGGGATCGCACGGCCCGTTTCACATTGGGTGCGTACCTCACCTTCGGCTGAGACCGTGGGCAAGGATGCCGCCGAAGCGGTGCAGGCCGCGATGGTGGCACCGGGTCAGATTGCGTCCCTGATCCTGCCCAGCGACACAGCATGGAATGAAGGTGGCAAAGTGCATCCAGCCCTTGCTGCGCCTGCGCCAAACCCGTTTGATGACGACCTGTTGGACCAAGCGGTTGACGCTTTGGGCGGTCCTGAAAGCCTTTTGTTGCTTGGCGGTTCTGCGCTAACCGAAGAGAATCTGGAACGCGCCGGACGCATCGCAGCCAAGACCGGCTGCAAGCTGCTCTCCGAGTGGTCAAACGCCCGCCTTGAACGGGGCGCTGGACGCGTGGTTATCGGACGCGTTCCGTATCCCATTGATATCGCGCTCGACGTCTTGAAACCTTTCCAGCGCATCGTGCTTATCGGCGCACGTGCGCCCATCGGATTTTTCGCCTATCCCGGCAAACCTGCAATCCTCACACGAGATGGCGCGGAAATCTTGACGCTGGCAGACGCAAGCGCAGATCTGACGGGCGCACTTGTTGCGCTTACGGACGCAACAGAGGCAACTCAAACGCCCCCCGCGCATGTCGCGCAGCCCGATTTGCCGGAACGTCCGACTGGTCCCATCAGTCTCGATACACTTGCCGCCGTGATCGCCCGTGCAATCCCCGAAGACAGTATTATTGTGGATGAATCCGTTACCACGGGTCGCGCCTTTTTTCCCGTGACCAAAGGTGCACCAAAACACACATGGCTGAACAACTGTGGCGGCTCCATCGGCTACGGCATGCCTGCGGCCATTGGTGCCGCTGTGGCCTGTCCCGAGCGTAAAGTGATGTCACTGACGGGGGACGGGTCGGCCATGTACACGGTGCAATCGCTTTGGACCATGGCCCGCGAGAACCTCGACATAACCGTGCTGATCTTCGCCAACCGCAGCTACCAGATCCTGCGTGGCGAGTTGACCAACGTTGGTGTCGGCAACCCCGGTCCGCGTGCGATTGATATGTTATCTCTGGATCGTCCTGCGCTCGATTGGGTGCAGATGGCGGGGTCAATGGGCGTTGAAGCCTGCCGTGTGGATCAGTGTGAGGCGCTGGAAGCAGCCATAGAAACGGGGCTTTCGACCAGCGGGCCTTATCTCATCCAGATTGATCTTTGATCGGAGACCCGGACATGACAACCCGCACTGCAATCATCGGCCTTGGCGTCATGGGGCGGCGCATGGCCGAACACATGGCGCTTCATCCCTACTTCACTGTGCAAGCCATGTGGGATCCCGATCCAGTGTCTTGCAAGCTGGCGCGGGAAATGGTGCCGGATGCCGAACTGGCGGCAAATGCCGAAGCCGCGATTGCATCCGCAGACCTCGTGTATCTCGCCTGTCCGCCGGTCCCGCGCAAAGCCTATGCCTTGAATGCGGCAGCAGCAGGCAAAGCCGTTTTCCTCGAAAAACCACTTGGTGTTGATGTCGTAGAAAGTCGTGATCTGGTCAGCAAGGTTGCAGCCTTCGGCGTGCCTGCCGCTGTCAATTTTACGCAGGCCGCAGGTCCGGCTTTGAGCGAAGTCGCGGCTGCCGCACACTCGAGCGCACTTGGCGAGTTGTTAGGATCAGACATCATCGTGACCTACGGCGCGTGGCCGCGTGAATGGCAAAAGGCCGCGGACTGGCTGCGGTTTCGTGCCGAGGGTGGCATGACACGCGAAGTGATCTCGCATTTCCTGTTCTTTTCGGAGCGCATTCTGGGGCCGCTTGAACTGGTTTGGGCACGGGCCGATTTTCCTGCACAAACCGATTTTTGCGAAACCCATGTCGCGGCGCGTCTTGTGTCCGCTTCGGGCGTTCCTGTGACGATCATGGGAAGTGTGGGTGGCGCGCAACCCGACCGACAAGAAGTCACAATCAAGGGCAGTAAAGCCAGCCGCCGGATTTCTGATTTCTATCGCAATGCAGCGTCAAGCGGTGGTCCCTTCGAACAGCTTCACGAGGAGTATGCCGATCCGCGCGCCGTCAGCCTAAAGGCACAACTGGACGATCTCGGGCTGATGATGGCCGGACAGCCGCACAGACTTGCCACGCTTGACGAAGCCCTGCGCGTTCAAGTGCTGGTCGAAGCTATACTGGCGAACGGGGACATCTCCTAAACGTTGAAATGCAGTTGGTGGCCTGCCGTAGGCCAACGCGTGTGATAGAGACATCCGGTACCGGATGCGGTGATCCACGCATCGCGCATGTCCGCGCCGCCAAAACAGATGTTGGTGATATAGGGATCATCGCCCACCTTCATGAACGCGACGTCACTGCCGTCCGTTGGCACTACGCTGACCCCGCCGCGCATCAGGGTGGCGACACATATCTGGCCATCCGCCTGTACCGCCAGACTGTCGAGCAATTGATAATCGGGCAGGGTTTTCAACAGCCGCCCCGGCATGTCAAACGGTGGCGGTGCGATTTTTCCGGGCGCGACCAGATCAAAACTCCAGACCCTGCCAGTGCGTGTTTCAGCGACATGTACGGTTTTGCCATCCGGTGACAAACCGATGCCATTAGGTGTGATCATCGGGGCATGCACGCGGGTGATTTCGTTGCCATCGGCACGCGCGTAATAAAACGCGCCATGATGCATATACTCGGCTGTCGATTTCCCCAGATCGGTGAAGTAAAAACCGGCCTGCGCATCGAACACAATGTCATTGGGCCCGCGCAAGTTCCGCCCTTCACAGCTGTCATAGAGTGTTTCGAACGCACCCGTCTCGGGGTCAACGCGCTGGATCAAACCACTTTCGTAATCCTGCGGCGTACCGACGGGGCGCGTAATCCCACTCTCCGTTGTCCAGACAAAGCCGCCGTTGTTGCAGACATAAATCATGCCGTCTGGTCCAACCGCTTCACCATTCGGCCCGCCACCAAGGACGGCAATCACCTCGATATGACCGTCTGGATGCACGCGCGACAGTGTCTGACGTTTGATCTCGACCAGAATGACCGACCCGTCTTTCATCGCAATCGGACCTTCGGGGAATTCCAGACCGTCGCATACTTTTGTGAACTCCATATACGTCTTCCTTTCACGCGGGGGCTGTGGACATGGCACCTGTTCTATGAGTTGCTGGTCTTTGACACAGTATACATCATCGGGAGGCAGTATGGGAAATCTGACTGGAAGAATTGCTTGGGTTACAGGGGCAGGCGGCGGGATTGGCGAAGCCTCTGCCATGGCTCTGGCGGCAAGCGGCGCACATGTTGTTTTGTCAGGGCGCAGGTTGGCGCAGTTGCAGCGCGTTGCAGCTATCATCACTGATGCGGGTGGCACGGCAGAAACCGCACAGCTTGATGTGGTGGACGCCGAAGCCACCCAAGGGATTGCGGATGATATGGTCGCGCGTCTTGGCGGCATAGACATTTTCATGGCAAACGCGGGCATCAACGTGCCCAACCGCGCAGTCGGAGCAATCACGCCAGCGGATTTTGCGAAGGTGGTTGATATCAATCTCAACGGGGTGATGAACGGCGTGCTGGCGGTGTTGCCAAACATGCGCAACAAGGGGGCTGGCACATTGATCCTTACGTCGTCTTGGGCAGGGCGGCACCCCTCGCGGCTAACGGGGCCAGCCTATAGCGCATCCAAACATGCGGTGGTTGCACTAAGCCATTCGATCAATCAGGACGAGGGCGTGAATGGCATCCGTTGCACGGCGCTCATGCCCGGAGAGGTGGCGACCCCGATCATGCAGCACCGCCCCAAACCACCTTCTGCCGAAGACCTTGCCAAGATGTTGCAGGCCGATGATCTGGGCGCGATGGTGCGCTACATTGCCGAAGCGCCGCAGCATGTTTGCATTAATGAAGTGTTAATCAGCCCGACTTGGAACCGCAGCTTTGTGGGTGTTGTAGAGTTGGGTGGGATGAAACTCTGACGTTGTTTAAAAGGCTCGATCGGCGCAGCATTCTATTACGTGATGCTGCGCCGTCTGTTCTCAGTTCTGCGTCAAGGCCGCGATAATCTGCGCCACGGCATCTGCCGCTTTTGCGCGCATCTCGTCGTCGGTGGCGTCCTGTATCGGATGCGGCACCAAGACATATCGCGCACTGTCCATGCCCAAGGCGCGGCGTTGCGCTTGGGCGGCTTGCTCGAACTCGCTTGAGGCGATGGCGACTGCGGGAATCCCCTGGGTTTCAAACCAGAAATTGTCGTGCATACTGCACGTCGTACAAGATCCTCAGTCGGCCAATGCTTCGACCAGAAAGTCGCATTCATCGCGGATTTCACGGCGCAGTTCATCGGGACACGGTTTGGTGAATGTCGGCTTGGTGTAGCGGCGTATCGTGATCTGCGGTGCTTGCTGCGCCAGCAGGTTTTCCAGCGCATCCAGCAACACATTTCCACGCGGCTTGCTGATGTCCAGCAGACCAATCACGCCTGACAAGCTGCCTGATCGTGCGGCCACTTGCCGCTCAACCGGAACGCGTTCATCCGTGGGGTCGAGAATTGTTGTCATACCTATCCTCCTCTGAGATACAGCTTAGCCGAGGTCGATCTTCTTGGAAACAGATATGGAGCCAACCGGTCCGGTCGCCCAGCCGTGAAACGCAGACGAGAATTTTCCCGCATCCGATCCTGCGACGACAATGTGGATGTAATCCGTGCTGGCGAACTTGGATATCACGTCAGGCGTCGCATCCGCACCAAGTGTTGCATCCGAGCGTGATCCGGTTGAGGGACCAGCCGTCACTTCCTGAATTCGCGCGCGAAGCCGTTCTTTGGAATACTCACCCTCCCGCATCAAGGTGTCGAGATGTTCAGGGCAAATCACCAGCAATGCATCTACAGGCAGATTGCGCATCTTTGGGGAAAACACGCCTTCCAATCCGTGACCAAGCGATCCCGCAATATCATCGGGCGCACGCGATGTCTGATCGACAATATGCACCGGACCGCTGGTCATGGCAAAGATTGTGACCACGGAATCTTCCGGTTTGAATCCCCGCTCCACATGCAGGGCAGGCCAGGGTGCGCGTTCTTCCCATTCGGCAAAACACATGGTGAATTTCATCGGATTTCCATGGGTCGATCGTTCCACTCCGCCCGTCGATGCACCACCCACATTGCGCACAACCAGCCGTAGTGCCCGCCCGATGGTGGCATTTGCACGGTTGCCCGCCCCCAATGCACCCAGCTTCATGTTCATCCCGATTTGCTCGCGGATGGGGCCATTCACAACCATCACGGGGGCAGCGCCCATCGTTGTAGCTGTCACGCCATGGATGTTGAATTCATCGGTGCAAACGGCTTCGACGGCGGCAATCACCACTGGCAGATATTCAGGCTTGCATCCCGCCATCACCGCATTGATTGCGATCTTTTCAACCGTGGCCTCGCCCATGTTCGGGGGCATCGTTGCAACCAAGTCCTGCGGATCACGATGCGTGCCGGACAACATCCGCATCACCCGTTCGGGCGTGGGTGGGACTAAGGGCAATCCGTCAGAAAATCCCTGATCAAACATGAATTCGGCAACGTCATCGCCGCTGGCAACCTCGATGCGGCGTGCGCGTATCGGGCTGTTGTCTGCCTCGGCGCATAGTTTGTCATAGATCGCAGGGTCAAGGTGTTTGGAGCCGCAACCGGGACGCCACACAGGCAAGCTGACCCAGTCGATCTGCGCGGCGGGCAAGCCCGTCTCGCGGCTCATCTCGTCAGCGAGGGTTTCCCAATCCTCACGGATGAACCCCTCGAATTTCGCGCGCGTGGCACCTGCATCATCAAGCCAGAACACCGATGGAACGCTTTCGATATCCCACTCGAACGCGGTCTTGCAGGGGGTGTCATCCAGCACCGGCATCGACAATCCGTGACGCTGCGCAAAGACGGCATTGTCCGCGCCGGATTGCGCAATCAACAGCACTTCGATTTGACTGCCAAAGGCGCGATGCAGGCTTTCCAGCACGGGGGCGGCGGTGTTGCAGGTCTCGCAATCCTCTTTTACGAAACAGATCAGAACCTGTCGGTTGCCCAGATAGGTATGTGGTTTGCCCGTCAGATCGTTCAGTGAGAAATCAGGTGTTTCGTTTTGCATCTGGCCCTCCCGGCTGGCTGTTTGACAGTGTCGACGATCCAGCTGCAATGTCCAGCCTGCAAAGGTGGCGGAGGTGGATGGGAATCGAACCCACCACACGCCCCAAAAGACGCGTCCATGGTTTTGAAGACCAGGGAAGCCACCAGACTCCAGTCACCTCCGAATGTGGGCAGCCTAGCAATCGGGGGCGGGCGGGGGAACTACATTCGCGCCTGTCATCCGGCGCGTGTTTGCGTTGCGCAAAGTGATGCGCTGCGCATCGAAATATTCCAGAACAGGGACAATGATCCTGCGACTGGTGTTCAGGGATGTACGCGCCTGTGAAGTTGTGAAGTCAACCTGTGCAGGAAATGCTGCGGCGAGAACGGCGGCGGCGTTTGCCAAGGCATCGGCATGCAACAGTACTGTCTGTTTCAGCGCAATATTTTCCAAGGCCACGAGCCGCCCCGTATCTATCAGTAACGCGATGAGGTCTGCATCGTTTTGGTTTTGTGATCCTTCCGGCATCAGGTTTGGTGCCAGTCCAGCCTGACGGAAGCTCTCTTCAAGGGTGCAAATCCGGTCGTGTTGATCCTTGTCCATTTTGAGAAAGGGATCGTGATTGATAAGGGCAAACCTGTTGTCGCGATGACGGATTTGCCCATGTGTCATAAGGATTTCCGCAACATGTCGCAAAAGAACAGGTGCGATTGTCCTGACATTAAATGCCGGACGCGGCGCCGTCATACGCAAAGGGTGGTGATCGTGATAATCCCTCAGTTTGTCGAGAAAACGGGTTTTGCAAATCTCGACCGCCTGTTTTGAGGCGATCTGCGCTGGCGAAATACTCTCGAAGCTATATCCAAGTTCTACGCGTACTTGTTCTGCTGGCGTACGCGACAAAAGCGCAATGTCGCTAACATCTGCAACGCCGCCCTGTGCCTTGCACAACGCCTCTGCGATCTCGCCCAAATCACCGCGCAGCACCGTTTTCAGGATGCGCAACCGATGCGCATTGCCTGATCCGGCTGGCAACGCCTGTGGATCAAGAAAAACAGCGCCCCCTATTGTTTCGGAGGGCGACAACCGCCGCAGGATCGCCCATTGCCCGGCAAAGCCGATAACGGGAGTCTTGAAGCGCAGCTGCGCAAAACCTGATTGCGCTGCATCAATCCGCCCGCCCCCAAACAGCCGGAGCTGAGCAACTTCGCTGGAGGTTCCGAACAAAACCCGCAACTCCTGCATGTGTTTCAACGGATTGGACACATCCGGCAGCAGTTGCAAATGAACATCAAAGCAAGTTGACGGGGCAAATGCGTCTGTTCGGCCCAACACCGCACCTCGCGGAACGTCGTGGACGGTGATGCCGCGCAAATTAGCGGCAACGCGTTCCCCGACATGGACGTGCTCTCGCGCGCCGCCACGGGTTTGCAAACCGCGTATTGCAATCTTGCGCCCTGTTGGGTGTAAGGTGAGTTCTGTATTTGCGCTCATGGTCTGTCCGAGCAGAGTGCCCGTGACGATCGTCCCAAGACCCGCCAAAGAAAAAGCGCGATCAATTGGTAGAAAACAATGATCTGGGGCAGGCGGCGGAGTGACCTTTTGCAGCACGTCCACAAGAGCAGCTTCAACTTTATTGATACCGTGCCCGCCATGAGCTGAGCACAGGATCAGCGGGGCAGCGCGAAATGACGTCTCCGATAACGCAGTAGCGATATCGCGAAGGCGCTCTGCATGATTTGTAGGATCAAGCATATCCGATTTTGTGACGGCAATGACGGCTTCTTTGATGCCGAGGATTTCCGCAATTCTGAGGTGCTCCAGTGTCTGCGCGCCGATGCCTTCGACAGCCGAGATCACGACCAAGGCCGCACTGGCCCCGGTTGCGCCACTGATCATGGCCGGAATGAAATCCTCATGGCCGGGCGTGTCGACAAAGTCGATGAGGCCAGCGGGATAGCTTTGATGCGCAAAACCGGGCAGGATCGACAGGCCGCGGGTTTTCTCTTCGGGCAAACGGTCCGTTTCTATCCCGGTCAGTGCGCGCACCAACGAGGTCTTGCCATGATCCACATGGCCGATCACCACCATGCAGCACGTCTTCATATGCCTGAGATCTGTGCCAGTGTTTGAACTATTGTTGCCAGATCACCGTCACGCACCGTTCGCATGTCTAACATGACCTGTTCTCGTTCAATCCGTCCGATCACCGGCGTTTCTGCGCCGCGCAGGTCTGACATCAGATCGCGCGCATTCACAGCGGGAAGATCTATGGTCACCGCAAAACTTTCCAGATCCTGTTCCGGCAGCGTTCCACCACCAACAAAGGCAGCCGCTGGCACAACAGAGACATCTTTGATCCCGCGTTTCAACAGCGCATCTGCTAGTGACGTCGCGCGCGCGTTGACACCACTGGCAGGCTCGCACAGCATCTGCAGAACGGGTATCTCGGCCATCGGATCATAGGGTGCGCGGTACAGACGCAAGGTCGCCTCAAGGGCTGCGAGGCATAGCTTGTCCACGCGTACAGCGCGCATCAGGGGATGTGATCTCAATTGTCCGATAATGTCGCGCCGCCCTGCAATGATGCCTGCCTGCGGACCACCTAGCAGCTTGTCGCCCGAAAACATGACCAGATCGACACCCGCTTTCAGAATGTCAGCGACCACGGGTTCATCTTTTAGTCCATACGGGGACAGATCAATTAATACGCCGCTACCGAGGTCTTCGATCAGGATAACGTTCTGCTCTTTGGCGAGTTTGGCAAGGTCGCCACGTTCCGGCGCAAAGGTGAACCCGACAATCTTGTAATTGCTGGTGTGGCTCTTGAGCAGAACCGCAGTGTCTGTATCTATCGCGTTTGCGTAATCTGCCAGCCGCGTTTTGTTTGTAGCACCCACTTCGCGCAGGGTGGCACCACTTTGTGCAATCACATCGGGCAGACGAAACGATCCGCCAATCTCGATCAACTCGCCACGTGAAGCGACAACGGCGCGTCCGTTTGCTGTTGCCATTAGGCTAAGCAGAACGGCTGCGGCGCAATTGTTCACGGCCACCGCTGCCTCCGCACCGGTCAAATCACAGATCAATGCTTCGACGTGATCATGGCGCGATCCGCGCTTGCCGGTATCGAGTTTGAGTTCGAGATTGCTCGGGTCAGTTCCGGCGATCTGCATGGCGCGGACTGCAGCGGGTGCCAGCCGCGCGCGCCCCAGATTTGTGTGGATCAGGATGCCGGTTGCATTGATTACGGAGCGCAAGCAGGGCGCGCGTGTGGCGTCGATCTGGGTTGCGACCGCCTTGGCAAAAGCTGCGCCAGCGAAGTCGGGGAGTGTTTCTGTTTCCTGTGCAATCAGGCCCGCGCGAAGGTCTCCTACAAGAACGCGCAGCGCCTCTATGGTTTCGGCTTGCGTATAGCGTCCGGCTACTTCGGCGATCAAAGGCTGCTCCAGCAAGGACTGTATCTGTGGCAGGTTTCTGAGGATTTTGGCCATTATCCGTCAATAGCTTTGAAAGCGTTCACGCCTCTGCTGCCCCTTGCTGTGCGGCGACAACTTGTCCGGCACGCCATGCTATCAAGATCGGAGGCACGGCAATCGCAAGTCCGACAAGCGTCAAGGCAGCATGGCCCAAACCCGCAATCCCGCCAATCGGGGCGGCAACCAAGAGACCGGCAAAGAACAACAAAAACCGCATCAGCATGCTGATCGGGCTGGAATTGAGCGGGCCAACGAAAGCCACAAACCCTTGCAAAGCTGCGGAAAGGAACCAGACCCCGACCAAAGCGCAGGCCAGAACGATCGCGACTTCCATTGGTGGACCTTGGCCAATCAACGCAGGATTAAGCACAAAGAAGAACGGGATGACATAGATCACTCCGCCCAGTTTCATCGCTTCGAAACCGGTCTTGAACGCGTTGGCCCCTGCCATGGATGCAGCCGCAAATGCGCCCAGGGCAACGGGTGGTGTGATAAAGCTGACCATGCCCCAATAGAGAATGAACAGGTGCACAGCGAGTTCGTTCAGCCCCGCCTGCACAAGTGCGGGAGCAAGGACCACAGCAAGGAAAATATAACAGGCCGTGACCGTCATCCCCATACCGAAAATAAACGACGTCACAGCGCCCATGATCAACAGCATCGGCATGGAATTACCCGCCATATGCACGAGTTCGTTTGCCAGCGGTCCGGTCAGGCCCGTGGCCTGAAACGCACCAACAATCATGCCGATACCCAGCAATACTGCGACCAGCTCGGACAGGGTGCGGCCAACGGACACAATGATGTTCATAAACCCGTCAAGCGACACGCGGTCGCCTTTGTTGAACTGGTTCACGACCAACAACAAAGCAACGGCATAGAAAGGCGCGGTTGTTTCCCAACGGTAGGCGACCATAAGAAAGATCAACAACGCGAAAACGGCGATATACAGCCAGCCCTCTTTCAGCGTTTGCATGACAGCAGGACGGTCAATCTTGGCCAGCCCTTTCAGGCCACGGCGGGCTGAATAGGCATCGACCTGCACAAACAGGCCAAAGAAATACAGCAGCGACGGGATCGCGGCGGCCAGCATGATCTCGACGTAGGGACGGCTGAGCCAGCTTGCGATCACAAAGGCTGTCGCCCCCATGATAGGTGGCATCAACACGCCGCCGGTGGAGGCACATGCCTCTGTCGCCGCAGCATAGCGCGCCGAAAATCCAGTCTTTTTCATTGCCGGAATCGACACTGCACCTGTGGTCAATACATTGGAGATAACAGAGCCGGACATGGAACCCATAAAGCCGGAAGCAAAGATCGACACTTTGGCCGCACCGCCGCGATAGCCGCCGACCAGCGCCATGGCGAGGTTGTTGAAAAACTTGCCGCCACCGGTGAATTGCAACACGGCACCAAACAGGATGAAGCCGATCACCAGATTGCCGAAAGCTTTCATCGGGATGCCAAAGGAGGCTTCGGACGAGATCATGAAATAGGGAATGACATCGGTGAATGGTTGCGTGAATCCGTTCAGCGGATCGGGCACATGTTCGGCAAATGTCGGGTAAAGTGAAAACACCAGCACGATGGCGAACAACACCAAGCCGCCTGCGCGCCGCGTTCCTTCAAGGATCAGCACATAAAGAGCAATCGATGCCCAGACTGCAGTGTCAGGTGCTGCATATTCCCATCCACCATCAAGGCTGTCATCGGCCGTAAAAACGAAGAAGCCCGTGATTAGCAGGGTCAGGACAGCGAGCAGCCAATCATACCACGGCACATGTGGCGAAGGCGGACCAAAAGCGCGGAATGTGATAAACGTCAGGCTCAGGAAAAGACCGGCGAGCACATAAAGATACATCCCTTCCAACAGGGAATAACCGCCAAGACGCAAGTTGAACAACTGGTTGATGGCCATGCCGATCGCGGCAAGGGTGAAGACAATGATTGTCCATCGCGCAACGCCGGAAAAAGTCAGTCGCTCCGCCTTGCGCTCTGCTTCGATTGCCGAACTGCCGCGGTCCTTGGGGCCATCTTGCTCTGTCATTTTGCTCTCAATGTCATTGGCCCGAAACCACATCGGGCATGAGGTTGGGCGGGCCAGTCAGGCCCGCCCGTTCAGTACCGGTACCGGTTTAGAAAACGACGGCGAAACCACCTGCTTCAAGGGCTTCGCGGCGTTTTGTGGCCCATGCCTCTTCCCAATTGTCAGGGGCTTCGGCCTCAAGCTCTTTCCATGCGGCCATCAGCGCTGCCTGACGTGCGATCAGGTTGTCATTATGGGCCTGCGCTTCGTCAGACCAAACACCAACTTCGGTGTAATAACGGATTGCACCTTCGTGGTAAGGAACAACCCACTGGAAGTTCTGCTTGTCACGTGCCCAACCGTTAATGCCCGGAGCATTGTCTTTGTAGCTTTCAAAATACACGTCCATCGCCTTGGTCATGTTATACGTCAGATCTTCGTCCTGTACCTCATAGGTCATCAGAACGGGGTAGGCATAACCCGCTGTTGCCACGCCATCCGTGCCGTCGATATTGGCACCAACCTTGGCAACCATCGGAGAAAAGAACGGTGCAATCGACTGCATCCGCGCCAGCCCTTCTGCATCACTTGCATCAACTGGCGGCCAATAGACACCACGTGGGCTTGATGCGGCCTCATAGGCGCGGCCCGAATTGGTCGAGGCGAAAGCGGCATCAACACTGCCGTCGATCATGCCTGCCCAGCTGTCGCCAAAGCCGCCGAATTCGACAACTTCGACATCATCCCAGGTCAGCCCGCCATAAGCGAGGTACGCTTCGTTGTTGATGTTAAGCGCTGGCGCACCTTTGACATAGGCCACGCGCATACCCTTGAGGTCCGCGTAGGTGAATCCTTCGCAGCCCGGCTTGCCCACTTTTTCGCAGACTTCGGCCGCGACACCCAAGGACAGACCGACAGTGCCGCCATTATTGGCCGACAGGACGCGCACAGGCTGTGGTCCCCAGTTTTCGGCACCGAATTGGAACACGCCTTCTTGTGCCATGAAAGAACCGCCAACGCCGTTCGCGGAAAACTGGACCTTACCCTGACGCAGGGGTTCTGTGCGGGCGATGTCGTTCTTGCCGGGCAGGACGCGAAGGTTCACGCCGGTGGCTGATTGCAAGGCCGCACCAATCGCGACCGACTGGTTATATCCTGCTGATCCGGTGCCATAGGCAGTCCACGTCAGCTGCTTTGGCAGGTCCGCATCTTGTGCCAACAATGGTGTTGAGGCAAGACAGACCGCCGTTGCGAATGAAAGTATACGCATTGATTTTTCTCCCTAGGTGAACGTCGGGTTTGTCGTTTGGTGAAAACCCAAGTTTCTGTTTGCAGTGAACAATGGCACGCGGGGAGGAGTCAAATTTACCTTCGTCAAGGACGCGTTTACGTAACGTAAGCCAGCCTGTTGTCCCGCTCAGTGAAACTATGGTGTCAGAATGCAGCGCCGGAACCGAAAAAAACATGTGCCGGTGCAAGAATCGGCGACACGTTGGTGTTTCTGTTGCCCGATTTCGCTGGTTTCGTGCCATAACAATGCGAGTGAGACTCGGAACGCGCCGATACACTTTGACGGAGCGGATCACAGCGCAATCACCAAAGGCAATAGGAACCAGATGTCCGATCCTTTCGTAGCAGATTTTGACCAAGAAATGCACCGTTCCCTGCTTGAAGAAAGGGCGTCAAAAGGAGCTATCGCGCTGACCGCCCTCGGCGCAGGTGTTGATGTGCCGGTTGCAGTGATCATGCGCAACGATGTGACGCAGCTTGAAGTGATGCGTGCAGCAGCGCTGGCAGGAACGGTAATCGTGGCGCTGAACTGGCATGGCGAAGTGGACGAGGTCGCGGCAATTTGCGACGACAGTGGCGCGCAGTTTGTGATCATTCATCGTGATCTGATCGACGCGCTGCGCCCGGCCTTGCAAGGTCGCCAGGTGATCGGTGTGACACCCGGTGCCGCGCTTTGTGCCGCCTATGAAATAGGTGCAGAGGCGGCGCAAACGGACCCAAACTGCGTGGAATGGCGGACGCTTGTTGATGCGCACCCACCCTTGGAAAACCGCGAGATGATGCGCCCGCTGATGCGCTACACATCTGGATCAACAGGCGCACCAAAAGGTGTGCGGCGCACAGGGACAGGCCCGCGCAAAAATTTCGAGGACGTCTTGCGCCGGATTGGCACAGAGATGATGGGCCTCAAACCGGGGTCGCGGTTTTTCACTGCTGCACCGATCTATCATTCCGCACCTTCGACATTATCAAGTGCTGCATTGGTCTCGGAAGGGACTTCGGTCCTGATCGCGCCCAAATTTGAACCGGAATCGTTTTTGGCCACGATTGAAGCCCGCAAGATCACCCACATCTATCTGGTCCCCACGATGATGAGCCGGATGTTGAAGCTGTCTGATGCAGTAAAATCGCGTTACGATCTGTCTTCGGTGGAATTCTGTGTCTCCACAGGCTCGCCGTGGCCCCATGACCTGAAGGTGGCGATGATTGATTGGTGGGGTCCTGTGTTCTGGGAAAGTTACGGTGCTACCGAGATCGGGTTTATGACGATGGTATCCTCGCAAGATGCGTTGGCCAAACCAGGCACCGCAGGTAAGGCCCAAATGGGGTGTTCCATCCTAATCCTTGATGAAGATGGCAACAAGCTGCCCGCAGGCGAGACCGGCGAAATTCATGCCCGCATGGACGCCTTTGGCGGGTTCGATTATTCCAATGATCCTGAAAGCAGAAAGGCGGCGGAAAAGCATGGTCATATCTCGGTTGGTGATCTGGGCTGGCTGGACGATGACGGTTTTCTGTTCATCACTGATCGCAAGAAAGACATGATTATTTCGGGAGGCGCAAATATCTTCCCTGCCGAGATCGAGGCGGTCCTGATGCGTGCGCCCTTTATCCGCGATGTTGCCGTGTTTGGCGCACCCCATCCTGAATTCGGAGAACAGATCGTCGCCGCCGTGGAACCGTTCGAGGACTGGTCACCGGACAGCGGAGAAGTGCTGGCGTTTCTTGAGGGCAAACTCGCCCGTTTCAAACATCCGCGCATCGTTGATTTCCATGACACCTTGCCACGAGAGGACAGTGGTAAAATATTCAAGCCCAGACTGCGCGCGCCCTATTGGGAGGGGGCAGGGCGCAAGATTTAGAGCACCGGTGTTAGCTGCTTTGCCTTGCGTTCGCGCAATGCGATGAACAGACCGGAGGCAAAAATCACCGCTGCACCGATCAGCGTGTAAGCATCTGGAACTTCTGCAAAAAACCACAACCCGATCAAGGCCGTCCAGATCAGTTTCAGGAAATCGAATGGCATCAGCGCCGTAGGATCGGTTTCCTTGAGGGCTTGGCTCAACGTCATCTGCGCGATGGTGCCGAACAGTCCGACCAGTGACAACCACCCAAGCGTATAAAGCCCGAATGGCTGCCAGACCCACAGCGCAGGAAACGCAGAAAACAGCCCAAGGAAAATGCCCATGTAAGCGACGATGGTCAGGCTCGATTCCGTGCGCGACAGTATTTTGATCAAGATCATGGCCACAGCCCAAAGCGCCGCCGCCCCCGTGACCAACAGGGCACCGGTGTCGATGACAACCAAGCCGGGGCGCAGAATGATCAACATGCCAATAAACCCGCATAAAATGCCCAGCCAGCGAAAGATGCGAAAGCGTTCACCAAGAAAGAAAACCGACAGCACGGCCATGAAAATGGGCGCGGTGAAGCTCAGGGCTGTGACCTTGGCAAGCGGCGAGATCGACAATGCCGTGAAAAACATCAACATCGCACCGATGTTGATCACACCGCGCAAGGCATGCAACCCAAGCCGATTTGTGCGCAACAGCACAAACTTCGACCGTATCAACAGCGGAAGTAAAAAGAGAACGCCAAAGATGTTGCGAAAAAAGGCGATCTGGAACGGCGGCAGCATTTCTGAGACAAAGCGGACAAGTGCATGCATGATCGAAAACGCAACCGTCGATGCGCACATAAGCACGATGCCGCGAAATGCTGGCGTTTGCCGGTGCCAAAGCGCACCAGCCCCTTTTAGAGCCGAGGCAGATGACCTCATTCTGGCATCGACGTTCGGAACACTGTGCGTCCTAGCTAGCGAGTTCTTGCCAACGATGGCAGGCAACATTGTGTTCGGTTCCAGCGCTTTCCAGCGCGGGTTCTTCGACACGACAACGATCAATCGCATGCGGGCAACGGGTCTGGAATTTGCACCCGGGCGGCGGGTTTGTGGGCGATGGAATTTCGCCCTCAAGTTTTTGCGCGCAGCCGCGATCATCCGGATCCAGTGACGGGATCGCCGACAGCAAGGCTTGGGTATAGGGGTGGCGCGGCGTCGAGAACAGCGTGCGCGTAGGGGCCGTTTCAACCAGTCGCCCCAAATACATGACGGCAACATGATCACAGACATGGGCAACAACACTCAGGTCATGGCTGATAAACAGGAAGGTGAGGCCCATATCCTCCTGTATGGCTTTCAGCAGGTTCAGCACATCCGCTTGAATCGAGACATCCAAAGCGGCAACGCTGTCATCTGCGACAATGAACTTTGGTCCGGAAACCAATGCGCGGGCAATAGATATACGCTGCCGCTGGCCGCCTGAAAACGCATGGGGAAAGCGGCGCAGGTGTTCCACATTCAGGCGGCATTTTGCAGCAATTTCCCGGACGCGTTCGTCCGTTTCCACACGCGATTTGGTCAGGCCCATCACTTCAAGGGGTTCCGCGATAATGTCGCGCACTGTCATGCGGGGGCTGAGCGCGGCATAGGGATCCTGAAAGATCAGCTGCGCCCTTTTGCGGTAATCCTTCAACTCCTGTTTACCAAGGTTCTTGAGAGAATAAGACACCTCGCCATCTTCAAATAGCACGTCACCCTTGGTAATCGGCGCGGCGCGTAACATGGCGCGGCCAAGGGTGGTTTTGCCAGACCCGGATTCACCCACTAGCCCAAAGAAACTACCGGGTGCAATTTCAATGGTGACGTTTTCAACTGCGCCGACATAGGGTTTGGGGCCAATCAAATTGCCGCGTAAAGGGTAGTGGACCGATAGGTTCTGCGCGGTGATCAGGGGAGTATCGCTCATGGTGCATCCCCCTGTGGATCATGCAGGTGGCAAGCCGCTGCATGGTCGCTATCCACTTGCGAGAACTTGGGAATTTCGGTGGAACATCGCGGGCCGATCACTTCCTGACAACGTGTATTATAAACGCATCCGGGCGGGCGTTCGAGCGGCGAGGGGATGTCACCCGGTATCGGCGTGAGCGGCGCGTCAATATCGTCTAGCGTCGGCAGGGCAGCGAGCAACCCGCGCGTATAAGGATGCGCGGGGCGGCGGATCACGTCGCGTACCGTGCCTTGTTCGACAAGGCGCCCCAAATACATGACGGCAACTTTATCTGCCGTTTGCGCAATCACGCCAAGGTCGTGGGTGATGAAAATGATGCCCATGCCAAATTCGCTCACGAGGTCCTTCATCAGGTCGATCACCTGCGCTTGGATGGTGACATCCAACGCGGTTGTCGGTTCGTCCGCGATGAGGAGTTTCGGCTTGGTCGACAGCGCCATGGCGATCATCGCGCGTTGGCGCATGCCGCCGGACAACTCAAAGGCGTATTGCCCAAAGCGCGTGGAGGGGTCGGAAATCCCAACACGGTCAAGCATCTCAATCGACAGCTCTTTGGCCTGTGCTTTGGAGAAATCCGTGTGGATCAACAGCTGTTCCACCATCTGATCGCCAATTGAAATCGCAGGCGCAAAACTGGCCATCGGTTCCTGGAAGATCAGCGAAATCGCCCCACCACGTACAACCTTCATTTCGGTGTCATTTTGCAGTGACATCACATCAACCGGACCGTCATCAAGATGCAGCGTGATCTTGGTGTCAGGCCCGTATACCGCGTTGCGCGGGTTCAGCTTCATCAGCGATTTGGCGGTCACGGATTTGCCCGACCCAGACTCGCCCACCAGCCCCATCACCTCGCCCGCCTCAAGGCTGAAGGAGACGTCATCCACAGCCGTGATGCGGCCCTCGTCGGTATCAAATTGCAGGGTCAGGTTTTCGACATCAATCAGGCGACTCATTTCTTGGTATCTCCGTAAGGGTCAGCCGCGTCCCGAAGACCATCGCCAACAAAGACAAAGGCCATCACGAGGATGATGAAGAAGATCACCGGGATGAAATACCATTGATAATTTAGTAAAACATCCGCGCTGGTCACGTTTTGCAGCATCACACCGAGGGAGTTAACAGGGTCTTTCAGCCCCAGCCCGATAAAGCTGAGCGCGGTTTCAGAAAGCACCATATAGGGGAAGGAAATCACTAGATCGACGATGATATAGCTGGTGAAACTGGGCAGCAGATGTTTGCGGATCACATGACCGGAGGAGGCACCGCAAAGTTGCGCGGCCAGCACATATTCCTGATTGCGCTCGGTTAATAAATGCGTGCGCACCCGTCGTGCCAGTGTTGGCCAGCCGATAAAGCCGAGGATGATCGAGATGAAGAAAAACCTTTCTTCCGCGCTCCAAGTGTCGGGGATGAACGCGGCCAGCGCCATGAACAGCGGGATCGCGGGGATGGTGCGCACCGCGTCCGTCACCATTTGTATGAAACTGTCTATCCAGCCTCCATAGAACCCCGATATGCCCCCGATAATCAGTGCCAGAACAAATGCGATGAACACACCGATGGTGCCGACCGCCAGCGACGTGTTAATGGCGTGAAATGTGCGCGAGAAGATATCCTTGCCTGTGGAATCCGTGCCGAACAGGTGGATAAAACCTTCCTCCATTCCGAACAGGTGCGTGTTGAAGGTCATGAAAAACATCTTGTATTCAGAGCCTTCAACGAAAAACTGGACATAAAGCCGCTTGTCCGTATTCACCTTCGTTACCCAGCGAAAGTTCGTCGCCAGCGAGCGTTCGCGTTCAACCGCATAGAGAAAGGGGCGCAAGGAGCAGCCATTGTCATCACAGAATTGTGGGATAGTGGGGGCACCGTTCAGATAGTCTTTGTCACGGCCCGCAATCGTGGGATCGTAGGGCGTCAGAAAGGGCGCAAATATCCCCGACAGGATCAGGATCACCAGCACCCAAGCGCCAACCATTGCGGCTTTCTGCTTTTTGAAGCGTGTCCAGATCAGCTGCCCCTGACCTGCGGTGAAATAGGCATCCTTGGCGGATTGATCGACATTTGCATCATAGATGTTGGTTTCGGTCATTCTAATTATCCCAGGATGCTGCGCCGGATACGCGGGTCGACAATTGCCAGCGTGATGTCGGTGATGAAGTTGATCGCGACGATGCTGCCCGTGAGGAAAAAGATGATCGCGCCTGCAAGCTGTTGGTCGTTGGAGCGGGCAAGCGCTTCGATCAACAGCGACCCTGCTTCGGTCAGCGTCAGGATCAGTGCAACGATAGGCAACTCGTTGAAGATACGGTTCAGATCGAAGCCAAGCGAGTTGATGATCGGGCTCAGGGCATGACGTGCAGGATATCGCATCAGCAGGCGGCGGCCCGAAACACCACGCGCCGCAGCAGCGGTGACGTAGAGTTTGCTAATCTCGTCCGACATCAAGGCGCGCACGGTCTGGATCGCAAAAGCGGTGGCGGACCAGCCGAGGATGAAGACGGGTAGCCAGACGTGGCTGAGGAAGTCTTTGATCTTGGGCCAATCCCACGGCGCATCGCGGTATTCTGGGGAAAACAACCCTGTCAGGCTGTTGCCGAATACCATCGTTGAAAACAACATGATCATCAGCGCCAGCAGGAAGTTCGGCAGCGCGAGACCAAGGTAGCTGACCAGACGCAAGGAGTTGTTCAGATAGGGATTGCGCGAGGTAGCCGCGATGATGCCTACAGGGATTGCAATGGCGTAGGCGAGAAGCAATGAGCCAAGGCAGATGCCAATGCTAAGCCAGACTTTCTGCCCCAAAAGCTGGTTGATATTCAGGCGCAGGATGCAGCTGTCGCCAAATTCGCCCTGGAAGGCACCAAAGATCCATTTGACCCAGCGTTCAAAGAACGGGCGGTCCAGGCCAAGGCGCACGCGCTCGGCTTCGATATCGGCGATGGAAATCTGCGCTCCTTGCGAGTTTTTGAAAGCGAGGTAGCGTTCGGCGCAATCGCCGGGGACCAGCTCCATCAATGAAAAGACAATGAAGGACACAAGACAAAGCGTGAAAAAGGCGAGAACCGCGCGAATGCCCGCAAATCGTAGAAATTGGACCATTGGCCAGTGTGCCCCCGCAGCAGTCGCGGCCCATTTTGGGCTCGCTTATTATTGGGCGCTGCGGGCCAGAAAAGCGGCCCGCAACATTTTCTTAGTCGGAACGTTTATTCGTCCAGAAACCACTGCGACGGACGGTAAGGGTATGTCCGGTAGTACGCATATGACGCGGTTTTGAAGGGCGGCACATTCTTGAGGTCTGCATTGCGGTAGATCGGCTTCTGCTCCTTCACCGTGCCGATGAACAACAGGTTCCCTGTCATGTTCTCAACCAGTTTCAAGCCCGCCGCGTCGGATTCAGGTGTGCCGACTTGGGCCGCCTGAAACGTCTTGACGTCTTCCATCATTTCCTTGGCAAAGGCTGGTGGTTCGACACCTGACGCACCGTCACTGTCCACCCATTCGCCCCACAGCATCGCAGTGCGCATGTTGAAATAGTTGTCGTAAGGCGGGATGAAGATTTCACCATTCCCCAGCACCACGGCCAGCGGCACTGATTTCTCCCACAGGGTCACGTCCAACTGGTTGGAGGATTGCGCGGAGCGATACTCGTCCGAGGTCACTTCCTTTACCGTGTTGTTGATACCAACGTCACGCCAAGTCTGGCCGACAAGTTCGACGATCTTGATCGAAATGCCTTGGGTTGCGACTTGGAGGTTCAACACCAGCGGATCACCGTTTGGCAATTCGCGCATGCCGTCACCGTCCGTGTCGACCACACCGATTTCGTCCAGCAAGGATTTCGCCATCTCGGGATCATACTGCGCGAAATGCTGTTCCCATTCGGCAGGCACGAAATCAGGCGTTGGCGAAAAGCCGACATATTGCTGCGGCGTGCCAAGACCGAACATTGCCACTTCGTTGATCTCGTCGCGGTTCATTGCGACAGACATGGCTTGACGGAATTTCAGATCGCCGAAAACCTTGCGCTTTTCAAGATCGTCCGAGGTGACGTTGAACGCGAAAACCGGCATGGTGATGTCTGGTTTCAGATCAACAACAAAGCCGCCCTTTTCCTGGTTTTCCAGCAGCAGCGGCACATAGTCGATCTGCAACGCCTGCGCTTTGTAATCCACTTCGCCGTTGACCAGCTTTAGCAGACGCACTTCGCTTTCGCCCACGAAAATCTCGTCCATTTCGTTGATGTAAGGCAACTGGTTGCCTGCGGTATCCACCTTGTAGAAATAGGGGTTGGCGACAAAAGTGCGCCCCTCTGTTGTCTCGGATGTAACAATGTGGCTTTCCAGCGTGGGTGCCGCATCCAACGGCAGATTCGCCACTTTGTCAGGATGCGCCAGCATCGGCGTTGGCGTGTCCATCCAGTCGGAACTGCCATAGTAGGCCTTTACCAGTGCATAGCCGTTTTCGAACCCAAGCGATTGCGCCAGTGTGTCGGCGTCAGGATTGACGGCAGGGTGGTATTGACCAAGGAAATGTTTGGGCTGGAATCCTTGGGCATAGTGGTTGGCAAAATGCGCGAGAAAACCGGGCTTTGGCACTGGCATGTTGAAACGCACGGTCTGCGCGTCGATTACGTCAACCGTCATGGCTTCACCACCGGCAAGCACGTAATCCTTGGGGCTTTCGATCACATTTGGATCAAGTGCGAGGTTCTCGTACCAGAATTCGACATCTTCGGCGGTAAAGGGTTGGCCATCAGACCACTTGTGGCCTTCGCGCAAAACGAACGTCAGTTGTGTAAAATCTTCATTCCACGACCAGCTTTTGGCAACATTAGGCACGATGGTGGTCAAATCATCAGCGTAGCGTACCAGATTGACGTGGCGCACGGACATGAAGTCTGACGTGCCCGCTTCGGTGGCATTGGACAGCGCATTAAACGTGCCGCCGTACTTCCCGATCATCTCGTAAGGGGCAACAACCAGCGGCTCGCTTGGCAAACGATCGGCCAGCGCAGGCATCTCTGGATTGCCACGGATCTTGGCATTCATCGCCGCGATGTCCGGGTTCTCGGACATCTCGAGCGTGCAATTGGCGGCACTCTGAAACTCTGCCAACTCATATTGCTGTGGGAATGCGCCGGGGGCGACGCCCATTTGGTCCGAAACGGTGACAGCAGGGCAGGCGGCCATTGCCGTGCCTCCAAACGCCATCATGGCCGCCGTGGATAAAAGTATCTTCCTCATTCGTGTCTCCTTGTTGGTTCGTACTGAATTCCGTTGACCGGAAAACACGGGCATTCTGCCCTGTTATTTTTATCTGCGCCCTCTGCATTCTTCTGAGGGTAGCGGCCGAGTAAAACGCATGCGGCACGCGTCTGCGGAGCGCCGTTTTCTATTGTGAACGGAAATTCGGAAAACGCGGAAAGACGAAGCCAAATGCGCGTCGGTCTTCCAACACCTACCAAATGCGGATGCCACCAATGGAGGTGACGGCGCATTGTTTTTACATGAAATTTCCCCACCAAGTTTTCAAACTAAGGAGCATTATTTTGTAAGAGTCAACTTAATCTATTTCCTTGCATTGCTCCGCGAAGACCGTGCTGATGGATGACAGAAAGTCCGGGCTGCGGCGCATCAAGGGGCGAAACGGCGTTCTGAACTACATCTTGCGATCTGTTGAAACCCGCTTGTTTTGATAGTGAAAACCCAACGAACGAACAGGAAAACTGCCGTGAGTTTCAGAGTTTTAAGCGCCGAAATTTCCCACGAGACCAACACCTTCAACGTCCGTCCAACGACGTTGCAGTGCTTTGACGATCGCTATGTTCTTTATGGGATCGACGCTTGTAAAGCACGCGGCGGGCAGAACACCGAGCTGGCCGGATTACTGGACGCAGGACGCGAAAACGGTTGGGATATCCATCATGTGATCAGTGCCGCTGCAGGGCCGGGAGGTGTCGTGACACGCGCAGCGTTTGACGCGCTGACGACCCCTGTGATCACTTCTGCACAAGGCGTTTTTGATGGTGTCTTTCTCATGCTGCATGGCGCAATGGTCACGGATTTCTGCGAGGATGGAGAGGGCGAAATACTGCGTCGGCTGCGCGATGTGGTTGGTCCTGATATCCCGGTTGCCGTCACGCTTGATCCGCACGCCAACGTCACGGTTGCGATGTGTGATCTGGCGCAAATCCTTGTGTCGTTCAACACCTATCCTCATGTGGATATGCGCGCCACGGCCCAGCGGGCGGCCGGCCTTTTGCACCGAACAATGTCAGGTGAAATCGCGCCCCGAACCCTACGTATCCATCGCGCAATGCTGGAAGAAGCCAACGGCGGACGCACCGACATCGGACCGATGATCGAACGTCACGCTTTAGCCCGCAATTATGAAACCCGCACTGGCGTTTATGCTGTCAGCATCAACGGAGCCTTTCCCTGTGCGGATATCGCCGAGGTTGGGCCGACGGTGCTGGTCACATGTGATGGCGACACGCAAGCGCATCGCTTGATCGGGGACACGCTGGCGGATGACATCTGGGCGCGCCGGTCCGAAGTTCTAAACACCTATGTCACCAGCAATGAGGCGGCCTTGGAAGCATTGAACTGGAATGGAAGCGCGGGGCCTTTGGTCATCGCGGATTATGCCGACAATCCCGGTGCCGGTGCCTACGGGGATGCCACCGGTTTGCTGTCAGCCCTTCTTGATGCAGGCGTGACAAACGCGTGTTTTGGTCCCCTGATTGATCCGGAGGCGGCCGCATTTCTGAATACACAGACACTTGGTGCGGAGGTGACTCTGGACATCGGCGGCAAGACCGCCCCGCAGTTCGGTGGTGGCCCCCTTGCTGTGACTGGCCGGATCAAATGGCTCGGCAGCGGGCGCGTGACAGGCGGTGGTGCTATCATGGGCGGGTTGGAGCGCGATTTTGGCGCAACAGCGGTGCTGGAGGTTGCAGGCGTCGATATTCTGGTCGTTTCAATTCCGCATCAGATGTTGGACCAGAAACAATTCGAAACCTTCGGGATCTATCCCGCGCGTAAGTCTGTTGTAGCCCTCAAGTCGATGCAGCACTTTCGGGCAGATTTTGAACCGATCGCGGGGCGTGTTATCGTCTGTGACAGCGGGGCGCTATGTACGCTGGATTATGGATCATTGGATTATAAGAACGTTCCGCGTCCGATTTGGCCTCTGGACCAGTGAAGCCGTTCAGGCGTGTCGATGTCGCTGATGCTGGCGCGGGCCGTCCTTGGTGATCGAAACCAGTGACAAAGTGTGATCCATGTTTTTCATCCGGTGGCGCAGCATCATACGACTTAGCCGCGCCAGATCGCTCTGATACTCCGGTTTTTCTGCTACATTCTCCCGTTCGCCGTGCCGGTCGTGATCATACAGGATCGGCGGCAAATCGGCAGCGAATTCAACGAGGGTAAAGCGCGACTCGCGCAAGATCGAAAGCGCGGAATCGCTCGGACCGGTGCCAAGCGCCTTTTCCCACAGGGTTGGCTCTGTCGGTTCTGCAAAATCCAGCTCCGAAAAGGAATACTGGCGCCAGTCTTGCGGCACCTCTGCGCGCAGAAGCGGTAACAGCGATCTGCCGTCCATGGAGTTTGGGATGTCCTGCCCGACCCAATCAAGGATTGTCGGTGTAATATCAATTGTCTCGACAGGGTGCGTTACGACGCTGCCTGCGCGCGCGTCATTGCCCGGTTGGCGAATGATCAGCGGCGTGTGATAGGCGGCATCATGCACCGTAAACTTGCTCCAGCTGTGACGGTCCCCCAACATCTCTCCGTGATCGGCGGTCACAATCAGCAACGTGTCGTCATATTGCTCGCTGTCTTTGAGGAACTGGATCACGCGGCCAATGTGTGCATCAACTTCGGTGATCAGCCCCAGATAGATTGCACGCAGCGTCTGGATATTCTCGTCCGTCGGTTCCAGATCCGGAAAACCCACAACATTTCCGGCAGGGGTCTTGTGATCCAGTGTTGGCCGCAAAAACGGATGTACAGCGGCTTCGGCATCCGCATCCGCAAGACGGTCCGGCAGGGGAAGTGTGTCAGGATCATACATGGTGTTATAGGGCGCGGGGGCCACCAGTGGAGGGTGCGGGCGGATGTAGGTCAGATGCGCAAACCAATCTTGCTCCCGATGCGCTGGCATCGTGGCCAGAAAACGGTCCGTCAGGAAGGCTGTGTCACTGTCTTCGGCGCGGTAAAATGCCGGATCATTGATTTTGGGTGCACTCCCTTCGGCCGAAACAGGTTGATAAACCTGCGTGTAATTTTCGAAGTCATATCCCTTTTGCTTGAGATAGGAACGCCATGGATAGGACATCTCCATGCGCATTTCGACTACTTCCTGAAATCCGTTCATCGGGTATTCATAGCTGCGCAACGCCGGGTCGTTCTCGTGGAACGCACGCGGATCCTGCGAGGTGTCGGTATAACCAAACAGCATCGGCATATAGCCGGCTTTGCGCATTTCGGTTGCCACATTCGGTGTGTCGTGGCGCAGCGGCGTACCATTGCGCACGGAGCGGTGGTTCATCGCATATTGGCCCGTCAACAGCGATGCGCGTGAGGGACCACATGGGTTCACCACCGAAAAATGGCGTTGAAAGGTCACGGCATCTGCCATCAAGGCGCGCAGATTGGGCAACTCCAGATGTTGTGCCAGATCACCAAAGACGCAATCGGCACGCAATTGGTCTATGACGATAAACAGTACATTCTTGCTGCTGCTCATGGCACGAATCCTTTCTGATGCCGCAGGTTCAGGTAACGCTGAAAACGCGCATGCAGGGAAGCGATATTGCAACGCGGTTTACGGATTTTGACGGTTGTGCGGGTATCGGATGCAGTTGGCGCTGTCGCTTTGGTGCGGATTGTAGCAGTTTGAGGCAACGCGACCGGGTGATGACTGCAGTCAGGCAGCACCTCTGGCCCCTCAATTTTAAGGACTGTCATGTCCCCGTCGATCATCGCAATCATCCTGTCTGCCGCATTACTTCACGCGGTTTGGAATACCATCGTCAAGACTGCTGCGGATCGCACAACCACGTTAGGCCTTGTCGCTCTTGGCCACACGTTACCCGGCGCAGTGATGGTCATCCTTTTGCCACTGCCAAGCGCCGAGAGCTTTATCTACATCGGTTTGTCCACGCTTGTGCATTTTGCTTATTTCTTCTTTCTGGGGCGCGCTTATGCGCACGGCGATCTCAGTGTTGTCTATCCCATTGCGCGCGGTATCGTGCCCGCGCTTGTGTCCCTATGGGCGTTCCTGCTGCTGGGTGAAGTCCTGCCGCTTCTGGTTTGGGTCGGCATCGGCTTGATCATTATCGGTATCCTACTCAGCAACTGGAAGGCGTTGCGGTCCGGAATCGGCACAACTGCTTTGGGATTGTCCCTTGCCACTGGTGTCTGCATTTCAATCTATTCACTGGTTGACGGCGTCGGGGTGCGTCTGTCCGGCAATACCCTCAGCTATTGGGCTTGGGGTGCTTTCCTGCATCTGTTCATTGCGGGCTTTGCGGGCATTCGAAAGGGGCAAACACTGGTCAGTTTGCCAATCAATGTCTGGGTGGCGGGCATTGCAGGGGGCATGGTCTCAATGGCTGCTTATGGCCTGATCCTTTATGCCAAGAACTTTGCCCCGCTTGGTGCCGTTTCTGCCTTGCGGGAAACATCGGTAATCTTTGCAACGCTGATCGGGTTCGTATTGCTCAAAGAGGGCAATTGGAAACGACGCTTGGCTGCTGCGGTGTTGATGGCATGCGGGATTGCGCTGATTGGCCTCAATGCCTAAGGCCAATCAGCGTCTGGTGTTCAGATGCAGGCCCGCAAAAGTTCCGTGGTGTTCTCTTTTGTCATTTTAATCGGATTTCCACTGGTGCTGGGGTCATTCAAAGCACCCGCAACCACACGATCGACATCGACGTCGGTAATCCCAAGCTCGGTAAGGTTCTTGGGAATGCCAAGTGAGGCATTCAATTCGTCCACGAAAGCGCAGAACCCGTCAAAGCCGCCCGCAATGCCAAGATAATTTGCAGCCTGTGAAATGACGCCAGTGATTGCCGGTTTGTTAAACTGTAGAACAGCAGGCATGCAGACAGCGTTCGTGGTGCCATGATGTGTATGATAGATCGCGCCAAGAGGGTGGGACAATGCGTGGATCGCGCCCAGACCTTTCTGGAACGCCGTGGCCCCCATTGCTGCTGCCGACATCATATGTGCACGCGCTTCGATATCACTTCCGTCAGCGTAGGCGCGGGGCAAATATTCTTTTACCAAACGCATGCCTTCCAGCGCCATGCCCTGCGACATTGGATGATAATGCGGCGAACAGAATGCCTCGACGCAATGGGCAAAGGCATCAAGGCCGGTTCCCGCCGTGATAAAGTTGGGCATACCCACGGTCAGTTCTGGGTCGCAGATCACCACAGTTGGCATGAATTTCGGATGAAAAATGATCTTCTTCTCTTCGGTCACGGAATTGGTGATGACCGAAGCCCGCCCCACTTCCGAACCGGTACCTGCCGTGGTCGGCACAGCCACAATCGGCGCAATCGCATCCGCATCTGCCCGTGTCCACCAGTCGCCAATATCCTCGAAATCCCACAAAGGGCGTGATTGACCGGCAAGGAAAGCCACCAGTTTCCCAAGGTCCAGTCCCGAACCACCACCAAAAGCAATAACCCCATCATGACCACCGTCATTGTAGGCTTTGACGCCCGCTGCCGCATTCTTTTCGTTCGGGTTCGGGTCCACGTCCGCAAAGATCGCACGGCCCAACCCGGCGGCGTCAAGCAGGTCGAGTGTGCGGATGGTGATTTCCATTTCCGCCAGTCCGCGATCCGTAACCAGCAACGGCTTTTTGATGCACGCCGCTTTACAGGCATCGGCGATTTCCAGAATACGGCCAGCGCCGAAACGGATTGCGGTGGGGTAGGACCAATTTGCTGTGATGCTCATTTTTTCACGCCTTCTTGAGGTGGTAGGATTTGGGACGGGTCAGATTGTGATAACCGATGACGGACAATCCGCCGCCGCGTCCGGTGTCTTTGCATCCTGTCCAGCAGAGTGCGGGATCAAGGTAGTCGGCCCGGTTTTGAAACACGGTGCCGGTCTCGATCTGGTCTGCAATGACCTCCGCGCGCTTTGTGTCGTTTGTCCAAACCGATGCGGTCAATCCAAAGTCGCTGTCATTCATCAGCGCGACGGCTTCGGCATCGTCTTTGACAGGCATGATGCCGACAACTGGCCCGAAACTCTCCTCGCGCATCACACGCATGTCGTGGGTTACATTCGTGAGGATTTGCGGCATCAGATAGGCACCGCCATCCTGCGGGAAGAGGGCAGGGTCGATATGTGCTTTGGCACCTGCGGCAATGGCTTCGGCTGTTTGCGCGCGCACATCATCGGCGAAACGGACCTGCGCCATGGGGCCAAGGGTGGTTTCGGGGTCAAGCGGATTGCCCAGCTTGTAGGTGTTCACCAGCGCGACCGCTTTTTCGACAAAAGCATCAAAGTGCTGCTCCGCCACATAAATCCGTTCTATGCCGCAACAACATTGGCCGGAATTGAACATCGCCCCGTCGAGCAGCGTGTCCACTGCCGCGTCGATGTCGGCATCCTCACACACACAACCGGGGTCTTTGCCACCCAGCTCAAGTCCGAGGCCCGTGAAGGTGCCCGCCGCCGCCTGTTCAATCGCCTTGCCGCCGCCAACGGAACCTGTGAAATTCACAAAGTCGAAAGACTTGGCCGCGATCAGATCAGAGGTGGTTTGATGGTCCAGAAAGACGTTTTGAAATACATCTTCCGGCACACCGGCTGCATGAAATGCCTGCGCCATACGTTCGCCCACCAGCGGGGTTTGCGAGGCATGTTTCAGCATCACCGTGTTTCCCGCAATCAGCGCAGGCGCGACCGTGTTGATGGCCGTCATATAAGGGTAGTTCCACGGTGCAATCACCAATACCACGCCATGCGGCACACGCTTGATCACGCGGCGAAATTTGGCGCTGTCTTCAATCACCAGATCGGCCAATGCATCCTGCGCGATCTGCGCCATATAGGTGGCGCGTTCATTGAACCCGCCAAATTCACCACCATAGCGGACCGGGCGACCCATCTGGTGTGCGATTTCCGGCACGATGTCGTCGTTCATTTTCCCGACATTGGCGACACCTGCCATGACCAGCTCGGCCCGTTCCATCACGCTCAGCGCGGCCCATGCTGCTTGCGCGGTGCGCGCCGTGTCCACGGCGGCGCGTGCGGCCCCGGCGTCCAGCGGTGTGCGTTCGGCATAAACCGAGCCGTCAATAGGAGAAATACATCGGATCATGGTCAGGCCCTTTCAAAGCCGCGTGCGATTTCCCAATCGGTCACGGTGCGGTCAAATTCTTCCTGCTCCCATTCGGCGCAGCGGGTGTAATGGGCGATGACATCGTCGCCCATAGCGTCGCGCAGAAACGTGGAGCCGCGCAAGGTCTCGGTCGCGGCACGCAGGGTCTGCGGGATGTCTTGCGCCTTGGCATCTTCATAGACATCGCCCGTGGTAGGCGGGGCGAGTTCCATTTTGTCCTCTATGCCCTTGATGCCAGCCGCCAGCATGGCGGCTTGGGCGAGGTAAGGGTTCAGATCGGAGCCCCCGATGCGACATTCCACGCGAACACCTTTGGTGCCTTCACCGCATAGACGAAAACCCGCAGTGCGATTATCCACAGACCAAACGGTTTTCGTGGGCGCAAAGGTGCCTTTTGCAAAGCGTTTGTAGCTGTTGATATAGGGGGCCAGAAAGAACGTGTAGTCAGGAGCATAGGCGATCAGACCCGCCATATAATGATCCATCAGCTTGGATTTGCCGAGTTTCCCGCCTTTTTCATAAAAGATCGGCTGGCCGTCTTTCCACAGCGATTGATGCACGTGGGATGAACTGCCCACACGGTCCTTGTGCCACTTTGGCAAGAAGGACGCAGCATGGCCCTGTTGCCATGCGATTTCCTTGATCGCATGTTTCGCAATTGTGTGGTGATCGGCGCAATCGAGTGCTGCAGCGTAGCGGATGTTCAGCTCTTCTTGCCCTGCTTCCGCCTCGCCTTTGGTGTTTTCAATCGGCAGACCCGCGGCAAACAGGTGATTGCGGATCGGGCGCATCACGTGTTCTTCCTTGGTGGTCTGTAGGATGTGGTAATCCTCATTATAGCCGCTGATCGGGGTGAGGGCTTGGAAACCACCCTTGCGGATTTCCTCAAAGCTTTTCTCGAACAGGAAGAACTCCAATTCAGTCGCCATCATCGCCTCAAACCCCAAGGCTTTCAAACGCGCGATCTGTTTCTTCAGCACCGCGCGCGGATCGTGTGGAACGGGCGCATGCGTGTGGTGGTCAAGGACATCACAAAGCACCATTGCAGTGCCTTCCAGCCACGGCGTGACGCGGATCGTCGACAGATCGGGGGCCATGACGTAATCGCCATAACCGCTCTCCCACGAGGTCGAGGCATAGCCGTCTGGTGTTGCCATCTCCAGATCGGTGGCCAGCAGATAATTGCAGCAATGGGTTTCCTTGAACGATGTCTCAACAAAGTTCACCGCGTGGAAACGCTTGCCCGTCAAGCGGCCCTGCATGTCCACAAAACAAACCAGAACAGTGTCAATGGACCCGTCTGCGACGCGCGATTTCAGATCGTCAAAAGAGATGCAGCCAGCCATGGGAATTACTCACGTTAGAGGAAGGGGGCGAGCAATGCCGCCCCCGATTTGGGTTTAGCCGTAACGGTAGGGACGGCCCGCTTTGACCATATCTTCATTGTACTTCTTGAAGATGTCCACCACGCGCCGCTTCACATCAGACTCCGCTGCGATTTCTTCCCAGAAATCCTGCGCGGCGGCCTCGACCGTGGCCCATTCCTCATCCGGAATCGTGGTCAGCTTCAGCTTGTCACCATTGACGCGCAGGTTGGCCTCACCGCCCCAATACCACCACTGGCGGTAATAATGTGACTGGTCACAGCAGACGCGGAACAGGGTTTGCAGGTCTTCTGGCAACTCGTTCCAGCGGTCCATATTGGCAAAGAACGATCCCGCCCAAGCGCCGGAAATGTTGTTGGTCAGGAAGTAGTTGGTCACATCAGCCCAACCCACAGTGTAATCTTCGGTGATTCCCGACCACGCGATGCCGTCTAACTCGCCCGTCTGCATGGCGACTTCGATGTCTTCCCATGGCAGGTTCACAGGGACCACGCCGAACTGGGTCAGGAAGCGGCCCGCTGTCGGGAAGGTAAAGATGCGCTTGCCCTTGAGGTCTTCGAGCGAGTTGATCGGATCTTTGGTCGCGAAATGGCAGGGATCCCATGCACCGGCGGAGATGTGTTTGACGCCGACTTTGGAATATTCCTCGTCCCAGATTTCATTGAGACCGTATTGGTTGAACAGCACCGGCACGTCGAGCGAGTAGCGCGAACCAAATGGGAAGTAGCCGCCGAACACTGTGACTTCCGTGGGGGATGCCATGCTATCATCATCCGATTGCACGGCGTCGATGGTGCCGCGTTGCAGGGCTTGAAACAGCTCGCCCGTGGGGACAAGCTGGTCAGCATAGAACAGCTCGATCTGCATACGGTCGCCTGCGATCTGGTTGAACATCTTGATTGCCGGATCAATGACTTCTGCGGCAAGCGCGGCACCGGCATAAGTCTGCATGCGCCATTTGATTGTGCTTTGCGCCAGTGCCGGTGTGGCCAGTGCGGCGGGGGCAGCAACAGCAGCCCCTTGGATAAACTTACGTCTGGTTGTCATGTCGTTTCTCCTTGTTTTCAAATGAGGCCGGTTGATCCGGCTTTGGGGTTATTTTCCGTAAACATATTCGGGCAGCCACAGGGCGAGGCCCGGAAAGATCATCACAAGCGTCAGCGCACCAACCATCACCAGCACAAAAGGCGTGATGGAGGCATAGATGTCGCGCAGGCTGATTTCAGGCGGAGCCATGGCGCGCATGAGGAACAGGTTATAGCCGAACGGCGGCGTCATATAGGCGATCTGCGTCGTGATCGTATAAAGGATACCGTACCAGATCAGATCAAAGCCGAGAGCGCCGACGAGGGGGACATAGAGGGGGGCGACGATGACCAGCATCGCGGTATCATCAAGGAAGGTGCCCATGATAATGAAACTGAGTTGCATCAGGATCAGGATCATCCACGGGGAAAGGTTGAGTTGTTCTGTGAACAGGTTCTCGATGGCTTTGACCGCGCCCAATCCGTCAAAGACCGCGCCAAAAGCGAGGGCGGCAAGGATGATCCACATGAACATGCATGTGATGCCGAGGGTGTTTCTTACCGAGTTCTCGAACACCTCGCGGGTCATGCGGCCCTTGAGGACAGCGGCGACAAAGGCGGCGATGGCCCCGATGGCGGAGCTTTCCACGAGGCTGGTCCAGCCGTTCACAAAAGGCACCATCATCACCGCAAAGATGCCCAGTGGCAGCAGGCCAGCCTGCAACAGCCGCAGCTTTTCAGCGCGCGGTATGTCGCGTTCTTCCAAGCGGAGTGCAGGGCCAAGGTCTGGGTTTATCCGGCAGCGGATCACGATGTAGATGATGAACATCGCAGCCATCATCAGCCCCGGAATGATACCCGCAAGCCAGAGTTGCCCGACAGGTTGGCGTGCGATCATGGCATATAGGACAAGGACCACCGACGGCGGTACGAGAATGCCCAGTGACGATCCGGCTTGGATCACGCCCGTGACCATGCGCTTGTCATAGCCGCGTTTCAGCAGTTCCGGCAGAGCGATTGTTGCGCCAATCGCCATGCCTGCGACGGACAATCCGTTCATCGCGGAAATCAGCACCATCAGGCCAATTGTACCAATCGCGAGACCGCCGCGCAGACCACCCATCCAGACGTGGAACATCTTGTAGAGATCATCGGCGATTTTACTCTCCGACAACACGTACCCCATGAAAATGAACATCGGGAGCGTCAGCAGCGGATACCATTTCATCAGCTTCATCGCCGCCGAAAATCCGATGTCAAAGCCGCCCTTGTTGCCCCACAGCAGCAAGGCGGCGACCACAGCAATAAAGCCAATCGCGCCAAATACCCGCTGTCCGGTAAGTAGCATCAACATCATGGTCGAGAACATCAGCGTGGCGATCATCTCGTAAGGCATCAGATGTCCTCGCCCTTCAAGCGCAGCACGTCTTTGAACAATTCCGACACGCATTGCAGCAACATCAGGAAAAACCCGATGATCATAACGACTTTGATCGGCCACATATAAGGTCGCCACGCAGAGGAAGATCGTTCCAGACGCCCGACTTCTTCGCTGCCCGTGATCACGCCCAACAGGTAGGAAAACGGTTCGGTCTTCCAATAGCCCAAGGAATAGGCGGTAGAGCTGACCGCACCATAAATCAGAACGCAAAGATAGAAGATCAGAAAGCAAACGGTGATCAGGTCAAACCACGCTTTGCGCCGCACGGACCATTCGCCATAAAGCAGGTCCATTCGTACATTTGATCCCAGCTGGATCGAATACGGCCCGCCAAGAATATAGTAACCAACCATCACAAACTGCGCCATTTCAAGCGTCCAAAGGGTCGGCAGAAAGAATGTTTTGCTGATCGAGGACCACAGCAGGATGCCCATCAACACAAATATCCCGTACATCGCGATGCGGCCCATACGGTAGTTCACGGCATCTACACCGGCGATGTATCCACGCATTACTCCCGTCATTTTTGAGCCCCTGAAAAATCAAGCTCTGCGCAGGCATCCGCGATCCAGCCTGCCATCATCTTGCCCATGTCATCTTGCTGCGCTTCGGTTTGGATCAGGTCGTTGCGCACCTCCAACATGACGTTCAGGCGGGCCTCTTTCAGCGCGTGTTCTTGCAATGTATGGGTCACGCCGTTTTCCGGCCCATAAGGCGCATTACGTTCAACATTCGCCTGCGTATGGAGTTTAGCGGTTTTCAACATTGCATCCGCCAGCCGCGTGTCACTGTCATGCAGCACGCCGATTTCAACTGCGCGATGCACACCATGATAAACCGGTGTGAAACTGTGGATCGTCACAATGATCGGGGCGGCTTTCTGGTCAAGCACCTTGCGAAGGGTTGTCTCGAAGGGGCGATAATATGACGCGACACGTGCTGCGCGATCCGCATTGCTTAACCCGAGATTGCCGGGCACCTCGATCACCTCGCTGCGAGCTGGCATAGCGTCGGGCGCGCTTGGCGGGCGGTTGCAGTCGTAGACAAGGCGGGACACATTGTTTGCCACAAGAGGGGCATCTAGATGTTTGGACAGACGTTCTGACAGGGCCATCGCTCCGGGATCCCAGGCGGCATGGCTGATGCGATCCTTTTCGGAAAGGCCCAGATTATTGAAAGCAGGGGGAATAAAATGCGACGCATGTTCACAGACCAGCACAATGCGGGATGCGCCAGTGGGGTTTACCACAAGGACGTGATCTTTTTGCGTGGTGCTGATAGTGTCAGACATAGCCCCTCCCAAGGATAAAGGTCTTGGCAAAACCGGCATCTGTCAACACAATAGTGAAAAAAATATAACACCACATGCTGCGTTGTTATTTTTTCGATCAAGAATGCAAGGCGTGCAATGACTGAAGCTGTTCTCACGATTTCGGACCGTATCCAGAGCCAGCTGGATGATTTGACACGGGCCGAACGCCAATTGGCGCATTCTATTCTGGAGAACTATCCCGCATCTGGTTTGGGACCACTAAGCGCCTTGGCCAAGGATGCCGAGGTTTCCGTTCCGACGGTCGCGCGGATGGTACAAAAACTCGGATTTAGCGGATACCCGGAATTTCAGACCGAGTTGCGCGAGGAGTTAAAGGCCAAAGCCAAGAACCCAATCGCCAAACACGATACCTGGGCAGAGGGGGCACCCTCCGAGCATCTGTTGAACAGGTTCACAGATGCGGTGATCGACAATGTGCGCCACACCCTTGGCCAGATTGATCCCGCAGAGTTTGATCTGGCATGTCGATTGAGCGCTGACACCAACCACCACCTCTATATTGTTGGCGGACGCGTGACGCATACGCTCGCGGAATATCTGTTCCTGCACATGCAAGTGATCCGCCCGCATATTACCCATATTGAGTCGACCTCGAACGCATGGCCGCATTACCTGCTGGATGTGAAAGAAGGCGATCTGTTCATCATCTTTGACATGCGTCGCTATGAGAATAACACGTTGAAGCTGGCCGAGATGGCCCATGCCAAAGGCGCAAAACTGATCCTGTTCACGGATCAATGGCGCTCTCCGGTGCATCATCTGGCAGATGTGAGTTTCAGTAGCCGGATTGTGGTGCCGTCCGCGTGGGATTCTGCAGTCATGCCGTTGTTGCTGCTGGAAACCATGATCTCGAGCGTTCAGAACCTCACATGGGGCGATACAAAGGACCGCATGGAAGAGCTTGAGGACATGTTTGACCAGACCAAGCTGTTTCGCAAATTTACTTGACAGGTTCTAGCTGTTTGGCAATTCCGGCGCGCGCCCAACCCGTTCGGCCAGCCGCGTGACTGTCAGCCCCTGAATGATGATCGAAAAGATCACGACCATATAGGTCGCCGTCAGGATCAGCGGTTTCCATTCGCTTTCGGGCAAGGACAGCGCGAGCGCAACGGAGATACCGCCCTTCAGGCCGCCCCATGTCATAATCGGAATGACACCGGCGCTGAAATCGCGAAATGGTTTCATCATCATCACGGGCACCGATACAGCCGCCAGCCTTGCCACGAGCGCAATCACAATTGCCATCAGGCCGGACACGACAAAGTCGGCTTCGAACGCGACGGCAAAGACCTCGAACCCGATCATTAAGAATAACACTGCGTTGAGGATTTCATCGACCAGTTTCCAGAAGGCATCAACATAGCTGCGGGTTTCTTCGGACATGCCGTGTTTTGCGCCGATGTCGCCAATCAACAAACCGGCACAGACTGCCATAATCGGGGCAGAGACATGCAGCCAGACGGCCAGTTCATAGCCGCCGAAGGCAAGACCAAGGGTGATCAGAACCTCAAGAGAATAATCATCAATCAGGCGCATCACACGGAAAGTCAGCCAACCAAGGCTAATACCAAGGACTGCGCCACCAAGGGCTTCTTGCACAAACAAAGTAGCCGCATCGCCAAGGCCGGAACCATGCTGATCACCCGAAGGGTAGGCAAGGCCGACCAGCACTAGAAATACGACGTATCCGACACCATCATTAAACAGGCTTTCCCCTGCAATCTTGGTTTCCAATGACTTTGGCAGGTCCGCTTCGCGCAGCACACCCAGCACGGCCACAGGATCGGTAGGCGAGATCAGCGCACCGAAAATCAGGGCGATCATCAGGGGCATGCCGGTAATCCAGCTGAACGCGGCACCAACGATAAACGTCGAAATCCCGATGCCCATTGTTGCCATGAGCAGGATCAACAACCAGTCTTTGCGCAAATCCGACAGCTTAACATGCAGCGCACCGGCAAACAGCAGCAGGCCCAGCATGCCTTCGAGCAGGGCTTCGGAAAATTCCAGCTCCAACACCTGTGCGCGGATGCTTTCCTCAACCGTCAGGGCGGGGAAAACGGCATCGGTGATAATCACAAAGAAGGAGGCTAGCAACGCCACGACAAGGATACCGATGGCGGAAGGCAGCTTCAGGAACAGGTAGTTTATGGCACCAAAGGCACCGGCAAGCACGATCAGTAATGAAGTGATTTGAAGAAGTGTCATGTGCGGCCCACCTAGTTTCCCGTTGGGCGTAACAGGTGCGGCGCTGTTGTCCAATCCACGATTTTGTCGGGCGTGCGCCGACGACCGTCTAGCTGTTCCACCAATCCTGCACGTCCGCCAGATCGAGCGCCGCTTTGACACCAATGCCGACCAAGCGCGTAGCTTCAAGGTTTTTGACTTTCTTCACATCCTGTCGCGCCCCAACCTTGTGGACCTCGAACCCGTTGCCCTCCGGATCGCGTACCCAGCCTTTGAGGCGGTAAAGCGCCGCTGGAGCAGAGTTCAGTTTCACCACCAAGTTCTCACGACGCATCGTTATGTCACTGTCATGCACCCAATGTGTGTAGGCGGGATGCGCGTCTGTTTTTGCGGGAGCGTTACGCGGTGACATGCCGCCCAGCAAGATCGGCGCAACTTCATCTAAGGTCGAAAGATCAACCAGCGGGGCAGGGCCAAGCACACTCAGTTGCACTGCAAGCTTGGCGGGGATGCCGGTGCTCTTGCCGACCAAGACCAGATCGGCGGCAGCCACCTGATCCCTGACCTGTGCGCCGATTTGCGGATCATCCGCCAGTGTTTCGAAATTCAGCGCATCTACCACAACGATCGTCCCGCCATAGGCCATGTCAGGCTCAGCCCGCGCGGCGGCTGCGATGCGGGCGGGATCTGCAATGCCGCTTGCCTCTATCAACAGATGATCGGGGCGGGGACGGCGGTCCAGCACGTCGTTCATCGCCATGAACAGATCAGCGCCCATGGTGCAGCAGACACAGCCGTTGGTCAGGGTGATCGTATCATCACTGGCGCTTTCCAACAGGGCGGCGTCAATGTTGATGCTGCCAAAGTCGTTTACCATGACCATCAGCTTTTGCCCGTGATCTTCGGACAGCAACCGGTTGATTAACGTGGTTTTTCCGGCCCCGAGGTAGCCGCCGATGACAGTTAATGGCAGACGTGGTTGCTTCATGTGTATCCCTTTGGGGCAGGATGGCCTGAATGCTGCGGATTGGCAAAACAGTATTGTACGAAGTGCACGAAAGCACAAAAGAAAACGGCCCGCCTGACTGGGTCAGACGGGCCATTTCAAATTTCATCGTTGCACTTTAGGCCAGATCAAAACGATCCGCGTTCATCACTTTGGTCCAAGCGGCGATGAAGTCATGCACGAAGCTCTCTTTTGCATCGTCACTGCCATAGACTTCGGCCAGTGCACGCAGTTGTGAGTTGGAGCCAAAGATCAGATCAGCGCGCGTTGCGGTGCGCTTCACCTCGCCGGATTTGCGATCTGTGGCTTCAAACACCTGCTGCTTGTCATCTACCGCTTTCCATGTGCAGGTCATGTCGAGGATATTCACAAAGAAATCGTTGCTCAACTGGCCCGGCTTGTCGGTAAAGACACCATGTGTCTGACCACCGTAGTTCGCACCAAGAACGCGCAGACCGCCCACCAGAACAGTCATTTCCGGTGCCGTCAGCGTCAGCAGTTGCGCACGATCCACTAGCAGTTTCTCTGTCGGAACGGAGAACTCTACCGCGAGATAGTTGCGGAAACCGTCTGCTTTTGGCTCAAGTGGCTCAAAGCTCTCGGCGTCCGTCTGCTCGGCACTTGCGTCCATGCGACCGGGGGTAAACGGCACTGTTACATCGTGGCCCGCGGCTTTCGCTGCCTGCTCGACACCGGTGTTGCCCGCCAGAACGATCAGATCGGCAAGCGATACCTTTTTGCCGCCGGAAGCAGACCCGTTGAAGTCTGCCTGAACACCCTCAAGGGCTTCCAGAACCTTGGCGAGTTTCGCAGGTTCGTTAACTTCCCAATCCTTCTGCGGGGCCAGACGGATGCGCGCACCATTCGCACCACCGCGGTGGTCTGAGCCACGATAGGTGGATGCAGACGCCCAAGCAGTCGATACCAGTTCGGACACGGACAGACCCGTTGCCGTGATCTTTTCTTTCAGCGCGGCGATGTCCTGATCGTCAACCAGTGGATGATCAACGGCAGGGATCGGATCTTGCCAGATCAGGTCCTCGGCGGGGACTTCTTTGCCCAAATAGCGTGCCTTTGGTCCCATATCGCGGTGGGTCAGCTTGAACCACGCGCGCGCATAGGCATCGGCAAACTTTTCCGGGTTCGCATGGAAGTCTTTGGAAATGCGCAGGTATTCCGGATCGGTGCGCATGGCGATGTCCGCTGTGGTCATCATCGGCTGATACTTTGGCTCGCCGGTTTCCGCATCGGGCACGGTGTTTGCCATGTTGTCACCAACAGGCTTCCACTGCTGCGCGCCAGCGGGAGACTTGGTCAATTCCCACTCGGTGCCCAAAAGCGTGTCGAAATAGGACATGTCCCAAGTGGTCGGCGTGGGTGTCCAAGCCCCTTCAATGCCGGATGTCGTGGTGTGAACGCCAACGCCGGTCTCAAACTTGTTGATCCAGCCCAGTCCCATTTCCTCGATAGGTGCGGCTTCGGGTTCCGGACCGACGAGGCTTGGATCACCCGCACCATGCGCCTTGCCGAACGTATGACCACCTGCAGTCAACGCGACTGTTTCTTCGTCGTTCATTGCCATACGTGCAAAGGTATCACGAATGTCATGCGCAGAGGCTTGCGGATCAGGATTACCATCCGGACCTTCGGGGTTCACGTAAATCAGGCCCATCTGCACGGCGGCCAATGGATTTTCCATCTCGCGCTCACCGGAATAGCGGCTGTTTGGCCCACCGGATTCTTCCAGCCAGTTTTCCTCGGACCCCCAATAGATGTCTTCTTCGGGCTCCCAGATGTCCTTGCGACCACCGGCGAAACCGAAAGTCTTGAAACCCATGGTCTCCATCGCGACGTTACCGGTCAAGACCAGCAGGTCGGCCCATGACAAGTTCTGTCCGTACTTCTGTTTGATCGGCCACAACAGGCGGCGGGCTTTGTCGAGGTTGCCGTTGTCGGGCCATGAGTTCAGCGGCGCAAACCGCTGCGAACCCGAACCCGCGCCGCCGCGCCCGTCACCGGTGCGGTAGGTGCCTGCAGCATGCCACGCCATGCGCACGAACATCGGGCCATAGTGGCCATAATCCGCCGGCCACCAATCCTGCGAATCTGTCATCAGAGCCGCGAGGTCCGCTTTTACCGCATCCAGATCAAGTTTTTTGAACGCTTCGGCGTAGTCGAAATCACCGCCCATAGGATCGCCCAGCGGCGTATTCTGATGCAGAATCTTGAGGTTCAGCTGGTTTGGCCACCAGTCTTTGTTGGTGCGCGCATCATGTGTTACATGTTTGGTGCTTGCGTGCATGACAGGGCATTTGCCGCCATTTTCGTAATCATTGCCGTCCATGTGATCTCTCCCAGATGAGGTGAATTTGGAATCGTTATAACAAGTTGGCGCGGTAGATATAAGTTGGATTTTCTGATGAGCGTGATAACTTTTAGTTATGGCTGGCTTCAGTATCAAACAATTGCGCTATTTCGAGGCTCTGGCCCTGCACGGACATTTTGGCCATGCCGCTGAGGCAAGCGCCATCTCGCAACCCGCATTATCTGTGCAAATAAAGGATCTGGAGCAATCCATGGGCATGCAGCTGTTCGAACGCAGCGCCCGACAGGTCAGGCTGACCCCGTTCGGCGAGGCATTTGCAACCCGCGTGCGCGAAATCCTGCATCGTGTAGATGCGTTGGATGATTTTGCCCGCGCGGCTCAGGGTCGGCTGACCGGGCGTTTCCGGCTTGGCGTGATTCCGACAATCGCGCCATATCTGCTGCCTCGTCTGATCGGCAATTTGGGCAAAAGCCATCCTCGCCTTGATCTGCACGTGCGCGAAACCTTGACCCCGCGGCTGGTACAGGAACTGTTGCAGGGCCGTATCGATACCGCAATTGTTGCCTTGCCCGTCTCGGAACCGTCGCTGTTTGAAATGCCGCTTTTTAAAGAGAATTTCGTGCTGGTCCGGCCTGAAAAGGACGCAGGCAAACCTGCACCCCGAGCATCAGAACTGCGTGAAATGCGGCTTCTGTTGCTCGAAGAGGGCCATTGTTTTCGCGATCAGGCGCTCAACTTTTGTAACGCGCCTTCGGCTGTGCCGCGCGACGGGTTGGACGGCAGTTCCCTGTCAACCTTGGTGCAGATGGTGGGAGCAGGCATCGGGGTCACAATGATTCCCGAAATGGCGATGGGCGTTGAGACCCGTTCAGCGCAGGTAAACTGTGTTGCTTTTGATGATCCACAACCCGGTCGCACGATCGGCTTGGTCTGGCGTGCATCGAACCCTCTGGCCGAGGCTTTTGAGGAGATTGGCGAGGTTGTTCGCCAATCGGAAAGTGCCGCGACAACCGGATAACGTCGTGAAACACATGGCGAGGATAGCTGGTTTGCAATGATCACACGCTGGCCGAAGTACCCAGTCAGGGAACCTAGCAAACAACGCTACTGTTTGCTTGCCTGCATTGGTGGTGCTGAAGACGGACAAGAGGTAATCAGTGCGGCATTCCGAAGCCCGAAGCGATGCGAGACAGGGCAGAGACCAGACAAGGTCCGGTTTCGATCTTAGTCCCGCGTACCTGCGAACCTGACTGACCACTGCGCGACATCGTCATCCGTGATCTTGGCAAATAACACTTCGGGTACATCAAACTCATGGCCTGGTGCCATACGGTCAAGGGCACGTGGCACGTCATCTGGCCATCCTGCATCCGGCGTTCTGGCCGCCTCCAACATGCTTGCTGCAGCTGTCGGAATGAACGGGGCCGAAAGTGTCGCATATAGCGGGATCAGGTTCAGGGCCAAACGGACTTGCGCCGCGGCCTTGTCAGGATCCGTTTTAAACGTCGTCCACGGCGCTTGCGCCTGAAGGTATTCGTTGCCCGCTGCCCAAATCGCCCGCAGTTCCTGCGCGGATTTGCGCACCTCTACAGCATCCATCAAATTCTGATATCGGGTGACCCGTTCTGTCAAATCAGCAATCAACGCTTCTTCTGCGGCGCCGTATTCCCCGGCTTGCGGGACAGCTTCGCCAAACTTGGAGCGGCAAAATTTGGTGATGCGGCTGACAAAGTTGCCCAGCACATCGGCCAGATCTTTGTTTACAGAAGTCTGGAAATTCTCCCAAGTGAATTCGGCATCTGATGTTTCGGGTGCATGGGACAGCAACCACCAGCGCCAGTAATCCGCTGGAAGGATTTCCAACGCTTGATCCATGAACACACCGCGCCCGCGCGAGGTGGAGAACTGTCCGCCGTCATAGGTCAGGTAGTTAAATGACTTGATGTAATCGACCAGCTTCCATGGCTCGTTCGAGCCCATGATTGTTGCGGGAAAACTCAACGTGTGGAAAGGCACGTTGTCCTTGCCCATAAACTGCGTATAGCGCACATCATCCGCGCCCTTGTCGGTGCGCCACCAGCGTTCCCAATCACTGCCTTTGCCTGCATCGACCCATTCCTGCGCAGAGGCGATGTATTCAATGGGGGCGTCGAACCACACATAAAAGACCTTGCCTTCCATGCCCGGCCACTCTGCGTCGCCCCGTTTGACAGGCACACCCCAACTAAGGTCACGGGTGATACCGCGGTCTTGCAAACCATCGCCGTCATGCAGCCACTTCTTTGCAATCGAGGTTGTCAGAACAGGCCAGTCTTCTTTTTCATTGATCCACGCATCCAGACGATCTTTCATCAGGCTCTGGCGCAGGAACAGATGTTTCGTGTCACGCATTTCCAGATCGGTGGAGCCCGAAATCGTACTGCGCGGATTGATCAGATCGACAGGGTCCAGCTGCTTGGTGCAATTGTCACATTGATCACCGCGTGCAGATTCAAAGCCACAATTGGGGCAGGTACCTTCAATGTAGCGATCCGGCAGGAACCGGCCATCGGCGTTGGAATAGACCTGTTTCTCGGTCACTTCCACAATAAGCCCCTGATCGGCCAGCACGCCGGCAAAATGCTGGGTCAGCTTCTGGTTCTGGAGTGATGAAGAGCGGCCGAAATGATCAAAGGACATGCCAAAGCCTTCGGCAATCTCGGCCTGTACTGCATGCATTTCAGCGCAATATTCAGCCACGGGTTTGCCCGCCTTGGCGGCTGCCAGCTCTGCCGGCGTGCCGTGTTCATCCGTCGCGCATAGAAAAAGCACCTCGTGACCACGCCCGCGCAGATAGCGCGCATAGAGGTCCGCAGGAAGTTGGCTTCCCACCAGATTTCCAAGGTGTTTGATGCCATTGATGTAGGGAATGGCGGAGGTGATCAGGTGGCGGGCCATGGGTATTCCTTTTCGCGGGTCCGCCTGACATAGACCGCTTGTCGCGCAGGATCAATCAGCGCAAGTGGGGTGCAAGAGCTTTGCGCAGATCACGATAAGCGTTCTTGGGCAGGCTGCCTTGCCAATTTGCAACAAAAGTGGCTCCGGTTTCGCTGCTCAGGAACAGCGCGCCATGCTGACGTTCCGCTTTTTTGCTTTTCCACAGACCGGTGTGATGGATCAAGTATCCGCCGTTTTTGTTTGTGCTTTGAAAGACACCAAGCCCTGCTTTCTTGCGTTCGTTGTAAGGAAAATCAGCAGGCGCTGTGACCCAAGGTCGATCCGGTGCCATCCAATACATCACGAAACGCGCGTAATCTTCTGCGGAGGCGGACCAGCCGCCAAAGCCTGCCGTTGCCCACATACGCCCGCCCACAATGGCACCGTTGGCACCTGCGGGGATCATCACACGCGGCTTGCAGGCGTCTTCGTAGGCAAGACCAGACAGTGCAGTGATAACCTGGCCAAGTACGGCATAATTGACGTTTGAATAGGCCGATCGCCCGTTGGCAGACAGATGGGCCGGATTGTTCAGCGCCTCGCGCGCGATGTGCTGTTGGGTATAAAGGTTGCGCCCTTCACCAGCGGTTTCCACGCCCTTGAGGTTCTTTGGAAATCCGGTGGAATGGGTCGCCAGATCCCCAAGGCTCAGCAATTGCGCGCCCTGATGTGGCATCATGTTGACTGCGTCAAGGACGGGTGCAAGATCGCCAAGGGTGCTGTTCCAATCATATTCAGTGCCCGTAAGGATATCGCCCAGGCACATTGCCGTGATCGCCTTGGACAGACTGGCCACGGGATAAGCCGCATCGGGGCTGCGACGCTGGCCTGCGCTGTGCAAGATTTCGCCATCTATCCCCAAGGCGAACGAACCTGCGGTAATACCATGTCGCGCCATCCAGTTACGCCATGTCTGTTCGGCACCCGCAATGTCGAACTGAAAGGGCGCTAGTGTGACGACGGATAGAGGCGATTGCGATGCATCGGTAACAGCGGGCACGCTGACGGCACCCGGGACAATGCTACGTAACGTCTCCGCAGCGGCATCTGCTTCGGTGGGTACTCCTGAAACATCCTTGATGGACGGCCCGCCCATGCTGAAATTTCCCAAGGCATAGGCCACGAGCAAAAGGGTCATGGTAAACATCAGACTTCTCACTGGCACACTCCGCTGGCTGGGGGCGGGATAGCAGCAAAGAGGGCGCTTGAAGTGACTAAATCGTGGCTATTCTGGGGGCGTTTTTCTGCTCCGCTCTTTGCGCAGCAGACGTCCAATAGTGAAGGATGTGCGCGGCGCGTAGACATAGGGTGTGCGGCTTTCTTGGGTTGGACGGGCGCGCATACGGGCAAGGCCAAAGACCACCAGCACTGCATGACCCACCGAGATCATCATGAACAGAGCCGAGGGACCGTAGCTTTCGATCAGGACCGACGCGAGGTAGGGGGCAAAGATCGCGCCGGTGGCAAACCAGAACATCAGGGCAGCGGACAGTTCCACACGTTCGTCATTGCTGGCGAAATCATGCGCGTGCGCGGCTGCGACAGAGTAGATGGGGAAGGTCGTAAGACCAAAGAAACCCGCCGTCAGCATGATGCCGATGGTGCCAACACCATTGCTCATCGCGGTGACCGCGCAGCTGAGGATCGCAGCAACCGAGAGCCAGATCAACACCCAGCGGCGGTCATATTTATCCGCCAGCCAGCCGACCGGGAATTGCGCCAATGCGCCACCAAGGACAAAGGCCGACAGGAACCACGCGATCTGGCCCGCGCTGAGGCCGACCTCTTGTCCGTAGATCGGACCAACCATGCGAAAGGATGCACTGGACAGGGCGGCAACAACCACACCAGCGGCTGCAAGCGGGGAGCGGGCGATTGCCAAGCCGGGGCGCAAGCGCGGCGAACTTGGGGTTTCTGGCTGTTTGATTGTGGTCAGTGTCAACGGTAGGATTGCCGCACAACATCCAATGGCAAGCAGGTTGTAGGAAACATAGGACGCCGGCGCGAGGATACCGATCAACATCTGCGCGCACAGGCTGCCGGACATATCAACCACGCGGTAAAGGCCCATGGCCCGCCCGCGTGTCTCGTTGGTGACTTTAGCCTGCAACCACGCCTCGATCACCGTGTAACACCCTGCCACACACAGGCCTGACGCCACGCGCATTGCGGCCCAAGCATAAGCGTCCAGCACCAGCATATGTGCCAGAAGCCCGATAGCCCCTGTCGCCGTGAAAGCGGCAAAAGCGCGGCTGTGTCCCACCGATCCCATCAGGCGGGGGGCCCACCAACAACCGATAAAGAAGCCCAGGAAATGCGCCGAGCCCAACATGCCGATCTCTTGGCGTGAAAACCCAAGGACGGTGCCCGAAAGCACGTCCAATGGCCCCACACCCCCCGTAGAGAGTTGCAAAAGCAGGATCGACAAAAACAGGGCGGCGAAGGAAATGAGCATGCGCATGGACACAGGCATAGGCGGCAATGGGGGGCCGGCCCAAGTGGAAAGTCGACAAAAGGTGTCGCTTCCGCGTGATGGGGCCATTTTGTTTCGCGGGTTCGGACCACAAAGTGGCGGGTTTTGTGACTTGCGACCAATTTCAGGGAACGTAGTGTGGGCACAAATATGAGGATGACAATGAAAAGAAATGATCTTGGCGGCAGTGGTATCGAAGTGTCCGAACTCTGCCTTGGCTCGATGACATGGGGCACGCAGAACACGGCCGAAGAAGGACATGCGCAGATCGACCGCGCGTTGGACGCTGGTATCAATTTTATTGACACAGCAGAGATGTATCCGGTGAACCCGATCAGCCCTGAAACCCAAGGCAGAACAGAACAGATCATCGGCCAGTGGTTCGAACGTCAGGGACGGCGCAAGGACGTGATCTTGGCCACCAAACACTCCGGCGAAGGAGTCGCACATGTGCGCGATGGTGCGCCGATTTCTTCCAAGACAATTGCGCAGACCATCGAAGGTTCGCTGCGCCGTCTGAAGACGGATTATATCGACCTCTATCAGTTTCACTGGCCCAACCGGGGCAGCTATATGTTCCGCAAGAACTGGACCTACGACCCTTCCGGGCAGGATCGCAGTGACACCATGGCCCATATGGAAGACGCGCTGGGCGCTTTGCAGACCGAGGTTGAACGCGGGACGATCCGTGCCTTTGGTCTGAGTAACGAAAGTGCCTGGGGCATGACGCAATGGGCCGAAGTGGCGCGGCGCACTGGCGGGCCAAGACCGATTTCGGTTCAAAACGAATACTCCCTGATGTGCCGGATGGCAGATACCGACGTTGCCGAAGCCTGCGTCAATGAACGAATTGATATGTTTTCGTTTTCTCCGCTGGCGACAGGGTTGTTGACGGGCAAGTATCAGGATGGTGCCATACCGGAAGGATCACGTTTGACGTTCAATCCCGAACTTGGCGGACGCAAAACGGCGCGGGCATTCGAGGCGGTGGATGCCTACCTGAAAGTTGCAAAAGAGCATGATCTTCACCCTGTTCATATGGCGCTGGCCTGGTGTTGCCAGCGGCCCTTTATGGGGTCGGTGATCTTCGGCGCGACCAGAATGGAGCAGTTGGAACTGGCGCTTGGTGCTGTGGATGTAACCTTGTCGCAAGAGATTCTGACAGCGTTGGACGACGTAAACAAAGCGCATCCTATGCCGTATTGAGCAGGCGGAATTTTCAAAAATTCCGGTGCGTTTTCTTTCAAGAAAACGGGCACTTCGTGAACCCGCTGTCCTGATTTGAAGCGTTGTCGTTTTCGGCATGGCTTTCGGGCGAATCCTGTCGCATGGTCTGCCCAAATTTGCTGATCAAGGAACCTGACTTATGCCCCTTACGATGAACCGCGACGTCTTTATCACCTGCGCCGTGACAGGCTCTGGCAGCACACAAGACCGCAGTCCGCATGTGCCGCGCTCGCCGCAACAGATCGCGGAGAGCGCGATTGCCGCAGCCAAGGCGGGCGCGGCGGTGGTGCACTGCCATGTGCGTGATCCCGAGACCGGCAAACCTAGCCGGGATTTGAAGCTCTATCGTGAAGTTACTGAGCGCATCCGCGACAGTGACACCGATGTGGTGCTGAACCTGACGGCGGGCATGGGCGGGGATATTGTCTTTGGAGATGTGGAAAACCCGTTTCCGACCCGCGAGGGTACCGACATGGTGGGCGCGACGGAACGGGTCGCCCATATCGCGGAGTGCCTCCCCGAGATTTGCACGCTGGATTGCGGCACGATGAACTTTGCCGAGGCCGACTATGTGATGACCAATACGCCCGGCATGCTCACCGCGATGGGCGGCATGATGACCAAGCTGGGTGTGAAGCCAGAGATCGAAGCTTTCGACACCGGTCATTTATGGTACGCAAAACAACTGGTTGCGGATGGTGTGTTGGAGAAAAACGCATTGGTTCAGCTGTGTATGGGCGTACCATGGGGTGCCCCTGATGATTTGAACACGCTTATGGCGATGGTCAATAATGTACCCGACGACTGGACCTTTTCGGCCTTTGGTTTGGGGCGCAACCAGATGGCCTATGTCGCCGCAAGCGTGCTGGCCGGGGGCAATGTGCGGGTTGGTCTTGAGGATAACCTGTGGCTCGACAAAGGGGTGTTGGCCGAGAACTGGCAGTTGGTTGAGCGGGCAGGCAACATCATTGAAAACATGGGGGCACGGGTGATCGGCCCTGCGCAAGTGCGCGAGCAACTGGGGCTGACCAAGCGGGCACCTAAGTGACTGCAGGTGCAGCAAATGAACAAAACGCAAAGAGTCACAGAATGTACATAGCGCGTACACCGCGGGTACTACGCGGCGCTGTGGCATTCTGTTTGGCCTTCGGGCTGTTGGCCTGTACACAAACGCCGGTTCCAAACGTCCAGATCGGGTTGCGCAATCCGACTGTGCCATTAGGCGGGACCAGTCGTTTTGATCGCAACCGTTTTGCGGGCGATTGGCAGACGGTTGCCTGTCTGGGATCTTGTGAAAACGTGGTGCGATACGTAGTGGCGACAGATGGCGTTTTTCTGCGCGAGACCGCAGACAAAAGCACCCCGTATCTGATTTCGGCACCCGGCGTGCTGCGTCCGATGGGGGGCGGTGAAACGCTGGTTGTGATGTGGGTCGATGAAGGTTTTCGCACAGCAGCGGTTGGCGATGCGGACGGCCGTTGGGCGGCAATCCTGAACCGGAGCCGCAAGCCAGCCGCAGACCGCATCCAAGCGGCAACAGAGATTTTGGATTTTAACGGCTGGGATGTCAGCCAACTACGAAAGATCGACGGATGACAAAAATAGCAGCAATTATTGGCGGTGGTGTGATTGGTGGCGGCTGGGCCGCACGGTTTGTCTTGAACGGCTGGAACGTGCGGGTGTTTGATCCGGATCCGGAGGCCGAGCGCAAGATTGATGCAGTACTGGAGAACGCCCGCCGCTCCTTGCCGGGGCTGACCGATGTGGCGTTGCCCGCCGAAGGCTCGGTTGCGTTTTGCGACACGATCGCTGAGACGGCGCAGGATGCGGCGTTTATTGTTGAGGCCGTGCCGGAACGGTTGGAGATCAAGCACAAGGTCTATGCAGAGATCGAGGCGGTGAACAAGAGCGGGCTGATTGCTTCGTCTACTTCTGGCATCATGCCAACGGACTTGCAGGCCAAGATGGCCCATCCGGAGCGGCTGATCGTCGGGCATCCGTTCAACCCTGTGTATTTGCTGCCGCTGGTTGAGCTGGTCGCAGGCAAACAGACCGATGTGGCGCATATCGAAACGGCACGCGACATCTATGCCTCGATCGGGATGCACCCGCTGATCTGCCGGGTCGAGATCGAAGGGTTCCTGTCGGACCGTTTGCAAGAGGCGCTGTGGCGCGAGGCGCTTTGGTTGCTCAAAGACGGGGTAGCCACGGCGGAGGAATTGGACACTGCCATCGCCTATGGTCCCGGTCTGCGTTGGGCGCAGATGGGCACGATGCAGACTTTCCATCTGGCAGGCGGCGAGGGGGGCATGCGGGCGATGCTCGCGATGTTCGGCCCTTGCCTCAAATGGCCATGGACCAAGCTGATGGATGTGCCTGAGTTGACGGACGATTTTGTGGAGATGGTTGGCACACAATGTGACGACCAATCCGGTGATTTGGGGCCGCGCGATCTGGAACATATCCGCGATGACAATCTGGTCGGTATCCTGCGCAGCCTTAAGGCAAATGGATGGGGTGCGGGCGCGACATTGAAGGCGCACGAGGCGCATCTTCGGACCGACGACGCAGTTAGCGACGCTAAGGCTCCTGTGCTGACAGCGCGGCGCACGGTGCCTTTGGACTGGACTGATTACAACGGGCACATGACGGAGAGCCGGTATTTGCATGCGTTTGCGGATGCCACGGACCGGTTTATGGAGATTATCGGCTGTGATGCTGCGTATATTTCCAGCGGTGGCAGTTACTTTACCGCCGAGACACATATCCGGCATCTCGACGAGGTGCATGCAGGGGCGGTGATCGAAATCCACACGCAAGTGATCTTGGGCGAGGGCAAGAAAATGCACCTGTTCCATGTGATGTCCGAGGGGGAGCGGGTGCTGGCCACGGGGGAGCATTTCCTGCTGCATGTGAGTTTGGAAAGCCGCAAACCGTGTGCGCCGTCCCCTGAGATCGAGTCAGCCTTGGTGCGTTTTGCTGAGGGGCATGCGGGGTTACCGAAACCCGAAGGGTTGGGCCGTGCCATCGGCGCGCCCCGTTGAAACGTGTCCTGATCACTGCCGGTGCTTCGGGGATCGGGCTGGCGATGGGCACGGGCTTTGCCAACGCGGGCTTTGAAGTCTGCGCGACGGATGTGGACGCGGCTGCATTGGCGGCTTGTCCCGAGGACTGGCAGCGTTTTGAGGCTGATGCGGCGGACGAGACGCAGATGGCGGATGTGTTCGCCCAGCTCGACGGGTTGGATGTGCTGTGTGCCAATGCAGGCATTGCGGGGCCGACTGCGCGGGTTGAAGATGTGGCTCTCAGCGATTGGCGGGCCTGCGTCAGTGTGAACCTTGAGGGCGCGTTTCTGGCGGCGAAATACGCGGCACCAATGATGAAAGCGGCAGCGCGCGGGGCGATTGTGCTGACGTCTTCGACCGCGGGGATTTACGGGTATCCCAACCGCGCGCCCTATGCGGCAGCGAAATGGGCGATCATCGGGTTGATGAAAACATTGGCGATGGAGTTGGGACCGTTCGGGATCAGGGCGAATGCGATTTGCCCCGGTGCCGTTGAAGGAACGCGCATGGAAGGCGTACTGGAGCGTGAGGCCAAAGCCAAGGGCATGACGCGCGATCAGGTTTATGAGGGCTATGCCTGCGGCACCTCGATGCGGTCGTTTGTTGAGGCACGCGACATTGCCGATATGGCGGTGTTTCTGGGATCGGATGCGGCACGCATGGTGTCAGGGCAGGTGATTGCAGTGGACGGACATACCGAAAACCCCGACCCGAAGGTGTGATATCGGGTCTCGGGTGAGCCAAGGAGGGCGTGGTGTACTCTTGCGGATATGCCAAAATGGTTAAAAATCACACTATATTTGCGTGTTTCTGTCGTTAACAGAAAAGGCTGCCGCGTGAATATCTGCCAATGGTGCGTTGAACGCAGTTGTCAGGAACTCAATGCCCGCACGTCTATTGTCAAAGTCACAGCCCACTTCTTTGTCCTGCTCTTTCCGAAAAGGTCTCAGAGAAAAGGATTGGCCGACATGGGTGATGATTGCGGCATGGGGTCTGATCTATGCGGGCGCGTTGATGTTACCTGTCGGTTGGGGATTTCTTCAGTTCGCGCTTTTGGTGTTTGCACTGACGTTGCATTCATCCCTGAGCCACGAAATTCTGCATGGCGGGCCGCTGACGCATGGTCGGGCGGCGACCATGCTGGGGATTATTCAGCCCGGATTGTTTGTGCCGTATCTGCGGTTCAAGGCGCTGCATCTGGCGCACCACCGTGATGCCAACCTGACGGACCCCTATGATGATCCGGAAACCAACTATCTTGACCCCGAGGTGTGGGCGCGGCTGGCCTCTTGGCGACGCCGCCTGCTGGCGGTGAACAACACGCTGCTGGGGCGCATGGTGATCGGGCCGGTGATTGGCATGGCCGCATTTGTCAGGGGTGATATACTGCGCATGCGCAGAGGGGAACGGGACGTGGCGTGGCACTGGATCGCGCATCTGCCGGGTGTCGTGCTGACCATTTGGTGGGTGAGCCTGTCCTCGGTGGGGCTGTGGACCTATCTGGCAGCCTGCTACGGGGCGTTGTCGGTGCTGCGCATCCGCACATTTCTGGAGCACCGCGCACACGAGCGTGCCTCTGGCCGGAGTGTGATTATCGAGGATCGCGGGGTGCTGGCGTTTCTGTTTTTAAACAACAATTTCCATGCGGTGCATCACAAATACCCCAACGTGGCGTGGCATCAGCTGCCCGCGTTGTATTTTGCGCAGAAAGAGCAGTTTATCAGACGCAATCAGGGCTATGTTTACCGTTCATACGGCGAGGTTTTTGCGAAGTACCTTGTGCGTGTGAAAGATCCGGTTGCACATCCGCTCTGGCCGAACGGCGGCAAGTGAGCCTATAGGGACGGATGAGTCTGTCCATTCTTGATCCCTGGATCCTAGTCACAATCGCCGCTGCCGCCTTTCAGACGGTACGGTTCATGCTGCAGAAATATCTGGCAACGGAAACCCTGTCCGCAGGGGGGGCTACATTTTCGCGGTTCTTTTACTCGTTGCCTTTCATTCTGCTTTTGCTGCTTGCCTATCTTTCGCTTGGCGAGGTTGCTCTGCCTGTTGTTGGTTTCAGTTTCTGGAGCTTTGGCCTGCTGGGCGCGGTGACACAAATCATGGCAACCGTCTGTGTAGTGTTGTTGTTCAAGCAGCGCAACTTTGCGGTGGGTATTACCTTTAAGAAAACCGAGGTGATCCAGACGGTTCTGGTCGGCTGGCTGTTGCTGGGCGAAGGGGTTTCGGCGCTTGGATTTGCCGCGATTGCGCTGGGGATTGTCGGCTTGTTGCTGCTGTCGGGCGGGGCGGATGCCAAGGGGCTACGCCTGTCGGATATGACCAACCGCGCGGCGGGGCTTGGCATTGCGTCGGGCATTCTGTTCGCGTTTTCCGCCGTGAGCTATCGGGGCGCAACCTTTGCTGTAGCGGCGGATGATGCGGTGTTGCGTGCGCTGGTGACGCTGGCGGCGGTGGTCACGATGCAGACGGTGATCATGCTGGTCTGGTTGCGGTTTCGCGAGCCGGGCCAGATCGGTGCGGTCTGGGGTGCGCGGCGCGTGGCGTTGTGGATTGGCCTCACGTCCATGGGCGGATCGCTGTGCTGGTTCATTGCGTTTGCGTTGCAGAACGCAGCTTACGTCAAGGCGCTGGGGCAGGTTGAGTTGATCCTGAGCGTTGCGGCATCGACGCTGTTTTTCCGCGAGAAGATTTCGGGGCGGGAATGGGCTGGTATGGCAGTGCTGGTGGCGTCGATCCTGATGTTGATATTGGTGATTTGAGGGCGGGCACGTGGTGCGCAGCCGCCTCTGATCACGAAAAAGGCCGCATCTGAAAATTTTGAACATGTCGTTATTGACGCTTGATCGGGAGGTGATGGCGCGGTGCCGGTTCTGGATTAAGGTTATAATATACCGGTTGCTTCAAGGAGATCCGTCGAGTGGTTCATCTTTTTTCAGACATCAACCTGTCGTTGATGTTTTCATCCGTGAACATGGCATTTGCGCTTGTTCTGGGCGCGATCATCGGATCGGAACGCCAGTTTCGAGGGCGAATGGCGGGGTTGCGGACCAATGCGCTGGTGTCATTGGGCGCTGCGGGTTTCGTGACTTTCGCGGCTTTGTTTCCCGACGATATTAACCCGACACGGGTGGCTGCGCAGGTCGTTTCCGGCATTGGATTTCTTGGGGCGGGCATCATTTTCCGTGATGGCTTTAACATTCAGGGCATTAACACCGCCGCAACCTTGTGGTGTTCAGCGGCAGTCGGATTGATTTCCGGAACGGGTCACATCCTTTATGCTGCGTCATTAACGGCGCTGATTGTGTTTTCGAATTTGGGATTGCGGCCCATCGTGCGCAAGTTGAAGAACGCGGCCGCACAAAATGCCGACCCCGATCAGTTCTACAACCTGATACTGTCGTGTATGCATGAAGACGAGAAAGACATTCGCGCAGCTTTGATTGGAAGTCTGACGGAAAACGGCCTCGGCCTTGTGCAAATCGTAAGCCGCAGTGACAGCAAGGGCGTGCAGGTCATCGCACAGGTCGTGGGTGCGGAAGACGTTGTTTCGAAAGTAGAACAGACCATCGCTCAAATTGCGCTGGCGCCACAATTATATCAGGCAAGCTGGATGGCGTCGGAGGACGGCGATATCAACTTTGACGACAGATAGCTTGGGGTTTTACCCCTCCATCGGTCTGCCGCGCAGGCGCAGGAATAGGCTTTCTTCATCATTGTTCTTGAAAAACGGCACGCTTTGAGGCGGGCGCAGGTCTTTGGCGCGCGCCTCCACTTCGGCCAGTACAACTTCGGTGATAAAGGGCATGTCAAAGGAACGGGCTTCGCTGAGCGGCACCCATTGCAGGTGGGACAGCTCGTCGCTGGCGGCGTCAAAATTATCGAGGTCGGAGGAAATGTCATTTGCGTCGACCAGAAAGAAGCGTGCGTCAAAACGGCGGGGGCGGCCTGGCGGGGTCAGGGCGCGGAAGGTGAACTGTAGCGCGGAAGCATGCGGGACGTGGCCCGTGGCGGCGAAACTTTCCCAATCGGGGGGCGGTGTTTCCCAGATGCCGCGCTGGCCGAGGATCAGACCAGTTTCTTCCCAGAGTTCGCGGATTGCCGCCACGGCAATGGCATGGGCAAGGACGGGGTCGGCGTCTTCGGCCAGACGGTTGGCACAGAGATCTGGCAGGCCGCCCGCCAGCGGAACATCCGCGTCCCCGACATCAACTGCACCGCCGGGAAAAACAAACTTGTTCGGCATGAAAACCGCTTTGGCACCACGTTGCCCCATCAGGATTTGCGGATTGTCCAAGCGGTCGCGCAGGACGATGACAGTGGATGCGTTTCGGATCTGGCTCTTGTCGATGGTCATGAATGCCCCTTGTTTTTGTGACCAAAGGGCGGCGTCTCAGGTGGGATCAGCGAAACCACCCATGCCTTTTGCCCATTGAAAGCCGATCATGGCCCCCTTCAGTCTGGGCAGAAGGTAAAGCGACAAGCCGACACAGCCAACCGCAAAAATGGTGAAGAGCGTGAGAGGTTCAGGTCGCCATGTCACAAACACCCAGTGGATCAGTGGTGCCAGCAGGTGTCCGACGATTAAAATCGTGAGATACGCAGGGCCGTCATCCGCGCGATGATGGTGGAATTCCTGACGGCAAACGCTGCAATCATCGTTCACCTTCAGATACCCTCTGAGAACCGGACCAGAGCCGCATTTCGGGCATTTGCCGCGCCATCCGCGCGCCATGGCAGTCCAGCGGGGCCGCTCGGCTGCGGTCTCCGAAAGGGTTGGGTGAGTGATGGCATGGTGGACGTTGTCGGTCATGGTGTGTTCCTTCGATCCGGCCATTTGAGCTGTTTGGCTGCAAAAATAAAGACCAGAGGTGGTGATTGCGGCGCGATGTCGCAAAGCTTTCCAGAAAAATGTCGATTTTTTGCGACGGAAATATTGCGGCTGTCCGTTTGATGATCATGTGGCCCTAAACAACTGGCCATACTTGAAAAACTTGAGGAGAGAAAAATGATCAACGCTTCACACGTGAGAATCGCACTTTTGGCAGGCATCATCGGTTTGGGTGGTGTTGCCGCTTTGGCAAACACCAGTGGCAAGGGACCATCCTTTGAGCAGATTGACGCCAACAGTGACGGCGCTGTGACACCGGATGAATTGCGCGCTCATGCTGCGGCACGTTTTAGTGCGGCGGACGCGGATGGTGACGGTTTCTTAAGCACAGACGAGATGCGTCAGGCGCGGGGTAGCAACCGTGCGGCCCGGATGCTGGAAAAGCATGATGCCGACGGAAATGGCATGCTGGATGCGGCTGAATTGGAAGCGGCAGGGGACGGCTATGGCAAGAAGCACGCGCAGAAAAGCGGAAAGAAAGGCAACCGGATGATGAAGCGGGCCGACACCAACGGGGACGGCAAGATCTCATTGGAGGAAATGACAGCCCGGCGTGATCCGGCGAAAATGTTTGAGAAACTGGATGCGGATGGCAATGGCAGTCTGAGCGCGGAGGAGTTCGCCAAGATGCGCGAGCATCGCGGCAAGCGCCACGCAAACAATTGAGCAAGGTGGCAGGGGGCGCTTGTCAAGCGGCCCCTGCCTGCGTAGCACCCGTGGATATGTCCAGCCCAGAGCCATCTACCGGTGTTGACGCCGAAGCCGCTTTGTTGCGTCGCTATGCACAGGGCGACGCAGCTGCGGCGCGGCTGTTGACCACATCGCTGACGCCGCGCCTGTTCGGGCATGCGTTGCGTGTGCTGAGTGACCGGGGCGAGGCCGAGGATGTGGCGCAAGAAGCGATGTTGCGGCTGTGGCGGATTGCGCCGGAGTGGCGGGCCGGTGAAGCCAAGGTAACAACGTGGCTCTATCGTGTGGTGGCGAACTTGTGCATGGACCGCTTGCGCAAGCGCCGCGTGACAGGGTTGGATGATATAGATGAACCTGCTGATCCGGCGATAAGTGCGGAGCAGGGGTTACAGGTGGCGGCCCGCATGGATGCACTGCAAAGCGCGTTGGACACATTGCCGGATCGCCAGAAACAGGCGGTGGTGCTGCGCCACATCGACGGGCTGGCAAATCCGGAGATTGCGGTAATTCTGGAGACAGGTGTGGAAGCGGTGGAAAGTCTGACGGCACGGGGCAAACGTGCCCTGCAAAAGGCGCTGATTGGACAGCGGGATGCATTGGGGTTTGAAGATGATGGATAACAACAAGGACAAGGATGTCAGGCTTGAGAGCCTGTTTCAGGATGCCCGCGCCACGCCGCCGCAAATGCCGGACGGCTTGATGGCGCGGGTTCTGGCGGACGCAGTGGCGTTGCAGCCGGTGGCTGAAAAGAGCGGGTGGCGTGGCTGGTTGACCGGGATTGGCGGCCTGCCTGCTTTGGGCGGTTTGCTCACGGCGAGTTGTTTGGGGTTCTGGATCGGCGTGGCACCGCCCGCAGGGGTGCCTGATCTGGCGGGACAGGTTCTGGGGGTTGAAGCTGCGTTGGACGAGGACTTGGACGGGGCCGGACTAACCGGTTTTGGCTGGGATATCGGAGAGGGATAGAGACATGGAAACAGAAATGGCAAAAACTGCGAAGGGCCTTGTCTGGAAATGGGTTCTGGGCCTTTCACTGGCGTTGAATCTGCTGGTTGCCGGTGTCTTTGCAGGGGCTGCATGGCGTCACTCCGGTGATATCCGTGCTGATAAACGCGGCGCACCGAGTATCGAGAGATATGGCGCGCCTTTTGTGCGTGCCCTGCCGCGCGACGCCAAACGGGAGTTGAACCGCCGTTTGCGTGCGCAAACCGAAGGACTGCCATCGCGGGCCGAACGTCGCGATATGTATCAACAGATGGTCGGCTTTCTGCGCGAAGACACCTTTGATCCCAACAAGATCGCACCGCTGTTTGCGGTGCAAAAGGACGCGGCACAGGGCATCATGGGTGTTGCACAAACCGAATGGTTGTCGATTGTCGCCGACATGTCCGTGGCAGAACGCAATGAGGTGGCAGACCGTCTGGAGCAATCCCTCGAGCGTAGGCGACAAAAAGACAAAAAGCGGCCATAGCTGTCCTTGCTTGTTCAATCCCGAGCCGCGCTGTAGGCACACAGGCGAAACGGGCAGGGCAGGTTCAATGGAATTCAAAGACGAGAACGAAATCTTGGCAACGGCGCGCGCCTCAACAGGGCGGCGAGTGCTGGGTCTGACCTCATTGGCGATCTTGGGTTTCCTGATGATCTACATCGCTTTTTTGAGGCCCCCTTCCATCGGGTTTCAGGTGTTCCTGATTGCGGTCGGGGCTGGCGCGTTATGGATGACAGATGCCATGCGCCGCGCAACGGCAAGTGTTGTGGAACTCACGCCGCTGATGCTGCGGGACGGGGATGGCACAGTAATTGCGATGATTGCTGATATCGAGACCATGGACCGCGGCGTGTTCGCCTTCAAACCGTCAAATGGATTCCTGCTCAAGACCCGGACGGCGGGGGAACGTGCATGGCGTCCCGGTCTTTGGTGGCGCATGGGGCGGCGCATCGGGATCGGGGGAATGACACCGGGGTCACAGACAAAATACATGTCCGAAGTGATATCGACCCTGATGGTACTGCGCGACCCGCATCAATAAAGACACGGGTCGCGTTCGCATTTTCAGCCAAGCCAGCTGTTATTCACATTCTTCCCAGCACACACGTGGTGCAAAACGAGGGCGGGTGAATACGAAGTTGCGAATCTCGCGCTCTTCGAGGCCGGTGTTGAAGGGCGGTTCGTATTCGCTCCAGGTTTCGACCAGCATCACGCGCTCTCCGTCTGGCATAACGGGCAGCTTGGTTGACCAGCCTTCAACGTCTGCGCTGCTCAACTCGTTGCGCGCGCCGGCCGTTTTGGACCAGTCGGCAGAGAAGCGGTCATTGGCCGCATCATAGAGCAGGGATGTCACGCGCAGAGCGGATTGGCCCTGGCTGCGCGACAGGTACTCGAACATCGCATGTGTGCCGTTGATGTAAGCCTGATCCAGCGGCGCGGTCTCGCGAGAGATGGAGTCACCGATGGTAAAGGCCGCCTTTTGGTTGATGCTGTAGGTGCGGAATGCATCGAAGATCGAGAACATCGACAGAAACGCCCAGAACATTACCGGCATGATGATCATCGCTTCCATTGCGATGGTGCCATCCTCGCGGCGGGCGAACCCGCCGAGAGCTGATTTGATACGTGCGATATACATTAGCTTGGCTCCTGTACGAAGGCAGCGGTCGAGATCATCTTGGCCTGACCTGCGCCATCACCGTTTTTGACAAACTCATATCCCAATCCGCTGGTTGGATAGATCGGATCGAACTTCACACAAGCGCGCAGCATCATCAGTTCGTTCTGCTGGCCAGGTGTGAAACCGCGAACCGGCTCCGGATCTTCGGATGTATCGACGCAGTCGGCGGTCTGGTCGAACTGGGCGAAGTTGCGCGGATTGATGGCAACCATCTCAAGGCGCAATGTAGAGTCGCAGTTCTCGAGCCAACCGGCGTTGTCGCAAATCATCTGCTTGATGTTGTCATGCGAGTGATTAACCGTTGTGTGAAGTCGGACGTAGCGAACGGCGATGTCGAGGCCACGGTCCAGGTACATCTGGCGCATGGTATAGACACCCATCTCAACCGCCATCAGGAACGATGCAAACAAGAGTGGCACGAAGATGACGAATTCGATGACGATGGCAGAGCCGTCCTCGCTACGCCGGAACCGGCGTAGGAATTTCTTGATTGGCTGTATCATTGTGTGAGCCTCAGTTGGTTGATCTGGCTGGCGATGGACGCAAACGCATTGGTGATCTCGGTACCGTTCACAGAGAAGAAGTGGCTTTGTGAAGAGGCACAGTTGCGCATGACGTTCTCACCGTGGGCAGATACTTCGAAAGCGATGGACCAGATGACCACGTGGTTTGCCTTGGCCGCGTCGCAGATGCGGTAGAGAAGGGCATCAGCCTGGCTTGGCGTATACTTGGTGAACTTCCAAAGACCGTGGTCACGTGAGCGCACATAGCGGTTCAGGTACCAGTTCAGCGGATAGTCACTCCAGTGTTCGCGCTCACCGATGCTGTTGTAGTAGCGGTTCTGAATACGCTGGGTTGTTACGTTTTCACCGTCCGTCATCAGAATGATAGTTTTCAGGGTCTCGTTTTCCGCATCAGGTGAAGGATATTCATCTGGGCGGTTGCGGAATGCCTGATCAACATTTGGCAACACCGCGTTGAATTTGCGCCATTCCGGATCAAGCATCGCCACGCCCCATTTCATGCCGAGATGGATGGCCGTGTTTGCACGCGGCTGGAACTGGTTGATCTGGGCCTTTAGCGCTGCCTTGTCCTGCGAGAACGCAGTGATTTCTTCAAAGGAGCGTTTCGGGCAACCGGGGTTGGTGATGACGTCGTTGGCATAGTTGCCGCGGTTTGGCCAATTGTAGGAATACCCTGCATCAAAATGCTGCATGTGGTCATATTCGCCGCGGTTTCCGGTGTTGCCGAAGAAAATGCGCGGGTCGTCAAAATCAGCATTCTCAAAGTCGATACAATGTGACCATGGGTGCACTTCTTGAACGTCCATCAATTCGAAGATGTCCTCACCCGCGTTAACCTGCGCGGTGTAAGGCACGACGTTGACGGAAATCAGGTTGTTGTTTTCAGGCTTGAGCACGGCATCAAGAAACACACCCGCAGCATTGCGCAGGTTTGGCATCTTGTTGTTGTGCCGCATGGAACCGGAGATATCGAGAACCATCGAGATTTCGACTTTGTTGATCTTTTCCTGCGCCGTTGAGACAGCAGGCACATCAAGGGTTTCCCGGCCCAGCCAGTCCATAAACTGTGTATTGACTGTGGTTGTGGCATCTACCGTCACTGTGCGGTAGTTGATGCCTTGGTCCACCTCTACACTAGAGACGAAGTCGGCCATGCCTGATTTGGCAAAATAGTCCCGCACAACGGATTCTGGATCAAGTGTCTGATCCAGGTCAGCCGCAGCAAGCACGGCACGGTCGGCGACCGCCTGAATGCGGGTGCGCTCCATCTCGTGACGCATCATGTCTACACCGATGCCCCCGATCATGAGCATGCAGAAGATCATGAAGCATGCAAATATCGTGACCATCCCATCTTCTTGCTTTGCAAAGCTGCGGGACAGACCCAATAGCTCTCGCAAATCGAGGCGGTTTTCGCGTGTTTCTCGTTTCATCTTCGTTAACCTTTCCAGCCATCCCCGTTGAGGGGCATCCCAGTTCGTGGGCGGACTTTACCGTCTTATCTTTGTGACGAAGGATCATGGCGGAAATGGGGCAAAGCATTGGCAAATATGGGCTTTTTAGGTGGTCATTTGTCCGCAATAAGGCGCGGAAGGGGCGACCGTTTCGCGGATGTGAACAGTCGCAAAAAAAAGAGGCGAATCTTAATCGCCCTGCAAAGTGGTGGTGTTAACGATGAATAAAGTCGCCGCTTGCTACTTGAGAGGCTAGGGTAACCGCCGAAACACCTGCTGCGCGCTGAGTCGTTTTGGCGCGCTTTTGACTGCCACTGAACTGGAGAACACGATGCAGCCTTCCAACGAGCCGAGCTTTCGCGAAAGCGTAGATCTGATGTTTAACCGCGCCGTGGCGTTGATGGACCTGCCCGCAGGGTTGGAAGAAAAGATCAGGGTATGCAACGCCACCTATACGGTGCGTTTTGGTGTGCGCCTGCGTGGCAAGATCCATACCTTTACCGGATACCGCTCTGTGCACTCTGAACATATGGAGCCGGTGAAGGGGGGCATCCGCTATGCTTTGGGGGTCAATCAGGACGAGGTGGAGGCACTGGCCGCCTTGATGACGTACAAATGTGCCCTGGTCGAAGCACCCTTTGGCGGGTCCAAAGGCGGGCTTCGCATTGATCCGCGTGAATATGACGAGCACGAGCTGGAATTGATCACGCGCCGCTTTGCCTACGAATTGATTAAACGCGACCTGATCAATCCGGCCCAGAACGTACCCGCGCCAGATATGGGCACGGGCGAACGGGAGATGGCGTGGATTGCGGATCAGTACAAGCGCATGAACACCACGGACATCAACGGCGTGGCCTGTGTAACGGGCAAACCGACACATGCAGGCGGAATTCAGGGCCGCACCGAAGCGACGGGACGTGGCGTGCAATATGCGCTGCATGCGTTTTTCCGCGACGAGCAGGGACTTCAGAAGGCGGGGCTGAAAGGCACCCTGAAAGACAAGCGCGTGATTGTGCAGGGCCTGGGCAACGTGGGCTATCACGCGGCCAAGTTCCTCAGCGAGGAAGACGGCTGCAAGATCACGGCCATCATCGAGCGGGACGGCGCGGTACATGACGAGGGCGGGCTGGACGTGCAGGCGATCTATGAATGGATCGGCAAGCATGGCACGATTACAGGCTTTCCCGGCGTAACGGTCGAAGACAACGGCGCGAAACTTCTGGAAGCGGATTGTGATATCCTCATTCCCGCAGCACTTGAGGGTGTGATCAACCTTGAAAATGCCGACCGGATCAAAGCTCCGCTGATCATCGAGGCTGCAAATGGTCCGGTCACATCCGGGGCAGACGGCATCCTGCGCAAGAAGGGTACGGTGATCATTCCGGATATGTATGCCAATGCCGGTGGTGTGACGGTATCCTATTTCGAGTGGGTCAAGAACCTCAGTCACATCCGGTTTGGCCGGATGGGGCGCCGACAGGAAGAATCCCGCCACCAGTTGATTGTGGACGAGTTGGAGCGGCTGGACCGGCATCTGGGGGATTCATGGTCAATGACGCCGGATTTCAAGAACCGATACCTGCGTGGCGCGGGCGAGCTCGAGCTGGTGCGTTCGGGTCTCGATGACACGATGTCGACCGCGTATCAGTCGATGGCGGATGTCTGGCACGGGCGCGATGACGTCGACGATTTGCGCACCGCCGCCTATCTGGTGTCGATCGAAAAAGTCGCGGCAAGTTATCGCGCCAAAGGGCTGTAAGTTGGCGGCGGGGCTTAGCCGTCGGGCAGCCCCGCCAATCGCAACCCTTCGAAATAGCGTGCGCCGCCTTCGCAGCCGCCATAGTCAGTTGTGGCTTGGCAGATTTTCGGCGTGCGGTGTGGCTCGAGCGTCAGGTAATGCGCCCTGACGGCACGCGCCTCTTCCAGTCGACCCAGATGCGCTAGGGCGGCCGCTTTATCCTTGCCAATGCTGTGATCCGCGATATCGCGGATCACAGCATTGGCAGTCAAACGCCTCATCCAAGGAACTGTCGGATTTGTGGGTCGAAAGGATGTCGCCTGTCAGCGTTTGCAGTCGGGTCTCAAGCCGCTACCTTTCACCCTGTGCGCGAAACGTGGGGCGCAGGTGACAGCCCGGCGCACTGTCATTGCCGTTGATCCTGGCTTGCAGCCATTTGATGCTGCCGAAATAGGTGCCCAGGCCCGCCGTGAGCGTATCGGCTGCGTCTTGGACTTCAGCGCGGGTATCGCTGTTGCCGGTGGGGCGGATGTTAAGCAAGGGCAGGGCGGAAGAAGGGTGTTGCAGCACGGTGCCGGGTTGAGCTGCGTATCGGTTCTGGTCGCGCACCCATGCGGTGACGGGCCGAGCGATGTTGTTAAGGGGCTGCGCACCCGTAGCCTCAGACGAGGGCGAGAGTGTGTCATCAAGGCTGGCGTAAACCGCATCCGAGATCATGATACCGCCTTCGGGTGCGAGGTTTTCCAGCCGCGTGGCGATGTTGATGCCGTCGCTATAGAGATCCTGTTCGTCGCGTATGATACCGCCGTCATGGACACCGATGCGCAGACTGATCCTAGTATGATCCCGGAGGCGACATTGCACGTGTAGGGCTGCGTTGACAGCCGACACGGTGCTGGCAAACTCAACCAGTCACCCGTCGTCCATGCTCTTGACAATGGGGCCCGAGTTATTCGCAGAGACCGGACCAAAGACTTCTTCCCACAAGCGTTGCAGCGCGCCAACCGTGGCTGCTTCGTCCTGCGCGATCATGCGGGAATAACCGACTACATCGGCCGCAATTATGGCGGCGAGTTTTCGAGTCATCCCGGGGTGGGCGCGCGTGCTCCGTTTGGTCGGCGAAGTTTGAGGTGATAGCGTCGCAAGAGCGGGTCTGAAATTTGCATGGCCGTGGAATTAGCGTGCTGATCCTGTGATTTGGGATAAATCCGAATAGACGCCCGATCTTGGGCGGACAGGCGCGGTGCCGGTCGGTATGCTGTTTCCATGATGTTTGATTTACCCGATGACGATGCGCTGTATGACGCTTTGCTGGCCCGCGATGCCGGATTTGACGGGCGGGCCTATGTCGGCGTGACGTCCACAGGTGTGTTTTGCAGGTTGACCTGTCCGGCCCGCAAGCCCAAGCGCGAGAACTGCGTTTTCTTTGACACCATCGGCAGATGTATCGAGGCGGGTTTTCGCGCCTGTCTGCGCTGTCATCCGATGGCACCGGAGGCAGAAGGGGAACCGGTAGTCGCGCGATTGCTTGAGATGTTGAATACAGAGCCTGCGCGGCGCTGGCTGGAGAGCGATATTGCAGCTTTGGGCATGGACCCGTCGACGGTGCGACGGGCGTTCAAGCGGCACTTTGGCATGACTTTCCTTGAAATGGCGCGGCTGACGCGGTTGCGCTTGGGGGCGGCGACCCTGCCCGACGGCGGACGGGTGATAGATGCGCAGATGGACGCGTCTTATGATAGTCCGGCGGCGTTTCGCGCGGCCTTTGGCAAATGGTTGGGGCTGGCACCGGGTCGGTTTGTGAAAGATGCGTTGCTTCGTGCCGATTGGATTGAGACCAAGCTGGGGATGATGATTGCGGTCAGTGATGCCCACGCGTTGCATTTGTTGGAGTTCACCGAGCGAAAGGCGCTGCCTGCGGAGTTAAAGCGGTTGTATGCCCACGCGAAGGGATCGCTGGGCTTCGGACGGTTTGCGCCGACAGACCAGATCGAGCGCGAGATGGGCGCATTTATGGAGGGGGCCTGCGACAAGTTCGACACGCGGCTTGCGCCTTTGGGGACGGATTTCACCAAAGCGGTCTGGGATACGTTGCGGACCATTCCGGCGGGTCAGACACGGTCTTATGGCGAGGTGGCGCGGATGATGGGACGCCCCGATGCAACGCGCGCCGTGGCGCGGGCGAACGGGGCGAATCCGATTGCGATTGTGATCCCCTGCCACCGTGTGCTGGGCGCGGATGGGGCGTTGACGGGATATGGCGGCGGGTTATGGCGCAAACAGGCGTTGATTGAATTGGAGCGCGGGTTTGCGCGTAAGGGAGCAAGGAAATGATGGATCAGGTGAGCAAGTGCGAGGCGTTCAAAGCGTTGCATGTGAAAGGCACGCCGCTGGTGTTGTGGAACATCTGGGATGCGGGATCGGCCAAGGCTGTGGCCGATGCGGGGGCCAAGGCGGTGGCAACGGGCAGTTGGTCGGTGGCCGCAGCGCAGGGCTTTGCGGATGGAGAGGCTTTGCCAATGGAGGCGGTTTTGTCCGTAGCACACCAGATTGTTAGTGCGGTTGATCTGCCGGTGAGTGTCGATTTCGAGGGAGGTTATGCGGTTGAGCCGGATGTGGTGGCCCGCAATGTGACCGGTTTAATCAAGACAGGTATTGTGGGGCTGAACTTCGAGGATCGTGTCGTTGGTGGCGATGGTCTGCACAGTGTTGCGGATCAGGCAGCGCGGATTGCGGCGATACGCAAGGCGGCAGAGGACGCAGGTGTATCGCTGTTTATCAATGCGCGTACAGATGTGTTTTTTTGCGGGGACGATGCTTCGGCGTCTGAATTGTCGGTGCGGGTTCTGGAACGTGCGCGTGCCTACCGTGAGGCAGGGGCTGATGGTTTGTTTGTGCCCGGGGTGAGTGATCTGGATGTGATTGGCGGGATTGCGGCGGGTCAGGACTTGCCGCTGAATGTCATGCGCATGGGGGATGCGCCGGAAGTCACAGCACTTGCGAAAGCAGGCGTGGCGCGGATCAGCCATGGGCCGGGGCCGTATCTCGCGGCTATGAAGGCGCTGGGGGCAGCGGCGCTGGTTTGATTCAGTGCGTTTTGAGGTAAGCGGGGCTTAGAAAACCGTTGATACTCTCTGCCGTGCCTGTTTGGATAGGATGGTACGTCAGGGGGATTAAGAGATGCGGTTTTCGGGATTGCGCGTGTTGCGCGAAGGCTTGACCGGCAACAAGGGCTGGTCGCCGCATTGGCGTGACCCCGAGCCGAAGGCTGAATATGACGCGATTATCATTGGTGGCGGCGGGCATGGTTTGAGCACCGCCTATTATCTGGCCAAAAAGCACGGAATGACAAATATTGCCGTGCTTGAGAAAGGCTATCTGGGCGGTGGCAATGTCGGGCGAAACACGACGATTGTGCGCGCGAATTACGGGCTTGAGGGTAATTCGCAGTTTTATTCCCATTCGCTGAAATTGTGGGAAGGGCTGGAGCAAGACCTGAATTACAACGCGATGATGTCCCAGCGGGGGGTTTTGATGCTGTGTCATTCGGATGGGCAGCGCGATGCCTTTGCGCGGCGTGGCAATATGATGATCAATCAGGGTGACGATGCGGAACTGCTGAGCGTTGAAGGCGTGCGTCGGACGCTGCCTTATCTGGATTTCGAAAACACGCGGTTCCCGATTTACGGCGGGTTGTTGCATCGCCGCGGGGGCACGGCGCGACATGATGCGGTAGCTTGGGGCTATGCACGCGGCGCGGACCAGCGGGGCGTTGACCTGATCCAGCAGTGCGAGGTCAAGGGGATTGATATCGAGAATGGCATTGTGAAAGGCGTGCAGACTACGCGGGGCGCCATTCGGGCCAAGAAGGTGGGGGTGGTGGTTGCGGGACGCTCCTCTCAAGTGGCGGCGATGGCGGGGATGCGCCTTCCGATTGAATCCCATGTCTTGCAGGCGTTTGTGACCGAAGGGTTAAAGCCGGTGATTGACCATGTGGTGAGTTTCGGAATGGGTCACTTCTATATCAGCCAGTCGGATAAGGGCGGCTTGGTCTTTGGCGGGGATCTGGATTTCTATGCGTCTTATGCGGCACGCGGCAATATGCCGATGATGGAACATGTGATGGAAGCGGGCATGACCCTGATGCCGATGATCGGCAAGGCGAAGGTGCTGCGAAGCTGGGGCGGGATCATGGATATGACACCGGATGGATCGCCGATCATTGATAAGACGGAGACGGAAGGTTTGTTTGTGAATTGCGGCTGGTGTTACGGCGGGTTCAAGGCGGTGCCGGGGTCGGGTGATGCATTTGCGCATTTGATGGCAACGGGGGAACGGCACGCGGCTGCGGCGGCGTTCCGGTTGGACCGTTTCCGCACGGGTGTCGGGTTGATGGATGAAGAGGCGACGGGATCGCAACATAATCTGCACTAGGCGTGTGACGAGAGTGCGGACGATATTTAAGGCCAAAAAGAGGGGCGATGTGAGCGCCTTGTCTGGGGGGTAGCGTGAGAATTGAATGTCCTTTGTGTGGGCCGCGCGAGCGGCGGGAATTTTATTATCAAGGGGCGGCGGTGATGTTGGCGCGGCCTGACTTAGATGCGGGTGTGGCGGTCTGGGATGACTATTTGCATTTGCGGGACAATCCGGCGGGGGAAACGCAGGATTTGTGGCAGCATGAGGCGGGCTGTGGCGCGTGGTTGGTGGTGACACGGGATACAGTGTCGCATGAAATATCGGGAGTGAAGCTGGCGGCGGATGTGAAGCGCACCATGGGAGCCGTGTCATGAGGATTGCGGGCAAAGGGTTGGTGGACCGCAATCGGCGGGTGCGGTTTTCCTTTGATGGTATCAGCTATGACGGATTTGCGGGGGATACGGTGGCCTCGGCATTGTTGGCCAATGGCGTGACCTTGATGGGGCGCTCGTTCAAATATCACCGGCCACGCGGTGTTTTGAGCGCGGGCAGTGAAGAGCCGAATGCGCTGATCACAGTTGGTAAAGGTGCGGGTGCGGAGCCGAATGTGCGCGCCACGCAAGCCGAAATTTATGATGGGTTGGTGGCGAAGAGCCAGAACGCCTGGCCGTCACTGGATTTTGATGTGATGGCGGTGAATGATCTGGCGGCACCGTTTCTGGGTGCGGGGTTTTATTACAAGACCTTCATGTGGCCGAAGAAGTTTTGGGAGGCGATTTACGAGCCGGTTATTCGCAAGGCGGCGGGCTTGGGCGCATTGAGTGGCAAGGCCAATGAAGATGCCTATGAGAAGGCCTTTGCGTTTTGTGATCTTTTGGTGATTGGCGCGGGGCCTGCTGGGTTGATGGCGGCTTTGGTGGCGGGGCGCGCGGGTGCGGATGTGATTTTGGCCGATGAGGATTGTCTCATGGGCGGGCGGTTGAACGCTGAGAGTGGAGCTGTTGGGCATCAGTCGGGGGCGGGTTGGGCGGCCTCGGTGGTGGCGGAACTGGCTGCGATGGAGAATGTGCGGTTGATGTCGCGCACGACCGTTGCGGGGGCGTATGACGGTAGGATGTATGGGGCGCTTGAAAGGGTGAACCAGCATACTTCGCGACGGTCGGGTGGTGCGCCGCTGGAGTGTTTCTGGCGGATAGCGGCGAAGCATTCGATTTTGGCGGCAGGGGCGATTGAACGACCTGTGGCGTTTCAGAATAATGACCGGCCGGGGATTATGACGGCGGGTGCGGTGCGTGCCTATCTCAACCGTTGGGGCGTGAGCCCCGGCAAACGGGTGGCGGTGTTTGGAAACAACGATGATGCGCATCGCACGGCGCGGGATTTGGTGAAAGCTGGTGTGCATGTGGTGGCGTTGATTGATAGCCGCGCGGGTGCGGTTATCGAGGGTTTTGACGGGCAGGTCTTCAAAGGGGCGCAGGTCTGCAATTCCGGCGGGCGCAAGGCGTTGGAGAGTATTACGGTGCGCGTGGCCTCGGGGGAGGAAGAGGCCTTGCAGGTGGATTGTCTGGCCATGTCGGGGGGCTGGAACCCTTCGGTTCATTTGACCTGTCATATGAACGGCCGGCCCACGTGGCGCGAGGATCTGCAGGCGTTTGTGCCGACGGAAGGTGCCGTGCCGGATATGACGGTGGCGGGGGCGTGTAATGGGGTGTTTTCGACGGCGGGGTGTTTGGCGGATGGCGTTGCGGCGGGAAAGGCGGCGTTGAAAGCGCTGGGCAAGTGGGCTGTGGAGGTCGACGTGCTTGCGGCGGAGGATGCGGCGTACCGGATGGAACCGTTATGGGCTGTGGCAGGCAAGGGACGCGCTTGGCTGGATTTCCAGAACGATGTGTCGGTGAAGGATATCAAGCAGGCTGCGGTGGAGAACTTTATGTCCGTCGAGCATATGAAACGCTATACGACGCAGGGCATGGCGACGGATCAGGGCAAGAGCTCGAACGTGGCGGCCTTGGCGATTTTGGCGGATGCGACGGGGCGCGGCATACCAGAGACAGGGACGACGACGTTTCGCCCGCCGTATGTGCCGGTGGCGATTGCGGCAATGGGGGCTGGTGGTCAGGGGCACGGGTTTGCGCCGGAGCGCTTGACGACATCTCATAAACGTAGTGTTGAGATGGGCGCTCCGATGATTGAGGCAGGGTTGTGGTATCGGCCAAGCTATTTCCCGAAGGCGGGGGAGGCGACGTGGCGCGAAAGCTGTGATCGTGAGGTTGGCTATGTGCGCAAAAGCGTTGGGGTGTGTGATGTCTCGACGCTGGGCAAGATTGACATTCAGGGGCCTGATGCCGCCAAGCTGTTGGATTTTGTCTATACCAACATGTTTTCCACGCTGAAGGTCGGACGGGTGCGTTACGGGTTAATGCTGCGCGAGGACGGGCATGTGATGGACGACGGCACCTGTGCGCGGCTGGATGAGCAGCATTATGTGATGACCACGACCACGGCGGCAGCTGGCAATGTGATGCGGCATCTGGAGTTTGTGACGCAATGTCTGCATCCCGAATGGCAAGTGGCGTTTACGTCCGTAACGGAGCAATGGGCGCAGTTTGCGATTGCCGGACCGAAGGCGCGGGAGTTGTTGAACGGGTTGCTGGACAAGGCGATTGATGGGGAAAGCTGGCCGTTTATGGCCTGTGGGGCAGTATCCATCGGTGGCGTTCAGGGGCGGCTGTTCCGGATTTCGTTCTCGGGCGAGCACGCTTACGAACTGGCGGTACCTGCGCGATATGGGGTGGCGTTGTTTGACGCACTTGTGACGCGGGCAGAGGCGCTGGGCGGCGGGCCATACGGCATGGAAGCGCTGAATGTGCTGCGGATCGAAAAGGGCTTCATTACGCATGCGGAGATTGAGGGGCGGGCAACGGCCTTTGACATTGGTATGGAGCGGATGATTTCGACCAAGAAGGACTGCGTGGGAAAGGTTATGGCGGCGCGGAAGGGCTTGGTTAATCAGGAACGACCGCAGCTGGTTGGGTTCAAGCCTGTCGATGCGGACGCCGAGTTGAGCGGTGGCGCGCATTTGTTCGAGCGTGGTGCTGATGCAGTGCGGGTGAACCATCAGGGACATATATCCTCTGTTGCCTATTCGCCCGCCTTGGAGCGGATGATCGGTCTGGGGTTCCTGTCTCGGGGGCCGGAGCGGATGGGCGAAGTGGTGCGCATGGTGGATCATATGCGCGGGCTGGATACGGAGGTTGAGGTCTGCAATCCGGTGTTTCTTGATCCTGAAGGGGAGCGGGTGCGTGGTTGAGTTGAAAGAAACAAGCGCTTGTGCCGGACTTTTGCCTGTCACCTACGGTTCCGTCACACTGGAGGAAATGACGGTTGAGCACATGACGTCTTTGTCGCCCTTGGGGGATGCATCGGGATTGTCGGACGCCTTGGACAACGCGCACGGTATGGCTTTGCCCGCGCCGAACCGTTCGACAGGGAAGGACAGTGCGCGGTGTATCTGGTTCGGGCGGGATGAAGCCTTACTGATCGGGCCTGCGCCGGATGATGCACTGCGCAAACTTGGCGCAGTGGTGGATCAGTCGGATGCTTGGGCCGTGGTGCGGTTGCAGGGTCTTGGCGCGGTGGACGTGCTGGCGCGACTGGTGCCTGTTGATTTGCGTGATGGCGCTTTCAAGCAGGGGCACACGGCGCGTACGCAGTTGGGGCATATGCATGCGTCCATCACCAAGCTGGAGCCGGATCAGTTTATGATCATGGTTTTCCGCTCCATGGCGGGAACGCTGGTGCATGATCTGAAACAGGCTATGGCGGGTGTCGCGACACGGGGGTAAACTTGGTTGGTAATCGAATTTGTCGAGTGGAGTTTATCATGGTGCGTTTAGGTGTGTTGGCAGCGGTTTTTGCGATGTCAGCGGGGGCAGCCGCGGCGCAGTCCGCTGACAAAAAGGAATATTGCGGCCATCAGGGAGATATCGTGGCGGCCATTGCACAGGCAAAGCTGGACCGTGTGAGGGAAGCTGACGCCAATGCACATGTGGTCAAGAACGCCACATGGCCAGAGAAGTACAACGTTGCGATCCCGTTGTATGTTGGCGAGATTTACAAGCTCAAGCGGCGCGATCTCAAGAACAACGATATGGGCGCACAGTGGAAGCAGGCGTGCCTTGCAAACTGACTGTTTGATGTTTGGGCCCAATATCAGGGCCGCACCTTCTGGACTCTGAACCACGCGACCCAATATAGTAAAGCATGAGCCTGCCACCCGGATTTCTGGACGAATTGCGCACAAGGTCGAGCCTGTCTCAGGTTGTCGGGCGCAAAGTCGTATGGGATCCGCGCAAGTCCAATCAAGGCAAGGGTGATATGTGGGCACCTTGCCCTTTCCATCAGGAAAAATCGGCCAGCTTTCATGTCGACGACCGCAAGGGGTTTTATTACTGCTTTGGCTGTCAGGCCAAGGGGGACGCGATTTCCTTTGTGCGCGAAACCGAAAACGTGGGTTTCATGGAGGCGGTCGAAATTCTGGCACGCGAGGCGGGCATGCCCGTGCCCAAACAGGATCCGCGCGCGCAGGAGAAAGCCGACAAGCGGACGGAACTGGCCGATGTGATGGACCTGGCAGTGCGCTGGTTCCGCTTGCAGTTGAAGACGGGCGCGGGTGCGGATGCGCGCGGTTACCTCGCGCGGCGCGGACTGAATGAAGCGGCGTTGGAACGGTGGGAGATCGGTTTTGCACCGGACACATGGCAGGGGCTGTGGGACGCGTTAAAAGGCAAGAACATTGATGATGCGCTGATCTTGGGCGCAGGATTGGCCAAACCGTCGAGTAAGGGCGGCAAGCCGTATGATACATTTCGCGGGCGGATTATGTTTCCCATTCGCGATGCGCGGGGACGCGCGATTGCCTTTGGCGGGCGGGCGATGGACCCGAACGACAATGCGAAATACCTAAATTCGCCCGAGACCGAGTTGTTCGACAAGGGACGCAGCCTTTATAATGTGAAAGAGGCACGTGTCGCGGCGGGCAAGGGGCAGCCCTTGTTGGTCGCCGAAGGTTATATGGACGTGATTGCGCTGCAGCAGGCGGGTTTTGAGGCAGCAGTGGCACCGCTCGGCACGGCGATTACCGAGAACCAACTAGCGATGTTGTGGCGGATTGACCCGGAGCCGATCATTACATTGGACGGGGACGCTGCGGGACAACGCGCGGCGCTGCGTTTGATTGATCTGGCCTTGCCGCAACTGGAGGCCGGGAAATCACTGCGCTTTGCGATGATGCCGGAAGGGCAGGACCCTGATGATCTGCTCAAGGCGGCGGGGGCAGGCGCGTTTCAAAAGCTGATAGATGCGGCCGTCCCGATGGTGCATTTGTTGTGGCAGCGCGAGACCGAAGGCAAGGTGTTCGACAGTCCGGAGCGCAAGGCGGCGCTGGATAAATCCTTGCGCGAAAAGATCATGTTGATCAAAGACCCGAGTATTCGCAGTCACTACGGGCAGGAAATCAAAGACTTGCGCTGGAAGTTGTTCCGGCCCCAATCCGCGCCGCGTACGGCAACCCAGCGGGGCAAGGGCAAGTGGGACGACAAAACGCCCTACAAAGCCACCTCGACTGCAAAATCCTCGATATTGGCAGCAGCAACAAATGACCAGACTGCAGAGCATTTACAGGAGGCGATGGTCTTGGCCGCGCTGGCGATCTGTCCGGAGATTATCGAGGAATACGAGAGTGGACTGGAGGGGATGACATGTGCCGATCCGGATCATCGCACCATGCGCAACCTGATGTTGCGGCATGGGCATGAGGGCGAAGAGGTGTTGCGCGAAAAGATTTCGAACGCACTTGGCCCCGATACCCTTGAAAAACTGATCGGTAAGGATAATTTGCTAACCAACCCCTTTCGCCGGTCTTTGGTTAATCCGCAAAGAGCGAGACGCGCCGTAGAAGAGGGTATTTCGAAACTGAGTACGTTTCGCCACCTGAAGATCGGGATCGAAGAAGCGGTAGAGGATTTGCAAGGCAACGCCGACGAGAGCGCGACCTATCGTGTGTCAACGGCACGGGCGGCCTATGAGGAGGCACAAAAGATCGAAAGCGGGTCAGGCGGGGAGTTTGTGCGCGCCAGCAATGGGGCGTTACTGGACGCGGATCAGTTGAAGAAGAGCCGCGATTTTTTCGATGGCTTGATAACGTCAAAGCCGGGTGGATCGAAGAAGGACGCAACCTGAACTGTAGCAGGACTTCCTGTTTGTCTTGATACCTAATGACGGCAGTCAGGGTCGCTTTGACGCATGGGAGGTGCTGATAGACATGATGAAAATTACCAAATCTTAACTTGAGAACTGCAAAGAGTGATCTTTTTGGCGGATACTTTATGAAAAAGCAGGGTATCGGCTTTAAGAATCACCTCGAAACCCGCATGATTCGGAATAACGAATCACTGTGACTGATTCGCGCGCAAGCGCCGGAGGGACTTACATGGCCGCTAAGGACACGAACGAAGACACGAAGAGGGACGAGAACGACAGCGGTCATTCGCTGGATATGTCTCAGGCCGCCATCAAAAAGATGATCTCGGAGGCCCGCGAGAAGGGCTATATTACCTATGGTCAGCTGAACACGGTGCTGCCACCCGATCAGGTTGGGTCGGAACAGATTGAAGACGTGATGTCGATGTTGTCCGAAATGGGCATCAACATCATTGAAGACGAGGACGCGGAGGAAGAAGAAGCCAAGGCCGGCACAGAACTTGCCACCACCGAAAACAAAGAAGTCACGCTTTCTACGGGAACGGCTGAAAAGCTGGACCGCACCGATGATCCTGTCCGCATGTACCTGCGCGAGATGGGCTCGGTCGAGCTGCTGAGCCGCGAAGGCGAGATCGCGATTGCCAAGCGCATCGAGGCGGGCCGCAACACGATGATTGCAGGGCTCTGCGAAAGCCCGTTGACCTTTCAGGCGATTACCATCTGGCGCGACGAACTTTTGTCCGAAGACATTCTGCTGCGTGATGTGATCGACCTTGAGGCCACGTTTGGCGACCAGATGGGCGAGGACGGTGCAACAACGCCGGTTGTGCCCGTAGTCCCCGGCGTTGCGGTAGAAAGCAAGGAAGGCGACACCAAGCAAGAGCTTGATGCAGACGGCAACCCGATCTCCGATGATGATGACGATGATGACGAGGACGAACAGGCCAACATGTCGCTAGCGGCGATGGAAGCTGCGCTAAAGCCTCAGGTGCTGATTGCCTTGGATATTATCGCAGACGACTACATCAAACTGAGCGAGATGCAGGACAGCCGGATTTCCGCCACGCTGAACGAAGATGATTCATTCAGCAAGAAGCAGGAAACCAAGTATCAGAAGCTGCGCGCCGAGATTGTGCTGCTGGTCAATGAACTGCACCTGCACAACAACCGTATCGAAGCTTTGATTGACCAACTTTACGGCATCAACCGCCGCATCATGCAGATCGACTCTGCGATGGTGAAGCTGGCAGACCAAGCTCGCATCAACCGCAAGGAATTTGTCGACGCCTATCGCGGTTACGAGCTTGATCCCAACTGGATGGAGCGGATGGCCGAAAAACCCGGTCGCGGCTGGCAGATGTTTATCGAGAAATCCTCTGATAAGGTTGAAGAACTGCGCGCGGACATGGCGCAGGTTGGACAATACGTTGGTTTGGACATCCCTGAATTCCGCCGCATTGTGCAGCAGGTCCAGAAGGGCGAGAAAGAAGCCCGTCAGGCCAAGAAAGAAATGGTCGAAGCGAACTTGCGTCTGGTTATCTCGATTGCGAAAAAGTACACCAACCGTGGTCTGCAATTCCTTGATCTTATTCAAGAAGGTAACATCGGTCTGATGAAGGCCGTGGACAAGTTTGAATACCGTCGTGGTTATAAATTCTCCACCTATGCGACATGGTGGATCAGGCAGGCAATCACGCGTTCGATCGCCGACCAGGCCCGCACAATCCGTATTCCGGTGCATATGATCGAAACAATCAACAAGCTGGTGCGCACGGGCCGTCAGATGTTGCACGAGATTGGCCGCGAGCCGACACCAGAAGAATTGGCAGCCAAGCTTCAGATGCCGCTGGAAAAAGTTCGCAAGGTGATGAAAATCGCCAAGGAACCGATTTCACTTGAGACACCAATTGGCGACGAAGAAGACAGCCAGTTGGGCGATTTCATTGAGGACAAGAATGCCGTGCTGCCATTGGACAGCGCCATTCAGGAAAACCTCAAAGAGACCACAACACGCGTGCTGGCGTCACTTACGCCGCGTGAAGAACGTGTACTGCGCATGCGCTTTGGTATCGGCATGAACACGGATCACACGCTGGAAGAAGTCGGCCAGCAGTTCAGCGTAACACGCGAACGTATTCGCCAGATCGAGGCAAAGGCGTTGCGCAAGCTGAAGCACCCAAGCCGGAGCCGGAAGTTGCGAAGCTTCCTTGATCAATAAGGTTTCGCTCAAGACATTGAGATAAAACGAAAAAGCCCGCACAGAATTGTGTGGGCTTTTTTGTGCCGATTTTACGCAGCACCACCTTGTGATTTTGACCTCTGCGGTCATCGGGCTATGTTCAAGCCAAGCTGGCAAAAGGAGCATTTTCATGCGTGACACATTTGTATGGGTTGCATTGGTAATGGCGATGATTGTTCCGGCATCAGCACAGACCTTTCAAGCGATCAATCGACTGCAGGTTGTTCCGCTGAACCAGAGCGATTTCGAAGTGATCGAAGCGCGCGGTGAAGGCGCGAGAGGCATTTGGTGCGCTGCGGCGGACTATGCGTTGGCCCGGTTCGGAAACACAGGCCAGCAACGGATGTACATCAAGTCGCCACGCGGCCCGTCGGTAAGCAGTGCAGGACGCAAAGGTGTGGTCTTCACGATGGATGCCAGCAGCCTTGCTGTAGCGCCCTCGCGATCACTGTCAGTCACGGTGCGCACAGTTGGTGTTGGCCTGACACTTAATCACGCAGTGCAATTCTGCCGTGACAACCTGATCGAGCCAGATGATATTTTATTGCGTCTAGGGGGGAATTGAATTGGCATTGCACGCAATCCAATCCATGCTGCAACGATCGTCGTACACGGGTTTCATCCTGTCTCTCATACTGGTCTTCAGCCCTGTTGCAAGCGTCGCTGCCACCATCGGCGAAGAGGACCAAATCGTGATTAACGAGATCAATGGAACCGACTTTGAGGTGATCCAGTTCAGGGGATCCGGTGCCGCGGAGTTCTGGTGTGGTGCTGCGACATACATCGAGCGGCGCAAGGGCCAGTCCGAAAGCACACGCATTTTCCTCAAGCGCCCGCACGGAGCAAGTCTGACGGCTGCGGGGCGTAACGGCGTGGTGTTTTCGACCAGCGACTCGGGTCTGCCTGATGTGGAGGAGACCTTGACTGTCACAGTGCGCAAACCCGGTGCGAGCTTGAAGTCATCTCAGGCGCGCCGATATTGCCGCGACGCTTTCACCCGCTCAACCAAATAGGGTGCATGGATATTGCCAAAGCCGATGTGCGCAATCACACTGACGCTATGCAGACGACATTCCAGATAGAAACAAACGGGCAGGGGCTTTATGAGTTTACCCGTTCTGTTGCGCGCTGGATCGACGGCAATCCGGATGGTTTGCTCACGCTTATGGTACGCCATACATCTGCGTCATTGCTGATACAGGAGAACGCAGATCCTGATGTGCAAACCGATCTGAAGGCATATTTTCAACGTTTGGTCCCACCTGCGACAGACCGCTCCATGAGCTATCTGCTTCACCGTGATGAAGGGCCCGATGACATGCCCGCGCATATCAAAGCCGCGATGATGCCTGTTAACCTGTCCATACCGGTCCTCGACGGTCGGATGCGGCTGGGGACGTGGCAGGGCATTTATCTGTTTGAGCATCGCGATGCGCCGCACACACGGCAGGTGGCGGCGCATTTTTGTAGTTAATCGTCGAGTAAGAAGGTCACCATCAGGTTCACCTGATAATGGCTGATCTTGCCGTCCTCTACTTTGACCGATTGTTCTTTGACCCATGCACTGACGACGTTGCGCAGCGTTTTGCCTGCGCGCTCAACGCCTTGTTCAACGGCATCATCAAAGCTTTTTGTGGAAGTTGCGGAAATTTCGGTAACGCGTGCAATAGACATAATCGTTCCTTTGCTGCGCTGGTGGTGTCCGGTGCAAATGCGCCGGGATCAACCCGTCCAGCGTAAACAGGAGTATGTGGCGTTAGTTTTCATGCGGCAACGGCTTTTGCGAAAATGGCGTGATCCGGCGGATTGTGGCATTTGGCTAACGCTGCTTACCCCAAGATGTTGCGGTGCATTTCGCCTCTACCCAAAACTGTAGCGAGAGCCTATAAGTCTGGGGAAATGTGCGACACGCCCCACAAGTGGGCACCGAAAAAATGAAAGGGGACGGCCGATGCGCTGCCCGTTTTGCGGAAATATTGATACCCAAGTAAAAGACTCGCGTCCGGCGGAGGACCATGTGTCCATCCGGCGCAGACGTTTCTGCCCTGCCTGTGGCGGACGCTTTACCACCTATGAACGTGTGCAACTGCGCGATCTGGTGGTGATCAAGACCTCTGGCAAGCGCGAAGACTTCGACCGCGACAAGCTGGAACGCTCCATCCGTATCTCCATGCAGAAACGTCCGATTGATCCGGAGCGGATTGACCAGATGATTTCCGGCATCGTGCGCCGGTTGGAAAGCATGGGCGAAACCGATATCGGCTCCAAGCAGATCGGCGAGATTGTGATGGAAGCGCTGGCGCGGATCGACACCGTGGCCTACGTGCGGTTTGCCAGTGTTTACAAGAACTTCCAGGCAGCGGACGACTTTGACAAGTTCGTTCAGGAACTCCGGCCCGACACCGCTCCCGAAGAAGAGTGAGCGACAGCGTCGGCACAGATGGGCGCTTTATGACGCTGGCCCTCAGTCTGGGCCGGCGTGGACAGGGCCGCGTCTGGCCAAACCCCGCTGTGGGATGTGTGATTGTGAATGCGGGCCGCATTGTGGGCCGCGGCTGGACACAGAATGGCGGCAGACCTCATGCAGAAACCGAAGCCTTGACGCAGGCAGGTGAAGCTGCGCGCGGGGCCACGGCTTATGTGACACTTGAGCCTTGCGCGCATCACGGCGAAACCCCGCCTTGTGCGCAGGCGTTGATTGATTCAGGCGTGGCGCGGGTGGTTGTTGCGGTTGCGGACAGTGATTCACGTGTTGACGGCAAGGGGCTTGAGATGCTGCGTGCAGCAGGCATCGAGGTTGAGCTTGGCGTATGTGCAAATGAAGCGAGACGCGATCATGTCGGATTCTTTACGCGCACCGAAATTGGGCGCCCCTTTCTGACGTTGAAACTGGCCAGTTCTTTTGACGGACGGATCGCGACCGGCACAGGCGAGAGCCAGTGGATTACCGGACCGGAAGCACGCCGCTCTGTGCATATGATGCGCAGCCGACATGATGCGGTGATGGTGGGCGGTGGCACAGCCCGAAAAGATGATCCAAGCCTGACAGTGCGTGATATGGGCGTGGCAGAGCAGCCCGCACGGGTTGTGGTTTCGCGCAGGCTTGATCTACCGCTGATGGGCCAGCTCGCACGCACTGCAGCCGAAATTCCGCTGATCCTGTGTCACGGCGCGGACGCGGACCGCGCGATGATGCAGACGTGGCGCGATCTGGGTGCAACGCTGTTGCCCTGTGCGCTGAGCGGAATGCAATTGGACGCAGCAGATGTGATGCGCCAGTTGGGCAGCCACGGTTTAACGCGCATTTTCTGCGAAGGGGGCGGTGCATTGGCGGCGTCCCTGATCACGGCGGATGTTGTGGATGATCTGGTCGGCTTTACCGCTGGCGTGGTGATTGGTGCCGAAGGGTTGGCGGGGATTGGCGCGATGGGACTCTCGAAGTTGAGCGCTGCCCCACGATATATTCTACGCAGCGTGACACCCGTTGGCGCGGATATTTTGCACGTCTGGTCGCGCAGCTAGTTGCGCCGCCATAGGTGCGCTTTGGTGGCGAATATTCCTTGGGCTTTTGACAGCAAACGATTGAACGGGCCGGGACGCGGGATGCCGCCGGATGCGAGCCTGTCCACGATGACTTCGACAGGGCAGGGCAATCCCGATTTGGGGTCAAAATAGCGTGGGTAGTCAATGAGCGTGGCATGCACCAAGCCGTGCAAGCTGGGCTCTGCGCGACGGCGCGGCGGTACGTCACCTTTGTCCGTTGTCAGCCCCCATCCGGCGTAGAACGGTGCGCCAAGCGTGGTGACAGGGATGCCGCGCAGCAGGGCTTCAAAGCCCAGAAGGGACGTCATGGTCCAGACTTCGTCGACGTGCGCGAGCAGGGCAATCGGGTCGGCGTTGCTGAGCACCAGATCGGCCAAATCGCTGGCGTCTGTGTCGCCGCTGCGCAAGCCAGCCTCAACATCTGGGTGTGGTTTGTAGAGGATCACGGCGTCTGGATGGGCGGCGCGAACGGCCTCCAGCAAGGCGCGGTTTGTTTGCACTTCGCCCGTGCCAGTAAGGATGGAAGCGTCATCTTCGACCTGTCCAGGGACAAGGATGCGTTCGCCAGCGGGCAGGGCGGCGAGGTCGGGCGTATCCGCAGTGAGGTTGTATTTGCTGAGGCCCGCAGCCGTCAGCCGTTCGATCAAGCGTTCCACGCGGACCTGTTGATCGGGGCGCAATGACGCGCGTTCTTCGATCCATTTCTCAAGGCGGCTGGCACGGGAGGGATCGTAATAGATTCCAATATTATCGCAAACCAAGGACAGTGGCGGGACCAGTTCGGCACCAAGTCCGCGTGAACGCAGGAAGCCGTCTTCGACACGTATGGCATCGCTATGACCGACCTGCGCTTTGCCCGCCCAGACCATCCACGGACGCCCTGATTGGCGGGCTTTGGTGGGATCATCTTCGAACAGCACCGCTTTGTAACGGCCAAAGAATTTCTGCAATGGTCCGCGCTTCCACATCCGCATGGCCGATGCGGTCCAGCCTTTGTGATCCTCACGCCAGCTTCGGGTTTGGGCGGCGAGGGTGTCGATGGCATCCTCCAAGCTGCAAAGACAATCGCGGTAGGGATCGTACCATTTGGGATAAAGGATCATCGCGGCGGCAAAGAGTTGCGGGCGCGTGAGCACACGTTGGCGGCGCGGGACGGGGAATTCATCTGCGGTCAGACCCCAGCCTGCGTAGAAAGGCTGGCCAAAGACGCGAGGCTTGTGGCCTGCGAAGATTGCTTCGAACCCAAGTTGCGAGGACACGGTGTAAACACCAACTGCGCCCTCGAACAAGGCCCATGGGCTGATGGGGTCGGACAAGAACGTCACCCGTTCGGTGATGTCCGCATCGGTGAAGTAACCCTGCCGGAAACCCTGCGCGGTTTCGGGATGGGTTTTGATGATGACGCGGGCTTGGGGGTGTTCTTCCTGTGCAAAGACCAGCATTTCGAGGAAACGACCCCGATCCGCGCCTGAGGCGGTCACGGAGGCGTCACCAAAGGTCTGATCAATGACCAGAACATAGCCCGCGTCGGGGGCGGGGGTGCCCGCGTCAAAGCCTGTGTATTTGGTGAGATGTGCTTCCTGTATCCGAGCAATGGAACCGCGTGCGCGGTTCAGAAGGTCCGTGTTATCAAGAGGATGGGTGGCAAGAATTTCTTCCAGATCACTCACGGTGGAGGGATCAAAGTGCACGCCTTTGCTGTCGATCAGCAAACCGAGAGGCGGTTCTCCTGCGCGGCCCGGATGCAGAGAGCGCAGGAAGGTGTCTTCAATGCGCACCACAGGAGCATCATATTTTTCAGCCACGGCGAGCCCGCGATGCGCCGTGGGGGAATTGCCCCAGATCGCCACGCTGTCGCCGTCTTTAGGCAGGCCAAGATGGATCGAATTTCCCGCAAGCTGCAAAATACGGCGCACACGTCGTTGGGTCATGAAACCGCCGTTATAGACAAAAAGCCGCCGGTCCTTTGCGGGACCGGCGGCGGGTGTATCATATGTTTCGGGCCCAAGAGCCAAGGGGATCAGCCGCCTGTAAGTGACGTCAGGCCAGACGCCGATGTGGCCGTGCCTGTGATTGCTGAGATAACCTTGTTCCATTGGGTAAAGGGCGCTTCGGTGACATAAAGTGTGTCGCCATCGCGGATCACAAAGTCGCGGGCCATGAACATGCCGTTTGGTTGCGTCAGGTCCAGCACATAGACCATGCGCTGCGCGCCTTGCAGATCATTACGGCCCAACACCTGTGTCGCGACTTCCTGTGGTTCGTTGCGAAAGACAAAAACGCCGGTGGGATCAGCGGTGGCGGCGTTCAGGCCGCCAACCTGCGCAATACCTTCAAGTGCAGACAAGGTCTGGGATTCGAACGGAACCTGCGCCTGACCACCCGTGGCACCAAGGGCTGTGAACGAACGCGTGTCTTCTTCAACCAGAATACGGTCTCCGCCGCGCAGGGCGATGTCCAGTTCGGGGTGTTCATAAAGGTCTTCAAGCCAGATTTTGCCGCGATGATTGCCCCTGATCACCGTGATTTGTGCGATCTCGGGCACGATTGTCACCCCGCCTGCCTGAGCCAGCATGGTGCCGAGTGTACGTGTCGGACGTTCAATCGCGTACACACCTTGGGAACCAACAGACCCGATCAGCGAAACGGTTGAACCGTCACCTGCGGCGCGGCGCACTTCGACCTGTGGGTCCGGGGTCTGTTCACCAAGTTTGTTTGTAATGATACGGCGGATTGCATCGGGCGTGTTGCCGGCGGCCTTGATACGCCCTGCGTAGGGAATAAAGATAAAGCCCGCACCATCAACCTGCACTTCTTCCAGCACAGTGGCGGGAGCCCCTTCAACGCCAAGCAGCGGATCATCGACGTTTTCGTAAACGGTGATGCCCAATACGTCGCCTGCACGGATCGTGTCGGATCCCAGTTGCGCGGCGTTCTTGAAAGCATTTGAAAAGCCCAAGGCGGGCACGACAGCCGTGGCGCGGGTCACACGGTCATTAACCGATACGACAAAGGCGTCGCCTTCCTTTTGCACGGAACCGGCAAAAATCTGTTTCTTGTTTGGGCCGACCTGCGGCAAGCCACAAGATGACACAACGGCCAAAGCCGCGATTGTTGCGATGGGACGCGCCCACCCGAAATTAACGGATTTCACTGCCCGGTCTCCTCGACCTATTCAACTCTGCCTCGGTATTCGCCGATTGTTTCGACGTAATTAATCACACGCTACCGCAGGGTGATTCGAAAATCCAGCCTGTTGAACAGGTTAGATCAGGTGACAATGCGTAACTGTTGCCTTGGGGCCGCGGTGCCAGATTGCAGGGCATCATAGGGGTCTTCGGGCGACAGCATCATATCGACCACTTGGCGCAGCAACTGGCGGCGTCCGCGCGAGGAATAGAAACCGCCCGGAATTTGTGAGGTTTCAAGCAGATAGCGGCGGTAATCCTTATAAGCTTTGTTGTCTGGCCGCGATGCGCCTGCAAAAAAATCAGGCAGGGATTGATCCGAGACAAACTCGGGCTGGGCATAGACGGCGCGTCCGAACACTTTGAGCGGAATCCCGCGCCACAGCACTTGTTGGCCCGCAGTGGAGTTCACGGTGACCGCAGAGCGGGCATCGTTCAGCAGTTGCGCCAGTTTGCCACCGCGCACGTAGTGTACGCGGTTTGAAATACCGAGCTTTTTGGCCAGACGCTTCAAATCGCGGCGCACGGGGACACGGCCATCCTCAAGCGGATGGGCTTTGACAACAAGGTGATGGTGATTTGGTGCGCCCTGCGCAAAGCCTTTGATCACCAGTTCAAGGAAATCGGACATGGTCGCAAAAGGGGAGTGCATCTGGAACGAGCTGTCATGCTCAAGTTGCAACAGCGCGAGGTGATAGGGAAAACCGCCCATGCGAATACGCAAGGTGGATTGCAACCGATCAACGGCAAGCAATGGCATCAGCAAGAGCCGTTTGACATAAAGCGCAAATTCTTTGGTCACAGGCAAGCTGCGATGCGGGCGAAAGTTGCGGTAATCGCCGTTCCGGAACATCACAAACCAGTGATACAGCGCGCCGTAAAAGATATGCTGACGCATGTCGCCCCAATGACCCGGCGGCAGCGGTGCTTCCATGTCGGATTGCGCGAGCGCGGTCTGCATCTGCGGGATGCTCATCTCCATCAGGCGCGAATTGCCGTTGGAACCACCCCGTTCGTAAGTGACCCAATAGGGTCGCATGTAGCCTTCTTCAAAGACATGCACGGTAATGCCGCGCTGCTTGGCTTCGGCCACCGCTTCGGCGTGGATCGGGCGGGTGTCGCCATATAGAACGATGTCGGTGACATTCTTCTCTGCGATCATCGCCGCGAATGTGTCTGCCCACTGCGCCGCTGTCCCACGATAGGGGATGTAGCTGCGCGGATGGAACCAGAAAGCACGGTCCCCTGCATTGAATCCGACGCGCCATACCTCGGCCCCCGCCAGCCGCAACATCTTGCCCAGCCGGTGAAAGAAAGGACCATGTGGCCCTTGCAGGAACAAAAATACCCTGCGCTCTGATGCGCTTGTCGTCATTGCACGCCTTGCTACGCCGTTCTCTGTGTCAGTTAAACACCATAATATCGTCGAAAGTATGACGTTTCGGACGCTTGCCTTGGCTGGGTCAGGGGGCTAACTCATTCAAATACGGATCAAAGGAGGTGAACCCATGTTTACCGGCATTATTACGGACGTTGGCACGGTGACTGCGCTGGAGCAGGAAGGCGATTTGCGCGCGCGGATCAAGACAGGCTATGACACCAGCCGCATTGACATGGGTGCCTCGATTGCCAGCGATGGGGTCTGCCTGACTGTCGTGGGACTGGGGCCGGATTGGTACGAGGTGCAGATTTCGGCCGAGACGGTGGAAAAGACCAACGTATCGGCGTGGAAGGTTGGCAAACGCCTGAACCTTGAACGCGCCCTGAAGGTGGGGGACGAATTGGGCGGGCATATTGTGTCGGGCCATGTTGACGGCGTCGCCGAGGTGATCGCGATGGTGGATGAGGGCGACAGCACAAGGGTGACGTTGCGCGCGCCTGAAGATCTGGCGCGGTTCATTGCGCCAAAAGGGTCCGTGGCGCTGAACGGCACATCGCTCACCGTGAACGAGGTCAACGATTGCGATTTTGGCATCAACTTCATCCCGCATACCAAAGAAGTCACCACTTGGGGTGATGTTGCCGTTGGCGATATGATCAATCTGGAAATCGACACGCTGGCCCGCTACGTGGCGCGTCTGGCGGAAATGTCGTAAGCGGCGCACTGGCAAAGACCTGTGTGCTGGGGTAAAGCGTCAGGGGCGCCAAAAAGGGACTTGAGATGAATTTTGAAACACCGGGACCGGTTGAGGAAGGGCTAGCGAATGCCATTTCTCCCATTGAAGAGATCATCGAAGATGCGCGACAGGGCCGGATGTTCATTCTGGTGGATCACGAGGACCGCGAAAACGAGGGTGATTTTGTCATTCCGGCGCAATTTGCCGATGCGGATGCAATCAACTTTATGGCGACCCATGGGCGCGGCCTGATCTGCTTGCCCATGTCGGCAGAGCGGATCAAGACGCTGGATTTGCCGATGATGGCCACGAACAACTCGTCACGTCACGAGACTGCGTTCACAGTGTCCATCGAAGCGCGCGAAGGTGTCACCACCGGTATTTCCGCAGCGGATCGTGCCTTGACCGTTGCAGTTGCGATTGATGAAGACAACGGCCCTGCAGAAATCGCCACGCCGGGGCATGTGTTCCCGTTGCGTGCGCGTGATGGTGGTGTGCTGGTGCGGGCAGGCCATACAGAAGCGGCAGTGGATATATCGCGCCTTGCAGGGTTGCACCCTTCCGGTGTGATCTGCGAGATCATGAAGGACGACGGCACCATGGCGCGTCTGCCTGATCTGGTTGAGATCGGCGCAAAACACGGGCTGAAGATCGGCACCATCAGCGATTTGATCGCCTACCGGCACAAGCATGACAACCTGCTGGTGGAACGTGACAGTCGCGCGGTGACATCGGCCTACGGGGGAGACTGGCAGATGCGGGTGTTCGCCGACCAGATCACCGGTACGGACCATGTGGTGCTAACCAAGGGTGACATTTCTACGGATGAACCCGTGTTGGTGCGCACCCATGCGATAAACGCGCTTGAGGATATTCTGGGACTGGGGCCAAGCCCGGCGGACGAACTGCCCCACGCGATGCAGATCATTGCGCAAGAAGGGCGTGGTGCGGTCTTGCTGTTTCGCGATCCGTTTCCGAAGCTGCGTCTGGATGATGATGACGAAGAAGGTCCGCGCACGGTCAAGAACACCGGCCTCGGGGCGCAGATACTGTCTACCTTGGGATTGAAGAAACTGGTCCTGCTGACAGACAACCCCGAGACACGGTATCTGGGGCTTGATGCCTATCACATTGAAATTGTTGGCACCCGGCCAATTTCGAAAGGATAAGATATGGCGTCCTCGCTGGAACATACGGTGCTTGATCGGCCCGTTTTCGACAAACCCGTCAAGATCTTGATCGTGGTGTCACCCTATTACAGTGACATTGCGGCGGGGCTGCTGGCAGGGGCCAAAACCGAGCTTGAGGCGGCGGATGCGACATATGAGATTGTGGAAATGCCCGGTGCACTGGAAATCCCCACGGCCATCGGGATCAGCGATAGGCGCAGCAATTTCGACGGCTATGTTGCGCTTGGCTGTGTGATCCGTGGTGAAACGACGCATTACGAAACCGTCTGCAATGACAGTTCACGGGCGTTGCAATTGTTGGGCCTGCAGGGGCTGTGCATCGGCAATGGCATCCTGACAGTAGAGAACAAGGAACAGGCGGATGTGCGGGCCGATCCAGCGGGCCAGAACAAAGGCGGCGGCGCGGCCGCAGCGGCCTTGCATCTGATCGCACTGGCCCGTAAGTGGGCGCAGGCCAGCAAGGGCATCGGGTTCAAACCACGTGGCGAAGACACGCTGATGGCCGGTGACGCAGACGGAAAAAACATCGCATGAATACCCCCGCGCCGGGCATTTCCGGCAACCAAAAACGCAAGATGAAGTCAGCCGCGCGGCTGTACGCAGTGCAGGCACTGTTCCAGATGGAGCATTCCGCACAAAGCTTTACGACTGTGCGAAATGAATTTATCGAACACCGTTTTGGCGCGACCTATGACGGGGAAGAATTGCAGGACGGTGACATTGATCTGTTCTCGCAAGTGCTTGAAGATGCTGTGAACTATCAGGCACCGATTGATCAGATGACGGACCGTGCGCTGGTTGCTAAATGGGCGATTGCCCGTATTGACCCCACGATTCGCGCCCTGTTGCGCGCAGCGGGCGCAGAACTGCGCGACATGCACACACCGCCAAAGGTTGTTATTTCTGAATATGTCGATGTGGCGCGGGCGTTCTTTCCCGAGGGCAAGGAAGCCAGCTTTGTGAACGCTGTGCTGGATCACATGGCCCGCGAAGCCCGCCCCGAGGCGTTTTGACCCGCTTCTAAATCGGCGCATTCTGGTGTATCATGTTCTCGTGGAGGGCGCGTTATGCCAATTATTTTTCGCTTCTATCTCAAGCATTGTTTGATCGGCTTCATCGTCGCGGCACTTTTTGTGGGCGGCCTGATGTACTTCAATGTCGGCAATCTGTGGCATTTGATCAGTACCTCTGACATTGGATTAATGGCGATTGTGGTTTTCTGGATATTGAACGGTATCGTCTTTGCCGGCGTTCAAACAGGCGTTGCGATCATGCTGATGACGGAAACAGACGAGGATGACGGACCCAAAGGCGGCTCCGTGATCGGGTTGGTGCCATTACGTCAGGAAGCCATGTCGCGACGCGATCAGCGCAGCAAATAGGTAGACTGGTGGGGGGTGATGGTGTGACGGGACCACCGCTGCCGGTCAGTTTTTTATTCCCGGGGACCTGTATGTACAGGTGGGCGCCGGATAATCGAACCAGGGTCCGAACAGAGCCAGCATCCTAGGATTTGCTTAAGGCCACTGGAATGTAACGTCTCACGAACAGGGCAGAACCCGCCACCCCTCTTAGGTAGGCTGATGCAGGGGCTCGCGCAAGGGCGCGGGCCGGACATATTTTTCCGACCCCGCGCTTCAGTTCTAGGATGCGTCACCGTGAAGGTGGTCGCGCATCCGGCCCAGATGCTCATCCCAGCCCTTGTCGAGTGCAAGCAGCAGGCCGAAAGCGGCTTCTCCTGTAGGGAGCCCTTCGTGTTGCAGATGCAGGCGTGTACCACCTTCCACTTCGTTCAACGTCCATTTTACGGTGCTGGTGGCATCCCCCATCGGGCCAACTGTAAATGTGTATTCAAGGTATTCTGGCGCACGGGCGACAATAACATCACCCCAGATTACCTTTTCTCCGGAGGTTGCTCCGAACATGGCCAAAGGTTGGCCTTCCGTCAAAGGTGATTTGGGCGCGTGAAACCACAGGGCCAGTTTGTCGGGTTGGGTCAGAAAGCTCCAAACCTCTGAGCGGGTCGCTTTTAGAAAAATGGTTTTCTCAATTAACGGGCTGGTCATTCTTTGTCCTTTTCTATGGCAGCTTTAAGTGCGTTCAGGTTTTCGTCCCAGAAATTGTCGAAGAATTCGAACCAGCTGAGGGCAGGGGCGAAGCCTGCGGGATTGATACTGTTGATGCGTTCACGCCCCCTTGGCGTGATGGTGATCAAACCGCCGTCGCTTAATACAGTCAGGTGTTTTTTCACGGCGGCGCGTGTCATGTCGAAACGGGTGGAAACATCCGCGATGGTCATGTCCTGCTGGCTGAGCAGGTGCAGGATGTCGCGACGGGTTGGATCGGCCAGTGCGCGAAACGCCATTTGGGTGCTGTCTGCCATGAAGGGGCCTTTCATGTGATACCTTACGGTATCATATATATGAAACCATAAGGTATCGTGTCAATTGATTTGATGAACTTTAATCACTCCACGCGGATCGAACGCGCGAACCGCGCAAGGCACTTGTCAATGTTCATGAAATGTTCGAAAATCTGCCCATGGATCAACCTGAATTCAACTCTCCGAGCCTTACCTTGCAGCCCGGCCAGCTTTTGGCGCGGGGCGTGGCGCGGCATTTGGTCAGTCATGGCTTTGCCTGCGTCGAAGAGTTGGTGCCTGCCCGCGGCTTGCGCGTTGATGTGATGGCGCTGGGGCCGAAAGGCGAAATCTGGGTGGTCGAATGTAAATCCTCGCGCGCCGATTTCATGTCTGACAGCAAATGGCAGGGCTATCTAGAATGGGCAGACCGTTTTTTCTGGGCTGTTGATTCGGATTTCCCGACCGAACTTTTACCGGATGAGACCGGCCTGATCATCGGCGATGCCTATGGCGGTGAGATCATTCGCATGGGTCCGGAAACCAAGCTGGCCCCGGCGCGGCGGCGCGTGATGGTTCAGAAATTTGCGGTACATGCAGCGCGTCGGCTTCACCTGCTACGCGATCCGGATATGCTGTCGCAGTGGGATTAGCGGTTGCTTTTGGCACCGCTTACACGGTTGGCCGCAGCGGTGATTTCCTCTGCGATTTCATAGGCTTCCTCGGGAGTGAAGTCCATCGGGATTTCAATGCCGTTCCCTTCAACAAACAGCCGCACCATGCCTGCATCCGTGGGGCCGATTTGCAAGTTCGCCTCAATATCGCGTTCGTCGTTAATGCCCATGAGGTGTCTCCTGATTGATGGCCATATCGCTATCGCGGACGGTCTTGAAAGGCAAGTCGAGGGCCGTGCATACTACGTTATGGCTGATATCGACATACGCAGATTTAGAACGACGGACCGCGATTGGGTTGTGGCGCAGCATGGGCAGCATTATGCGAAGGCCGAAGGCTTTGACGACACCTTTGCCGTTTTGGTCGGGCAGATTGTGGATGATTTTCTACGCGATCATGATCCAATTTGTGAGGCGGGCTGGATCGCCTGGCAGGGCAACAGGCGCATTGGCTCGATCTTCTGTGTCCGGCTGGACGATGAAACAGCCAAGCTGCGCTTGTTCCTGTTGACGGGCGACGCACGCGGCAAAGGCTTGGGGCGGCGTATGTTGGCCGTTTGTACGGATTTTGCGCAAGCACAAGGATACCGTCAGATGAAGTTATGGACCCATGAATCCCATCGCGCGGCAGGGGTCTTATACGCGAAAACAGGATGGCATTTATCTTCTTCAAGGCCGGTCGTGTCCTTTGGCCAGCATTTGGTCGAACAGCATTGGGAAAAGACCGTTCTGCCAAACACGACCTGACGCATTTTCTGCCCTGCTTGGGTATTGCAATCCGTGTGACAGGCAGCTAAATGGCCTTTGTGTGCCGCCTTAGCTCAGTTGGTTAGAGCACTGGTTTGTGGAACCAGGGGTCCCCCGTTCAAGCCGGGGAGGCGGTACCATCCTCCCATTTCCAAGTCATCTTTATTCCAGAACCACGGTTTGCCGTAGCGCGCCTGTCAGCCGGTCAAATATCAGTATCTCGTTATCTGCTGTCACAACTGCATACCAATCCGCGCCTTGGGTGAAGGCTTGCGCCTTTGCGCCATTCGGCAAAGCAATCTGGTCCGGTAATACTGGCGCATCGCGGCCCAAGCGCGTGACAAGCAGGCCAATCACCACTAGAACCCCGCAAATCATCACCACGGTCAGTACCGTCACTAACCGCCGCAAAAACCGCAGGTTTGCCGGCTCAATCGGATTATCCATGTCTTTGCACCGCACCATTACCTTTGTTTTCGGCGAAACCCCGCCGCCCCGTCTTGATAAGGCGCTGGCGCGCGATGTGCCAGAGGATGCGAACCTGTCGCGTACGCGTTTGGGAAAATTGCTTGCGCAGGGCGCGGTTAAAATTGCAGGGCAGGTGGTGCGCGACCCACGTGCCAAAGTTGTGGAAGGGCAGGTGGTCGAAATCGGCGTTGAAGAGGCCGAGGACAGTCATATTCTGCCCGAAGATATCCCGCTTGAGGTGGTGTTCGAGGATGATGATCTGGTGGTTGTGAACAAGCCGACAGGCATGGTGGTGCATCCGGCACCCGGCACCCCGTCGGGCACTTTGGTCAATGCCCTGATGGCCCATTGCGGGGACAACCTGTCAGGCGTGGGTGGCATGAAGCGCCCTGGTATTGTGCACCGGATTGATAAGGAAACCAGTGGCTTGCTGGTTGTTGCCAAATCGGATGCAGCGCATCACGGGTTGGCCAAGCAATTCGAGAAACATACGGTTGAAAGGTATTACAAAGCGCTGGTGTACGGCGTGCCTGATGCAAATGATCCGCGCCTGCGCGGCATCAAGGGCGCGTCATTCGAGCCCGGAAATATCTTGAAAATGACCACACAACTGGCGCGGCACAAAACCGATCGTCAACGCCAGGCGGTGCTGTTTCATGGCGGTCGGCATGCCGTTACACGCGCCCGCACCATTGAGAGTTTCGGAATACCGCCCGTTCTGGCCTTGATGGAATGCTGGCTTGAAACCGGTCGCACCCATCAGATTCGCGTGCATATGGCGCACGCGGGACATGGTTTGGTCGGCGATCCGACTTATGGTGGGCGACGCAAGCTGCCCAAAGCGGCCTTGCCTGACATCGCGGCGGAGGCGGTCAAAGCATTCAACAGACAGGCATTGCACGCTGCGGTCCTCGGGTTTGAACACCCTGTAACGGGCGAAAATGTCCGGTTTGAGGCGCCTTTGCCGCAGGACATGGCGGACCTGCTGGACAAGGTCCGTCTGGCGGTTTGACATCAACTACACATGCCCGTGAAAGCATCGCGTTGTTACCTTTTGTTCATTAATATTATGCCAATATGAACAAAACTGACGGGCTATACCTTGTATCGCGGTAAACGTCGCACCATATCGATGTTAAGCCCGTAAACATAAAGACCAAGAAATGCGGGAGTCGAGGGAAAGGAACCACTCATGGCCAATTATGCAAATCTGCCGGCACCAACGCCGGAAGGCGGTCTGAACCGCTATATGCAGGAAATCCGCAAGTTTCCATTGTTGGAACCCGAAGAAGAATACATGCTCGCCAAACGTTGGGTCGAGGAGCAGGACACAGAAGCCGCGCACAAGATGGTGACTTCGCACCTTCGTTTGGCGGCCAAAATCGCTATGGGCTATCGCGGCTATGGGTTGCCGCAGGCCGAAGTGATTTCGGAGGCAAACGTGGGCCTGATGCAGGCGGTGAAACGCTTTGACCCTGAAAAAGGCTTCCGATTGGCAACCTACGCCATGTGGTGGATCAGGGCGTCCATTCAGGAATATGTCCTGCGTTCATGGTCACTTGTGAAGCTCGGCACGACCTCTGGACAGAAGAAACTGTTCTTTAACCTGCGTAAAGCGAAAAACAAGATCGGTGCGCTGGAAGAGGGCGATTTACATCCTGAGAACGTGACCAAAATCGCGACCCAACTGGGCGTGACCGAGGACGAGGTTGTCTCCATGAACCGGCGCATGTCCGGTGGTGATGCGTCACTGAACGCGCAGGTCGGCTCGGACGGTGAGGGCACGATGCAATGGCAGGACTGGCTCGAAGACGAAGACGCCGATCAGGCCAGCGATTATGCCGAGAAGGACGAGATGGAAACCCGCCGCGAGATGCTGGCAGAGGCCATGGATGTGCTGAATGATCGCGAACGTGACATCCTGACCCAGCGCCGCTTGAGCGACGAAACAGTCACGCTGGAAGATTTGAGCGCTGTCTATGACGTCAGCCGCGAGCGTATCCGCCAGATCGAGGTGCGGGCTTTCGAAAAACTGCAAAACCGCATGCGCGAGTTGGCAAAAGAGAAGGGTCTTCTGGCCGACGCCTGATCGCCTTGATCTTGACGAAACACAGACCCTGCCCACATCATCGGGCAGGGTTTTTCATTTGGAGAGGGTGATATGGCAGGCGGTTGGGCAAAAGATGGCGCTGTGTCCGAACAGATCGAAGCGTCCATCAACGATGAACTCGCGCGGCTCAAGGCCCGCAAGACGCCGGTCGGCGAAAGCCTGACCCATTGCGCTGAATGCGAAGAACCAATTCCAGAAGCGCGCCGCGCAGCTTTGCCGGGTGTGAAGCTGTGTATCGACTGCGTGCGCGAACGCGATGCCAAATTTCAGGCACGCGGTGGGATCAACCGGCGTGGATCAAAGGACAGCCAGTTGAAATAAGTGCGGCTGAATCCAAAAATTGGAGTACCCTTTGTACGTCAGGCTGGTTCTGACGTTTCTTTGCCCCTTTTTCGGGTGCCTTTCCAAACTGGAGGGTTCCAATGCCTTTTCGACATATCCTTTTTTTTATTGCATTTTCAGTTGCGAACACTGCTGCGATTGCCGGACCCGCCTGTCAGTCACACTCTGGCATGACGGCGATTGATGCGTCTCATCCGCTAACAGAGCTTCAGTCGCGCAATGGCAAGTCCGGTCTTGTCGCGCTACGCGATCTTGGTGTGGATACCGTCATTCGGTACTATGATAACGTCGCTGAAACGCTGCCCTGCAAGACGCTGGTGCCAGAAGAAACACGAGCGATTTTGTCTGCTGGATTCAGTCTGCTCGCTGTGTTTCAGCACAATAACGACAATCCGATGACCTTTGTCACGCCGGGGCGCGGCACGCTGGATGCGCAACGCGCGATAGAACTGGCGCTTGCGAACGGCCAACCCAACGGGTCCGCGATCTATTTCGGGGTGGATGGTGTGGACGGCGCGTTGCAATCGGCGAATTATGAATATGCGAAGAGCAAAGGTGGGGCGATCAGTGCAACCCGCGAAGCGACCCTGAAAAAAAGCATGGGGGCAGGTGCATACCGCAAGCACAAGGAGTTCTACGACCTATATTTGGAGGAAGGCGTGTCACTATTCGGCGGGAGCTTGGGCAAGCATGGGCCGGATGATATCCTACCCCATATCGAAAACTACTTTCGCGATCTTCAGAATGTCTTTACCAACTTCGCCAGCAGGACAGGGATCAACTTCAAGCTGGGGGCCTATGGCGGCGGGCTGGTTTGCGAACACTTGATGTCACGCGGGCTGGCCGAGTATTGCTGGCTGTCGCAATCCAAGGGGTTGCCTGGATATGACCGGTTTAATGCCTCGAACAACTGGGTGATGCGGCAAGAGTTAACGACCGTTTGCAAGGGCTGGAAGTTTCGCACAGGCGGGGACTTTCAGTTTGATTTCAATGTGGTGAACCCGCGCGCACCAAGTTTTGGCCAGTGGAATACGCAAGTTGATTACGCCGTCCCGTTCAGCAGGCCGCTCAAGCGGGATGGTGTTGGCTGTTACGCATGGAACGATTGACCTTATGCTGCCGTACATCGCCCGTATTTGCGGGATTTTAACGCGACTGATATCCTGTCGTGACAGTCAGTTTAGAAAGGCCAGCCTATGTCAGAGACACCCAATATTGCGCAAAAATCTCCGTTCCGGGTGGAGGTGGAAGAGGGCAAGACTTATTTTTACTGCACGTGCGGGCAATCCGCAAAACAGCCGTTTTGTGATGGATCACACAAGGAAACGTCTTTTGCGCCAGTGAAGTATGAGGCAACAGAAAGCAAACCGGTGTTCTTTTGCGGCTGTAAACACAGCGCGAATGCGCCCCTGTGTGACGGGACGCATTCAAAGATTTAGGGTGGGTGGATTAACCCTCTATCGCTTCCAACTCATCAATAAAGCCTGAAATCATCGACAGGCCCTTGTCCCAGAATGCGGGATCAGAGGCATCCAGCCCAAACGGGGCCAACAATTCCTTGTGGTGCTTTGATCCACCCGCCTTGAGCATGTCGAAGTACTTTTCTTCGAATCCCTCCTCGCCCTCTGCGTAGACTGCATAGAGTGCGTTCACCAAGCCGTCACCAAAGGCGTAGGCGTAGACGTAGAAGGGGGAATGCACAAAATGCGGAATATAGGCCCAGAAGGTCTCGTATCCGTCCATAAACTCAAAGGCCGGTCCAAGCGATTCCGCCTGCACTGACATCCACAACGCGTTGATGTCATCGGGGGTTAACTCGCCCTGACGGCGTGCAGCATGGAGTTTGCACTCAAAGTCATAAAACGCGATCTGGCGGACAACCGTGTTGATCATGTCCTCCACCTTGCCGGCCAGCAGCACCTTGCGCTCTGTATCGGTCTTGGCCCCGTCCAACATCTTGCGGAAGGTCAGCATTTCACCAAAGACCGATGCCGTTTCCGCCAAAGTCAGCGGTGTGGAGGACAACATCTCGCCCTGACCTGCGGCCAAAACCTGATGCACGCCGTGGCCCAACTCATGCGCCAAGGTCATGACATCGCGTGGTTTTCCCAAGTAATTCAGCATCACATAGGGATGCACATCCGTCACCGTTGGATGCGCAAAAGCCCCCGGTGCCTTGCCCGGTTTTACGCCTGCATCAATCCAGCCTTCTGTGAAGAACGGTTTGGCCAACTCGCCCATGCGCGGATCAAATGCGGTGTAGGCGTCCATCACGGTTTTCTCGGCTGCGGCCCAATCCACGATGCGCGGGTCTTCCATCGGCAGGGGGGCGTTGCGGTCCCAGACCTGCATCACGTCAAGGCCAAGCCATTTGCGTTTAAGTTCATAATAACGGTGGCTTAGCTTGGGGTAGGCGTTCACTACCGCGTTGCGCAGCGCCTCAACCACTTCGGGTTCTACCTGATTGCTCAGGTGGCGGCCGGTTTGTGCGGTTTCCATCCCGCGCCAGCGGTCGATGATCTCTTTTTCCTTGGCTTGCGTGTTATGCACACGGGCGAAGGTTTTCACATTTTCGCCAAATACTTCTGCCAGCTCACGTGCGGCGGCCTCGCGGTTTTCGCGTTTCGGATCGGTCAGCAAGTTCAGCGTGCCTTCGATGCCCAGGGTTTCGCCATTCACATCGAATTGCAGACCCGCGATGGTTTCGTCAAACATCCTCTCCCAAGCATCGCCGACAACGCCCAGATCGTGCAGGAATTTTTCCAACTCGTCAGACAGTTGGTAGGGTTTCATGGCGCGGATGCGGTCGAAAATCGGCTTGTAGCGGGCCAGATCGTGGTTTTGCTCCAATAACTTACCAAGATGGTCGTCGGGCAGTTTGTTCAGTTCAAGTGTGAAAAACACCAAAGGTGTGGTGAAATTTGTGATCTTTTCCTGACAATCGGACATGAATTTTGCGCGATCCGCATCCGTTGTCAGCTGATAATACCGCAAGCCCGCAAAGGACATAATGCGGCCCGCGATCTGGTTGATCTTTTCGTTGCGCAGCACACAATCGAGTAGACCTGCGGCATCCAGATCTGCAAGTTTTCCTTCATAATCAGCAGCAAAGCTGGCGCAGGCTTGTTCGAGCCAGTCCAGATCACGCTTGAGTTCGGGCGCATCCTCGCCGGTGTACAGATCACTCAGATCCCATTCAGGAAGATCGCCAAGGTCTTTGTTGCCGCCGCTAGCATTGGCGTCACGTACGGGAAAGGGAAGTTGAAACATTAGTGCTACCTCAAAACTGTTTGCTCTTACCTATGTGTCAAAGGCCAAAGGAACAAGCGCCGCTCACCCATAGATACGCAGCATTTCGTTCAGATCGTCCAGCGTATTGGCCTCTTGCAGCGGTTTATCCTGCCGCCAGCGTTTCATGCGCGGAAATCGCAGGGCGACGCCCGATTTGTGACGGCTGGACGCTTGAATGCCCTCAAACGCAATCTCGAACACATGATGCGGGGTGACTTGGCGCACCGGACCAAAGCGTTGCTGGGTGTTTTTTCTGACCCAAGCGGTGATTTCAATAAATTCCTTGTCGGTGAGGCCAGAGTAGGCCTTGGTGAAGGGGACTAGATCGTTGCCGTGCCAGACCGCGAATGTGTAGTCCGTGAACATGTTTGCGCGCCTGCCAGAACCAGCCTGCGCATAGATCATCACAGCGTCAATCGTCAGCGGGTCCAGCTTCCATTTCCACCAGTCGCCTTTCTTGCGGCCCGACAAATAGGGACTGTCGGCGCGTTTGATCATGAGGCCTTCGGCGTTCTCCTCGCGGGCCGTGGCGCGGATATCTGCGAGCCTGTCCCATTCTGCAAAGCGATGCTGCGGCGAAAGTCTTACGGGCGCATCCGCTGGCAGATCAGCGCAGGCAGTTTCCAACAGGTTGCGGCGCTTGGTGAAGGGCAGGGTGCGAATATCTGCACCTTGCCACTCCAGAAGATCATATGCGTGCAGGACAACCGGTGCTTCTGACAGCAGCTTTTTGGGGACAGTCTTGCGCCCGATGCGCGCCTGCAATGTGTTGAAAGAAGAGGGCTTATCGGCACCAGCTTGCCAGACAAGCAATTCTCCGTCCAATACAGTGCCTGACGGGAGGTGGTCGATGGCACGGGCCAGTTCAGGAAAGCGGTCCGTCATCAACTCCTCACCGCGGGACCACACAAAGTAGCTGCCATCGCGCAGGATCAATTGGCCGCGAATGCCATCCCATTTCCATTCTGCCCGCCAATCGAGTGGATCGCCAAGCGGTTCGGGACCGTCCTCGAGTGCATGCGCAAGGTAGAACGGGTAGGGACGCGAGGCGTCAGCGCTGGCGTCTTCGGCTTCGATCAGGCTGTGCCATGTCACGTCATCCGGGTGCCAGTTGCCCATTAGCCTGTGCGCAAGTTCCGCTTCGGGTTTGCCGGTTGATTGGGCAAGCGCACGGGTCATCAGTTTCTGGCTTACCCCCACGCGAAACCCGCCCGTGATCAGCTTGTTAAAGACAAAGCGTTCGGTGCCGCCCAAGGTTTTCCATGCCCTTAGGACAAATCTCTTGCGTTCGAGGTCATCGACATTAGAAAGATCGCGTAAGGCTTTGATCCAATGCGAAAGACTTTGATTAGAGGTTTCGCTGTTCGGGGGCAGAACCAGCGCAATGGTTTCAGCCAGATCACCAACAATCGCATAGCTGTCCTCAAACAGCCAAAGGGGCACTTCAGACACCTCGGCGGCCCATTCGCGCAGGCGGGTGGTTGTGACGGCACGTTTAGGACGGCGGCCCGAGAAAAGCGCAACGGTCCAGAGCCTGTCCGCCTCTTCGGCTTCAGCGAAATAGCCGGCCAGGGCTGTTACTTTTACGGATGTTTTTGTGCTTTGATCAATTGTGTTAAACAAGGTGGCAAAACGTTTCATGCCTCTTCCCCTTGATCGAGGGTTTCGCCCTCAAACTGGGTTGGAACCACTTTTGCGTTCCATCCATTTTCATTCAGGTATCGCGTGAAGATGTCAGTGTAACCATGTGTTACATATATGTTTTCGGCTTCTGTATCTCTGATCGCAGATACCAAGCCAGCCCAATCCGCGTGGTCCGAAATCACGAACCCCCGATCCCCGGCGCGCCGGCGCCGGATGCCCCTTACCGCCATCCAGCCGGAGGCAAATCCAGTTTCCTGCGGCCCGAATTTGCGCGCCCATGCGCTGCCAAGAGCGGAGGGTGGCGCGATAACAATCGCGCGGGGGTGATCCTTTGGGTTCAGCTCTCCATTGGCAAGCACGGTATCAGGCAAGGCAACGCCCTGATTGCGCAGGATCGTGTTGGTGTTCTCGACCGCTGTATGGGTGAGTAATGGTCCAATATCCGCGTCCAGCATAGTCATCAGCCGCTGTGCCTTGCCAAGCGCGTAAGCCCCTAGAAACGCGGTCTTTCCTGCTGCTGCGCAAGCGGCCCACCATGCGTTGATCTCTGCCGCGACATCGCGTTGTTCGGCCCAACGGAAAACGGGTAGGCCAAAGGTGCTCTCGGTGATGAAGTGGTGACATTTGATCGGCTCAAAGGGTTCGGATAACCCGTCATCTACAATTTTATAGTCGCCGGAGGCCACAAACACCTCACCCGCGACCTCGACCCGAATTTGCGCAGATCCCGGCACATGCCCTGCAGGATGGAATGAAACGCGGGCGTCACCGATCTGGCGGACTTCTCCGAATGCGATGCCTTCGGCTGAGATATCCCCAAGTCGATGGCGCATAACGGGCAATGCGGCATGTGTGGCCAGATATGTCCCCATACCCCAGCGCGCATGGTCCGCGTGGCCATGGGTGATCAACGCTCGCTCGACAGGACGCCAAGGGTCAATGTAAAAATCACCGGCGGGGCAGTAGATGCCTTTGTCTGTGAAGGTCAGAACGGGGTTACGTGTCATTCCGATAAAACTAGACCATTCGTGGACAATTCAAAGGCTTTGAGCGGATCAGGTTGTGACGGTTCCCAGAAACAGCTTTTCCATTCCGTCCATTACGGGTCGCCGAATACTTTCCTGTTCCATCAGAACCTCGTGTTCCGCGCCTTCGACCAGTTCGAGCCAGCCGCCGGTCCAGTTCTGCATCCGCTCATAGATGGTCGGCACGGCGACAATCCGTTCGTTTGTGCCCAACCATGAAATTGCTGGCAGGTTCGGGGCTGCACGTTGGGACAGATGCAGGGTTTCCGCAAAAGCTTCGCGCAACCAAATGTAGCTCGGACCGCCCAGGCTAAGTTCGGGGTGAGCCGCGAGTTGATCACGCATCATGTTGAACATGCATGCATCCGTTGTCAGCATGTTGTCCGCGAACGGTTCGTTCAGAACGTAAGGGGTTATTTTGGTCCCCGGAGGCAGACCGTGTCCGTTGCCAATGCGCGGCATGACGTGGGCCAGCACCCTTGCCAATCCGCGCAAATGGGGTTTGACGTAGATGCCCCACATCGGCCCTGTAAAGGCTGCGGCCTGCACACCGATTCCCTCCATCACGGCGCGTAAACCGATGCAGCCGCCCATCGAATGCGCCAGCATAAAATAGGGGCGCGGCAGGCCAAAGCTGCGCGCCGCCCGCATCATCGCGGCCACGTCTTTTTGATAATCCGGAAACGCATCAACATGGCCTACCAGCGGGTCATCCAAAAGCCGGTCGGCCAACCCCTGACCGCGCCAGTCAATTGCCATTGTCGCCAGTCCCCGCGCAGAAAGATCGCCAGCGGTAACGCCATATTTCTCAATGTATTCGGTGCGTCCAGGGAAAAGCAGTACTGTTCCTTTGGCACCGTCAAGCGGCCAATGTGCCACCCTGATCCGTTTGTTGTCCGAAGTCATCATCCAATGCGCAACCCCGCCCGCAGGGCCGGGGTGCACGTCGGTAAACAGAGGGGCAGGCGTTAAATCCATCAGGCAAGGACAGTTGCCAATTTCATTGCCATGCCCATGTCGCCGTCAATTTTCAGCTTGCCGGTCATAAATGCGGAAGTCGGGTTTGTTTCACCGCTCAGGATTTCCTGAAACGTGTCAGCGTCCGCGCTTAACGTCACGTCAGCGGCATCATCTGCGGCGCGTGCGCCAGTCGCGTCGATCATTACAGCGCCTTCGCCCTCGATGTCGAACTTTGCGGTGCCGTCAAAGTCGGCTCCGTCCAGTTTTTCGTTCAGAACAGTTACGGCTTGGTTTAAAATATCGCTCATCTTGCGCCCTTTTTTGGCAAATTGGTGCCGGTCACGTCTGGATTTGTGGCGGCAGCCTGTTACATTCACTTTTGTTATGCGCAACTTACCCGTCAACCTCAAACGTCACCTTACGGCAGTTGGACTGCTTGTGTTGCTGTGCAGCACAGGAAGGGCCGCGCCCGTGTCGCAGGACCTGTTGGATAAACTGCGCGGGGCCAGCGAGACCGAAGCGCCCCGTGTCGTGAAAGAAATAGAATTGGAGTGGTCCAGATCCGGTTCTGCAGCGATGGATTTGCTGCTGCGCCGGGGGCGCGAGGCGATGGAAGCGGGGAATTATCCGCTGGCGATTGAACATCTGACGGCGCTGACCGATCATGCGCCGGGTTTCGCTGAAGGTTTTCACGCCCGTGCCGAGGCGTATTTCCGCGCTGACCTCTATGGGCCTGCTTTGGACGATCTGGAAATCACGCTGGCTCTGGACCCGACCCATTTCGACGCAATGTTCGGGCTGGCTGTCATGTTTCAGGAGTTTGGTGATCTGCGTAAAGCGGCGAAACTTTACCGGCGAGTCTTGGCAATGCATCCCAATCATGAAAATGCGAAAGCGGCGATTGCCCGCATGAAGCGCGACGGCATTGGCCGCGAACTCTGATCGGGGACAAAAGTGTCGAGAGATGGACGTGTCGTGGCCGTTTTAGGCCCGACAAACACGGGTAAAACCACCTACGCAATCGAACGGATGCTGGGGCATCGCACTGGCATCATCGGTTTGCCGCTGCGTTTGCTGGCGCGTGAGGTCTATGATCGCATTGTTGCTTTGCGCGGGCCATCCGTTGTGGCCTTGGTCACGGGAGAGGAACGCATCGTGCCGCCGCGCACGCAATATTGGGTCTGCACGGTTGAGGCGATGCCTGAAGGCATGGGCGCGGATTTTGTCGCGATTGACGAGATACAATTGTGCGCTGATCCCGAACGCGGCCATGTGTTCACCGACCGTTTGCTGCGCGCCCGCGGCCTGCACGAGACCCTGTTTATGGGGTCAGACACCATGCGTGGCACGATCAATGCACTGGTGCCGGGCGTTGAACATATCAAGTGCGAGCGGATGTCCGAATTGGTCTATTCAGGTCAGAAAAAGATAAGCCGGATGAAGCCACGCAGTGCAATCGTCGGGTTTTCGGTTGAGAATGTATATGCCATCGCAGAGTTGATCCGCCGCCAAAAGGGCGGTGCGGCGGTTGTTATGGGGGCGTTGAGTCCGCGCACGCGCAATGCACAGGTCGACATGTACCAGAACGGCGAGGTGGATTATCTGGTGGCCACAGATGCGATCGGAATGGGCCTGAATCTGGACGTGGATCATGTGGCCTTTTCCGCGCTCAGCAAATTCGACGGGCGGCGGATGCGACCATTGGCCCCGAATGAACTTGCGCAGATTGCCGGACGGGCAGGGCGCGGCTTCAAAAGCGGGACGTTTGGTACCACGGGTGATGCGCCTGCCTTGGACGACGGTGTGGCCCGTGCGATCATGGATCATAGCTTTACGCCGCAAAACAAGATAAACTGGCGCAACCACGCGTTGCAATTCGGGTCCATCGACAGGCTGATTTCGACACTTGAAATGAAATCCGATGATGAGCGGTTGGTCAGGGCGCGTGAAGCGGATGATCTCAAGGCATTGAAAACGCTGGGGCAAGTGGACGAGGTTTTTGCCCGTTGTACGGATGGCCCGTCAGTCAAGCTGCTTTGGGAAGTTTGTGGCATACCCGACTTTCGCGGTATTAGTCATGCAGAGCACGCCAGCCTTCTTGAGAGCATCTTCATTGACCTGCACCAGCGCGGCGAAATTTCCGAGGATTGGCTGGCGCGGCATATCCAGCGGATTGACCGCACAGACGGGGACATTGATGCATTGTCAAAAAGGTTGGCCTTTATCCGCACGTGGACCTATGTCGCGCAGCGCAAAGGGTGGACGCGCGACGAAAACCATTGGCGCGGGGCGACACGTGTCGTAGAAGACCGCCTATCGGACGCCTTGCACGCGCGTCTGACCGAAAAATTTGTAGACCGGCGCACATCCGTGCTTTTGCGCCGGCTAGGACAGAAGGAAGCCATGGTGGCCGAAGTTAGCGATACCGGTGAAGTAACAGTCGAAGGCGAATTTGTAGGCAAGCTGGACGGTTTCCGTTTCCGCGCAGACAAGGGTGCTGGGGGCGCAGAAGAGAAGACGATCAAGACGGCGGCGCTTCAGGCGTTGGCCCCGCAGTTCCATCTGCGTGCCGATCGTTTTTACAACGCCCCTGATACAGAGATTGATTTCACCGAACAGGGTGGCCTGATGTGGGGTGCCTCAGCTGTGGGAAAACTGGTTGCTGGCGCGGATGCGCTCAAGCCGCAGGTCGAGGTTTTTGTCGATGATGTTGCGGGCGCGGAGGTTGCGCAAAAGGTGCAGCGCCGTTTGCAGCACTTCATTGATCGCAAAATCGCCGCATTGTTCGAGCCGTTGATCGCCTTGTCCAAAGACGAGACGCTCACGGGGCTGGCGCGTGGTTTTGCGTTCCAACTGGTTGAGAATTTTGGCATTTTGCCGCGCGCAAGCGTTGCCGAGGATGTGAAGTCGCTGGATCAGGACGCGCGCGGCGCGTTGCGCAAACACGGCATCCGATTTGGCCAGTTCACCATCTTTATGCCATTGATATTGAAACCGGCACCGACGCGTTTGCGTCTGGTGTTGTGGTCGCTCTCCAAAGGTCTTTCCGAATTCCCGGAATCGCCGCCACCCGGTCTGGTGACAATTCCAGTCGATGCCAGCGCGCCGGAAGGGTCCGATACGATGTCCGGCTATCGCAACGCGGGTACCCGTGCGATCCGCATCGATATGCTTGAGCGTCTTGCGGACATGCTACGTGGGGAAGATTCGCGCGGCGGGTTCGAGGCCAAGGCAGATATGCTGTCAATCACAGGCATGACGCTTGAACAGTTCGCTGATTTGATGGGTGGCCTTGGTTACAAGGCGGAGAAGGGTGAACGGGTCAAGATAAAGCCTGTGATTGAAACGGCAGCTGTTGCTGACGAAGTTGGGGTCAAAGCCTCCGCAGAGGACGCGACGCAAGTTGCCGAAACGCCAGAAGCCACGGCAGAAGAAGTTGTTGAGGCCACACCAGAGGATGCGCCGACGTCCCAAGCCGAGCCGTCCCCAGACGCTGAAGCGCCCGAAATGGAAGTGTTCTACACTTTCACTTGGGGCCGCGTGGCACGTCCGAACCAAAACCGTCGTGTCGACGACAAACCGCGTGGCAAAGGGAAACCGCAAGGCAAAGGCCGCAAGGGCGCGCCGCGCGGGGACAAGGACAACAAGGCACAGAACTTTTCCGCCCGTCCACCGCGCAAGGAAAAGCAGATCGACCCCGACAATCCGTTTGCCGCTGCCCTGATGGGGTTGAAGGACAACAAGTAATTGACGGAAACGGTCGAAAAGCTGCGCATCGACAAATGGCTGTGGCATGCGCGATTTTTCAAGACACGATCCCTGGCAGCAGCCCGCGTGAAAACGGGGGCTGCACGTATCAACGGTAATCTGACACACAAACCGGCCAGCATGATCACCGCAGGTGACGTGCTGACCTTTGAACAGGGCGATCATATTCGCGTGATCCAGATCGACGCATTGGGCGTGCGGCGCGGCCCGGCACCCGAGGCACAAGCGCTTTATACCGATCTGTCCCCGCCACAGCCCAAATCGCAGAACAAACAACCCGTTAACCCCGGATTTGACGGGAAAGGGCGCCCAAGCAAGAAGGATCGTCGCACCCTTGATCTTTCTAAGGCCCGCCACCTTGAATGATCCTTCGGCCTGATTTACTTCACCGTCAACCAACCCTGACAGAGACGCCCCATGACCTATATCGTGAATGACGCCTGCATTGCCTGTAAATACACCGACTGCGTCGAAGTATGTCCTGTGGACTGCTTTTACGAAGGTGAAAACATGCTGGTGATCCACCCGGATGAATGCATCGATTGTGGCGTTTGTGAACCGGAATGCCCGGCGGATGCGATCCGTCCTGATACAGAGCCGGACATGGAAAAATGGGTGGAATTCAACCGCAAGTATTCCGAAATGTGGCCCGTGATCATCACCAAGAAAGACCCATTGCCCGAGGCAGAAGAGCGGGATGGTGAATCTGGTAAGCTGGAAAAGTACTTTTCCGAAGCCCCCGGAGAGGGCGGCTGATTCGGAATTTTTGTCAGCTTTGATTCATGGGTAACCAGCTGAAATAATATGTTTTTTCTGCGGTATTGCGGGATGAACTTTTAGATGACTGTTTTTTGTGCTACACTGGTCAAAAGCTGAAACGGAAATACGGTCTTGATGGACACGATGACATTGCACCTGCGCTGCCCTCTCTGACCGCCAAATCCTGAAATAGACGCATCTTGGATGTGGACCAGACGGTCCCTGTCTTGTTGCGTTTTTCGCGTCCGAACCAGCCAACACTTTACTGCGGAGCGATCCGCGCCATAGGAGCCACTACATGTCCAAGTCGAAAAAGCTTGATTTCAGCCCGAAAGAATTTGTTGTCTACCCCGCACATGGCGTTGGGCAGATTGTATCCGTCGAGGAGCAGGAAATCGCGGGCATTACACTGGAACTCTTTGTGATTGCATTCGAAAAAGACAAAATGACCCTGCGGGTACCGACGCACAAAGCGACTGAAATCGGTATGCGTTCTTTGTCTTCGCCTGACGTCATTGCCCATGCAATGAAGACCCTCAAGGGCAAGGCCAAAGTCAAGCGCGCGATGTGGTCGCGCCGTGCGCAGGAGTACGAGCAAAAGATCAACTCCGGCGATCTGATTGCCATTGCAGAGGTTGTGCGCGACCTGCACCGCACTGATGACCAGCGCGAGCAAAGTTACTCCGAGCGCCAGCTGTATGAAGCGGCACTTGAGCGGTTGACCCGTGAAGTCGGCGCTGTCGGCGGTGGTGACGAAGTGCTTGCAGCCAAGCAAATCGGTGACGTGCTGGAAAGCCGCATCGCAGCGTAAATCGCAAGCAAAACAAGAATGACAGAGCGCCGCGCCTGAATTGGAAGCGGCGCTTTTTTTATGATAAAGTGGTCAGGCAGGCCAGCAAAATGCCGATCTCGGTGATCTGTTGGGTGGCTCCAAGAACATCACCTGTTTGTCCGCCGATTTTGGCTTTGGCAAGGGTTGCGCAGCCGAAGAGCGCGGCAGCGGTCATCAAAATGGATAAAAAGGCGGGTGCAGGGATTACGAAAAGCAAGGCGGTAAAGGCAATTGCACCCGCGATCATGACAGCTGCACGTGGCGGCTTCCCGGTTTGGCGAGAGAGTCCCGAATTGCGGGCATGTGGCAAGGCATACATCACGCCAACCATGGACGCGCGCGAAACCACCGCCGCCGCGAGCAACGCGGTTAGTAAGACGCCGGAAGTGAGCAGCGCCGATACCGCAAGCCACCGCAACCCCAGTGACATCGTCAAGGCAATGACGCCGTACGTGCCGATCTGGCTGTCTTTCATGATTGCGAGCCGTCGCTCGCCTGTCCATCCTCCCCAGAATCCATCGGCGCAATCCGCCAAGCCATCTTCGTGCATTGCGCCGGTGCACAGGATGCCCGCAAGCACCACGAACACAGCGGCTACGGACACAGGCAGGCCCAAACCAACGGCCATCCCAGCAGACAGGCCAGACAGCCCTGCAACAACCATGCCAACCAGCGGATAGGCCCAAGCTGCAAAGGCCGCCGGACGGGGGGCGTCAGAATCAAACCGAAGCTGGGGCAACGGCAAACGGGTCAGCAATGCAAGCGCCATCAAAAGGTCACGCGGCAACGGGCGAAACGCAGGCGGAGGGATGTCGTTTCTGTTCATTAATCTGCCTTTCGGCCCCTTCCTGTGGTGCGGTTCAATGGATAGACGTTGTGCAACAGAACACCAAAGTGCGAGCATGCCCATGACACTTGAATTTGCAACCCTGTCCGAATTCCGGGCCCTGATGGTGGACCAGCAAGGCGCTGATGCGGATGTCCTGTCTGCTGCGACTGATCATAATATGCAACTGACAAAACCGCCTGGGGCGTTGGGCCGCCTTGAGGATCTCGCGCTATGGTATCGTAGTTGGCGCGGCGGCAAAAACGTCGAGATTACAGCACCGCAGATTATTGTTTTTGCCGGAAATCATGGTGTTGCAGCGCGGGGTGTGTCCGCCTTTCCCGCGGAAGTGACCGCGCAGATGGTGCTGAACTTCCAACATGGCGGCGCCGCGATTAACCAGATTGCGCGGGCGAACGGAGCCACGCTTGATGTTGTTCCTCTTGATCTGGATCGACCTACGCAGGATTTCACCCAAGGTCCGGCGATGAACGAGGATGATTTTCTGGCAGCCCTGCAAACCGGATGGGACGCAGTAAAGACCGACGCAGATCTTTTGGTGGTTGGTGAAATGGGCATCGCAAATACGACTTCTGCGGCCGCAATCGCTTGCGCGTTGCTGGGCGGGGATGCGGCAGAATGGACAGGGCGTGGCACAGGTGTGGATGATGCGGGCCTAACGCTCAAGACAAAGGTGGTTACAGAGGGTGTCGCATTGCACAAAGGGCAGGGTGACGGGCTCGAGACGCTGCAGCGTCTGGGTGGACGGGAATTGGCGGCAATGGCGGGCGCAATGGTGCGGGCGCGGGTTTTGCGCATTCCGGTTGTTCTGGACGGCTTCATCTGCTGCGCGACAGGTTTAGCGTTGGCACATACGGCGGATGGAGCCTTGGATCACGCCGTTGCGGGCCACCTGAGTGCGGAAGGTGGCCACGCAAGGTTGCTTGGGCAGCTGGGCAAGGAGCCACTGTTGCAGCTTGGCTTGCGGTTGGGCGAAGCCTCTGGCGGTGCGCTGGCGATTGCCGTACTCAGGGGGGCTATGGCCTGCCACGCGGGGATGGCAACCTTTGCGCAGGCAGGGGTCAGCGACGGGTAGCGGCGCAAGACAAGCGGGGAATGCCTAAAGAAACATCAGGCGCTTTTCTTGTCGTCCTCTTCGGCGCGGTTAAGAAAGGCCGTCTCAAGATCTTTCTGCAATTCCTTGGCGCGTGCGACATATTCTTTGTTGGCGGACGGTTCGACATCCGCCTTCCAGAGCGACGCCAGTTCGCGCACCGACATGCGGTCGTGATCGTAGAACATTTTCTCCGCCTCATGCGCTTCGAACTCGGAAAGCCCCATGTTTTCCAGAACATAACGGCCAGCGCGCAACGATCCATCAAACATTTCGCGGACAATGTCATTGGCCCCTGCCTGATACTGGCGATATACATCCGTGCGGTCATGGGCGCGGGTGACAATATGCAAATCGGGGCGTTCCTTGCGGGCGTAGGTGATCAGCGCCAATGCGGCTTTCGGATCATCCAGTGTCACCACCAACACCCGCGCATCCTTTAGGCCGGCTTTGCGCAGGATGTCAGGGCGCGTGGGATCCCCAAGAAACGCTTTGAAGCCAAAACGGCGCATAACTGCGATGGTTTCGGGGTTGTGATCCAATACAACCGTCTGAAAGCCGCTGGCCTGCACCAAACGGTTAACAATTTGTCCAAAGCGTCCGATGCCTGCGATGATCACCGGCCCTTCGTGGTCGATATCATCCGCTACAATCGGCCCGCCGGCCTCTTCCAGACGCTTGCTGATGAAGTCATACAGGATAAACAGCAACGGCGTAATCAGCATAGACAAAGCAATAACAAGCAGGAGCGTCTCTGCCACCTCGTTGGGCATTACACCCGTGGTTACCGAGAAGCTGACCAGAACAAATCCGAATTCACCCGCCTGCGCCAATCCCAGCGCAAACAGCCATTGATCGCGTCCGCGCAGTTTGAACAGACGGCCCAATCCAAAAAGAATCAACCCTTTGACGATGATCACCAACAAGGCCATGCCGACGATAATGATGGTATCCGCAAAAAGCAGTTCAAAGTTGATGCCTGCGCCGACCGTGATAAAGAACAGACCCAAAAGCAGCCCTTTGAAAGGCTCAAGGTCGGTCTCAAGTTCGTGACGGAACTCTGAACTGGCCAGGACAACACCCGCCAGAAAGGCACCCAGAGCGGGCGACAGCCCGACCAGCATCATCAGAAACGAAATGCCGGTGATGATCAAGAGGGCGAGGGCGGTATACATCTCGCGCAGGTTGGCCGAGTGGATAAAACGAAAAACGGGGCGTGTGAAAAAGACACCAACGATGATGATCGCCGCGATTGCACCGATCGTGACCAGCGTGACCCCCCAACCGGGCAGGCTTTGCACAAAGGTGAAAGCAGCTTCGGCCGCGGCGGGGGCATTGTGACCGTCCACTGCCTTGTGTGCGGCGTCCACTTCTTCTGTGTCCAACGAAATAGAACCATCCGGCATAACGCCGCCAATGGTCGGAATTGCAAGAAGCGGCAGGAATGCAAGGATCGGAATCACTGCGATATCCTGCGTCAGCAGAACCGAAAACACCGACCGCCCACCGCTGGTCTGCATCAGATTTTTCTCGGACAATGTTTGCAGGACAATCGCAGTCGAGGACAACGCGAGCGTCAGACCAATCGCAAGCGAAACAGTCCAGGGTTGATCATAGGCCATGGCAATGCCCATCAGCGCCGCTGCCGACAGCACGATCTGCAACCCTCCGAGGCCCAGTAGCCGGTGGCGCATGTCCCAAAGCGCGCGTGGCTCCAGTTCTAGACCGATAAGGAACAACATCATCACCACGCCAAATTCGGCGAAGTGTTGCAGATCCTTGGTCTCGGACCCCACAAACCCCAGAACCGGACCAATGAGAATACCAGCGGCCAGATAGCCCAACACCGAGCCAAGCCCCAAACGCGAGGCTATGGGCACTGCAATTACCGCAGCAGCAAGATAGATCGTGGCTTGGAACAGAAAGCCTTCCATGGTGGTCCTCTCAGAAACGCATATTGCGTCGGGGGTTGGGGCGTCAGGTGGGCAAAGGCCCGTCGCGTTTCAACTGGTCCATTACGATCTGGCTATGCACACGCGCAACCGCTGGATGTGCCAACAAAACGTCGTGAATGAGCCGGTTCAGGCTGGGCAAGTCTTCACAATAGACGCGTAAAAGGTAATCCGCATCCCCCGTCATGGTCCAAGCGCTCACAATCTCGCTACGGGTGGACAGTAGCTGTCCGAAACTGCGGGAATGCGCCGGGCCTTGGGTCTCAAGGTGGACTTGTACAAAACCCTGCACGTTGAGCCCTAGTTTGAGGGGGTCAAGGCGCGCTGTGTAGCCCTGAATGTATCCCTGTGCCTCCAGACGCTGACGGCGCCGCCCAGCTTGAGACGCTGAAAGATGCAAACGTTCGCCCAGCTCTTGTGCCGTCAGGTGGGCGTCCTTTTGCAAGGCGGTCAGAAGGCGATAATCTGTTTCATCTAGCATGGTGCGGCATTCTCGCGCTGTTTTCTCGATACATGCGGGGAATGGTTGGAAATGAAAAGGCAAGAGGCCATTGCCACGCAGAACAAGCGTGGTTTCGCCGATGTTTGCCGCGTCCAGACAATTGGAATGGCGCAACGGGTTGTCTCTAACGGAGTAATGAAGCGGACATCAGGTGGGCGGTGGAGGTTTTACAAGGTGCGATGATATGATGTCGGTCAGGTGTATCGAGTAACTCCCGTAGAGCTTTCATGCTTAAAGAAAGGCCTTTAACATTTTGTTAATAAATCAAAAAAGGGGATACTTAATCTTTTGCTTAAGGTATTTTTCGCACAATTCAATTCTCACAACTATGTCGCGATCTGCGAACAATGGTCTACCTAGGCATTTTCAGAACGACATTTTTGCCGCGTTTGACATAGCGAAGTTCCCCTTCGCCAATGGCTGAAACACGACCGCCATCAATGCGATCCCCTACGACCACTTTCTTGTAGCGCCCGTTGCCTAGTCGCACCAAAGCGCGGCGGTTGGAAGGTTTCCCGTAAACACCGATCAGGTTGACTTTGCGCAAATTGATCGCGTTCTTGACCGTAGCCTGTTTCGCAACAGAAGCTTTGGTGGGCACTTTGGGTTTGACCACGCGCGGGGCGACGGTGGCCGCGCTGGCCACGCGTACCTCTTCATCCGGTTTGGCACGTTGCGCCCGTTTGACGATCCGCGCGAAGTTGCGCGGGCGCACGTCGGGTCGCACCGACGCGCGCACTGCAAATTTTGTTGCATTTTCAAGGGCCGGAACCGGCTGTGCCGTGTTGGCCAATGCAAGGGCGACAGCACTATCCGTGTTCACTTGTTCCGGCTCCGCCTCCGGTTCAGGTGCGGGGACTGATGCGGCTTCGGCTTGTTGTTGCAGGGACTTGGGGCGCAAGGCGGGGCGATATCCGGCCAGCTCGTTGCGGGTCAGACCGTCAAGCTGCGCACGCTCTGTCTTTTCTTCCAGATCAGCGGGACGTGTTCGGGGCCTAAAGGCGGCAAGGGCCGACTGGATTGCAGTGTCCTCCGGTTCGGCTTGAGACCTTGTTGGTGTTTCGGGTGGAACGCGCGGGGGCGATCCCAGAAATACGGTGAAACCGTCCGGGCTAAGCGCCCCTTGCACTGTCGGGATTACAAGCCCACGGGAATCAAGAGCGAACAAAGTGCCCGCCGCTGCCGGGGAAGAGACGTTGGATAGCGTAATGTCAGTGGCAAAGCCGGACACATCAGGCAGGGCAACGGCATCTGTGGTTGTGCTGACAGGATCAATGCTGGTCAGGTACAGGTCTTCGATATTGACCAGACCTGCGGGTTCCGGCGGCACTTCGGGCGCACGTGGCCAAATGCCCGTGGCGGCATAGATCGCCTCAAGTTGCGCATCGCTTGGCATTGTCTGTGGACCGGGTTGCACAGGATCGCTGAGGGCATCCAGAACGGCGGCGTCTTCCGGGGTAAGTGTCGGATCAAGGGTTGCGACTTTGACGTCGGGTGTCGCGTCTTCTTCTTGTTCGTCTGCCAGTACTTCTGCGGTTGTCGGGCCACGCTCTCCGAACAAGCGGGACAGGCTGATGCCGTCATCAAGAAATACCGAGGCCCAAGCGGCGACGCCGGCAAGGAAAACCAGCAAGGCGGCGGTCAGGATCAGCCCAAGATAGCGGGGCTTGCCACCGACATTCCCTTTGCGCGCACCAAAAACGGTCATGCGCTCTTTTTCGGTGCCTTCCTGTTCGGCCAGCGGAGGAGGGGCGGATGGTATGATATCCGGCTTGGATTTGCGCCGGCTGAGAAAACCGGATTTCGTAGGTGCTTTGGATGGCGTAGGCGTTTCAGGTACAACCGCATCAGGCTCGATGTCCAACTCGCCGGATGTGACTGCCCCCTGCTGCGGGCGCATTGTGGAGGCCACAGCATTGCGTTTGACACCTTCAAGTTGCGGCACGGTGGTTTTCTCGGGAGCGCGGCGTGATGCGAAACCGACCGTTGGCGATCGCGGGGCACTTTCCGGAGCAGGCGCAGGCCCGAGCATCGGGGCAGCTGCGACCGGCGCGACTTCAGGCGCTGCCGCGTCAATTGCAGGAGGCTTCCGGTCTGCATCCTCAAGCGTTTCGCCAACCTCGGCACTGTCGCCTGCAATTTCGACAACGGGCGTATCGCTGATGGCAGTCTGTGGAGTTTCTGGATCGGGACTCCCGGTTTCGGCCGTGTCCACAGGGGCCACATCAACAACAGCCTCTGCGTCATTGACGTCAGGATCATCCAATTCCACCACCGGTCCGCTTGGTGTCTTGATGTCACCTACAACGACAACAGCAATTCCGTCCGGTTCTACCTCTTCCCCGTTTTCGAGAAATGTTGCGGACACGGCTGTTGCGCCAAAAAACGGTTCACCCAAATAGGCGTGATCGCCCGGAATGGCGGCAAAGCTGACAGGTTGGAAGCGGTGTTCATGCGCAAAACCCTCGGCCTCTGCCAAGGTTTCATGAGCAACGGCGGCAATGTGTGTCTTGTCGCCGTCCACACTAATATCAAAGGCCAGATCATCCACCGCATAGGGTGTCGCGCCGTCCAGTGCAATCAAGGCCGCAGCGCGCCGTGCAGCATCATCCGCACCGGGGGTATCGATTGTCAGATATTTGATTTGTTCGTCGGGCAGCAGAACTTTGGTATGCAACCCGCCGGGTTCGAGTGCGGAGGCGGTCTTGCGTAGCACCTCCAGTTCCGCAGCCATATCGTCCGCATCCAGAGCAACGTCGCCCACCACACGCCAACCACCGGCCGCGCGGTGTAACAGCCGGATGCCGTCAAAAGAGAGAGAAAGAGCAAAACTAGGCTTCATCACTACAACTTTAACACAAGGACAGGCGTAACGAAGTTAACGCCAACTGCTCAAAGAATAGCGCGTCACCTTGGCCAAGGAAAGGCCTGCGGCAGGCTCAAAACCGCCGCAGGCCGTTTCGTAAGGTGCGCACCCCGCGTCAAAACTGAAACGGGGTGGGATTCCGGCTTAGCCTGCCGCTTTGGCGAGCGCCTGATCAAGGTCTGCGATCAGATCGTTTGCATCTTCGGTGCCGATGGAAATGCGTACGACATTCGCGCCTGCGCCTGCGGCCTCTTGCTGTTCGGGCGACAGTTGGCGGTGCGTGGTGGAGGCGGAGTGAATCACAAGGCTGCGTGTATCGCCGAGGTTGGCAACATGACTGAAGATTTCCAGCGCATTGACCAGTTTGATGCAGGCCTCGTAGCCGCCTTTGACTGAAATCGTGAACAAGGCACCGGCACCCTTGGGACAAACGGTTTTGGAGCGCTCGTAATAGGGTGAAGACTCCAGACCAGCATAGGTGACTTTCTCGATGCGGTCGTCCTTTTCCAGCCAGTTTGCGACTTTAACCGCGTTCTCCACATGCCGTTCCATGCGCAGCGACAGGGTTTCTGTCCCCATCAGCGTATAATGCGCGGCTTGCGGATTCATCGTCATACCGAGATCACGCAGACCGATGGCGATACCGTGGAAGGTGAAGGCCAGATTGCCAAAGGTTTCGTGAAACTTGAGGCCGTGATAGGCGGGCTCTGGCTGGCTGAGAGATGGGAACTTGTCGTTCTTGGACCAGTCGAAGTTGCCCGAATCAACGACGCAACCACCGGTCACAGTTCCGTTTCCGGTCAGGTATTTGGTGGTGGAGTGAACAACTAATGTCGCGCCATGCTCGATCGGGCGGCACAGGTACGGTGTTGCTGTGGTGTTGTCGATGATCAGTGGAATTTCAGCTGCATCAGCGATGTCGGCAATGGCGCGCACATCCATGATGTAGCCACCGGGGTTTGCAATCGCTTCGCCAAAAATGGCGCGGGTGTTGTCGTCAACGGCTGCTTTCACCGCGTCCAGATCGTCAAAGTCGACGAACTTACACTCCCATCCGAACCGCTTGATCGTGTGGCTGAACTGCGTGACCGTACCCCCATAAAGACGGGTCGAAGCGATGATGTTCTTGCCCGGACCCATAAGCGGAAACAACGCCATGATCTGCGCGGCGTGACCGGAGGAGCAGCAGACAGCGCCAACACCACCCTCAAGCGTGGCAATGCGTTCCTGCAAAACCGCGACCGTGGGGTTGGTCAGGCGGGAATAGATGAAACCGACCTCTTGTAGGTTAAACAACGCCGCGGCGTGGTCGGCATCGCGAAACACATAGGCTGTTGTCTGATAAATCGGTGTCTGGCGCGCACCGGTGGCCGGATCGGGCTTTGCGCCCGCGTGAATTTGTAGCGTGTCAAAGCCGTAGGTTGGATCGCTCATCTGTGTCTCCTTGCTGGTCCCGCTGATCGGGGGTTGGGAGACGTTTATGCCAAGCCAGCATGCCAGACAAGGGAGCGGCAGTGTTCCAGACCGCTGTCATGCGGCATGCGGGCAGGGCAGGACGTTTGTTCGCAAAGCGGTTGCCGCAAAGAACAAGGTTACCCCAGTAAGCCATTTTGCAATTACCTCTCATACTATAAAAGTATGTTGACGGACTTGAGTGATGAACATACATATTAAGTATGTTTTGAGCAGGAGTTATCAAAATGGGAAAAATGGAAAAGATCAAAGCCCCAAAACCCGCCGAGCGTGAAGCCATCAAGGCCCGCCGCATGGAGAAGCTGGCAAAAGCCTCGACCGTGACATTTACGGTTGAGCCAGCGGTTCGCCGTTTTCTGGATGCGCAGGCAAAGGCGACAGGTCTGAACCTGACGCACTACATGCAAAAACTGGTGGAATCACATGTGATTGATGCCGCGCCTGCGGATGATCCATTGGCCTTGCGTCTTGCTGGCAAACGCCACGTCATCGACCAGGCTGTTGCCTTGGCAACAACCTTGGACAAGGCAGGTAAGTTCGATGATCACTTTATCCTGACTGTGGTTCAGGAGGCCGAAAAGGATCCGGACTTTGTCGCGCAGTATGCGGCGGCAATTGGTGGCAAAGAAGCCAAAGGCACCCGTGCGGCGGCACGTGCCCGTGTGTCCCTGAACCAGCAGATCGGTCGTGTGATCAAGAAGTCGATCGGTGCCCGCAGCAAGCGTAACGAGGCAGGGAAAATCGTACGCGCACAGGTGCAAAATGCAATGATTGTTACATACACCTTGCTGGAAAAGGCAAGCTAAACCATATGTTTACCTGATCCAGAACCCGTTCTTCTTGATCCGGTTGCGGATCATCTGCTCGCGTCGGGGCAGGTGATCCTGATCAAACAAGGCCCGCACCTTGTGGCCGCGCCCTTGATAGATCGTGCGTTTGACAGCGTTGGACCCCTTGAGAACTTTCTTGATCTTGTTTGGCGCGGTCACTGTTTCCAACACCTTGATCGTGTGATCGCTCTCGCGCGCGTAGAGGAGCGGCAAAAAGCGGTAGTGACAGCTGACCTCGCCGTCGAGATACCCCTCGGGCAAAGCATCCCGGCCCCCTCCGAGGGCATGAATGACAAGGGGCAGGGCAATCTGGTCAAGCCAGGGGTCAAAGCTCTGCGCACACAGTTCAACCGGGGGCGTGTCGCGGATCGCAAGTGCGTATTGCAGGAATTTCGCACCAAATTCGCGTGGGCAGCGGTAGTAGAAAAACCCAGCGTTGAAATAGAGATATCGTTGCCAGTATTCATCCGGCTGGTTGGTGTCGAGACTGGATGCAAAATCCAGATCGAATTTGTCATAAAGAGATTTCCACAAACCTGTATAGCCGGGGCCATAGATTTGCGGGATGGGCCAAGTTCCTTCGCGGCGCAGGGAGGCAGTGGGGCGTTCGAAATCGAAAGGGACTGATGTGATGTCACCCGTGATCAGGGTATCCGTGTCAAAAAACACAAACGGCTCGCCTTTGGGCAACACCTTGAGCATTTCGATCTTGTTTCCATAGGGATATTTCTGACCAAAATACTTGCTCTCAAACGGGATGATCTCGGCACCCAGATCGGTTAACGCGGCACGGACTTCGGCGTTCTTGATTGTCGGATCATTCTCCCAAAGCACACCTGCTTGCGGTTCGGCAATAAACAAGCGGCCCTTGAAATCAGGGCTTGAGTGGCGAAGGGAGGCTGCGAAAATCAGCGCCTCATAGGCCAGACGACCTTGTTGGCCAACAATCACGATGTTGAATGTTTGCGAGCCTGCTGCTTTGCGTGCCATAGTTATGCGGCGCCCCTTTTTTGTTAACCACTATAGGTTGGATTGTTCCGGCGCAAAAGACAGCAATTACGCTGACGATGCAGGAGAGTAGAAATGTTGGACATAGTCTTTGCAATGATGGCCGCAGGAATGAACAGCACAGCGCCAGGCCCGACACCGGATGGAGATGCGGCGACAGATCAATCGCTTGCGGGTGCCTCAACGGTCCAGATTGCACCACAAAGCGTGATCATCGGGCAGGGCACGGTGGTTGAAGGTGGTACGAAAACTCCTGCTCCGGCAGCAACTGGAAGTGCCCCAACGCAAGAGTTTAACATGGCGGTGGTACCAGTAAGCCTTGTCGCTGACCCGCAAACGCCGAGCGGCAAGTTCACCACCGCGGCCGAAGTCAAACCGATCCTGAATGCGACCAAAGGCAATTGGGTGGCCGTACGCGATTATGATGGTCAGGATTTGCTTTACGTGACCCATCTGTGGGGGTGGCGCTGCGGTCTCAAAGCGATGGCGATTTCCGTGAACGGCGAGACGATGCAGAATTGGCCACTGCCACCTTGCCACGAACAGTTTGTGACGCCCAACGCCATTTTGGAGGAAGACGGCATTCCGTATTTGCGTATGCGCCAAGGCGCGATCCAGACGATCACGATCCAGATTGTCTATGATGACCTGAGCATGGATGCCGCAACATTCGAGCGCGGCAATGTCCTTATCCCGTAAATGGGAAATATATCTCTTCAGAAGTTGGGAAAGTGGTGGGCGACCCTGGAATCGAACCAGGCGTGCGTCTCCGCGAGGGAGTTACAGTCCCCTGCCACACCTTGCGGCCTGTCGCCCACTTACGTCCCGCGCATTGCGCTGAACGTGAGGGCGTGATTACAAGCGACCCTAAGGGGCGTCAAGGCAAAACAATCGGCTTTTTGCATGCGCGGCAGATGAGGGCGAAATGATGAAGAAACCCAAATGGGTGGTCCAGAAAGAACAGGACAAAAAGACCGAGGCAAATTTGACGGTTTGGCTGTTTGGTTTGCATGCGGTGCGCGATGCGCTGATGAACCCCGAACGCGAGAAACTGAAGCTGCTGATCACACCAAATGCATTGATCAAGCTGGAAGATGCGGTGGCCGCCGCTGGCATCACACCCGAAGTTGTGGACCCGCGCAAATTCAAACCGCCACTTGATCCGGGTTCTGTGCATCAGGGGGCCGTGCTGGAAGTGAAGCCGCTGAACTGGGGACGTCTGGAGGATGTCTGCATCGGGGCGGAAGCGCCGCGCGTGATGCTGTTGGACCGTGTAACCGATCCGCATAATGTGGGCGCAATCCTGCGCTCGGCCGAGGTTTTGGGGGCTTCTGCGGTAATTGGCACGCGCCATCACTCTGCGCCCGAGACCGGTGCGCTGGCCAAAACGGCATCAGGTGCGCTCGAACGCCAGCCGTATCTGCGGGTGCGTAATCTGGCGGATGCGATCCGTGCGTTGCAGGATATGGGCTATCTGGTGCTGGGACTGGATGGGGAGGCCGAGCAATCAATAGAACAGGCGGTAGAGGGCAAACGGGATCGCCCTGTTGCGCTGGTTCTGGGGGCCGAGGGGCCGGGCTTGCGTGAAAAAACGCGCGAAACGGTCGATGCCTTGGTACGAATTGACGCAAGTGGACAATTTGGCTCTCTCAACGTCTCAAATGCGGCCGCAATCGCCTTATATGCAGTAAGACCAAACGCATAAGGGCAGGGACCATGGGCCATCCAACGAAAATTGCGACCTGCTGTCATTGCGGCAGCAAAGCCGCATTGACGCTGGACAAAGCGCGTCATGAGTTGAGCTGTGCCAGTTGCGGCGCGCCTCTGCGCAACCTCAAGTATCTGCCCAAAACGGCAGAGCAAAAGACCCGGCCAGTGTCACGCGCAGTGAGCCACCAACCTAAAGTGCGTAAATTTGCCGAGAAATCCAAAGCGGTGGCATACAAGAAATCCAAGCCGCGCAAGGTGAAGAAACGCAAGGCCTGGTTCAAGGATCTTGCCGAGGACATGTTTGATTTCGTCGAGGATATTTTTGACTGAACGCCTCAATCGGCGCGTTTCCGCCGATTGGATTAAGAACTTGTTCACGAGCCCGCGATACCCCTTTTTTGGGTCGGCAAGCGTACCTACCTTTCTTTCAGGACGCGCAGGTATGGAACACCTGCAAGTCACCTAACTGTCCCTCGTTCCACACTTTTGCGTCCCTCAGGTTTCACCTTTGGGGCGCTTTTTTTCGGCGCGCTGGCAGGGTATGCTCAAAGTATGGAATATTCAGATGATCTTTTACGCGATGTCCTGACCCGCACCAAACGCGTCGCGGTTGTCGGCGTGTCGATGAATCCCGTGCGCGCCAGCTACTTTGTCGCTCGTTACCTTGGTCTGCGCGGCTTTGACGTTGTTCCCGTCAACCCGCGCCATGCGGGAGATGTCCTGTTTGGCAAAACCATTGTGGGCGCATTGTCAGAAATTGAGGGCGGTGCGGATATGGTTGATATTTTCCGCCGATCCGAGGCCGTACCGGAGATTGTCGAGGAGGCATTGGCCCACTTCCCCGATCTGCAAACGATCTGGATGCAAATCGGGGTGAAGCATGCGGAGGCTGCAGCCCTTGCGCAGGCGCGCGGAATAACGGTCATTCAGGACCGCTGTCCCAAGATCGAATACCAGCGCCTGTTCGGGGAATTGCGGCGCGGCGGCTTTGCGACCGGCGTGATTTCCAGCAAGCTCTGAGCCAATAGACGCGCTAAAGCGCGACACGACTCTAAGGTTGAATGAGGGCTCTGCCCTCAAACTCCCGCGAGATTTACGGCCAAAAAGAGAAGACGTCGGGATCAGCGTTTTGCTTTTTCCGCGATGCCGGATTGTGCCTGACGCTTGCCAAGTTCGTCCAGAACGTCCCCAAAAGGCACGTCGCGCGCGGCAAGCATGACCAGCAGGTGATAGAGAACATCTGCAGCTTCTGACGTCAGGGCTGCTTTGTCATCTTTTATCGCTTCGATTATGGCCTCTATGGCTTCTTCGCCAAATTTTTCGGCACATTTCTCGGGTCCTTTGGCGAGCAATTGCGCGGTCCAGCTGCTGTCAGGATCTGCGGTCTTGCGCGCGAGGATGGTGGCGTAGAGATCGTCCAGCGTCATGTCAGCCTCATCGGGATGCCAGCGGCGGCCATATGTGCCTTGGCCTCTGTTATTGTGAATTCGCCAAAGTGGAAGATGGAGGCAGCGAGGACAGCCGATGCGCCCCCCTTGGTCACGCCATCAACCAGATGGTCGAGGGTACCCACGCCGCCGGACGCGATGACAGGGACGCTGACGGCGTCTGATATGGCGCGGGTGAGTGGCAGGTTGAAGCCTTGTTTTGTGCCATCACGGTCCATGGAGGTTAGCAGGATTTCACCGGCCCCTTTGGCCGTGACGGTTCGGGCAAATGTGACTGCATCAATGCCAGTGGGTTTGCGCCCGCCATGGGTGAAGATTTCCCATTTACCGGGGCTGACGGTTTTCGCGTCGATGGCGCAGACGATGCACTGGCTGCCGAATTGATCTGCGGCTTTTGCGATCACATCGGGATCGGCAACGGCAGCGGAGTTGAAGCTGACTTTGTCAGCACCAGCGAGCAGGAGAGCACGCACGTCGGTGGCGGTTCGCACGCCCCCGCCAACGGTGAGCGGGATATAGCAATGTTCGGCCGTGCGGCGCACCATGTCGAACATTGTGCCGCGGTTCTCATGGGTGGCGTGAATGTCGAGAAAGCAGAGTTCATCTGCGCCCGCCGCGTCATAGGCAATGGCCGCGTCGACGGGATCACCCGCGTCACGCAGGCCGACGAAGTTGACGCCTTTGACCACGCGGCCATCAGCAACGTCAAGGCAAGGGATGATGCGGGTTTTGAGCATTTGTACGTTCTATCCGGTGGTTCGTTTGAAGCAACTGGCAGGATTTATGAGTTTAAGAGCCAAGTAAAGATGGAGATCGAAGTGCAGACAGAGCGTCCTTCAAGTCAATAGCCCCGTCATAAAGCGCACGGCCGGAGATCGCGCCTTCAATTACGCCTGTGGCTTTGAGCGCCTCAAGGTCAGCCATCGACGACACGCCGCCGGATGCAATCACGGGAATGGAGATAGCGCGCGCCAAAGCGGCTGTGGCTTCGATGTTGGGACCGCCCATTGCACCATCGCGCAAGATGTCGGTGTAGATGATTGCGGCGACGCCTGCGTCCTCAAATGATTTCGCGAGGTCAGTGACCATGACGTCTGTTTCCGTCGCCCAGCCTTTCGTCGCAACTTTACCGTCACGAGCGTCGATGCCAACGGCGACTTGACCGGGGAAGGCGCGTGCCGCTTCGCGCACCAGATCGGGGTTTTCCACCGCCACAGTGCCAAGGATCACGCGCGCCAACCCTTTGTCGAGCCAACGCTCGATTGTAACCATGTCGCGAATGCCGCCGCCAAGTTGCGCGGGCACTTTGCAGGCCTTCAGGATTGCCTCGACCGGTGCCGCGTTTACAGGCGAACCTGCAAAAGCACCATTCAGATCAACCAGATGCAGCCATTCGCACCCTGCGTTCACGAATTCCAGTGCCTGAGCGGCGGGGTCATCGTTAAACACGGTCGAGCGGTCCATGTCGCCGTGCACCAGTCGCACCGCTTGGCCGTCTTTGAGATCAATGGCGGGGTAGAGGATCATAGCGTGACCTTTGTACTTGTCTGGCTGCGGTTTATTCTCAGCGGTTTTGCATGAGGCGGCAGGATTTGCAACGCGACCCGAGGTTAGGCTTGCCAGAATTGTGGCGCTGGCACAGACTTACGTCAAACTCGGGAGGGGTGAATATGAGAAATTTGGTAGGTGCTTTGATCGTGGGCCTGTTCGGGACAGGGGCGGCATGGGCAGCGGACCCGATTTACGGCTTGTGGAAAACGCAGCCGACAGACGGGGTTTATTACCACGTCAAGATGCAAGCCTGTGGACCTAAGATTTGCGGGGTTTTCCAGCAGAAGTTCCAAGACGGGGCCAAGGTGGACAGCGACGTGGTGGGCAAAAATGCTATGTTTGATCTCGTTCCTGATGGGAGTGGTGTGTACAAGGGCAAGGCGTGGAAACCCTCTAATGGTAAGACCTACAATGGCTCTGGCACGCTGAATGGCAACAGCTTGAAGATTGGCGGCTGTGTGCTGGGCGGGTTGATCTGCTCCAAGCAGACCTGGCAACGGATCAACTGAGGCCAGGACTGCCCGACCGACACATGCCATTGAACTGATGGCCCGCCTTTTCTAGACTGCCGGAGTGGTGCGGGGGAGGAGGTGTTCACATGCTCGGACTGGTGCGGGCTTTGATCTGTGGCTACGCTGTTTGCGTTGGCCTTACGGCGCAAGCGCAGGAGGGACCTCAGGAAGTGCCGCTTGGGGTATGGCAAACGGAAAGGGATGCAGCGGGCGTGGTTTTACATGTGCGTACACGTAATTGCGGTTCTGCGCTATGCGGGCGCGTCGAGCGCGCCAAGAACCGTGGCGGCTATGATGCGCCCTCCAATGCTGTCGGAGAACGTGTGTTCTGGCGTTTGAAATCACAGGCGGATGGCAGCTTTCTAGGCAAATTTCAGGCAGGCGATGGCACGGAGTATAAGCAGACCCGTGTTGTTATGGATGGCAAGGCACTGCGACTTGAGGCTTGCAATGATGATCTGTGCAAAACACTGCTTTGGAAGCGGATCAGATAATCAGTACTGCCATGAAATCTTCGTTTGACGATGGGTAAGTGTAGGCGTAAGGCTTCGTACGCGTCCTCTTAACTGTCGATGCGCGACAGCGCGTTGGGCGCGGTTTGTATCGCTTTGGGGAGTGATGCGCATGAACCTTTTCAGGTTTCTGCTTCCTTTCATTTTAGCAGCCACCGCAAGTCCATTGCTTGCGGATGTACCTGTCGGATTGTGGCAATCTACACCCGATCGCGCGGGGCTGGTGGTGCATGTGCGCACAAAGCCTTGTGGTCGCGCGATTTGTGGCCGTATCGAGCGGGCCAAAGACGTGCGAGGCTATGACACGCCGTCACGTGTTGTAGGGCGCAAGATGCTGCTTGACATGCAACAGCAGGCTGATGGCACCTACGCAGGGCAGATATGGGAACCGCAAGGCAACCGGATGTTGACCACTCGGATGCAGGTTCTGGGCAACGAGATGAGGCTGCATCATTGTGACGGTGCGGCCTGCGAAGATGTGATCTGGAAACGGCTCAGATAACCCGGATCAGGGCGTCCACGTCAGGAAGTTCGCAATCAGGCGCAGGCCGGTGGATTGACTTTTTTCGGGATGAAATTGCATGCCCAGCATGGTGTCGCGCCCGATGATCGCGGTGACGTCACCGGCGTAGTCGACATGGGCAAGGCGCTGTGCGGGATCACTGACGGCCATATGATAAGAATGTACAAAATAGGCGTGATCACCTGTTTTCAAGTCCGCGAAGACAGGGTGGGGATGATCAATGAGCAGATCGTTCCACCCCATGTGAGGGACCTTTAGCGCAGGATCAGCAGGGGTGATCTTGGTCACCTCGCCGGCAATCCACCCAAGGCCTGCGGTGTCTTCGTACTCTCGCCCGATGCTGGCCATCAACTGCATGCCGACGCAAATACCGAGGAATGGCCGTGCCTTGACCTCAACCGCCTCGACCATCGCATCATAAAGCCCGCCTGAGCCCTTGAGCGCCGCCATACAGGCGGGGAAGGCACCATCGCCGGGCAGGACAATCCGGTCGGCACGTGCAACCACATCTGCGTCTGCGGTCACGATGATCTCGCCCGCATTCACCTCGCGCGCCATACGTTCGAACGCCTTGTGTGCGGAATGAAGGTTGCCGGATTCGTAGTCAATAATTGCGGTTAACATGAACGGATCACAATGCACCTTTGGTGGAGGGAATCGCGTCCGCCTTACGCGGATCAACCTCTACCGCTTCGCGCAATGCGCGGGCGACGGATTTAAATGCTGCTTCGGCAATGTGGTGGCTGTTTAGCCCGTGCAACTGGTCAACATGCAGGGTGATTCCACCGTGGGTGCTGAGCGCTTGAAAGAATTCGCGCACCAGTTCGGTGTCAAAGGTTCCGATTTTGGCCGTGGGTAGATCGACATTCCAGATCAGGAACGGACGGGCAGACAGGTCCAATGCACAGCGTACCTGAGCGTCGTCCATCGGCAAGAGGCAGGCACCATAACGCCGTATACCGCGTTTGTCGCCCAAGGCCGCAGCCAAGGCCTGACCAAGCGTGATGCCTACATCCTCGACCGTGTGGTGATCGTCTATGTGCAGATCACCCTTGGCGCGGATGGTCATGTCGATCAGTGAATGACGTGCCAGCTGATCCAGCATGTGATCAAAGAAACCAATGCCGGTCTGGTTGTCATAAACCCCTGTACCATCAAGGTTAATCTCGACACTCACATCCGTTTCGGCGGTGGTGCGGGTCAATGTGGTGCTGCGCATGGGTAGGGACCTCTTAGGGGCTGGTTGTGGCCCTTATAACAGTCAGAGGGCGCAGGCCAAGCCTGACCTGCTTCACTCTATCCCATTGCGGGCGGCGGGGGCATATGCGAGCCTGACAGCAACAGTCAGAAAGAGGGTTCCCATGGCCACCTGTGTATTCATTCAAATCCGCTGCAAACCCGGTACAACGTATCGCGTGGCCGAGGATATCGCTCTGCGCGAAATCCACTCGGAGCTGTATTCGACCTCTGGTGAGTACGATCTGTTGATGAAACTCTATGTGCCCAAGGATGCGGATGTGGGGGTCTACATCAACGACAATCTGCTCGACATCGAAGGAATTGAACGCTCGCTGACCACCATGACGTTCAAAGTCTTTTGAAGCGTCACTTGATCGCTGGATTTGCTGCCGGGCTGGTGCTGGCACTACCGGCAGCAGCGCAAAACCAGAAAGTCTACAAGGACGGCGAGGCGGCGGCCCTGCGCTGCGCGAACACGTTGGCGCTGACCGCAGTGGCGCTTGCGGCGGCGGACATGATCGAGGATGAGGAAAAAGAGGTGATGCTGGGTATCACGGTTCTTATTCTGGAACGGCATGTGAGCGGGACATGGCGCGAAAAGAAGCGCGCGTTAGAGGTTGTGCGCGACCGGCGCAGTATACCCGATACCCTAGAGGATTACCGCCGCAATGCCGTCCAGTGTTTGCGCCAGTTTCCGATCAACTGATCGCCATTACCCGATGATCATCCTGCAGTGACAATCTTGACTGTTTGATCTGCTTTTCCTTGATGCGCTCGCGGCATTTGGCCCGTTCCAAAGCGCGCTCAAACGTCTTCTTGACCCGCTGGTTGCTACTGGCGTTCGGGGTTATCGGGTGTCCAACTGCGATCTCCAACCCCATCGGCCACCCGTTTTCAAGTATGCGGGCGTCTTCCAGCAAACGGTCCTGAATGTGTTCCTCCACCTCGGGCCATGCCGGGGGCGCGTCCATTTGCGAAATGCATATGAACGTACCATCGCCTTGATAGGACATTAACAAGCGACCAGAATCGATGGATTGTGACGTAGCATGCACAATCTGCGACAGGCCAAAGGCAAATTCGTAGGTCTTGGCGGATCCGTAAAGCAACCCGATGCCAGTCATGCGCAAAGCAAAAATCGTGCAATTGTCCAAACGCCTGCGCGACAATTGTGACAGGTAGTTACCAAGCGCAAAAGGCATGATGAGCTGCGGTCGGTCGGTCAGGCGCAGAGGCTCCGAAATGCTGAACGGATGTATGCCTTCTTTTGCGTCTCGCTGAACGTGATTCGGGTCAAGAATGTGCGTTTTCGCGGCGCGGCTTGCCATCTTCTGCGCAACACGCACCCGCATCACAATGTCTTTTACCTCGAAGGGTTTGGTGATGTAGTCGTTGGCACCCGCTGCAAAGGCGTTTTCGATCCGCCCGTTGGTCATCGTTGAGGTCAGCATGAGGATGGGCGTATCGCGGTACCGCTTGATTTGGCGAATACGTTTGCACAATTCAATCCCGTCCATTTCCGGCATCATGATGTCGAGCAGGAGGACATCGAATTCCAGATCTGGATTTTCTATCAGATCGAGTGCGGCCCGACCCGAACTTGCCAAGGTGACGTTGGGCAGGCGGGCCTGTCTGAATATCTTTGGCAACATCTCAAGAGCTTGCGGATCATTATCAACAGCCAAAAGCCTCATCGTATATACTCCCTTTATCGTTAACACTTACCAATCTCGTAACCAAAAACGGTGTGTAACCTGTGGTTGAAAGTATTAAGACCTATCAACTATGACCAAATTAAGACGTTGTTAAAGATTTAGCCCTATTTGCGGCTAAATTGAGCGGAGAGGACTGAATCTGGGGGAGAGGGTGGCAAATTCTTGCCGATAGAAGATGTATAGCCGAAACGCAAAAAACCGCCTCGAAAGGCGGTCTCTTTACGGCCTGCCGGGGTAGGCAGGACCCAAATGGAGCGGGCGAGGCGATTCGAACGCCCGACCCTAACCTTGGCAAGGTTATGCTCTACCCCTGAGCTACGCCCGCATCCTTTGGTGTGGCCGAGATACCCATCAAGGCAGTGGCGTGCAAGAGGTAAATCCCATCCAATCGCAAAAAAATCACAATTTTTTTCTGTAACGGTTTTAACGACCAGATGAGCCGTCCAAGCGGGTGTTCAAAGCAACCCATGTCCAAGCAATCCCAACGCGCCAAGGCTGATCACGAGAAGGGTCAGTAGCATGCCAATCTGGCGCAGGATCATTCTCTGCGGGGTTGAAGAAAAGCCAAAGGCGTGCGCTGCGCGGCCGATGACAAGGGCGGCACCCATTATGTGTACAGCGAGGGCTGGTGCGCCCGACAGTTCTGTCAGCAACAGCAAGAGCAGCGCCAATGGAGCGTATTCGGCGCAATTGGCCTGTGCGCGCATGCGCTTCAGAAGGTTCTTGTCGCCATTGTCCCCCAGCGAAATCAGATTGGTCCGCCGATACCGGATGACGCGCCATGAAAGTGCGAGAAAGATCAGAGCGGTGAGGGCAGCGTAGATCGGGGTGATGGCAAGGGTCATTTTGGGTTCTTTCACTGGGATATCCGTTTGATCCTGACGGACATTGATATGAAGAGGCAAGGCTGATGTTCTTGAACGCGCGAGAATAGCGCTGTTTGCATCTAAGGTTCCAAGTTGCGCGCATAAAAAAGGCCCCAACCGCCGTTGGAGCCTTTCGCTGTGTATGTCAGTCAGGCCTTAGTGACCGGGCTGTTTGTCCCATTCTTCCTGCTTTGGCAGGATTTCGAATGTATGCTCTGGCGGTGGGGACGGCAGTGTCCACTCCAACGTGTCAGCATATTCGTTCCATGGGTTGTTCTCTGTTACCCGTGCGCCAAAGCGCAGCGCGTAGGCGATCACACCAAAGAAGAACAAGAAGGATGCAAAGCTCAGGAATGCGCCCCAGCTTGAGACATAGTTCCAGTAAGCAAATGCTTCGGGATAGTCGATGTAGCGACGTGGCATGCCCTGACGACCCAAGAAGTGCTGTGGGAAAAAGGTCAGGTTTGCACCAATGAACATCGCCCAGAAGTGCAGCTTGCCTGCCCACTCAGGGTACATACGGCCTGTCATCTTGGGGAAGTAGAAGTAGATACCCGCAAAGATCGCGAACACAGCACCAAGGCTCATCACATAGTGGAAGTGCGCCACAACGTAGTAGGTGTCATGGTAGTAGCGATCCACAGCGGCTTGGGACAGCACGATCCCTGTCACACCACCAACGGTGAACAGGAACAGGAAGCCAAACGCCCAGAGCATTGGCGTTTTGAACTCGACGGAACCGCCCCACATGGTTGCGATCCATGAGAAGACCTTCACACCTGTCGGTACCGCGATGACCATCGTTGCCAGCATAAAGTAGGCTTGCTGGTTCAGGGTCATACCCACTGTGTACATGTGGTGCGCCCACACAACAAAGCCCAAGACGCCAATTGCGATGATCGCCCAGACCATTGGCAGATATCCAAAGATCGGCTTGCGCGAAAAGGTTGCGATGACGTGGGAGATAATGCCGAAACCGGGCAGGATGATGATGTACACTTCCGGATGGCCAAAGAACCACAGGATGTGCTGGTAAAGCACCGGATCACCGCCGCCTGCGGGGTCAAAGAAGGCAAAACCGAAGTTACGGTCCATCAACAGCATGGTGATCGCACCGGCCAAAACGGGCAGGGACAACAAGATCAGCCAGCTTGTGACAAAGATCGACCATGAAAACAGTGGCACCTTGAACAATGTCATGCCGGGGGCACGCATGTTCAGGAAGGTTGTGATCATGTTTATCGCACCAAGGATGGATGAGGCACCAGAGACGTGAACCGCGAAAATGGCAAGGTCCATCGACATGCCGCCTTCTTTGACGGAAAGCGGAGGATAAAGTACCCAACCAACACCGGAACCGGCTTGACCGTTACCGCCCGGCGCGAGAACAGAACAGACCGCCAGCGTTGTACCAGCCACGTAAAGCCAGAAAGACAGGTTGTTCATCCGCGGGAACGCCATATCCGGCGCGCCGATCTGCAAGGGCATGAAATAGTTGCCAAAACCGCCAAACAAGGCGGGAATAACAACAAAGAACATCATAAGAATACCGTGACCAGTGATCAGTACATTCCAAAGATGCCCGTTAGGCGTACACAATGTTGAACTGTCCGCGATGAAGCGCGCACCTTCCATACACATGTATTGAACGCCGGGGTTCATCAGTTCCAGACGCATATACACAGTAAATGCGACAGAGATGAAACCGACAAAGGCCGAGACAATCAGGTATAGAATACCGATGTCTTTGTGGTTTGTGGACATGAACCAGCGCGTGAAAAACCCGCGTTCGTCTTCGTGATCGTGCCCGTGAATGGCTGCGTCTGCCATGCGGTGCCTCCTCGATATGTAAATTTAAAGTCACCACGCCTGTTGGCTACGCGTGATGCAGTCTGACCTTTGTTCTAGTGCGCCACCTGCGCGGGGGCAATGGGCGCGTTTGCCGCAGGGACTGTTTCGCGCAAAGTTTTTGCCTGTGTTTTGACTGATTGTTGCATGGCTGGCGCAATCGGTCTGCAAATCCTCAAGGATTCTTCAAAAACCTTTGTCAAACCGCGCACTTGCCCGCATGCCAGCACCTTGGGCACGGGGCTGTCATCGGCAAGCAGAATCTGTGATTCTATATTGCACCGGGTCAGGGCGTAGTGGATGGTAATCAGGCCGATAACGGTTTTCTTGGCTCTTAACCTTCTGAGCAAGCCTATTCACGGTCCATGAGGATTTCGCGGATAACGGGGTATTATAGTAGCTACTTGGAGGTCTTGGAACAACCAGGCGACGGGGGAGGGGCTATGTCCTCGGCCGAATCTCAATGAACGAATCGACCGAATACAAAGTGATTGTTCTGATCAAAGGTAAAGAGTTGCCTCCGAAAATGCCCATCTCTGCACGTTCGTCTTGGCAATTGACGCAACCTGCGCAGGGCTGACGTCGATGTTCCTGCAAGTGTCAGCGAAGAGAGGTAAAGCATTGGCGTGGCGTATCCTGCCCGGCTAAGAAACCGGATTGGTGTCGACGCCTTGATCCGCGTCACCAAACACAAACCTGAACTGATCACGCAGCACCACGTCCAGATCGTCCATCGTCACAGGCAGCCCCAGATCAACAAGGGAGGTGACGCCATGTTCGGTGATGCCGCACGGTACGATTCCCGTGAAATGGCTCAGGTCGGGTTCGACATTGATGCTGATGCCGTGAAAACTGATCCACTTGCGCAAGCGTATGCCAATGGCCGCGATTTTGTCTTCGGCAGTTGATCCATCGCTATTGCGTGGTTTTTCGGGCCGTTCCACCCAGACACCCACGCGACCCTGCCGGATCTCGCCACGGATGTTGAACTGATCCAGTGTTGCGATGACCCAAGCCTCAAGGTCACGTACGAAACAACGAACATCCCGCCCGCGCTTGGCTACATCCAACATGACGTACACCACCCGCTGCCCCGGTCCGTGGTAAGTATATTGTCCGCCGCGTTTGGTGTCATAGACAGGAAAACGGTCCGGATCTGTAAGGTCGGCAGCCTTGGCCGAGGTGCCCGCAGTATAAAGTGCAGGATGCTCCACCAGCCAGATGCATTCATCCGCCTCACCTGCGGCAATGGCCGCAACCCGTTGTTCCATCCACGCCTCAGCGGCACGATATTCGGTCAGCCCATCTGTTGTGATCCATTCTATCATGTCAGCGGTCTAGCCAATTGGCGACTGCGGGAAAAGGGTTCAATCCAAGATCATCACGCGTTGGCTGGGCCGGGGGCGGGGCTGGTTCCGGCAGTACCCCGGCAATGCAACCGTGTAGCGCCGCCAGTGCTTTGAGATCATCCGGCGACGTGAAACACAAACCTGCGCTCCCTTTTCGATATGGATCAGACTGTCGGATGTCTGAATCACACGCAGGCGCTCGGGTGTTTCAACCAACACCATGCGATGTGAAGCATCACGCCCTGCCATGATCTGGACCTCCAACACGGTGCTCCAGTGGTACTCAACGCTCAAAAGAACACCATGCATTGCGATTGCGACACCGAGAAACAGGGCGGCACCTATGGCCTTTTTGAACCATGTGGGTCCAACTGGTTGTTTGCGTATTACGCCTGTTTGCATGTCTCTCGCCTATATTAGACGTAAGTTACCAAGCAATTAGGTCGATTGCGCGATAAAATAATGGCAAGCTTGAGGGACTGTCAGGCGGCTTCCTGCTCGCTCAGCACTTTCATCAGCATTTGCGCATAAGTCTCCACACCTTGTGCGCCTGTCAGCAGGTAGCGCCCGTCAAACACCATTGACGGTACGCCGGACACGCCCCGCGAAGTCCAAAATTGTTGATGGGCGCGCGTCTCTTCAGCTTTAGATAGGGATGCCAGAACATCCGCCGCTGCCGTTCGGTCCAGTCCGACAGCAGCTGCGACATCCAGCAAGACTTCCCTGTCCGATACGTCCAGCCCTTGCGTGAAATGGGCCTCAAACAAAGCCATCTTCAGCGGATGCTGCAACCCGTGGTCCTGCGCCCACCCCAAGAGCTGATGCGCGGCGAAGGTATTTACGATACGGCTGTCTGCGGAAAAGGCGAAAGTGAACCCCAAGTCCTGTCCCAGTTCGGTCAGCCGCGTGCGGGCCTCAGCCGATTGTTCAGGCGTGCTGCCGTATTTCTGCGCAATATGCTCTGACAGGTTTTGCCCCTCCGGTGGCATGTCGGGGTTCAGCTCAAAGGGATGCCAACGGATATAGGCACCCGCACCAACCCGGCCCAAGGCTTGCTCCAACTGCTTGTAGCCGACAATGCACCACGGGCACATAACATCGGAAATGATGTCGATCTGGACAACCGGACTTTCGTTTTGTGCGGAGACGGATTGAGGTGTGTCAGTGGGCATTGGCATCTCTTTTCTATGGCACAATATGCAAAAGTCGGGATTTCCTTACCCCATTTCAAGGTTCATACGCAAAATTTAGCGCAATGCGACTTTGGATCGCGAAAAAGCTGTGGTATCAACATAAACAATATCACAACTACATTTTACGGAGCCGACCTATGTTCTTCAAATATCTCACAGGTGCCATTTTGGGTGCTTCGGTTGCTGTCATTCCAGCCGAGCAAGCCGAAGCTGACGCGGGCGATTTCATTGCAGGGGCGATCATTGGCGGTATCGTCGGTGCCAATGCCAAGAAACAGCGCCGCACCACCACCCGGAGCCGGACATATCGCAAAAAAGCTACCCGCTCGCGCCTGCCATCAACCCAGGAGGGGCGCAATATTCAGGCCTCGCTGAATTATTTTGGCTTCAACGCTGGAACGGTTGACGGTCAGCTGGGCCAGAGAACCCGCAATGCGGTGTCCCAGTATCAAGCCTATCTGGGCTATCCCGTCACTGGTCAGCTTTCCGCATTTGAGCAGAATCTTTTGACCACAAGCTACAACCGTGCGCAGGCAGGGGGCTATGCTGTTCAGCAACAAGTCGCGTCCAACCGCGATGGCACACGCGGGCTGCTCAAGACATACCGCTCCGAAATGGCAGGGACACAGACGCAACAAACAACCGTTGCTTTGGCCCCGCAACAACCGGCACCAGCTCCGACAACAACTGTGGTTGCAGCCACTGCACCGCTGGCAACCGCATCGCTACTTGCGGGCGCAGTTGCCCCGTCCACCGGCTTACCCAATTTCATGGGGGCAGGATCGCAGGCGTCACTTGCGTCGCATTGCAATACTGTCTCGCTGATCACCAACACCAACGGCGGCTTTACGACCCTTGCCAACATGGCGGACCCGAATGTCGCCATTAATGAACAGTTCTGCCTTGCGCGGACATATGCAATTGCCAAGTCCGAAGAACTGGTCAGCAAGATTCAGGGCTTCACGCCTGACCAGATTGCCCAGCAATGCGAAGGCTTTGGCCCTGCGATGAAAGACCATGTATCGTCATTGTCGCTGAAATCGCGTGAGGCCGTTGTGGCAGATGTATCCTCCTTTATCCTGACGACAGGCATGTCGCCCGCGCAACTTGGTGGCACCGCACGCATCTGCATGGGTGTCGGGTATCGCACCGACAATATGGACGTGGCCGTTGGCTCGGCGCTTTTGCTGTTTGCAATGGGCGAGGGGGTTTATGGCGAATTGATGGGACACCACTTGAGCCAGGGATTCGGCACAGCCCGCCGCGTTGATATGGCGCAAGGCTGGTATCAGGCGGGCCTTGCAGCTGTGGACACAGGCGCAGCAGCCGTTTTTGTCCCCGGCCAGCCCGAGCGCACAGAGCTGATCCGCGCGGCATCCCAGCGTATGTCCGGTGTTCCGGCTGCTGCGACGTTGCCCCAACCAGTGCCCGCTTCAACGGGCGGATTGCCGACCTTTTCGATCAGCGAATAGCGCCGATTGAACAATGCTGAATGCACGCCCCCGATGTCCTGGCGACATCGGGGGTTTTTGTTGGAAATTTCCTCTTCACAACGGCTGCGTTCCCCGCTACACCGCGCGAATACCATGGCTTGCGGTCGTGGCGGAATGGTAGACGCGCAGCGTTGAGGTCGCTGTGGGGTAACACCCGTGAGAGTTCGAGTCTCTCCGACCGCACCAAATTACCCAAATAAAACCTTTCTTAACAAGTCATTACGGGTTTCAGAGAGATTTTAGCCCACCCTTGCGTCCACCCTTTTACATTCGCTGAAGCTCAACGAATTAGCCCTGAAGTTTCAACGCCATCTGCAAGTTCTAGGTTGGGAAAGGCGCTTAAGAATGCCTGAGCGTCTAATAGACTACGAAAGTAGTAGGCGGTGGCTTGGCAGTAGATGCCGCGTGTTGACTGGACCGAGCAACGCTCAGTCCCAAGGTTTTCATTTATCCAGACCTGAATCGTGCTTGATAGATTGCCTAGTCCATTCGGCGGTATCTTGATTTTCAGTCGTACCGGAAAGGCGTCATCAACGCGCTTTTTGTTTGGAGATGTGTGTCGGGACATATGGTGAACACTCGGTGATATAGGGAAAAACATCAAGCTCGTTTTGTTGTAGTATTCACCAAGCTCCAAGATTTCCGTGTTGTACATCGGGTTTTGGGCTTTACCCTTTTTCTCGCTTTGATAGCTAAGGGTATGGCTGAAACATTCATCTATTCCGATGAAGCAGGTTGCTTCACATTCAATCGCAACAATAATGTTAGCAAGTATTTCATTATCGCCACTGTCGTCATGCCTGACTGGCGAGGTGCAACCGTTGTGTTGCAAGAACTTCGCCATCAACTTCTTAGGGCTGACGAGCCAGTCAATGACTACTTCCACGCAACAACTGACGCGCAATCGGTACGTGACAGAGTATTTGCTGCGATGAATGATCTAGACTTTACTGTCCAAGCCACCATCTGTGAAAAGGCTAAGGCGCAACCGCATGTCACGCAATCAAAGGCACGTTTCTATAAAACGCCTTGGTACTATCATTGTAACATAGGTCTGGCCCCCCTCATGAAGACTGCCGAACACGTTACTTTGACGGCTGCCTCCATTGGAACCAAAAAAGAGAAAATGACCTTCACAAAAGGTCTAGAAGATGTGATGAAACAGAGCTTTCCCAAAACGGGTTTCTCCGTCGATTTTAGACCATGCCAAGCAGACCCATGCATGCAACTTGCTGATTATTGTGCTTGGGCAATACAGCGGAAATGGGAAAGGGGAGATGCAAGGTCGTACAACCTGATATCAAACCGAATTACCAGAGAGTATGACCTTTGGTCTCACGGAACCAAGTTACACTATTGAAGGGCGCAGCCCGCCTCATTGGCAATCTTAGCTATCAAAGAGAGGCCCAGGGGCCAGTTCACTAAGCAAGAGCTGCAAGACGAAGATAGGTAGCGCTGCAAGCGAAGTCAAACATTTTCCCATTTTTGGGAACCTTGGAATGTTTACAAGCCTAACCAAGAATAGAAATTAGCTGTCGCATAAAACAATGCTGTTTGGCTCTAATGCCATGCCGATAAGCTGGATTTTGCTGCCCCCCGCCATGCCCACCCCTTGCGCCATGCATCCGACAAACCGCCCAGCCACGCACGGCAGGATTTTTGCATAGAAAACCAGAGCGCTTTGAATGGGCGGTGCATCGCGGGGCCGCATGCGCCCTTTGCATGGGGTTGAGGCTCATTGTTCTATCATCTTTCGCTCTACTGGGTAGATCAGACGTAGGGACAGGTTAACGTCTAGCAACCCATCCTGCCGCAAGCGCGTCTGATTCATCGCAAAACCATCTTTCACCTTTGCCGGGGTCTATTTTGGTCTGCTGATAGTTGGGACTCCAAGGGGTGTGATAGATACGTGCGTTGCCGTTTATGTTGCCTTTGATTGGGCATCTATCAGGGGAGCTTTCAGCCGCCCTTTCCCAAGCATCGGCACGATATTCCCAAGGCGTTTGCGAAGGGGCTTGAAACACGCCCAAACCAGCATCACGCGCAACTCGTTCCTGTTTGACGAAGATGTCTGAGTACTCGACAAATGCCCACGCCATCCCAGCTTCGATCAACATCCCCCCCAAGTCTTTTCCGTCAACGGAGCAAAACGATATAATCCGCCCGTAAGGGTCTGCGCTGTCAGGTACACAGTCCAGCTCTCCGTTTTTCGTCAGTTCATCGAGGAATCTAGTAGCAGCACGCCCGCAAGCCCACTCGCCACCGCCAAGCAAAGAGCAAGTCTGTCCTGCTTCTGGTGCATCAATTCCGAAAAGTCGAATTTGAACGGGGCCAATGCTGAGCGTATCGCCATCCAAAACACTTAGCGGCCCATTGATAGTCAGGGTTTCAGCATCCAAAGGCGATACCGACAAACAAAGCAGCGTTGCCATGATTGCGCTGTATTTTGCCTGTCTCTTCTGTGTTCTTTTCATACCGCCCCCGACCTTTCGTCTAACTAAGTCCGGTGTAGCGCATCACACTTAGCTGAGCACCTGAATTTCAATGACTGGATACTTGCTTGGGAAAGCGATTGTCTGGCAAACGCAGTGCATCGCGGCGACTGGTGCGCCCTTTGCTTGGGGTTGACCTTCCAGCACTAGACGACCCTTTGGGGTAAGATCGTGGTGTGATTAGCTACCGCGTTGTTGGCGCTAGGTAATTGATCCACCACTGAGGCTTCTGAATACAATATTCTTCTCTTTGAAAGAACTATCGTTCAAAACGATAGACATTGGAACACCATTTTCGTTTCTGCTTAGCAACCTGAAACCCAAATGAGTGTCACAAATATGCTCAACACCATCGGTTTTGTATGTCACAGAAACAGCAACAAAAACTGAACCCTTTGATATCATGTCAGCAGAAATTTCTGTGGAAAATTCCTCAATGATGGCTTGGCCTGGGGCGACAATTCTGCGTCGTTCAATGTCTTGAGGGTTCTCATGACTAGACCGCCGAGCTTCAGCGAAATTTGGGATATCGTCGTTCTCAGTCGTTCTGCCGTTATAGAGGTGCCAATCAACCTCATCCATAGCATAGCCAAATCTCAAATCCCTAGCTGGGCTTTGCCCTAAGTTAGTTAGTACAAAACTGACTGGGATGATAAGAGAATGCTCTCCATCCTCGTACTTGTTCCGGATACTGCCACATGGTTGGAGCGCGATCGTCATCCATGCCCTTTGCTCTTGACGCATGATAGAGTTGGTTTCGCCAATCACTTTCAAATTAGAGTACAAGAGAAAGACACCGAGAACCGATGTTAAGACGGTGACAGCAGTGGCCCATGCAATGACATTGGTCGCCCTAGCCATGTTTTCTTGGGCCTGAAGATCGTAGTATTCGTACTTTTTAGGTGCGCCATCAGCAAATTCTGGCTGAGGCTGCAAAGTAGAGTTGGGATTCCAAGGTATTGGAAACCAGCGCTGACTATAGGTTTCGGACTGGTTCGGGGGTTTTTGATATTGGCAGGGAGCATCTGGGCAGTAGTTTACTGAGAACACCCATAAAAAGCAGAGCGTGGCCACAACGAGACCTAAGACTAATCCAATCGCAAACTTGCCGTCTCGACAGCCCTTAAACACTAAAACATAAGCGCGTTTGAGAGCTTCCTACGTTTATGTTTGTTAGCAAGGTTCATCTCTTTTTAACTGATTCCGATTGTTGCTAGTTTTTCAACAAGTTGGCCGTATGTCACCCCTTCATTAGCAGACTGAGGTTTTCTGTAAAACTGTCGATAGATGCCAACTTCCAAACGCAAAGCAACCTTAGAATTCTTTGTGGTCGATTGATCTTAAAATCCACCCGTCATTGTTTAGTCGGTCAAGTCGCCGCGTTGTAATTGTTTGACTAGTGTTCTTTGAAGATAAAATAGTCTTGTCCTAACGCCATGCCGATATGCTGGATTAACCTTTCCTTCACCATGCCCGCCACCAGCGCCATGCATCCGACATACCGCACAGCCTCGCACCGCAGGATTTTTGCATAGAAGGCCAGTCCGCTTGGAATGGGCAGTGCATCGCGGCGACTGATGCGCCCTTTGCATGGGGTTGGCGTCACTTTTCATGCGCGACCCTCCCCCGTCTGGACATTGCCGACTATGGCCTGTCCTCCACCCTCTACGTTGACGTGCTGCACAGTCACAGTCTGTTTGCCCCCGTTGCGATGCTTGCGCAGCGCCTCCATCTGGGCGGCATAGGCGCGGCTTAGCTTAGTGAAACCTGAATAGTGCGCCTTCACCTGTTCGATGGTATCAGCCCCGGCCAGCCACCTGCTTGAACGCACAAGCGCAACGTGCGTTGCGGCCATCTGGACGGCCAGCATGCTTTCCACGCCGTCACGTGGGTCAACGTCTGCCACCGCCGCGACCATAAATGTGCGTTCATCGTTAGCGGGTAAATCATCGGACGCCTCAGACGCGGTTAGCGCCTTCATGCAATGCCGCAAAAGCCCATCGGCGGTTTCTGGATGCTTGGTGCCGAAAACCTTGTGGACGGTGTCCTCTGCTATCACCTGTACGCTCTGCCCTTTGTCCGGCGTCCCTTTGACCGAAAGGCCAATGGTGTTCGGTGCCTTGAGTGTCTTGCCCATTATTTCTCCTGCCTATGGCTATATCTATATATGGCACAATACAGGTGCCGCCCTTACCCGCCAAACAGCGAAAAGCGGCACCATCATTGTGACGGTTCACTCTCTCACCACCCTAAGATTGGCCCTTGTGTCACTGTCATTGTGACAGGGTGGCTCTTTCATTGTGCGGGGCTTTTGTTTTTCAGGCCACCGCATGAAGGCAACCGTTGCTGGCTTCATGTTGTCGGTGGGGTATTCAGTCAACGTCCAGTGCGATGACTTGCCGATGCCCGATGGTCCCAAGTGTGGGGCTTGGGCCATCACAATGAACCCTCGTTTCTCCAGTTCTGTGAACCAACGACCAACGGTGTTTCGATGTGCGTTGACGGCATTTGCCGCGTCCCTGTGGCTGAGAATGACGCGCCCGTTGTTCGATCCGTTGTAGCGGCGTTTCAATTCGACATAGAGCGCCCTTGGTCCAACGGGCAGGGTGCGCCATGCCTCTGACTTTTGCAGCCACTCAGGAAGCTGGACATGACGCCCAGCCCCCTTTTTGTGACCCTTGTAGGGTTTGCCTGCCATCAGCGCCCCCCACGTGTCATAAGCGCCAGATAGACGCGCATGGCGACGATCTGGCTGGTGCAGCCGCCAAGGGATACCCAAGCGGCCTCTGTGGCGATGCCAGCGCCCTTGCGGGCCATTATGTGCCACGTCTTGCCCTTGGGAGTGACTTTGTAATGCCTAAACATTGCGCGACCCTCCAAAGAACAATTCCGCAATCAAACGCGCTTGGGTTTGAGACATGCCGTAGCGACGTCGAAGGCGGGATATGCGAAGGGCGTTCATGTGCAGCCCTCCACCTTGCCCAGCGCCTCGGCAGACTTGGGAAAGCGCAGCTTGGTGCGGTCCACGTCCGGCGGCAGCGAGTAGAAAGCAACGCCATCGGATTTGCGGTATTCGGTACAGATCGGCCAGCTAAACTCAGTTTTCAAGCGGTGTGTAACGGCAGGCAAACGCCAGCCGCGCACATGCTGAATCTGGGTGAGTTGCGAGATTGTGCGCCCGTTCAAAAGCGCGTTACACACCCAATAGATACTAGTGGGCGCTGAATAAAAGTCAGGGTCTGCCATTTTGTTATTTTCCTTATGCTTGAAAGCACAAGGCGCTGGGCGTATTGGTGGGGAGTATCGACCAAGATATATTCCCGTCCCATGGCCCATCGCTCTTGCGTTGGGGGGCGGGTCTTACGCCGCAAGGGATGCAATCGCTGCATCTACATCGGCTTCACGCCAGTATAGACGGCTTCCGATTTTGATCGGTTTTGGCAACCAGCCGTCTGGGCCAAAATCCCTGTAGAGTTGGCTTCGACTGCGACCACCAAATTTGTTTTGCAGATCGCGCAGAGTTATGTAATTCATTATATTTTCTCCTTCAGATGCGGGATGCATCTGTCCCTATGTGCACCTAGGGACGGCTTGAAAAGAAGGAGGGAAGTTGAAGTTACCTCTAACGGCCTGATGGACGTCCACGTTCGATCCAAGGGTCAAAAAGGGCCTTTATGACCGATGCATTGGGGATCAAATGAGGATAGTCCTTATACTCAAAAGGTGGGTCTGCGCGGATATGCCAGAGGTTCCAATTCTTAAAGTTTCTTGCTGCCGCTAGTTCCTGTTGAAAGAACATCACTGTTGATAAGAAACATGCGTCTGCCTCTGGCGTATCAACAATTGCCTTCGGAATTTCGAAATACTCTGCCGAAGCAACTGCGGCCCCGCATATGTGAGCAACAGAACGATACTTTCTGAAAGTGCTTTCGACTGTACTGACATCACCTGTAACGGGTCTTACATTGGTTTTGATTACGCCATTAGAACGAAAATAGTGCTCCAGTCCCTTAACGCTGTTGCCATATTCTGAGACAACATTCGCAGCCCGCCGTAGCGAAACGCTTTCTCCAGCGTTCTTTAGTCCCAAAAGGGCAATTGCAACCAAGCCGCATGTAGTGCGCTGGGCCTCAGTCTTAGATATCGTTGTCAGAATGCTGTTGACCAATGGTGTTGGTTGGTAATTGGCAGGGGCGCTTTGAAGAAACCGTGAATGCTCGTGTTGAACAAGTAGTTGCGCCTGCTCGAAGCTTGCCCAATCTTCGGGATAATAACTGAGTGCAAGCAATTCAGCGCGGAACCATGGCCGCAAGTAGCCAGCACGATCTGAAAGGTGGTACTCTCTCAAAACGCGACGACCTTCGCTTTTTGTTGAAGAAGCAAGTTCCCCCATCGCTCCATCAACGCCCGCCGCTGTTCCAAAAAATCTGTCCGGCGATACGCCCGTTCCACCTTGCCGCCCGCGACATGCCCAAGACAGGTTTCAGCAACTTCATGCGGCGTCTTGGTCGCCTCGGCAATCCAGTCCCTGAAAGATGAGCGGAACCCATGGGGCCGCTCTTTCATACCTCTACGGTCCATGTATTTTGACATGGTGGCATCCGAGATAACGCCGCGCCGGACGCCCGCAAACAATAAACCGTCACGCGCAAACGGCTTGGCCTGTTCGATCACGGCTTGGGCCTCAGTGGACAACGGCACCCGAAAATCACTGGTCGTACCCTTGCGACCCTTCATCAACTCCGCTGGCACCGTCCAGACGTCGCCCTCTATCTGGTCCAGATGGAGAAACCTAACTGGCTTGGACCGTACTGCCGTAAGTATGAGCAATCGTAGTGCGAGTTCCGTAACGGTCCCCTCATTCAGCGATTGATAGAAGGCAGGGACGTCATGCCAATGCAGGGCAGGGACGTTTTGCGGTTGGTGGCGTTGCTGGCCTAAGAGCGCCTTGGCTTTGAGCGTTGCTTGCAGGTCTACGTCCAAGCCCAGCGCCGCCGCGTGACGTAAGCAGATGCCCAGACGGTCCATCGCTTTCTGGGCGGTGCTGGCCTTTTCGTGCCAGATCGGTGCAAGCGTGTCGCGTATGTCGCGCTGGTCAATATCGGTTACAGGCACCTTGCCCAACTTGGGCAGCACATGCAGTTCCAAAGGCGAGAACCAACGGCCAGCCGTTCCATCGCCCTTTAACTCTGCCTTGCGGGTCTCAAAGGCGTCCAGTGCAATATCCTTCAACAGATGCATGTTGCGGGCCGCCTCACGCGCGTATTGGTCGCGCAGCTTGATCGGGTCTTGGCCTTGGCGCACAACACCCCGCCATTTCTCGGCCTCAAGTCGCGCCTCTTTCAACGATACGGCAGGATAGGCACCCAAGCCCATTTCACGCCGCCGCCCGTGGACTACAACGCGCAGAAACCATTTGCCTTTGGCTTGTTCATTGGTCGCAAACCATAGCCCACCGCCATCGGAATGCTTTCCCGCCTTGGCGTTCTTAACTTCCGACGCTGATAGCTTGTTCAATGCTCTTGTCATCTGGTCCACCCTCAAGTCCACCCTCTACATATAGTATAGGGTGGTGTCCCATGGAACACCGATGTGCAACAAAACGTATATAAATATGAAAAAGATGCGCTGGGCGATACACCATGGCACCCCAAGATATAGGGTTACAATGCGCTCCGACCGCACCACTTTGGCTTTCAAAGAGCCATACAGTCAAGCATAACAGGTACTTAGCGGTTCCCTTGGGACACAATTCGGGACGCTAAGGAGACACTGGCATGGTGATGATGAACCTCAAACACGTTGATGAACTGTCAGGGGGCCGCAAGAGGTTCCGTAGACGTTACCCCAAGGCACTTGTTCCGGTGATCGGCGAGACTGTTTTTCAGGTTGCCATGAAGGCGCGTGAAGGTGGTGCGCTGGTGACTGAGTGGGAACGCCTGATGAAAGACTATGACCGTGAGGTCAGGAAGGCTGAGAGGAAAGCTGGTGTTGCTCCGGCTGGTGATGTGTCGCCTTTAGAAGAATGGCGGGAAGCACGTAGGGAAGCTGATGCGATGCTGGGTGCCTTCAAAGATGATCTGACAGAGGATGAAAGGCGCGAGTTGTTGGGTGATGAACTTGAGCGGCGAGGAGCTGACCCTTTGCTATATCAGGCTGTTGTTACGCCTGAGGCTAAGGAACCTAAGATCACAATGCTGGACGCCAAGAATATGTATCTGCAAGAGCGTCTGGCAGGCGGTACTGGACGCAACAATAAGAACAGGCTGGAAAGGGTGTGCAAGCGAGTTGAGGTCACTCTAGGGCCTTTGCACAAGCTGCCTCTGGTCGATCTAACAAGGGACCAAGCAAGGGTCTTGAGGGACGCGATGCTGTCCACCCGCAAGGCGGATGGGTCCAAGCTGGCACCTGCGTCTGTTAGGCGAGAGTTGGACATGATCAAGGCTATTGTCACCTTGGGGATTAAGGAGTTTGGCCTTCAACGTGAAGTCGTGAACCCGTTTGTGGACTTACCCATCTCCAACAAGGACAAAGCACCGGATGTTGACAGCAACAAACGTGACCCATTGCCCTTGGAAGTGCTGTCGGCAATGCGTCTGAGGATGCGCAAGAAGACCCAAACCCCTGCGCTGGGCTTGATATGGCGCATGTTGGAGGGGACCGGATGCCGTGGTGCTGAGGTTATCGGCCTGCGTCGGGAGGACGTTTTGATAGATGGTCTTTATCCTCATATCAATGTGGCTTGGCATGAAGACAGGCGGGTGAAGACTGTGGCGTCTATCCGTTCGGTCCCCCTTGTGGGTGACGCTCTGGTGGCCGCTAGGGAGGCGTTGAAGCTGTCCGAGGGTGAACCCCTGTTATTCCCTAAATATGGCTATGCTGGTGGCCCTGATGCGGCGTCAGCGGCGTTGATGAAGCACCTAAGGACGGTCACAAAAGACAAGCGCCATGTGGTCTATTCCCTGCGGCACAATATGAAGGACAAGCTGGTCTTGGCTGGCACTTCTGAGCGCGTTGAAAACAGGATTATGGGGCATACTGTCGGGGGTCTTGGTGATCGGGTCTATGGTGGTGATGATGCGAAGTTGAAGGTTGCTTATGAGGCGATGCAAAAGGCTGTGGAGTTGGCCCCAAAGGGATTGTTGGGATAGATCGCAGGGTGTTTGCGCGGGTGAATGGTCGCTTATAGTCCATTGCGGCAAGAGCGTGATAAGTTCATTCTACTGATCGAGACATAGCAAAGAGGGCACAACTATGAAACTCTGGAATAAACTGTGGACCTGTCGCGGTTTGATGCCGCTCCTTTGATAGCATTTACTGCAACAAAGGAGACTGACTATGGGACTGAAACG
>CANMXJ010000006.1 GCA_947501805.1 uncultured Sulfitobacter sp. | reverse complement strand
AAAGAGCAGATGAAGGACGGTGTGACCACGTTTATCGAGGTGGTGCTGAACCAGGAGCTCGGCGAACCCTTCCGCCGCGACGCCATGAAAAAACCCGTCTCCGTCGCAGGCATCAACAAAGACGACATGAAACCGCAGGTGAATGTGTAAGCTTCGCCAGGGGTGCCTGAAACAAAAGGACAGGCCATGACAATGCTGCAAGAGCTCCGTAATCGCGCAGCATTAAGGCCTGCCCATATCGTTCTAAGCGAAGGCCACGATCCGCGGGTCGTGGCTGGCGCGCTTGAAGCGACCCGCGCGGGCATTGCCCGTGTTACATTGATTGGACCACAGTCTGTGGTCGAAAAACTTTTGACCGAAGCGGGGGTCGCAGACGAGGACGAAATCTCCATTCAAGACCCGTCAGTTTCGGATCTGACAGACGAAGTTGCCTTGAGTTACTTCGAATTGCGCAAACATAAAGGTATTCGCAAGGACTTCGCGGATGAACAGGCCCGCGATCCGCTGGTGTTTGCCGCGATGATGGTGCGCAACGGTCATGCTGACGGCACCGTTGGCGGCGCTGTTGCCACAACCTCTGACACGGTGCGCGCCGCATTGCAGGTAATTGGCAAAGCGGAAAATGCATCGCTTGTCTCCAGCTTTTTCTTGATGGCATTGCCGGAGCATCACTCATCTGGCCGCGCGGCAATGACCTTTGGTGATTGTGGCCTTGTTATTGATCCCGATGCCGAAGAGCTGGCCGCAATTGCAGTGGCATCCGCCGCCTCGCATCGACAATTACTTGGTGAAACGCCAAAGGTTGCGTTGCTAAGTTTTTCTACGATGGGCAGCGCCAAACATCCCAACGTCACCAAGGTAAGTGACGCAGTGGCAATCCTTGCGGAGGAACACAGCGATCTCGATGCCGATGGAGAGTTGCAATTCGACGCTGCCTTTGTGCCGGCGGTCGGCGCATCCAAAGCCCCTGACTCAAAAGTCGCGGGCCATGCAAACGTCATGATTTTTCCTAATCTCGATGCCGGGAATATCGGCTATAAAATCGCACAGCGTATCGGCGGATGCGCCGCCATCGGTCCCGTATTGCAAGGTCTCGCCAAACCGGCAAACGATCTTTCCCGTGGCTGTACCGCAGAAGACGTGACCAATATGATCGCCGTAACCACCCTTCAGGCTGCGCATGAGTAAGATTCCGCATGGATAGCATCTGGGTCGCGCTGTCACTTACGCCGTCCCAAGGCGTCACGCTGGCGCTGATTTTCGTTGCTGCGGGCCTAGTGCGCGGTTTCACCGGGTTTGCCCTGTCCGCCTTTGCCCTCGCCCTTGCCGTTCTGATCTTGCCGCCTGTCGAACTGATCCCGGTCATGTGGTGGCTGGAACTTGGTGCATCCCTGATGATGATCCGTGCAGGATTTGACGGGGCCGACCTAAAAGTCGCGGCGATCCTTACGGCAGGAAGCGCTATGGGTGTGATCGTCGGGCTGGGTCTAACCACAACCCTGGATGTCGTGGCGTCGCAACGCATTTCGCTGGTGCTGCTGATCAGTCTCGCTGTCCTTCAACTTGCCAAAGTCCGTATTCGCGCTCTCGACAGCACAACGGGTACAGCCGGTACAGGTGTTGTAGCAGGGGTTGCCACAGGTCTTGCCGGTGTTGGGGGCATGGTTGTCGCCCTCTATGTATTGGCCCGAGACGCCGAACCGCGTGTGATGCGCGCCACATTGGTGGCCTTCCTCTTGTTTGGGTCTCTCACCTCACTTTTGACCCATCTCGCCTATGGCACAATGAACAGTACCTCCGCCTTGCGCGGTCTTTTCTTTATGATCCCCTGTTTGATTGGCGTTTTTCTGGGACAAAGGCTGTTCACGCCGAAACTACAACCCTACTATCGCAGTGTCTGCCTGACCTTGCTGATCGGCCTTGGTGCCGTGTCGCTTGTGCGCAGCGCCATTTGAAGGATGCACATATGAACCAGCCCAAGATTGACCTGAGCCCCATGGTATCAGACGAAATCCGCAAAACGACTTGTTACATGTGCGCCTGCCGTTGCGGGATCAACGTCCATATGAAAGACGGCAAGGTCGCATACATCGAGGGCAACCGCGATCACCCTGTGAACAAGGGAGTTCTATGCGCCAAGGGCTCGGCTGGCATCATGCAGCACAATGCGCCCTCGCGTTTGACCGCACCGCTCAAACGGGTTGGCCCGCGCGGATCAGGTGAATTTGAAGAGATTTCATGGGACGAAGCCTACCAGATCGCAGCAGACTGGCTTGAGCCGATTCGCCGTGACAACCCCGAAAAACTGGCATTCTTTACGGGTCGCGATCAGTCGCAGTCATTTACGTCGCTGTGGGCGCAAGCCTTTGGCACACCGAATTATGCGGCCCACGGCGGTTTCTGTTCCGTCAACATGGCAGCTGCAGGCATCTACACCATGGGTGGGGCTTTCTGGGAGTTTGGACAGCCGGACTGGGACCACACCAAGCTGTTCATGTTGTTTGGCGTGGCCGAAGACCACGACAGCAACCCAATCAAGATGGGTATCGGCAAAATCAAGGGACGCGGCGCACGTGTGATTGGCGTCAACCCGATCCGCACCGGATACAATGCTGTGGCGGATGATTGGGTTGGCATCACACCCGGCACGGACGGGTTGTTCATCCTGTCCATGATCCATTGCCTGATGAAAGCGGGTAAGATCGACCTGAACTATCTGGCGCAATACACCGACGCCCCCGTATTGCTGAACAACGATGAAAAATCGCCCGAATACGGTCTGTACCTGCGTGATGAAGACGGCAAACAGCTGGTGATAGATCGCGTGACTGGCAAACTGACCGCGTTTGACAAACCCGGCGTCAAACCGGATTTGTCAGCCACGCACCGCGCCAAAGGCGTCACGCACAGCCCCGTCTTTCACAAGATGGCAGAGATGTACCTGAGCGATGAATACGCGCCCGAAGCGGTCGCCGAACGCTGCGGCATTTCCGCCAATCGCATCCGCTCCATCGCAGCTGAGATCGCCCGCGTGGCGTTTGACGAAGCCTTTGAACTGGACCACGAATGGACAGACTTTCGCGGTGAAAAACACAAGACAATGACGGGTCGCCCTGTGTCCTTTCACGCCATGCGCGGGATTTCAGCGCATGCCAACGGCTTTCAGACCTGCCGCGCGCTGCATACCTTGCAGATCATCCTTGGTACCGTCGAAGTACCCGGCGGTTTCCGCTTCAAGCCACCCTATCCCAAGCCTGCCACAGCGCATCCGAAACCACATACCGGCGTGACCCCCGGTGCCCCTTTGAACGGTCCACACTTGGGTTTTGTGCACGGTCCCGACGATCTGGCGCTCAAAGATGACGGCACCCCCGCGCGGATCGACAAAGCCTTCACTTGGGAAAATCCGATGTCATCCCATGGCCTGATGCATATGGTCATTTCGAACGCCCACGCGGGCGATCCTTACAAGATCGACACGCTGTTCATGTACATGGCGAACATGTCGTGGAATTCGTCGATGAACACCGGCGGCGTGATGGAGATGCTTACCGACAAGGATGAGGACGACAACTACGTCATCCCGCATATCATCTATTCGGATGCCTATTCATCCGAGATGGTCGCGTATTCCGATCTGATCCTGCCCGATACCACTTATCTTGAACGCCACGACTGTATCTCACTGCTCGACCGCCCGATCTGCGAAGCAGATGCTGCCGCCGATGCAATCCGCTGGCCCGTGGTAGAGCCGGACCGCAACGTCAAAGGCTTCCAATCCGCGCTTTGCGATCTGGGTGCGAAACTTGGCCTGCCGGGTTTCGTGAACGACGACGGCAGCCAGAAATATGCGGATTATGCCGACTACATCACCAACCATGAACGCCGTCCGGGCATCGGTCCACTCGCGGGATGGCGCATGGGCGAAAAAGGCCTGCAATCAGGCCGTGGTGGCGTAAACGAAGGGCAGATCGACAGCTACATCGCGAATGGCGGTTTCTTTGTTGAACACATTCCGGACGGGGCGAACTACTACAAACCGTGGAACTTAGCCTATCAGGACTGGGCAGTGGGCATGGGTTTGTACGACAGCCCGCAACCCTACCTATTCTCGCTTTATGTGGAACCTATGCGCAAATTCCAGCTTGCCGCTGAGGGACACGGCGAACGCCAACCACCGGATCACCTACGCCAGCGGATTAAGGACGCGATGTCGCCTCTGCCGATCTGGTACGAGACCGATCAGGAGGGCAACGAAGGCTACACTGTCAACGCGCTCACCCAGCGCCCGATGGCGATGTACCACTCTTGGGGTTCGCAAAATGCCTGGTTGCGCCAGCTACATGGCCGCAACCCGCTCTACCTGCCAACGAAACTGATGCGCGAACATGACTTGTCGGACGGCGATTGGGCGCGCGTATCTTCACCACATGGTGAGATCACGGTGCCCGTCATGGAAATGGCCGCACTGAACGAAAACACCGTCTGGACGTGGAACGCCATTGGCAAACGCAAAGGCGCTTGGGCGCTAGACATAGACGCACCGGAGGCAACTGAGGGTTTCCTTTTGAACCACCTAATCCACGAATTGCTGCCTCCCAAAGCGGATGGCATGCGGTGGGCCAACTCTGATCCGATCACAGGTCAGGCCGCGTGGTTTGATCTGAAGGTACGGATTGATAAAACGGAGGCACCAAAGGAATCGCGCCCCGAATACCCGCCGATCAAATCCCCTGTCGGCCAAGGCCCCGATAAATTGGTTTGGAAGGTGGGCAAATGAGAAACGCATTTTTCTTACCAGAAGAATTCCAAGCCTTTTACAAAAGCCTTGGCCCCCGTCCGGAGGTAACACTGTGACCACTCTCCCAACCCATACCGACAAGAAGCTTGGACTGGTCATTGACCTCGACACCTGCGTGGGCTGCCATGCCTGTGTGATCTCTTGCAAAGGATGGAACACCGAAAACTATGGTGCCCCTTTGTCAGACCAGGACCCTTACGGCGCGGACCCGTCAGGCACGTTCCTTAACCGCGTGCATTCCTACGAGGTACAGCCACCACAAGGCGAAGCGCAGCTGATCCATTTCCCAAAGTCGTGTTTGCATTGTGAGGACGCTCCCTGCGTTACGGTATGTCCAACGGGTGCCAGCTACAAACGTGTCGAAGACGGTATTGTATTGGTCAACGAGAGTGACTGCATTGGCTGTGGCCTTTGTGCATGGGCCTGTCCCTATGGTGCCCGCGAAATGGATCAAGAAGAAAAGGTGATGAAGAAATGCACCCTCTGTGTGGACCGTATCTACAATGAAAACCTGCCCGAGATCGACCGTGAACCAAGCTGCGTGCGCACCTGCCCTGCCGGCGCACGTCACTTTGGCGATCTGGGTGATCCCGACTCAGCAGTCAGTCAATTGGTACAGGAGCGCGGCGGTGTCGATCTGATGCCCGAACAGGGCACCAAACCGGTCAACAAATACCTCCCACCGCGCCCCAAGGATACCTTGCCCGAAGCTGGTCCGGAGTTTGATGTTCTGGCCCCTTTCCTTGAACCTGTGATAAACGAGCCCAAGGGTTTCCTTGGCTGGCTCGACAAAGCTCTGGAGAAAATCTGATGCATCCGGCACCTTCCGTCATATTCTTCTCGGTGTTTTCCGGTCTCGGCTTTGGTCTGCTGGTTTGGCTTGGCCTCGGCATACCCGCCGTCACAGGTGGATCCGCCTTCGCCTTTTTCGCCATTGCCTATATCCTTGCTGTAGGCGGGCTGATCTCCTCGACCTTCCATCTTGGCCATCCCGAACGCGCCCTCAAGGCGTTCAGCCAGTGGCGTTCGAGCTGGCTTAGCCGTGAAGGGGTCTGCGCTGTTGCCGCTCTTGTTTTGATGGCGCTTTACGGGGCGGGGCTGGTTTTCTTCGAGACACGCTGGAGCATCTTTGGCGTCCTTGGTGCCTTGTTCTCGCTTGCCACCGTTTTTACCACCTCAATGATCTACGCGCAGCTCAAGACTGTGCCACGCTGGAACATGCCCCTCACGCCCGTTAACTTTCTATCGCTGTCCCTTGCGGGGGGTGCATTGCTGGCCGGACAGGTCTCTGCTGCTTTGGTCCTGATCCTGATTGCCGGCATCGTGCAAGGTGTAACATGGATGCTGGGCGACAAGCGTTTTGACGAAAGCGGCACCAACATTGCCACTGGAACGCAATTGGGCAACGTCGGTTCGGTGCGCGCATTTGAGCCCCCCCATACCGGAACCAACTATCTGCTACGCGAATTTGTCTATGTGATCGGGCGTAAACACGCCTCGAAACTGCGCGTCATTTCGCTTTTGCTGATGAGCATCCTGCCGTTCCTGCTGTTGTTGCTACCATTCAACCATTTCCTTGCGGTAATTGCTGTGCTGGCACATGTGGCAGGCGTACTTGTTGCCCGCTGGCTGTTCTTTGCCGAGGCGGAACATGTGGTTGGACTGTATTACGGCAAACGCTGATCTGATACGTAGGGCGGGATCGACGCCGCCCTACGATCATCACGTGTTAAGCAAGCAGACCCGCATGACGCAGGCCGTTGTCGATCAAAACTTTGGTTTCGTCCAGCAGCCCCGTTAGCGGCAAACGCACTTCCTCCGAACAAAGATCCAGTTTGGACATCGCGTACTTTACGCCCACCAGACCCGGCTCGGTAAAGATCGCTTTGTGCAAAGGCATCAGCTTGTCCTGTATCGCCAGTGCTGCCGCATAATCACCCCCAGCGCACAATGCCTGCATTTCGCTCAACATCTTGGGTGCAACGTTTGCCGTTACCGAAATACATCCAACACCACCTTGCGCATTGAAACCGTGCGCCGTGGGATCTTCGCCTGACAGTTGGCAGAAATCTACACCACAGGTCATCCGCTGCAGGCTCACCCGCGCCAAATCACCTGTGGCGTCTTTAACGCCAACAATACGTGGCATCTTCGCAAGATGCCCCATTGTCTCGGGTGTCATGTCGATCACCGAACGCGGTGGAATGTTATAAATGATAATCGGTAAAGCGCAGGCGTCATGGATGGCGGTAAAATGCGCGATCAATCCGCGCTGTGTCGGCTTGTTGTAATATGGTGTGACCACCAGAACAGCATCCGCGCCAACCTTCTCGGCGTGCTGTGCCAGACGGATCGCCTCAACCGTGTTGTTGGACCCCGCTCCGGCAATCACAGGAATGCGGCCAGCGGCGGCTTTCACGACTTCCTCGACCACATTCTCGTGTTCACGGTGGGTCAGAGTCGGCGATTCGCCGGTGGTGCCGACGGGAACCAAGCCATTGGACCCTTCACCAACATGCCATTCGACAAGTTTTTTCAGCGTGTCCAAATCCAGCTCGCCGTTCTGAAACGGCGTGACGAGGGCAGGCAGTGAGCCTTTGAACATGTGCACGCTCCTTTATTTGTGCTGGCAGGCGGGATGCCTGTCTTGGACGTAGACGGCGATGTGATTTGATTGCGCCGCCTGATGGGATATGTTGCAAGGCTCTAGCCCTTTGCCCACAGGAAATGCAAGTGATGACACGGATTCTGACTGCACTGCTGCTCGTTTGTGTCACTGCCTTGCCCGCGTTTGCCGAACGTCCGCGCCCGCTGGGCTGGGCAATTGAGGCCATGCGTGGCGGTAATTGGGAGGGGGCAGCGCGGCTGGCTGCACGTGACGGACAAGCTGCCGCAGATGTAATCGAATGGCACCGGTTGCGCGCAGGGCGCGGCACCTACGCCGCAGTCCGCGCGTTCCTTGACCGCCGCCCAGACTGGCCAGGTGAAGCATATCTGCGCAAACAGTCCGAAGATGCAGTGATGCGTGAAGAGGATACCGCAATCCTGTCGTTCTTTGCTGAAATGGCACCACAAACCCCGCGAGGTGTTCTCGCCCATGCCGCTGCGCTGGCACGGGCCGACAAGCAGGGCGATGCAGACGCAAATGTTGTGTTGGCATGGCGCACCATGCCGATGAACGCGACCTCACAGGCGCTTTTCCTTGCGGAACACGAAGCCCTTTTGAAGCCGCATCATACTGCCCGTCTTGACGCAATGCTGTGGCAACGAGAACATGATGAAGCACGGCAGATGTTCGATTTGGTGAGCAAAGATGACATCGCTCTGGCCGAAACCCGCATCGCGTTGCAGCGCCGTGCGGGCAATGTAAACGACCTGATCAATGCGCTGCCTGCCGCGCAAGCCGCAGATGCAGGACTACAGGCAGACCGTTTCGAATGGCGCATCCGCAAAGGACTGGTGAATGACGCCAAAGACCTGCTTCTGGAACGCTCTGTCAGCGCAGAGGCATTGGGCCGACCGGAAAGCTGGGCGAACCGCCGTCGCGCTTTGGCACGTGGCGAAATGCGCTCTGGCGACAAGAAACGCGCCTATGCAATGGCATCACAGCACTTTCTAGAGAGCGGGTCGCATTATGCAGACCTTGAATGGCTGTCCGGATATATTGCATTGCGGTTCCTCAAAGACCCCGAAGCCGCCTATCAACATTTCCTGAACCACGACTCTGCAGTTCGATCCCCTATTTCGCAGGGCCGCGCAGGATATTGGCAGGGCCGTGCGTTAGAGGCTATGGGCAAGGCAGATGAAGCGAAAGTCGCTTATGCGATGGGCGCTCAATATCAAACATCATTTTACGGATTGCTGGCCGCCGAAAGAGGAGGTTTGCCCTTTGACGCGGCTCTCGCAGGAGACAAACCTGCGCAGGATTGGCGTACTTCCGCCCTCGCAAAAGACCCGTTATTCGAAATTGGCATGTTATTGCAGGCCTCGGGCGAATTGAACCTCGCCGAGCGGTTCTGGACCCACTTGACCGAGCAACTGGTCCCCGAAGACATCGCACTTTTGGGTCAGGCAGCAATTGACGCGGGCCAGCCGCACCTTGCCGTGATGATTGGCAAACGTGCCGCGCGGCGTGGGTTGACGATCGCGGCCCCCTATTATCCGCTTCATTCCCTAACGGAAATGGATCTGCCAATGTTTCCCGAGATGACCCTTGCGATTGCGCGGCGCGAGAGCGAATTTGATCCTGTTGTGCAAAGTGGAGTCGGCGCGCGTGGCCTGATGCAGGTCATGCCTGCGACAGCCAAAGACGTAGCGCGAGATTTGAACATTCTGGCATTACATACGACCGACAGGTTGATCGCAGACCCTGATTACAATGCCCGTTTGGGCGCGGAATATCTGCGTCAGATGGCTGCGCGGTTTGACGGCAACGTCGTGATGGTATCCGCAGCGTATAACGCCGGACCAGCACGTCCGCCGCGATGGATGGAAAACTACGGTGATCCCCGCAAGGGTGACATCGACATTGTGGATTGGGTCGAAATGGTGCCATTTCGCGAAACCCAGAACTACATCATGCGCGTCACCGAAAGCCTACCCGTCTACCGTGCGCGACTGGGCAAAGACCCACTGCCGGTCCCGTTCAGCGAAGAACTAGTTGGCGCGACTTTGAAGCCGCTCGCGCCAGAAGGTGAATAGCCCTGCAGCAACGATGATAGCAGCACCAATCGCCACGTTCAGGCGCACAGTTTCGCCAAAAATGCTGATCCCGATGACCGCAGCAAAGACCAGCTGCAGATAGGCAAAAGGCTGCACCGCGCTGGCCTCCGCAACCTCGTAACAGCGGATCAGCAACCAATGCCCCGTGACGCCTGTGAGGCATAAAAAGCCCATATAAACCCAGTCCGTCGGGATCATCGGCTCCCAATACCATACGCCAGCGCATGTCATTGCGACAGATCCCATCACACCCGTCCAGAAAAAGCTGGTTGCGGTGGTGTCCTCGCGCGCCACATAGCGGGTCAGCAAACCATAAACGGCAAACATTGCGGCTGCCAAAAGCGGGATCGCCGCGGCCGGTTCAAACACGCCCATTCCTGGTTGCAGAATAATCAGCACACCGATGAAGCCTACACCAATCGCCGCCCAACGCCGCCAGCCGACCTTTTCACCCAGAACAGGACCGGATAGCGCCGCAACAAACAATGGGTAGCAGGTAAAGACAGCGTGGCTTTCGACCAGACCCAGGATAGTGAAGGCAGCAACCATTACGCAAATTTCTGCCGCAAGCAGCAAGCCGCGAAGCCCCTGTAGAACAGGTTGTGAGGTTCTGGCCGCAGCCCGCACACCACCCGCCTTGCGCCGTGCAATGGCAATAACAAAGGCCGCGAAAAACCAATAGCGGATCATCACCACCATCAGCACATTGTATTCACCCGCAAGGTGACGCGAGAGACCGTCCTGAACCGCAAAGACAAATGTTGTCGCAACCATCAGGCCAATGCCCAAGGGAATGTTGTTGCTCTGGCTCATTTGGGCATCCTTGCGCGGGTCATGTGGCGTTTGCGGCCAAAGCCGTTGGTGCGTTCAACGTCAAAGCCCGCGTCAGTCAAACCGCGTCGCACAAAGCCTGCAGCTGTATAGGTCGCAGCAGTTCCATTCGTAGACGTATGTTTGCCGACCTGAGCAAGTAGCTCGGGCGACCAAAGTTCGGGGTTCTTGGCCGGAGAAAACCCGTCAAGGAACCACGCATCCGCCTTGCCCGACCACTGCGGCAAAGTCTCACGCGCATCTCCAACAACGACATTCAATTGCAAACCTTCAAGCGCGATCACACCGCCCTGCCCGTGCCACGCAGAAGAAAGCGCCTCACGACGACCGTCAAATTCAGGAAAAGCTTGATGCGCGCGGATCATATCGGCCTGTGTGATTGGAAAGGCTTCAAAACTGGTAAAATGCAGCGACCCCTGTTGGGTGGACTTCATCCAAGCGTCCCATGCTACAAGCAGGTTCAGCCCTGTGCCAAATCCCAGTTCCGCAATATGAAATCCCTGTGCGAACCGCGCTGGCAAATCATTGCCCGCCAAAAACACATGCTCCGTTTCGGCCACACCGTCCTCTAGACTAAAAAATGGATCGTCAAACAGCGTCGATACCGGCACATCGCCGTCCCGCCATTCGATCTGATCTGACTGGTTCTGCATGGAAACACCGCGTAAAGGGAACACGCGCCAGATGTGCGCCAAGGAGAAACCATTGGCAAGCTGCGATATCACGGTTCGAGGGGCAGGCATCTTTGGCTTGTCGATAGCATGGGTCGCGACGATGCGCGGTGCAAAGGTGCAAGTTGTCGATCCGAACGGCCCCGCCAGCGGCAGCAGCGGCGGGATTGTGGGCGCTCTGGCCCCGCATGTGCCGGAGAACTGGAACGCCAAGAAAGCATTTCAACTTGAGAGCCTGTTAATGGCGGACGGTTTCTGGGCTGAGGTGGAAAAAGCGGGCGGTGGTTCAGCAGGTTACGCGCGCAATGGGCGCTTGCAACCGGTACAGAATGATCACGCACTTGCATTGGCACAGCAACGCCAGACAACCGCACAAGACGTGTGGCAGGACAACGCGCAATGGCAGGTGATCCCAGCATCAAATACGGCTTGGGAACCTGCCACCCCCTCGGGTTACGTAATCCGCGATACGCTCAGCGCGTTGATCCATCCGCGCCAAGCCTGTGAGGCGCTTGTCCTGGCGTTGAGAGCCAAAGATGTGTGCTTTTCACGCGATGCAAAGGACAGCGGTAAGGTTCTCTGGGCGACAGGCGTGGCTGGTCTGGAACAGATGACTGCCAACCATACCCGCAGCATGGGAAATGGCGTCAAGGGCCAAGCCGCTTTGTTAGACTTCGACGCACGCGGAATGGCCCAGTTGTTTGCAGATGGTGTTCATATCATTCCCCATCAGAACGGCACAGTCGCGATTGGTTCAACATCCGAGCGGGATTACGCATCTCCGGATGAAACCGATGTATTACTAGACGAGGTGATTGCCAAAGCGCGCGCCGCTGTACCAGTTTTGGACAATGCACAGGTTGTCCAGCGTTGGGCCGGTGTCCGTCCCCGTGCGCGCAGCCGTGCCCCGATGTTGGGCGCCTCTCCCGACAGGCCAGATCATTTCATCGCCAATGGCGGATTCAAGATCGGATTTGGCATGGCACCCAAGGTGGCGCATGTAATGGTCGACCTGATATTGGAGGGACGTGATACCATACCAGACGGTTTTCGCGTCACAGACAACCTTTAACAACTGGCTGTCATACACTGCCGCCCGTCCGGACCGCGCACCCATAAATCGCGTCCCTTCATACACAGCGTTGCCGTCTCGAAGTGCATCAATGGCGCGGTGGCGCGGAATTGGAATGTCTTGAGCGGGCCAAGATGTTTTTCGGCCATTACCATCAACAATTGTGCAAGCAGCGGCCCATGCACCACCAACCCTTCATACCCTTCGACATCGCGGGCATAATCCAGATCGTAGTGGATACGATGCCCGTTAAAGGTCAGCGCGGAATAGCGAAAAAGAAGAGTGGAGGAGAAAACTGTTTCCTCGCGGTGTGTCTCATCCGTTCGCGCAACAGGTGCAGTTGGCGCTGGCGCATCCGCCTCGGCATCCTCGCGGTAGACCAATTCCTGCCATTCACTCAAACACAGCCTGCCGTTCTGATGCACATCATGGCGCAAGGTCACAAAACCGAGCGGCCCGCTGCGGCCTTGTTTGCGCTGTGCACTTTCACAAACTGTGGTCCGCTCGGCCATGACACCCGCCCGCAACGGTGCAAGAAACACGACGCGGCCCGCCGCCCACATACGGCGCGGTAAACCCATATCCGGAATCAACCCGCCGACGCGGGGATGTCCATCGCGGCCAAGCGCGTCAGGCGGCGCGGGAGTCCAGAAATAAAGCTGATGAAAGAAAGGTGGCAACGCGCTGCCTTGCTCGACATCAGGGCCCTGACCCAATGCGATGCGCATGGCATTCGCCCGCGCCGGATCCATGTCATCGCTTTGACTTATGCTATCGGCAGGTTCACTCTTCATGCGAAATGACTAGGCGATGAGGGGTACATGTCGCAACCTAAACCACAGGTACAAACTCTGGATCATCTGGTCCTGACCGTCGCCGACATTCCCAAGACAGTCGCGTTTTACAGCGCTGCACTGGGCATGGAGGTGCAGGAATTTCAGGTTGCGGATGGTACGCACCGCAGTGCGCTCCGGTTCGGGGCGATGAAAATCAACCTGCACCAGAAAGGCGCGGAGTTCGAACCAAAGGCGGCAAAACCAACAACGGGCAGTGCCGATTTGTGTTTCCTGACAGACGTGCCATTGCCCAATTGGATCACCCATCTTGCGGGTCTCGACATCAGTATAGAGGAAGGTCCGGTGCCCCGCACAGGCGCAACACATTTGCTGACTTCAATCTATATCCGCGATCCCGACCGGAACCTGATCGAGATCGCGGCAAAGCGTTAGATCATCTTGCGCAGGGATTTCATCAAGTCCGTCAGTTCCTTGATGTAAATCTCTCCTTTCAGGTGGCCATTTGCGTCAAATGCCTCACCGCTCGCCGCCAGATGAATTTCTGGCCCCTGCAGAATACGCGGACGAAATGGAACCATGAAGCCACGCAATATCATTTGCGCACGCTCCCCCCCTGCACGCCCCGCTGCTGCGGACATTACCGCAACCGGTTTGTCATTCCAGGGGCTGCCGTCAGTACGGCTGATCCAGTCCAGCGCATTCTTGAGCACACCTGACGGGCCTTTGTTGTACTCGGGCGTAGAGATGATCACCGCATCCGCCGATGCAATCTGCGCTGCGGCATCCTGAACAGCAACAGGCACACCGTTGGCTTCTTCGTCATCAGCGTCATAAAGCGGAAAATTGACGTCCAGTTGGCTATATGTGTGATCGCCAAAAAGCCGCGCTGCTTCGTGCAGAAGTTTGGTGTTGGTCGCGCCCGCCCGCAATGACCCTGAAATGCCAAGAAGTTTCGGTGTGCTCATGAGATATCTCCAATCCGTGTTACTTTGAGAATACAGATGGCTCACCAGTCACAAAACGCAAGAAGCCCCCGCAGATTGCAGGGGCTTTGTGCATTATTGCAGAGCCTCGGATCAGGCTGGATTGGGCAGGATCACGATCTCAACACGGCGATTAAGCGCTTTACCATCCGGTGTCAGATTGCTTGCAACAGGCTGGCTTTCTCCGCGGCCAAAGGTGCGCACGCGCTGGGGCGGCACACCATTGGCGATCAGCGTGTTGGCAACGGATTGCGCCCGCCCTTCTGACAAGGTCTGGTTATAGGCGGCATCACCATCACTGTCGGTATGACCCACAACCTGCAAAGTAGAATTCGCGTAAACCTGCACGTTGTTGGCAAGCGCACGCAGATCACCCTGAAGTGTAGGCGACAGTGCCGTGCTGTCCGTGGCAAACAAAAGATTGTTCGGCAACGTCACAATCAAACGGTCGCCCGTGTTGTTGATCGTTACCTCACTGCCCATTTGTTGGCGCAACTCGGCTTCCTGTTTGTCCAGTGAATACCCGATACCTGCACCCAGCGCACCTCCAAGTACCGCACCTTTCAGCGCCGCATCACCACGATTTCCATCACCTTTGGACAAGGCACCCAACAGCGCGCCTGCACCGGCACCAATCAAGGCACCATTCTTGGTTTTCTGGTTGGGATCACCCGGCTGGGCGAGAATATTACCTGTGGGCTGCGTACAAGCGCCCAATGTCATTGCACCCGCTACCATCGCGACCAAGGGAAGTTTGGAAAAATTCATATCTACTGCCTTCATGTTCAGGCCCCGTTCGGGCAGGGCGCATTGTTTGTGCAGTATACATGGGGCGTTCGGGCGATTAAATCACGGGGAAATTTCTATCGGCAGTATCTTGCTTACCCGTCGGCGCGGGCCGCCTCAAAAGCAAGCATCGCGCGTTTGACGGGCAGGCCCCAGTGATAACCACCCAAGGCACCTGATTTACGCAAGGCGCGGTGGCAGGGAATCAGCCATGAAACAGGATTGCGGCCCACAGCAGTGCCCACGGCACGAACCGCTTTCGGATTGCCGATTGACGACGCGATGTCTGAGTAGGTTGTCACATGGCCGGAAGGGACGCGCAGCAAGGCTTCCCAAACTTTAATCTGGAACGGAGCACCGATGAGGTAAAGTGGCGCTTTGTCGGACGCGTCCGTGCGCGCGCCAAAGGCGGTCATCACCCAAGGACGGAGCATGTCGGGATTTTCCACAAACTCTGCATGGGGCCAGCGCACTTTCAAATCCTGCATTGCCGCGTCTTCGCCCATTTCGGCAGCCAGCGCCAAACCGCAAATACCTTTGTTGGTCCCCATGACCAGCGCCAGCCCAAACGGGCTATCAAACCACCCCCATGAGATTAGCAGCCCCGCGCCATTGCGGGCAAACTCACCCGGACTCATCGACTCCCACCGCAGGAACAGGTCGTGCAGACGGCCCGTTCCGGACAACCCAACCTCATGCGCGGCCTCCAGCGTTGTGGCACGGTCGCGCAACATTTCCTTGGCCTGTCCCAACATCAGATATTGTTGATAACGCTTGGGCGACACCCCGACCCAGCGCGAAAACAGGCGTTGGAAATGCGCAGGCGACATGCCCATCTGTTCGGCAATCTGCTCAAGCGTCAGGGTCTCTTCGGCCGCATCCAGCAGCTCAATCGCGCGGCGCATGACCTTGTAGTGATAGCCATCGTCAAAAGCGGGGATTTGTGTTGTCTGGTTCATGGTCTCAATCTAGTCACAAGTGCAGCCCCTTGCGACCCGAAACATGCGCAACCGCTTGCCCCCACCGCACGCTTCAAGCATACCAATCCTCATGGCAAAACAACTCGACTATCATACCATCCGCGAGATTTTCACCCGTTTTCAGGCCGCTGATGCGGAGCCGAAAGGCGAGTTGGAACATGTGAACGTCTACACGCTGGTCGTGGCCGTTGCCCTGTCCGCGCAAGCCACCGACGCAGGTGTGAATAAAGCCACCCGTGCGCTGTTCCAGATCGCCGATACACCACAAAAGATGGTGGACCTCGGGCTGGAGGCGCTGACGGATCATATCAAAACCATCGGGTTGTACCGCCAAAAGGCGAAGAACGTGATGAAGCTGAGCCAGATCCTTGTAAATGAATACGACGGCGTTGTTCCCAATTCACGCGCGGCCCTGCAATCCCTCCCCGGTGTCGGCCGCAAGACCGCAAATGTCGTCCTCAATATGTGGTGGAAACAGCCAGCCCAAGCCGTCGATACACATATCTTTCGCGTCGGAAACCGAACCGGCATCGCGCCCGGCAAGACCGTCGATGCGGTGGAACGCGCGATTGAAGACAATATTCCGGCGGATTTCCAACTGCACGCGCACCACTGGCTGATCCTGCATGGCCGCTATCATTGCAAGGCGCGCAAACCGCAGTGTCCGACCTGCATCATCAAAGATCTCTGTCAATTTGAAGACAAGACCGTCCACTAAAGGAACTTCCCCATGAAAACCTATGACCTTGTCGGCATCGGCAACGCTGTTGTTGATGTCATCACGCAAAATGATGACAGCTTTCTTGACCTGATGGGCATCGAAAAAGGTATCATGCAGCTGATCGAACAGGATCGCGGCGAGGTGCTGTATGCGGCGATGAAAGACCGCGTGCAGACGCCGGGTGGTTCTGTCGCGAATACGATTGCAGGTGCTGGTGCTTTGGGACTGCAAACCGCGTTTATCGGGCGGGTGCGGGATGACGCATTGGGTCAGTTTTACGCAAGCGCCATGGCCGATCACGGCATTGATTTTGTGAACCCGCCCGTGGCAGAGGCCGACACGCCAACCTCGCGCAGCATGATTTTTGTGACACCGGACGGGGAGCGTTCGATGAACACCTATCTGGGCATTTCTACGGGTCTGTCCTCGGCGGACGTTTCAACGGAAGTCGCAGGCAACGCCAAGATGATGTTCCTTGAAGGCTATCTGTTTGACCAAGACCCCGGCAAGACCGCTTTTCGCGAAGCTGCACGTGCCACCAATGCAGGGGGCGGCCTTGCAGGCATTTCGATTTCCGACCCGTTCTGCGTTGAACGCCACCGAGCCGATTTTCTGTCATTGATCAAGAATGACCTCGGTTATGTCATAGGTAACGAAGCTGAAATGAAATCGCTGTTTGAGACAGACGATTTTGAACAGGCCTTGTCCAAAACCGCCGACATCTGCGCAAACGTGGTATGCACCCGCTCCGGCAAAGGCGTGGCAATAATCAAGGACGGCACACGCGTTGATGTACCCGTCACTTCCGTCACACCTGTTGATGCCACAGGCGCAGGTGACCAGTTCGCCGCCGGTTTCCTGTACGGACTGTCCAAGGGTGCGGATTTGGAGACCTGTGGCCGCATGGGCAACCTGTGCGCGGGCGAAGTAATCAGTCACATCGGACCGCGCCCGCAAAGGAGTATGTTGGACGCGTTCAAGGCAGAAGGTTTGATCTGAGCTATGTTAACAGACGGTTTGCATGATGTGCCTGCAGGCAAGGTCGCGATGGTTGTCACCCATCTTGAGATGTTGTCCCCCGCGCAAACACGCGATGTCACCTTGCCGGAAGGGATCACATTTCGGCAGGTTAAGCCCGACCTCGCCTGGTACCGCGATATCTTTGATCGTGTTGGCGCCAACTGGCTTTGGTACGGGCGTAGGGTACTGGATGATGCTGCGCTTGGCGCGATCTTGAACGATTCAAAGGTGGCTTTTTATACGTTGCAGAAGGAGGGACAGGACGAAGCCCTGCTGGAACTGGATTTCAGAGAGGACGGTGCCTGCGAGTTGGCTTATTTCGGCCTGACCGATGCGTTGATTGGTACTGGTGCGGGCCGTTACCTGATGACGCAGGCAATCCATCTGGCCTGGGCTGCCCCGATCAAGCGGTTGCATGTCCACACCTGTACGCTAGACAGTGCGCAAGCATTGGATTTCTATATCCGCAGCGGCTTTACCCCTTATCGCCGTCAGATTGAAATTGACAATGATCCCCGTTTGAACGGCGCATTGCCCAAGGGTGCGGCGAAACATGTGCCGTTGATCGCTTAATCAGCGGGGCAGTCATTGTTGACCAAACATTGCGTGACCCGCCTTAGCATCGCAGGCTTCGGGGCTGGAAACGCCGCTCCGCCACAGGGGCTGATCGCAAGCGAATAACCATCTGCGTCTTTGCGCACAAACGCCAGGACTTCCTCGCCATTCTGCGCGTTGCCGCACCATGGCCCGATACAAAACAGCTCCAACGTAAGGGGCTGATCAAAGGGTACCACGAATCCAGAACTGCTGAGTGATGATCCGATCAATTCTGCGGGTACTTTGGTAATCTTGGGCGGGCTTTGCTCCCCGTTCATGCCATTGGGAATAAGAGAATTGTCCAACGTCAACCGCCCATGCACAACGACATAATTGTCGTCAGCCGCATCATAGCGGGCAAAGCTGTTTTCAACCGACGGGGCCAGACAGGACAATGCTACTGCGGGCATCGGGGCAAAGACTGCAAGGCAGATAAACAAAAACCGCACTACAAATATTCCTGAAACTCGGCCAGAACAACTTCATAGACGGATCGTTTAAACGAAACAATGCTGGCAACCAGTTCACGGACCGGCATCCACTTCCACTCGGAAAATTCCTGATGTTCCGTCACGATGTTGATCTGATCATCGGTGCCAAGAAAACGCATCAGGAACCACATCTGTTCCTGCCCGCGATACCGGCCCTTCCAAAGTTTGCCGATCAGTTCCGGCGGCAGATCATAAGGCACCCAGCCTTTCGTCTGCGCCACAATGCGTACCAGATCACGGGCGACGCCCGTTTCTTCTTCCAACTCGCGCAGTGCCGCATCACGAGGGTCTTCACCCTTGTCCACTCCGCCTTGTGGCATCTGCCAAGCGTCCTGATTGCGATCCATGCGCTGACCGACAAAGACATCCCCGCTTGCGTTCAGCAACATGACCCCGGCACAGGGGCGGTAGGGCAGTTTTTGGATCTCTTCAGGGGTCATCGGTTGGCTTCTCGCTGGTTCAATTCGCATGGCCGCAGACGTAACATGGATCAAACCACAGGGCCACGCCAGCCTTGTCACTCATTGCGCCATGATATCCAATAGCAACCAGATGACGCCGCGTTGCGCGTGACTTGTGGCAGCGTTTCCGGTGATGTCGCGACAAACACTGCCACAGCCAGAAAGGTCTTCCTTATGTCCAGCTATCCGCACATGCTTGCCCCTCTTGATCTGGGCTTTACCACCTTGAAGAACCGCGTCCTGATGGGGTCGATGCACACGGGCCTTGAGGAAACAAAAGACTGGAATCGTGTTGCAGAGTTCTATGCGACCCGGGCGCGCGGTGAAGTTGGCCTGATGGTCACGGGCGGCATCGGGCCAAACCCCGAAGGCTCGGTCGCCTTTGGTGCGGCGATGATGGCGTCGGATGAAGATGTAAAGAACCACAGCGTTGTCACCAAACGCGTGCATGAAGCGGGCGGTAAAATCGCGATGCAAATCCTGCACGCGGGCCGCTATGCATTTTCACCGGACTGTGTGGCACCTTCTGCGATCAAATCGCCCATCTCCATGTTCGCTCCCAAAGAGCTGGACGAGGCAGGCATCGAAAAGCAGATCGCCGACATCGCCGCCTGTGCCGGACGCGCCAAGGAGGCCGGATATGACGGTGTCGAGGTGATGGGGTCCGAAGGGTATTTTCTGAACCAGTTCCTTGTGACCCACACCAATAAACGCACCGACAAATGGGGGGGCTCTTACGAAAACCGCATGCGCCTGCCGATTGAGGTTGTGAAACGTGTGCGCGAAACCGTGGGCCCCGATTTCATCATCATCTACCGCCTGTCAATGATTGATCTGATCCCGAATGGCTCCACCTATGATGAAGTTGCTCAACTGGCCGTCGAGATTGAAAAAGCCGGTGCCACGATCATCAACACCGGCATCGGATGGCACGAAGCGCGCATTCCGACGATTGCAACTTCTGTCCCGCGTGCGGCTTTTGCGTGGGTGACGAAAAAGCTGATGGGCAAAGTCGGTATCCCGCTGATCACCTCCAACCGGATCAACACACCGGAAGTGGCCGAAGACGTACTGGCTGACGGCTGCGCTGACATGGTGTCGCTGGCGCGGCCTATGCTGGCCGATCCTGACTTTGTGCTAAAAGCGATGAACGACAAATCTGCGCAAATCGCCCCCTGTATTGCCTGCAACCAAGCCTGTCTGGATCACACGTTCGGCGGCAAAATCTCAAGCTGTCTTGTCAATCCTCGTGCCTGTTATGAAACGGAACTTAAGGTCGAGCAGACAGATACCGTTAAAACAATCGCAGTTGTTGGTGCTGGACCTGCGGGACTGTCCGCAGCTCTGACAGCAGCGGAACGAGGTCACAAGGTCACCGTCTTTGACCGCGCATCCGAAATTGGCGGCCAGCTGAACCTCGCCAAGCAAGTCGCAGGCAAAGAGGAATTCTTTGGCTTTGTGGACTGGTATCGCACCATGGTGGATGAAATGGGCGTAACGGTAAAACTGGACACCGAAGTCAGTGCAAACGATCTGGACGGTTTTGATGAGGTTATCATCGCCACAGGTGTGGTCCCCCGCGATCCGCAGATTCCGGGTCAGAACGCAGGCAACGTAGTCAGCTACATCGACGTGCTGAACGGCACGGCAGAGGTCGGACAAAAGGTTGCAGTGATCGGCGCGGGTGGTATCGGGTTCGACGTATCCGAACATCTGGTGCATGACGGCGAAAGTACCACGCTGAACTTGCCCGAATGGATGAAGGAATGGGGCGTCGCCGATCCGGCCGAACATCGCGCGGGCCTGGCCCCCGAAGGGCCACAGCCACACAAACCGGCACGTGAGGTCACGATGTTGCAGCGCAAGACCACAAAGGTGGGCAAGGGGTTGGGCAAGACAACAGGCTGGATTCACCGTGCGTCCCTGACCATGAAAGAGGTCAAGATGATTGCAGGCGTGAACTATGAAAAGATCGACGCGGACGGGCTGCACATCAGCTTTGGCGAGGCACGCGAAAACCCAACGTTAATTGTGGCGGATACGATTGTTCTATGTGCCGGACAGCTGTCAGACCGGTCATTGGCCGACGCGCTGGAGGCCAAAGGCAAGACGTGCCATGTGATTGGTGGGGCAGATGTTGCCGCCGAACTCGATGCAAAACGCGCGATTGATCAGGGCACGCGTCTGGCCGCGGCATTGTAACAGGTAAGCGCCGCTGCAGGGTGGCGGCGCGGACCTCCCTGAAAACAGACATATTCCGGCGCATGCACCGGATCAGGTGATTGTGCCAACCGGTCAGGCGGGGCATCCTTTGCACCAAACCTGCGAAAGACCGCCTCATGCCACTCTGTGTTTTTGACATTACCGATGACGGCACCTCAAGCGTTCCAAAAGACACCGCACTTGTCGGACCTGCACGCTATCGCTGGTGGCACTACGATTTGTCTGACCCTGCCTTGCCTGACTGGTGCCGGGCACATCTATCGCCCATTCCTGCCGGTGCTTTGCTGCAACCTGAAACCCGCCCGCGTTGTGACCGCTATGATGACGGGTTGATGTTGAACCTGCGGGGCATAAACCTGAACAAAGGGCAGCCCGCCGAACAGATGGTCTCGATCCGCATGTGGGTGACCGATGCCGTTATCATCACAGTTCGGATGCACAAAATCTTTGCAATTGATGATATCCGCAAGCAGACCGAAGCAGACATGGCACCTCCTTCGCCTGCCGCCTTTATCAACGATCTTGTGTCGCGCCTGACCCACCGTGTGCAGGAAGAAGTCATGTCGATCACCAAACTGACCGAGTTCTTCGAGGCAGATCTAGACGACGACACCACCCCGATCCCGCGTGAATTGCCGCTGACCCGCCGTCGGGTGATCCGTTTGCGACGATATCTTGAACCGCAGCGGGCCGCTTTGGTCAAGCTGGCCACGACAGAGCTGGCGCTGGTTCCCGAAGCAGACCGGCTTGCCCTGCGTGAACAGGCCAACCGCACCACCATTGCAGTGGAAGAACTGGACGCGCAGCGCGAGCGTCTGATTACCGTGCAAGATGATCATGATCTGGATGTCGCCCGCAAACAGGCTCGGCACGGCCATCTATTGTCTGTCGCCGCAGGTATTTTTCTGCCGCTTAGCTTTCTGACCGGATTGTTCGGCGTAAACGTGGGCGGCATGCCCGGGGTCGACGACCCGCTTGCCTTCGGTCTTTTGTGTCTCGCCATCCTCGGTTTAGGGGCAGCTCTGTTGGGCATCATGCGATGGATGCGCTGGTTCTGAGTCTGCGGGAAACACAGCGTTCGCCTGTTTCCAGGCCAAGAACGATGCCGGAATTACCTTGCTACTGTCCCATCCCTGCCCCGATCCTGCCTGATTTGACTCGCATACACTGTCTCAAATGAAGTGATGTGAAGGAGCGGGTATGGACCGCCTTACAGAGATGGAAGCTTTCGCCACCGTGGTGGATCAGGGAGGCTTTACCGATGCCGCAAAGAAGATGGGGATATCCAAATCCGCCGTCTCTAAACACGTCTCTTCGCTTGAGGCACGCCTTGGTGCACGGCTTTTGAACCGGACAACACGTCGTGTATCACCAACCGAGATTGGCCTTGCCTATTACGACCGCGCCCGTCGCGTCCTGAATGACGCCGGTGAAGCCGATGCTCTTGTCACCTCGATGCAATCCGCGCCATCCGGCCTGCTACGTATCTCGGTCGCAACTGATTTCGGTGTGAATCACCTGTCGCCCGCACTTTCAGAGTTCCTGAGCGACTTTCCTGACATCACGGTAAATATGGTCCTGAACAACCGATATGTCGAATTGATCAGCGAAGGTTTCGACATGGCCGTGCGCATTGGTGAATTGGAAGACAGCACGCTAAAGGCGCGCAAGCTGACGGAAACCACCAAACGGATGATCGCATCACCCAAGTATTTCGAGCAGTACGGTCGACCTGAAAAAATCGACGATCTGAACGATCACAAGCTCCTTCATTATTCCAACCAGTCCAGCGGCAACGTCTGGAAATTGACAGCACCGTCCGGTGAGAAACGTCAGGTCCGCACCGCTGGCTGGCTATCTGTGAACGACGGTCAAAGCTTGTTAAACGCTGCGATTTCAGGTTTGGGCATCGCTTACCTGCCCAGCTTTCTGTACGCCGACGCTATGGAAAAAGGGCTGGTGGAAGACGCCATTCCCGATCTGCCATTGGAGACCCAAGGCATTTATGCCGTCTATCCTCCGGGCCGGTTCACCCAGCCCAAGGTGCGCGCCTTCATTGATTTTCTGGTCCACGAATTTGCCGATAAGGGTCCAAGCGACTGGTAAAACCGACAGATAACACAACACCGCTTCCCTCGGTGGAACTGAACCTCCGGTGCTGAAATGGCATCGGGGGATTTTTTCGTTCACGAACCGTCAACGTCCCGTTGTTCTATCGGGAAACTGCCAAGTTGCTGCATAACAAGGGCTTCATAGGTAGGTGTGATTATGAACTCGAACCATACATTTTTGCCCATCCTGATCTGTTTGGATCAGGCAGCTTGCGCACAGACCAACGTCACTTGAAAGCAACCCGTGGTCACGCACAGCCATCAGAATCAAGTAGCCACCCGTTAATAAAGTCGCGCATTGCCTTCTTTGCGAAACGTCGGTCGTCTGGCAACATCAGCAGCATCGAGAAGCGCCAGTACTTCACTGCTCCAATACGTCAGTCCTCACCCAACAGCACCACAGCAACCCGTCGGTTCTTTTCGCGCCCCGCCACGTCAAGATTACTGGCGAGAGGCGCAAGATAGCCCATACCTTGGGCATCCATCCGCTCCGGGTCAGCGCCGTGCGCATCAATCAAGCGTTGCCGCACCGCCGCAGCGCGCGCCCGCGAAATGGCAATGTTTCCCTGCAAACCGCCTGTTGTGTCCGTGTGCCCCACAAGGACAATACGCATCTGCGGCTGCGCCTTGAGAAATGCCGCCAGTTGCACCAGTGTCTCAAATGGGCCTGCGCCAAGCGTGGTCGCTCCGGTTTCAAACTCCAGATCGGCCAAAACTGCGTGACCCTGCTGGAAAAGCTGCGATGCGAAATCATTCTGAACCGCTTGGCCATTTGATACCGGGCGGGCGGCAGCTGTCTCGATCACAACAGTGTCTTCGGATAAAGTACCCGCATGGATAATCTGTACATAGGCCGAAGTGGCAGATGTGCTCGCGAACAACGTCACAACTTCGGTGACGGTATCGCCTGTCTTTCGCATGCCCGTCACAAACTGGAATGCGCGAATATTCACATACATGTTCGGCCCCGGCAGGGTTTCCGTGGCAAAGCGAAAGTCAAATCCACCACAGGTCTTCGCCCTGCAATCCAGCATAATCTCAAATCCTGCTTCTATCAGTTGTTCGCGCAGGGGACGCATCACCTGAAACGGCGTAAGGCCCGGCGAACTCACCCGCCACGCACTGCGCCGCACCTCGCCTTCAACAGTGACAACCGGCACCTGACCATTCGCAAACACGCCAACCGGCGCATCATAGATATCCGGTGCGGTATTGCGCACCACTGTTTGACGGGCGTTAGAGGGCAGATTGAATTCCAACGCCAGCGCTGGCCCTGCCAACATCGCCAACAAAGCCAAAAGCGCGCGGATCATTTGGCCCTGCACGTCATCTTGATTGTGCGTGGTATTCTGGGTTGGGCCGCATATCAGTGCCGCTTGCCACCCGATTGGTCATGTTAAAAAAAGCCGCGACCGATGCGATGTCCCAGATGTCGCGATCCGTAAACCCGACGTCGCGCAACGCTTGGCGATCTTTCTCTTCGACACTTGCGCTTTCCCTGGTCAACTGGACAGAGAAATCCAGCATAGCACGTTGCTTTTCCGTGATCTTGGCAACCTTGTAATTCATCACCAAAGCTTCGCCCAGGGCGGGATCACCCGACAGTTGCCGGACCGCAGCGCCATGCGCGACCAGACAATAGAAACACTTGTTCACCGCAGACACCGCCACCGCGATCATCTCGCGCTCAAGCTTGCTCAGCGTGCTGTCTCCAAGCATTAAATCATTATACATCGCCGTGAAACTGTTCAGCTTTTCCGCGTCAAAGGCATAGGCCCGCAAGACATTCGGAATCATGCCCAGCTTTTCCTGACAGATGTCGAAATACCTCTGCGTCGCTTCCGGCAGTGGATCCATCATCGGCAGGTTCAGGGCGGTGGGCATGGTGTCAGCCATCAGGCAGTTCCTTTATTCAGATCGTTGACGGTAATGGTAGCGACCCACGGGCGTGAATCCCAGAGCACGATACAGTGTATTCGCCGCCTTGTTATGTTCAACGCATAGCACCGCGATATGATGCGCACCCTGCGCCTGCCCCCAGAACGCCGCACGACGCATCATCCATTGCGCAACCCCCATGCGGCGCTGGTACGGTCGGACCTCAACAGCATGGACCATGCAGATACCATCGTGCACAGCCGCAAAGGCTGCACCACCCGGTTTCTCGTTCCAGCGCGAGAATATTCCGGTCTTGACCTTGGCGCGTGCCATCACGGCCAGTCGCTCTGAACCAATGCCCCCTTCGGCCCAAATCTCGCGCATGATCGCCAATGGTTCCCATACATCAAACGCGGTCACACGCGGGATTGGTATATCTGTCAGTTGCTCGATCGGCAAAGCATACAGGATCACAGGATCAACAATGGCATAACCTTGTTCCTCCAGAAGCTTATCCAGCGTCTCTTCGCCTTCACGGATCATAAACAGCAGATTCTGTCTAATTCCTCTCATCGCCGCCTCGGCCTGCGCGATATCTTCTTTCCTGATTGGACCATTCGCCGTTGCGGCAGAAACCCGTTTGCCGCCGCCTTGACCGTCACGCAACGTCCATGGCCCTTCCTGCCAAGACATTGCTGCAGGCCACGTTTGGTCGCAAACTTCATACAGTTGCGTGATAGAAGGGATCATGAAAAAGCCGCCTCAAGTTTTCCAAGTGCGGCGTTGAGCTGATCTTCGTCATTGCCGCGAATGACGATGTGCGCCCCGTATTTACCGTTCTGCTGAAACGGATAGGATCCCATCGACAGCTCGGGATAGGCCTGCGCAAGCACACCCAACGGCCCCGCAATGTCACCTTCGCCCCGCTCAATCCGTAACGTCTTGCTGATCAGTGGCGCACCACCTGTCAGCGTCGGCAGAACCGACGCAACCATGGCGGTAAAGACCGAAGGTACGCCTGCCATCACATACACATTTTCAAGCCGGAAGCCGGGCGCTGCAGACACAGGGTTTTCGATCAACGCGGCACCGTCGGGAATACGCGCCATGCGCAGACGGGCCGCGTTCAACTCCGTGCCGGATTTGTCGTAATGTGCCGCCAATATCGCGCGCGCATCGTCGCGGATATCAATTGACGCATCAAAGGCGGCGGCAATGCAATCTGCAGTGATGTCGTCATGCGTAGGCCCGATACCCCCACTGGTAAAAACATAGTCATAGGCCGCTGACATCGCTTTGACCGTAGCGACAATCGTTGCACTTTCGTCTCCGATCATCCGGGCTTCTTTCAGGTCGATTCCGGCCTCGGTCAGCTGCCCCGCCAGATGGTTCATATTGCTGTCGCGCGTACGCCCCGACAGAATTTCGTCTCCGATCACAATCATGGCGGCGGTGGGGTTTGGCATGTGCTTCTCCTTGAGCGGGCTTACCGATGGGTATAGGCCGCTCCCCATGCGCTTTCAAACCGAACTTGTCCCCGCCCGCCTGATCCGCCGTTACAAACGGTTTCTGGCTGATTGCACACTGCAAGACGGCCGCGAAGTAGTCGCCCATTGCGCCAACCCCGGTTCAATGATGGGCTTGGCAGAACCTGGCAGTAAAATATGGCTGGAACCAAACGATGATCCCAAGAAAAAGCTGAATTACGGTTGGCGCTTGGTCGATCACGAGAACAGGCATTTTACCGGCGTTGATACCAGTCTGCCGAACAAAGCCGTACGCGCGGCATTGGAGGCAGGCGAGATTGCAAGCTTGGCTGCTTATCAATCCGTCAGACCCGAAGTGAAATATGGCACCAACTCACGTGTTGATTTTCTCTTGAGCCAAGAAGGCCTGCCCGATGCTTATGTCGAGGTAAAATCCGTCACCCTGTCGCGACAGCCGGGCCTTGCCGAATTTCCCGACAGTGTCACTGCACGCGGCGCGAAACACCTTGCCGAACTTGCCACAGTTGCACAGGCTGGCCATCGCGCCGTGCTACTCTATCTGGTCCAGCGCACAGACTGCACACACGTTGATATGGCGTCCGATATTGACCCGGCTTACGCCGCCGCCCACACTGCCGCAACGCTGGCAGGGGTAGAAACCATTTGCATCGGCACCCATATCACGCCTCAAGAGGTGCGTATCGCCGCCCCTCTGGTCCTTGGCCGCCCGTCGCGTTAGGAAGGCGTAACTTGAAAAACGATTGGAGAAACCGGTGAACGAATTACACCGTGGCCGTCAGACCAAAGACGGCATCCGCATTTACGATCCCAGTGATTTTGCCGGCATGCACGCGGCCGGCCGTCTGGCCGCGACCATTCTGGATGATATCGCCGAACATGTCATTGTCGGCCAAACCACCGGAGAGATTGACCGCATCATCGAGGAAATGGTGAATGCAGCAGGCGCGAAATCCGCGACAATCGGCTACAAAGGCTATAAACACGCCAGCTGTATTTCGGTGAACCACGTCGTTTGTCACGGGATACCGGGTGATAAAAAGCTCAAGGACGGCGACATCCTGAACATTGATGTCACCGTTATTGTGGATGGATGGTTCGGCGACACCTCGCGCATGTATGTCGCTGGCAAACTGTCACGCAAATCTGAACGTCTTATCGAAGTCACCCATGATTCACTGATGCGCGGGATCGAAGTCGTCAAACCCGGCAACACCTTTGGCGACATTGGTCATGCGATCCAAACCTTTGTCGAGGGCCACCGTATGTCTGTGGTAACGGACTTCTGCGGGCATGGGCTGGGTCAGGTTTTCCATTCGCCCCCAAACGTATTGCACTACGGCAAACCCGGCACAGGTGCGGTGCTGGAGCCGGGCATGTTCTTTACAATCGAGCCGATGGTCAACCTTGGCCGTCCCGAGACAAAAACCCTCGCCGATGACTGGACTGCCGTAACGCGCGACAAATCCCTGTCTGCGCAGTTTGAGCATTCTGTGGGTGTCACCGAAGACGGGGTTGAGATTTTCACACTGTCACCTGCCGGAAAGTTCCATCCGACCTACGGTTAAACTCATTCCTAGAAGCAGACATTCGAACGCGCTGATCCCGAAAGTCAGCGCGTTTTTTATGTCCAAATCGCTTTCACAGTTGACAGCGTCAAAACATGTAATAATGTAATTACATGTTTACCCATTCTGATATGGATCAAGTTTTCTCGGCCCTCGCCCACACCACGCGGCGCGAGATCCTTGATCTTGTGCGTGACAGACCCGGCATTGCGGTTGGCGAACTTGCCAAGTCGTTTGATGTGACCCGCATTGCAGTGATGAACCACCTGAATGTGCTGACCAATGCAGGGCTGATCACCAGCCGCAAGGTCGGGCGCATGCGGCATCTCTATCTCAACGCCATGCCAATCCAAATGATCCATGAACGCTGTATTGACGGATATTCCGAACACTGGCTCGACCGGATGAGCCTGATCAAACAAACCGCCGAGGCGGTTGCCCGTAAAGTCCACGACGAAAGCTGATCTCTATGACCAAACATGCCCCGAAATCCATCAGCCGCACGTTTATCAATGCTCCAATTGAAATTGTTTGGTCAACGCTGGTCGCCACAGACAAGCCCTTGCCTTTCTTTTTTGGCGCAGTTTGCCAGACGAAGGACGGGTTAAAACCTGGTGAAAAGATGCGGATGGTCCATCCGAACGGCAAAATTACGATGGTCGTGGGCGAAGTGATCACCTTTGAGCCACCACATCGCTATGCCCACACGTTCAAGATGACCAACATTGATGAACCGCCCTGCGTTGTGACCTATGAACTGCGTGAAAAAGACGGGGGTACAGAATTTGACCTGATCATTACCGAGGCCATCGAAGGCAGCAAGCTACACAAAGAAATGCTGGGTTCTCAGGGGTTTATTGCCTCCAACCTCAAATCTGTTGCTGAGACGGGCAGACCTGCTTTCACGGGGCGCATGGTAGGATTGCTTGGTCCCGTGTTTGCCCTGTTTGCCAAGAAGCAACAGCGGATCGAAAACTGGCCATTGTAATAAAACACTCCAAATAGGTAATAATCATTGCCATAAATTTCGTTCTGTGCTGTTTTCCCAATAATAGGGAAGGGATTCTGACATGAATTGGAACGATATCTTTGCCACCCGTATGGGTCGCATGAAGGCCAGCGAGATCCGCGAGCTGCTCAAACTGCTGGATCAGCCCGATATTATCTCGTTTGCAGGCGGTATTCCCGATCCCAAGCTGTTTCCCGTCGATGCATTTCAAGGCGCAATGACCGATGCACTCTCGCCCTCGAACTCTTCTGCCGCATTGCAATATTCCGTTTCCGAAGGTTACGGTCCCCTGCGTGACTGGATTGTGGAGCAGATGGCCGCCCTTGGCGTTCCCTGCTCGCGAGACAACATCCTGATCACCTCCGGTTCCCAACAAGCCCTTGATTATCTGGGCAAACTAATGCTGTCTCCAAACGATACCGCACTGGTCAGCTGGCCTACGTACATGGGTGCTCTAGGCGCTTTCAACGCCTATGAGCCGACTTATGATCGCCTGATCCCCGGCGGCAACCGGTCAGCCGCAGATTACGCAGAAACGGCCAAAGCGGCAGGGGGGCGCGTGAAGTTTGCTTATGCCTCAGTCGATTTTGCCAACCCGACGGGCGAGACGCTGGATCGAACCGCACGTGAGAACATCCTTGATCTGGCGGACGCACTGGACATCGCGATTATCGAGGATTCCGCCTATCAATCCTTGCGCTATGATGGCGATCCCATCCCTCCAATGCTGGCGCTGGAAATCTCACGCAAAGGCAGCATCGAGGAATGTCGCACACTTTATTGCGGCAGCTTTTCCAAGACACTCGCCCCCGGATTGCGTGTGGGCTGGGTTTGTGGTGCAGCTTCTGTCGTTTCGCAACTGGTGCTTATGAAACAAGCGTCCGATTTGCATTCCTCGACGCTTAATCAAATGGCGATCAACACTGTTGCACGATCTGTTTTTGAAGATCACACAGCCACACTGCGCCGTACCTATGCCGCACGGCGCGACACGATGCTGGCGGCGTTGGACGCACATATGCCCGAGGGCGTAACATGGACCAAGCCCGAAGGCGGCATGTTCGTCTGGGTCACATTGCCCAAAACGATGGATGGTGGTGACCTGCTTAAGACGGCGCTTGAAACCCAAAAGCTCGCCTTTGTACCGGGTCAGGCGTTTTTTGCAGACCGGTCTGGGGCAAATACACTGCGCCTTAGCTTTTCATTAGCGGATGATGCACAAATTATTGAAGGCATGACGCGGCTGGGCGCAGCGATCCGTTCTATGATGTAACCTGCATCAGCGTAACATGGGTGTCGCCATACTTGCGGGTATCCTTGCGGATGAAACCTGCAGGCGCGTGCATCGGCGCGGATTCCTCCCAGACGATCGTAGCATCGGGAGCCAGCCAACCACCCGCCAATGCCGCAGCAAGAGCCTTTTGCCCCATCGACTTGCCATAAGGCGGATCCATAAACACCAGATCAAAGGGTTGGATGGAGCAAGGGGCAAGGCGCGTTGCGTCACTGCGCAACACCGTGGTCTGGTGTTCGACCCGTAGTTTCTTGACGTTTTCGGTTATCAATTTTTGCGCAATACGCCCGTTTTCGACAAAGCAAACCTCTGACGCGCCCCGCGACAGCGCCTCAAGCCCCAGCGCACCGGTGCCCGCAAAGAGGTCTAGTACACGCGCATCATTTATTACGTTGTGATGCGCCAGCATGGAGAAAAGACTTTCGCGCACACGGTCCGATGTGGGGCGCAGATGAGCGGCCTCGTCGCCCTTGCCAACATCTGCCAAAATCGTTCCCCGCGATTTTCCGGCAATAATCCTCACGCTTTCAACAAGGCCTTGAGGTCCGTATCAGGGTCGGCAATCAATTCAGGTGCCGGAGATTTTCCGCTTTCGATCAAACGCTTACCCACCATAAACCCGCGTGGATCATTCATTGCATCAACAGCCAACAATTCATCACCCCGATAATACCAGAACGCGACACTATCCGCGTCCGTACGGCGTGTGACAACGCGGTCATAGCCGGTGTTAAGGCCCGCAATCTGGAGTTTCACATCGTATTGATCCGACCAGAACCACGGCTTTGCGACGTACTCTTTTGCTGCGCCCATTATGTTTTCGGCCACGCATTCTGCCTGATCAATGGCGTTCGGAACAGATTCCAACCGGATACGCCCGCCACGATACGGAAAAGAAGTGCAATCGCCAGCAGCCCATACTCCCTTGACAGATGTGTGGCCTTGCGCATCTACCTTGATACCATTTTCAAGTGTTATTCCGGCGGCTTTCGCCAGTGCTGTTCCGGGCGTGATGCCAACACCGACAATCACGAAATCAACATCAAGTTCACTACCATCAGACAACAACGCACCGCTGACAGAACCCTCGCCCAACAGAGAATCAAGCCCGATACCTTCGCGAATATCAACACCGTGTGCTTGATGCAGGGCGCGGAAAAAATCACTGGTTTCGGGTGCTGCAACACGTTGCAAGATACGTTCCGACATCTCGACCAATGTCACCTGCAACCCCAGTTTGGCAGCCACCGATGCGGCCTCCAACCCGATATAACCACCACCAACGATCAGCACCTTCGCATCCTTGACAAAGCGAGGAGCCATTGCATCCACATCCGCCAGATCACGCACCACATGCACCCCGCCCAACGCACCGCCGATGGCGGCTGGCAACCGGTTAGGTACCGACCCGGTGGTTAAAACCAGATCGTCATACTGCAAGGTTTCACCCTTGATCTGTACCGTTTGCGTAGCTGTATCAATCGCTTCGACGGTGGTATCCATGCGCAGGTCGATGTCGTGTTCGGCGTAGAATGCTTCGGGGCGTAGGTACAACCGCTCCAACGCCATCTCCCCCATTAGGTACGCTTTGCTTAGTGGCGGGCGTTGATAGGGTGGCACGGGTTCAGAGCCGATCAGGGTCACGCGTCCCTCAAAACCGTCATTGCGCAATTTGGCGACGCAAGACGATCCCGCCTGACCCGCTCCGATCACTATCACATGGCCCATGAATTCTCTCTCCAATTGACTGGTCGCATCCGCTCTGGAAACCTATATGTTCCACAACGAGATACGCAATCACATGAAAGGCGACAACGATGACAATTTCCCAAGGTGATACGCTTCCTGACGCAACATTGGTCCAAATGGGTGCGGAAGGTCCAGCGCCTGTGCAGATGGCAGACAAGGTTAAGGGACGCAAAGTTGTCGTCTTTGCAGTGCCGGGTGCATTTACACCGACATGCCACTCTGCCCATGTTCCCAGCTTTGTACGCACCAAAGACCAGTTTGATGCCAAAGGCGTAGATGAAATCATCTGTGTGTCCTGCAACGACCCCTTCGTCATGCAAGCATGGGGCGAAGCGACAGGCGCAACTGCGGCCGGCATTACAATGCTGGCCGATGCGTCATCCGAATTCACCAAGGCAATCGGCATGGATTTTGACGCCCCACCAGCGGGTCTGATCGCACGTTCCAAGCGTTACGCCATGCTGATTGACGACGGTAAGGTGACACTGTTGCAAGAAGAGGAAAACCCCGGCGTTTGCGACGTCTCCGGCGGTGAAGGCCTGCTTGCCAGCATGTAAGAAAAAGGCGGGGCGCTTGATGCGTCCCACCTTCATTTTCAAGCATTTAGCAGTGATACGGGTCTAGCTAGACGCTTGGATCATTGTACGTGTCGGGAATGGAATATCCACCCCGCCCGCATCCAGCGCCTCCTTTACCTGACGAGTCATATCAGCCTTGAAGACAAAGTAATCACTCGCGTTGCACCAAACCCGCACCAGAAAATCGACAGAGCTATCGCCAAGGTTCGTGACCTGAATAAACGGTGCCGGATCGCTGTGCGCACGGGAGTCGGCCATGATCACATCGCGGATAATCGTTTCCGCATCCCTAAGGTTGGCCCCGTAACCCACACCAAAAGTCCACTCCGCACGCCGCTTGTCGTTGGTCGAATAATTTGTGATTACGTTGCCCCAGACTTCGGAATTGGGCACAATCACCTGTACGTTGCTCATATCTGCCAACTCCGTGAAATTCAGGTTGATCTGCCGCACCGTTCCCATTTTGCCTGAAACTTCGACAAAATCACCGATCTTGATCGGACGGAACAGGATCAGCATCACACCTGCCGCCACGTTGGACAATGTGCCCTGCAACGCCAGACCAATCGCCAGCCCCGCAGCACCAATAACGGCAACCACCGATGTCGTTTGTACCCCGAATGTGTTTAGCACAAACAGGAAGGTAAAGCCCATGACCACATAGCGTACGATGGACGCGAGGAAATCGAACAACATCTCGTCCAGATGCCTGTTCCTGCGGCCCAGACTGGCAACGCGATTTTGCAACCATTTCGACACGATCCAACCCAATAGAAGAATTGCGATCGCGCCCAGAATTGAGCCCGCAGCACTGGCCAGAAATTCAAGCGTCAATAGATCAGACAGCGTTTTACCGCCCCAAAGTTCAGTCGTCATCAAGTCGTTAATCACGTCTCATTCACCCTTGCGAGCCAGCAACCAGCTTGTCCATCTTGCGCGCCAGCTTGGCGTCCAAGGTGCTTAGCCCGTCGACATCATGGGTGGTCAATGTGACGTTTACTGTCTTGTAAACGTTGCTCCATTCAGGGTGATGATCCCATTTTTCCGACCAGATCGCCACCTGTGTCATCCAGCCAAAAGCCGAGACGAAATTAGTGAAAACAAACGTCTTATGGATCGCGTCACGCCCCTCAACCATTTCCCAACCCGTGTCGAACAAGGGCTGCAATACCGTCTGGCGCGTCGCTTCACTGAGTAATTCTGTCATTCCTGTTCCTCAACCTGAGCCTGCTTAAACGGCCCGTATTCTGTCAAAACTTCAATCTCGTGGTCAACGGCGTCCCGTTCGGCCTGCAGATACTCGCCTACAGCACGTGCAAATCCCTCATCACGCATCCAGTGCAATGACCAAGTTGGCGTCGGCAAATATCCTCGTGCCAGTTTGTGTTCCCCCTGCGCGCCTGCCTCTACCGTGCCAAGGTCGTTTGCAATCGCAAAATCAATCGCTTGATAATAGCACAGTTCAAAATGCAAACAGGGATGATGCTCTGTGCAGCCCCAGTATCTGCCGTATAACGCATCAGACCCGATAAAGTTCAACGCACCAGCAATCCAACGCCCGTCCCGCCGCGCCAAGACCAGCGCCATATCATCACGCAGGGTTTCCTGAGCAATGTCAAAGAACTGCCGCGTCAGGTACGGCGTCCCCCATTTGCGTGCGCCCGTATCCTGATAAAACTGCCAAAAGGCATCCCAGTGCTCCGGCTCGATCTGATTGCCGGTAAACGTTAGAATGTCCCCGCCAAAGCCTTGCGCCTGCAACCGTTCCTTGCGGATATTCTTCCGCTTGCGCGAATTGAGACTAGCCAAAAAGTCATCGAAATTAGAATACCCCTCGTTGCGCCAATGGAATTGCTGGTTCTTACGCACCATCATTCCCAATCTTTCGGCAAACTCTGCTTCTTCCTGCGTGCAAAACGTAATGTGAACCGACGACAAGGTGTTGTTTTCGGTCACTTGCATCGCGCCTTGGATCAACGCCTGTTTGCCCACATCTTCAAACCCTGCGCGGGTTAAAAACCGGCGGCCAGTCGCCGGTGTATGTGGCACGGCAATCTGCAGTTTGGGATAATAATGCCCGCCTGCCCGCTCAAACGCATGCGCCCAATTGTGATCAAAGATGTATTCACCTTGCGAGTGCATCTTGGCGTACATCGGAGCAACTGCAATCAGCTGACCCTCGATGTAGGCTGTCAGGTATTGCTGTTGCCAGCCCGTGCCGGGACCGACGCTGCCGCTATCTTCTAGCGCAGATAAAAACCTGTAGGTGGTGAACGGATCATTTGGTCGCGCACCATCGACCGCCTCGGTGCAGGCACAAGCGTCCCAATCGGCTTGCCCGATCTCGGCAATTTCCGCCACCAGCCTGATTTCTATGCTTTGATTGCTCATCCACCGCCCCACGTCAGTTGCACCTTATCTGTGGTGCAATGCATGCGGATCAAGCGCCAAGGGCGGCGCGGTAGCCTTCAAAGGTAATATTATGGGCTATCTTGCGCGCCTCCGCCTCAATTGTCACGCTGCATACTGTCCAACAACAGATCATCGCACCCTGATCCTTTAGCGCCGCCACGCGGGGAGCGGCCAGATCGTCAACTTCATGGCTGATGAAACACGCAGCAACCCGATCATAATCAGGAATGTCGCGCAAATGGTCACATATTGCCCTTGGCAATGGCCAATCTTCGTACCGGTACGCGCTCGTCACTAGTCCACGCGGGATATCCGGCAGCAACTCGGCCATCTTGGCCACAGAATGAGGGTTGAAAGACATGACCGCCAACAGGCCATCATACCCCTGCACCGCTTCTGCCGTCGCGCGTTCCAGCGCGCCGATGCTCTTGCCCATGCCGCCATCCTGATCCTTAAGTTCAATGACCAGTGGCACCTGCCCCGCAACCAGGTCCAGAACTTCTTTCAAATCCGGAATGCCCTCGTCGCCGCCCAATAATGGAATTTGCGCCAAATCTCCGGCCGGACGCAATCGCACCGTGCCTTTTTCACCTGTCAGGCGCTCAAGACCGTAGTCGTGAAACACCATGGCCGCACCATCCGCGCTAAGCTGGACATCAATCTCGATCCCGTACCCTTCGGCAATTGCAGCACTGATAGCCGCCCGGCTGTTTTCAGGGCGGCCATCAGTTACATCATGCAAGGCACGATGCGCGAGCGGCACATCGTAGAAATCACGGTTTAGTGTCATGCGATTTCAAAAATACCTTCGATTTCTACAGCCACGCCAAATGGCAAGGAAGCGGCGGAAACCGCAGAACGCGCATGGCGGCCTTTGTCGCCCAATGCTTCGGCCAGAAAATCGGAACATCCGTTGATGACCTTCGGCTGATCGGTGAAGTCGGGCGTCGAATTTACGAACCCTGTCAGCTTTACAACACGTACTAACCGATCGATATCACCGCCGCATGCCGCTTTGACCTGCGCCAGCAGAGAAATCGCGCAAGTTTTTGCTGCTTCTGCGCCAGCCTCGATTTCCATATCAGCGCCAAGTTTACCGATGATGAACCCATCCGGACCATTTGCGATCTGCCCGGAAACATAGACGGTGTTTCCAACCTGCACAAAAGGCACATAGTTCGCGGCCGGAGCCGGGGCATCGGGCAAAGTCACGCCCAGTTCAGACAGTTTTTCGGTAATGCTCATCACACTGATCCTTGGTTTGTTTGTTCACGGCGAACGCTAGCGATGTTGCGCAGAAATCAAAAGGCCAAGGTTGCATGCCCCCTAACTTTCACGAAAGGCGCGGGTAAAATAGTCTTTCACGGGTTTGGCCAAATAGTGCATCGGCGACCATGCCCCCGTCTGGAAAAAGACGTCAACCGGCATACCCGGCAGCAGCCTGCTCTTCTCGTGTAGCCTTCTGATCTCCCTCTTGTTCGGTGTAACTTCGACGCTAAAATAGGACCGTCCCGTAGCATCATCCACAATCGCATCTGCCGAAATCCGGCTTACATGCCCCACTACTTCTGGCGAAGTAGGCTCTTGCATTGCAGAGAGGCGCAGTTTGACCAACTGGCCCAAATTCACCTGATCAATATTCTTGGGCAAGACACGGGCAACGATAACACGCGGCCTGTCTTGAGACACCAGATAGAGCAAAGGTTCAGCGGGGCGCAGTACCGCAGACGGGGATTGCACCTGCATCAAGTGGACGATACCGGAAATTGGTGCACGTATTTCGGCTTGGGCAATCTGTGTAGTCAACATTTGGATTTCGTTGCGCAGACGGCGCATCGGTTGTTCCAGCTTAATGGCCAATTCAATACTTTTTTCACGATGTGCCGCAATCCTTTGCAGTCGTTCAACTTCGATCCCTGCGATCCGTTCTTTTGCCTGCGCCCGCCGCGCCGCCAATTGCGCAAGGTCGCCTTCCAATCTTGATATCTCACGCTCCAGATCCAGCACAGCTGATGCTTGGCTCAGCCCTCGAGAGAAAAGCGATTTCTGGTTTTCCATGGCTCGCCTGATCAGCTCAAGCTGCACATTCAACGAATCCCTTTGCCCGTTTATGCCTGCAATCTGCGCGGTGATTTGGGCCATCTGCTGACGCAACTGGTTTCTTTGTTCCTTTAGGGTCGCACGTGTGGCCCTGAACAGTCCGCGCTGCCCTTCCAATAGTCCACGCAATACAGGATCGCGCGCACTGGATGCCAAAAGGTCGGGATCAAATGTTATCTGTTGTTTCAAATTGGCGCTTGCGCGCAGCCTGACTTTTTGGGTGGCAAGATCAAACAACTGCTCATGCGCAAAAGCCAGCTCGGCCCGCATCTTTTTCGTGTCTAAACGTGCCAATGTATCGCCTGCCTGAACCAGAGTTCCGTCACGAACGAGAACCTCCTCGACAACACCGCCAGTGGCATGTTGCACAACCTGCCGCTTGAGGTCAGCCTGCACATAGCCCGGCGTGATGATGGCTCCGGAAAGCTCCGTTTGCGTGGCCCAAAGACCAAAGCCAAACGTGAGCAGGACAAGCGCAAGCAGCCCGCTGATAACAAAGGGGCGAGCGGAGGTATGAAGCACAGAACGTTCCGTCATCGCATCCCTGCCGCTGCTGCTGGAACAGACTGAATGGCCTTCGCGTTCTTGACCATGCCAGCCAGCACTTCCGCTTTTGGGCCAAAGGCCACGCGCATGCCGCCATCAAGAACAAGTAACATATCACATTCATGGATCGCAGCCGGTCGATGCGCCATTATCAAAACGGAGCCTCCCTTTTCCTTAATCCGGCGAATGGCGTGGTTCAACGCGGCCGATCCGGCATTATCAAGGTTCGAATTCGGCTCATCCAGCACCACGACCACCGGGTCATCATAAAGGGCCCGTGCCAGACCAATCCGCTGTAGCTGCCCTCCAGACAGACGGAATTGCCCTGCGTTGACAGGCGTATCGTAGCCTTGTGACAGGGCAAGGATCATCTCGTGAGCGCCCGCCATTTGCGCTGCCGTGATCACCGCGTCCTCGTCAGGATGCGGGTTCAGACGTGCGATATTCTCGGCTATTGTTCCATCGAAAAGCTGCACACGTTGCGGCAAATACCCGATATGTCCGCCCAGAGCGTCAGGATCATATTGATCCAGCGCGGCACCATCCAGCCGAATATCTCCGCCCGCAGGCGGCCAGACTCCGGTCAACGCGCGTGCCAATGTCGATTTGCCCGTTCCGGACGGACCGATCACACCGACAGCTTGCCCGGGCTCTACCTTGAAACTGACAGATTTGAGCGTAGCCAGACGATCACCCGGCGGCACAACAGTTAATCGGTCCACAACCAGACGCGCAGCCGGTTGAGGCAGTTTTAGGCACGGTTTGTCGCGAGGCACCTCACCTAGAAGCCCTGCAAGGTTTTTCCAGCTTTGCATGCCTTGTTGCACCATTTGCCACTGGTTCAGGATCACTTCAACCGGCGCAAGCGCGCGACCCAAAAGGATCGAACCGGCGATCATTCCACCCGGTGTCATACTGCCCCCCATCACCAACCAGGCCCCCAGACCCAGCATCGCCGATTGCAGCAAAAGACGTAGCAATTTCCCGAATGTCGAAAACCCCGTTCCGGTATTGGCGGCGGACATATCCCCCTCCAGCGCGGCTTCTTGCACGCATTGCCACCGCGCAAAAGATGCTGTGCTCATTCCCATAGCACGTACGCCTTCAGCCTCGGATCGCAGTTGGTCAGCAATGACATTTGCGGCCTGCGCATGTCGTGTCGCGACCTCCTGATTGCGAAAGGACAGCAACTGGTTGGCAATTGTCACGCCGATCAGCACCCCAGCACCCCCCAGCGCTAAAAAGCCAAGAAGTGGATGGAACACAAAGATCACACCAAAGAAGACAGGCGTCCAAGGCAAATCAAACGCAGCAGACAGGAGCGGTGATCCAATCAGTCTGCGCAGATTATCAATGTCCGCCAACCCGCTGGCCGTACGCGCATCCGGCAAAACAGCGGCTTTGCGCATCGACGCATCAAAAACCCGCCGGTGCAGGGTTTGCCAAAACCGTAAACCGACCCGCGCCATGATGCGGTTGCGCGTAAAATCCAGCACACCCATGATCGAGTACAAAAAGACCACCAGCAATGACAAAGCGACCAGCGTTTCTGCGGAACCCGAGCTAAGAACCCGGTCATAGACCTGCAGCATATACATCGGTCCGGTCAGCATCAGCAGGTTGGCAAACATGCTGAACAAACCGACAATCCAGAACAGCGTGCGGTTCTGTTTGCGCATACCACGCAACTCTTGCATCCCGCGTCTGACATGATCCGCGCGCATGGTTTTTCCTGCTCAATACCTCGGGAACCTCAACCTTGGTGGTTGGTCATCCCTTGGCACTGTCAAAACATGCACTGATTAAGATTGAATTGCCGCGATCCCCAGTCAGTAACTCAAATCCAACGCACCGCACCGCTGACCTGTACCGATGCTCCTGGCTGGCCGGTCACGTCAACAGTCAGGACCGAGGGCGCGCCCATGTCTTCGCCTTGTACGATGGTGAAACTGCCGCCACCGCGCAGTCCATCCCAATCCAGATCAACCAATGCACCGCCCAGCGCCGCAGCGGCCGCGCCAGTTGCAGGATCTTCGACAACACCGCCGCTTGCAAAGGCATTGCGCGACACAAATTCACGCGGACCCTGGATATAGAGCAAGCTAACCGTAACAAGATTATGCATCGCCATCAGGTCGCGCATCGCGTCAAATGGATAGGACATCGCGGCCAGTTGATTGCGCGCTTTCAATGTCAGGATTGCGTGTTGCACACCCGCAAATGCCAATGTCGGTGAAAGTCCGGGATCAAGATCATCATCCGATAGAGAAAATGCATCAAGCAGTGCATAGCGCAATTCGTCCCCCAAGGGGCGCGACCATGTTTCCGGTGATTGCAGCGCAGCATGCCATTGCCCGTTTTGCCGGGACGCCTCAACGCTGATCCAGCCGTCACGCAGCGAAAGATCAAATCGCCCCGCCCCTTCCTGCGCACCGAGGGCTGCGCCCAAAGCAATCGTTGCATGACCGCAAAACGCAACTTCGCCAAGTGGTGCGAAATAGCGCACGGTCCAACCGCCATCCTGACGCGTCGCAAAAACGGTTTCGGAATACCCCAATTCGGCTGCGATCTCTAGCATCTCTTCCGGCGCGGGCAGCACATCAGCGATAACCACGCCTGCAGGGTTGCCGCCACTATTTTCGTGCGAAAAGGATGATATCCGGATCGGTTCCATTGGCGGCCTCGCTTTCATGTTCCGCCGCACAAATGGCATATAATCGCGAGGTTTGAAAACGAAAGCCTGTGCGCAGCCCCATCACGGTTCTGAATATCCGCCCTATCTGTCCGTCGGATTCGGGGCAGGAGAGTTGCTTCCCGAGCCACTCGTGCCAAAGATGTCGCGCAATACCTGATCAATGATTGTACCGCCGCTGTTGTTCCCAACTGGTATCGGGTCTGATGCAGGCTGCTCCTGTGCAAATCCACTGACCGGGTTCGGTGACTGCATTGGCAACGGCTTGACTGGCAGGCCTTCATGAACTCGGCTCATGGTCTCCCGCCAGATATCTGTAGGGAGTCCGCCACCTGTCACGCCCCTGAGCGGCGTGTTGTCATCATAGCCCATCCAGACTCCGGCCACATAATCCGCCGAAAATCCGATAAACCATGCGTCTTTTGCTGCCGACGTTGTTCCGGTTTTACCTGCCAACTGGCGACCACCAAATTGCGCACGTGCACCGGTACCTTCGGAGATTACCTTTTCCATCATATAGACCAGTTGCCTTGCCGCATCTTCCTGAATGACACGTTCACCAATGCCACCGCCAGTCCCCATCAATGGTTCCTGATCCCCGAGCAGTGTCAGTTCTACCAATCCATAGGGCGTTACGGATGATCCGCCATTCAGAATGCCGGCGTAGGCACCCGTCATCTCGATCAAGGTGCTTTCTGACGCGCCAAGCGCCAGCGCAGGACCAGCAGCAAGGTCGCTTTGGATGCCGAATTGGGTGGCAACCTGACTGACCAGTTCGCGGCCAACGCTTTCCGAAATTTTGACCGCCGGAATGTTCAGGGATTGTTTAAGAGATTCAGTGAGCGTCACCATGCCTTTAAAGGAGTTGGTGTAATTCTTGGGACACCACTGGCCGGAACCCGGGATATTCTTGCAATAAGGCGCATCCTCGATCAGATCATTCGGAGAATACCCAAGATCAAGGGCCGCAGCATAGACAAACGGCTTGAACGCCGATCCGGTTTGGCGCAGGGCTTGGGTCGCGCGATTAAACGCCCCCGAAACCTTGGTTCGGCGCCCCCCCACCATCGCCCGCACAGCACCATCCGCAGACATGACGATAATTGCCGCCTGCGCTTTTGACCCCTCACGCACCTTGTTTTCGAACACCCATTTCAACCCGTCTTCGGCAGCCTTCTGAATGCGTTGATCAATCGTCGTGGTGATCCGCATGTCGGCTGTGGTGGTGCGAATGAACTCAGGGATTTCCGAGATAACCCAATCGGCGAAATACCCGCCTGCCCGGGCCTCTGCCGCCTCGGACAAAACAGCAGGATTGGCTTGCGCTGCATCCGCCTCTGCCTGTGTCAGGTACCCTTGTTCGCGCATCAAACGGATCACTGTGGCTGCACGGTTTTGCGACCGGTCCAGATTGTTGGTTGGGGAAAGGGTTGTTGGCGCGGTCAACAGGCCAGCCAACATCGCACCCTCTGCCGCATTCACAGCCGAAGCAGGTTTGCCAAAAAACCGTTGCGCCGCAGCTTCGGCACCAAATGCACCACCGCCCATATAGGCACGGTTCAGGTAGATCGACAGAATATCGTTCTTGGAATACTTTGCTTCCATGGCCAGCGAAAACAACGCTTCCTTTGCCTTGCGCTGGATCGAGCCGCGACGACACCCCGCCTCGTATTCCTTTTCTGTTATACCTGCCGATGGATCATACGGTTCGCCCAAACAGATCAGTTTCGCCACCTGCTGCGTAATCGTGGAGCCACCATGGCCAGAAAGCGGCCCGCGTCCTTCTGACAAATTGATCCGCACCGCTGATGCAATGCCACGTGGACTTACACCTAGGTGTCGGTAGAACCGTTTGTCTTCGGTCGCGATCACCGCGTTTTTCAAATGCGGCGAAACTGAATCCGCCGTGACCACACCGCCAAACTGATCGCCGCGCCAGGCAAAAACGTCGCCGTTGCGATCCAGCATGGTGACAGAGCCGCGTGCACGCCCGTCCAGCAAATCCTCCAGCGGGGGTAGGGTCGTATAGAGGTAACCAACAGCCAGTGCGAGGACGAGCATTACCACCGCTGTGATCCGCCATGTAATCTTCCAGATCAGGCGAAGAATCCACCCGATTATCCTGCTGAAAAACCCGATAATGCCGCCACGCCGTGCACGTTTGGGCGCAGCCGTTTTGCGACGGCGCGCCGGAGCGGTCTTTTTCACCGGCTTTTTCACGGGCTTCTTGGCCGCTGCTTTGGCTTTGGACGGATAGCGTTTGTCCGCGACCAATGGGCGCTTTCGCTTGGATGGATCACTCATAAAACTGCCTGCTCGGCTACTCTTTTTTGCCACCTTACTGCTCTTTGGCGGGATTGTTTAGCACCTGCTTTGCAACAGCCGCGTTAATCTGCTGATTAATTCTTATGCACTTATACGCAGCCGCACATATTTTAGGCACCTGCCCAGAGCATTCCAGCGTTTATTGGGCATCAAACCTTCCCTCACAGGCCAAAATGTCAATTGCTGCACCTGCACGGTACTCAACCAATAGATCAATCGAGAGAGGGACCATCGGTGAAACTCATCATTGCGACAATTAAGCCATTCAAACTTGAAGAGGTACGCGAAGCGCTGACTGAAGCAGGTGTGCGTGGCCTGATGGTCACGGAAATCAAAGGCTTCGGCACACAATCAGGCCACACCGAAATCTATCGGGGCGCGGAATACGTCGTGAACTTCGTCCCTAAAGTCAAACTGGAACTCGTCGTGGCGGACGCGGTGGCCGACCAGATGGTCGAGGTCATCTCGCGCACTGCCCAGACCGGCAAGATCGGCGATGGCAAAATCTTTGTCCTCGACGTGGAACAGGCCGTGCGGGTGCGCACAGGCGAGACCGGTGAAGACGCCATTTAAGCGAAGCTTGCAAGGAAATAGACCATGAACAAACAAACCTACATTCCCCTCGCCGCAGCCCTCTTGCTGATGCCGACATTGGGGGCGGCTCAGGAAACCGAATTCGCATCACTTGAGCAAACAACCTTTATCTTCAACACGCTGCTGTTTCTGATCGGTGGCTTTCTTGTGTTCTGGATGGCCGCTGGTTTTGCCATGCTTGAGGCCGGACTTGTGCGCTCCAAGAACGTCACGACCCAACTGACCAAAAACATGGGCCTGTTTGGTATCGCCGCCATCATGTACTGGCTGATCGGCTATAACGTAATGTATCCGGGCGACGGCAACTGGATCCTTCAGGACGTCTTTGGCGCACTTGGCAGCAAGGACATCAAGACCGAAATCGACGCAGGCGGCTATTCCAACGCCTCCGACTTCTTCTTTCAGCTGATGTTCTGCGCCACAACAGCCTCCATTGTGTCGGGCACCCTCGCCGAACGGATCAAACTCTGGCCCTTCTTTGCCTTCGTTGTCGTCCTGACCGGTTTGATCTACCCAATCGGCGCATCCTGGCAGTGGGGCGGCGGCTGGTTGTCACAGATGGGCTTCTCTGACTTTGCAGGCTCAACGCTGGTGCACGCAGCAGGTGGCTTTGCAGCCCTCGCAGGTGCCATCATCCTCGGCCCCCGCATCGGCAAATATGCCAGAGACGGACGCATCACTCCGATCCCTGGCTCCAACCTTGCACTGGCTACTTTGGGTACTTTCATCCTGTGGATGGGTTGGTTCGGCTTTAACGGTGCTTCTCAGCTTGCCATGGGCACGCTGGAAGACGTTGATGCCGTCGCACAGATATTTGCCAACACCAACATGGCCGCAGCGGCCGGTGCAGTTGCAGCCTTGATCCTGACGCAATTGTTGTATGGAAAAGTTGATCTTACGATGGTGCTGAACGGTGCACTTGCAGGACTCGTGTCCATCACCGCAGGTCCGCTTGATCCGACCTTGTTTGGCGCTCTGTGGATTGGTGCCGTTGGCGGTGTGATCGTTGTGTTCGCCGTGCCAATGCTTGACAGGTTCAAGATTGACGACGTGGTTGGTGCCATTCCGGTTCACTTGCTGGCAGGATTTTGGGGCACACTGGTTGTTCCGGTTTACACAGCCGATACGTCTTTTGTGACGCAGATCATCGGCTTTGCTGCTGTGGGTGGATTTGTGTTTATCGTGAGTCTCGCTGCCTTTGCGATCCTCAAGTCAACCGTAGGCATTCGCGTCAGCGAAGAAGCTGAAATCGACGGATTGGATAAGTCAGAGCTGGGTATGGAAGCCTACCCAGAGTTCGCCAAGGGATAATCCCTGCGGCACAGAAACAAAAAAGCCCGGGCCAGTTGGTCCGGGTTTTTTCTGTCTCAACTGAAGCGCGTATCAGACACCAACGTCGATGATCGCTTGCGCCAGGATCGGCACGGTCTGGGTGTTCAGACCTGCAATATTCATGCGGCTGTCGCCCACCATATAGACGCCATGCTTTTCACGTAGCTCCACAACTTTTTCAGGTGTGGTGCCGATCCGCGAGAACATGCCGCGATGCTGCGCGAGAAAACCGAAACGATCCGAACCGGACAGACGCTGCAGTTCAGATGCCAACTGCGTGCGCAGGTCCAGCATGCCAAGACGCACTGCCTCAAGCTCCGCCATCCAATCTTCACGCAGAGCCGTGTCATGCATAATCGTCGTAACAATCCGCGCGCCATGATCAGGCGGAAAGCTAAAGTTCTGACGGTTCAGGAACGCCAATGCTGCCTGGTTCAGCGCTTGCGCGCCCATATCCTTGGACACCGCCATCAACATACCGGTGCGTTCGCGGTAGATGCCAAAGTTCTTGGAGCAACTTGCCGCGATCAGACATTCCGGCACCGCCGCTACCAACTTACGCGTGGCTGCGGCATCCGCCTCAAGACCATCGCCAAAGCCTTGGTAGGCAATGTCGATCATCGGTGTGGCACCGCTGTCTTGCAGCAGCTTGATGACCGCGTCCCATTCCGTGCTGTTCAAATTCGCACCTGTCGGATTATGACAACAGCCGTGCAGCAAGACGACATCGCCTTTTTTGGCACCTTTGAGATCTTCCATCATACCGTTGAAATCAACACCACGCGTTTCGCTGTCAAAGTAGCGATAAGACACGGCTTCGATTCCCAGATAATCCAGAATTGACAGATGGTTGGGCCACGTCGGGTCAGACACAAACACCCGAGCATCCGCATTGATGTTCCGGATCAATTCGAACGCCTGACGGATCGCACCTGTGCCGCCCGGTGTTGCAATTGCTGCCACCGTTTCGCGCGGCACTGCGTCACCCAGAACCAATTCCACCATCGCATCCGCAAAGGCAGGATCACCCGCAAGTGATGTGTAGGCCTTACTGTCCTGCGCCTCCCAGATTTGCTGTTCCGCAGCTTTGACGGCCCGCATGACGGGGGTCAGTCCATTGGCGTCCTTGTATACGCCGACACCCAAATCAATTTTGTTTTCACGCGGGTCTTCGCGGTACAGCTTCACCAGACCAAGAATGGAATCCGGCGCGGGTTGTTTCAGTTTCTCGAACATTATGCGTCTCCGGTTGCAACGGGTACAGTTGGGAACATTCCCCATTCCGCCCATGAGCCATCATAGAGTGACCAATCCTTGTGCCCCATACGTTCTAGCGCCAGCGCGAGGATCGCGGCTGTAACACCAGATCCACACGTGGTGATCACTGGATTGCTCACATCAACGCCAGCCGCTTCGAAAACGCCACGGGTTTCCTCAACGGATTTCATTGTATTGTCATCGTTCAACAGCGCCTCGTAATGCACGTTGCGAGACCCCGGAATGTGACCGGCACGCAAACCTTCTCGTGGCTCCGGCGCTTCGCCCCGAAAACGCTCGGGCGAGCGGGCATCAACAATCTGCGGCTCCCCCAGCTTGGAGGCATGCGCCACCTGTGTGACATCGCGCACCAACTGGTTCTGCATGCGCACGGTCATATGGCGGTCGCGTGGAATAGGTGGCATGTCTTCAGTTTCATGTCCCTCAGCGATCCATTTAGGCAAACCGCCATCCAGCACCGCAACATTTTCCTGCCCCATCAGCTTGAACAGCCACCAGACACGCGCCGCCGAAAACAATCCGGCGCCATCATAGACAACCACCTGATGTCCGTCACCCACGCCCATCGCACGCAGCCGCGACATAAACTTTTCAACCGGAGGGGCCATATGCGGCAACTCGGATCGCGCGTCGGAAATGTCATCAATATCAAAGAACCGCGCACCCGGAATATGTGCCGCCATGTATTCCGCTTTGGCATCACGACCCGCATCAGGCATATAGCATGAAGCATCCAGCAGCCGCAGATCAGGATCTTTGAGGTGTTTGGCCAACCATTCGGTCGACACAAGCGTTTTGGGATCGTCAGACATGGTCATCCTTTCGCAATCGAGGTTACTTATGACCTACCGTTGCGGTGCCAGCGTGACAAGTAAATGTCGCCCGAACGCCCCCTCAACCCGCGCCAAAAGGATGTGTCGAAACAAACGCACTTCGCTGTGAAACCCAATCCAGCCAGCCTGCCAGAGACGGATAGCTTGCCATGACATCTCCGGCCGCCGGAACCCGCACAAAATAGCCAAGCATCGGCGCGAGATGCAGATCAGCAAGAGAAATACCGTTTTTATTTAACTGCCTGCCCTCAGATGCAATCCTCTCAAGCATCTCAAGCGCAGGTCGGGCACGGGAAAATCCGTCAGCAACGATTGCCGCATCTCCTTTCTGCCCCTCCACCACGGGCATGTAGTAGCCCTGAGAAAACACTTGCCTGACCATCACCGGATAGACATCCGCATCCGCAATTCCGATGATCTGGTTCATTAGAGCTGCAGACACCGGATCATCGGGTTGCAAGTTTGAGCCAGTGGAAATGGCATCCAGATACCGCAAAATCGCGGTGGTTTCGGTCAGACAAAGCTGCCCGTGCTGCAACACGGGCACACGTTGAAACGGCGTGCACCGCGCCAGGACAGGATCAGGCGGTTCTGCAAACGGATTCGTCTCTGTGTACCCGGAATCCAAGCCCATTTCCGCCAATGCCAACCGGACCACCCATGTATAAACCGAGTGTTTGAACCCGACCAAATCCAGGGCGTCAGCCATTGTCTTTCAACAAACGCGACTTTTGACGCGCCCAGTCACGCTTGGCCGAAGTTTCGCGCTTGTCGTGGTTTTTCTTACCCTTCGCGACACCGATTTTGAGCTTGGCCATACCGCGGTGGTTAAAGTACATCACCAATGGCACCAGCGTCATGCCTTTTCGCTGGGTGGCAGACCACAAATCCGCCAGTTGTTTACGGCTCACCAGCAGTTTGCGACGGCGGCGCTCCTCATGTCCAAACGTTTTGGCTTGCTTGTAGGGGGCAATGTAGGAGTTCACCAACCACAACTCGCCATCTTCCACGGCGGCATAGCTTTCGGCAATGTTCGCGCCACCCATACGCAGCGATTTCACTTCGGAACCTTCAAGAATGATGCCGCATTCAATATCTTCCTCGATCGCATAGTCGTACCGCGCGCGGCGGTTCTCTGCGATGACCTTGTAGTTCGGGTCCGATTTGGAGGATGATTTTACCTGTGACATGAAGATGCATTTAAGGTGGCACTGTCGCAGGCGCAAGGTATGGCCGCGTTAAGAGCGTCAATCCCCCAGTTTGGCATGCACCTCATCGAGATCAATCTCGCCAATCGGCATCTTGTTGGCGGGATTGTCAAAATCGTATTTGAACAGGTCGAAATCACGTTTGTAGATTTCGCGGATCAGATGCATCGACAGATCATCAAAATAGTCCTCGACAGGATGCGCTCGCTTGGGGCCATGCCCTTCACTTTCGTTGAAACGCGGGATTTCCGCGATGTTCACGGCATTTGGCGTTTTGATGGCGTCCAGCACATCCTGCATGCCTTCATTGAACTTCTCGGTCCAGACAATCTTGTCATATGAACCGCCGTTCACGATGAAGGTGCTAATATGCCCGGACATCGCGGACCAGTGAATGTCCGGATCCATCGGGCGGCGCCAGCGGATGGTGTCGCGGGCAAACAGCAGGAAGCGCCGGAAACTCTGGATCTGGTCAAAATCGTCCTTGCCATCCGCGCCACCCACGTCGATCCCGTATTTCTGGATCAGCAACGGCACAAGGTTGCCGCGATAGCGTTTGCCGTTACGTTGTATGCCGCATATCTTGTCAAAGAACGAAGACAGGATGCGCGTGTAGGGGTTGCGCACGCAGGTAAAGGAATAGGACGCGTGGTTGGTCACATTTGCGGTGATCGGCACCTGTGACGCCTCAAGCGCCCATTTGTGCATCCCCGATTGCGCATCATGGATATCGCCATCAAAAAAGGTGCCATGATCCGAGTAGAACATGATCTGTCCAATGGTCGAGCAAGCGCATTTGGGCACCACGCGGTAAACCACGCTCTCGCTCTCTGTCATCCAGGTCCCGGGAAACCCCATACTGCGCACCCTCTGTTTTTATGACTGCTTTTGGCAACAGTTCAATATTGGCTCAAAAAAGCAAATTAATGGTGTTTATTCAATCTGTCTTCCCCTTTATCAACGTAAACAATCAAAGGCAAAAGGGCGCATCGTCTTCAATATGGCAAAAATCGCCTATATTCTGCTGTGTCACAAGGACCCCGATGCCGTTATCCGGCAAGCGGAACGGCTGACTGCGGTTGGCGACTACATGTCGATTCACTTTGATGCCTCCGCGAAACCCGCACATTTCAAAGAGATCAAAGAGGCGCTTGCGAACAATCCCAACGTCACCTTTGCCAAGAAACGCATCAAATGTGGTTGGGGTGAATGGTCACTGGTTCAGGCCACCTTGAACGCAGTTCAATCAGCGGTTGACGCCTTTCCACGTGCCTCGCACTTCTACATGTTGTCAGGTGACTGCATGGCGATCAAATCCGCCGAATACACCCACCATTTCCTTGACAATAACGATGCCGACTTCATCGAAAGTTTTGACTACTTCGAAAGCGACTGGATCAAGACGGGCTGGAAAGAAGAACGACTGATCTACCGCCACTTCGTCAACGAACGTGAACACAAGAAACTGTTCTACTTCCTGTTTGAAGCGCAAAAAAAGCTGGGTTTGGAACGCACCATCCCCGATGATCTGCAAATCATGATCGGGTCGCAATGGTGGTGCCTGCGCCGTCAAACCATCGAATGGCTGCTGAAGTTCGTCCGCCAGCGCAAAGACGTTGTGCGGTTCTTTCGCACCACATGGATTCCGGACGAGACGTTTTTTCAGACATTGGTGCGCCATCTGGTCCCCGAACAGGAAATCCGCTCGCGCACGCTGACATTTCTGATGTTCACGGACTACGGCATGCCCGTGACGTTCTATAACGACCATTACGAACTTCTCTTGTCCCAAGACTACTTGTTCGCCCGCAAGATCAGCCCCGAAGCCCAAGACCTCAAACGCCGCCTCGGCCTTCTGTATGTGGCGCAAGGCGTGCAGTTCCAGATCAGCAATGAAGGGCGCAGCCTGTTCCAGTTCCTGTCAGGGCGCGGACGCGATGGTCGCCGCTTTGCCACCCGCTTCTGGGAAACAGAAAGCACTTTGGGTCGCGAACGCGAACTGCTGATCGTTGTTTGCAAGAAATGGCATGTGGCCAAACGGGTGCTGGAACGCATCCGCCAAGTCACCAACGTGCCGGCCATCGAATATCTCTTTAACGAAGAAGATACACCACTGCCCGACCTTGGCGGCATCCAGAACACGCTGGAAAAACGTCACCGCCACCGACGCGCCCTGATGCGGATGTTGTTCGATTATTTCGAAACCGACAAACTGATCATCTGCATGGACCCTGCCAACCTCGAGCTACTGAATGACTTCGCTGCTGATCGTTCCGTGACCCGTATCATGGAAATCGAATGCCAATTTAGCGACGATTACCTCACTGGACACGCCATGCGCGTGGGGCTGGCGGGCGATCAAACCTCAACCGATACGCTGGAGCGTCTGCTGCCGACGATCCGCAATGACATGGTATTCGAAAGCGACCGTATCCGCGACGCTCAATTCGAACACCTGACCCGCATGCGCGAAGTCTCAAGCCCGGATGCCAATGCAGACGCGCTGACACAGTTTCTGGCCGTCCCAAACGACAAGGCGCTCGAAATTGCGCAGACGGATTATCTGTTCGCGGACTAAGCCTTCTTCTTCCACGACCCCAACCAGCGCCGCACGGCCCCTGACTTCTCGGCCATATCATCCTCAATCGCCTCGAGCGTGGGATCAATCCGCGCCATGCGGAACCTGCGCCAGCGCACCCAGATCGCCCAGGCAATCGCCGCAAACAGCGTGATGATAAAAATGTTCAGGAAGGGAATTCCCTTGGACGCATCCGGCCCGTCAACGGCCTTGATCGAAATCGCGTTGGGAAAGATGGTAAAGAACTCGTTGCGCCAGCCATAGTGCTTGATCGCATAGTAATTCGCCGCATCCGCCGTTGATTTCGCATCCGCGGCTTCGGCTTGCAAGTTCGACGTGTCGAACTTGAAATACGGAGGCCAGCCCCAACCGGTATCCTCATTCCGGTAGACCATCACATCACCCTTAGCCCGCCGCGTCTGGATGAAAAACACATCGCGGTTCGCAACCGTGCCATCCGTGCCCACATCCGCCTGCGCCCAGAACAGCGAATTCTCACCCGGATCAATCCGTTTCTCATAGGTGTCCGTCACCCGCACGATATCCACCTGCGGCAGCGTGTAATGAAACACCGCCACGACCAACGTCCAGAACGTGACCCAGAAAACCCACTTGATAACCGTAAACATCCGCACAACCCTCTCAGGTAAAATTCGTCAGATAGATGATCAACGCAATCACCACGACAGGTACAACATACACACCCAAAATCAGCTTGCGCCGGATCGACCCGTCATAGCGTTCCAACCCCCGCTGTACAAAGGTATCACGATCCACCAACTGCTTGCCATCATGCCATTTTTTCTTGAGCTTCGATTTGCGCACAGCGCGACTATAAAACGACAAGGAGACATAGATCACCGTCAACGCCACGAACAGCATCAAAAATAGACGGATAAATCCGATCATCTGTTCCTCCTTACCGCGCCCCACGGGCCGACCTGCGCAATGATATCACGCACCGGCGCAGGCTCTGCCATCGGCGCGTCATGGCCAAACAACGTATCGCGCGCGCCTGCCTTGTCCACCTGATACTCGGCCACAAGGAAATCCACAACGTATGCCTTCTTGGCCTCCGGCCAGCCCGCGTAGGTGCGATAGAACAACTCCTTATGACAGATAAACATCTGCCGCGCATCCTTGGGGGCCAGTTCGGCCAATAACATATTCACCAACGCCGCATCCTTGGTATCGCTTGCCCTGAGCGTATAGAAATACGCCGGATCATCCGACGTGATCAGCGGCCATTTCCCCCCGTCCTCGATCCAGTTCACCAGCTTGCCCAGCGTGTGAAACTCCTCCGGCAAGGCGCTTCCATATTCCCGCGCCAGCCGCCGCATGTCGCGCCGCGTTCGCCCCTCCAGATCACCACCCTGATCGGCCACCGCATCGACCAGAATAAAATCCATCTTCTGCCGCAGGATCGCCGCCGCATGATCCTTGCGCCCCTCAAAGATCGGTTCCGCCAGCCCGTTCAACTCGAAAAACTGCGCAATCTGGTTCCGGTCCTGCGCGTCAAACACATAGCGCAACGGCACATCGCCCAGATGGTCCTTACCACTGGGTGCAATCAGCGCCGGATGCTCCAGATCCTGAAACACATAAAGCCCACCAAAATGCGCCGTCCAGAAATTTCGCTGATCAAAGCGCATGCTGCGCAGCTTCACAGGATTGCGCGTAATATCCCCGGTCTTGCCCGCAAGCGCAATCATCTGCGCAATCAACACATCGTCGAACCAGCCGTCCTGATCATTCTTGAACCGCCCGACCAGCCGCCCCAATTCCCGCGCATCTTTGACCGTGCCGCCGGTTGTGTCCGCCTCGACCTCCACCCGCCGGATATCGAACAACCGCGCTGGCGTGGTCACATCATAAACCGAATTCACCAACTCCCCCGCCACCGCATCCCGCGCCGTCAGGGCAAACAATTGCGCCTCGTTCTGCGCGATGAAGTCCCGCAGGATCGCACGGCTGGTCGAGAATTTCATGTTGAGCAAAGGCGCCGTCCGCTGCTCCATGCTCAGCAGGATAAACTGCCGGTTCACGCCTTGGTGGTTGAGATAGAGGTGATCATTGAGTTCGTCGCCCACCTCGGGGGAGTAACCGGAGATGTCGATGTGGAAATCGGTGAGGTCGGTGCGTTTGTCCGTCAGATGGTGCAGCGCACGGTTATAGCGTTCGACCAGCGCGGGGGCATGCACATGGAAGAGGTTGCCGAACATGAGGCCGTGTTTGATGAGGCGGTTCATGTGTCTTTGGCTTTCGGCAAAAAATTGTTTCTTAAGAAGATTGGAATACTTGGCGGAACCATGTCACCAGCAAGACTTGGGTCAAACCAGTATAATTTTTCGCGGGCAAAACGGTCTGGAAATCGAGCTGAAACAATTTCTGAAAATATCCTCTCGTGAATGTTCCTAAGCCACCCATTCGCTTCCAAATTCCAATCATGCCAAAGACCAAGAAGTTGCTGCTTTTCTTCTTCGGTTTTGATGGAGGCTCCGTGCCTGTTTAAACGCCCAACGAACATTACTTCCTCACCCATCGGATAGTATGAATTACCATCCAACTTATTGAGGTACATGTTGCAATTGGCATGATCTGGGACATGACTAAGGTTCTTTAGTGCCGCGGAAAACGAGTAATGATTTGACGCCTCATGTCTGACATTTCTTACGATGGCGTATCCATCAGACTTCTTCAGGGCTTCAAAGAGTTCAACTGCCTCTTTCGCAAGTTCGAGCGTCCTATCGTCCTTCAGTTTTTGTTTGAGAAGGTCTTCAAACATTGCGGCAAATTCAAATAGTTTTGCAGACCATGTTCTTAGTACGACATATCTCTGCGCCGCTATCGCTACATCCAAAGCAGCATCTTGGGTAAGATTATGAGCGGTTTGGATATAAATTCTCTGCAAAATATTCAATTCTGTAGCCGCAAAGTTTGCCAGCGATAGCAAAGCCAACTGTTCGGGAGGGAGCACCGCAAGGTCTTTCCAAGTCAGTGGGTATTCAAATTGCTTTTGAAGCGCCTTCTTACTCACCCCTCACCCCCCAAATATCGCTTCTTAGCAGCCTCCATCCGCTGCATATCCCGCACCGCATTCTCAATCGCCACCTCATCCGACTTATCCGCATAGCGGAACTCTGAATCCGCATAGCGGTTGATCTCCTGCACCACCATCTCCACCGTGATCGGCTGGCGCATATCCTCAATCATCGCCTTCTTCTCATCATACCCTTTGAACAGGAACAAATCCGGCTGCTCCATCCATTCATCGGGCAGTTCAAAGTCCATCGCCCGCACCTTCACCGCGTCCGTGATGTTCTTGATCGCGCGTCCGGTAAAGCGCGGATCGGCCTCCTGAATGGCCTTGAGATACGTGCCCAGCTTGTTGATCGTGTCCAACTCCCCGATCTCGTCCCGCACCGCCTCATAAACCCGCAGCAACCCCTCCTCATACGGTTTCGAATGCCCCTCAAACGACGCGGCGACGGCTTTCTTGATCGCCTGCGCCTCAAACACCTGATGATCACCCAGCGGAATATCGTGGTTCTTGCCCATCAGCAGATAGAGGATATCCACATAGTCCTCCCGCGTCTGCGGCCCATCTACGAGGAACCGCGCACCCGCCCGCTGGCGCAAGGCATCATCCACATTCTCAGGATAATTCGAGAACATCCCGAAGGTGCAATTCCCGCGCACCACGGTATTGGCGCCCGCGAAACTCTCCATCAACACGGCGGTAATCTCCAACTGCCCCGCCGAGGATTGCCTGTCGCCACGTTTCCCCGCCAACTGGTCAATATCGTCAATCGTGCCAAAGCCAATCACGCTGGGATCAATGATGTTATTGATAAACGCCTTCGCGTTCTGCCCCGATTTCCCCTGATAGCTGTCGATATTGTCCGTGCTCAGGTTCTGATAGCGAAACGGATAGCCCGCATTCCCACAGTACTCCGAAATCAACCCCGCCATCATCTGAATAAGCGTCGTTTTCCCTGTCCCCGGCGCGCCGTCCCCCATGAAGGTAAAGATGAACCCGCCCAGCTCCGCAAAGGGGTTCAGCCGCCGGTCAAAGTCATAAGCCATCAACATCTTCGCCAACTTCATGGCCTGATATTTGGCGATATGGTTGCCGACAACCTCGTTGGGTTTCTTGAACGTCATGGTCAGCTTCGTCGACTTCGCCTTGGACGCAGGCGTGAAGCCCGAAACGGTAAAATCATCCGCCTCCACCCGCCAGCTCGCGTTCGAAAACGCCTCCAGCCGAGGTGCCGTCTGCGCCCGAAGCGCGACCTTCTCCATCAACATCTCGGCAAACGCGCTGACGGTGGCCACCAGCCGCGCATCATCGCTAGCATGCGCCGCAATATCCTGATCCAACTCCCAAAGCGCGCCGTGCAAGGCGGTCTGGCCATTATCGGTCAGCACCTCGTCCACATCGCCAACCTCAACAGAAACTTCGGGCAGATGCGACGACAACAGATAGGCGGTCGCGTTGCCGAACACATAGAGCGTGACCAACGCCTCTGCCGCCAACAACTCGCCAAACTCCGACTTCCGCACCGCAGGCAATGACCCCTCAAGGTTCGCCCGCTTTAAATCACCCAGCCCCGATTGCTCCGCCACATTCTCGGCCACCGCCAAAGCAATCGCAATCGCGCGGCGCACTGCATGCAAGACCGCAGCCTGCAACGGCGACATCAGCGCATCATCGCCATCTGCCGCCTCAACGCGGCTGATCAAAGACACAGCCCCCGACGCAACCCGCCGCTGCGTCACCAGACCCGGCGTTGTGCTGCGAAACCGCCGCCTAGTCCCAATCCCCGACGATTTCTCAGCCACCACATCACCAACCGCCTTCCCTATCCGCGGCGCATGATCAAACCCTTCCAACAACGCCTGCGCAAAGCTCACATGCTTGGCAATATCTTCCTCACGCAACTCCATGGCGTCTGATGTCTGGCTCATCGTTGCTTTCCTTCGCTTCTCTTTTTGGCCTTAAATATCGTCCGCACTTTCAACCCCGTACCGCCGTCAGCGTTCAATACTGCAACACCCGCCCCGACGGGCTAACCACAAATTTGCGCACTGCTGCGAACCCCGCAGGCCGCTTTTCATCCAACACCTGAAACACACGCTGCGGCAGAATGATTGACCGCTCCTGCCGCGTGGCCCCCAAATCAGGCCCCTGCGCCGCAAACGGATCAAGCGCAAATACCTCGCGCTCCACGGTCGAAAACCATCCAGATTTTTCCTCGATCACCCGATCCGAAACAAGTTCTTCCTCTGTCCAGACCAAAGCCCAATCCTGCCCTGCAGGAGCCTTGGCCTCGGCCAGAACCTCGCGCAGGGGGCCCGCCTGTCGGGTGTAGGAATGCGAATACATCGGTCCCAGATGAAACCGCCGCAGCCGCTTGGGGTGCAAATCATCAAAATCCTCGTCGAACCCCTTGGCAATGGTCAGCAGTTTCAAACCGCCTAGCGCCTGTGCGCTCAGATGCGCCTGAACCTCCGGCCAGCGTCGCTGATCCTTGGGCAGACCGATGTCTCCGGAATCCTCCAACTCCATCATGTAAATAACCGGCAGGTTCACCTGACTGTCATAGGTTGCCCAATGCAGGCGGAAGGTCCGGCGGCCTTCTGTGATATTTCCGGTCCACTGGGCCTGTGGATCATTCTGCACCCAGAACAGATCCCCTTTCACCAATTCCTCGTAATACAGCCGCTGAGACAGGGAAAACTGCAACTTCGTTGGCACTTTGCGATCGCCCAGAATGGTCCGCACCATCTGGTCTTTGATCGTTTCTGCATCTGCCATCGTTCCCAGATGTCCTGCCGCTTGTTGCGCGTCGTTGGCCATGGTCATCAGTTCTTCGGCCACGGGAAAACCGCTATCATGCACGTCCATGGTCAGCGATCCAAAGAACCGCCCCGTCTCACGCCCTGCCAGCAGATATTTTAGACCCAGCGCCTTGAACGTGTGTGTCAGTTTGACTGCATAACGCGTGAGGATTTCCACCTCATCGCCACTCAGTTTGCCCTCGGCCTCCATCACGCCCGCAACATGCAACATATGCTGCATGATGCCTTCAAACTTGCGAAAATACCGGCGTGAGGCATAGGTGTCGGACAGGCCAATATGGTCGCGGGTAAGATCTGTCATCGAAGGAACTCAGTCACGGATTTCTTTCCGCTGATCACGCCAAACGAAAATCAACACACCACCCAACCAGATCAGACCCAGGATCAGACTAGCGCCCCCAAAGATCGACCAGACAGTTCCCGCAAAGCTCGCAATTGAATCAAACACTGTTCCGGCCCCCGCACCAGCCAGAAATGCAAAGAACAGTGGCAATGAAATCATCAAAGACGAAATCGTCAGCTGTACCCGGTAATTCTCAAGACGTCGCATTTAAGCTCCATACTGATTGCTGTCATGTTTCTCGATGATCGACTGGAACCGCCGTGCAAAGCGCTCGTCCGCCTTGGCTTTCGCCTCCAGCACCTCGCGGGCGAACACCATGTGATCCTCGTGCTTCTCCATCATCTCGGCCATGCGGGCATTCGTTGCCGAACCGATCCCCGCCATCGCCGATTGCGCCTCTTGATCGGTTTTCACACCAATTTCGTTAATCCGGTGCGCTACGTCCTGCTGCTGCGCGGTTTTCAACGACTTGGTCAAAGCGTCATACAACACCACTCGCTGTTTGGTGTCGGTTTGCAGCTTGTTAATCAAGACCATCTGCGTGGCCGCCTGGTTTTGCAGCGAATCGATCCAGGTCTTACCCTTCTCGATATACCTCTCAAGTGTCTGGGATTTCGCCAGCTTGACCTGCTCTTCCTGCACCAGCGCATTATACTTGGTGTTGGCGTCAGCCAGTTCCGTCTCCAACTTGGTGCGTTTGGCCGCGTCTGTCTCTGAGGCAATGGCGTTTTCGAGCTTGATGATCATTGGATCCATCGCTTGCAAATCACTGCGCACGGTCTCCAATTCACCAACCGTGAACTCACGCTCGTCCAACGTTTCGGTCAGGTTATCCTCGACCTTGGTCTTCTGCTCTTCCAGCATGGCAAGTTGGCCTTCGAGCAGATTAACAATCGTGTCCGACTTCGAAATCAAATCCTGCAACTTGTCGTCAATTGATGCGGAACGCACACGTTCCTGACGCATCGCATCCGACTTGGCACTGGCAAAAATACCGACAAAACTTTCCCAACCCGTTTTGTTGCGCATCTCGTCAAAGTCACGGCTGAAACCGGCGGTCACATCGTCCAGCCCCATAATCAACTCAGCGATGTTGGCGTTCATGACCTCGGTATGGGCATGTACGTCCTCCAAAGTTGCATTTTCGATGTCCATCATCGCATCATCACCAGACTTCATCTTGGACCTTGCGGTCTCGATCCGGCTGGTCAGCTCTGCAATCTTGCTTTGGGCTTTCGCCACCTGCGCCTGCGATTCTTTCACTTGCGAGTCCAAATTTGCCATCCCGCGCTCCCCTATTTTCAAATACGTTGGCCGTAATATAGGGGATGTTATGCCTCTTTACATCCCCCGCTTGTTCGAGTGTCGCAAAACCCTGCCAAGATGGAAAGGGTCAGGGCGGATCAAGCTGCGCACGGCGCACCATGCCAGCCAACCCGAGAAAGAACACCAGCCCGACAACGGCATAACCCGCCAGCGTTATTTGAATATCACCATACGCCATCGCGCCCCCCTGCTGCACCTGCGCCGAAGCCAGCAACAAACTACCGGCAAAGGCCAGCCGCCCGACAAAACTCTGCAACGAAAGATAGGTTGCGCGGCCCTGATCATTCAGCAGAGGCTGCATGCGCGCGACAATAAACGGGCGGGCAAAAGAATTCGGCACCATCCGCAGGAACAACACCACGATTGCCAGTGCCGCGCTGGTCGCCGCCAACGTTGCAATGATTCCAATCTGGATCGCAAAAGCCAACAGCAATATCGCACTTAGCCCGATCCGCTTGCGCAGCCTCAACGCCAGTACAGAGGCCACAACCGAAACCAACATCATCACAGCCGTTACCGCGCCGCTGACGATAGCGGGCGACCATGCCGCCCCCGCCAACGCCTGCGCGATAAACGGCTGGCCAAAAACAAAGGGCACGTGACTGAACCCGTACATCAACACCGATAGTGCGAAGAGCCAGACCAACACAGGTTGGCGCATCGCTTGGGTAAAATGCTCCCATTGACCACGCAACCCTGCACTACCGTGCCGGACCTCATCATGCGGTGGTTCTGCAAACTTCCACGCCAGACCCAAGGCCGCGATGTGTGCCAAGGCCCCCGCGGCAAAGGCCCATTCAAACGCGTAACTGGCCATGATCCCACCCGTGATCGCCGACAGCGCCAGTCCGACCAATGCAGCCTGCCAGCCTCGCGTTTCCTGCGCTTCGACCGTATCACCCCGACCATCAGCGACCAAAGATTCATACAGCAAGGCATTGTCAGTCCCGGAGGCAAAAGCAGCGCTTAGTCCCAGACACGTCTGCGCCAGCGCAAAAACAGCAAAGCCTGCGCCAAATGCGATCAACCCTGCCCCCACTGCACCGAAGAACGAAGCAGCGATCAGTGTGCGTCTGCGTCCCAAGCGGTCCGACATATAGCCCGAAGGAACCTCCATCACGGTGGTCGCAACGTCATAAATAGCGTAAAGCAGGATTGCCTCTGCTGCTGACAATTCATTCTGGAAAAACAGGAACCATACTGCCTGCCAGAACGTCAGATTCTGTGCGAACTTGAACCATGGATACAGCGCCACATTCCGTTTCATCCCGACCTTCAAAGGTATGGTGCCGGTCATGCAGACTTTGTTTCAAAAAAATTGAGCATAAACACGAAACACTTGGCCTCTTCAAATACAACAGAACTGGACAATCATACGCATAGTTGCTTTGGACACCACAAATGAAACGCGAAAGGATACGTCATGGCCAATGCCACCGACCTTAAATCAATGCTCAACGATCCAACCTTGCTGGAAACCCGCGCCTATATTGGCGGTGTGTGGACCGATGGCGATGATGGCACATTTGATGTGACCAACCCTGCCCGCGGTGATGTGATTGCAAAGGTTGCCAACCTCAGCCGCGCACAGGTCGCAGGCGCGATTGCCCAAGCCGAAACCGCACAAAAAGAATGGGCCGCGTGGACAGGTAAAGAACGCGCAGGCGTGTTGCGTAAATGGTTCGATCTGATGATGGAGAATCAGGACGATCTGGGTGTGATCCTGACCGCTGAACAGGGCAAACCACTGGCCGAAGCAAAGGGCGAAGTTGCGTATGGCGCGTCCTTCATCGAATTCTTTGGCGAAGAAGCCAAACGTATCTACGGCGAAACCATCCCCGGCCACCAGCGTGACAAACGCATCACCGTTCTGAAACAGCCCATCGGTGTCGCCGCGTCGATCACCCCTTGGAACTTTCCGAACGCAATGATCACCCGCAAGGCCGCCCCTGCGCTGGCCGCTGGGTGCTCTTTTGTCGCCCGCCCCGCTGCTGAAACGCCTTTGTCGGCAATCGTCATGGGTGTGCTCGCCGAACGTGCAGGCATCCCCGCTGGCGTATTCAACGTGGTGCCATCATCATCATCCTCAGCCGTGGGCAAGGAATTCTGCGAAAACCCAGCTGTGCGCAAACTGACCTTCACAGGTTCCACCGAAGTTGGTCGTATCCTGCTGCGTCAAGCCGCGGACCAAGTGATGAAATGTTCCATGGAACTGGGCGGCAACGCGCCATTCATCGTTTTCGATGACGCCGATCTGGATGCGGCCGTTGAAGGTGCGATCATGTGCAAGTTCCGCAACAACGGTCAGACCTGCGTCTGCGCTAACCGCATTTATGTGCAAGCGGGCGTATACGACACCTTTGCAGAAAAGCTCAAAACCCGCGTCGAACAGATGAAAATCGGCGATGGTTTTGAAGATGGTGTCGACCTTGGCCCACTGATCAACGTGGCCGCAGGCGAAAAGGTCAAGGAACACATCGACGATGCAATCGCCAAAGGCGCAACCGTGATCCTTGGCGGCAATGGCGCGATGGACGGTAACTTCTTGCCGCCCACCATCGTGACCGGTGTCACCCAGGACATGCAGGTTGCGCAGGACGAGACCTTCGGCCCCTTCGCGCCATTGTTCAAATTCGAGGACGAAGACGAAGTCATCGCCATGGCAAACGACACGATCTTTGGTCTGGCCAGCTACTTCTACGCCAAAGACCTCAGCCGCGTGTACAAAGTCGCCGAAGCATTGGAATATGGCATCGTTGGTGTGAACACCGGCATCATCTCCACAGAAGTTGCGCCATTCGGCGGGGTTAAACAGTCTGGCCTTGGCCGCGAGGGATCGCATCACGGGATCGAAGACTATCTCGAAATGAAATACATCTGCATGAGCGTCTAGAATGTAAGGCGGGGGTTCACCCCGCCTTATCCACGCTTGGGTGATATGCGGGCCATAACCGCCTCAAACCGCGCCCAGGTCACCGACGCCTTGTTTCCTGCATAACCTTCGTAATGCGACTTGCCCGTTGAATTCGGCAAACCCGCCCAAATCTTCGCCAGATTATTCATAAACGCTTTGCGTCCCAGCTTTCCTTGGCGAAACTTTTGCAAACCCGCTTCTATCAACAGCACATCCGCCAACTGGTCCTGCACCGCAGGGCTGAACCGTTGGTCCGTTTTTAAGCCCGTCTTGGCGACCACACGGCGTAATGTAACAGGAATGAACTGATACCGCCCGATTGCATGTGGCTGTCCAGGAGTCGCGTCGATCCATGCAAAAATCTGGGCAAGTGTCATTTGGGTGGGTGCCTTGGGTGGTTTGATCCGCGCCCCGAACTGCACCGCATCATACCCGTCACGCCGCGACTCTGCCTCTTGGATCAAAGCGCGGATCACCTCGACATCTGTACCGCGCAGAATAGCAGGTGCAACACCTGCAAAAGCAGGCGTATGCGCCGGGCGATCAGAAAACAGTCCCCTATGATCACGGCCAATGAACAACGCTGCATTGTTGCCCTCCTGCCGCGTGCGTGCAGCTAGGAACAGGCTGCCCCGCCCGGAATTCAACGCACCACCGCCAAGAATTGAAATTGCCTCGGCCTCGGCCGCCATAGCCCCGAACATAATCGCAAGACCAAAAACCAGACTGTGCAAGCAAGACCGCATCCATACCTCCGTATCAACAACGCCACGGGTATCGCGTAAAAGTGTTGAGAACCCGTTCTCATGAAAAAACTTTCCGCGCGCGCCAAGGATTGACGCAGCGCCCGCGTCATACCTAGGTGATGTTGATGCAAACCGACGACGACATACTGGCCCTCGCGGCCGCTGGGGGTGATGCAGGCGCCTTTGCCACGCTGATCGAGCGTCAATACGACCGTCTGTTTCGCCTGTGCTTTCGCCTGACTGGAAGCCAAGCCGAAGCCGAAGACCTGACCCAGGATATCTGCGCTGCCCTGCCTGCCAAACTGCGCGGCTTTCGCGGCGAGGCATCCTTTACCACATGGGCCTACCGCCTATGCGTCAACGCCGCCCATGACCGCCGCCGCCGCGCCGCAACCCACGCAAAGGCGGCATCAGGCTGGGGCGATTGGGAAGTGAACCGTCGCGCAGCAAACGCCGAAACCGAAGACGCAATCGACTGGCTCACCCACGCCATGCGCGCCTTGCCTGATGATTTACGCGATACGCTCGCCCTGATCCTCGACGATATGACACACGCCCAAGCGGGCGAGATATTGAACGTCTCCGAGGGCACAATCAGCTGGCGCATCTCTAAGGCCAAGAAACACCTCGCAACACAGCGACAGGAGGAAACGCAATGAGCGACGACCTCGATGATCTGAAATCCCTGATGAACGCCGCCACACCGCAACCTGATAAGGCGCGAAAGGTGGAAAACATCGCCTTGGCGCAAAAAAACTTCTCAGACCTCCAAGGATCGCGGGATGGCGCGCGTCTTACTTCTGATCGCCCGAAAGCGGGCCTTTTCTCAGGAGTACGACACATGCTGAATACACTTACATCCCGCGCGGGTCTGACCGCCTCGACCGCTATCATTGCGGTTGGTCTGGTGATGCTATCACCCCTTGGCGATAGATTGATGCCGAACAATGGATTGCGCGAGACCTCTTTTCGCAAAGATCAGAACGCGCCCGACGTCTCGGACCCAATTCCAGAAGCACCTGTTACTATTGAAGCGCCAGTCATCATGGAAACTGCCCCATCAGCTGAAATGGAAGTGGCTTCCGAAGATTTGGCTGCTACCTCCGGCCTATCTCGCATTGCCGCACCTCAGCCAAAGACCGCTCGAGCACGCCAGTTAGACTATGCCCTTCAATCGCTTGGGGCGGAAGATATGCCTACACCTCAAGCAAACACAGAAAGCTTCGCCAACGCGGACGTCAACCCCGTTCATGTCACTGCTGAAACCCCCGTCTCGACCTTCTCCATCGACGTGGACACCGCGTCCTATTCGGTCATTCGCAATTCCTTGACCCAAGGTCGGTTGCCACCCAAAGACGCCGTGCGCATTGAGGAAATGATCAACTATTTCCCCTATGACTACACTGCCCCTCTAGACGATACGGCCTTTACACCCACGGTCTCTGTCACCCAAACCCCTTGGAACCCTGATACGCAACTTCTGCAGATCGGCATCCAAGGAGCCATGCCTGACGTCAGTGACCGCCGGCCGCTGAACCTTGTGTTCCTGATCGACACGTCCGGCTCCATGAACCAACCGAACAAACTGCCGCTGCTGAAGCAGAGTTTCCACTTGATGCTTGGTCAACTCCGTCCCGAAGACCAGATCGCCATCGTGACCTATGCCGGTAGCGCGGGTGAGGTTCTTGCCCCGACACCTGCTTCCGAGCGTAGCACGATCCTTAACGCATTGAACAACCTTGGTGCCGGCGGCTCAACTGCAGGTCAGGCCGGTTTGCAACAAGCCTATGCCACCGCCGCTGCCATGGCAGAGAAGGGTGAGGTGAACCGCGTGATCCTTGCTACCGATGGTGATTTCAATGTAGGTCTAAACGATCCTGAACAACTTAAGGATTACATTGCAGACAAGCGTGATACCGGAACTTACCTTAGCGTTTTGGGCTTTGGCCGTGGCAATCTGGATGATGCAACGATGCAGGCACTGGCACAGAACGGTAACGGGCAAGCCGCCTACATCGACACGCTGTCAGAAGCACAGAAGGTGCTGGTGGATCAACTGACAGGTGCCTTGTTCCCCATTGCGGATGACGTGAAAATTCAGGTCGAATTCAACCCCGCAGCCATCTCTGAATACCGTTTAATCGGCTATGAAACCCGCGCATTGAAACGCGAAGACTTCAACAATGACAAAGTCGACGCTGGCGACATCGGTGCAGGACATCAGGTCACGGCAATCTACGAGGTCACACCAAAGGGATCACCCGCGGAGTTAACCGATCCACTGCGCTACAGCAGCACAGACACCGCGCAGGGCGACAATGATGAACTCGCTTTCCTGCGCCTGCGCTACAAAGCACCGGGGGCCGCAGCCAGCAACCTGATTGAAACACCGATTTCCACCAACACGGCAGGTGAAACAAGTTTCGCCACGGCAATCGCGGGCTTCGGGCAGCTCTTGCGGGGTGGTAAATATACAGGCAGCTGGAGCTATGCTGACGCAATCACATTGGCCACGCAGACCAAAGGCGACGATCCATTCGGCTACCGTGCAGAGGCAATCCAACTGATGCGCCTCGCAGAAAGTCTGTCACAGAACTGATCTACTCAAATGGCGGGCGCATTGACAGGTGCCCGCCGTTTCTGTCTGTTCTTCTCATGAGCCAAAAAGACTTTGCCGCCGCCAAAGCCCTTGATCATTCGGCCATTCCGGTGATCGACATCGCGCCGGCCCTTGACGGGTCCAACCTTGCCGACGTTGCCGCTCAGATTAACACGGCAGCAGGCAATACTGGGTTCTTCTATATCTCCGGCCATGGCATATCACAAAATCTGATGGATCAGGCGTTTGATGTCGCCCAAGAATTTTTCGCTCAACCTTTGGCGATCAAACAATCCGTCGCAATAGACCAGACCCAGCGCGGATGGATGGCCACGGGGATGTCCAAACTCCAAGGGGCAAAGACACACGACCTCAAGGAAGTGTTTTTTTGGGGCCGTGACGTTGCGGACGATGACCCACAACTGGCCGCACGCCGTCCTTTGGTTGCGCAAAACCAATGGCCCGAGGATGATTTCCCTCGCCTTCGCGCTGATCTCACGCCCTATTATTCAGCTGTTTGCGGGATCGCTGGAACAGTTCTTAGCGCCATAGCGGTCAGCCTGAACCAACCCGCAGATTTCTTTGCGCCATATTACCATAACCCACTCGCACGCGGGCAATTGGTGTACTACCCACCCTCCAGCGCCGCCGATGAAAACGAAGAGCGCTTTGGCGTCGCCCCGCATACTGATTTCGGCGTTTTGACTTTCCTGTTTCAAGACATAAACGGCGGGTTACAAGTCCGCACAAAATCCGGTGAGTGGGTCGAAGCACCACCACTCCCCGGCACGCTGGTTTGTAACATCGGCGATCTGTTGCAACGCTGGAGCAATGACCGCTTTGCTTCGACCTTGCACCGGGTGATCAACCGGTCCGGACGTGCCCGTTACTCCATTCCGATTTTCTTTGATCCCAACACCGATACGGTCATCGACCCTCGTGATCTGGGTGTTTCAGAAGCAGAGAGCCTCTATGAACCTGTCCGCGCAGGCGAACATATTGCAGGCCGAAATGCCAACAGTTTTGCCCAGTTCCAAAAAGCCTGATGCTTTACAAAAAAGGCCCGGCGCAAAACGCCGGACCTTGAAAAGGTCTGTCTCGGGGGAGGGAGGATCAGACCTCTTTCACCGCCTTAGTTGACGGATTTGGCGTCCACGACGTCTTTCTCAAGCGCTTTGCTGTCAGACGCGATCTGGATCTGGCGCGGCTTCAACGCTTCCGGCACCTGACGCTCCAGCTCGATATGCAACATGCCATCGACGTGGGTCGCGCCCGTCACATGAACGTGATCGGCAAGGTGAAAGCGCCGCTCGAATGCACGGGTCGCAATACCGCGGTGCAGGTAAGTTTTGCCTTCGTCCTCATCCGCCTTCCGGGCAGAGACAATCAGCGATTTCTCACGCACTTCGACGGAAAGATCAGCATCAGAAAACCCTGCAACGGCGATCGAGATACGATAAGCATCACCGTCAAGTTTCTCTATGTTATAAGGGGGGTAGCTTGACGAGGCACCATCACTGGTCAAAGCACGGTCCATCATATTCGCAATCTGGTCGAAACCAACACTTGACCGGTAGAGCGGTGCAAAATCAAAAGTACGCATGTGTTCATCCTCATTTGTGAGCGATAGAAAAGTCGAGCCTTCCACCATTGGACAGGCCCTGTTTTTAGCGCCGGAACCCTAATTAGGCGTCCCGGCTACACTCATGTGGGAAGGATGGTTTACGGTTTCAAGACCCGTTTACGGTCACAAACTTTGCACCCGTCGAAGACTTGTTGCTCCCGATGCCCAACCGGCGAACCTTTGCTGTCGGGCGTGGCGCATTGGCGCGCATCTGGCGTTTCAGATCAGAAACCAACACGGGCAACGCCATCCCGTATGCCACTTCTTTATCGCCGAATTTACCACCACCCGATATGATAGAGGCAATCCGGCCCCGCCCGTTCAAATGCGTAAACACAGGCGCACCACTGGACCCGAACGTCACATCGCAATCCAACGCGATGATGCGGTCCTGCCGTCCCAAGACCTGACACTGGTTCTGGCGCGACAACTGGTCCGATCGACCCTGACCATAGGAAACCACGCTTACCGGACCATCAGGCACGTCACCCGCATGCACGGCAAAGGGATCAAGTTCATGGGTCGGGATTGGCTCTTCCAATCTGACCAACGCGACGTCGTGGCGCACATTGCGCATATCAAGTCGACGGTTCGGAACATATCCGACATGCGCTTCAATCTGTGCGACAACACGTTCCGCTGCGGCTTGGCCATGGGTCAGGCCGGCCTGGAATTTCATGTCTGCGGGCGCGATCATCTTACCGTTACGTCCATAGACACAATGCGCGGCAGTCAGCACCAAATCAGGGGCAATCAATGTGCCAGTGCAAAATCCGCTTTTCGTATCTAGCCGCCCAACGGATTGCCACGCTTTTGCATCGTTCTCCGTATCCAAAGACCGCAATTTACTGGACTGCGCATCCGCCACACCAGCACTGATACCAAGGGCGAGAACCAGACCGCATATTTTGAGTATTTTCATCATGGCTTAACAAACTTTGCACCTGTTTCCCGGCTTCCTTGCCCGACCAAAACGCGTTTGCGACGTGGTGCATCATCTTGGAACACCCCCTTGCCCGCAACCAGCTCGGCCTGCAAAATCGCCAATGTCGCCCCCAGATTTGTGCCCAAAGACACCCGTTTTCCATCCACCTCTGCCTTGGCCGACACAACCGAAACGATATGTGCTTCACCTTCATGGAAGGTAAAAATCGGCGCTCCGCTGGAGCCGAAATCGACCGAACAGGACGTTACCAAAACCCCTTCTTGCTGCGCGAGCACTTTGCAGACTTCCTGCAAGGACGGTGCCTCAGAACGGTCTTTTGCATAGCTGACAACGCCTACAGAATCCCCCGGACGCGGCCTCGCGGCGGTCCCGAACGGAACAATTGTGGTGTTTCGGATCGGACGCTGCAATTCCAGCAAAGCCAGATCATTGCGCACACGGTCCGAAGACACATCACCGTCATAAATGAAGTCAGGATGCACCACAGCACGGCGCACATCGCGGTAGGCCCCCGCACGGCCATTGCGCCATCCTGCAAGGAACTGCACCTTGCCATGGTCAATCCGCTGCTTTGTCTCGCGATCATAGAGACAATGCGCAGCCGTCAGCACCAAACGCGGCGCAATCAATGCGCCCGTACAAAAACCGGTGCCCCCGATATCAAGCCGCCCAACAGCCTCCCAAGCGGTTGCATCGACGCCTGAATCCAGTCGTTTCAGATCAGCATCTTGTGCAAAAGCGGCCGACGTAGCGACCATTGCAACCAGTGAAAAAGCTATCCAGCGCCGCACAAAATATCCTCGTCATTGCCTGAGAACCAGCAGTTATCGACGAGTTGCGGCAAAATTAGGGCAAATCAGTTATCGCAAACGTGGAACCGCATCGGTCGGCATATTTTCGCCACTCATTGCCGGTGGTTTTGGCCCGCCCGATGCCCAGTCCAGCAACTCGACCGTATGCACAACCGGCATTGAGGCGGCAGAGCCGATCTGCATCATACAGCCGATATTGCCCGCTGCGATCACATCCGGGTTCTTAGCCTCCAATGTGCGCACTTTGCGCTCTTTCAATTGACCCGAAATCTCCGGCTGCATCAGGTTATATGTCCCTGCCGATCCACAACAAAGATGGCTGTCGGCAGGCTCCACAACAGTAAATCCTGCCGCCTTGAGAAGGTCCTTGGGATAAGTCTTGATCTGCTGGCCATGCTGCAAGGAACACGCTGCATGATAGGCCACGACCATTCCTTCGGGGATCACGGACGGGCCAACTTCAGCCTCCTGGCCTAGATCAACCAGCACTTCCGATACGTCCTTTGCAATCGCCGACACCCGTGCCGCACCCGGCCCCAAAGGATCATTGCGGAACATATGCCCGTAGTCCTTGACCGTTGTACCACACCCGGACGTATTGATTACAATCGCATCCAACCCCTTCCCATCCATCTCGGCACACCACGCCTTGATGTTCTTGGCGGCTGTTGTATGACTTTCCGAGGTCTTGCCCATATGGTGCGTCAACGCCCCGCAACAGCCTGCACCTTCAGCGACAACAACATCGCAGCCCCGCCGCGTGAGCAGCCGAATGGTGGCATCATTTATGTCAGTATTCAGCGCCTTTTGCGCACAGCCTGTCATCAGCGCTACACGTTTCTTGCGCGGCACCTCCGCTAAAAATGTCTGCGGATCATCATTGCGGCTGACTGGCGGGATCACTTTCGGTGCCATCTCCAGCATCGCACGCAGCCGCGCATCCGGCATGAACCTTGCAAAAGGCCGCCCGATTTTTGCTCCCAACAGCGCCACGCGAAACCGCATCGGATAGGGCAATATCCGCGCCAACACCCAACGCAATGCCCGATCGGTAAAAGGGCGCTTGTATCGCTGATCAATGTATTCCCGCGCATGATCTACCAGATGCATATAGTGCACACCTGACGGGCAGGTTGTCATGCAGGCCAGACAGGACAGGCACCGATCAATATGCTTAACCGTCTTCTCATCCGGATCACGGTCATTTTCCAGCATGTCCTTGATCAGATAAATCCGCCCACGCGGGCTGTCCAATTCATCCCCCAAAACCTGATAGGTCGGGCAAGTCGCGGTGCAAAAACCGCAATGCACGCAAGAGCGCAAGATCTCGTTGCTGCGCTGAATGGCCGGATCACGCATCTGCGCATCGCTAAATGTGGTCTGCATGAAAGTCCCCTACCCGTGAACAAGATTGGCCGAGGCAAGCCCGAACCAAGGCATTGTCGTACCAGCGGCACCGATCACACCGGTCCAGCGCCGCATCCGTGTACCGGTATCCACCTGCCGCAGGGCGCGCGCGCCGTAAGCAAGCACACCGATCCAGGCAAACCAGATCAGGGATATTGAAAGAACGGTCATACCGATATGCCGCCCCCACAAGTCAACAAGACCATAGCGAAGCGCCAAACCACTCCCCGCGAGTATCGCTGTTGCGATACCTAACATCCGCTGGCTTTTATCAGTCGGAACAACCTTGGTAATCAGTCGGAATGCAAGTGGTCCGCCAACGAAAAAGACAACAAAGAGCAAAGCCAGTATCATGCAACAGCGTCCATCAAACCTGCATTAAGAATGCCGCGTGGATCAAACCGGGCACGAAGTCCTGCAGTCAGCTTCGCCACGCCAGGTGCCTCTGGCTGAAACACACCCAATCGCGCTTTTGTCTCTGAACTGGCGCGTATCAACGTCGCATGGCCGTCAAAATCACCCAACCGTGCCCGCATATCTGTGCCCGTTGTTGTGCGCAGCCAGATCAACCCACCCGCCCAATCATAAAGGCGCGCGAGCGGTTCGGCTTTTGCAGCCAATGTCGGGGCAATTGATGGCTTGCAAGAGACACGCCAGACATCACCATCTGCGCCATGAAACGGCAATACATCGCGTTGACCGTTCCAGAAATCCAGTGTCGCGTCTGCATCCCAAACCGACAATTCGGCACCCGCACCTTTCAGCACGGTTTTCAATTCTTCAATTCGGTAGGCCACACTTGCCTCAAACCCTTCTAACCTCAAAACAGTCTGCCCCGATGCCGGATTATGCGCGGCACCAGACACTTCGTACGGACTGCCCATCGCAGCAGACATCGCTGCCACAGCAGCACCATCATCCAAACCTTGCAGAACCAGCGCCCCTTGCGTCTCCGGCCGCGGCAACACCTTGAACGACACCTCGCTCATAACACCGAGCGTTCCAAACGAACCCGCCATCAGCTTGACCAAATCATATCCCGTGACGTTTTTCATCACGCGCCCGCCATTCTTGACGATCGCCCCTTGTCCATCCACGAACCGCACACCCAATAGAAAATCGCGTGCAGCTCCTACAGATATCCGGCGTGGCCCACTGACATTCGCTGCAAATACACCACCAATTGTCGGCTCACCCGTAGAGCCAACCAACCCATGATGATCCATCGGTTCAAACGCCAGGCGCTGGTTCTCTTTCGCCAAAGCTGCTTCAATCTCGGCCACAGGCGTTCCTGCCTGTGCAACCATCGTCAAGGCACCATGCTCATAAAGCGTGATCCCTGAAAGGCCTGCAACGGACAAAGCCTCACCACTACCCGCCATCCCGCGCGTGTTGCCACCGCGGACAGACACAGGCTTGTCCACACTGGCAACATACTCTGCCAGTTCCTGTTCGCTTATCACTGTCATCTCTTTTTGGCCTTAAATATCGTCCGCACTATCATCGAGCACTGCCGCCTGTGTTCTGCACTCATTCGGCTGCCAGCGCGATAGATCGACGCGCATCGGACGCATCAAGCGGAAACACTTTGGCCGGATTAAGCAACCACTGCGGATCAAAAACATCCTTTACCGCCATCTGGGCTTCCAGATCTGCTGCGCCGTATTGCACATGCATCAGATCGCGTTTTTCAATGCCCACACCATGCTCGCCCGTCAGGCATCCACCAACCTCAACACAAAGCTTCAATATCTCTGCGCCAAATGCCTCACAAAGCTCCAGATCGCCCTCTTTATTTGCATCAAACAGGATCAGTGGATGCATATTACCGTCCCCTGCATGAAACACATTACCGACTTTCAGGCCAAACTCCTCTGACATCTCGCCAATCCGGCGCAATACCAACGGCAAGGACGACACCGGGATCGTCCCGTCCAGACACATGTAATCGTTGATTTGCCCCATCGCGCCAAACGCTGATTTGCGCCCCAGCCAGATCTTTGCACTTTCCTCTGCAGACTTGCTTTCACGCAGCTCCACCGGGTTGTGCCGGCGCGCAATCTCCATGATCAGGTTCAACTGATGATCAATCTCCGCATCCGACCCTTCGACCTCGACAATCAGCAATGCCTCGCACATCGGATATCCCGCCTTGGCAAATGCCTCCGTTGCCTCGATGCAGGGCCGGTCCATGAATTCAATCGCGACCGGCAAAACACCCGCTTTGATGATGTCGCTTACACAAGCGCCCGCAACCTCATTATCGTCAAATCCCATCAACACGGGCCGCGCACCTTCGGGTTTCGGCAGGATGCGAAGGGTCGCCTCTGTCACAACGCCCAACTGCCCTTCCGATCCACAGATCAGCCCAAGTAAATCCAAACCGCCCGCGTCCATATATCCGCCGCCAATTTCGACAACCTCGCCGTCCATCATCACCATGGTAACGCCCAGCAGGTTGTTCGTCGTCACACCGTATTTCAGACAATGCGCCCCACCTGAATTCATCGCGATATTGCCCGCGATCGCACAGGCCAATTGCGAAGACGGGTCAGGTGCATAGAAAAACCCGTCGGCCTCAACTGCGCCCGTCACCGAAAGGTTGGTGCGTCCGGTCTGCACTCGGATCAACCGGTTGTCGTAATCCGTCTCGATCACGTCATTCATCCGCGCCACGCCAAGGATCACACAATCTGCTGTGGGCAGCGCCCCACCAGCCAACGACGTGCCCGAGCCACGCGGCACCACGGGCACACCTTCAGAATGACAAATCCGTAAAACATCCGACACTTCACGGGTCGAGGACGGCAACACAGCAACCATCGGCGGACATTTATAGGCAGTCAGCGCGTCACACTCATAGGCCTTTGTCTCACGCTCTTCGTGAATTACTGCATCAGCGGGCAAAACATCCATCAAACGTGCGACCACACGCGCTTTGCGGGCAATCACACCTGCGTCTGGTATTGGCATTTCCATAGCATTTCTCCCGCTCAACCCTATTGGTAAAATAATATTACCAATTTTACGTGCTGGCAACAAGCATCTCATCCATCTATGAGCATATCATGAACTGGACCGAACGCCTTGCCCTCTTTACCACTCTGGATTTTATTGCTGTGGCGACCCTTTTCGGTCTGTGGATTCTGATTGGCTGGCGAGTCGAGACGTCCGCATTCAAAGAACCCTCCGTCTCGCGCATCATGGCAGACTATCGCCGTGAATGGATGCGGCAGATGATCACCCGCGAGCCGCGCATTTTTGATGCCCAGACAGTTGCAACACTGCGTCAGGGCACGTCTTTTTTCGCCTCAACATCAATGATCGCAATTGGCGGGATGCTTGCCCTGATTGGCAACTCGGATAGCCTTGTTGACGTAGCCGAAGACCTCACACTGGTCTCACACCCACCTATCGTCTGGGAAATCAAACTTCTGGTTGTGGTGTTCTTCCTGACCAACGCCTTTCTCAAATTTGTCTGGTCGAACCGGCTATTTGGCTATTGCTCAGTCATCATGGCCGCTGTCCCCAACGATGCCACCGATCCAAACGCCCCGAAAATGGCTGGCAAAGCGGCAGAGGTGAACGTTACGGCCGCGCGCAGCTTCAATCGCGGCCTGCGCTCGGTCTATTTTGCACTGGCAGGTATCTGCTGGCTCGGTGGCGCGTTGCTATTGTTGGCTGGTGCAATTTTGACACTCATTGTGATCTGGCGGCGGGAATTCGCTTCACAGTCGCGTGGCATACTCTTGGAATAGTGGTACAGTGGAATATGTACCCACATTATTTTAAGGGTGATCCCATGATTAAACACAGCCTTTCCATCCTCGTACTCACCGCCATGCCCGCATTTGCGGACGCACCCGTGATCCAGGACGTCAACGCGCGAAAATCAGGTGCACTCTGGACCTTTGACGTCACTCTGTCCCACAACGACACCGGATGGGACCATTACGCCGATGGGTGGCGCGTGGTTGATCAGGACGGTAACGTCCTGGGCCTGCGCAATCTGGCACATCCACATATCAACGAACAACCGTTCACCCGCTCGCTTTCGGGCGTTCAGATACCAGAAGGTGTGACCGAGGTCGGCATTCAGGCCCGCGACAACATCAGTGGCTGGAGTGATGACATCAAGAAGATCAAACTGCGCTAAACCCGGTGATACGGTCCGCCAGACAGGATTGACGCCGCGCGATACAATTGCTCGCTCAACATTACCCGTACCATCATATGGGGCCAGACCATTTTGCCAAACGACAGCGCATGTTCCGCGCGAGCCCGCAACGCCTTGTCGATGCCATCTGCGCCACCGATCACAAAGGCCACATCACCGCGGCCCATGTCACGCCAACCGCCCAGACGTTGCGCAAAATCCGGCGAGGTTTCAACGCGCCCGCGCTCATCAAGCACACATATCAATGCGCCGCTTGGAATTGACTTATCCAGCAGTGCTGCCTCGGCAGGCCTACCGCCACCCTTCTTGTCCTCAACCTCAACGACACGCACCGGACCAAGACCCAAAGCCCGCCCGGTCCGATCAAATCGCGTCAGATAATCATCAATAAGGTCTTTTTCGGGGCCCGCCCGCAAGCGGCCCACCGCACAGATATGGATGCGCAAGGGTCTTACCCCCGACCGGACTAGTTCTGCGGGGATGCGACTTCGCCGCCGTCCATCCACATCTTTTCGAGCTGGTAAAATTCGCGCACTTCGGGACGGAACACATGAACAATCACATCGCCCGTGTCGATTAGAACCCAGTCGCCCGTGTCGCGGCCTTCGACCTTTGGCGTGCGGCCAAATTCGTCTTTAACCTTCTGCGCCAGCTTTTCTGCAATCGAAGTAACCTGACGGGTCGAACGACCCGTGCAAATCACCATGTAATCGCCAATCTCGGTCTTACCACCCAGATCAATTTGGACGATATCTTCCGCTTTATCTTCGTCCAAAGACTTCAGAATCGCGGCTAAAATCGCGTCGCTGGTGGACATATCAGGTGCAGTAGCCATCAGCGCCGCTCCTGGGTTCGCAGATTGAACTGCGTCAATGTGGAATGACAGGACATCGTCCTCCTAGAATCGCGCAGACAAGCCCCCGGCGCTGGGGTTTTTTCCCACTTAGCAACCCGCGCCTGACAATTCAATGACTACACCGGCGGATTGGCGGTTCTGATCCGATTCATGTGGTTTTGTTGTCTCTGCGAGGGATATTGCCCCTCGGATACAGTCCATTCCCACTTTATCCGGTTTCTGACTGTATCAACTTGCGAATCTTTACCGCCTTTTCGAAGTGATCAAGTTGATGCGTCTTGATCCACCATTCGGCAGCTTCCATCAGCAACTCGGGATCGTCGTTCTTATTCGCAAAGAAGGCATAAAAAGACAGGCCAACTGTCTCTCCCTTGTTTGCTATTTTGCTGTCACATACCGCAATCGCCTTGGTGCGCAGACTGGGCCGCATTACGCAACCATCTTGGCCTGCCTAAAGGACAACAAGCGTTTGCTCTTTTCGTCCCACAAGTGCAACCGCGCGTTCACAATGCTCTCGCGAATGGTCATGCGGTTACCCTGCGCCAATGGTGCATGATCGCGCAGTACTTCAGGGAGGCGGTAAAACGGGATGCGGCTGTAAAGGTGATGAACGTGGTGGATGCCAATGTTCGCGCTCAACCATTGCAGAACGGAGGGCAGCACATAATGCGAACTGCCATGCAGCGCCGCATCGTGCAAATCCCAATCTTCCTGCTGCTCCCACAGGGTCGTCTCGAACTGGTGCTGCACGTAAAACAGCCACACACCGGCAGTTGCAGCCACCAGCGTGGACGGCACAAAGATCAGCAAAATCGGCATGATGCCGCCAAAATACAGGATCACCAACAAGGCCACGATGATCGCCGCATTGGTGCTCATCGCGCTGACCCAATACTTCGCCTGCGCCATCAAACCCAAAGGCAGACGGTTTTGCAGGAAAAACAGATAACTGGGCCCCAGTCCGAACAATACAATCGGATGCCGATACAGACGGTAATGGAATTTCCGCAGTGGCGAGAGCGCCTTGTACTCAGCCACGGTCAACGTGTGCACATCGCCCATGCCGCGCCGACCAAGATTGCCGGAAGCGCTGTGATGCACAGAATGCGTGCGCCGCCAGACGTCGTAAGGCGTCAACGTCACGACACCAAGGGCCCGCCCTACCCAATCGCTCACCGAGCGGTTGTTGAAAAACGCGCCATGTCCACAATCATGTTGAATGGCGAACAGCCGCAGCAGAAACGCCGCATTGCACATTGAAATCGCAAGAGTCAGCCAACCGCTGATTGACAACGACCACCACGCCAAAGCCCACAAAACAACAAACGGTCCCAATGTAACGGCCAACTCGAAGGAGCTGCGCGCCACGCTCGGATCGCGGTATTTCGATAGAACTTTGATCCACTCACGGGCATCGCCCATGTCAGAACTCTGCTGCAACGGTTCGGGTTGATGGTACATATGCCTGCTTCTTATCGTTATTGGCGTCTTGATAAACGAAAGTACCCGTTGAGCAATGAATAACGTGCGTTTCGTTAAAAAGTTGTTGTGAAGTGTTCGGGGGTAGGTGGCGATCTATTGGGAGATCATAGGCCTGTTCTGGTAAATATTGCTGCCCTTTGCCCTCTTCCAAGCAACACCACTTTCGCGAAAAATCCCACGAAAGCACCAATTTCCCCTCAATGTTTGAACACAGAATTCACTCATCCTCGCTACCAACCCGTCGAGTAGGATACATCTACAGGAGTTGATCGGCGGGAATATCAGCCGTGAATTTGACCTGCGGAAACCCGACCGGAGCCGAGATGAAACACCTTTATGCCTTTCTATTTCTGATTTCGTCTTTGTCAGGTGGTCAGTTGCTGGCCACCCCTGTTGCAGATGCCGCTTACATTTCAGAGCAAAATCGACGCTCTAATGGCACCGAGCAGGCCCTAAAGACCATGATCCTGAACGCCTCTACCAGAATCCAGCAAGGCGTTGTCGCTTTCAACGCTGAAATAGTTGATCCGGCAGGCTTCACTGACGCACTGACGGGTGATTTTGAAAGGCAATTTTTACAACGACTGCATGAAGCGACGCAGGCAGCCTATTTAAAACACTTCACAGCAAAGGAACTCGAAACACTCGCTGGATTCTATCGCAGCGAACAAGGGCAATCACTCATTCACGCTGGTCGTATGGTAGCATTGCCCCAAGATGAAGTTGACTTCTTTTACGATGGTCCCGGTCGACCTCTGATCGTGCATCTGGATGAATTGACACGCGAAATGCATGTGTTCGTAAACGCCCAAATCGGACAAATCGAACAACTTTTCATACCAGATCGCTTGGCTCGCATCATGGAAAAAAGGCATCTCGTAAAGTTCGATAACGACTTCAATCGTCAACAGGTCATCGATGGTTTGCGTGGCTTTAATAAGACAACAGGAGCCCAAAACCACGATGACAGGCTGAAATAAGTTCGGGTCGCAGCGGATTAGTCGCCTTCAAATTTGTGCTTACACATCCCGAGCCAAGCAGCATCGAGACTATCCAACGCCGCCACGTCGAACCCTTCACCTGCGACATCATACCGCCCGTCCGGCGTGGCATATCCCAAGGCATCTTCTTGGGCACGCAGGGCGTCATAGCCCGCACGCTCCATGTCAGGCGTCGCAATCCCACGCAAACCCCCGGCTCTAGCTCGAGGAAAAATCAGTTCCGACACCCCCTCCGACAGGTTCACGCACGCACATCCCTGCGCAGCAGCGATCACCGCCAGACGCGCCGATTTTGCGCCCAGATCACGCAGAGTTACATCGTCTCGCAGCGGGTCCGCTGCCCCCGTACCGTAAAAATGCGTATCGCCCTCTTTTGGATAGACCATGTCGCAACCCATAAACGCCATCACCCGTGGGCGCAGCACATCCAGCGCCCAATAGGCCGTGGTATAGGCCATCGTCGCACCGGCAAATACAAACCCGCCATAGCGGTTCTGGGTTGGCACAAAGGCATCGGCCTGCACCAGACTTTGCGCATCACCGATCACAGGCGGCATGTTCGCGGTCGGAAAATCCTCGGGAAACACCAACGCATCCCAATCAGGACGCACTTTCCAAGCGTTGTTAATCACGACAATCTCGTCAAACCACGCTTTCGGCCAGTCCCGCGCAAGCGCGACATTCGGTCCGCTGCCAAGGATCAGAACAACCGGTCCCGCTTCTGTCATGTCCCGCTCCCCGCCCGATCCCCAGACGGGTCAGATAGCCCCCGGAGCACTCAGAACAAGTCAGTCCATCGCAGGTTTGCGCAAAGACAGCTTGCTGTCTTCCAGCATCAACACCTCGCGCTGCGGGAACGGGATCGAGATGTTGTGTTCCTTGAACGTATCCCACAGCGCCAGATACACATTGCCGCGAATATTGGTCAGGCCGCCTGTGGGATCCCTGATCCAGAACCGCAGGATGTAATCCACGGATGAATCCCCGAACCCCACGATATGACACACCGCTGGCTTAAAGCTCAGCACCCGATCCACGCCCATCGCCGCTTCAATCGCGAGCTTGCGCACCAAATGTGGATCATCGTTATAGGCTGTGCCAAAATGTATATCCAGCCGGACAAATTCGTTGGAGTGGGACCAATTCACCACCTGACCGGTAATCAGATCTTCGTTCGGGATCAGATATTCCTTACCGTCCCGCGTCAGCACGGAAGCGTATCGCGCACCCAGCGTCTGTATCCAACCAAACGTCTCGCCCAGTGAAATAACATCTCCCGGCTTGATCGACTTGTCCAAAAGGATGATCACACCCGATACAAGGTTCGACACCACTTTTTGCAGACCAAAACCAAGGCCCACACCAATCGCGCCCGACAGCACCGCAAGGCCCGTCAAATCAATGCCAACCGCCTTCACACCCATATAGAACGCAACACCATACAACGCCAATTGCACGCCCTTGACCGCCAAGACCTGCATGGAGGGGCTGATATCTTCGTTCTTGCGGATTGTGCTGGCGCTCGCTTGGCTGGCAATGCGGGCCAGCGTCAACAGAATGCCGATGACAACCAAAGCGGTGATCAACGTCAGGATGGAAAGACGGAAATCGCCCAGCTCCAACGCAACATTATCAAGGAATTCCGCAACATCGTCAGACACATTTAGCAGGTAAAGCGTCGCGTAAATCCACAGCGCCCACATGACAGTCCGCCGCATAAAACGATTGTGCACCAGCTGCGCCGCAAAGGCGGTGCCAACCCATACCGCCGTCAATGTAGCCGCTAGCCCGATCAGGTAAGACCGGGACGGCCATGTGATGTTCTGCATAACGAAATAGAGGATCCACGCCATCAGCGCGAAGAGGATCAAGCCCAACCGCCGCTTTAACTGAACGATAAATCGCAACTGCCATTTGGCCCACCCTTCTTGGGACCGCACGTATCGCTCCAGCAACTGAACACAACGCCCGTGAAGCATCCAAGACAGCAGCGCCAAACCAACGACAATCAGTACCTGGTTTTGCTTCCAGCCCGGGGTCAAAACACCGGTCAGAAAGCTCTGCACAGAGATCCACAACCCTTCAAGCGTGGACAGGAATTCGGCAAAAGGGTCGGTGGTCTCGTTCATGCTGGCTCCGTTTCGCGGAATCGTCGCATGGCATGCGCAGAGCTGCAACCCCGCCCCACTTGCGGCAGCGGCTTTTGCACGGTATTCCAAAACCCATGAAACGTCTTTTCGATTCAACTGACCGTGCGCGTCTGCGCGAACGCTTCTTCGGGGCGACCTGCACCGTGGTTGCCCACCTATAAGTGCGCCTTGTGGCACTTGCCACGAAACAACAGTTTTCCAACCACAAATACGGGAGAGGACCTATGTCCCCCAAAACGCTCTATGATAAAATCTGGGATGCGCATCTGGCTCACGAAGCTGATGATGGCACCTGCTTGCTCTATATCGACCGCCATCTGGTACATGAAGTGACCAGCCCGCAAGCGTTCGAAGGTTTGCGCATGACGGGTCGCACCGTGCGCGCGCCCGACAAGACAATTGCCGTGCCTGATCACAACGTGCCGACGACACTGGACCGCGCAAATGCCGCGACCATGACCGAAGACAGCCGCATTCAGGTTGAGGCTTTGGACAAGAACGCCAAGGAATTCGGCATCCACTACTACCCCGTTTCTGACGTACGCCAAGGCATCGTGCACATCGTCGGCCCCGAACAGGGCTGGACCCTGCCGGGCATGACAGTGGTCTGCGGTGACAGCCACACCGCGACCCACGGTGCATTCGGCGCGCTGGCGCACGGCATCGGCACCTCCGAAGTGGAACACGTTCTGGCCACGCAAACGCTGATCCAGAAAAAGTCCAAGAACATGAAAGTCGAGATCACCGGCAAACTGCGCCCCGGTGTCACCGCCAAGGACATCACCCTGTCGGTCATCGGCGAAACCGGCACTGCGGGTGGCACTGGCTATGTGATTGAGTATTGCGGCGAAGCGATCCGCGATCTTTCCATGGAAGGCCGCATGACCGTTTGCAACATGGCGATTGAGGGCGGCGCACGCGCAGGCCTGATCGCACCGGACGAGAAAACCTATGAATACTGCATGGGCCGCCCCCACGCGCCAAAAGGTGCGCAATGGGAAGCGGCGATGGACTGGTGGAAAACCCTCTATTCCGACGACGACGCGCACTGGGATAAGGTACTGACGATCAAAGGCGAAGACATCGCGCCCGTCGTCACATGGGGCACCTCGCCCGAAGACGTTTTGCCGATCACCGCCAAAGTGCCTGCCGCGTCTGATTTCACCGGTGGCAAGGTCGACGCCGCCCAGCGCTCGCTTGACTACATGGGTCTGACCGCCGGCACACCCTTGTCCGAGGTCGAGATTGACACAGTCTTTATCGGATCCTGCACAAACGGCCGCATCGAAGACCTGCGTGCCGCCGCTGCAATTCTGAAAGGCAAAAAGAAGAAGGATGGCATCCGCGCAATGGTCGTCCCTGGCTCCGGTCTGGTTCGTGCGCAAGCCGAAGAAGAAGGTCTTTCGGATATCTTCATCGAAGCGGGTTTTGAGTGGCGCCTCGCGGGTTGCTCCATGTGCCTCGCGATGAACCCCGACCAACTGGCTCCGGGCGAACGTTGTGCAGCAACGTCGAACCGCAATTTTGAGGGCCGACAGGGCCGTGGCGGACGCACCCACCTGATGTCACCCGCGATGGCGGCAGCAGCAGCGATCACCGGAAAACTCACGGATGTACGGGACATGATGTAAGCCGCGCAGCCCCCCATGCCGCGCTGCGGCGGTGCATGGGGGGTGTACGCAGGGTGCACGCACGGCACCCCCCCCTGACACATCAGTCCATACCACCACATCTTGTGGTCCAAAATTAGGAGTTCATTAACATGAAAGAATTCACCACCCTCACCGGCATCGCCGCCCCTATGCCGCTGATCAACATCGACACCGATATGATCATCCCAAAGCAGTTTCTCAAAACCATCAAGCGCTCCGGCCTTGGCGTGAACCTGTTTGACGAGATGCGCTATGACGACGACCGCAACGAAATCCCTGATTTCGTGCTGAACAAGCCGCAGTACCGCGAAGCACAGATTCTTGTCGCAGGCGATAACTTTGGCTGCGGTTCCTCCCGTGAACATGCGCCGTGGGCAATCGCTGACTTTGGCATTACCTGCATCATTGCGCCCAGCTACGCGGATATTTTCTATAACAACTGCTTCAAGAACGGCATCCTGCCTATCGCATTGCCTCAGGAACAAATTGACGTTCTGATGAAAGATGCTGAAAAAGGCGCGAACGCCCGCATGAGCATTGATCTTGAGGCCCAGACCGTGACCACCTCGGATGGCGAAGTGTTCTCGTTTGAAGTGGATTCGTTCAAAAAGCATTGCCTGATGAACGGTCTCGATGACATCGGCCTGACCATGGAAAAAGCCGCTTCTATTGAGGCATTCGAGGCGACAGCGTCACAAAGCCGCCCTTGGGTCTGATCAATCCTTAATAAACGTACTTAAGACTGATACTCGTTTTTCGAGAAACTTGTGGGCACCTTCTCGGTGCCCACAACATCTTGGGGTTCGCCGTTTTCCTGCCATGAAATAGATGCAAGAACGCACCACCTTCACCCACAAAAAGCCCTACATTTTGCTGATCGTTAACCAATGTACTTGAGCAGCATGTCGAAAGAAGGCACAAATTGGGCAGAAATGAGGCAGGCTCCCGCACCTCGGGGGCGACAAGTTGGAACAAGTACGCGGCTTTGTATCGCGTCTGGCCGATTTGGAAGGGTACAGTAGTGATTGGACAGATGACAGGCGCGGTAACGCGTGGGCTGCTTGTAGCCTCATTGATTGCGATGCCGGCGTTGCTTTTGCCCGGGATAGCAAGCGACTCAACACAGATCGTAGTCTTGGTTGCGTTTCTTGCGGCACTCATGACTTTCGTAGAATACAATACAAACTTCCCCAGCATTGTGGAATTCCGCGATGCTCCGCCCTTCAACCGACTTCGGTTTGCTGCCCTGTTCGCAACTGTCCTTGTGCTAAGCCTGATTTTTCGAGGGCAGACCGAACCGACCCTGCTCACATCCGGATTAACGTCGATGGGCACGATCATTGGCAACGCGATCGACTTTCCTTTTTCTCCGGTCCGGCTGGTTGTGCTGATGTTACCTGCTGATGCGGATCCCGCTTTGGTATCGGTTGTTCGGACGTGCGCCGGTATCGCATATCTCGTCTCGCTCATCGCGATGACCGCCTTTTTGGTGCTGGTCCGGGTACTGCATTGGCCAACGCGCCAAGGAGCGTTTAATGTTTGGGTGAACTTGCCGCTCTTTGACCCGACAACTGGCGGCGACGTTGTAGACCGGCTTCATCGTGACGCTCGCATCAACATCGCGCTTGGGTTCCTGTTGCCCTTTATCATCCCTGCGGTGGTCAAACTCGCATCTGATCTGCTAGACCCGATCACATTACAGAACCCGCAACCGATCATCTGGACACTCAGCGCATGGGCCTTTCTTCCTGCAAGCATGATCATGCGCGGTATGGCGATGGGCCGCGTAGCAGAGATGATCGGCGACAAACGCCGCCGCGCGTATGCAACGGCCGAAGCCGAAGACGGATTTCAAACCGCCTGATCGCCGCGTGTTTCGCGCTGTTTGCTGCAACTGTTTGTGCAGCAGACACTTTGCGGGTGGCGACATTCAACACCGAACTTTCGCGCAAAGGTCCGGGCCTCTTACTGCGCGACATCCTCAAAGGCGACGACCCCCAGATTGAAGCGGTATTGGCGCAAATCATCGCCGCGGATGCGGATGTAATTGCCCTACAGGGTTTTGATTATGATCTTAAGAGCACCGCGCTTGCGGCTCTTGCTGAAACTCTTGGCAAACAGGGTCTGTCCTATCCACACCACTTTGCAGCGCCGCCAAATGCCGGATTGATGACTTCACTCGATCTGGACGGTAATGGCAAAACCGGTGAGGCCGGTGATGCCCAAGGTTACGGGCGTTTCTTTGGTCAAGGCAGCATGGCAATCCTGTCGCGCCACCCGATCCTTGTCGCAGAGGTACAGGATTTTTCGGACCTGTTATGGCGTGATCTGCCCGACGCAATGCTGCCCGAACAGGAAGGAGCACCTTTCCCCAGTGCCGAAGTGCAGGCGGTGCAACGTCTGTCGTCAAACGGGCATTGGGCCATACCGGTTGAGCACCCGACGTTAGGCCGCCTTACGGTCCTGACCTACCATGCCACTCCACCAGTGTTTGACGGGCCCGAAGATCGTAATGGCAAACGCAGCCATGACGAAACTGCGTTTTGGGGGCATTATCTAAACGGCTCGTTTGGCGATGCTCCGCTTGACCGCTTCATCATCATGGGGAACGCCAATCTGGATCCCGATCGCGGAGACGGCATTGGCACAGCCATGCAAGACCTGCTCGCCAATCCCAAGTTACAAGACCCGCTATCGAACAAGCCAACTGTCACGTTTTCACAAACCGGCCCGCTACGGGTGGACTATATCCTGCCCTCACGCGACTGGGCCGTACAGGATGCGCAAGTTGTCCCGCCAGACCCGGAAGCAAGCCGTCACTCGCTGATACACGTCACGCTCAAACCCTAGCGTTCTTGACCCTTTCCCACCTTCGCGCTACGCCGCGCAGGACATATTTTATCAAGGAGCATCCCATGGCCAACCCGACTCTTCTTATCCTTGCTGGTGACGGCATCGGACCCGAAGTCATGGGGCAAGTTACGCGTGTCATCGACTGGTTCGGTGACAAGCGTGATCTGGCCTTTGATGTGGAACATGATCTGGTTGGTGGTGCCGCATACGACAAACATGGCACGCCACTGCATGACGACACGATGGCACGCGCGATGGAAGTCGACGCGGTGCTGCTCGGTGCCGTTGGCGGCCCGAAATACGATGACCTTGATTTCAGCGTTAAGCCGGAGCGCGGCCTGCTGCGGCTGCGCAAAGAGATGGATCTGTTTTCCAACCTGCGCCCTGCACAATGCTTTGACGCGTTGGCTGATTTCTCATCGCTCAAGCCGGAACTGGTTGCGGGCCTGGATATCATGATCGTGCGCGAATTGACCTCTGGTGTGTACTTTGGCGAACCACGCGGCATCTTCGAAGAAGGCAACGAGCGTGTCGGCATCAACACCCAGCGATATACCGAGTCCGAGATTGACCGCGTTGCCCGCTCCGCGTTTGAGCTGGCCCGCCGCCGTGGCAACAAAGTGTGTTCCATGGAAAAAGCCAACGTGATGGAATCCGGCATCCTCTGGCGTGAAGTCGTACAAAAAGTGCACGACGCAGATTACCCTGATGTGGAACTCAGCCATATGTACGCCGACAACGGCGCGATGCAGCTGGTTCGTGCCCCAAAACAGTTCGACGTGATCGTGACCGACAACCTGTTTGGCGACATTCTGTCCGATTGTGCTGCGATGCTCACCGGGTCACTAGGGATGCTGCCTTCTGCGTCACTTGGCGCACCAAACGCCAATGGCCGCCCCAAAGCGATGTACGAACCTGTCCACGGCTCCGCACCTGACATTACGGGCAAAGGATTGGCGAACCCGATTGCCTGTATCCTCAGCTTTGCAATGGCACTGCGCTATTCCTTTGATGAAGGGGACGAGGCCACGCGACTGGAAAAGGCAATCGAAAAAGTGCTGGCAGATGGCGCACGCACCGCCGATTTAATGGGCCCCGAAGGCGGCACACCGATCAGCACCTCCGACATGGGGGATGCAATTCTGGCGGCACTTGACGCCAGCCTCTAACTCAATCGGAAATCAGACGTCACAAGGCAGCCTGACGGGCTGCCTTGTGCGTTTCGGATACTGATTGTCAGACTTGCAACCGCGCCCTATCTGTTTTCTATTCAAGCCAAACAGAAAGAGCCTTTGTGGCCAACACCGAACCCCAAAAAGAACCATTAGACCTGTTCATAATCGGCGGCGGCATCAACGGCTGCGGTATTGCGCGCGATGCAGCGGGGCGCGGCCTGTCAGTAGCTTTGGCTGAAATGAACGATCTTGCCTCCGCCACCTCATCTGCTTCCACCAAGCTGTTCCATGGCGGGCTGCGCTATCTTGAGTATTTCGAGATCAATCTGGTGCGCCACGCCCTTGAGGAACGCGAGATACTGTTGCGCGCCATGCCGCATATTTCATGGCCGATGCGATTTGTACTACCCTACCACAAGGACATGCGGTTCGAGAGCGGCACACCGGCGTCCCGCATCCTGAGTATCGTAATGCCATGGACACGCGGCCGCCGCCCTGCATGGCTCATCCGGTTTGGCCTCTTTCTCTATGACAACCTGGGCGGGCGCAAAATCCTGCCAGCAACGCAGACAATCGCACTGGAGAACACGCCCGAAGGGGCCCCTCTGCAATCCAAATACAAAAAGGCATTTGAATACTCTGATTGTTGGGTGGAAGATTCCCGCCTTGTTGTCCTGAACGCCCGCGACGCCAAAGACCGCGGCGCAAACATCATGGTGCGCACCAAAGTGGTATCCGCCACGCGTCAGGGTGATCAATGGCTGATCACCACACAAAACACGCATGGCCAGACGCAGACCCACTACGCAAAAATGCTGATCAATGCAGGCGGACCATGGGTCGGGGACATAATTCAAGACAAGGTACATGTGAACTCGTCCGAAGGGGTGCGGCTGGTGCGAGGCAGCCACATTGTAACGAAACGGCTGTATGATCACGACAAATGCTATTTTTTCCAAGGTACCGACGGCCGAATTATCTTTGCCATTCCCTACGAAAGCGATTTCACCCTGATCGGCACAACAGATACGGACCATATCGACCCGGATCAAAAGCCCGAGTGTAGCCCCGAAGAACGCGATTATCTGTTGGCTTTTGCCAATCAATATTTCGAACGGGAACTGGGCATCGAAGATGTCGTCTGGACATACTCGGGTGTACGCCCTCTTTATGACGACGGTGCAAATTCGGCGGCAGCGGCGACCCGTGACTATCAACTAAAGGTAGAGGCAACAGGCGGCGCACCCATTCTCAACATTTTTGGCGGAAAAATCACCACCTACCGCAAACTGGCCGAAGACACGATGGACAAGGTCGCACCCTATTTTCCGAACCTGAAAGGTCACTGGACAGCCGAAGTGCCCCTGCCCGGCGGAAATTTCTCCGTTGGTGACGTTGAGAAACTGGCGGCCAGACTCCAATCGGATCATACCTTCCTGACCCCTGAATGGGCGCTCCGCCTGATCAGGGCCTATGGCACAGATGCATGGCACCTGCTGAACAACGCCAAAACGATCGAGGCGCTCGGGCGCGACTTTGGCGCAACCCTGACCCAAGCTGAGGTGCGTTGGTTGATGGACTATGAGTTCGCGCAAAATGCCGACGATGTTTTGTGGCGGCGTAGCAAACTGGGGCTCAGATTGCACCAACAGCAGGTTCAAGCGCTTGACGACTGGATGCGTTCCGCTTGACAAAAAGCCGCAGCCCCCGTCACCTTTCAATAATGCTGACGGAGGCAATCCATGACCCATATCCTTGCTATTGATCAGGGCACTACGTCAACGCGCGCGCTTGTTTTCGATGGCAATATCAACGCCATCACAACCGCACAGCAAGAGTTCAAACAGCATTTTCCGCAAAGCGGTTGGGTTGAGCACGACCCCGCTGACTTGTGGTCCACAACCCTGAAGACCTGCCGTGAGGCCATTGCTGATGCAAACCTCACCGCCCAAGATATCACTGCAATCGGCATTACCAACCAACGGGAAACCACACTGGTCTGGGATGCCAAAACGGGCGAGCCGATCCACAATGCAATTGTATGGCAAGACCGGCGCACCGCTGACTATTGTCGCACGCTGCGTGACGCGGGCGATGATGTGATGATAACGGCCAAGACCGGCCTGCTCGCCGACCCCTATTTTTCCGGCACCAAATTGAAATGGCTGCTCGACAATTTGCCAAACGCTCGCACACGGGCGGCGAAAGGTGAGTTGTTGTTTGGCACAGTAGACAGCTTCTTGATCTGGAAGCTGACCAACGGTGCTGCACATGTGACCGACGCGACCAATGCTGCGCGGACTCTGCTGTACGACATTCACAAAGGTGCATGGAGCCAGACGATTTGCGACCTTTTTGATATTCCGATACAAATGTTGCCCAAGGTTCACGATTGCGCCGCCGATTTCGGCACATCCGCACCCGAACACCTCGGCGCTGCAGTTCCAATCTTGGGTCTGGCGGGCGATCAACAGGCCGCGACAATCGGGCAGGCCTGTTTTGAACCCGGTATGATAAAGTCTACATATGGAACAGGGTGTTTTGCCCTGCTCAACACCGGCACCACGCCGGTTGCGTCGACCAATCGGCTTCTGACCACCATTGCCTATCAGCTGGATGGCGTACCGATCTATGCGCTTGAGGGGTCCATATTTGTTGCCGGTGCCGTAGTGCAATGGCTGCGTGACGGTTTGGGAATCATCGAAAACGCACGTGATACGCAAAAGCTGGCGGCAAATGCCGATCCGCATCAAGACGTGATTATTGTGCCCGCTTTCACCGGCCTTGGTGCCCCTTATTGGAACGCGGAGTGTCGCGGTGCCGTTTACGGGCTGACGCGCAACTCCGGTCCGGCCGAGTTCGCCCGCGCAGCACTTGAAAGCGTTGGCTTTCAAACCCGTGATCTGTTGGAGGCAATGCGATCAGATTGGAAAGCCAGCGGTGCAGAGCCGACTTTACGGGTTGACGGTGGGATGAGCGGGAATGATCACGCCATGCAGTTCCTGTCGAACACAATCAACGCACCTGTAGATCGTCCCGCAGTATTGGAAACCACCGCCATGGGCGCAGCTTGGCTCGCGGGACAACGGGCAGGTTTGTATCCAGAGATGAGAGAATTTGCCGCCGGATGGGCCGCGGACCGAACTTTTGAGCCGGACATGTCCGAAGAAATACGCGGTGAACGCTATTGCCGGTGGAAACGCGCGGTAAAGGCGACACTGAGCGTCTGAGAGCAAACGACTACAGTCCCAATTCTATCGAAAACCTTAGAGGGATTGGGCCGGTCCATTTTTCAGCGCCCCGGTTGCGGATTGAACTGTCCCAAGCCTGACATGTCAGGCGAAGACGGGTCTTGGATGACGGCCATCAGGACCAGAATCCATCTCCGGAATTGCCAATGATGTTGACCACGCCTGAAGAGTCTTCATGGGATCTTTCTGTGCCGTAAGTCACACTTTGCGTAGTGGTTTTCCCGTCGGAAACGGTTTCGTAGACTCGCAGTGTCGGTCCGCAAATCACCTGTTGATCAAGCAAAAGCACATCGTCGTTAAATGCCACTTTTTCGACATTGGCCAGGATCACCTGCGGCGCATAACCCGGTGTCGACAATACGGGTTTGCCTGAGTTGTCGAAACTGATTGTCGCATCGCTGCTTAGCCCGTCAACAATCACGGTATCCATCCCCGCACCGCTATCGATATAGACGACTTTTTGGGTCAGCAGGATCAAATTGTCCCCATCATCCCCCCTGAAGTATTCTTTGTCGGCCTTTACCGGATTTTTATGAAACGCCGATGTTCCATCAGGTGCATCGCCAAGCGAGACTGTCAGTTGAACAACCTCAAAAGGGTTGAGGTCCAGCGCGATCTGGCTGGCATCTTCAAAAACCATGTTGGTGAGGGTCACATCAACATCGTGTTCATTATAGAAATAGGGTTTTCCGCCGATCAGGACGCTGTCTGCGCTCTCGCCCCGTTCCCACTGTTTACCGTTTGAAGATTCCGCATCCATTGCAATCTTGACCGCCGTCACAGGATTGCCAGTTAGCAGTTTGGAAGCGATATCAAGCGTGAATTCCTGTTTATCCATACTGCGTAAAGAAATGTAGAACACCATTTCCTCGTCCGACGCATAGCTGGACACGGTAATGCCGGGGATGCCGTTGGAGAAGGATGACGAGACCAGTTCTTTACCGATCAACGCATCTGCCATGAGATCAAAAGCAGCACCTTGGGCCGAATTGATCAGGCGACCCTGTTCATCCAGTCGCACCCCGTCATCGGTGTCCAGCGTCAGCGCCGTACGGGAATGATAATCCAACGCCCAGACGTGGGCACCATCGACACCCAGCGCAATCATGTTTTCAAACTGCTTGATCATACTGGAGGCTGCGACCATGCCATGCTGTTCGGTTGCAGAAGTCTTCACATTCCATTCCGTGATGTGCAGATCAAGATCTCTGTCTAACCTGTCCGACCATACCGCGAAATCACGGTTGATGTTCTTGACGCCCGCATCAACAGCATCAAACGCATAGCCGGACTTATTGTAGTAATAATGCTCTGTCACGCCATCTATGGCCGCGCGTGCCTTTTCGCTCAACTGGTCGATAATCTGGTTGTTGGCCGCCTTGTTACGCGCAACAAAATCGGAGATGCCAGCAACTGCGGGGAATTCGGAACCATTGTTGCCTGCCGTGCCCATCTGAACCAACAGATCAGGCTGATCCGCCTCGGCAACACCTGCCGCGATCAGTCCGCGTTCCGCCGCTTCGACCGCGAGGGAGGCTTTGATACCGTAAGCCGTTTCGCCCATTTCCCAGTACTCGTTCCCGATCTGGAACGCAGCAATCATATCACCGTATTTCTGCATTACAGTCTTGACGAAAACTTCAATCTTGCTGGCAAAAGCTGTGTAATCCTGCGTGTTCAGATGTTTGGTCGGGATGATCAATGTGGCTTGCGTCGGGTGCCCCTTTTCGGTTGTCTCAACACACCAATCGAGAAAACTCACCAACTCGGATCCCAATGCCCCATCGGGCATGGACACAATGTTGATTGCATTCACGCCCTCCACAGGCACTTCGCCAGCGGCATTGGCCTTGCGGGGATCAAGATCCGCCTGTCCACCACCAAAACGAATATTCTGAACGCCTAATGCATCCGCCGCCTGCGCATAGGCTGTCGTTGGCGCACCATCATCAGTATGCTCAAATACTGCGTTTGCGCCAAACATCTGGGAAGACACAAATTCGCCTGTCTTGTAGAGACTTGAAAGAGTCATCACTGACATGGGTAGCTTACCTCGACTCAAGAAATGTGAAACCGTGTCTCAATCCAAATGCGCTGCCCGCTGCCTTCAAATTGCCCGATTTGAGCCTAAGACTTCAAGAAATTCATTGATATCAGGTGAAAAATGGCGATTTGAACAAAATTGGCCACATTTTTGCCTTACAATTTTGAAGGCGTGTTTTGTTTGTTCTGAATCTGGAAACAATGAAGATATGGCAATGTCGGGGAGAGCCTAAGTCTCGGGGATTCGCGAGGGCTTTGTCAGACCTTAGATTGCAAAGCTGGCCCAGGCCCAGATCATCGCCACATAGGTTAACTGGTGCATCAGTTGGTCAAGCCCGAAGGCACGCCAGAAACCGGCATCCGTTGGCAGATGCTGCTTGGTGTTGGAATACATCCCCTTAATCCAGTCAATGTGATAGTGAAGGGTCCACTCAAGCACACATAATATAACGGAAAACCAGATAGGCGCACCAACTGCGACCAAGGCAATAAGAGAGAATATCGCATGCAATCCCGCATGTTCGGCGCGCCCGAAATGGATGTAAACATCACGGTTCACCAACATACGTGGTGTTTGCAGAAAAAAATCGGCAAACACGTGTTTGACTTGCAGTAAGATCAGTAGCAACAGGGCTGTCTGCAAAACTGTATCCAAGATCTGGTCTCCTCAAAGCCAACACTAGTGGATTACGAACAAGTCGCAAATCAATTGATTTCACAGGCATGCTGTTGCTAAGCCTATGGGGGAGACATTTATTTGCTCTGATTTTGGACAATTTTCATAGAACGCTCACTGTTTTCATTTATCTGGAAGTACTCCAAGCGCGATCAGCTGATCTTGCTGTTGGTCACACTCACCCTGTTTCCACTGCTGTTCCTGACGCTTGAACTGCCCAAACGCATCATCAACGACGCCATTGGCGCATCCTCGGATTCAATTGCGTTTTTCGGGTTGGAAGTGGATCAGATCACCTTCCTGATGATCCTTTGTGGTGCTTTCCTGCTCTCCGTCTTTGCGCATGGCATCATGAAGATGCGCATCAACACCATGAAGGGCGTGCTGGCCGAACGTCTGCTGCGCCGATTGCGATACACATTGATTGCCCGCATCCTGCGCTTTCCCGCCCCCTATTTCGAGCGCACCAGCCAAGGCGAACTGGTCTCGATGGTTACGTCTGAATCCGAACCCATGGGCGGGCTGATGGGGGACGCGGTGGCGCAACCTGTGTTGCAAGCAGGGCAAATGTTGACGATCCTTGTGTTCCTGTTCATGCAAAGCTTCGCCTTTGGCATCGCCGCCTGTGCGTTGATCCCCTTGCAGGCATGGCTGATCCCCAAATTACAAAGGCAGATCAATCTACTCAACAAAAAGCGCGTGATCCAGATTCGTGCTTTAGCAGCCGAAATCGGCGAAGGAGCCGCAGGTGCCAGCACGTTGCGCACCAATGGGGGATGGCGGTATCGCCTTGCCCTGATCTCGGAACGGTTGGGCAAGCTTTATGCCATCCGTTTTGAAATCTTCCAAAAGAAATTCTTTATGAAGTTTCTCAACAATTTCATTGGTCAACTGACACCGTTTTTCTTTTATTCCATCGGCGGGTACCTCACCATTACCGGCGAGGTCACAGTTGGTGCGCTGGTCGCAGCTCTGGCAGCATACAAAGACCTGAGCAGCCCGTGGAAGGAACTGCTGGCTTATTACAACCAGTCGCAAGACATGGCCCTGCGCTGGGAAGTTATCACAGAGCGGTTTGCCCCACTGGGCATGGTCGATGAAAACCTGTTTGGCGCGGCCCCAGCTGAAACGCCATCGCTTGACGGGGACATCGTTCTGACCAACGTCAGCGTGCAGGACGGCGACGGCAATCCCGTGCTGGAAGAGATAAACGTGACCTTTACCAATGCCAGCACAATCGCGATCACAGCGCCCAGCGACGAAGATCGCCGCGCGTTGGCAGAAGTCCTGCTGCGTGAAGTGACACCCGCGTCCGGCACTGTCAGTGTCGCCGGAAAAGACCTCTCGACGTTGCACCAAACGACAATTGCGAAACGAATGGGCTATGCGACCTCGCGGCCCGTCCTGTTCCTCGGCAGCTTTGGCGACAATATCATGCTGCCACTCAGGATGACCCCGAAAAACGATGCCCCCCTGTCCGATCTCGTCCAAGAGAGCGAACGTGCGGGCAACAGCACAGATATGTCCGACGCTGATTGGTTTGACCTTGCCGAATTGCACCTGAGCGATCAGTCGGACTTGCGGGCATGGTGGTTACAACTGATCAAAGGCATGAAGACCGATCACGCGTTGTTTTCACGCGGCATTGATCAACGATTAAGTACCGAAACGCACGCTACATTGGCACAGGCGCTAGTTGATTTACGTCCCAAAGTATTGACGAAACTCAAAGAAGCCGGTTTGGACAAACATGTTCACCTCTTTGAAGCAAAACAGTTCAATCCTGCGCTGTCCGTTGCAGAGAACCTGATCTTTGCAACCCCAAGCGCCAAGGTCACGCCAGAAGTTTTGCAGGAACAGACGGAATTCATGGACCTGCTTGTCCAACTTGATCTTGAACACGATCTCTTGGAGCTGGCGGTGGATACCGTGAACCAGTTGCGCCAGATTTTCGGCGTAGACGGCACAGATCACCCGCTGTTTCGCAAACTGGGTCTTGATGCAACCACCTTTGAATCAGCCGTTGGTCTGCGCCAGAAACAGAACGACGGTGGCGCACTCACCACATCGGACAAAGCATCCTTGCTCGCCGTCACCTTTGCCATCTCGGTTGAAAAACTAGGAACAACATTCCCCGACCAATTCATTGAAAAGGTGCTGGAAATACGCCAGAACCACAGTCCGGCCTTGCAGCAAAGTCTGTCAGATATCGTCGTTCCGATATCTCTGGATGCCTCCCTTGCGGGCGCAACTGTTCTTGAGAACGCCTTCTTTGGCAAAATTGCCGAAACTGCGGGTTCTCATACAGATGCACTGCGCAAAATCGCGATTGATGCGCTTTATGAGGCTGAACTTGAAGGATTGGTCCTTGGCCTGATCTTTGACTTGCCCCTGACCTTGGGTGGCACGAACCTGCCTGCCTTGCTGACGGAAACCCTTGCGATCAGCCGCGCTGCAATCAAACGCCCGAAAGTGCTCATCCTTGATACAGTGCTTTCCAGCTTTAATACCGAGACACGCGAAGGTCTGCACGAAAGGTTACGTGGCCTGCTGCCCGACACAATTATTATTTGCCTTGAGCCCGACTTTGCCACGACCAGCAAATTTGACGCCAAATTTGTTTTGCAAGGTGGGCGGTTGTCGACTCTTGCGACCGAGATTCCGATAGATGAGGATGACAAAATCAGTACCGATCTTGCCCGAAAACTACGCGCGCTTGAACAGACCGATCTCTTCGCCGGCCTTGCGCGTAAACAGCTGCGTTTGCTGGCGTTTGGTGCACGTTGGTACACGGCTGAAGCGGGCGAGTACGTGTTTCACAAAGATGATGATCCGACCAGCGGCGCCTATCTGGTGCTTGAAGGTGAAGCCGACTTACTGTTGCCCGTAGAAGGCAAAGACGATGTGCTGATCGCAACCTCCGGCCCCGGCAAACTGGTCGGTGAACTCGGATTGATCCGCAATGAACCGCGTGCTCTGGACATGCGGGCCAAAACCGACCTGACCTGCTTGCGTATCGGAGAACAGGCGTTTCTGGATGTTGTCGGCAATGATGCGCGAACTGCCTACAAACTGTTGCAGGTGGTCGCGGGCTATGTCTCCTGACGATGGCCCTGAAACTGGCTCAGGCTGATCCCGGCCGCTTCTAACTGTTGTCCCACCGATGCTGCGATTTGCACCGCCTCGGCTGTGTCACCATGCAAACAGATTGTGTCGATCCGCGTCGGGATATGTTTACCGCTTTGTGTAATGATCGCGCCCGCAGTCACCATCTCGACCATCCGCTTGCCTGCCAATTCCGCGTCATGGATCACGGCACCCTCCAGAGACCGGTCCACAAGCGTTGCATCGTCATTGTACGCCCGATCGGCAAATATCTCTCCGGCCCATGCACAACCCAATTGCTCAACCGCCTTTTGCTGCGCGGTGGCGGCCAGCACCATGATAATCAGATCCGGCGCAACACTGAGCGCCGCTTCATAAAGATCACGCGCCATACCCTCATCCTCGGACGCCATGTTCGCCATCGCGCCATGCAGCTTGAGGTGGCGCACCTTTGCCCCGACAGATCGCGCCATGCCAACGGACGCGGCCACCTGATAGCGCACTTGATTTTGCAATGTGGCACGTGGAACGGACATGCGGTTGCGACCGAACCCCGCAATATCCATAAAACCCGGATGTGCGCCGATGCCGACGCTGTTCTTATGTGCCAGCGTCATTGTCGCGGCCATCACATCCGCATCCCCAGCATGGCCACCACATGCAATGTTGGCCGACGTTACAATGTTCAGCAGTGCCGCATCATCGCCCATCTTCCATGCGCCAAAACTTTCACCCATGTCTGCGTTCAAATCTACAGTAGGCATTGTCAGCTCTCCTTTTCAAAGGGGTTTGCACAAGCCGATACAGCACCGCTGATCAGTTGGTATGCCAGCAAATCGCGGATCAACGCCGGATCACGGACAAGCGGTATCACCTTGGCTGGCAGCGATTTCAGTTCAGCCAGATAGCGGTGTTGCAAGGCTGTCGCCTCAGCCATGTCAATAAATTCGAACGCAAGCGGCGCACCAGTCTGAGCCTGCGCAATGCGCGGCAAATCACAGGGCAGGACACAGGCAATGCGGGGATAGCCACCCGTGGTTTGGCATTCGTACATCAAGACATAAGGCGCACCATCGCCCGCAATCTGGATGTCCCCCGGCACAACGACTTCGGACACAATACTCAGTTGTTCCGATGTCGCAAATCCGGTTCCATCAAAATCCACACGCACCCCCATACGGTTGGCACGCGCATCACGGCGAAAAGTTGTCGAGGTGAACCGCTCAATCGTTTCGCGCGCGAAATTCGCGGTCTGCATTGATGCCACGACCCGTATTTTCCCACCGCCAAAGCGATCAGTCATTGGCAGGGTCATATCAACCGTCCTGCCTTTGTCAGCCCCAACCGGCAGGGCATCACCCGTCTGCAAAAGTCCGCCAATACCACAGGCCAAATGACTACTGCGCGATCCCATCATAACCGGCGTGTCAAACCCGCCGCCCACATGCAGATACCCGTAACTGCCGTTACGCGCCCCGCCAATGGTCAGTTTTGCACCCGCTGGCAACCTGTGGCTGGCCCCCCACGAAAGCGCCTCGCCGTCAATGTTCGCCGCCATCTGCGCACCGGTCAGGGCAATACGAATATCGTGGTTCGACACAAAACTGCCGCCACTGCCCGCCATTTCAATCGCCGCCATTTCAGGGCTTTGCCCCAGCAAGGCAGCCCCTTCAAACAAGGCCATCCGGTCCGCCGCACCACCAATGGTCAGCCCCTGTGCGCGATACCCTGCACGCCCCTGATCCTGCAGGCTCATTGCCGGACCTGCCTGCTGAACTGTGAGGTGAACGCTCATGTCAGCGCCTCGCGTGTCGCACCACCCAGACCGGAGGTATCCTTGGTCTTGATGCGCTCAAATTCGTCCGTTGAAATGGCTGGAAACGTCAACTCATCCCCCGGCGACAGCGTGAAGGGATGGGTGCTTTGTGGAAGGAATGTTCCAAATGCAGTCTGCCCGATATGTCGCCAACCTGTCGGGGCAGCGTTGGTAAATACGATCAACTGCCGGATTGCGATCACCAGCGCACCGGGCGGAACTGATTTTGTCAAACCCTGCTGACGCGGGATGTTCCAAGTTTCTGACAGTTCACCCATGTAAGGCTGGCCAGGCGCAAAGCCGATGGTCAACACGCGCACACGACTGTTGGATATTTCCTTGACCGCAGCATCAGGATCGACACCGGCGACCTCTGCCGCTTCCTCAAGCTGCGGGGCCAGATCGGTGCCGTAGACGGTTGGCACATGCCAAAGCGTGCGCCCCGTCGGCAGGTCGGCAGAAAACCAGTCACGACTGTTCAGCAGATCAGTCAGGCGTTCGGTCATAGCCTCTTGCGGGGTGCTGGCAAGGTCGATCTCAAGAAAGGTGGAAACAAGCGATGTGCTCGTTTCTGTCACCTCCTCCCACTCTTGCGCTTCGACCTCGGCGCGAAATGCTAGGGCTGCGCGGTTGGCAGGTTCCGACATCGCCGGTGCAAAAGTGATCAACAAGCCAGACACGCCAACTGTTCGTATTTTGGGCCAGTCAGTCATGGCGCAACGCCCAGTCGTAAAGACGCGGCAGCAGCATTGGCGTGAGATACATCGGCAATTGCCAGCACCCGATAAAAACCATCAGCGGGGCCAGCAGTTCGGGAGGCAAAGCGACCAGAAAGATTGCAATGTTGCGATTGCCCGCGCCGATTGCCAACGGTCCTGCGACATCGCGCAAAAGGCTGCGGCGCAGGGCCAATAGCGTGACAAGTTGCAGAAGATAACTGATTGCGAAGGCCAACAAAGCCCATTTTACCACCAACCACGGATCGCGCAGCAACGCGGGTGTCAGAGCTGCCATAAGAGCGACAACGATAAAGGAAAACGCCAGCACCGACAGCCCGTCGAGCGCCTTGATCTGGCCTTCGCTGGGGCGCGGGAAAAACCTTTGACGCAAGGCGAACCCCAAGCCTGTTGCAAGCACGATAACCAATAGCAACTTGAGCGCGGCAAGGATGATCTGAGATGGCGCACCCAGTTGCGGCAGAAACACCAGCACAGGCAAAACCGTCAGCGGAAAGGCCGCCGTGCCCAGCACCAGAATTTGCATCATCCGTCCGGCGTCCAGACGCATCAGTAGCGCCAGATTGACACTGCCCGTGATCGCGGGCGCGGCGCAGGTCAACACGATGGCAAGCGCGGCGGGCGTCTGATGCAAGCCCGCCAGCGCCAACAACCCAAACAGGATCAGCGGTACCACCATTTGTAAGGTAGCAACGGCGCCAAGACCCCAACGTAGATCGCCAATCGCCCCCATCGCGGCGCGGTGCCCGATACGCAGGGCCGTGACGGTGAGCAGGATCGCCACCATATGCGGCAGCCACGGCACCAGCGTTGCGGCAAATGACGGCAGCAACAGACCGGCGACCAAACCGATGATCAGACAGACCCGCGCGTGGGTAGAGGCGAGCCAGAGTATGTGATGCATTGCTCATTGCCTCTAACTTGGTCCGTTGCGCATGTTTTCGGGCAACCATGTCGCAAGCTCGGGGAACCAGATCAACACAAAGACCATCAACACCATAATGCCGAACATCGGCAGGGCAGCACGGGTTATGTAGCCCATTTCATGGTTGGTCATGCCTTGCAGGACAAAGAGGTTGAATCCGATAGGCGGGGTAATCTGGGCCATCTCGATGACCACAACCACGAAGATACCAAACCAGATTAGATCAATGCCCGCACCGCGCACCATCGGTTCGACTACGGCCATGGTCAGCACAATGGCGGAAATCCCATCAAGGAACATGCCAAGCACAATATAGAACACCAAAAGCGCCATAAGCAGTTGAAAGCGCGTCAGTTCCATCGCTGCGATACCGTCCGCCAAGGAGCGCGGCAATCCAGTGAAACCCATCGACAGTTTTAGAAATGCCGCTCCCGCAAGGATCAGGGCAATCATCGCAGACGTGCGCGTGGCCCCCATCAGGCTTTCGCGAAAACTGTTCCAATTCAGCGACCCTTGAAACAACGCAAGCACCAGCGCACCAATCACGCCAATCGCGGCGGCTTCGGTGGCTGTTGCCAGACCGGCATACATGGACCCGATGACCACAGTAATCAGGCCAAACACAGGCAGCAGGAAACGCGAGTTGGCGACCTTTTCAGAAAAGCTCATCCCGCGTTCAACAGTGGGATTCCAGTCCTTGGAAGTGAAACTGGTGATGGCGACGTAGGCCATGAACATGCCCGCAAGGACGAGGCCGGGAAAGACCCCTGCAAAGAACAGCTTTGTGATGCTTTCGTTGACGGTGACGCCATACACAATCAGCGCCAGCGAGGGCGGGATCATCAGGCCAAGCGTCGCCGCACCTGCCAGCGTACCGATCACCATCTTCTCGGGATAGTTACGCGCCCGCAGCTCGGGGATCGCCATTTTACCAACAGTTGTCAGCGTCGCGGCGGAAGACCCCGAAACCGCTGCGAACACCGTGCAGGATACGATGTTGGTATGTACCAAGCCGCCGGGAAGGCGTGCCAGCCACGGTGACAGACCTTTAAACATATCTTCCGATAATCGCGTTCGATACAGGATTTCACCCATCCAGATAAAGAGCGGCAGGGCGGTCAGTGTCCAAGAAGACGACGAGGCCCAGATCGTGGTGATCATCACGTCACCGACAGGGCGGGTGGTAAACAACTCCATCCCGACCCAGGCGACACCCATCAAGGCAAGGCCAACCCAGACACCAGTACCCAACAGCAGAAACAGGACAAACAGGAACAGAATGATGGCATAAATCTCGGTCATGGCTCTATTCCCCGTGGCTTTCGATGGTATCGCGAATGATGCGGTGATTGCCTTTGAACAACACATGAAGAAGGTTGTCCGTCAGCGCGATGGCCAGCAGGCCGCCCCCCAACACCATCGCCGATTGCGGTATCCAGAGCGCACTTGCGTCCTGACCCTGACTGATTTCGTTGAACTTCCACGACCAGTAGACAAACCAATAGGCGTAGTAGGTGAAGTACCACGCAATTGCCGAAGCAAGACCGAAACACCAGATTTCCAACAACCACCTTATCCGCGGTGGCACCGCATTCAGCAGCACGGACACACGAATATGTGCACCGCGGTTAAGCGCATTGGCAAAAGCGAAAAAGCTGGCCGCCGCCATGGCATAACCTGCGTAGTCAGGGGCACCGGGAAAGATTGCACCAGTCCAGCGCGCAATCATCTGCACCACAATCAGTGACAGGATCGCAATCAGGCAAAGCGCCGCGAGGACACCCGCGGTGATATACAAGAAATCGAGAACGCGACGGATCTGGGTCATTGTTTGGTTCCTGAGAAAAGGAGGCTAGGCATCGAGACTTCAAATCCGCCAGATGTGCGGAAGGGGTCCATATCAGCATTGATACGTCGGCGCAGACGCTGCTGTACCGAGGGTTCCTGTGCCGCAACGATCAGCGGCACGCGCACACCGAACTTCATAAAGAAATCGAAGAAATCCGGCCCTTTCGCGATGAGTTTGGTCTCCAGTCGACGCGTATTTATGCCGGCAAATCCTGATTGGGTCAGCAGCGCCGTCACACCGACTTCATCCGAAAGCGCATAGGCATCTGGTGCCGGATCTGCGCGGCCGAGGTCCGCCTCGTCTTTCAAGGCGGAAAACAGGAGGCGGTAAAGTTCTGAATCCTCGGGCGCAGTCCATTGACTGAATGAAAACCGGCCCCCTTTACGCAAGACCCGCGCGGCCTCACGGATGGCTTTGGGCGGGTTTCCCATATGGAACAGACCCATGTTGCAGGCAACAGCGTCATAGCTCGCGTCTGCGGCAGGTAACGCTTCGGCATCCCCAACCTGAAAGTCCAGATCGGGAAACCGTGCTTGCGCGGCCCTCACCATACCGGGCGCGTAGTCGATACCAGTCACCTCAACATCAAGGGCTGCGGCAGCACCAGCGACGTATCCCGGCCCACAAGCCACATCCAATAAACGCAACCCCGGGCGGAGGTGCAGTGCATCCAGCATCGCTGGCACAATCTGCAGAGTTGCCAGCGCAGTATGGGCTTCATAGGCATCAGCACGGTCGTGCCAGCCATTCCGTTCCGCGTTAATGAAGGCGTCATATGTCATAAGAATGGAAAGGGCTGCTTGCGCAGCCCCACCTTTTCAGTTTGTGATTTTACTGCGAGGCTTTGTAGGCATCGACGATGGCCTTGCCGTCATCTCCAGCCGCTTCAAGCCACTCGGTTGTCATCGTTTCACCAATGGCACGCAGCTCCCCCATCAACGTTTCACCTGCGGGACCAACAGTCATGCCACCTTCGGCAAGACCGTCCATCGTGAACTGGGTGTAGGCCTTGGACGCTTCCAGACCCCGTGCCTGCGCTTCACCCGCGCATCCGGTGATCAGCTCTTTGTTGGCATCAGAGGTGCCATCCCAGACGTCCTTGTTCACCATGACGTAGTTGTAGGGCAACCATGCATCGACCTCGTAGAAGTGGCTCAGGCTTTCCCAGACTTTACGGTCATAACCCGTTGCCCCGGACGATATCATGGATTCAGCAACACCCGTCGCAAACGCCTGCGAAATCTCGGCCGCTTCAATTGTCACGGGCAACATGCCGGTCAACTCTGCCAGACGCGCAGTCGCGTTATTATATGAGCGGAACTTGAGGCCATTCATATCTGCTACGCTGTTCACTTCCTTGTTGAAATACAAACCCTGAGGTGGCCACGGAACGGCATAAAGCATCACGAGGTTCTGCTCTTCCAATAGAGCTTCCATCTTTGGTTTGGCGGCCTCGAACAGCTTGGCACTGTCATCAAAGGACGGCGCAAGGAACGGGATGGAATCGAACCCGAAAACCGCGTTTTCATTCTGGTGGCCCGACATCAGACGCTCGCCAATCTGGACCTGACCGGTCTGGATCGCACGTTTGATGTCCGCGCCCGCGAACAAGGAACCACCCGGATGCGTGGTAATCGTGATGTCGCCGTTGGTGCCAGCGGTCACACACTCTGCGAATGTCGCGCCGTTTTCAGAATGAAAGTTGGACGCGGAATAGGCCATCGGCATATCCCACTTGTCTGCCGCCATTGCAGGCAGCGCACCTGTTACCGCAATTGCGATGCTTGCGGCACCTGTCATCAGCTTGCTTGTCGTTTTCATGTTTTTTCTCCCAGTTGGTTTATTCTTGCGCTCTTACGTAAAACGCTGTGGATGGTAAGGTGCGAGGTCCGTGTTGACCTGCGCACCGGTGATCAATCCGGCGACCAGTCGGCCCGTTTTTGGCCCACCCGTCAACCCGATGTGATGATGACCGAAGGCCGTATAGACTCCCGTTTCGCCAACCTGCCCGATCAATGGCAAGCTGTCACTTGGTGCAGGGCGATGCCCCAGCCATTCGATTTCATTGGTCGCTTTGAGGTTTGGAAAGGCTTTAGCCGCTTGCCTGCGCAACAGTTTTAGTGGTGCTTCGGATGGACCCGCATCCAGCCCACCGAACTCGACAATACCCGCACAACGCACGCCTTGCTCCATTGGCGTGGCGACGAATTTACCACTTGCGATCATTGTAGGACGCGTTGGACCGCCCGTCGCATCCTCAAACACGATATGATAGCCACGTTCGGATTCCAGCGGCACGTTCAGGCCCAGCTTTGCCATCATTGGTTTGGACCAGACGCCGGTTGCCAGCACTACTTCGCTGCATTGCACCGTGCCTTGCGTTGTTTCAACGCCACTGACCTTCCCATCGCTCAGATCGAAATCCTTGACCTCGGCCTGTATGACGGTTCCGCCCATCCCCTCGAACGCCTTCGCCAATGCCTGCACATACCCGCCCGGGCTGCGGATATAGCCGTGGTGCTTCATCCGGGCGATGCACGTGATGTCGGGTCCAAGCGCAGGTTCATAATCGCGAACATCCGTGCCTTCGATGAGGTCGGGTGCAAATCCGGCCTCTCGGCGCAGCGCCCATGTATAATGCTCTGCGTCAAAATTTGCGCGGCTTTCATAGGCGAAACAATAATCGCTTTGGGTGACCCAATCGCCCAAACCAAGATCGTCACAAAGGTTTTTGTGCTGTTCAACCGAGTCGCTCACGATAGGTGATAGCCCAAGCGCGATCCGCCGCGTATCGGTATCGTTGGCGTGGCTCATGTATTTGCGCAGCCATGGCAACAGGCGCGGCAGATATCTCCAACGCATGAACAGGGGAAAGTCGGGATCAAGCAGCATACCGGGCGCTTTTTGTAACAAACCAGGCGAAGTGACGGGAACCATAGCGCAAGCTGCAAGCACACCCGCGTTGCCGTGTGACGTCCCCGTACCCGGCGCGCCGCGATCAACGATCGTGACCTCAACACCCGCGCGTCGGAGCCAGATTGCTGTGGAAACACCCACAATGCCCGCACCAATTACAGCGACATGGCGGCTCATAAGACGGTCACTGAATGGCAGTCTTGTTTCAAAATGCGATTCTCCCCAAAGGCATCATGGCAGGGAAATCCAAAACATCAACAAAATGTTTATAAATTGTCAGCGTTGTTGATTTGGCTTGTCGAAACGGGCCTGAGCGCGTCATGGTTTCAGACATGACAACATGCAACCAAAACGCGAATCCCAAGCTGGGCATCCTGATGCTCGACACGCAATTCCCGCGTATTCCGGGGGATGTGGGTAATGCTGAAACATGGCCGTTTCCAGTGCAATACGGCGTGGTCAGGGGCGCAACACCGCAGGCGATTGTCTGTGCTGATATGGAACTTTTCGTGGAGGCTTTCATTCATATCGGCCAAGACCTTGTCCATGATGGCTGTATTGGCATCGCCACGACATGCGGGTTTCTGGCGCTGATACGTCCGCGACTGGCAAAGGCGCTTGGTGTGCCTGTGGCGGCTTCCGCGCTGGAACAGGCGGGACAAATCCTTCCGATGCTGGCCCCTGACAAACAGTTGGGCGTGCTGACAATTTCCGCCGCCAGCCTGTCGCCAGCGCACTTGGCAGCGGCCGGTGTTCCAAGTGCAACACCGATCAAAGGAATGGATGGCAGCAGTTTTGCCACCTCGATCCTCGCGAATGAGCCCACGCTAGACGTTGACGCCGCACGCGCGGAAATGGTGGAGGCTGCGCAGGCGTTGATCAATCAGCACCCCAGAGTCGGCGCAATCATTCTGGAATGCACCAACATGGTCCCGTACGCGCCCGATATTGCACAGGCGACAGGGCGGCCTGTCTATTCAATCTACACCTACCTCAGATGGTTCTACGCCGGACTGACTCCGCGATCTTTCTAAGCGCGGGAGTCTTCCAAAATCAGATCACTCGCCTTTTCACCGATCATAATCGCGGGCGCATTTGTGTTGCCCGACACAATCTCCGGCATGATCGAACAATCCGCCACACGCAGGCCCGAAATGCCATGCACACGCAAACGTGCATCCACCACAGCATCCTTGCCCTGCCCCATCTTGCAGGTGCCGGTTGGATGATAGATCGACGCGGTGTTGTTGCGTGCCCAATCCAATGTCGCCTCGTAATCTTCGATATCAAGGCTTGCATGCGGGCGGAATTCCTCGGAAATCTTCGAGGTCAGCGGCGCATGCCGTGCTATGCGCCGTGCAATGTTCACCCCCGCCACAATTGTATCGCAGTCAGTTTTGGTCGACAGATAGTTTGGCACAATCTTCGGGTACTCCCTCGGCTTGGCGCTGCCCAACCTGATTTCACCTTTGCTTTCGGGACGCAGTTGGCAGACAGACATGGTGAAAGCCGAAAACTTGTCGGCCCCCTTGCCGGGGTTTTCTGCGGACAAAGGCTGGACGTGGAACTGGATGTCCGGTGTTTCCAGATCCTCGCGGGTTTTGAGGAAACCCGTCGCAAGGCTTGCGGCCATTGTCATGGGTCCCGAACGGAACATCGCGAATTTCAAACCGATCTTGGCCTGCCCGATCAGCGACGACACCTCGTCGTTCAATGTGGCCTCATGCGTTTTATACACCAGCCGCGCTTGCAGGTGATCCTGCATATTCTTGCCCACACCGTGCAAATCCTGCAGCACTTCGATGCCGTGTTCGCCCAATTGCCCCGCCTCGCCGATCCCCGATAACATCAACAACTGCGGAGAATTAATCGCGCCGCCCGACAACACAATCTCGCGGTTCGCCGTCACCGTCTGCTGCTTCCCGCCGCGGTCTGTGTAGATAACGCCAGTGGCATGTTTGTCCTTGATCACGATGCGCTCGACCTGCGCGTGGGTGATGATCTGCAAGTTTGGACGTTTCTTGACCGGATTTAGGTAAGCAACTGCAGCACTGCACCGCCATCCATTGCGCGATGTCAGTTGGAAAAACCCGACACCTTCCTGATCTGCCCCGTTATAGTCGGAGTTGAATTTGTATCCCGCCGCCTGGGCTGCGGCGACCCATGCATCGGTTATCGGTCGCTGAATGCGCATGTTGCTGACGGACAGCGGCCCTTGATCCCCGTGAAACTCATCCGCGCCGCGTTCGTTCTTTTCCGCCCGTTTAAACAGCGGCAGCACATCTTCCCAGCCCCAGCCAGTGTTCCCCATCTGACGCCAGCGGTCATAATCCTGAGATTGCCCGCGCACATACAACAATCCGTTCAACGAAGACGACCCGCCCAAAACTTTGCCACGCGGCCACTCCAGAGATCGCCCGTTCAGTCCCGGATCAGGTTCGGTTTTGTAACACCAGTCCACCTTGGGATTGTGTATCGTCTTGAAATAGCCAACCGGAATATGAATCCACGGATTGAGATCACGTCCGCCAGCTTCGAGGAGAATAACCTTGTTCTTGGGATCAGCACTCAGCCTGTTTGCAAGAACACAGCCTGCCGATCCCGCGCCGATTACGATGAAATCAGCATCCATTTTGAATCCTCCTTGGGTTGAAGAAAATTCTATACAGGTGCCTCTTTTCGCGCTAGTCTTTTTTGAAACAAAAAGTCTCATTAATGAGCAAATGATTTCAACCGGGAGGAACGACCATGAAGATACAAGAAAAGCTCAAAGGCATTTCGCGCCGCGATTTGTTCAAGGTTGCAGGTCAATACGGCCTGTCATCTACCCTACTTGCTGCGGGTAGCTTTGGTGGCGCAATGAGCCTTGCGAACCTCGCTACAGCCGCAGAATCATCCTATGAAAAGCGTTTTGCGAAAGAGCCGAAGTTCACGTTCAAATTTGGTGCCGCCGGATTCAACCAGCGCAACCTGTTGATTGAACGTGCTGGCTGCCTGGAGTTCGCCCGCGACCTCGAAAGCCGCTCGGACGGTGAGATCCGTGTAGAATTCATCGGTGACAACCAGATCTGCGGCCAAACCTCCTGCGTTGAGAAAACCCAGCAGGGCATCGTCGACATCTATGCCGCCTCAACACAGAATTCCGCTGGTGGTGCCCCATATCTGAACGTGCTCGACTATGCCTACATGTTCCGCAGCCGCGCAGATCAGTATCACTTCCTCTACTCACCTGAATCCGTGGCCCTGCTGCGCGATCCTTATGAAAAACGCCACGGCCTGAAATTCCTGTTCAGCCATTGCGAACTGCGTGGCATCCAGATGGGTCTGAAGTGGAAAGACGCACCGACGATCACCAAACTGGAAGAGATGTTCGGCACAAAGAACCGGGTGACGGGTACACAGCTGGGACGTATCGCCATGAACGCGCTGAACCTGAACCCGGTTCCGGTGGCATGGGAAGAAACACTTGATGGCCTCAAGCAAGGCCTGATTGACGGCGCGGAAACATGGGCGTCTGCGGTTGCATATGCGAATATGTCACCTGTTGTCTCCCAGTCCGTTGACCTGAAGTTTTTCTGCGGCACCGAACATACAGCGATGTCTGCAAAAGCCTTCGACAGTCTTGGTGGTGAATTGCAGGATGTTGTGATGGAATCTGCCTATCTTGCGCAGGTTCATGTTCAGGCCGCCAACGAAGCCGCATTGGTCAACACCGTTGGTGCGTCCAACCCGCAGCACCCGAGCACGATTTTTGCGCAAAACGATGTGCGCGTGGCCGAGCTTGCCGATGACCAGATCAAGATGGCCGAAGAGATGTGTTCGCCGGAATTCCAGCCACAGCTTTGGGAAGACTGGCGCGAGCGTCTGAACGGCTGGTCCGGTGGTCGCGACACGTATCAGGAAATCTATGACGTTGCGCGTCAGAACACGCATACGCTTGCCGAAAACGTCGAGCCTCGTCGTTGGTGGAAAGCCTAGACCTGATAGGGTTTCGCTAAGTTCAGGGGTCGGCTTTCGTCTGGAGGCCGGCCCTTTTTGACCTCACCGTCGGGAGGACGGCGCAGGACAAGACACAAAAGGGGATATTGTGATGTCGATATGGGCCGAAGCGGGAGCCGTGGTTCCCGCAATCTTTGCCGGAAGCGCCTGGGAAATGCGAGACGCGTTCTACACCGATGGCATGTGGATTTTCTGTTTCTTCGTCACGCTGATCGGGGGCATTCTGGCAAACCTTTTCTTCAGGTTTCTCCCGTTTATGGACAAGCATCTGGAGCGCGGCATCGCTGTTGCGACGTATCTGATGATTGCGGCCATTATCTTTTGGGGCGTGATCGACAGGTTTGTCTTCTCAAACCAATGGGCGGGATCAACAACTGTACCTCCTTTCCTGTTCATGATCATGGCATGGTTTGGATGTTCCTATAACGTACGCCTGCGCACCCATCTCAGCTTCAGTGAATTTCGCTCAAAGATGAGCCCGACTGGCCAGATGGCAGCCCTGTCGATGGACGCAGTCCTGTGGTTCGGATTCTGCTGGATCGCGATTACGACATCCTTGCGCTTTACCGCTTATTCTGCGGACAACTTTCAACTGGTCGACGGCGTGGACGACACAATGAAGTGGTGGTTCTATGTTACTGTTCCCATCGCTTTCACGCTGATGTCCGGTCGCGTCGTAGGTAACTGGCTGGATGACTGGAAAAACTACCGCTCAGGCAATCAGATTATTCAACAAGCCGTTATCGGGGGGGACGTATAATGTCAGATGGTTCATGGGTCACACTCATCTCGATTGGTGTCACGATCTTTTTCATGCTCGGTACACCGGTTCTGCTGGTCATCTTTTACTGGGTCATCGGCTGTAGCTTCGTCATTGGCCTGCCGCTGGATAACACCGGCAACGAATTGCTGAACGTGTTTAACAAAGGCTTTGCCCTGCTGGCCATGCCGCTGTTCATCCTGACGGGCGACCTGATCAATCAATCCGGTATCGCAAGGCGATTATCCGATTTCGCCTATTCCTGTCTGGGTTGGCTGCGCGGCGGTCTTGCGATGGCTTCTATCGCGGCATGTGGTTTGTTCGCAGCGATTTCGGGATCAAATTCGGCCACCACGGCAACCATCGGTTCGATGTTGCACCCTGAAATGGTCAAAGGCGGCTACGACGAACGCTTCTCCGCGGCAACCGCGGCGGCGGGTGGTACCGTGGGCATCATTATTCCACCCTCGATCATCTTCATCGTCTACGGCTTTTTGATGAACCTGCCCATCTCGGAACTGTTCATCGCGGGCATCGTACCCGGCGCGCTGATGGTCTTTGGCATGATGACCGCCGCTTTCATTATTTGTACCATAAATGGTTGGGGTTTCCTCATCACCTTGTCACCATGGCGCGTGTTCAAGACCGCTGTGGGTGCTTGGCTTGGCTTCTTTGCCATCGGGCTGGTGCTTTGGGGCATCTACACCGGCAAGTTTTCCCCGACTGAGGCTGCTGGCGTGACTGTTGGTTTCTGTATCATTGTTGGTTTGATCTCTTATCCGATCAACAAGATGATGGGCACCGATGTGAATACCCCAGTGAGCGAAAAAAGCCTGATCTCCATGATCGCGGTCGAGGGTTTCACCCTGCCCAGTCTACCGGCGGTTGTCTCTCGGTCTGCGCAGATCACAGGTATTCTGGTGCCGCTGATCGCGGTATCCGTGGCGATGCAACAGGTTCTGTCCTCCCTTGGAGCCAAGGAGTACATCGGTGACTTTGTAACCGGTATGGGCGGTTATTATGCTGTTCTGTTCACATCCATGGCCATCGTTTTTGTGACAGGCATGATATTGGAATCGCTGCCGGTAACGATCATCCTTGCACCAATCCTTGCACCAATCGCAGTGTCGGTAGGTATTGATCCCATCCACTTCGCGGTGATCTTTCTTGTCGGTGCTTCCATCGGATTCATTACGCCGCCCTACGGGCTTAACCTTTACGTTGCGTCGGGGGTGACGGGCGTGCCCTATTTCCGCCTGCTGCGATATGCGACCATGTACCTTGTTGCGCTGATTTTTGTATGGTTCTGTGTGGCGCTGATCCCGACGCTGTCAAATACACTGCTACCCGGTGGCGGAATCTTTGAACTTCTGTCAGGAGGGGGCGGATAACCAATCTAGGTATTCGACCTGAACAAGACGAAATGAGGTCCAAAGACATGCCCGGCGCGAGCACATCTGAAAAAGCGATCCCGACCAATCTACGGTTGCTGTTGCTGCTGGAAGAAGTTGCTCGCGTTGGTGTACCCATGACCCCGACAGCCGCAAACGAAGTTCTGGGTCTGCCCAAACCTACCGTGCATCGCCTTTTTCACCGTCTTGAAGAAGAAGGCTTCCTGCAGCGTGATATTGACGGTCGGTCCTACACCGCAGGACCGCGCATGCGCAAATTATCTGTTAACGTGCTGTCATCATCACGCCTACGCACGATCCGCCTTGCCGTTTTGAATGCCCTGACCGAGGACGTGGGTGAAACCTGCAACCTTGCAACACCCGAACGCAACGGCATGTTCTATATCGACCGTGTTGAAACAAAATGGCCTTTGCGCATCCAGTTGCCTATCGGCACCACGGTTCCGCTACACTGCACGGCGAGCGGCAAAATGTACCTCTCCTCTTTGCCACCGCGACAACTCTCGAAATATCTCGCGCATGCGAAACTGAACGCACATACACCTGACACGATCACCGATCCTGACAAGATTGCGTTGGATATCGAGAAAGTCCGCCAGAACGACTTTTCCACCGACAACGGCGAATTCATGGAAGATATGGTGGCGATTGCCGTACCGATCCGCGATGATCTGGGACGGCTGATGTCAACCCTTTCGGTGCACGCCCCGACGCAGCGGATCAGTCTGGAGGGCCTGAAAGGTCATCTGGACCGCTTGCGACAGGCAGCCGATGACCTAGCCGAGACTATGCTGCGCTGATCCACGCAGCCAGCCGTCCTCAAAGACAACTTTCTCCACGCCTGCCAGTTTCTTGATCCGTTCCAGCTCTGCCTCAAATGCGGCCTGCCTTCCTTTGCTCCATCGCACAGGCCCCTCGGTCCACAGTCCCCGTACGCGCAAGGTATCCTGATCACGGAACGCCTTCATATCAACCCGCGCAACCAGCTGATCACTCTGCAAGACCGGGAAAACATAATACCCAAATACGCGTTGCGGCTCCGGCACGAACATCTCGACACGGTAGTAGAAACCGAACAATCGCTCCGCCCTCTTGCGGTCGCGCAGGGCGGGATCAAACGGGCTGAGGATACGCAAACGGTTTGTTGGCACACGGTCTAACGCAGCATCTTGATCCAGACCCGGCCGCGCAAATGCGGGCCTGGCAATGCCATCCGCACTCATGATTTCAACTTGTTCCAACCGCCTCTTTTCAAGTTCGTTCTTGCACCACGCGCGCGCCTCGGCAGGCGAGATATGCGCCCAAAACGCAGCAATTTCAGTATGCGTGGCAAAACCAAGCCGCGCCAAGGCCTGATCGCAACACCAGTCAATCGTCGTGGCCTCGTCAGGTGCATAAGCAGGATCGCGCAGCTGCTGATCCAACACCCGCTCTGTCAAATCATACCGCTTTTGAAATCCGTCCCGCCCGACAACGCACAAGGCCCCGGAACGCCACAGATACTCCAACGCTGTCTTGGACGGATGCCAATCCCACCAACCACCGGAACCGCGTTTTTCATCTTTTCCAACATCAGAAGAGCAGACCGGTCCTTCGCTTTGAATCTGGTCTAGTACCACCTGAAACTGTTTTTCGAACCCGTCACGACGATCCTTTGACCATCGCGACCGCAACCGCGCGGCATCACGCTGACGGCGCATCTCCCAATAAGGGTAGAACTCCAACGGGATCACCGCCGCATCATGGGTCCAGTGTTCAAACAACTGCTTTCGTTTTTCATACAATGCCTTGAGCGCAACGGGACGATAGCGCGGGCGTCGAGAGAACAGGATAAGGTCATGCGCTCGCGCAACTGTGTTGATGCTATCAAGCTGCACAAACCCAAGACTGTGGATCAACGACAAAAGGTCATCGCCTGTAGCTGCCCCCTGCGGGGTTTCCGACAACCTGTGTCGGTCCAGAAAAATCTGCCGCGCCTGAGCGTTGTCCAGTTTCAGCACGTCAGCGACGACGCCGCAACGTATCCCCGAACGTGAGTGTCGGCGTCAGCGTCACCTTATCGGGCACATCGGGATCAGGTGTATCAAGCGTCTGGTTGAGAATAATCCTTGCTGCTGCCTGACCAATTTCTGCGCGACAGGCATCCATTGTCGCCAACTGTCGTGGCAGACCCTGCAACAATTCCACACCATTGAATCCCGCCAACCCGATCTTGCCCGGAATATCCACACCCTGATCAATGAGATACAGCAATCCGCCAGCCCCGATCATATCATTTGAATAATACAGGAAATCGAGATCGGGTGAACGCTCCAACATCTCTTTTGTCATCTCGCGTCCCTTCGCCAGTGCCGATCCACCAGAATAAAAGGCACGATCTTCAATTTCGACACCCGCCTTGGCAAGCGCGGCGGTGAACCCCTCAAACCGTTTTCGTGCACGGTGATCCAACGGCATTTTCGTGCCCATGAACCCAACATGCTCATAGCCTTCCCGCAGGATCGCATTCGCCATCTCCCGCCCGGCACGCCGGTGTGAAATGCCCACCATCGCATCCACGGGTTTGCCATCCGTATCCATGATCTCAACCACAGGAATCCCCGCATTGGCCATCATCGCGCGCGTCGCATCCGAATGCTCCAACCCCGCAATGATCACCCCCGAAGGGCGCCATGAGAGCATCTCATAGAGCACACGTTCCTCTTTCTCGGGCAGATAATCGGTGACACCAACGACAGGCTGCAACGGCGTATCTTCAAGTATCTGATTGATGCCGTTCAGAACCTCTGGAAACACCATATTGCTCAGCGATGGAATAATCACAGCCACCAGGTTGACCCGCTGGGACGCCAGTGATCCGGCAATCTGATTTGGCACATACCCCAGCTCTTTCGCTGCGGCCAAAACCCTGCTGCGCGTTGCTTCGGATACATCCCCCCGCTTTCGCAACACCCGACTGACCGTCATTTCCGAGACTCCGCAGGCTTCAGAGACATCGCGCAGTGTCAGCGGGCGTTTGGGTAAATTGGTCAACGTACAGCACCTTGTTTGTTCTCCAACCAGTTAGCGCGAACAACAGCTTGCGATCAAGCGCCGTGCCACGATGTATTGTAGCAATGACAAGCCCGAAACACTGCGCTAAATGTGACAAACACGGCCCCGTGGCTCAACTGGATAGAGCAGCCCCCTCCTAAGGGGCAGGTTGCAGGTTCGAATCCTGCCGGGGTCGCCATTCGGTAGCTAGCTTCATTAATTATCTCCTGTTTTCAGATATCTAGTTGTTTGTGTCCCATTTTCTGGGTCCGCGTGTCCCATTTTAGGAACCCGTCATTATAAGCCTGACGATGTTTTCGCGATCTGCGGCACGAGTGTAGCGTTCGACTTCTTTCAAGGTTAAGTGCCCAGCCATAGCCGCGATTTGGTGAGTGGTTTTCCCTTTTTCGGCCCAATAGACGCAGAAAGCCTTGCGTAGGCCGTGCAACCTTGACTTCATCCCAGCTGCTTTCGCTGCCTCACCGAACATGTTCCCAATGCTCTCAAATTTATAGGGCTTTCCATTTTTGCTTAGGATAAAAGTTGGGGAAATATCAGGTGTACGAGATATGACTGACTTCAGTTCTTCAGTGAGAGGTACGTAACTCGTCACGCCGGTTTTTTTGCGGTCAAAAACCAGCACCCCATCTTTGATGTTGTGCCTACCAAGATGTGCCAAATCAACCCTTGCAGCTCCAGTGTAGAGCGCAAGATCAAAAATCAATCTCTGCACAGTTCCTACTTCCCAGTAAGATATGAATGCGGAGACATCATCTATATCAGCTGTTGGGAATTCCTTGGGTTTAGGCTTCTCAATTTGAATGCCCGACATTGGATTGCTTCGAATGTGGCCCAGCCGCTTTAGGTGCTCAAATACCGGCTTCAGTGCCTTGTACTCGTTCACCGCCCCATGCCCGCCCTTCGCATAAAGCGCAGTTTCGATTGATCTGGGGGATATCTGCGAGACAAGTCGATTGCCTTGAGCTTCAACATAGCGTTTGAAAATTGCCTTGCGCGACTTCTTGGTGCCCTCGGCATATTCGTTCAACCATTTCCAGTTGCCTGACGTGTATAGATCAAGCCCCCAAGAAAATGTGCCTTTGTGTGGCGTGATCGTCTTGGGTGGGCTGTATTCCCGTCGAGCGTGCTCTGCGAAGTATTCGGCTTTTACCCGCGGATCGGATGGTAGCAATCCATGGACATTTAGCGATTTTTCCTTCTCTTTAGGGCGGCGGTAATAGTGAAACCACCGACCTCGTCTGATCCTTGAACGTAGATATTTTTCACCCATCTCTCACCTCTGCCGAAAACGGTTCGTTTGACCACGCTCGGAATGAAAACTCTTCGCCATAAACAAACGTGACGCCATCTGGTCCGATACGATGTATCTTGGCGTCCGGGTTCAGTTTAGCCATTATTTCAGACACATCGCGAATTTGCTTCTCTGTTGGCATAGAAGGGGCGGCTGGGCGGCTCATCTAATTTACCTGCTTACGGCCTAAATCTGGCTCAACTGTCCTTGCTGCGAGATATTCCTCAACCGCGCCTTGGGGGACGAAGTAAAGGCCACCTATTTTGAGATGCCGTATCTCTCGTTCCCTGATTAGCTTTCTCACCCTGGCCAATGGCCAGCCAACTCGTAGAGCAACCTCGCGAGGACTTTCCAAATTCTGTTCAATATTCGTCATCGAATGGTGACTCCTGTTCGCAAAATGTTACAGTTTGCGAGAGTATTCGCAAACACATCATGTTTGTTCACATATGTTAACGTGAGTTGTCAAAAATGGTCAAGACTAAGGGTGTAGATAATTGAGCACCGAGACAAGCATTGGGGATAGGCTGGATCAGTTGCGACGCACACATGATCTGTCACAGGTTGGGTTTGCTGCGGCCCTTGGTGTCAGCCGCACGACTTTGCACAACTATGCACGCGGCGAGCGAGAGATGCCGGCCGCTGTCCTAGCCAAACTCCTTGAATTGTATCGGGCCGACCCGCTTTGGGTGTTGGACGGTGAGAAGGGTATTCAGAACCGAGAATCTCAAATCATGGATGAGCTTGGATCAATCCTGATGCAGGTGGAAGAACGTCTTGAGGAACGATCAATGCGGCTTGGGATCAAGAAACGATGGATGATTGTATGCCGCCTTTACACCGAACGAGTCGCAGAATTCCGGAAAACCGGAGACAAACCCGAACTTCAGGCGCTTGGCTTGGATGAATTATTGGAGGTAGCAGCATGACAGATTTCACCCCTAAAGGCCTTATATCAAAAGGCGATATCGACGCGCTCTTTGATCAAGTCGGATCAGATGAATGGTTGCCAGATGCACTAAACGGACCGTTTTATCTGGCCATCTTCGCAAGTATCGTCGCCATTTTGGCATGGGCCACACACGGGTACTTTCTGGTGGTTAAGGGAGTCGAGACGCCCGAATTCATATTCGTTCTGATGTGTGCCTGGCTTGCCGTCGTTGGGTATTCCGCATGTGAGATGCGGCGCCTCTTTCACCTACGGATGCGAGAAGCATGAAAATTGGCAGATGCGCCCCAGAACTAAACAAAAGAAAAATCGAAATGCAGGCCAATTTATCATGACCCCAGTCACACAAGTTGAAATCAACAAAGCCGCTTGGGGGGCCTGTGACACCTTCAGGGGCGTCGTCGATCCGTCTGTTTATAAGGACTACGTGCTTACCTTGCTGTTCTTGAAATACGTCAGCGACGTGTGGAAGGACCACCAGACCCGTTACCAGGCCGAACACCCCGACAGCCCCGAATTGGTCGAGGCGATGATGCAGCAGGAGGCGTTCAAGCTCCCCGATGGGGCCAGCTTCGACGCCCTGCACAAACGTCGGCATGAGGCGGGCAATGGGGAGCGCATCGACAAGGCCCTTCATGCCATCGAAGAGGCCAATGGAGACAAGCTTCGCGATGTCTTCCAAGACATCAGCTTCAACTCCAACAAGCTGGGGGACGAGGAACAGAAGAATGACATCCTGCGTCACCTGTTAGAGGACTTCGCCAAAGACGCCCTCGACCTGCGTCCCTCCCGTGTCGGGCAACTCGACATCATCGGTGGGGCCTATGAATACCTGATTTCGCGCTTCGCAGCCACGGCAGGCAAGAAGGCGGGCGAGTTCTACACCCCTGCCGAGGTGTCCGACCTCATGGCCCGTCTGGCCGACCCGCAACCAGGGGACCACATCTGCGATCCCACCTGCGGCTCGGCGTCCCTGCTGATGAAATGCGGCAGGCTGATCCGCAACAGCGGTGGCAAGGGCTATGCGCTCTATGGACAAGAGGCCATCGGCTCCACCTGGGCGCTGGCCAAGATGAACCTGTTCCTGCACGGCGAAGAAAACCACCAGGTCGAATGGGGAGACACAATCCGCAACCCCAAACTGCGCACCAAGGATGACGCCCTGCGGCACTTCGATATCGTTGTGGCAAATCCGCCTTTCTCTCTCGACAAGTGGGGGACTGAGGCCGCCGAGACCGACAAGTTCGCCCGCTTCCGCCGTGGCATCCCGCCGAAGACCAAGGGCGACTACGCCTTTATCCTGCACATGATCGAGACGTTGAAACCCAAGTCGGGCCGTGCTGTCGTGGTCGTGCCCAATGGTGTTCTGTTCCGCAGTTCGACCGAGGGTAAAATCCGCCAAAAGCTGATCGAGGAAAACCTGCTGGATGCCGTCATCGGCCTGCCTGAGAAATTGTTTTTCGGCACCGGCATCCCCGCCGCCCTGCTGGTGTTCCGCAAACACAAACCCGACAACACGGTGATGTTCATCGACGCATCCCGAGAGTTCATCTCTGGCACCAACCAGAACGCACTCGACGCCACGCACATTGACAAGATTGTGGACACCTACGCCGCACGAGAAACTGTGGAAAAATACGCCTACCGCGCCACACGGGCTGAGGTGGAGGAGAACGATTTCAACCTGAACATCCCCCGCTACGTGGACACGTTCGAGGAAGAAGAAGAGATCGACTTGATGGCCGTCCGTGCCGAACGGGTAAAGCTCAAGGACGACCTCGCCGAGTTGGAAGCGCGGATGGCAGGATTTCTGGAAGAGCTTGACCTCACATGAGCAATCAGCCTTCCAGACTTGGTGACTACATGACCAGCAGACGCCAGAAAGGCGAATCCGGTTTGCCAACCTTGTCAGTTACGCTCAACAATGGCTTGGTGCGGCGTGATAGTCTTGAACGCAAGGCTGACACCAACCTCGACCCTAAACAGCACCTGCGGGTTCTTCCTGGTGACATCGCATACAACATGATGCGCATGTGGCAGGGTGCATCGGGGCTTGCAGATGAAGAAGCTTTAGTGAGCCCTGCTTATGTAGTCCTGGCACCACGGTCGAACCTCGACCCGCGCTACGCTGCATACCTCTTCAAGACAGATCGGATGATTCACAATTTCTGGGCATATTCATACGGCCTAACCAATGACAGGCTTCGTCTATATCCAAATGACGCCCTGAAGGTTCCAGTCGATATCCCCCCACTTTCCGAACAACGTAAGATCGCGGATATCCTCTCGACCTGGGACGCGGCCATCGAGAAGACAGAGGCCCTGCTGGCTACCGCCCGCACCCAAAAACGCGCTCTCATGCAGCAACTCCTCACAGGTCGCCGCCGCTTCCCTGAGTTCGAAGGCCAACCGTGGAAAGAGGTGCGGCTGGGCCAGATCGCCGAAGTCACTTCCGGGCCCGCATTCAAATCTGATGAGTTTATGGACGAAGGCTACAAGCTAGTCAGAGGGTCAAATGTCAAACGCGGATATCTCGATTGGTCACCCTCCATCACGGTCCATTGGCCGTCGGACAATGGTCTAAAAGACTATCGCTTAGCCGCTGGCGACATCGTAATTGCTATGGATGGATATGTTGGTCGCAGCCACGCCTATCTTGCTAAAGAGCCAGCAGACCCCTTACTGTTGGTGCAGCGTGTCGCCCGCGTTCGGTCTAAGGATTCAGACCCCAGTTTTTTATATGCCAACATCTGCTCTCATGATTTCTTTGCACATTGTGAAAGAATGAAGACTGCGACTGGCATCGCCCATATCACTATGAAGGACATTCGGGACTTCAAGGTTCCAGGCATCACCCGCACTGAACAGAATGCAATTGGTCAAGTTTTTGAAGGTTGCGACGGTGAGGTCAGTGATTTGGTTGCACAGCTTCAGAAGCTCCGCACCGAAAAGAAGGCCCTGATGCAGCAACTGCTCACGGGCAAACGGCGGGTGGTGGTATGAAGTCGAATTTTACGACGAAAAAAGGATCGACAGTCATCATCGATATTGATGAAGTTAACTCCACCGCCACCGTGGCTACTCTAACCGGCCAACAAGTCGGCTCCATTGATTTCAACTTGATCGAGGACCCCAGCGCGCCTGATGGCTACTACCTCAAGATGACACATGCATTTCTTGAAGGAGCCGATCGACAATACCTTCGCCAGGGGATCGGCACTGAATGCGTCAGGCTCATGGGAAAGGTGACTGGCTTTCCGATTACGGCAAGTGAGAACGACGGTGCGGTCCATGATGACGGAAGCCACCTTACCGGAGACGCACCGGCTTGGGTGGCCAAACTTCGGCAGCGCAAGTTAATATTCTGATTTTTTTTGTAACAAAAATTTTTTGAAGGAAGACGAGATGAGTGATTTTTGGGAGCAACGACGCGTTGATCGCAGCACAAATGGCAAGCGCACGGAATACGAACGCGATTTTGCGCGTGTTGTGCACTCTGCCGCATTTCGAAGGCTTCAGGCAAAGACGCAAGTCCTCGGGATGGGGGATAGTGATTTCAACCGGACCCGGCTGACGCACTCGATGGAAGTCAGCCAAATCGGTGTGGCGATCACCAAGAAACTATATCGTGAACATGAAGAGAATTCCCCAGAGCGGGCAATCCTGCCACCACCAATGCTGATGAGCACCATTTGCCTCGCGCACGATCTCGGCCACCCTCCGTTTGGACACGGGGGTGAAGTCGCACTGAACAGATGTATGCTCTCCTATGGTGGCTTCGAGGGGAACGGCCAAACACTGCGCATTGTGACCAAGCTGGAACCCTACAGCGAAGAATTTGGTATGGACCTGACAAAGCGGGCTGTATTGGGTGTGATCAAGTACCCAGCCCCTTACGATGATGTCGTCGATTGGGACAACTACCCGGGTGGGAAACCCGATACGCCTGCAACCGAAGAGAAGGGAAAAGACTATGGGGTTCAGGTTGATCCCTCTTCAATCTTTGTTGCCAGCTCTTTCAAGCCTCCAAAATGCTACCTGAATGAAGAACACGATGATGTGGTTATGGGGTGGGTAGCGTCGGGTCTGGAAGACTGGCCCAAACTGAGTAAAGTCTTCCCGGCGTTTAAGAAGGGGAAACATCCCAAAACCAAGCACAAATCTCTCGATACTTCGATCATGGAGTTGGCCGATGACATTGCTTATGGGGTGCATGATCTTGAGGATGCCATCGGTTTGGGCCTTATCCGCCAGCAAACCTTCTGCGAATGGTATGAAGAGATTGACGAAGGCAGCAACAAGGCCCGAAAGGCATTGATCCAACCATTTCTGGATGTGCACCATGGTGGTCAATTTGATGACTTCGCGAAGAACCTGTTCAATTCAGGCACCCAAGCCCGAAAGCGCGTAATCGGTCATCTAGTTGGTTTCTTTGTCGCACTTACGAAGTTGGTGCGTCAGAATGAGCCTGCTTTTGCGGACGATATCTTTGCTTTCCAAGCCGTTTTTGACAAAGAGATCGAAGAGTCGTTGCGAACTCTCAAAGAGATCGTCGTCGAACTGGTGATCAAAAGTACGCCGGTTCAACAGCTTGAATTTAAGGGTCAGAAGATTGTTGCGGAACTGTTCGCGGTCTTTGCTACCGATCCGAAGCGACTGCTTGATCCACGCGACTTCAAACGAACGATACAAGGTGGCGGCGATATACTAACCCCTCGAGTCATTTGCGACTACATCGCGGGGATGACAGACGAGTATGCCACGAAGCGGTACCAGCAACTCTTCGAGCCACGCGTCGGCTCAGTCTTTGACAGGCTGTGAAGCATGGCAGAGTTTTCGGATTACATCGTTTACGTCGATGAGAGTGGTGACCACAGCCTGACCTCAATTGACGCCGATTTTCCGGTTTTCTCTCTTTCGTTCTGTGTTGTGAAAAAGGATGACTACCTATCTCAGGTCGTGCCTTCCATGCAGGCGCTCAAGTTCAAATACTGGGGCCACGATTCCGTCATTTTGCATGAACATGAAATCCGAAAGTCGAAGGGGGATTTCACCTTCCTGCTAACCGACCGCACCCTGCGCGAACAATTCTACGAAGACCTCAACCAGGTCATGGTCGATGCGCCCATCACCATCATCGCGTCCGTAATCGACAAGGTTGAGCTAACCAAGAAATATCCGAACCCCTGGAACCCCTACGAGATCGCGCTGCACTTTTGCCTTGAGCGTTTGCTGATATTCCTGCGCGATAAGGACCAAACTGGCAAACGGGTGCATGTGGTCTTTGAGTGTCGTGGCAAGTCTGAGGATGCCGATCTTGAGTTGGCATTCCGTCGGATCGTCGCGGGAGCGAACGGTTGGGGATGGGTGAAGCGCGACTTCTCGTCCATGGACTTCGAGCCGAAGTTTGCAAAGAAGTCTGTCAATTCGACAGGTTTGCAACTGGCTGATCTTACTGCGCGGCCTATCGCGATCAAGACGCTGCGCCCGACACAAGCTAACCGCGCCTATGATGTTATCTTAACAAAAATGGGGGCAATCAAGGAGTTCCCATGACTCAGAAAAGCAAAAGGGCACCAGTTTCCCAGCACCCCATCGCCGACCAGGTAATTCCCAATCCTTGGGCAGTATGTAGGAAACTTCCTACCAAATTGCAAACTTTTTGACAGCAGGCCGCCCGCTCATGACCCAGCCCCGCACCCCCGATACCCGCGAAGAGGCAGCCTCAAAGCTGCCAGCATTACACGTGCTGATGGCCATGGGCTGGACGTATCTTTCCCCCGCCGATGCATTGGGCTTGCGCGTGTCGGAGCGGTCTGTGTTGCTGGTGCCCGTGCTGCGCGAACGGCTGAAGGCGCATCGGTTCGCCTTCAAAGGGCAGTCCTATCCCCTGTCAGACGGCGGCATTGATCAGGTGATCCGAGACATCAGTGCGACGGGCCTGAACGAAGGGCTTATCCCCGCCAATGAGGCGATTTATAAGCACCTGACCCTGGGCATCACCGTCACAGAGTTCGTCGATGGTCAGCGCATATCCGTCACCGTGCCCCTGATTGACTGGACTGATCCAGCGGCAAACACTCTGCATGTCACCGAAGAGTTGAGCGTTGAACGCCCCGCAGGGATGGGCCGCTATCGGCCCGATGTGGTGTGCTACGTCAACGGCATCCCCCTGGTGGTGATTGAGGCCAAACGACCCAACTCATCCACCAAGGACGCCGCGATGGTGACTGAGGGGATCAGCCAGCATCTGAGAAACCAGAAGCCTGACGGCATCCAGGACCTCTACGCCTATTCACAGGTGTTGATGTCGATCTCTGGCACCGACGGGCGCTTTGGCACAACGGGCACACCTGCAAAGTTCTGGGGGTCGTGGACCGAGGAAGAGATCACCGAGGCCGAGATGCAGGCCATCAAGTCCACGCCCCTGACAGAGGCCCAGAGCACGGCACTATTTGCGGACAAGCCCAAGTGGATGCGGGGCGACTTCGACAGGCTCCACAGCGGCCCTGTGCTGCCCACAGAGCAGGATAGGTTGATCATAAGCCTACTGCGCCCCGACCGTCTGCTGGACTTCACCAGACGGTTCATTTTCTTTGACCGAAAGCTGGGTAAGATTGCGGCCAGGTATCAGCAGGTCCAGGGGGCCAAGGCGATCCTGTCCCAGGTGGCGCACCAAAAACCCGACGGCAGCCGTGAGGGCGGCGTGATCTGGCACACTACTGGATCGGGGAAGTCGAACCTGATGGTATTCTTGACCAAGGCGCTGCTGCTGGATGCTGAGCTTGCTGGATGTCGGATCATAATCGTCACCGACCGTGTGGACCTGGAAAAGCAACTTGCTGCTACCTTCATGACGGGCGGAGCCTTTGGGTCTGCCCTAGCTACCAAGAAGGAAGGTGAGACATCCAAGGTTCAATCGGGTCGTGATCTGGCCAAGCGGATCGGGTCAGGGCCGGAACGGATCATCTTCACCCTGCTGCAAAAGTTCAATTCGGCCACCAAGCTGCCAGAGTGTAGGAACACATCTGACAAAATCATTGTCCTGGTCGATGAGGGACACCGCAGCCAGGGTGGTGAGAATCACGAACGGATGCGTCAGGCCCTGCCCAATGCGGCCTTCATCGCTTTCACGGGGACACCCCTGTTGAAGGAGGATAAGACCCGTAACAAATTCGGCCCAATCCTTCACGCCTACACCATGCAAGATGCGGTTGAGGACGGGGCGGTCACCCCGTTGGTTTATGAGGAACGAAAGCCCATCGTCGATATCAACGACACCGCGATTGATGCCTGGTTCGACAAGATCACCACGGGTCTGACAGATAGCCAGAAGTCGGACCTGAAGCAGAAGTATTCCAGCCGTGGCCAAGTATATGGTGCCGGTGGTCGTATCGATCTCATCGCCTGGGACATCGCCACTCACTTCACTGAGAACTTTGCTAAGCTGGGGCTGGGCCTCAAGGCGCAACTGGCGACGGACAGTAAGCTGTCGGCGATCCGCTACAAGAACGCCCTCGATCTGACGGGTATGATTACTAGTTCGGTTGTGATCTCGGCTCCCGATACCAGGGAAGGCCACGAAGACACTGATGAGGTCAAGACACCAGAGGTGCAGACCTGGTGGAAGATGAACGTCGGCAATGACGCAGAGACTTATGAGACAGATGTCATTGAACGGTTCAGCACCGATGGGGCCCCAGACATCCTGATTGTCGTGGATAAATTGCTGACGGGCTTTGATGAGCCGCGCAATGCTGTCCTTTACATCGACAAGCACCTCAAGGGGCACAACTTGCTTCAGGCGATTGCACGGGTGAACCGTCTCCATGAGGCCAAGCAATTCGGTTACCTGATCGACTACCGTGGTATCCTGGCCGAGCTTGATACCTCGATCCAAGATTACCAGGACCTGGCCGAGGAAACGCAGGCTGGATATGAGATAGATGATCTGGCAGGCACGGTGTCCAACGTATCGGTTGAGTATAAGCGCCTCCCTGGCTTGCACGATGCGCTATGGGCGATCTTTGCCGACGTGGAGAACAATCAGGACACCGAACAGTTCCGTCGTGTGCTGGTGCCCCAAGTTGCTGAGGACGACACAGGCCACAGCATCGACCAGAACCAGAAGGTGCGCGAGGACTTCTATGATGCGCTGACCGAGTTCGGGATGTGCCTGAAACTGGCTCTGTCATCACGGACTTTCTTCGAAGACGGGGCCTTTGATGAAAAGACCATCCAGAGCTACAAGTGGGATCTGCGGTTCTTCACGGAACTGCGGGTGCAGGCAAAGCGTGACGCCCAAGAGACTGTGGATTTCTCCGAATACGAAGACCAAATCCGCCGTATGGTGGACAAGCAGGTCATCGGCCAAGAGGTTATCGATCCCGAAGGCTTCATCCGCGTCGATACACTCGGCCAGTCAGACGATCCTGATGATTGGACTGACGAGAAGACACGCACTGAAGCTGATGTGATCAAGACGCGGATTCGTAAGACCATTGAACAAGACTTGATCGACGATCCTTATGCGCAGCGGGTATTCTCTGAACTCCTCAAGGAAGCCATTGAAGCGGCTGAGGCGATGTTCGACCACCCAGGGAAGCAATACACCCTGTTCAAGGACCTGGAAGAGCAGGTTGTTGCACGGAATACGCCTGGTGTGCCTGATCGCTTTACGGACCACCCACGGGCTGCTGCGTACTACGGCGCGATCCTTGAGCAGCTGGGCGATACCGAGCATCCTGAGGATACAATGGTCGATGAGGCCATACACATCGACAGCACGGTTGATGATGCAGTGCAGACCCATTCAATCAACCCAGGCAGCATCGAGGCTGAGATACGCAAGGCCCTGCTCCCCCGCTACTTCAGGTTCTTCGGTGGCCTGGACCACGCCAATGCACTGATTGACCAGATCATCGGCATCGTACGCGCAGGCGCGAACAAGCCATGACAGGGTTTGTTCTGGCATATGGGGATGATCGTATCTCTTATGAGGTGTCCTATGCCGACACTCGCAAGTCCCGTGTCGCGATCCATGTGAACCCAGATGGGTCTGTGGCTGTTGATGCGCCACACGGCTTTTCTGACGATAGTATCAAGCTGGCTGTCCAGAAGAGGGCCCGCTGGGTCGTAAGCCACGTCAGCAAAGCACGGGAGCGGTATGCCCATGTCCGTTCCCGTGAATATGTCTCTGGCGAACAGATGCTTTATCTGGGTCGCCGCTACATGCTCAAGGTGATCCCCACTGACGGCACGCCAGCCCCAGCACGGATGCGCGGTAATCGGCTAGAAGTGCAGACAGCTAAAGGCACCGAGGATGACATCAGGGGCCGTCTCCGCGCCTGGTATCGTGTCCGAGGGCGGGACTACCTGAGCCGCCGCATTAATGCCTTTGCCAAGAGCCTGCCCTGGATGGATGCACCGCCGCCATTCCGTCTGCTGGAGATGTCACGCCAATGGGGAAGCTGTTCTCCATCTGGTGAGATCATCATCAACCCACACCTGATCAAAGCACCGCGCAGCTGTATCGACTATGTGCTGATCCATGAGCTCGCACACCTAAAACATCACGACCATGGACCAGCTTTCTGGAAACTGATCGATGCCCACGCGGGTGACTGGCGCAAAGCGAAGCATCACCTTGATGGCCTCGTAGAACTCCTCTTGTCTGAATAGTTCACTCGCGGCTGGACAAATCAATCACTCAATTGGTGAGACTAACTCGACATGGCTAACTTTCAGTGCTTGGGCAAGCTCGTAAAGCGTTATGACCGTCGGGTTTCGCCTTCCTTGCTCCAGGCCGCTCAAATACTGCTGACTGAAGCCTGAACGCTCTTCAACCTGCTCCTGCGTGAGGCCTTTTTCCTTTCGCAGGCGTGCAAAATTTTTCCCTACGAGTATGCGCATATCCATGCGCCAGACCATTGGAAATAACATACTTTAATGTTATCAACTATATTATGTATTTTCGTCTAATTGGATAATTCGCCCACATGCAGACCATCACATTCTTCGCGACCAAAGGCGGCACGGGCCGCACGGTCTCCACCACGGCGCTGGCGTCTGGCTTTCTGGCTATGGGCAAACGCGTGCTGGTGCTTGATTGCACAGATGAAGCGAAAGGCGATCCCAAGCGAGATACCCAATCCACATTGCAACGATGGCGTACCGCCATGTCGGCCAACGGTGTGCTTGAAGATCGCCTGCAACTTCTAGCCTGCACGACCCGCGAAGACGTAGACGATATGCTGGCGTCAGCCGAAACAGACGGCTTTGACAACGCGCTGATCGACACACGTGTACTTCCCAAAGAACCGCAGGGTGCAGCGCTCGGACGCGCTGATCTGATCCTGTCACCGGCCATTGGCGTATTTGAAGCAAAGAACGTGGTTGAGGGTATCAACGAATACCTTGTTGAACCGGACAATGTGCTGGGGATGATCCCCGGCTGTCGCGCAGGAAATGCTGACATCCCCGCCACCCGCGCGGCGTTCGGCGACATTCCGATGCTGCGGACGGAGTTGCCATGGTCCGAAGCCATCGGCGATCAGGTGATAAATGGCGACATCGGCAGTTTCACAACCTCTCTGGCCTGTGAACAGTTTGCGACCGGCTACGGGCGGTATCGCGAAGCACAAGCCGCATGGTCTGCCGTTCTTGCCCTAACAGTCGAGGTCCAATGGGCGCTCGAAGGCATGCGTCTACAACAGCACGTCTCGGAATGGGATCTCCACGCCCTCAAAAAGGAGGCTTCAGCGTGAAACACCTCACACCAGTCACAGCGTTCGCGGTGTTTGCCGCAACTTCCGCCCTTGCTGAGAATGAATTGACACCGCTCGACGCCCCAGCTGAGCGGCCCTACCCCTACGAAATCCTTGGTCTGCAACCCGGCGATGCGTTCGATGATGTTCTGGCCGTCTATTCTGAACGCACCGATGCTGCCCCGACAAGCGAGAGCGAAGTCCTCCGGGTACAATCCCCCGAAGGCAATGTCTTCGAGTTCACCTACCAGCAGTTCAGCCGCATCGGTGATGTCGGCGTCAATGGTCGTCTGGCCGGTGCAGCCCAAGATCAGGTGACAGCGACACTGTCGTCCGACGTGATGGAACAGCGTCCGATGGCGATCCATCGTAGCATTCGGCAACCAAGCGATGAGTTGCCTGAACCGCTGGAACTGAAAGCGCAGATTGAAAATACCTATGGCCCTCCCTCTCGTGTTGAAATCAATGGTCGCACGATGACCCTGACATATGCATGGAGCACCGAAGGTTTTATCGAGGACCTCGATGCCCTCGGCATACTCATCCATGAGGAAACCACCACGTCCGGTGGACGTGAGCGCACAACCAGCAGCGAATACGAGCTTTGCGGCAATGGAAGCCACTACCGTAATCGGGTTGACTACCGTTTCGAATACCCGCGCGAGCAATCAATCAAGATTGGCTGCCTGGCCACGTTCAGGGTCAGCTATCGCGGTGAACCCGGTATGACGTCGATTGGCTTCGCGCTGGTCGATTACGAACTTGGGCGGATACACATGGAAGAGCTAGATCGCCGGATTGTTGAAGCCTTGACGGGTGAAGAGGTTGAGGCCTCGGACATGGATCTATGATCATGGATAGCCAGATGCAGCGTAAAACGCTATGAGGCCCACATGATCAGATCGCGCAAACATATCACCCAACCCTAGCGCCCCCATTTATGGCGGGCGGCTTCGCGCTGTTCGCCTGTGATGATCACCATCTCCGCCTTTGCCGTCGCCGTCCGCGCCACTATCGCACGACGGAGAAGACCTATGACAAACTGGTACACCGCAGACCCCCACTTCGGGCATGAGAACGTCATCAAGTTCTGCGATCGCCCCTTCCGATCCGCCAACCACATGGACGCGGTTATGATGCAGAACCTGTGGGCCATGGTCGGCCCCAAGGATGCACTGTGGATCATCGGCGACTTCGCGCATGGGCCGAAAGCCAAGGACACCGACTGGCTGACCAAGCTCTTCGATAAATTGCCCGGTGCGGAAAAGCACCTTGTTGTGGGCAACCACGATTTGGAACCGACACAGGCGCTGCCGTGGACCAGTGTCACGCATTTGGCTGAGGTCCGTGACGGTCCCCAGAACCAGGCGCATACGCTGTGCCACTACCCGATGATCACCTGGAACCACGCCCGCCGTGATGCGCTCCAGATCTTCGGCCATGTCCACAACAATTGGAAAGGCTCGCGCAACAGCATCAATGCAGGTGTCGATGTCTGGGATTACATGCCGGTGCGTTTCGAGGACATCGCCCGCCGCGCAAAGACGCTGCCCGTGAACAAGCACTGGGCCGATGTTGAACATAACGCTAAGGAAATTTGAGATGGCCCGCTCATATTGATAGACACGGGAAATCGTTAGTTCGATCTACTGGAGGTGCTGGTATTTCCGTTTGCATAGCGTCCAATCATGCCCATGGACCACGTTCTACTGAATGAAATAAGGTATGAGTGAAGCAAATACCCATTTTTTTGATGAAACACGAACCCAATACAATTGGCACAGCTTATGAACGAAAATGAACAAATAGATGATAATGCAGAAGACAAACCAAACGAAGTCGAAAAAGCGCTGAGAACCATCTCAACAACACTGCTAAGGGCATACCCAGAACCTAAGACGGGCGCGTTGCCAAGTGTCACCAGAGCGATCAAGGGAGCGCTCCAGTATATTGGTGTTCCAGCACTGATCCTTGCCGCGATACTTCCAGTTTGGGAGCTGGGAAAAAGTGTCTTGGACTACAGCCATCGAGAGTACATTCGTCAGACTTACTTCGACTATGCCGCTCGATTGGCAGATGAAGGCGAACATGAAAGAGCGATACGTTCAATGGAAAGAGTTGAAGAGATTGAAAACTTCGATGCTCAAGCCCAATTCCAAATCGCAAAGTTTTCTGCTGAAGCAGAGTTCTTCGGAGGAGGTGATTTTCAGGAAACCGAAGATTCCGTTCAGGTCTTGATTGAATTGAACGAAAACCGGCCTTTTGGGGTCCGCGAGTTAGGAACAAGCAGAGAGGCCGCTGAACTTCAAATTTTGCTGAACGAAATTCGGATTCAGCGGACACGCTATGCAGATGCCTTAGAATTCGCGCGAAATGCACAACAAGGAGAGGGCACAACTTTGCAGCGCGACTTTTCGGAAGTACTTCGGCTGCACGAAGGCATTGCGCTCATTCATATGTTCGAGCCTACCGCAGGGGAACAAATCTTACATGAGATCTCAAGTAACTTGGCCATTGATCCTTCGGTGCGAGGTCGAGCACTACATTCATTAGGTACATCGCGGATTCTCACCAGTGATGTCGACCAAGGACTAAGGGACTTGATCCAGGCGAGCGAAATCTTCGAAGAACTTAATGATGACTTTCGGCTTGTAAGAGCGATCGCAAACATAGCAATGGCCTATGAGGCAAAGCGTGATTGGACGCTGGGTCTTTCTACTAGACGTGAGCAAGAGATTTTGGCGCGTCAATCTGATGACAAAGGCGGAATCCTTAACGCTCTTATCGGCATCTCAATCTCTGAAAGAAACCTGGGTGATCTGTCACAAGCGCTTGCAACCGCACAAGAGGCAGAGGCTATCGCGCGCGAGATTAATAGCCCAATTGGCACTGCGGCCAGCCTACAAAATCAGGCTAACATTATGGTTCGACAACAAGAATATGGACAGGCATTGTATGCCGCCAAGTCCGCACTTCCGTACTTTCTTAGCGAGAACGACCAACGCGGTGTGATGACGGCACTCGGCATAATTGGACGGTCCGGTCGAGAACTCAACAATCTTGAAGACGCCGTGTTTGGTTATTTTGGGGCGTTGACAATATTGCATGAAATATTTGTCGAAGGAAATGTCGGCCAGGCCAGAGATCGAGGGATTTATACTGTTCATTTGGATAGGCTTCTCTCGGGCACCAGCGACGCAGCACGTGCAGAGCTACTGGGCCAGCTCACTCCTCGTTTTCAACAACTGAACAGGCATCTGCCGTTTGACTTTGATCTCGCCGACTACATGGATCAGGCTCATTGAAATAGGCCATTTAGCTCTCGACGTTGTGAGCAGTTGTCTTTTCATCTACGTAGGCGGCCTCCGCCCGCTCATGAGCCACTTCTGTTCTAAAGGTTGGGACTAGATGACAAGGGGATTGAATCGCTACGATCTGGTTCAGAACGCAGCTCGCTCTTCGTTGTTAAGCGTTGACCTAACCAGTCTCGAATAGCCAACGCAATTCTTGTTGTTGCTTCTCCAAGTCGTTTAAACGTGCTTCCAAACCGTCCGTGAACCGCCTGAATTCGATATGTAAATTCTCGAATTCCCTTGGTGAGGCGCTCGCGCTCTTCAAACCAGCTTCGAAGGTTGCGTTCAGATCTTCGACAGCGCGCAACAATGCTGTCTCGAAGGGCGTCAATTGATGATGTGACATAACTTACCTCGTTGCTGATGTTTCGATACAGACTTCGCCGCCGCTCAGATTGGGCATGGGGCAATCGGCGAGTTCGACGCCGCGCGGCAGGTTCACCACTCGGCCCAAGCCGCCAAGGCCACGCGTTACGCGCGTCCCTTCGAGACCGAATGTTGCCAATCCCTGTGTTTCTACCGCTGGTGGTCTCTCCGGAAAGGTCAGTTGAACCGCCATCAAGAGCACCCAGAAGGTCAGAAAGACCCCCGCTAGATAGGTTGGCAGCATCGTCTTCCAGGTCACCGTGCGCCATTCCTTGCGGCTCTCCTCCAGCGCTATTGTCGCTTCCCAGATGGCACTGGCCTGAACCTCGATCTGATGGGCCGTCCGGTTGTTGATCGAGCTGCTTAGTTTTTCGAGGTCGCCCATATCGCTCTCGATTTTTCGCTGCGCGGCGTTCAACACTTGTGACAAGCGCTGCTCGAAGCCGTTCAACATCTGCTGGGTCTGCTCTTCGGTGGCGTGGCTTTGGATCTCCACCTTTGCTTGCAGGCTTTGCAGCAAAGTATTCATCTGCGGTCCAGGTTTCATGGAAAATGCGATCCTCTAATCTGAATGTGCTTTGGCTGTCCGAGGTTCCGGCAACTCGCATCGTGAGGCGAGTGTAACGGCGGCGCGGCTTGCCGCCTTTCGCTTCTTCGGCATCGGTCTTGCGGCGCTTCTCAAGCTGCTTCTCGGTCAACGGTTTGAATTCGAGGCCATCCAGTTTGCCGAGAAGTGCGCGAACGTCTGTGTGATTTCGGACTTCGCCAGCCTCGATCTTCTGAAGCATCAGGATTTGGATGGTTTCTTTGATGCTTTTTCGGTCGCCCAGATCGAAAACGGGTTTGACCATCCGCTTTCTCGCCGGCTCTTCGGGGCTGACCCATCCTTCGCGGGCGTTCCAGTAATCGCGAAAGGCATTGTAGAACCGCTCTGACCCAGGAGGCGCAGGATTGAACGACCGGTCACCATAGAGCTCGACGCGCGGAATCAGGAAGTGCAATTCAACATTGTCCATGTGCTGGTGACGAACCCACAGGATATTCGCTTGGTCGGCTTCGAGCCCTGCGAACGCGGTTTTTTCAAAATCCCGCATCACACTGACTTGTTCTGCTTGTGATGGATTGTCCTCAGCATGGAACGCCACGACGCCTGATGTGTAGCGCCATTTGCGCGTGTTGTTGTCGATCAGGTGGCACGTCAGATCGGGATCGCCGGACAGGACTTCTGGGGCCACATCTCGCCGGACGGTCTTGCCAGGGATGCGCGTCCGGTCTTCCGTATAGGCGGCCACCTCCTTGGCCAGGAGGTACTCGACCGCTGCCCGCCCTGAGCCGTCGCCATGCGTGAAGAAGCGAACCATCATCGGGAATGCTCCGCCACGATCTCAGCAAGCTCGCGATCCACTGCCATCAACAACGTGTAGACGGCGATCAAATCGATGTGCCGCCCAGCCTTACGGTCTGTGTGCATGGCGCGTGCGATCTGGTTCAGATTGTTACCCGCGCGCCCGACCGCTGCCAGCAACACGGGATCAATCGCCGGAGGTCGCGCCCGCCGGTGCATTGGTTCCGCTGATAGAACGTGGCGAGCGTAGTCGGATAAAGACCGCTCTTGGGCCTGAGCCTTCCTCAACCATGTCGCACGTTCTTCCTCTGAGCAGCGAACTCTTAGGACCAGCTTGCGGACGGCACGCGGCTTCAGCTTACTCCTGCTCATGACAGCCTCCTGACGCGCTTTGCGCGTGGGTTTGGGGTGAAGGGGAAAGGGCTTGCCCAGTCCCTTCCAAGGTGCATGTCGCGTAGCTACGTGCGTAACCTTGCTCTCTCTCCTTTTGGGGCACAGGAAGACAATTCATGGGTTGCTGCCTGACTTGACCAAGGCGTTTGTCAACTCTCCGATCAAACTGTCCAGAATGGCTAGGTGTCTGCTTTCTTTTCGGGCCAGCCCTGCAAAAGAAGCGGCTGCGTTATTTCTGCCAAAGGGGCCAGTCCTTTGCGAATTTCGATCTGCCACAATCAGGCAAAGCGCGGTCCTTGCCTCGCCAATCTGAATGCATCTCTCTCGCCAAAACTGGCTGGAAACACCGAGCTCATAAGCTCGGTCATGTGCAGCCCTTGTGATCGCTTGCCAGTCGGGCGGACCACCGCAGGCATACAGATCAATGTACTCGGCCAACTGTGGTCCAGCCAGCAGCCGTGCGTGAGTTGGGCTGGTGTTCAAGCGGCTCCCGTCAATCGGCTTCTCAGCCATACGAGTTTTGGTTTTCTTTTCTTTGTTCGTATTGAGTCGGACATTTTCGTCTGACCCGACGGCCATCTCTGGCTGACCGCAATCCGAAGAAAAATCGGAAAGCACGGCCTCAAGCGCTTCGGCAACCTCCTGCATTCTGGTGATGTTGGTGAGTTCTGTTGGCCGACGACGCGGCAGGATGGTGGTCGCGGCCTCATCAGCGTCAGTATTGCCCAGCTCCCTGATTTGTCGGAACAAGCCCTGAATTTTCTCACGCAAGCGTTTGTGGTCTTCGTCGGACTGCATCCGGCGACTGACCAGCGAACGAACATAGTCCGCCTGTTCGATCAGTGGGGCGAGGTTGATACCCGCTGCGCGCTTGATGACACCATCTACTCTGTCGCCAAAGCGACTCTTGCGTTCCGGGTAGGTGCGGCGGATTAAGCCCGCGTCAACAAGCTCAGCCTCGATCCGCCCAACCTGCCGTTTCGATAACCCAAAGATCTGAGAAAGCCGTTCCAGCGAATGCCAGATGGCACAAATCCTACCTTGAAGGAAATCTGACTTCTGGCAGTTGTCGATAGCGAAAACGAGATATTCTATGGCACCTTTTGACAAGCCGAGCGAAACTCTGGCTCGTTTGAGAAATCGCTTCAGTTGATAAGGTGTGATGTCTGTAGGCAATCCACTGTGCGTTAGCCGTACACTCATAACGCACCGCCTGACAGCCAATGGCCGTCTTGAATGCCGGTTGCCTTAACGGCGGTTCTTGGGGTATTGTCACGGCGAAAGCTGGAAGCTTTTATTTTGGATTTGATCCCGGTTTCGGTTGCCGCCGAGCCGGGATTTTTCTTTCGGGGTGGACACAATGTGTGTCCCATTTCGGCGTATAACCTATTGTTTTCTAAAGACCCCCAAAGGCCATGTGTGTCCCAGAAGCTTCGTTGATTTCGTTTGATTTTTCTTCGATTCTCGGAGTTCTGCCGGGGTCACCAAGACCTTAAACTGGGTCCAGTTTATTCACAGGCAGTTGCGGGCGAGCGGCGTGTTTGCACTATGCGTGGTTCTTCATCAATTGCCCAAAGCATAAAAAGACCCGATGAGGAAAACTGCGTTCCCTGAAACAGAAGCGCACGAGAACACCGGATTCTACCAAGAGCATTCAATCCTGCTTTGAAACATAGGCGCGCCTGCCGGTTACGCGATTTGACGGAATGCAGTTTGTCATGACATCGAGAATAGTTTTGCACTGAACACAGGCTTGAACTGAAGCTCGCGGTAAGAAACCACACCAATCATGCATTTTTGCTCTGTTCGCGGAATTTCGACCTGCTCTGGCTGTCTAGTGGTACTGACCTTGAGTTCTAGGCTTGCACAAGCGCAACGGCCTCGAAGGGAAACCCATGCCAGTGGAGCCGGACGGCACCGAAGTCAGCCGTGTCGACTTTGACCTTGTCATGTACAAAAATGACGCGATTTAGCAAGGTGGGAACGTGGAGCCTGTTGAACAAGGCCTTGCCAGCCAAGCCACAATCGAGAACGATGATCCAAATGCAAAAATTCCTGATCCCGGCTTGGGTTTTACCGACCCGATGGATTTGATGACAGCTTTGACTCTTGACGACAATGAGAATGCGTCTGGTGCCAGATCAGGCAATAACACCGACCTGCCTGCGGAAAGGTTTGAACCCGAATTGGAAGTAGTCCCCTTTGTTTTGGAGGGTCATTCACTACTGCCATCAGACAACGTTCGCATGCCTGTTTGCGCCATGGCGATGCTGATCTCGTCGCTCAATACATCCCACATCCGGTTAAGTCCTGCCTCTCCGCCAGCTGCAATTGCAAACTGCAGGATTCGGCCAAAAAATGCAAAATCCGCACCTGACAACAGCGTTTTGAGGGCATCTTCACCGGACCGTAATCCGCTGTCAAAAAACAACGGGAAGTCGGGCCCAACTGCGTCTCGTATCAGAGGCAACATTACAAACGGCGACGGACTGCTTTCCAATTGGCGCGCACCGTGGCTTGAAACCTGTATCGCATCGACACCCTTAGCCTTGAGCATGACGGCATCCTCGGGGTCGAGCACGCCTTTTACCACCAGTTTGCCGGGCCAGGCGTCGCGCATTCTGACAAGGGTGTCCCAATCCGCACGGGCACGGCTTTCCGTGCGATCAAACGAATAACCGGGCAAGTCGAAATTCGCCATCCGCGGCTTGCCTTTCAGCAACGAACCAAAAGACCAGCGGGGGTGCAGCGCAAAGTCGACAAATTGCTTTGGCCCGATCTTAAACGGCATCTTGAAACCATGACGCAACTCACGAGGTCGCCGTCCAACCTCCGGCACATCGGCGGTCAAAACCAGCGTTTCATATCCCGCTTGTCGCGCCCGTTCGATCAACTTGAAAGTCCCGCTTCCATCACCACTAAAATAGATCTGGAACCACGCGTGACCCTGCGCCACCTCGATAATCTTTTCCATGGCAGTCGAGGCAACGGTCGAAACCCCATGCGGCACTTTATGCTTGGCCGCGAGCCGCGCCAGCATCAGATCGGCACCGGGGGCAGAGAGATTGCACATTCCCATCGGGGCAATGCCAAATGGGCGGTAAGCAGGCACCCCGAATAGTGTTGTCGCCAAAGATCGTCCGCTTACATCGCGCAGGATACGAGGGCGCAATGTCATTGCGTCAAGAGCCGTACGATTACGTATGGTACCATTTTCGGCACCCGCAGCACCGTCAATATAGTCAAACACCATCCACGGCAGGCGACGGCGGGCAAGCCGCCGTGCGTCTGCCGCAGAGTGGATGGCGTTCGCGTTCATTTAGGCCTTCACAGCTTCCATGAAGCGGTGACGAATAACAACCGGGTCCATTGTGATCACCGGTAGCTTGATGTTGCCACTGTCACATTTGCACACGATGACGGTCATCTCGTCACTGTCGATGGCCGATTGAAGCACAGGGCCAAGGTCCTTGTCCGGCACCTCAATGACAGTGTCACAACCACAGGCTTTAGCTACAGCCGTCAACGACGTCTTCTTGCCCGCGTATGTCGGCTGATCCCCGGTGGAACCATAAGACCCGTTATCGATGATCAAAAGCGTGTAGTTTCCAGTCGCATTGTTCGCGATGGTAGGCAGCGTACCGAGGTTAGTCAGAACGGAGCCATCACCGTCGATGGAGATGACGGGTTTGTCCTGCGCAAGCGCGAGACCAAAGCCGATGGAGGACGCGAGACCCATGGTGCCAAGCATATAAAAGTTGGTAGGCTGGTCGTCGATCATGTGCAGCTCTTGGCTGGGCAGACCGATATTGCAGACCACAAGATGATCACGGATGATCGGTGCGATTTCTTTCAAGATTTCTGAACGGATCATTGGTCCCCGTAGCCTCCCCAGAAGTTCGCGTCCGTCAGGATCGCGACAGGTTTATTGCACATGAAGGTGTATTTCAGTATGTTGTCGAATTCCTCGACATCCTTTTGCCAATGGAAGTGGTAGGTCGGGATGTTCAATTGCGCCAGCAGCGCTTTGGTATGCACCGCCATTTCGACCTGACAGGCCACTGGCTCGCGCAACTCACCCCGGTAGCTGATGATCATCGGCAGCGGCATGCGGTAATACTGCGTCAGCGTCGCCAGCGTGTTGATCGTGACACCAATCGCAGTGTTCTGCATGATGATCGCAGGACGCTTGCCACCCATGAAAGCACCGGCACATAGCCCCATGCCCTCGTCTTCCTTGTTGGAGGGAATGTGAAAAATCTCTTCGCGGTTCTCCATCTCTTCGATCACACCGGCCAGCTGTTTGCAGGGGACGGTGGTGACAAATGAGACATCATTGGCGACAAGATCGTCGGCGATCTTTTTGTCGATGTTCATCAGGATATGCCTTTCTTGGTTTGGCGTTTAAGAGGATGTCAGGAACTCGGGATCACTTGTCAGGGCCATGGATCAAGAATGATCTTTGGCGCGGCAACCACCCCTGCCCGCAGATCGGCAAAGGCCTGTGCACCTTCGGACAAATCACGTTTTTCAAACCAATCGAGAGGGCCAAGACGCCCGTCGAAAATAGCTTGGGACGTGTCAAGAAAATCCCGAGCCGTATAAGTGTAGGTGCCGATAAAGGTGATCTCTTGCAAGGTCATGCGGCGGATATCAAGACCACCGGAATCCTCGCCCAGACCGACATGCGCAATCACACCGCCCGGTTCTGCCATGGCCGATGCCGACGCGCGGGTCGCGCGATACCCCACCGCATCAATGACAATTGGAAACGTCTCCGTAGCCTCGCTAACGGCAGTCTCGCCCAGCCCTTTCAGGAAAGCACGGCGCGTCTCATTCGGCTCAACAATCGTGACTTCCGCTATGTTCATTGCGCGCAATGCCAAGGCTGCGGCCAAACCAATCGCGCCACCACCGATCACCAGCGCACGACGATCTGCCAATGGGTGCGATGCCTCAGTCGCAAGACGCACCGCATGCCAACTGACCGCAAGTGGCTCAGCCAGAGACGCCTTTGTCAGCGGCACATCTTGCGGCACTTCGACAAGGTTCTGCATCGGCATTGAGATATACTGCGCAAAGGCACCTTCGCGCGGCTGCATTGATATGATTTGTCGCGTCGGACACAGGTTTTCGCGCCCTGCGCTGCAGGCCGGACAGACACCACAGGTAACCAGCGGATTAACTGTGACACGCAACCCGTCTTTTGCCCCGCCGATGATCAAGCCTGCGGCCTCGTGGCCCAGAATAAGGGGCGCGGGGCGGCGTGCGTCATGCCCCAGATAGGCATGCATGTCAGAGCCACAAATACCGACCGCTTCGACCTTGATCAGATGCTCGTCCGGTGCCGGTACCGGTCCAGCCACATCGCGAAAACCCAGCGTTTCGACACCCTCATAAACCAGAGCTTTCATTTTGCAGTGTACCCCCCGTCCACCATCAAAATCTGCCCCGTCACATAAGAGGACGCATCCGAGCAGAGAAAAACCAGCGGGCCATCAATGTCTTCCATGCTGCCATTCCGCCTTATACAGGTCTGCGCCGCGTTTTGTGCTGCCCGTTCGGGATCGGCAAAAACAACCTGTGTCAGTTCCGTTGGAAAAAATCCGGGACCAATGGCATTTGCGGTGATGCCATGCGGCGACCATGCTTCCGCCATCGCGCGGGTCAACTGACCGATACCGGCCTTGCTCGCGCCGTAGGCAATACCCCCCGGAAAGGCGCGGCTGGACTGAAGCGAAGCAAAATTCACGATCCGTCCCCAGCCTTTTTTCCGCATTGCAGGCACCAAAGCCTGTGACAAGAAAAACGGTGCCGAAAGGTTCAACGCAAGTGTCTGGTCCCACCCTTCTGGCGTCACATCATCCGCCGCTTCTCGCGTGTTTACACCTGCGGCATGCACGACGATATCGGGAGCCCCAAAGGGTGCGGTGATCTGGGCTGCAAGCCGCGCAATATGCTTTCGGTCGGCCACATCAGCGACCACCATAGAAGCTTCGGCACCTATCTCGTTTTCCAGATCATCCAGCGGCTCTGCGCGACGCGCCACGCCGACCACACAGGCCCCTGCTGCCGCCAAAGCTACCGCAGCACGCCGCCCAAGGCCCGAACTGGCCCCCGTCACACAAGCAACGCGACCCGTTAGATCAAACAGGGCAGCAGGATTACTCATCCGCGGACAAATCAAAGTTTTCGCCGGGGAAGTATTTCGCAAGACGCACATCTGCAGCGCGCGCATGACCCTCCATTCCTTCAAGCCTGGAAATGCGCGCCGTCGCTTCGGCAACCCGTTTGGAGCCTTCACGCGTTGCGCGCTGCCATGTGACGATCTTCATGTACTTATGTACCGACAAACCACCTGTATAGCTGGCCGCACCTGATGTCGGCAGTACGTGGTTTGTACCAGTTGCCTTGTCACCATAAGACACGGTGGTCTCTTCCCCAAGAAACAGCGAACCATAACAAGTCAGCCTGTCCAGCCACCACTCAAGATCTTGCGCTTGAACCGTCAGATGCTCCGGTGCGTATTCATCCGAACAAGCGGCCATATCTTCACGATCCGCACAAACGATAACCTCGGCATAGTCACGCCATGCGGCAAAGGCATTTTCGCGATTGGTCTCCGGCAGATCATCGATCAGTGCCGGCACCATATCCATCACCTTTTCCGCAAGCCCTCGGTCATCCGTCACCAACCAGACAGGGGAGTTATACCCGTGCTCGGCCTGCGACACCAAATCTGTCGCCACAATATGCGCATCCGCTGTGTTGTCAGCCAGGATCAGACTGTCCGTCGGCCCCGCGATCATGTCGATGCCCACACGGCCAAACAAAATACGTTTGGCTTCGGCGACAAACTGGTTGCCCGGACCTACAAGAATGTTGGCTTTGGGTAATCCAAACAGACCAAATGTCATTGCGGCGACCCCCTGCACGCCGCCCAGCGCCATGATCTTGTCCGCGCCGGAAATATGAGCGGCATAGACAATCGCAGGGTTCACACCGATGTCGGGACGGGGCGGGGAACATGCAGTAATGTGGTGGCAGCCAGCGACTTTGGCAGTTGTGACTGTCATGATGGCCGAGGCAATGTGGCTGTAACGACCGCCCGGCACATAGCAACCTGCAGCATCAACCGGAATCGCTTTCTGCCCCGCGATCATGCCCGGCACGATCTCGATTTCCACATCGGAAACGGTTGCTTTTTGCGCCTCGGCAAAACGCTTCACGTTCTCATGTGCGAACTGGATATCAGCCTTGAGTTTGTCAGACACCAAGGCACACGCCGCCTCGATTTCGGCGTCGGTCAGCATGACGTTGCCTTCGTAGCGGTCGAATTTCTTTGCGTATTCCAACGCCTTTGCATCCCCACCCGCTTCTATGTCCACGAGAATTTTCTTGACCGTCTCATGGGTTTCAGACGCGTCCGACTTGGCCGTGAGCGTTGCTTTTTTCAAATAATCGCGGGTCATGATTGGGGAATCCTACTGATAGATTTAGGGCTGGGCGCATGCCGAAAGCGGGTCTCTCTTCCGACGTTGTAAGCGCTTACATACGATTCTTGCAAGCGCTTACATTTTTGACTTTTGTCAGCTATATTTTAGCCAGCCGACATTTGCTCTTGGTTTGATGCCGGAGCGCACAACACAGGAACAGCATGCAAATGGATCGCCCCATACCAACACTGGACGACGTAGCCAAAGCTGCAAAAGTGTCTACCGCGACCGTATCACGCTGTATTAACCTACCTGACCGCGTAGCCAAAGCGACGCTTGACCGGGTCAACCGCTCGATTATCGCGCTGGGGTATACACCGAATTTTGGTGCGCGCGTGATGGCCGCAAAACGAACAATGACAGTCGGGGCGATCATTCCAACCATGGAGAACGCTGTTTTTGCCAAGGGATTGCAGGCTTTTCAGGAAGAATTGCACAGCCATGGCTATACGTTGCTGGTGTCAAGTTCAGCATATGATCCTGATCTGGAAATCGAACAGATACGCGCGTTGGTATCGCGGGGCGCAGACGCCCTCTTGTTGATCGGATATGACCGCGACCCCTCAATCTACGAGTATCTCAAACAGCAAAATGTCCCTGTGCTGATCGCCTGGGCCTTTTCCAGAGATCAGGATCAGCCCTCGATCGGGTTTGACAACCGCCGCTCGATGTACCGTCTTGCGCGCCATGTCATCGACCTTGGCCACAGCCAAATCGGCGTGATTTCAGGCATCGTTAAAGGAAATGACCGGGCCGCGGAGCGACTTGAAGGAATTAGGGATGCCTTGCGTGACAGTGGGCTTGATCCGCGCGATCTGCAGATCATTGAAACACCTTACGACATCCGGAATGGTCAAGATGCTCTCGACAGATTGATGCAGGTAAACCCGCGCATCACCGTCGTGATGTGTGGGAATGACGTCTTGGCAGCAGGTGCCCTGAATAGGGCGCGCACACGCGGATTAACCGTTCCAGATGACCTTTCGATTACCGGTTTTGATGATATCGACATTGCTGAAATCGTAACGCCTAGCCTGACAACCGTGCACGTGCCGCATCGCGAAATGGGACGCAAGGCGGCGATGACCCTTGTCAACATTCTGAAGAACAGCGACTCCACTGGATCACTGGAGCTACAGGCTAACCTGAAAATCCGCAATTCCTTGGGAGTGCCACCTGTACAAGACCTTCATGATTGAAGCACTCTGATCGCTGCTTCCAGCCGCTAACTCTTCTGGCAATATGCGCCGCGGCGTCATAGATATCGAGCTACAGTTTCAGTCATGCGGAGAAGCAAATGGCGCGCGGTGCAGGTGGACAAGACGGCGGAACAGCTACGTTTCTGATCGGGTTGGCGATGATCATTGGTGGTGGCTACATGCTGCTGAACGGTATCGTCGTGCGGCCCAATTTCGGCATGGGTGCCCGGGTTTTCGGGATCGGCGGGGTGTCGATCACCTCTGGTATGGTCCTCATCCCTTTTATGTTTGGCGTTGGAATGGTGTTTTACAATGCCCGCAACTGGCTCGGATGGCTGCTAGCAGTTGGATCAATGGTTGCGCTGATTTTCGGAGTAATTGCGAACATGACGGTTCAAATGGCGCGAATGAGCGCCTTTGATTTGATCGTCATTCTGGTGCTTCTGGTGGGCGGGATCGGTCTGTTCTTGCGCTCTTTGCGCAACTTCAGCCAAATGAAGTTTCCGTTCAACCTGTAAACATTCACTTCGGCCTTTCCTGGCTTCACAAAAAACGCCCCTCAAAATAAGGGGCGTTTTTTCCATTTCTTACACTTGCCGATCAATACCACTTTGCGACAGGCGGCAGGCTCATCAATACGGCCTCCGGATCGTGGCCCGTTTCAAGGCCGAATTTAGTTCCTCGATCATAGACAAGGTTGTATTCGGCATAAAGACCGCGATGCCGCAACTGCGTTTCTTTGTGCGTATCATCCCATGCCATCTGTCGCCGCCGATCTACCAAAGGTATATAGGCTGGCAAAAAGGCTGCGCCGACATCCTGAGTCAGCTTGAAATCCGCTGCCCAGTCTCCTGTGTTGCGGTCATCGTAAAAGATACCGCCAACGCCGCGCGCACGTTTTCTGTGCGGAATGTAGAAATACTCATCAGCCCAGATTTTCAACTCATCATAAAGGGTTTCACCATGTGGATCACAGGCCCCCTTCATCTCGGCATGAAAATGTGCAGTATCTTCGTCATATTCGATACAGGGGTTCAAATCAGCACCGCCGCCAAACCACCACGCATGCGGGGTCCAAAACATACGCGTGTTCATATGAACCGCGGGACAATGCGGGTTTTGCATATGGCCCACCAAAGAAATGCCTGACGCCCAGAACCGCGGATCATCCTTCATACCGGGAATACCCTTGCGTGCCGCCATCGCGGATTGTGCCCTTTCACCCAACGTCCCGTACACAGTAGAAATATTCACGCCGACCTTTTCAAATACACGCCCACCGCGCATGACGCTCATTTCACCGCCACCGGCGTCGGAGCCGTCTTCAGACGTGCGCGTTGTCTTGCGCACATCGAACTTGCCTGCAGGTCCGTCACCAGAATGGCGATCTTCAAGCGCATGAAAGGCAGTAACAATGTCATCACGCAGTTGACGGAACCATGATGAGGCTTTGTTTTTCTCGGTCTCGAAATCGTCGGTCATAGATAACTGTTCTCTCGATGTTTCAACTCAAACCTAGCGCGGCCATGTGTCAGTTAAAAGTGACATATGCGCCTTCACGCTGGATACACACCCGATCTCCACACTTTCGTATAGATGCTGGAAACACGTCTTTGCGCCTCTGGACCCAGATTGTGAAGCTCACATTAAATCTCTTACAAGACGCAAGCGGCAGTTTGGCGTGGTGCGTCACTTGCACAAAGGTATCTTGGATACCGAGATACGGTAAACGCGCTCACGGCCAGTTACACTCGCACTGCCCTCTGATTGTCAGATCTTGTAAACTTTATGCGGACCATCCAGGAACAACGAGTCCGGCAATTCATCCAATGGACGCATCGCCTCTTCAACCGGCATGGATACGGTCCTTTTGATCAAGTCATTGAGCCTGTCTTCAAACCCGTCAACCAGTTGCGCCTCACGCTGCAGGAACCTCGCCGCGGTATCCTGATAGGGTGCGGAGTCCTTGAGGAACGCTTTTACTTCGCGACGCAAGGCCGTCATTGTGCGGAACAACGGACCGCCAATGACGTCATGCTGATTCAATGGATAATCCACTTTTCCATTGGTTACGCAGAACACCGGACGACGGTACAGGGCGGCTTCGACAACTGTGGCGCTATATCCGGACAACACCAGATCGGACGCTTCGATAAGTGTAACTGCATCTGTCTTGACCGTACGGACCCGGTCCAACGCACCCAATTCAGCTGCAATGGCGAGATATGCATTCACCCGGCTTGCAGTCTCCTCGGGATGGGTCTTCAGGATGAGCTGACACTGCAGCCCGTCCGTGGCCTTCAAGATGATACGCCAGACTTCTGAAATCTGCTTCCAGTCTGAAGGTTGGGTGAAATACGACAGGATCGGGACGCCCTGATCAAGGTCAACATCTGTGTCTGCCTTGATCTTGACGCGGGCCAGTTTGGTCGCGACATCAACGTCATAATCCTTGGGGCCTTGCAAACGCGGTGATCCGATTACAGGACACCGCTCCGCCGTCATACCAAAGCCCTCGACAGCGGCCTCAACAAAGAAGTTGGAAATGACCGCATAGTAGTCCGCTGTCACCTTGCAATAGCGGCAGTAACTTGAGTTCAGGCCGTGAGGCTCGATTGCGATGCTTGGAACTTCGTAATTTCGGGCAATTTGCGCAAACGCCGCAACGCGGACACTCCGAAACGGTGTCAGGATCATCGCTTGAGGCAACTGTTCGGCCTTTTTCAGACGGGCAAACCACGCATCACATAAATTGGCATGGGCCAGATGCGACAGGATGCCATCACGGGCTACGACGGCCAGACTACCAGACATGACATGTGCAACATATGCAGGCGAAATGGCACCAATCTGTCCCGCCAGAAATTCAACCAACCACTTGTGAAACTGGTCGAGGTTCTTATGCGGACGCTGCGGAAGGGGTGTTACCATATCCGAAGAAATGCGTTCATCACTATTGTCTGTGAACGTCAGGAGATTACCGCCCAGAAAGGCAATACGCAGGTTGCTGATATCAGCAATCGACTGCGCATAGATCGCTGAGGATTTGTTGTACGCAGCAACTTGTGAGGTCGCGAACATCACTCTCGGGTGTTCCGACGCGGGCCAGTCTTCGAAGTTCTTCGCCAATGACGTGGAATTGTTTTTCAACGCCTGAATGGCCGGGGCCAAAGGCTGCTTGGGCTCTTGGAGAACACTGGTTATCGTCGGAGCAGTCGAGAGAAGCTTGATCAGCGTATCTAACGAATCCAACGCTTCAGAATGAGGTGACTGACAAACCATTTCCACACGCGGATCAGTGCGCAGCCCTTTGACACCGGACATCAGTCGAATAAATTGCTTGTTAAGTTTGGAACTGACGTTCCGGGACCCGCCAATGGCCACTACAATATGATCGAACTCTTCCGAGGCGACGAGGCGCTCCAACCCGACAAATTGCAGACATGGGAAAAACAGATTGTCTGCTAACGCCATCGCAGTTCCGTTTGGATCATCCAACACGAATTCGTCTTCGCATTGGTTTGCAAAGGACGTCATCAGGGTCTCGGCAGCGGCGCGCGTGTCCTCATATACACGATGGTACTCGCGACTGAACCGCGTGATACGGCTGCGACAATGCTCTACATTAACATGGCACTCGCCAGAATGGCGCAACAGCCCACTAAAGTCCGCACGCCCATAGAGATCATCCATCACATAAACGGTTGCAGCTTCGGCACCTTGAAACAAGAGCGGCAAGGTCGGAATGTCCTTGATTGACCGCGCCAGAACCAGACGATGTTTTTTAGGCTTATTGAAACCGGTATGCGGCAAAAATCGCCGCGCATCTTTTCTTATTCTCGAAGCGATCTTGGTGCCGCAGCTGTCGATCATCCGTCGGAAATGCGGGGAAAAAGGCGGGCAAAAATCAGCTGCTTTTCTTGCAAACGCGAGGGATTCCTTCTCGTTCAGCAATATTGTCGCGGCCGCCACGAAACCTGCGCAGGTCATTTGACTGCTGATCATACGCTGCCGTACGGTTGAGTCTTCGCCAAGCGTTTCGCTTTTTAGACACTCCAGCATCGCATCTTTTGTCAGGGAAGAGCGGGCAAGGTTAATCAGCACTTCGGGATTTTTCGCGTTGGCAAAACTGAGCTTTGTGAAATGCGCAATCGCATGGGGGTGGTTTTCATGCAGATGGGTCAGGCGGTTGTCCACCACCCGCCATTCCCGCATCGGACGCGACCGCCAGAAAATCCAGTTGCCGGCCTCCGCACCAAGAAGTCCGTCAGCAAGCCGCAACCGGACACCGGACGCCTTGATCAAAAGCCTGCGAATGCGCTTTTGGAACGGCTGGATAATCCTGCGTCGCACAGTCCCTGCGCTGGACTGCTCCCAAGCCTTGGGAAGCATACGCACTTTCTTTATCCCTGTGCGAGCTTTGGACAAGATTGACATAAAAAATAACCTATAAAACTTTCGCCGTATCAGCAGCAGTGCCTAAATTCTGGCTCTCAAAAGCATGAAACACTCCGCCGCTGCAGTCCCGCTTGCAACGCCTCTGGTCTCGGCCAGTGCCCGCAATGCCTGCAAACTGCGCGGAAATGGGAACGGCTGGATTTCATCGCCAAACAGGCTGGTAATCCGCAGTTTTTCATCCAGTTCTTCAGTAATATCAACAAACACGTCTGGGTGGAATTGCTCACTATCCTGCACAGCAGCATCCGTTTCAGACAGTGTTTCATAGACCAGAGTCCAGCGGACAGAAGGATAACGGAACCATTTGGAACAAGCAGCCCCGGCATCATGAACTGCCGCGTGATCACTGTGTGCATCACCTCGGTGCGGCAGCATGATGATTTCGGGCTCGACTTCTTTCACCACGGCACCAATTGCCGCAACCAGATCACCCATTGGAAATGTATCCAGACGTGCAGCCGGAAATGGTAGAATGTGCACGCCCGCAAATCCGTAGGCATCCGCGACCGCCTTTATCTCGGCCTCTCGCCGCGCCATCTTGTCCGCCGGCCAGCCGTCCTCTGCACGCATTTTTGTGACAATCAGCCAATGCACGGGACGCCCCGCACGGGCAGCACGAAGCAACGTCCCTCCTGCCCCCAGAGTTTCATCGTCAGGATGCGGGGCCAGCACCAGAATTGGGCCGCTTTGATTGTCCGTGAACACGTATCAGGTCTCCATAACAAAACGTTTATGCATCAGTTCTGCATTCAATTCGGTTTGCGCCAGTATCTGCGCAATGCGTTTACTTGTTGTGCCGTCCCCATAGGGCGTCACACATTTTGCAACCTCAGCGCGGAACGCCGCATCACTGGTTGCTTTTTTCAAGGCCGCACTAATCTCATCGGGATCATAATCAGTGAAAATAACATTCGCTGCATGCTCGCGACCGCGTTGCCGTTTGCCAATATTGATTGTGGGCAAACCAAGCGTAGGTGCCTCAAGAATGCCGGATGATGAATTGCCGACCATCGCTTGAGCGTGGCGCAGCATATTCACAAAGACCTTCCGTTCCAGAAAGGTAAACAGTCGCACCCTGTCGGTGCGCGCAGCCAGAGCCGTCAACTCTGCCACAACAGCATCATTGCCCGGATCAGTGTTGGGCATCAAAGCGACCACATTCAGTCCGCTGGTCTCCAGCACGCTGGAAATCGTCGCCATATGGGCCCGCGCTGCTTCAAAATCTGTGATCGTCGGATGATAAAGGAACACAATGTAGGGCGCGCCGTTCCAATCCAGTTCAAGCGCAACATCCACTTCGGATCGCTCCATCTTGGGGGTACTGACCAAGCGGTCCAGGCCGGATGCGCCAACCACGTTGATACGCCAGTCTTCTTCCCCAAGTGCGCGCAACCGTTGGCCGCTAAGCGGGGTTGTTGCCATGTGCAAGTTTGCCAGCTTTGACACGGCGTGGCGGATGGGGTTGTCGACATTTCCATCCTCGGCGTGATCACCACCACCAATGTGGACCACCGGGATGTGGTGGTACAATCCGGACAACGCACCGGTCATGGATTCTTCGCGATCGCCCATCACAACCAGAAAATCGGGGCGCTCCTGTGCAAACAGGTCTGTCATGCCCGACATCTGGAGCGCGGCCCCTTTGACCCGTCCGCCCAACCCGTCAGACGCCAGAAGTGAATCAATGCGCGCAGCGATGCGAAATCCATCCGCTTCGATCTGGCTGATCGAATTGCCCATGCGGCTGCTAAGGTGTCCGCCCGTCACAATCACACTGGCACTCAAGCCATCCGTTTCGTTCACAGCACCAACCACAGGAGCCAAAATATCGTACTCAGACCGGATGCCAGTCAAAAAATGAACGTGACGTGTCATGGTAACCTTTTAGTATAAGTCGGAATCCATCATAGAAAGACGCCAACGTCGGGAATCTGTGAAGTCTCTTATCCTCCGATCGAAGTTTCGGCCAGCGAAATAGGTAACCGGTGCCGTTGCGGCAAAACCAAAGCGTTCTATCGCAGTACGTGCAGGGTCCATGCGCAGACACCAGCAATTCAATTGACTGACCGATTTTGCACGGGCTTGTTCGAGGATCGCAGCAAGCAGCGCAGTGACATGCGAATCATCTGCGGCCTGCAAGTCAATTACATCAATAGCCTGATCGCCAAAGGATTTGGTAATCGCATAGGCTGCGATACCCTCGCCTGCCTGAATAATGTAGCGTGTGTATGTATTGACCGGATTGTCATCAATGCGCCATTTCAGCAAACGTGTATCGCGCAATCCCGCCCGCGTATCCGGTTGCGCCAACGCCTTTTGCAAAGTGCCAAAACGCGCATCAATTGCGCCAACCGTTTGGACCTGAATCGCGCAATCATGTGGTACGGTCCGCGCCGCTGCTACATTCATCGATAAAGTAGGGACATCATCCACTGGCACCCAAGCAAGTTTGCGCCGACGCGTTGCATTGATCATCGCATTCGGAAAACCCCAGACAGCCGCGTAATCGGCACTGCGCAATGTTTCGTACAAAGCCTCGCCCACCGCTTCAACGAGCCCTTTTCCGCGGTCATTTGGGTGGGTCATTGTCGTCATCGAAAGCGCTGCGGGGACAACTTCTCCATCACACCAAAGTGGTGCCTGACTTGCACCATAATGCGCCGCCAGCCGGTCCCCCTGCCAAGCAAGCATAATCAGTGGATCGCCTGCCGGATGATCCCGAAATCTCCACTCCCAGAATTCAGGTGCCAATTTGCGCCCGAAACTGGCTTGGAACAGCTCGAGAATTGCCGTTTCATCACCAGGCTGCCAGACACGAATATCATAGCCTTTGGTCACAGATTTAGTCTCCTGTTGCGCAGATCGGGGGCCGTTGCAGGCGTTTTATTGGTCACACTTGGACAGATGTCCATCTTGTCGGCTATGTATTTCTTAGTTGCGCCGAGGTGTAAGATCGTTGCATTCCATGGCGAGGCCGAAAACAAGGCTTTGTCACTTGGATGCGACAGAAAGATAGTAACACACCATGATCCCGCTCGCTGTACCAAACCTGAACGGAAACGAATCCGCCTACCTGCAGGAATGCATCACCTCGACTTTCGTCTCGACAGTGGGCCCGTTTGTCGGAAAGTTCGAAAGCCAGATTGCCGAGTTAAGCGGCACTCCGACGGCCGCCGTTTTATGCAGTGGGACCACCGCCATTCATCTTGCACTTGAAGGCTTGGGCATTGGCGAGGGTGATCTGGTCATGGTGCCTGCCCTCACCTTTATTGCAAGCGCCAATGCTGTACGCCATGCCCGCGCCGATGTCTGGCTGATGGATGTGGCAGCGGATGACTGGATGCTGGACCTCGGTGTTGCACGCGCAGCGATCGAGGCACAGACAGAACCACACGCCAATGGCCGCTTGCACCGAGACAGCGGCAAAGTCCTGCGCGCCCTGATGCCGGTTATGATCATGGGCGCAGTCCCCGACTTTGATGCGGTCGTAGCCTTGGCCAAAGAATTCAATTTACGTGTTATCGTCGATGCAGCCGCGGCGATTGGCACCACTTACAATGAAAAAACAGCATTAGGCGCGACCGGCGTCGACGCCGTTTGCTACTCATTTAATGGCAACAAAACGGTCACGTGTGGTGGGGGCGGTGCGGTTGCAGCATCTGACGATGCGCTGATTTCCCGCATCAAACACCTCAGCTCCACCGGACGGGTTGGTGCGAATTATGACCATGACATCGTTGCCTATAATTACCGAATGACCAATCTACAGGCAGCCGTTGGCGTCGCACAGCTCGAGCGGCTGGACAGTTTTCTGAAAAGCAAACAGAAAATCCGCGATAGATATGCTGCAATGGCGGATGAATTCGACGACCTGTCGCCCTTTCCCGAACCGCAATATGGCCAAAACGGGCACTGGTTTTCCGGTGTCTGGTACACCGGTGACAAGGCAGGACAGGATTCTGCCTTTCAGGCGCATATGAAAGCTGCGGGTGTTGATCTGCGCCCGTTCTGGAAACCACTGCATCTACAAAAGCCCTATTTGACAGCTTTGAGCGAACCGATGCCGATTACAAACGAAGTCTGGCAGCGCATATTCCCTCTGCCCTGCTCGACACATATCACGCAAGAAGAGTTGGAAACCGTCATTACCGCTGCAAAAGACTTTTGGAACTGACTTAAGGAGCAGTCATGAGACTGGCAAATTACACCGGAACCGATTTGCAATCGCTTTGCGTGCGTGACGACCAAACGATCCTCGAAGCGATGAAAATAATGAGCAAGGTCGGCTTGCGATTGGTCCCGGTTGTAACTGCAACAGATTCAACCTTCCTCGGCGTTGTTGCAGACGGTGACATCCGGCGTTTTCTGTCCGGTGGCGGACAGATTGATGCACCGGTTGGCCAAGCAACAAACCTTAAACCCTTCACATTGAGCGATGAATTACCGCAGACCGAAGTGCGCGCACTGATGATGCGCCGTGGTGTTGAATATTTGCCGCTAGTGCAAAATGGACAGCTTTCTTCGCTGTATGTGCTCTGGGTAACCTCGGACACCGAAGCCCTCACAGCGGTGATCATGGCAGGTGGACTGGGGAGCCGGCTGGCCCCGCTTACCGACGATTGCCCCAAACCCTTGTTGCCTCTGGGCGGCAAACCGATCCTGAGCCATATCATCGAAAACCTGCGCGATCAGGGGGTCAGCCGGTTTGTCCTCTCCACCAACTATCTGGCAGAAATGATTGTCGACCATTTTGGTGACGGCTCTGCGCTGGATGTTTCCATTTCCTACGTTCACGAAACATCCCGTATGGGAACAGGCGGTGCCTTGGGCCTGATTGATGCGGCAGAATTGTCCGAGCCCTTTTTGTGCCTGAACGGCGATATCCTCAATGACATTGATGTTGACGCCTTGCGGTTACAGCATCAGAGCAATCACTGGGACGCGACAATGGTCGTTCGCGATTTCAGCTACACAGTGCCTTACGGCGTCGTGAACGTTGCACCGGATGAGTCTTTTGTCGGTGCAGAAGAAAAACCAACCGCGCATTACAGGATAAATGCGGGCTGTTATATGCTGTCCAAATCCGTTTTGCGCGTGGTGCCGTCAGATGAATTTTATGATTTGCCAACTTTGTTTTCCGACCTGCAGACGCGCGGAATGAAAGGTGGCACTTACGTCCATCCCGGCCGCTGGATTGATATCGGTGACATCGCCGAACTCAAGCGCGCCAGAGCCATTTTTGAAGGATCCCCACGTTGACACCTTTTGACCTCCCCGCGCTTGACGCACGTATAGTAGGCCGCAACCAGAGCTTTTTCGCGCAAGATTCGCTGGCCCATGCGGATACGCTATCCGATATGATCAAAGGCTCGCGCATTCTGGTGATCGGTGGCGCTGGATCAATTGGGTTTCAAACATTGCGCACTATGGTGCGGTTTGCCCCTGCTGTCGTCCATGTGATCGACCACAACGAAAACGGATTGGCAGAAGTCATTCGTGCATTGCGATCGGCGCCCGAGCCTGTGCTCGCTGGCGAAATCCTGACTTTGCCCTTTGACTATGGCGGCGCGCCGTTTCGGCAGTGGCTCGCTTCACAAGACCAGCCTTACGACTACGTGCTGAACTTTGCCGCCCTCAAGCATGTGCGTTCCGAGAAAGACCCATATTCTATTCTGGCGATGCTCGAAACAAATGTGCTCAAGCTGGTTGATCTGGCCCAGAACCTTGATGCACTCGGTGCGCCCAAACGCTTGTTCTGTGTCTCCACCGACAAGGCCGCAAACCCCAGTTCCATGATGGGCGCGACCAAACGGCTGATGGAACACGCCTTGTTCGCCCCCAATCTGGCGTGGACTGATAAAACGCAGATTACGTCAGCACGGTTTGCCAATGTGGCGATGTCGAACGGGTCACTGCTGCAAAGCTGGCAAATGCGGCAAGCCGCCGGTCAACCCATGGCCTGCCCCGAAGGCTGCCGCCGCTTTTTTGTATCATTGGGCGAATCCGGTCATCTGTGCACGCTTGCTGCCTTCCTTGGCCCTGATCGTAGCGTGATTGTTCCAGCCCTTGATCCCGCCGAACACCTTGTGCTGCTGCAAGATGTGGCAACCTGGTATCTGGATGCGCAAGGCCTGAAGCCATGGTTCACTCACGACGAAGACGAGGCGCGCAATGGGGTAGAGGGCTGTGCCAAACGTGGCGAATGGCCCGTGCTACTGACGCCTTTGGATACCGCTGGCGAAAAGCCTTACGAGGAATTTATTGGTGCCGGCGAAGACGTGACACGTGGTGTGTTCACATCCCTCGAACATGTTGGTTATCTGCCACCTTCTGATCCGGCTGTGTTTCCGGTCTTCATCGAGAAGCTGCGCGGGTTTTTGTCCACCCAGCTCAACACACCCCTGACCGAAGCTGTGTTGAAAGACGCCATCGCCGCGGTAGAACCCGCTTTTGCCAAAAGCCACCGCGCCAGCACCAAATCGTTGGATGCCCGCGTCTAGGAAAGCCCCATCATGCGCGACACTTGCTACATTATCGCTGAAATCGGCGTCAATCATAACGGATCGTTTGATCTGGCTTGCCAGATGATCGACGCCGCTGCCGATGCCAAGGCAGACGCGGTCAAGTTCCAAACGTTCCGTGCAGAAGATCTGGTCACAACCTCTGCAGCCAAAGCAGCCTACCAAAGCGCCAATACGCAAAACGATGACAGCCAGTTTTCGATGCTCAAGGCGTTGGAGTTGTCCGAAGACGAATTTGCACGGCTCTATACCTATTGTCAGACCAAAGATATCGCGTTTCTGTCAACCCCATTCAGCGAGGACGCCGTTGATTTGCTGGCCCGTATCGGGGTGGATGCCTACAAGGTCAGTTCTGGTGATCTGACGCATTTGGGGTTGCTCACGCATATGGCGCGGCAGGGCAAACCGATCATCCTGTCAAGCGGCATGGGCACAATCGGCGAGGTCGAAGAAGCGATCAAAGCGATCCGCGAGGGCGGCGGCACAGACATTTCACTGCTGCATTGCGTGTCCAACTATCCCGCCGCACCAGAGGACTGCAATCTGGCAGCCATGGATACGATGGCCCAAGCCTTTGGCCTGCCTGTTGGCTGGTCCGATCACACGCTGGGCTCCGCAATTTCATGGGCCGCCGTCGCGCGTGGTGCACGGATTATCGAAAAACACATCACCCTTGATCAATCCCTGCCCGGCCCTGACCACAAAGCGTCAATGGAGCCGGAGGAATTCGCGGCTTTTGTCGAAGGTATCCGCCGGATCGAAGCCGCTATCGGGGACGGACGAAAAGGGCCCACCGAAGCAGAGAAAGTGACCGCTTTGGTGGGGCGTCGTTCTATCACATCTGCGCGTGATCTGCCCAAGGGCACCGTCCTGCAAGCTGCAGATATCAAAGTTGTGCGGCCCGGCACGGGACTTGCGCCGCGACATTTGCCGCTGGTTCTAGGCTGTGTCCTGACCCGCGACGTGGCTGCGGACACCCCTTTGGTGGCGGACGATATTCATGACTGAAAAGCCGCTGGTCATCATCGGCTCCGGCGGTCACGCTTGCGTTGTTGCAGAGGCGGCACATCTTTCCGGCTGGCAAATCGCGGGACACATCGCGCCCACGAAGGGTGCGCCAGATGACCTGCTGGGAAACTGGCTGGGCACGGATGACGCCCTCGACGGATTGCTCGCGCAAGGCTTAACCTGTATTCTGGGTCTTGGTTTTGTGGATGCGGCAAGCGCCAAACGCCGTGCCGCCATGCTGGATGCCCTTGAGCCCGAAAGCCTCGCCACAGTTGTCCATACCACGGCCAGTATCGCCCCGTCGGCGAAATTGGGCGCGGGTAGTTTCGTCGCCGCGCAAAGTGTTGTCGGCACAAGGGCGGTGCTGGGCATCGGCGCTTTAGTCAATACCGGTGCCATAATCGAACATCACAACGGTCTTGGACGCAATTGCCACATCGCAACGGGCGCGCGACTTACGGGTAACGTGACAGTCGGCGATAACGTGTTGATCGGTGCTGCAAGTGTCATACGCCAAGGACTAAACATTGAAGATAACGCCATTGTCGGCGCTGGCTGTGTTGTTCTGTCTGATGTTCCGGCCCAAGCAATCTGGGGCGGCAATCCGGGGCGTGCGTTGCTGTAAAACCGCCAGTGGTCAACGGGTCCAACATTTCCTTTTGCCAAAAGCAGGTCTATGACCCCACAAACCCGAGATGAGAGAAAAGACCAATGACAACGATATGTACGATCTGCGCCCGTGGCGGTTCAACCGGCGTCCCGCGCAAAAATGTCCGCTCCCTTCTGGGGAAACCGCTGATCGCTCATACCATTGAACAAGCGCAGCAATGTGATTTGATTGATGCCATCTACGTCTCGACGGACGACGAGGAAATCGCGCAAGTTGCCCGTGATTGCGGCGCAATTGTCCCCTTTATGCGCCCCGCCGAACTGGCAACGTTTGAGGCAGGCAAGCTGCCGGTAATCATCCACTTGATCGACCACGTCATAGCCTCCGGTGTTGAAGTGACACGCGTTGTCGATCTGGATCCGACTTCACCGTTGCGCAATGTCTCCGATATCACGGCCGCCGTTGCACTGCTGGATGCGGATACCGATGTTGTGATCACGGCCTATCCGGCAGACAAGAACCCCTATTTCAACATGGTAGAGGCCAAGGCCGACGGCAACATCCGCCTCGTCACGCCACTCGAAGGTGGCGTTGATTCACGTCAAGCGGCACCTGCCGTCTATTCTATGAACGGCTCTGTCTATGTTTGGCACCGCGATACTCTGGCAGGCGGTCTTTGGTCCGGCCGCACCAAGCTTTACGAGATGCCGCATGAACGATCTGTTGATATCGACAATGAGATTGACTTCAAGCTTGTTGAATTGCTGATGCGTGAGGCTCAAGCCAAGAAGACGACCGATGGTTGACGGAGAAATCCACGACGGTAAAGGCCGGAAACGGATCACCATAAGAGGAAAAAGAGCATGGTAAGCAAAGTTCTATTGTGTGGGTGTGGCAACATCGGTTTTCGCCATTTGCAAGCCCTCGCGAGCGCCGGAACACCAATGCAGATCACAATCGTTGAACCCTTTGCTGCCGGTCACCCGCGCATCGCAGATTTCATCGCATCTGATGCTGCAGGTGGGACTGAGCGTTACAGGTTGCTGACCACTCTTCCGGCAGAGCGAGAGAGATTTGATCTGGTGGTCATCGCGACCAGTGCAGATACGCGGCTGGCTGCATTTAATGGCATTGTCGATCAGCATGATGTGGGCTGTATCATCTTTGAGAAAATCCTGTTCCAGACGGTTGCAGCTCTCGATGAAGTCGCCGCTCGATTGGAGCGTGAGAACATTCCAGCCTATGTAAATTGTGGACGTCGGGGTTTTGACACCTACCGCGCACTGGCCAAAGAGTTTGCAGGTCCAACACCAACGAACATCACCGTCAATGGCAGTGCCTATGGTCTTGCCTCCAATGCAGTTCATTTCCTCGATCTCGCCGAATTCATCAATGGTGCCGCAGTGACTGGCGTAGACCTTTCCGGCCTCGAAGCGGGTGCCGTAGAGAGCAAGCGCGCAGGGTTCTTCGAGATATTCGGCACATTGGCCGCTACATTGGAGAACGGTGCCTCGTTGTCAGTGACCTGTGCGGATACGGACAGTATGGCGATCAACATCACTCTGCATCACGGTGATCGCACCATCAGCATTGACGAGCTTGGCGGCACACAGACCGACGCGGGTGAAACCAAGCCCTTCGAGGTGAAGTATGTATCAGGCATGCCGTATCTCTATGATGATGCGCTGCGATCCCTGGATCCGGGTCTGACACCATATGCAGATTCCGCGCGTCAACACAGGTTCTACCTACGCGCGATGTGCAAGCACTTAGACTTGCCAAGCGGTGACGATACTGTATGCCCTATCAGCTAATCTGGGTTAACGGAACTTTGTTATGACACATCAACCTCATGTGCTTTTGATCGGTGCAGGCGGCATGGCGCTCGCCTATTCCAACGTATTGAAAGAAATGGGAATTGCGCCGCAAGTATTGGGACGAGGTGAAGCTTCGGCAGCAACCTTTGCAGAGGCGACGGGCATAAAACCCAGCACGGGTGATCTGTCAGCACAATTGGCTGATGTCGATCCAAACGCCGTTGCAATTGTAACAGTCAACGCACACGCGCTGGCCGAAACGACGCAAACGCTCATGGCACATGGCATCAAGCGGCTGTTGGTTGAAAAACCGGCCGCTCTGGACCTTGCCGAGATGGCAACATTGCAAAATGCGGCACAAGAAGCCGGGGCCGAAGTCTTTGTTGCTTACAACCGCCGGTTCCTTGCCTCTGTGCTAGAAGCGGACCGGATGGTTGCCGCTGACGGCGGTGTGGTAAGCTTGAGGTTCGATTTTTCAGAACCCGCACGCCGCATCGGCGCCTTGGGCAAGCCCGCACGCGAATTGTCCACATGGTTCTATGGCAATTCGACCCACGTGATTGACTTGGCATTCCACTTTTTTGGCCCACCTCTTGCACTGGACGCACGAATTGCAGGACAAAACGGCGTTGATTGGCATCCTGACGCCGGCGTGTTCACCGGATTTGGCCACCGTGAAGACGGTGCCACAATCGCCTGGCATGCGAATTGGGTTTCACCGGGTCGATGGGGCATGGAGGTGCTAACACGTGAACGCCGCATTATTCTACAGCCGCTTGAAAAACTGCGCGTACAAACGCACGACAGTTTTGCCGAAGTTGATGTCGCCCTGAATGATGCGGATGATCTGGCCTTCAAGCCGGGTTTGCTGCGACAGACGAAGGCGTTTCTGACGGGCGAAGATGCCTACCGTTTGGTTCCACTGGACGATCACGCGGCACATATGGCGTTTTATGAATCGATCCGCACGGGAACCCCTTACCGGTTAGGCCAAGCATGAGTCGCGTTTGAAGCGGAAGATTTCGACAATAAGTCGCGGGCAAAATCACCATGTCTTCCATGTGCGACCTTTAACCCCTTCAAATTAGGTAATTCTCAATACTGGCTGATTGATTTAAAATGCCGTAATGAGACTTCCAACTGAATAACCAGACGCCGCTTTGCAACAGCTGTAACTTTGAAATGAACAGGAACTGACATGAAAACCCTCTACATATCCGGGCAGATGCGGAGCGGAACCACTCTTGTCGCCACTTTTCTTGGACATAACAGAGGCATCAAGATTCTTGTCGATCAGGCACGCATCCTTGCCGCTTCTGATCAGGCATTCAAGGGCAAGTCCATTGAATTCTCCGATTCCATGACAGTGATAGAGCAACTCAAGTTGTTTGAAGCATTCGTCAATGTCACCCTCTGGCTTGCAAGAAGAGGTGGCAAAGCAGGGCGTGCTGTTGCAATGAAACGTCTTGAGCCGTTTTTGGGGTATATTCGCCAAATTCGTTCATGGGACGACAACCCCTATATCACTGTTGGCGACATCCTGCATCTGCCAACCTTCCGCACCCACATCGACTTTTTCAATGTGATTCTGGAACACTCCGTTCCCATCACAAACCGCCCGACCCTGTCCTATGCTGGCAACAAGGAAACGCGGGGCGAAAAGTTTGCAGCAGCGATGGCATCAGGTGGGAACAAGGCAATTGTTGTCATTCGTGATCCAAGGGCCGTTGTCTGCTCCTTGATGGAAAAAATCCAGTCAGACCCTAACTTCGGTGTAAAAAGCGATGCAGACGATGCAATCAATCGTTGGCTCACGGGCTACGAGATTTGCACTCAAAACCCCAAAATTCACATGCTTCGCTACGAGGATTTTATCCAGAATCACGAAGAGGCAGTGGCCGGGATGTCCGAGTATCTGGGTACTGACCTGAAAGCAGGCGCTGGCATCGCAATCAATAACAGCTCGTTTTCCGATGTGAAAATGGGAACACTGTCAGATGCGGGCATTTCAAGATGGCGCGGCTATAGGGATCAGTCCTTGGTCAGCAAGATCACAGAGCGGTGCAAGGACGAAATTCTAAGCCTCGGCTACGATCTCTAGTCCAGTTAGCTTGACGTAATCGACGCTCAAGAAGACAGAAAAGCCACCTAACCGAGGGGGAGCATCATCTTTTATCCACCCCGTGAGCAAAGCCAGAATACGTTGAAGAATTTGCCAGATAAGATGACATGAGTAAGGCTCCTCTGCGTGTGTGTTTTGTCATTCAAAAGCTGCTCGGACTGAGCGGCGGCGCAGAGCGTGTGTTTCTCCAGACGGTAGTGGCAATGGCAGCGCGGGGAATGCAGGTTGAAATCTTGATTTACGACACGTCGAATGGAACGCCACAGTTTGAAACCGCCGGCGTTCCAATCACAAATTTGCTGCCCTGGTTTCTAAAAAAGCCCACAAAGGCGGGTCCACGCGGCAACCGGACGCCAAAGTCGCTAAAGCGCCTTCCGCACGGTGGGGTGGTAGGGCATCTGAAATGGGCCATCACCCACGGCCTATTCATACGATGCCTCAAGACTGCCCTAAAGAAACGGCACCCCGACGTTGTTGTCGCTTTTCTGCCTCCGGCCATAACGACCACTGTGATTGCCGGACGGACACTTGATATTCCAGTCATTGCGTCGACGCACAACGTCCCTGAACAGGATTTTGGGGCAGACAGCCCGCGTTGGGATCAGAATCCGCTGTATCGCCGCCGCGCCCGCACTGCTCTATCAGAGGCGACACGTATCACCATTCTCCAAGAGAGCTTTCGCGGTTGGTTCCGGCCCGAGGAACAGGACCGGATCGACGTCATTGCGAATGCAATCAGCCGTCTATCGTCCAAAGACACCTCCAGACCGGAACGCGAGAAACTGATACTTGGCGTTGGTCGCCTGACCAGCGTCAAAAGATTTGACCTGCTCATCGCAGCATGGGAAAAAATACATCTGAAATTTCCTGGTTGGCGCGTTGAAATTTACGGCGAAGGACCAGACCAGCAGGCGCTAACGGATCAAATCTCTGCCGCTGGCTTGCATGACAGCATAAAACTGCGCGGCGTTTCCTCAGACTTGGGGGCCATTTATGACAGCGCCAGCCTGTTGTGCCATCCCGCCACTTTCGAAGGTTTTGGACTGGTGGTGGGGGAGGCCATGTCGCACGGGACGCCGGCAATCGGCTTTTCAGATTGCACCGGGATAAACCAACTTATCACACATGGTGTTGATGGCATCTTGATCAATCCCGACCCAGACCGGGTAAATGCATTGGCTAGAGAACTGGAAAACGCGCTCAACCAACCCGATCATCTTAGAGCGCTGGGGGCTGCCGCGGAACAGATCACGCAAACATACAGTCCGGAGGCCGTCGCGAACCAATGGGAAAACGTAATCCGTAAAGCAGCTGCAAAAACCTAGTGTTTGAGGACAGCCAACGTATCCGGCAAGGTCGCCCGCCACTGACGTACCCCTGCAACATTAAACTGGGCCGGTGTAATAAGCTGGACGACTTTCTTGGCCAGTAAGGCTTCGCCTTCAATCAGGGCTGCCGAACAAAGAGCGACAGCAAGGTTGAACCGTGGCAGGCCGAGGGTCGCCCATAACTCGACAGGAAAATTCGCATCGAAAGTGGTACACCCGGTCAGGGAATACGGCGTTTCGGTCGGGTGATGCTTTACATGAATATCATAACCCTGCGCCTGCAAGACGTCGACGATCCCCTGATAGATCGCCTTCTTTTCTGCCGAAGTACACAGACCGGCATCATCAATTGCCTGCGTCAACACTACAGCCCGTGGTTCAGGCTTCAGGTTTAACTCCGGCGACGTCGGGACAAACACGCGCCCCAATGTTAAGGCCTGTTTTTCGTCCAGCGACCCGAGCAGCTTGGCAAACGTAAGGCCGCGCGCTTTGGCCTGCACGCGGGCAGGCAGATATTCGGGGCGTGACACCTCAATGACATCCACCCAACGCTCCTCGCCCCATACCTGCCGAAACGGGGGCAACCCGACACAGGCCCGCACCACTGCTTTGGGCCAAGGTACCGGCAGCGCCACATAGTTGTTGAGACCGGATTCGCGCATCACAACATGATCGCAGCTGAACGCTGCTGATTTCGCCGAAAACAGTCCGGTATGATAAATGAATCCGATGTCAAAACGCTGTTCAGTGAGCATGGGCAGAGCCCAACGTGTTGACCGGGTGAAACCGCGCACCCCATCAAATCGAAGGTTACGCCGCATCAAACCAGTAAGATCGATACCCCCGAACTCTGCAATCTGCGCGGCGTCCGTGCTGACCAGCAATCTGATATGAGGATAGGTTTCCGAGATGCGCATCCTGAGAGATTTGGAAAGTTGCGCGTCGTCTTCGAGATAGATGATCGTGGCCTGAGCTGATCGTCCCAGAATATCTGCCAAGGCAAACATTAAATGGCGCAGGTTATTGCACAAATGAAGTTCTGAGACAGACCGAGACGCGCTCTTGTTCTGGGCGGCCAATCCGGCAAATCTGTTCATAGCAATGCTGCATCCAAAGGGAGATGGATTGCGCTTATCCTGTCAGGCCCTTATGGGTCAACACCTGTGCCCCACCACTTCTGTAGGGATACCTTTATGGTCACGGTTTCGATCCTGATGCCTGTCTTCAATGCCGCCGATACAATTCCGGCCGCGATTGCGTCCGTTCAGGCACAAAGCGAACCAGACTGGGAATTGTGGGTTATTGACGATTCGTCCCAGGACGGCACCGCGCAGAAGGTTCAAAATCTGGCGGCAACCGACCCGCGCATCAAACTGATCCGCAACACTGGCCCACGCGGCGCAGCGGCCGCACGAAATACCGGACTGTCTGCTGCCACGGGCCGCTACATCGCTTTTCTCGATGCTGACGACACATGGTTGCCAGAAAAACTGGCCCTTCAACTGGAGCTGATGGTCCGGACCGGTGCCGCCCTTTGCTATTCCGGGTTTATTGCCCGTCGGGAAGGGCGTCGTGACAAGACGATTGTCGTGCCTGACTCTGTAACATACGAACAGCTTTTGCGCGGCAACATCATCGGATGCCTTACCGCAATGTACGATACAAGCATTTGCGGCAAGGTTCCGATGCCCTTGATCCGCCGCCGCCATGACTTTGCCCTTTGGTTGCAACTCTTGAAAAGCCACGGCACCGCCTACGGCACCACCCAACCTCTAGCTATCCTGCGTTTGGCAAATGGAACATTGTCATCGAACAAGATTCTGGCGTTTTATGATACATGGCGGATGTACCGCGATATTGCCGGGCTTTCTGTACTGGCAAGCTTCGGCAATCTTTGCAGTCATGTCCTGCAACGGGCGCTACGCTAAGGTCAGGGTCCAGTTTCGGTAAATCGGAACGCCAAGCGACTATAGGCTCTCTGCCCTCTTATTGTGAGTGATTCAAAAAACTTTGGCGATTTAATGACCGCAGCAGGAATGAGTTCACTTTTTTCGGAATGACCCTTCATCATGTCGATTATCTATTCGCGCTATCAGCTTCAAATTTGACCAAAGTTCCGACAAGAAATCCCTACTACATTCCACCTTGGTAAAAGCAGGGCTCTCACCGATCCGGCATCTTAATTTATCGCTCGTTCGGGGCAGAGCGTGTTCCAGACGACAGGTGAACCAATCTAATTCCAGCACCGCCAGAACAAGTTTTAATTAATATTAACAATATGTTAACATCAGTCTTAGCTGCATTCATTTACGACATACTCAGAAAACCGCTTCGCCAAGAATAGTTTTCCACACAACTATGTTAGCGAAACTCTGGATGCATAATCCAGCATCAGAGTTGTGAGACGCACGCATTGATCAATGCCCGCCGGGCGTCAGAAATTTACCAACCAGCCAAGCGCAATCCGGACCGAACCTACCTGAATTTTGGCAACACCGCGGGCTCAAAAGTCAGCGGTTCGCCACCGCAGGATTGCTTAACTTCCGAAGCAGCCTCATTTTAACGCCAGTATTTTAGTGAGTAAGAAGGTGTTTTATCATGGCCAATCAAGATGAGCTTTTGTCCATCAATCTTCCAGAAGAACCAGTCCAGATCGCAAGCCCGGTAAACGCCACGGTGACTGATGATTATGGTGCAACCACGTCTACAGCCGGCAGTGTCAGCGTCGATGGTTCTGCCACTGGTGAAATCGAGGAAGGCATCGACACAGATTGGTTTGCTGTCGAATTGGTCCGCGACTCCGAATACACCATCGACATCGAAGGAAGCCCGACAGGCAAAGGAACGCTGACGGATACGGTCCTGCGCGGTGTCTATAACCGCAACGGAATCGAGATTAATAACACCTTTGACGACGACAGCGGCACGGGAAGCAACAGCCAGTTGGTCTTCACTGCTGGATATAATGGCCTGTACTACATCGCAGCGGGCAATTTCTCGGCGGCATATACCGGAACCTATACAGTATCGGTCACCAACAACGGGGCCCCGGACTTGCCGGATTTGACAGTTGATAATGTTTCGGTTTCACAGACAACACTGCAGGCAGGCGACACAACAACGGTTACGTTTGACGTCTCGAACATCGGGACAGGCGTTGCGGCCAATACAACAAGCGGCATTTACTTGTCGACAAATTCCATCATCACCGGCTCTGACACATTGCTACGCACTGAAATTTCGACCGGCAGCGGCCCTGCGGGCTCTGTTGATATGGAAAGCGTCACAGTGACTTTGCCGGCAGGACTTGCCATTGGCACTTATTACATTGGGGTCATCTCTGACTATGATGACACTCTGGCCGAGAGCCGCGAAGACAATAACGACTCTGATTACAACGAAGCCGCCATAGCAATAACGATCGTAGAGGAACCGGTTGATACAGGGGTGACACTGCGTGATGGAACCGGCGCGGTTGTCCAGACCTTCAGTACCATCACTGCTGCAATCGCCGCCGGTGTGGATGGCTTCACAATCGACGTCGACCCCGCAACCTATACCGGATCAAATGAGACAGTTAGTACAGGTCTTGAAAACATCACATTGGCCCTTCCATCGGGCTTTGGTCGGACAACGGTTGAACTCACAGAGAGCGGCAACACAACATTCACCTCAACCGGTGATGGCGCGGTAGACCTCTTGGGGAACACTGAAAACAACATTCTCAAAGCGTCTGGCGGCGCAGATTCCCTGAACGGGAGAGCCGGTGCAGACAGCCTTGAAGGTGGCAGCGGCAATGACACTCTCGAAGGCATGGACGGCAACGACTCACTTTATGGCCAAGGTGACGACGACTCACTGTTGGGTGGCTTGGGTGATGACTTGCTGGTCGGCGGCGCAGGCAATGACACCCAGGACGGAATGGATGGCAACGACACGTTGCAAGGCGAGGACGGCGCGGACAACTTGCGCGGCGAGAGCGGGAATGACGTTCTGTCGGGCGGCGCAAACAATGACGTCCTCAATGGTGGCGACGGCGAAGATCTGTTGTTCGGCGGCTCTGAAGACGACCTCCTGTTCGGAGGGGCGGGTTTTGACCAAATCTATGGCGGGGCCGGATTCGACCAGATATTTGGCGGAGCGGACAACGACATCGCAAATGGCGGTGCCGACAACGATATCATTAACACAGGTGGCGGCAACGATCTGGTCTTTGCACAATCGGGCAATGACCTTGTGTTCGCACAAAACGGCAACGACAAGATTTTTGCCGGTACGGGAAATGACAAAGTTTTTGCAGGCACAGGCAATGACGAGATCAATCTAGGTGACGGCAATGACGAAGTGTTTGCCGGAGCAGGCTCTGACCTGATCATCGGGGCTGGCGGTAACGATGTCATGTCAGGCGGAGGCAGCAACGATACGTTTGTATTTGCCGCCAACCAGGGCAACGACACGATCACTGATTACAGCAGCGCTGACAGATTGGACATTTCGGCTTTCGGAGTGACGGATGGTGTAGGGTCAGATCAGGATTGGCGCGATGCAACAACATCCGTTGCAGCCAGTGGCGGTGGTAACGACGTGACAATCACATGGGACGGCGGTGGTACGCTGACGTTGGAAATGGTTGGCATCGCCAGCCTGACCGACAGCAACTTCGTGTTCTAAACACCTATCAAAAGATGGTTCACCCTGAGGTGTTGGCATCCCGCATGCCGCCACCTTGATCACTTTCAAACGGACGCCGGACTCTTTTGATACAGGACCAATGACCGCCCCCCTAATATTTCAGTGTTTCTCTCGCCCGCAATTAGCTGCCTGAGCAATTGAACCTGTCGATTTCCGAAATACGACACAATGTGTGGTATCAGGCAAAAATCCGCTGGATACCGGCAAATGACGGGTAACAGTTCGCTGGCGTTAAAGCTCCGAAAAGCTGGCTGCATTGCAATTTATCGTTTCTATCCTGTAAGTTCTATCGCAGCAGCGGGTCGCCTTTAGATTCGCCAAGCTCTTCAGGATACATTTTGATGTATGAATATCTTATTGCGTTGCCCCGCAGGGTAAAACGAAGAATTCTTTTGTTGATAGACTGCACGTTGGTGCTGACCAGCCTCTGCGCTGCGTTTTCGTTACGGTTCGGACTTCAAAGCACTGCGGATCAATTCATGGCCGCACTACCGCTTTTTCTACTTGTCGCTTTATCCTCTATTCCGGTGTTTGTCTTAACGGGCGTAAATCGCATCAAACTGAATGCCTTCGAGGTGCAGGATATCACCCGCGGTGCCGTAGCAGCACTTATCCTTACAGTAATCGCGATACTGGGCAGTTATGTTCTGTCGGTCGAAGGGCCGCGTTCCGTTCCGCTGATTTTCGGACCCATCTTTCTGATTAGTTATATCATGTCGCGGCTTTCTGCGCGGGCGTGGCTCTTGTACCAATCCGGGCGTGACAACAGCCGCATACCTGTTGCGATTTACGGTGCGGGTTCCATTGGTGTTCAACTGATGGCGGCACTCCGCAAGGATTTCGAAATGCGCCCCGTGATGTTTGTCGACGACAACATGACGCTACAAAATATGACTGTTTCGGGTCTGCCGGTTTATTCGCGCAAGACGCTGGAGCAAATGGTCAAAAGCAGACGGGTGCAGCGCGTTCTGCTCGCTTTGCCGTTGGCTACGGACGCTGTGCGTCGCCAGCTTGTCACCGAACTGACCGATTTGGGTTGCGAAGTTTACACGCTGCCTTCGTATAACGAGTTGATCAAGGGAAATGCCATCTCGGACGCGTTGCAGCCGGTCTTGCCTGACATGCTGCTTGGCCGCGACAAGGTAAACCTCGAGATACCGGAGGTGGCGCGCGCATATGCCGGTCGCAATATTCTGGTCACTGGCGCAGGTGGATCAATCGGGTCGGAACTGTGCCGCCAGATTCTCAGGTGCAATCCGCATCGGTTGGTCATGTATGATCACAACGAATACGGGCTTTATAGCATCGACAATGAACTGCGCAGCATTGCCAAAGGTCTGGGTGTTGATCTGGTCGCAAGGCTGGGGTCGGTTTGTGATCCGGTTTCGGTGGATCGAGTGATCAGCGAATCCAGTGTCGATATCATTTTGCACGCGGCGGCTTACAAACATGTGCCCTTGGTTGAGGACAATGAAATCATCGGCGTGCATAACAACGTGATGGGAACCCGAATTCTGGCGGAGGCCGCAGCCCGTGCTGATGTGGAGCGGTTCATTCTGGTTTCGACAGACAAGGCAGTGCGTCCTACAAATGTCATGGGGGCTAGCAAACGGCTTGCCGAATTGGTTGTCCAAGACCTGCAAACACGATCCGAAAAGACAAAATTTGCAATGGTCCGGTTTGGCAATGTCTTGGGGTCTTCCGGGTCAGTTATTCCGCTGTTTCAAAAACAGATCAAAGCCGGTGGGCCTGTCACGCTGACGCATGACAAGATCAACCGGTACTTCATGACAATCCCCGAAGCGGCGCGACTGGTTCTCCTGGCCGGTGCCTACGCCAAAGGCGGAGATGTGTTCATGCTTGATATGGGGCAGGCCGTGAACATTATTGATCTGGCACGCCGCATGATTGAACTGTCAGGTCTCACAGTACGCGATGAGCAGCGACCAAACGGGGACATCGCTATTGAAATTGTAGGGTTAAGGCCGGGCGAAAAGCTGTTCGAAGAGCTGCTTATCGGCGACAACGCGCTTCCTACTCCTCATGAAAAGATCGTCAGAGCCAAAGAAACAATGCTTTCCCAGATCGAGATTGCACGGACACTGAAAAACCTCGAACGCGCGAGCAAAGCGAATGACAAATATGCAGTCCGCAAGATTCTGGAGGATTGCGTTGAAGGGTACCATCTGGAAACCGGAACGTTGGGTACCGCACAGTAACAAAGGCTGGCGGGGATGCCAGACACGTGCAAACTTCTTGTCCGATGAATGCAAACCAAGTAGCCAAACCGCAGATCTGGTTCTGTTTCAAAAGGAATGACAACGATAATGAAGCGTTTGGCGGTTGTTGTGTTCTGTACTTGCTTCTTAATTACGCTGATCCCTTTCTGGATCGTTGTTCTGACACTTGTCTATCGTGAAGACCGCGCCTTTCCGATTTTAAAACAAGAACGCGTAGGCAAGGGAAAAATCCCGTTTTATTGCTATAAAATCCGCACGATGCGGGTCGATACAGCGGAAGTTGCTTCACACGAGGCCACCTCTGACCAAATCACCAAGATCGGCAGGGTATTACGCAAAACCGGCTTGGACGAAGTACCTCAAATCATGAACGTTCTGCTGGGCCAGATGAGTTTTGTCGGGCCGCGTCCCTGTTTACGATCCCAGACCACTTTGATCGCAGCGCGGGACGCTGAAAACGTCTATGATGTGCTGCCCGGTGTTACAGGGCTGGCACAAATCCAAGGGATTGATATGTCCGACCCTGAAAAGCTTGCTTTGATTGATGGCGAATACGTGCGACGCAAGTCAATGGCTCTGGACTTGAAAATCATATGGGCGACATTGCGCGGCAAAGGGTCCGGAGATGCGATAAAATTGAAAGTATGATCCACCAATCAAGGATGGGTCTGCCCTAAATCCAAGCAGGCGGCAGGTACGCCGGCTTCCCCTTTTTGGAACGGTACAATGGCATACAAAACCAAAAGCAGTGTCCTTGTCACAGGCGCAGGCGGATTTGTCGGCCGTGCGACTTGTGCCGCCCTTGAGGAAGAGGGGCATATGGTCCGCCGGATCATCCGCGGGGATGCTGATAATGCCGGTGTCTGGACAGTTTCCGATCTGGCCAGCGATGACATTCCCGACGATGCGTTTGACGGTGTCGATGTCGTGATCCACCTTGCAGCAAGCATGCCAGGGCAGAAAGGTGACCCCGAAGGAACAAAGACAGCCCAAATGGCCCACCGCGTCGCCACCAGCGTGCGCAAGCATCAGGTAAAGCGATCAATCCTGCTGAGCTCTGTTGGTGTGCGCTTGCTGGAAGGCAGCAACTCCAAACCGCGCCCCTACACGCTCCAGAAAAGAGACGCCGAGATCGCCTTTCTTGCCGCGCTTGGCCCCTCAAACCAATGTGTCACATTGAGGCCTCCGGTAATGTACGGCGAGGGCATGCGCGGCAGTTTCGCGCTGCTTTTGGGGTTGGTCCAACGCGGTGCACCTTTACCTGTCAAGAGTGCGACCGCCCCACGGTGCTATTTATCAGTATCCAACCTGACAGGATTGCTAGTTAAACTGGTCAGTGCGCCCGAGGAACAATGGCAATCCGGCGACCGCAAAGCGTTTGAGCCACATGACGGGCCTGCAACTTCCACGCAAGGATTGGTGCGGATGCTCGCCGATACGCTGGAACGCAAAGCACGGACCTTTTCTTTACCAAGAACTGTCGTACAGTCAGCTGGAAAAGCGTTGGGTAAGGGAGATCAAGTAGACGCCATTTTCAATCCATTGATTTGCAAGGACCACCCTTCACTTTCCGAAACTTTCGGATGGGAACCGGATGAGCATATGCCGCAAAGTCTGGCTTTTTTGAGAGTTTAAATCCCCTCTCTGACAGGGATATTCCGGCACTCGGCAAGGATACGCCGGTCCCTTGGTGCCAATAGGCAAATGCATGGCTCGTTTCTTTGGATCAGTGTATGCGACCATCGCAAAATCGGAGATTTTCAGCAGAGTCACGAACACCACATCTTGTATTATTATTGCCATGCAGCGCCGTTAATGGTTGATTTTTGATCAACGGCGCGGGTATCTGCACAGGCGCGCGCTTCGGGAAAGAACCAGACCATGATCCAACGACTAAGCTGTTCCATGCTTGTAGCATTCAGTCTAATTCTGACCGGCTGTACGCTTCCGCGTGGTGCTGCGTTACAGTCCGAAATTGTAAAAGGATCCGAGGACGAAGGTGCGGATTTTGCGGTCCATGTTGTGACCAAAGACCTGTTGCCCAAGTACAAGAAATGGCCGCGAACGGGCAACGTCAAACGCTACAAGTGGCTGGGAAAGACCAGAGGCCCAATCGGTCGGGTTATTCTGCCGGGTGATACTGTTTCCATTTCCGTTTGGGACAACGATGCGAACTCGCTGCTGACCTCGGGCGAACAGAAAGTTGCCCAACTTCAAGCCGTTCGGGTGTCCACAAAAGGCAGCATCTTTTTGCCTTATGTTGGTCCAGTAAAGATTTCCGGCCTGACCGAATCTGCAGCGCGCGAAAAACTTCAGGACGCTTTGGGTTCGGTATCGCCTTCCGCACAGGTCCAGTTAAGCGCCGAAGCCGGCAACCGCCATTCAGTCGACGTTGTTTCCGGTGTAAACCAACCGGGATCGTTTCCGCTGGAAGAGCGTGACATGACAGTGCTCGGTGCCCTGTCCCTCGGCGGTGGCGCAAAAGAAGGCTTTACCAACCCCCAGATTCGCTTGTTGCGCGGTAATACCACCTATGCGGTTTCATTGGATAAACTGTTGAAAACGCCTTCATTGGATTCGACCTTACGCAGCGGTGACAAGATCGTCGTTGCCGAAGACGAAAGCTACTTCCTTTCGCTGGGTGCTACCGGAAAAGAAGAGCTCATTACCTTTCCCAACGATCATGTAACAGCCTTGGATGCTGTAACATTGATGGGCGGTGTGTCAGACACCCGCGCCAACATTAAGGGTATATTGATTTTGCGTGAGTACAGCCCCCGCGCGGTGCGTGCTGACGGCCTGAATGGCCCGACCAATCAACGCGTTGTCTTCACGATGGATCTCTCGTCAGCAGACGGATTGTTCAGTGCGGGGCAGTTCTACGTCAATCCAAAAGACGTCATTTACGCAACCGAAAGCCCAATAAACAGCGTGCGCACTGTTCTGGGCCTTGTCGGCTCTGTCTTTGGCGTTGCAAATGTGGCCAGCTCGTCCAGCGATTGAGGCAAGTAAATCTGACCGTCGTCTTTTGCCCCGTTTCCTCTGCGCCGATCCGGGTCTCTTGTCCTGTCGCGAGCATAGCACGGGCTTGACACCATTCCGATCTAACCGTTGTAAGGTGTCATGACACAGTCGACTGATACGCCTCTCCCCACGCTACGTCCGCCAAAGTTTCTAACAATGCGGACAATTACGGCGTTGATGCTGCGTGAAATGGGGTCGACCTACGGACAGTCACCCGGTGGCTACTTCTGGGCTGTGGCACAGCCTATTGGCGCGATCTTTATGCTCGCTCTCGCCTTTAGCCTGTTGTTTCGAAACCCATCGCTAGGGACAAGTTTTATCCTGTTTTACAGTACCGGATACCTGCCTTTTGATCTGTACAACCAGATGCAGGACAAAATCAGCACCGCTTTGATCTATTCCCGTGCCATGCTGTCCTATCCGCGAGTGACGTGGCTGGATGTCTTTCTGGCGCGCTTTTTTCTAAACACGATTACCTTGCTGACGGTGTTCTGCATCGTCATTTCAGGCATCTTGCTGGTCGAAAACACCCATACAATTATCACTGTCGCACCGATCCTGCTGTCGCTGGCGATGGCGGCCTCACTAGGGTTTGGCGTGGGCTTGATGAATTGCCTTTTGGGTGGCTTGTTTCCAGTATGGCGTATTCTGTGGCGTATCGTGATGCGACCCATGTTCATGGCATCAGGCGTCCTGTTCACCTTCGAAGACATGCCCCGCCTGCTTCAGCAAATCCTATGGTGGAACCCCGTATTTCATGTGACAGGGCTGATGCGCAAAGGTTTCTACAGCACCTATGAGGGGAGCTACATATCATTACCATTCGGGTTTGGCGTGGCTTTGGTCCTGACGGCAGCGGGACTGCTGTTCTTGCGCGCGAAACACCAAAGGGTCTTGGAGAACTGACGTACCAACTGGATGAAAAGCCCAAGGATTGTTTCTGAAACACAGGTATTGCTAAGATCCAAATGCATGGCTGGCAGAAGCAGTCCGCACAAGATAGATTGACACAAAACGCGCGTAACGAGCGGCAGCAAAGGCATATACAGCCATGGACGACAGTCCCCCTTCAACCCCACCCCAAAAACCTGCCGCCCCAAAACCGGCCGCCCCAAAACCGGCCGCAGAGTCTGCGCCGGAAGCGCCCAGAACCGCTGCGCAAATACAAACGGAAGCAAACATAAAAGCACGCCAAGAAGCGGCGGCAAAAACAGCCGCCGCAAAACCGCAGACCGAGGCACAGAGACAGACAGCCGCAAATGTGAAGGCCCGCCAAGAAGCGGCGGCAAAGAAGAAGGCTGAACAAACCAAAGTCATCGTGCGCCCACTTGCAGCGCCGACAAAAGTCAGACGGCGGCATTGGGGCCTTCTTTTGACTTTTCTGCTTTTTGTCGCAGTGCCGGTTTGTGCAGCGGTATGGTATCTATATGGGCGTGCCGCAGACCAGTATGCGTCGACAACAGCCTTCACGGTACGCAATGAAGAGGTCAGCACCGCATCTGACATTCTAGGTGGCTTGGGAAGTTCTTTGAGCGGTGGATCAAGCGACGCCGATATTCTGTATGAATTCATCCGAAGTCAGGAAATGGTCGCAACTGTAGATGCGCAAATGAACCTACGGACCCTTTACACCCGTCATCGCGATGTTGACCCACTTCTTACCTTTGACCCCGAAGGTACAATCGAAGATCTGACCGACTTCTGGCAGCGAATGGTCCGCATCTCGTTCGACTCCGGCACAGGTTTGATGGAGCTGCGTGTGCTGGCATTTGACCCTGACGAAGCCAAAGCGATTGCGGTAACGATTTTTGATGAAAGCGCCCGCATGATCAACGCGCTGTCGGCAATCGCACGTGAAGATGCCATACGCTATGCACGCGAGGATCTGGAGCTGGCCGTCGAAAAGGTAAAGACCGCAAGAGAAGCCCTGACAGCCTTCCGTGTGGCCACACAGATTGTTGACCCCTCTGCCGACGTGCAAGGGCAGATGGGCCTGCTCAATACGCTTCAGGCACAACTGGCCGAAGCCCTGATCGAACTTGATTTGCTGGGGTCCTCTACACGTGTCGGCGATCCCCGGCTAGAACAGGCACGACTGCGGATCGAAGTGATTGAAGCACGCATCGCCGACGAGCGGCGCAAATTTGGTGTCGGCGCACCTGGCGATACCAGCTATGCCACCACAATAGCAGAATTTGAACGTCTGGCAGTGGAGCGCGAGTTTGCCGAACAGGCTTACGCTGTTGCGCTGGCAAACTTCGACCGGGCCAGCGCCGAAGCAAACCGAAAAAGCCGGTATCTGGCAGCCTATATTCGGCCGACTCTTGCGGAGAAGGCTGAATTCCCGCAACGTATATTAATGGTCGCTGTTGTTGCCTTGTTCAGCTTTTTGCTGTGGTCGGTTGCCGCGCTGGTTTACTATTCACTGCGTGACAGGCGCTAGGCGGGGGACGCCTGACCGTGATCAAGATCAAGAACCTCTGCAAGGCCTTCCACACCCGAGACGGGGCTAAAGTTGTTGCAAATAATATCAATGCGGTTTTGCCCACCGGCGTTTCTGTTGCATTACTTGGGCGCAACGGTGCGGGCAAATCGACGCTGATGGGCATGATTGGCGGCACGATCAAACCCGATTCAGGCGAAATTGACATAACAGGAACGATTTCTTGGCCGGTCGGCTTTGCCGGTGGCTTTCACAGGGATTTAACCGGCGCACAAAACACACGTTTTATTGCGCGGATTTACGGTGTGGATACCGAGAGCCTGGTGGCTTACGTCCAGGATTTTGCTGAGTTGGGCCCGCACTTTCATGCACCAGTACGGAGTTATTCGGCCGGCATGAAGTCACGGCTCGCTTTTGGTGTTTCAATCGGCATACCCTTCGACACCTATCTGGTGGATGAAGTAACCGCAGTAGGAGACGCCAATTTCAAACGCAAAAGCAGGATTGTATTCACCGAGCGTATGAAATCGGCCGGTGCCATTGTCGTGACCCATTCGATGCCTCAAGTCAGACTGCTGTGCGAGGCCGGTGCTGTTCTGGAAGATGGTGAGTTAACCTATTACGAAGACATCGAAGAAGCGATTGATCACCACCATCGCAATATGGGGTCCGACGAAGAAAACTAGGTACGCTGATGGGCCTTAGAGATCGGCACACCCACGCGTTTATTGGGTGGGCTGCATGGCTTTACTGCTTAATCAGCTCTAAGGCGCTTAGACATAGGTGCTTGCGCTTCACGTTCAGAGACGTCTCCAACCGAACCCTGCGCAAGGCTCTTTGGTTCAAAGTCTCGTCCAAACAACAAAACTCTATTGCTACATCTCAAATCACATATCGCCTTGCGTTGTGAAATGGTGAGCCCGTCCGGGTTCGAACCGGAGACCTACTGATTAAAAGTCAGTTGCTCTACCAACTGAGCTACAGGCCCACTAGGCGCGTATTTAGAAAGGAGCGCCGATAGGGTCAAGCCCATAAAGTGTGAAAACACCGGCACATGCTGGATATGTTGCACTGGGCGGTTTATATGCGCCTAATGTGTAGTGATCTCGCCATCGGTTTGCCCTTTATGAAGATGCATGGGCTTGGAAACGACTTTGTCGTCGTGGATATGCGTGCGCAAAAGCGCGAAATCTCTCCAAAAATGGCCAAAGGAATCAGTCACAGGCAATTTGGCGTCGGATTCGACCAGCTTGCCGTGATCTCAGAGGGTTCCGGTGATGCTCATTTGACGTTTTTTAATGCGGATGGCTCGACTGCGGGTGCTTGTGGGAACGCAACGCGCTGTGTCGCACGGTTCCTGATGGAAGAAAGCGGGAAAACCGATCTGCTGCTCTCGACCGAACGTGGGGATCTTGCCGCCCGCGACATGGGTGACGGGCTGACAGCCGTGAACATGGGGCATCCGCAACTGGATTGGCAAGACGTGCCTCTGGCGCAAGAGATGGATACCCTGCGGCTGCCGATAGCGGGCGAACCAACCGCGACAGGTATGGGTAATCCGCATTGTACGTTCTTCGTCGAAGATGTCGCGCGTATTGTTCTTGAAGACTTTGGTCCCGGTATCGAAAACCATCCACTTTATCCCGAACGCACCAACGTACAGATCGCCCAGATCATCGGTCCTGACCATATCCGCATGCGGGTCTGGGAACGGGGGGTGGGGGTCACGCTGGCTTCCGGCTCGTCCTCCTGTGCTACAGGCGTGGCGGCAGCGCGCAGAGGGCTTACAGGGCGCAAGGTGCGCATTGATCTGGACGGCGGCACTCTGCACGTAGACTGGCGCGACGATGGCGTCTGGATGACGGGGCCAACGACACATGTCTTCAGCGGCACGTTAACGCAAGAGTTTCTGGAGAGCCTGAAATGACTGCGCCCGTCTTTTCCAATCACGGTTGCCGCCTGAATGCGTATGAAGTTGAGGCGATGAAAGATCTTGCCGGACAAGCAGGACTAGAGAACGCAATTGTCGTGAACACCTGCGCTGTAACTGCCGAGGCCGTGCGCAAGGCCCGCCAGGATATCCGAAAGCTTCGCAAGGCAAATCCCGATGCACGTCTGATTGTAACCGGATGTGCCGCACAAACAGAACCGGACACCTTTGCCAATATGGATGAAGTGGATGCCGTGATAGGCAACACTGAAAAGATGATGCCGGACACCTGGCAAGGCCTTGCGGCGGATTTCATCGGAGAAACCGAGAAGGTTCAGGTTGATGACATCATGTCAGTCACCGAAACAGCCGGGCATCTGATTGACGGTTTTGGTACACGCAGTCGCGCCTATGTGCAGGTCCAGAATGGCTGCGACCATCGCTGCACGTTTTGCATCATTCCCTTTGGCCGAGGCAATTCCCGCTCTGTCCCTGCCGGCGTGGTTGTGGATCAGATTAAAAGGCTGGTGGACAAAGGGTTCAACGAAATCGTGTTGACCGGTGTGGACCTGACATCATGGGGTGCAGACCTACCTGCGATGCCGAAACTTGGCGATCTGGTGATGCGGATTTTGCGGCTCGTCCCCGATCTGCCACGGCTCAGGATCAGCTCCATCGACAGCATCGAAGTTGATGAAAACCTGATGCAAGCCATTGCGACAGAGCCGCGCCTTATGCCTCACCTGCATCTATCTTTGCAGCACGGGGACGACATGATCCTGAAACGGATGAAGCGCCGCCACCTGCGCAATGATGCCATCGGCTTTTGTGAAGAAGCCAGACGGCTGCGGCCCGACATGACCTTTGGTGCAGACATCATCGCAGGCTTTCCAACTGAAACGCAGCCCATGTTCGAGAATTCACTGCGGTTGGTTCAGGAGTGCGACCTGACATGGTTACATGTCTTTCCTTATTCGGCCCGCCCCGGCACCCCCGCAGCACGGATGCCGCCGGTAAATGGTGCACAGATCAAAGAACGTGCCGCACAGTTGCGTGCAACAGGTGAGGCGCAGGTGCAAAAACACCTGCATGCACAGGTTGGCAAGATGCATCGCATCCTGATGGAAAACACAAACATGGGCCGCACAGAGCAGTTTACCGAAGTACGATTCGAAACGCCTCAATCAGAGGGCCAAATCGTAAATGCCTCCATTCGGAGCGCAAGCGAAACCCAACTTCTCGCCTGATCAACGGCGCTGTCGTCCAGACGCAAAAAACCCCCACAGGATATCTGCGGGGGTTTTTGTATTTCTTGAATGGTTGCTAAGTTAGTCTTCGTTTCTGTGCTTTACAGGTGCCCAAAGACGTTTGTTGGTCAGATATAGCAGTACCGCCAGCAGCGTGAGGAAGATCACACCCGCGAAACCGGCCTGCTTGCGTGCCATCATCTTGGGTTCTGCCGTCCACATCAAGAACGCGGAAACGTCCGCTGACAGGTGGTGCAGGTCTGTGTCATGACCGTCTACGAATTCCACATCATCACCATATAGCGGCGGTGCCATGGCAATCCAGCCTCCCGGAAACGCGGTATTCTCGTAAAAGGTAACACCAGCTTCCTCTTTTTCTTCACCGGTATAGCCGGTCAACAACGAAGCAAGATACTCTGCGCCGCCGATGCCTTTAAAGAACTGGTTGATCCCCAATCCGTACGGACCGTGAAATCCGGCGCGCTTTTTTGCCATCAAAGACAAATCTGGCGCATCTTCCAAGTTTGAAGCGGGAAAATGATCGGTTGGCGTTGCTTCACGGAAATCATCCAGTTCGGCATCGAAAACCTCGAATTGCTTGGCGTATTCGATCACCTGCTCTTCGGGCATCATTGGTCCACCAGCATCGCCCAAGGTGCGGATCGGTACGAATTTCAGACCGTGACAGGCGGAACAGACTTCGGTGTAGATCTGCAGACCACGCTGAAGTTGATTCACGTCATAGGCACCAAAAGGCCCCTCGAACGAAAAGTCGAAATCTTCGATATGCTGGTCGCCCCCCCCCGCAGCCAGAGCACCCGAAGTGCTAAGGCCAAGGGCAACAAGTGCTGAAACTGTTAGTTTTTTGATCATGTTCATTTTCATCACTCCGCCGGTTTTACGGCTGTTTTGCCAGCATCGGCGTTAGGGCCGTAATGCGAGTCAAAGTCTTCTTCGATTGTCGCAGGCTGCGGCAATGGTTTCTCAATCACACCCAGTAGCGGCAGGATCACCAGGAAGTAGGCGAACCAATAGGCCGATGCGATCAGTGAGAAGGACGCATAAGGCTCCTCCGCAGGCATCGCGCCCAGCCACATCAGGGCAAAGAAATCGACAACCAGCAGGGCAAACCACCACTTGAACATCGGACGATAGCGACCTGAACGAACATTAGAAGTGTCAAGCCACGGCACAGCGGCCATCACGGCAATCGCACCGAACATCGCCAGCACACCAAAGAACTTTGCGTCGATGATGCCACCGGTCACAAAGGACGCGATCTGAACAACCCAGACCTCGGATGTGAAGGCACGCAGGATTGCGTAGAACGGCAGGAAATACCACTCCGGCACAATATGTGCAGGCGTCGCTAGCGCGTTCGCTTCGATGTAGTTGTCAGGGTGGCCAAGGTAGTTCGGCATGAAACCGACAACGGCAAAGAACACAGCCAGAATAACAGCCAACGCGAACAGGTCTTTGATCACGAAGTAGGGCCAGAACGGCAGTGTATCTTTCGCGGCTTCTTCTTTAGACCCACGACGTACCTCGACACCCGTAGGGTTGTTATTCCCCGTTGTGTGGAAGGCCCAGATGTGGACGGCCACAAGAGCCGCAATCACGAAGGGCAGCAAGTAGTGCAAACTGAAGAAACGATTCAGCGTGGCGTTATCAACCGCAGGTCCACCCAGCAAGAAGGTTTGCAGCGCTTCACCAACAAACGGGATCGCGCCAAACAGGCCGGTGATCACGGTTGCACCCCAGAAGGACATTTGACCCCATGGCAAAACGTACCCCATGAAACCGGTTGCCATCATCAACAGGTAAATCAGCATGCCGATGATCCACGTCACTTCGCGTGGTGCCTTGTAGGAACCGTAATACAGACCACGGAAGATATGCGCGTAGACTGCAACAAAGAACAGGGAGGCCCCGTTTGCATGCATGTAGCGCAGCATGTGACCGCCGTTCACGTTGCGCATGATATGCTCAACAGAGGCAAAAGCGTTATCAACATGAGGCGTGTAATGCATCGCCAGCACAACGCCGGTCGCAATTTGCAGAACCAGACAGAAGGTCAGGACGATGCCCCATATCCACATCCAGTTCAGGTTCTTGGGTGTGGGGATCATCAAAGTGTTGTACATCAGGCCAACGATTGGCAGGCGGCTGTCCAGCCACTTTTCGCCTTTCGTCTTCGGCTCGTAATGGTCGTGAGGAATTCCAGACATCTTTCTCTCCCTTAACCCAGTTTAATCGTGGTTTCATCCACGAATTCGGCCACAGGGACCGGAAGATTGGTCGGTGCTGGCCCTTTACGGATACGGCCGGACGTGTCGTAGTGTGATCCATGACAGGGGCAAAACCAACCGTCAAAATCGCCAGCATCACCCAAAGGAACGCAGCCAAGGTGTGTACATACGCCCATCATGACCAACCATTCGCCCGCTTCGTCCAGCGTGCGGTTTTCATCAACCGCAGTTGATCCGGCTGGCAGGTTGTCGTTCTCGGCACCCTGATCGGGCAGTTCAGACAACTCGACCGCGCGTGCGGCCTCGATCTCTTCTTCGGTACGACGGCGAATGAACACCGGCTTACCCAGCCATTTAACTGTCAGCTGCGAACCGACCTCAAGATCGCCCACATCCACACGGATGGATGACAGCGCCAGCACGTCCGCAGAGGGGTTCATCTGGTTAACCAAAGGCCAAACCGCCGCACCGACACCGACAGCGCCAGTACCGGCAGTTGCATAATACAGGAAATCCCTACGGGTGCCTGCGTGATCTTCTGCGTTGGACACGTACTTTCTCCAATCTTTCGAGGCCTTGGGAATGGCCACTTGCAAACGACGCACAAAATACAGGGCGCCCGAATTATGGTGGTATCTAGCCCGCTGGTTCGGGTGCGTCTAGATGCCAATCTTGCGCAAAGGGTCGCAGTCTGGGGTTAAGATGGTGAAAACTGCGTTCTTTTGTCACCGTTTTTACGTTGGCGGACGTGTTGTTGCCATCGAGGGGCGCGAATCAAACGTCTCGAACCACGCCGCCAATGCATCATTACCCTTGCGCCAGCCGCGTGCATCATGGCGCAGATCAACATAGCCCAGCGCGCAACCAACAGCGATTTGCCCCATATCCAGCGGCCCTGACAAATGGCTCATCCAGCGGGTATTGATCGCGCCGCACGCACGGGCAATTTTGTCCCACTGACCTTCAACCCATTCCGGCATCTGTTTGTTCTCGGGACGCATCCGCGCCTCGTAGGTCATCGACAAAGCCGCATCCAAAATACCGTCTGCCGTGGCCTCAAGCGTCAGAATATCCCAGTGGCGGCTGCCAGAACCGTAAAGCGTACCCTTTGCACGATCATTCAGATAGGCGCAAATCACACGGCTATCATACAACGCAGGTCCATCTGCCCGTTCCAGCGCTGGTACTTTTCCCAGCGGATTGTTTGGCAGCAATGCATCATCGGGTTTCAGCGGCGTTGTGACACGTTCATCCAGCGTCACATCGTCAAGCTGTCCGGTTTCGTGCAACAGCACCATTACCTTACGCACATAAGGGGAGGTCGGGGAATAGGCGAGTTTCATCGGCTGGCTCCTGATTGTGTTCGTCAAAGTATCACCGCTACATGAACGAGGTGCAATCACTGGATTGTAACCTCCGGTGGCATTCAATCCGCCTTGCCCGCGCCCATCATCAATGCGGCGACAATTGCCGTCTCGCTGCCAAACCCGTAGGCGGCTACATGATCTGCTGCCGCCTGACGGACTTCAGCAGGCTTGTTCTGCCCCAATTTCCATGTGCCATCCACACCTGTGACCCGCATCCTGCATGGCACAATCATCCGCATCATCTTTTCCATCACATCCGGTGTCATCTTGGCGGTTTTCCACGGGGTTTTGGGCAGCAGGCGATCCTCATACATGGCTGATTGACGATCCAGCAGATCATGCAATTCATCTTGCGGGCGTCGTTCCAGCATACCCGTCAAATGTACCGCCACATAATTCCACGTCGGCACCTGATCGACGACACCATACCAGTCGGGCGAAACATAGCTGTCGGCACCACTCACCGCGATTTTCACAGGTAACGGTTCTTTCAGCGCCCGCACAATCGGATTGGAGCGCAGCAGATGTAACTCCGCCAATTGACCATTCTCACTCAACAAAAACGGCACATGGCTCAACATCGGACCATCCGGACCATTCGCCGCCAACACACCAAACCCGCGTTCTCGGGCAAAGCCAAGATTCTTGGTGCTGTCAGCGTCATGGAAAACCGGATTGGGGTGCATGGTGTGACCTCACGTCTGCGCGAATACTGACTTGCACAGATCACAGCTGAGATGCAGGGTGCAAGGATTCTCAGGGCGGGGCGCAATTCCCCACCGGCGGTAGGGAGTTTCGCCTCCAAGCCCGCGAGCGGCCATTCAGGTGGTGTCAGCAGATCCGGTCAAAGTCCGGAGCCGACGGTCATAGTCCGGATGAAAGAGAATGCAGTTGGATGTTGCGGGTTGCCGCGCGTCCGGTTGTGATCGCCTTGGGTGGACGTGTCTGGACCAAAAGGAGATCAAACATGACACACGGCAATTCAGCCCCCGCCCGTTTTGCATTTATCAAAGCACGCTGGCACGCGGACATCGTGGATCGTAGCTTGGATGGATTTTGCGAAACGGTTCCTCGCAACCAAGTAGACGTTTTTGAAGTCCCCGGCGCATTTGAAATGCCGCTGATGGCGCAAAAACTGGCCGCAACGGGCAAATATCAAGCCATTATCTGTGCGGCCTTCGTAGTAGACGGTGGCATCTACCGGCACGACTTTGTCGCCAGTGCGGTTGTTGACGGATTGATGCGTGTCGGACTTGATAGCGGCGTTCCTGTGCTCTCGGTCTCGCTAACACCGCACCAATATCAAGAGACCGAGCACCACAACGCAATCTATCACGCACATTTTGTCGAGAAGGGTCGTGAAGCCGCCTCTGCCGCGCTTCAAATACTGGACGCGCATGCGATGGTCGCTGCCTGATCCGTAACAACCACAACTAGCCCAAATAGGCGCGTAACTCCGGCGGCGGATTGTCCATCAATTCCGCCGCCGGTTTCGGCGCTTCCGCCCGACCTGAGCCGACAAAGATCACCTGATCCGCAATGCGCCTCACATCATCGGGCGCATGTGTTACCATGATTAGCGTTGCACCGGTTTCAGCCACCAAATCCTGCACCAGATCAAGCATTTCATTGCGCAACGCCGGACCCAGCGCCGCAAAGGGTTCATCCAGCAGCAACAACGGGCGCGCCTGCACCAAGACCCGCGCCAATGCGACACGGCTTTGTTGCCCGCCAGACAAGGCACCTGGTTTCTTGATCATCTGATCAGCCAATCCGACACGCGACAACGCAGCTTCAACCTGTGTTTTTTCTGCCGTGTTCAACCTCAAGTCCGGCCTGATGCCCAACCCGACATTCTGCAAAACCGTCAGATGCGGGAACAGGTTGTTGTCCTGAAACAGCATTGTCATGGGTCGCCTGCCCGGGTCTTGGTCTGTGATCTCCTGACCTTCCCAAAACAGCCGCCCTGCCCGCAATGGTACAAAACCACACAAGGCACCTAAAAACGTTGATTTACCCGCTCCCGACGGCCCGATTACCGCATACTTAAGACCCACCTCCAGCGTCATATTCGCCGTCAGGCAGAACGCGCCCTGTACAATCTCCAGGCCCTCAATTCGAAGCATATCGTCTCCCCATCGCATCACAGGTCCAGAATATGCCCAACGCTGAAACAAGAAGGATCAGTGCCGCCCCCGCCGCCGCTTCCATTTGATAAGCGCCCATCAAACGGTACATTTGCAACGGCAATGTTGCGCGATCCGCGTCCGCAAACAAGGCGATCACACCAAGATCACCCATCGACAAAGCACCCGTCAGCCCTGCCGCAAATCCAATCTGCGGGGCAAGCCGCGGCAAAACCACCCAGCGCCACAAGGGCCAACCCCGCAACCCGAGTGCCGCGCTTAAACGACCAAAATCCTGCATCGTATCGCGCAAATGCGGCACCAGAATTCGCAGACAGAACGGCAAGGCCATCAGCGCATTGATCAACGCCGTTACAGGCAGTGCCAGATCAGCAGGGTTCATGACCGGATTAATCAGGATGAACCATCCCGTGCCGATCATCAGCGGCGAAGCGGACAGACCCAGCAGACCAACAGCTTCAACCCCGCCGGATCGTTTCGAGGCAATCCACCCTGCCATCGGCAAGGCCAGCAGACACAAGACAAGGACACTGATCACAGCCACGATGAACGATGCGCCGGTCGCCTGCCACACCACCTGCGGCACCAGCGGCATCCCGATCAAACCACGCAAAACAACGGCGAAAAGCGGTAGCAGCAAGAAACAAGCAGCCAACCCGACAAAAAGGACGTCCAATCCGCGCTGTGAAACAGTGCGGCCGTCCCATCGGGCCAAAGGACGGTCCTGCCCACCTCCAACAGAAATCATCGGAATGATCCACAATGCCAGCAACGCTGCACCACCTGCCAATACCAACTGCGTCAAGGACAACAGCGCCGCCCGCCCCAGATCAAAATCAAACCGGAACGCCTGATAAATCGCCAGTTCGATTGTGGTCGCCCGTGGCCCACCGCCCAGCGTAAGCGCCACGGCAAAACTGGTCAGACAAATGACAAAAATCAACGCCGCCACACCCGGCACAATCTGCCGGATCAAAGGCCATTCAACCGCACGAAACATGGCCCATGGGGTCAGGCGCACTTGCGCTGCAAGGCGAAACCGCTCTGCCGGAACGCTCTGCCAGCCCTGCAAAAGCAAGCGGGTTGCGAGCGGCAGGTTAAAAAACACATGCGCCAGAACAACGCCGTGAAATCCATAGATCGAGACCGGCGGCAAGCCGAAAAAATCCAACGCCACATTGGCCCAACCATTACGCCCGAATACCGCCAGCAGCCCCATAACTGCTACAACAACCGGCAGGATAAACGGCGCGCCCAACACCGTCACCAACGCACCACGCCCGAAAAACTGCCGCCGCGCGAGGGCACGGGCAACTGGAATGGCCAACAACACCGAAATACCTGCCGACCAAAGCGCCTGATGCACGGTAAAGCGTACTGCAGCCCAGTCACCCGGCCCTAAACCGGACGCTGGTTCAATCCGCGTGGCGATGCCAACTGCGGCCAAGACCACCACCGCCACTGTAAAGACAGCGGCGGTAAGGCCAAGGTGTCGCTTCACTGGGTCAGCGCGCTGCGCCATGCTTCAATCGCTTGATCCTGAACGGCCGCTGCTTCCGTTTCATTATAAAACAGTACCTTTTCGGGCAGGTCCAACTGATCCCAGCCTTCAGGCCATTCGGCACGGGGCAACGCAGACGGCAGTGACCAGTTCGCCGATGGGATCACTTTCTGAAAACCCTCAGACACAACATATTCCATGAACATATCCGCGAGTTCCGGCTGATCTGTTGCGGCAATCTTGCCTACGGTTTCGACCATGAAATAATGCCCCTCTGGGAAAATCGCGGCCTTCTTGGTCTGATCATCTTCGGCAAACATGTGGTACGCGGGCGAGGTTGTGTAACTCAGCACCATGTCCGCTTCACCGTCCGTGAACATGCCGTAGCTCGATGACCAGTCTTTTGTTACCGTCAAGATTTTCGGTGCAAGTTTGCCCCAGACCTCCTCCGCCTTGTCACCGTAAACCGACTGCACCCACAGAACCAGCGCAAGACCGGAAATCGAGGTGCGCGGGTCTTGGATCACGATCTTGATGTCATCCGGCATCGCCAGCAACGCCTCGAAGGACGCCGGCGGCGTGGCCATCGTTGTCGTGTTATACATGAACGCCGTATGCCCGTAATTGAACGGCAGGAAGGTGTCGTCCGTCCATTCAATCGGCAGGGTCAACACGCCATTGTCCTGCCCATGCGTTGTGAACAATCCCGTTGCGCGGGCTTTGGCCGTTACATCCGAGGTCAGACCGATCACGATATCCGCTTTGGTCCGCTCCCCTTCCAACAAAAGGCGCGGCAACAGATCGCCGGTGGAAAACACCAGATCGCAGTTGCAAAATTCCTCAAAACCCTTCTCGATCACAGGGCCAGGACCCCATTCCGAGGTAAAGTAATCGCCCGCATAAACGGTCAGTTCAGGTGTATCCGCAGCGGCTGCTGACGCGGCGATGAATGTTGTAGCAGCAAGTGTAAGAGCCTTCATGGCATCCTCCAAAATGCGGCGACGAGAAGTGCTGGAGAAGTGCCCATACCTTCCCTCCGCCGGTGTTAACCGGTTCAGGTTCGACGGGTCAGCTTGCGCTATCTCAGCTCTTTCGAGCCCCCCGAGGTATGGAGAGGGATAGGGGTAGGAGAGGGGGTTGGCAAGGGGGAGGAAGGGTTGCCGTGAGCGCGCTCATTGCTGGTGTGCGAGATTCAAAGACAGCAAAGGGCCAAAAATACCATAAATGAAACCCGATTTAGCTACTCCTTGATGCAATCGAAAAAGGATTTCGCGTCGTCCGAAAGGCGTCGCCATTCAGGCAGAAAATCAGGCGCGTACCCCAACTTAATGTCTACGTCACCTTGCTCAATAAAGTGCTCACAACTTACAAAAGGCGTTTTGCCAGGGCGCTTGCAAACAATGATATCCGACATCTTACCCTGGTCGTTTCGTGCAAAATATATGTCTTTTCTGCTAGATACGAACCCCTTTCGAGGGTTTGTTAATGGCGGTCCAACAAATGTCAGGAGACCATTCGGACCCGATCGTTCCTGCCAAACTATTTCATCTGTAAATTTGTATCCAAGGTTGAAGGTTGCAAAGCGTTGGGCAATCAATTCGAAAGGAAGAAAACTCGCCATGAGGAAGCGCAAATACGGACCTTCCGATTGATGAGGTCTAATTTCCTTGGGCCAAGGGGCGAAGTTCATGGCATTTAGCCTCAAACCAAGCGCTCTTTTCTCGCTACCGGATTGAGGTATGAACCGTTGATCAAAATAAGCTTGATTGATTTTGAGCGACAGTTTCTGGACCGCATCAGAGTCTTTCAGAACGATCGTTACGTCTGTGCCATCACTTTGGTCGCATATTCCATCTGCTAGCGCTTGCATCGTAAAAATTGGCCAAATCGCTATCGCAAACAGACGAAGTTTAAAACGAAACGCCAATGATGCTGTCCCTGCTAATAAGAATTCAAGATTTGGAATACGCGGGCTTGTCGCGAGGTGGCTTTCAGAAAACACTACATACATTCACACGGGGTTTTCTGCCATGTTTCAGTGCTTATAAGACGGATTTTCTCAAATGCGGTAAATTGTACACTGCCAACCTCAAAGCCGATACTCAGGTATCTCCCCCCTTGAGCCACCACCCCCACCTCGCTAATGCTCTTCCCAACAGGAGCATCACATATGTCGATCAACAGCTTTGGCCATCTTTTCCGCGTGACCACTTGGGGCGAAAGCCATGGGCCGGCTTTGGGCGCAACCGTTGACGGCTGCCCTCCGGGCGTGCCGGTCACCGCCGAGATGATCCAGCATTGGCTCGACAAGCGTAAACCGGGGCAGAACAAATACACCACCCAGCGGCGTGAAGCGGATGAGGTTAAGATTCTTTCCGGCGTGTTTGAAGGCGTCACCACCGGCACGCCCATCCAGTTGATGATCGAAAACACCGACCAGCGGTCAAAAGACTACGGCGATATCATGGACAAGTTCCGCCCCGGTCACGCCGATATCACCTATTTCCAGAAATACGGCATCCGCGATTATCGCGGCGGCGGGCGCTCTTCGGCGCGGGAAACGGCGAGCCGTGTCGCGGCGGGCGGTCTTGCGCGGGAAGCGATCAAAGCGATTGCGCCGAATGTGCAGATCACTGGATATATGGTGCAGATGGGACCGCACCAGATCGACCGCGATGCGTTCGATTGGGAGCAGATCGAGCAGAACCCGTTTTGGGTGCCTGATGCAAAAGCCGCGACAGACTGGGCCGATTATCTCGATGGCTTGCGCAAGTCAGGATCGTCCGTGGGCGCGATCATCGAAGTCACCGCGCGCGGTGTACCTGCGGGTCTGGGTGCGCCGGTGTACGGCAAGCTCGACACCGATCTGGCGGCGGCAATGATGTCGATCAACGCTGTCAAAGGCGTAGAGATTGGCGAAGGCATGTCCGCCGCCATGCTGACGGGCGAATTAAACGCGGATGAAATCTTTATGGGCGAAGACGGCCAGCCGCGCTATTCCTCGAACCATGCGGGCGGTATTTTGGGTGGCATCAGTACAGGGCAGGACATTGTCGTGCGCTTTGCCGTGAAACCAACCTCAAGTATTCTCACCACCCGCAAGACGATCACCAAATCCGGCGAGGAAACCGAGATCATCACCAAGGGCCGCCATGATCCTTGCGTTGGCATCCGTGCCGTTCCGGTAGGTGAGGCGATGATGGCCTGCGTGTTGCTCGATCACATGTTGCTGCACCGTGGACAGGTCGGAGAGAATCGAGGGCACATTGGCTGAAAGCGGTTCTACCTAGCAGCGCCTTCCAGAATATCCTGAACGCCCTGAACCGCTTGCTCCAGCACTCCCAGCGGCAATTGTGACCGCGCCAGCATCCGCAAACCGATGTATTGTGTCAGCAACGTATTGGCCAGTTGCGATCTTTTCTGCTTGGAAAGCGCGCTCAAGTCCGGCGCATCCTGCAACGCCTGCAAGAATGCCGCCTGCATCTTGGTCAACCCTTCATGTACAATCTTGGCAATGTCCGGATCATTCGCTGCAGACCCTGCCGCTGCGGTACAGAGCAGACATCCGCGATGATCCCCCGCTTCAACCGCTGCGACCAGCCCCTTGAACATCTGCAAAACGCGGTCCCGTCCGTCTGCAATTTCCTTGTTGTTCAGCAGCGTCACAGCCGCATCAACCTGCGCGGCCTCGTACCTGTTCATCACCAATAGAAACAAGTTTTTCTTGTCCTTGAACGCCTTGTAAAGACTCCCGCGGGTCAACCCCATGCCAGACAGCAGATCAGGCAGGGATGATTCTTCATAGCCATGTCGCCAGAAGACTTGCATGGCCTTCTCTATCGCTTCATCCGGTTCAAACTCTCTTGGTCGTGCCATCGCCTGTCTCCTTGTTCTTCCCGCCATATAGTTCGGAACTGAATGTTACACAACTCACGCAACTGTGTATTGAACCACTTGGTTCCTAATTATACTCAAGATGCAGCAACCACGCTTAAAACGCACAAAAAAGGAAACGACCCCATGAAAAATATCGTAAAAGCAACCATTACCGCCTTCCTGATTGTCGGTCCGGTCTCTGCCGTCTTCGCTGACACGTCCGGCACCTTTGTCGGTGCCAGCGAACACATCACGACCGGCGGCGTCAGCATCACCAAGAACGCCGATGGGACATCAACAGTCACCTTTGATGCCAACTTTTCACTCGACGGCGCGCCAGACCCGCATGTGGGCTTTGGCAAGGACGGCATATTCGCAGATGGCGCAAATCTGGGGGAGTTGAAACAGATCACCGGCACACAAAGCTACATTGTGCCAGCTGGCATCGACATCAGCGATTTTAACGAGTTGTACATCTGGTGTCTGGAATTCGCTGTACCCCTTGGTGTGGCAAAACTTGGTTAGGGCCATCTTGCACTTCCGGGATGCGAGGCGCATTACACGCGTATGTCCGCATCCCTCACCCAGAATAATCCCGCCCGCGCCATTGCCCTGAAAACAGGTGCGGTGTTTTTGTTCATGGTCATGGCGGCGCTGATCAAATCCGCTTCTGGACAGGTTCCCCCCGGACAGGCGGTCTTCTTTCGCTCTCTCTTTGCAATGCCGATCATCGTTGCATGGCTTTGGCAACAGGGCCATCTGCACGATGGGTTCAAGGCAAACAATATCTTTGGCCACGTCTGGCGCGGGCTGTTCGGCACTACCGCTATGGCACTGACATTCGCGGGTCTGGCGCTTTTGCCCCTGCCCGAAGTCACCGCCATTGGCTATGCCACACCCATGTTCACCGTAATCTTCGCCGCAATTTTCCTTGGAGAACGGGTGCGCCTGTTCCGCCTTTCTGCCGTGGCCCTTGGACTTGTCGGGGTAATGATCGTGATCGCGCCGCGACTGTCGCTTGATCAAGACTACACCAGCGCCGCAACTCTGGGTGCCCTTATGGTACTTGCTGCCGCTATTCTGCGTGCAATGGTCCAGATTCATGTGCGCAAACTGGTCCAGACTGACAGCACAAGCGCCATTGTGTTCTATTTCTCGCTCACCGCAACGATGGTATCCCTGCTCAGTCTCCCGCTTGGCTGGATCTTTCCAACGCCCTCCCTCACCTGGACCTCACCGGGTTTCAGCGTTCTGGGACTGATTATCTGTGCGGGCCTGATCGGCGGTGTGGCACAGATCATGGTCACGTCATCCTACCGCTTTGGTACCGCATCCATGCTGGCCCCGTTTGACTATTCCTCGATGATTTTTGCCACTCTCATCGGCTGGCTTGTCTTCAGCGAAGTGCCAACCGCGACGATATTGATCGGTGCGGCCCTTGTCATTGCAGGCGGTGTGCTGATCATATGGCGCGAACGGCAACTGGGGCTGGATCGCAGCAAATCAAAACCCGTCGCACCGCCCTCCGGCACACCAAACTAAGGACATCACATGTCAGATGATCACAAAACAAAAATGCAGGAACGCCAGACCGCCCAGCGCAAGAAAGTCGCTGAGTTGCAAGATCCCGAGAAAGGTCTGGTGCTGATTCATACCGGCGCGGGCAAGGGCAAATCCTCGTCCGCTTTCGGCGTGATCGTACGCGCCTTGGGCTGGAAGCAAAAGGTTGGCGTGATCCAGTTTATCAAAGGTAAATGGAAGACAGGCGAACGCCAGTTTTTCGACCGCCTGGGCGAGGTCACATGGCACACCATGGGCGAAGGCTTCACATGGGACACCCAAGACAAGGACCGCGACATTGCCGCCGCTCAAGCTGCATTCGCCAAAGGGTGCGAAATGATGGAAAGCGGAGAGTATGACCTGATTGTCATGGACGAAATCAACATCGCGATGCGCTATGATTATCTGTCGGTTGAAGATGTAATCGCAGGCTTAGACGCGCGTGACAAACGTACTGGGGTAATCCTGACGGGTCGCGACGCCAAACCCGAACTCTGTGAATACGCCGATCTGGTGACAGAAATGACCGAAGTGAAACACCCGTTCAAGGCAGGCATCAAAGCCCAGCGCGGCGTAGATTACTAAGGTCACTGAACCAAGGTGACGCTACGTTACAATCAGCGGTAGAAGAATCATGTTAGCCTGATTTCAGTAGGAGGCTGCGCATCTCTGACTGCGCCCTCTCTTGCATCAACTGGGAGGAAAACATGTTAAAGAACTTCGCAAGCGCTGTCGTCGCATTGGGCCTGAGCACAGGGATCGCAATTGCTCAGGAGTGCGCACCGTCCAAGTGGGGTGTGGATGACACGATCGGATCCGCCAATCTGGTCACACCCGAACGCACGCTGGAAGCTGCCAAACTGATCAAGCAAGGCAAATCCATGCCGTTGGGCATCACCATCGGGCCTGATACACCAGCCTTTCCACCGCGCTCTTTGAATCTGCAGGTGGTACAACCCAACCAGCAAGGTGGCATCAAACTGTCCGGCTTCGGGTATGAAGGCAATTACAACGACGACATCCTGCAAACATGGATCGGTATCGGCTCGCAACTCGACGGGTTGGGGCATCTGGGTGAGGATGGCATGTATTACAATTGCCTGGACGAAAAAGAGATCAGCGTGATTACCGGCCTGACCAAACTCGGTACCCACGCTGTGCCACCCCTTGTCGGGCGTGGCGTGGTCCTCGATATGGCCGCGCAGGCAGGTGTTGACGTGATGCAGGCAGGCCAGAGCTTTGGTGAGGCCGAGATCAAAGCCGCCGCCGAGGCACAGGCCGTGACGCTGGGCGAAGGTGATATCATTCTGTTTTACACAGGCTGGACCGACGGTATGTTCCAAAGCAACCCCGCCGCATGGGGCGCAGCCGAGCCCGGCCTGTCAAACGCCGGCGCAGTCTATCTGGCGTCGCTGAACCCGATGGCTGTCGGCGCTGACACATGGGGTCTGGACGCAGTACCACCCGCCGAGGGGGACAAGGTGTTCTACGGCCATGTCACGCTGCTCAAGGATAACGGCATCTACATACTGGAGACGATGAATGTCGGACCACTGGTCCGCGAAGGCGTGTCGGAGTTCATGTTCGTCCTGGGCCAGCCCCGCATTCAGGGTAGCGTACAGGCGATGATCAATCCGGTGGCGCTATACTAACGGCACGAATACTTAAACGCACCACGGGCGGGTGAATACCCGCCTGTGGAAACTGGAAACGAACCCGCAAAGGGCTGTCTATGCCAAATGATCAGGCGGCCTTGCGGCGGCGACGCATCGCGCCCAATCCGCCGAATGCTGTAAGAAGCAGTAGCGCGCTCGCTGGAATCGGAATGGGAGCGACCGCAAAATCGCCAAGGTTGGACACGAATTGGGCCTGAGTGAGTTGCCCTTCAAAGTACCACAGCGTTGTGCTGTATACGCCGGATGCACCAGCCCATGTGGCGCTAGATGTGTTGTTGGGTCCACGCAGTCCAATAAATTCGCTCAGCACGGAACCGTCCACAAAAAGACGGAACCCGTCATCCGAAGTTACATTGATCGTATCGCCAAAATTGAGGGCAACTTGACCTGTCAGCTTCAACACTGATTCCTGGAAATTGGTGCTTCCAGCACCAGCTGTGATCGAGCCCGCATCCGCATTCAGGAAATCACCAAGTGTACCGATGCCAAAACCGGGACCATCACCATAATCAATCCCAGTAGACACAAAGGTTGCATCGGCGGTGTTGCTTGTTGCATAGCTAATGGCATCGTTGATGTTGGAAAATGTGTTCGCCGGTGCGTCCCAGAACGTTCCGTCGAGCGTGGCTGCAGAGACACCCGTCCCGGCAAGCCCCACTGCGGCAACAGCCGCAAGAATATATCTTTTCATTATTTTTCTCCTAAAATTGATTGTTCCACATGAAAAAAGCAGCTGCCGTCTGTGTCAAAGCAGGCATGGACCCATCATTTAACATAACAAAAATATGTGTCCCGAACAATGCACACCGCCCTCTGAATGAGGGCTGGTTAAGAAAACATGAAAGAATTTAGGGTAAATGTGCCAAAAATTCTACCAGAGCGGGAGCAAGGTAGGCAACAAGGCACAATCGCCGGAATTCCCACGAAACATCGCATGACTAGACTTAAGCCCGCGAATCGCTCCGCGGGCCATAAGTGCGCCAATCCTTGATCAGGCTCATTTATCTTGCTTTCAGGCCCGCACGAGCTTCTCGTAGCTCTCCGCAATATCCCGTGTCAGCGCACCGACCTCGAAATTGAAATCACCGATCTGCCCCACGGGCGTGACTTCTGCCGCAGTGCCGGTCAGCCAGCATTGCTCAAAGCTTTCCAGCTCTTCGGGCATGATGTGACGTTCGTGTACCTTGATGCCTCTTTCCTTCAGCATGCCAATCACCGTCTGCCGTGTGATTCCGTTCAGGAAGCAATCCGGATCCGGTGTGTGCACTTCGCCATCCTTGACGAAAAAGATATTTGCGCCCGTCGCCTCGGCCACGTAGCCACGATAGTCGAACATCATCGCGTCGGAACAGCCCTTCGCCTCTGCTGCGTGCTTGGACATGGTGCAAATCATGTAAAGGCCCGCCGCCTTGGCATGTGACGGAATGGTCTCTGGAGAGGGCCGCTTCCACTTGGAAATGTCCAGCTTGGCCCCCTTCATCTTGGCGTCTCCGTAATAGGCACCCCATTCCCAGGCCGCGATGGCCAGGCGCACAGGGTTCTTGGCCGATGCCACGCCCATATCCTCGCCCGCGCCGCGCCATGCAATTGCGCGCACATATGCATCCTGCAGACCGGAGGCCGCCAGCGTTTCAACTTTGGCGGCTTCGATCTGCTCTACGGTCCATGGGATTTCGAAATCAATCATCTGCGCCGAACGCTTCAGACGCTCGGAATGCTCAACGCTCTTGAAAATTTTCCCGTTGTAGGCCCGCTCCCCTTCGAAAACAGAGGACGCATAGTGCATCGCATGGGTCAGGACGTGGACATTGGCATCGCGCCAATCAACCATCTTGCCATCCATCCAGATAAACCCGTCCCGATCATCATATCCACCCGCCATCGTAAATCCCCTGTATAACCGTCAGTTTGAAGAATGTTGCGCAAATAGGTCCGGCATGGACATATCATGTCGCAAAAGCTGAAATTGCCTAGCGTTTCATCCTTGGAGTGTCAACAAGGCTGACGTAAACTTGGGCGGTAATGATGATGAGGCACACAATGACCAACGGACGTCCGCCCTCCACTGTCCGCGGCGACAGCCTGCTCTTTCTGACAGACGAACAACTACGTCAGGGCAGCGAAGCGATGTTCTTTGCCTATCGCGGATTTACGGCTGACCCCGACCGGATCTTGGGCGACATGGCTTACGGTCGCGCGCACCATCGCGCCATTCACTTTATCGGTCGCGCACCAGGCACAACCGTAAACAACCTGCTGAACATTCTGGGTGTCACGAAACAGTCACTCAACCGTGTCTTGCGCACGTTGATCGCGGATGGTCTGGTCCAAAGCAAAGTAGGGCGGAACGACAAAAGGGAACGCCATTTGCATTTGACACAAGAAGGCCGCGCTCTGGAGCAAAAATTATCGGACGCCCAACGCGCCCGTTTGCGGGCCGCTTTTCGTGATGCAGGGCCAGAAGCAGTAGCAGGTTTTCGCACAGTTCTAGAGGCCATGATGGACCCGGAAATGCACGCGAGTTACACCAAGTTAAAGGAGAGCGGCGCATGAACGATATGGACGCACATCTGCTGATTGTCGACGATGACGAACGCATCCGCACCTTGTTGCAGAAATTCCTGATGCGCCATGGCTTTCTGGTGACGGCCGCCCGTGATGCCGCCCATGCGCGGCGCATCCTGGCAGGGCTGGATTTTGATATGATTGTGCTGGACGTGATGATGCCCGGGGAAGACGGGCTGGCACTGACCGCATCCTTGCGCGAAACGATGCAGACGCCAATCCTGCTGCTGACCGCCAAAGGTGAAACCGGCAACCGGATCGAGGGACTTGAAGCGGGCGCGGATGACTACCTCGCCAAACCCTTCGAGCCCAAAGAGCTGCTACTCAGAATAAATGCAATCCTGCGGCGCATGCCGGACACCAGCGTCGAGGACACCGCGCCCAAAGTGATGACACTTGGCACGATCCGCTATGATCTGGAACGGGGCGAAATGTGGCAGGGCGACGACCTGGTACGCCTGACAGCGACCGAAATCCAGCTGATGAAAATATTCTCGGCGCAACCCGGTGCCCCGCTAAGCCGCGCCAAACTGGTTGAGGAATTGGGCCGTGATCGCGGGCAGGCGCAGGAACGTGCGGTCGATGTGCAAATCACACGGCTCAGACGCAAGATCGAGGATAATCCGAAACAACCACAGTATTTGCAGACGGTACGCGGGGCCGGATATATGTTGGCACCTGACTAGCGGCACCTGTGATTATCGAAAGTACGGACGATATTTAAGGCCAAAAAGAGAAGACAAGAGCGCATCTGGTGACTGCTGCGCATCCATTCTATTGTGGCGTGGAATTGACATCAAAGAGGCGTTGGCATGACAGACACATCAATTGAAGAAATGAGCTTTGAGACTGCCATGGCGGAGCTTGAAAAAGTGCTGGGCCAGCTGGAAAGCGGAAATGTAGAGCTGGATGCGTCTATTGCACTCTATGAGCGCGGGGCGGCGTTGAAGGCCCGATGCGAGACAAAGCTGAAAGAAGCCGAGGAAAAGGTCGCCGCGATCACGTTGGACGGGGATGGAAATCCAACCGGCATCAAACCCGTTGAGGGGCTTTAGAGACACGTGTTTCACGAACGTCTGGAACAGACAGCGCTGCGGGTAACAGCGCATTTTGATCGTGTGCTTGCGCAGATGGCCGATCAGCCTGTTGTGCATGCCATGGGTCATGCGACCAACGGCGGCAAGCGTCTGCGCGGGTTTCTGGTTCTGGAAACAGCACGGCTGCATGGCATTGCCTTTTCCGCTGCGATTTGGCCTGCAACTGCGATCGAGGCCTTACACGCCTATTCACTGGTGCATGATGATCTGCCGTGCATGGACGACGATGATGTGCGCCGTGGCGCGCCAACTGTGCATCGCAAATGGGACGAGGCGACAGCGGTCCTTGCCGGAGATGCGCTTCAGTCACTGGCCTTCGAAATGGTGACAGCGCCGGAAATTGGCAGTGGCGGCATTCGGGCGGAACTGGCGCGCAGCCTTGCCATCGCGTCCGGTGCGCAAGGCATGGTGCTGGGACAGGCTTTGGATATTGCGGCAGAAACGGCCAAAACGCCACTGACCTTGCAGGAAATAACACAGCTTCAGCAAGGCAAAACCGGCGCACTCATTTCATGGGCCGCCATGGCAGGACCGCGGATGGCAGGTGCCGATACCGCGCCACTTGCCTCCTACGCAAGCGCGCTTGGTCTCGCGTTCCAGATCGCAGATGATATTCTCGATGTCGAAGGCGATGCCGAGACCGTTGGCAAAGCCACGGGCAAGGACGCCGATGCAGGTAAAGCCACCTTTGTGTCATTACTTGGCCTTGATGGGGCCAAACGCCGCGCCGATGATCTGGTGCAATCTGCTTGCGATGCCCTAAGTGTTTATAGTGTAGAAGCGGAAACGCTGCGTGACGCCGCGCGCTTTGTCGTTGAACGCAAGAACTGAGGACCGACAATGTCTGACCGCCCCAAGACCCCCTTGCTGGATCGCGTTGCGCGTCCTGCCGACCTCAAGCAGTTTTCCGATGCCGAACTCACCAAGCTCGCGCATGAGGTCCGCGCCGAAACGGTTTCCGCTGTATCGGTCACAGGCGGCCACCTGGGCGCGGGACTGGGTGTGGTTGAACTGACCGTTGCGTTGCATGCGATCTTTGACACCCCACGCGACAAAATCATCTGGGATGTCGGCCACCAGACCTATCCCCATAAAATCCTGACTGAACGCCGGGACCGTATCCGCACCTTGCGTCAAAAGGGCGGGCTGTCCGGCTTCACCAAGCGCAGCGAATCGCCATACGATCCTTTCGGGGCAGCACATTCCTCAACATCGATCAGCGCCGCACTTGGTTTTGCCGTAGCCCGCGATCTGGGTGGCATTGTCCCCGAAGGTCTGGGCGATGCAATTGCTGTGATCGGTGACGGCTCCATGTCGGCCGGTATGGCCTACGAGGCGATGAACAACGCAGGGCATCTGGGCAAACGCCTGATCGTGATCCTGAACGATAATGAAATGTCGATTGCCCCGCCGGTTGGCGCAATGTCCGCCTATCTGAGCCGGCTTTATGCCGAAGAGCCTTTTCAGGAGTTCAAAGCTGCGGCCAAAGGTGCCGTCAGCCTGTTGCCCGAACCGTTCCGCGAAGGCGCAAAACGCGCCAAAGATATGCTGAAAGGCATGACCGTGGGCGGCACCATGTTCGAGCAACTTGGCTTTTCCTATGTCGGCCCAATCGACGGACATGACATGGACCAGCTGCTTCCAGTTCTTCGTACCGTCAAACAACGCGCCACCGGACCCATTCTGATCCATGTGATCACCAAGAAGGGCAAAGGCTATGGCCCCGCCGAGAATGCCCGCGACAAAGGGCACGGTGTTGCAAAATTTAACGTTGTGACAGGTGAACAGAAAAAAGCGCCCTCAAACGCGCCCAGCTACACATCTGTATTTGCCAAGACCCTTTTGGAAGAAGCCGCCTCAGATGACAAAATCTGCGCTGTGACTGCCGCGATGCCGGACGGGACCGGCCTGAACCTGTTTGCCGAACGCTATCCTTCGCGCTGTTTTGACGTCGGTATTGCCGAACAGCATGGTGTTACTTTCTCAGCGGCTCTTGCGGCGGGCGGAATGAAACCGTTCTGCACCATGTATTCGACCTTCCTGCAACGGGGCTACGATCAGGTTGTGCATGATGTAGCGATCCAACGCCTGCCTGTTCGCTTTGCCATTGACCGTGCTGGCCTTGTTGGTGCCGATGGTGCAACCCACGCAGGTGCGTTTGACGTCGCTTTTCTTGCCAACCTGCCGGGCTTTGTAGTCATGGCTGCCGCAGACGAGGCAGAGCTGAAACATATGGTCGCCACAGCCGCCGCGCATGATGACGGTCCTATCGCATTCCGTTTTCCACGCGGCGAAGGCAACGGCGTCGACCTGCCGGAACGGGGCATCCCGCTTGAAATCGGGAAAGGGCGCATCATGCGTAAAGGCGCACGCGTGGCACTGCTGTCCTTTGGCACACGTTTGGCAGAGGTAGAAAAAGCAGGCGAAGCTCTCAACGCAAAGAGCATTTCACCGACCATCGCAGACGCACGTTTTGCCAAGCCATTGGACCGCAACATGATCCTTGAACTCGCCGCAAATCACGAGGCGCTGATCACCATCGAAGAAGGCGCTGTTGGTGGCTTTGGCTCTCATGTAGCGCAGCTTTTGGCGGAGGAAGGGGTGTTTGATAATGGCCTCAAATTCCGCTCTATGGTCTTGCCTGACACCTTCATCGACCACGCATCCCCCGCAGATATGTACGCCGAAGCGCGCATGAACGCAGAGCATATCGAGGCAAAGGTTCTGGACGTTCTCGGGATTGCGCAGATTGGCCAGCAATCCGCCTAGGGCTTTTTACGTTGCTCGATCAACGCATCCAGCCGGGTTTCGATCGCGGTCAATCGCGCGGTAATATCATCGCGATACGCATCTGTTTCGGCGTTGCTTTCCTCTGAATGCGCATCATGCATCGAATTTACGATCAGACCCACCAGCAGGTTCACCACGGCAAAAGTGGTGATCATGATGAAGGGAATGAAGAACAGCCAGGCATAGGGGAAGGTCTTCATCACTGGCCGCACGATCCCCATTGACCAGCTTTCAAGCGTCATGATCTGGAACAGCGAATAACCAGATCGGCCCAATGAGCCAAACCATTCTGGAAAGCTTGCTCCGAACAATTTAGTGGCAATCACCGCGCCGATATAGAAAATCAGTGCCATTAAGGTAAACACCGATGCCATACCGGGCAGCGCAGTAATAAACCCTTCAACAACGCGGCGCAGGCGTGGTGCCGTGGACACCAACCGCAACACCCGCAAAATCCGCAACGCCCGCAACGCGGACAGACCTTGCGTGGCAGGCACCAGCGATATGCCGACAATAAGAAAGTCGAAGATATTCCAGCCATCGGTAAAAAACCGAAACCGGTAGACCAACAATTTCACAACCAGTTCGACAACAAAGATGCCCAGACACAGGTTATCCAGATAGCCGACAATTGGTCCGGTTGCGCTGACAAAAGTTGGCGACGTTTCCAGCCCCAGCAGGATCGCATTGAAAATGATCACGCCCATGATGAAGGTACCGAAAGCACGGCTTTCCAAAATGGTTCTTATGGTGTGCTGCACGACGGTATCCGGCTTAGTGTTTCGCCGCCTTTATGGATGGTGCTGCCAATTGGAACAAGATCAGAGTGAATGTGCCAAGCCATAAGAGACGCAAGTTTCCTTATGCTACGGATCATCACGCAACATTGCGGCCAAACCGGTCCGGTAGTCCGGATACTTTGGCTGCCACCCCAATGCCGCCTTGATGCGATCGTTGCGCACTTTCTTGCTTTCTGCGTAAAAACTGCGCGCCATCGGGGTCATCTCGGCCGTTTCGAAATCAACCGCTTCAGGAAGTGGCAGTCCCAGTAATTCGGCGGCATGGCCGATCACGTCCTGCGGCGGTGCCGGATCATCATCACACAGGTTATAGATCGCACCGGAATCGGGCCGCGCAATTGAAAGGTCCAAGGCCTGAGCAATGTCCTCCACATGGATGCGGCTGAACACCTGTCCCTTTTTGATAATCCGCCGGGCTGTGCCTTTGCGTACTTTGGCAAACGGGCCCCGCCCCGGACCATAAATGCCCGCCAAGCGGAAGATATGTAGCGGCAGATCAGGGATGGCGCGCCATGCTGCTTCTGCGTCCACCCGCGCAAGGCCGCGTTTTGTAGCGGGGGTTAATGCCGTTGTCTCATCCACCCAATCTCCCTGATGATCGCCGTAGACACCCGTGGTGGACAAATATCCCGCCCAGCGCAACTTTGGTGCCACTTCTGCAATCTCGTCTTTCAAGGCATTCAGAACCGGATCACCTTCCGGCCCCGGCCCGGCAGAGATCAACAAATGTGATACCTCGCGCAACACAGCACCCACATCAGATCCCGGCCACAGCAGCGGCTCAACCCCCGTTGCGGCAATCCCGGCCAGCTTGTCAGCACTGCGTGTGGTGCCAACAACACGCCAGCCTTGCGGCACCAAACGCTCCGCCAAAGCGCGCGCGCTAAAGCCGTGCCCGAACGAAAGAAGCGTTTTATCCATGTCCAAAGAATGTTCCTTCACCCACCCTGCCACAAGAGGCCATCAGGGCATTTTGATCCGTTTTCTTTCAGGCACCAAAGCGTTGATTTGCGCAATATGCTCCGGCAGGCACTTGGTCAGGAAATCATATTCAGCAACGACATGTTTTCGCGCCGCCGTGCCCAGATACGCATATTTCGCCGGATTGCCCAATACGTCGATCACCTGTTTTGCCAGTGCCTGGTGATCAAAGAAATCAACCAAAAGCCCTGTTTCGCCGTGGGTAATCGCCTCGCGCACAGGTGCCACATCCGCCGCAACAATTGTGGCTTCCATCGACATCGATTCAAGCAACGACCATGACAGAACAAACGGCATGGTCAGATAAACATGACACCGGCTGAGCTGCACCAACGACTGATAATCGGCGTAAGGAATACGACCCAGAAAGTGCAACCGTTCCCAATCCAGCCTGTCGCCAACTTCGGCCTCCATCTCGCCACGCAAACCACGGGCGTTTTTGCTCTTGCCGCCGTAGGATACCTCGTTGCCCCCGACAATCAGCACACGCGCATTCGGGCGCTCTTCCATGATCCGTGGTAAAGCGCGCATAAACTGGTGAAAACCCCGCGCCCGTTCCAGATTTCGGGCCACATAAGTCAGCACTTCATCATCTCGCGTCAAAGGCCGGTCAAGACGGCCGAGACGCAGTTCCGCTTTTGGATTCGGCACCAAACTGTCGGTCCTGATGCCGTCATGGCAAACGTACATCCGGTCATGAAAACTGGTCGGAAAGCGGTCACGTTGCCAGAACGTAGGCGCATGTCCCTGATCCACGACTTCGATATTCGCCAAAGGCACGGAATTGCGCGCCTGCATCAGAAACGGCGCATGATCTGAAACCGGTTCTTCGGGATCAAATCCAACCAGACCACCCTCCATATTATAGTAATACTCAAAGAAACCGATGATCGGCACATCAGGCCAGATCTGTTTGAAGAAACTCAACTCGCCCCAACCAACATGGCCGATTACGATGTCGGGGCGAAAACTATCCTCGACCTCGATCTTACGCGCCGCGATCGCTGCGCCAAATCCTGCGCCCATTGCCTCTTCCCAGACTTTTGACAGTCCATAAGCATCCTTGGCCGGTTTGCGATGTGGTTTATAGACACGCGTTTCAACGCCGGCAAAAACAGGCGCGTTCTGTTTTTGCGTCAGAAAGAAGATACGGTGCCCGCCGCTGGCCGCCAGCCATTGAACCAGTTCACGATACTGACCCGGCATGTTCTGATGCACAAAAAGGATATTCATGGCGCGTATCTACCTCACAAGACCTTGCTGCGTAGTTAAGCGATGCAAGGCCGCAGGTGCAACGCATCAGACCCGTTTTCGCGCCGCCAATCGCGCTTTCATACGCGCCTTTCCCTCTGGCGTACCATCATGGAAAGACCCGAACAATTTGTCCCAAGGCACATCCAGCGAACCATAGTTCACCTCGAAATACCGGTGGTGTATCTGATGGTGAAACGTCCCCAGACTGAGCCGCTTGGCATTGCCGACCCAAAGACCCTCGAAACCCGTATGCGTCGTGACCGCAAACACCGCATAATACATCAGATGAAAGATCAGATGTATGGGATGTGTCGGCAGGATTAGATGGATGACCACCGTTCCAAAGAAAAGCACATGTTCCACCGGATGCATCGACAGGCCGGACCAGGGACCAACATCGGTATTGCGATGGTGCAAGGCGTGAAACCGGTAAAGCGCATTTGTGTGCAGCAACCGATGTATCCAGTAAAAGTAGAAACTCTCCCAAACCGGCACGACGAAGAAGAACGCAACAAACCAGACCGGATTCTGCGCAAAGGTTGTCGTTGGCGCATATCCGTTTGCCATCAACCACCAGAACAATATCTCGAAGGCGGACCAGATTGTGACGCCACTGGCCAGCGTCCAGAACATGTTGTCCCAGACCTGCGTCTTGAAACTGAACATCCGCCCCTTGCGCGGAAATGGCCGTGGATCATACTTCTTGTCACCGCCCTGCAACGCATAAGTATGGAACACCAGATGCAGGCTCCCCGCGACCAGCGTGATCAGGACAAAGTTGCGCAAGAATATCAACGCAACCCAACCAAACTCCAAAGTTAGAGCCTGCTCTAACGTCGGTGACAGCCAAAAGTAACTGACCATCGCCAGTCCCAATATCCCCATATTGATCGTCAGAAAGAACCAGCTGTCCGCATACCATTTCAGCACAGCAAGCGGTCTAGGCGGCCACTGCCACAGCGGAGAGACTGCAATGGGCAATTCAGGCGTGTGGTTCCATTCGGTTCGCTCGGTCATTTTGTATACATCTGTTTTTTGAATGCCCGTGTGCGTTTGGTGGCATCCTCTGACCCATCGTGGAATGTACCAAACCACTTGTCCCACGGCATCTCGACCGTACCATAGTTACACTCGAAATACCGATGATGCAGTTGGTGAAAGAAATCCCCCAATTGCACCCGCTTGGTCCCTCCTGCAATCAACCCGTCAAACCCCGAATGCGAACAAATCGGATGCAGGGTAAAGGTATAGACGTGAAACAGAATGTGCATCGGGCTGGTCGGCACAACAAAATGGATCAGTAGCGATGAAAAATAGATCGCATGTTCAATAGGATGCATCGAAATGCCCGACCACGGTCCAACATTCACATTGCGATGATGCAAGGCATGCGCGTGCCTATAAAGTGCCGGTTGATGCAATGCGCGGTGCACCCAGTAAAAGTGAAAACTACCCCACAAAGGCAGCAACGCAAACCATGCCACATACCAGACCGGACTGTCGGAAAATGTCGTGGTCGCGGCCCAGCCATTGCCCGCTGCCCAAAACCATGCGGCGGTATAAAGGGTCACAAAACTGATCCCGCTTGCCAACGACCAGAACATATTGTCGAGCACCTGAGAGCGAAAGGTAAACATACCATTGTCACTGATCTGCCCGCGCTTGTCGTATTTGCGCTTAATGCCCTGCCCCTTGGCCCGGTAAAGCCATAGATGCAGTCCGCCAGCCAATGTCACATGCGGGATCAAAAAACCCAGCCAGATCGCAATGACCCAACCGGCGCTTAATGTCTGTGTTTCTGCAAGCGTTGGTGCCCAACGCCAAACCGCCAGACACGCGACCAAAAGCGAAAGAGTTGTTGTCGAAATCACCAGCCAATAGGCTCTGTACCAGCGCAAAACAGCCCCCGGTCGCGGTGGCCAGTCAAACAGCGGATTGTTCTCAACCGCCGTACCGGGATGGAAATGCCATCGCGTTACCTCGCTGCCGATTTCGAAATCAGTGGGCATAATCGGACCCTTCGCTGTCCAATATCGCCTTCAATTCGGCCAGATGCCGCGCGTCCTGTTCGGGGTATTCTTCCAACTCCCGTGCCGTTTTCTCCGCAATCTCGTCCGAGATGCGGCGCAGCGGCAAACCTGTTTGCAACGCCTTGATATACGTCTCGGCAGCGCGTTCGAAATAATAAAGCCTGTTAAAGGTGTCCGCGACCGTATCACCAATCACCATGACCCCATGCGAGCCCATCACCATGACCTTTTGTTTCGGGTCCGTCAGCAATTTTGCACAACGCTCCCCCTCATCTTCAAACGCCAGCCCGCCGTAATCCTCATCAATCACGATCCGGTTGAAGAACGTGCAGGCGTTCTGATCAATGGGCGGCAGTTGGCTGTCCTGCAAACAGGCCAGAACTGTCGCGTAGATCGAATGCACATGCATCACACATCGCGCATGCGGGCATGCCTTGTGAACGCCACCATGCAAACCCCAAGCCGTAGGATCAGGCGCATTTGGCCCCTGATAGGTCTCAGGATCATCCGCATCAATCAGCAGCAAGTCACTCGCCTTGATCCGGGCAAAATGCATCTGGTTCGGGTTCATCAGAAACTGCGTGCCGCTGTCATTCACCGCCAGTGAGAAATGGTTTGCCACACTCTCATGCATGTCCAGCCGCGCCGTCCAACGGAACGCAGCCGCCAGATCAACGCGTTCCTGCCAATGGTCCATATTCAGCTTCATCTGTGTGACAGTCATCGCAAAACTCCCCTATTTGATCCGGCTCGGCACCCAAGCATAGCCGTTCTCACATAGAATATAGGCTTCACGCAAACCGTGCGGCTTGTCCGTCGGCGACTGCAGAATCGTCGCTCCTGCATCCTTGGCCCGCGCACAAGCCTCTTCGGGGTCCGTATCATATAGCCTGATCTCGATCCCCGCACCCCGTGGCGGGTTTTCCGGCAACAATCCCAGCAATGGATTCGAATGATAGGTGCCATCGACATGCAACTGAAACACCTGATCGCCATACGTCATAATCGCAAAATCAGTCGTGGGTTGAAACGCTTGCATCCCGAATACAGTCTCTAAGAATGCAATCTGCGCGCGTACATCCCGCACCAGAAGGTTTAGCCCGATACCACGAAGGCTCGCTCCGAAGTCTTCAGCACCGACTGTCTCATAGTCCATTTACCGCTCTCCGTTACCGCATCCGCTTGAACCTGCCCAAACCCTGTGTCACCTTTGGCTATGACGCAAGAACCTTTCCCCACATGGGCCGATATCGCCCCCGAACTGGTCAACACCGCAGCTGGCCGCAGCCCCGCTGACATGATCATTACGGGAGGCATATGGGTAAACGTACATACCCGCGAGGCGCTGCCGGATCACGACATCGCCATCACCAAAGGGCGGATCGCCTTTGTCGGTCCGGATGCTAGCCATTGCCGCGGTCCCAAGACACAGATCATCAAGGCACAGAGCCGCTACATGATCCCCGGTTTGTGCGACGGACACATGCACATAGAATCCGGCATGCTGACGCCTGCTGAATTTGCCCGTGCCGTGATCCCACATGGCACCACTTCCATGTTCACCGATCCCCATGAGATCGCCAATGTGCTTGGCCTCAAAGGCGTGCGCATGATGCATGATGAGGCGCTCATGCAGCCTATCAACATCTTCACCCAGATGCCCTCCTGTGCGCCTTCCGCCCCCGGTATGGAAACCACCGGCTTTGAAATCAGCGCCGAAGACGTAGCAGAGGCGATGAACTGGCCGGGCATCATCGGTTTGGGCGAGATGATGAATTTCCCCGGTGTCTCCAACGCCGATCCAAAAATGCTGGCCGAAATTGCCGCCACCCAACGCGCGGGCAAAACTGTCGGCGGGCACTATGCCTCGCCCGATCTTGGACCTGCTTTCGCCGCCTATGTTGCAGGTGGTCCAGCGGACGACCATGAGGGCACCTGTGAGGCTGACGCCATCGCACGCATGCGCCAAGGTATGCGCTCGATGATCCGACTCGGCTCTGCATGGTACGATGTAGAGACGCAAATCACCGCCATCACCGAACGCGGCCTTGATCCGCGCAACATGATCCTGTGCACTGATGACTGCCACTCCGGTACGCTGGTCAACGACGGCCACATGAACCGCGTTCTGCGCCATGCGATTGACTGCGGTTGTGACCCGCTGATCGCGCTACAAATGGCGACGATCAACACCGCGACACACTTCGGGCTAGAACGCGATATCGGTTCCCTTACACCGGGCCGCCGTGCCGATGTGATCCTGACATCAGACCTTAAAACCCTGCCGATAGAGACTGTTATCGCCCGTGGTCAGATTGTTGCGCAAGACGGCAAATGCCTTGTCGACTGCCCACATTTCAACTGGCCCAAAGCCGCACGTCAAACCGTCAACATGGCCAAAGACCTCACCGGAACAGACTTTCACATCGACGCACCCAAGGGGGCAAACGGCGTCACCGCCAACGTCATCGGCGTGGTCGAGAACCAAGCCCCCACACGCGCTCTCAAATTCGAGCTGCCCGTCACCGATGGACGCGTGCAACCCACCGGAGAGGTTGCGCAGATCGCCTTGGTCGAGCGTCACCGGGCGACCGGCGGGGTGGTCAACGCCTTTGTTTCGGGCTTTGGATACAACGGCAAAATGGCCATGGCCTCCACCGTTGCTCATGACAGCCATCACATGATTGTTGTCGGTACGGATGCTGATCAAATGGCACTGGCCGCAAACCGCCTGCGCGAGGTTGGTGGTGGCATCACCATTTTCCGCGACGGCACAGAACTTGCGCTTGTCGAACTCCCGATTGCAGGTCTGATGTCGGACAGCCCGGCATCAGAAATCGCCGCCAAGGCTGATCAGATGATGCAAGCCATGCGCGATTGCGGCTGCGCCCTGAACAATGCCTATATGCAACATTCACTGCTGGCGCTGGTCGTCATCCCCGAACTGCGTATCTCGGACCTCGGCCTTGTCGACGTCCGCACATTTGAATTTATTCCAGTATTAGAGCCACATACATGAGCAAGATCCATACGCCAGACACACCAGCGCCGCAAGAATTCAGGACTGCGACCGAAGCGGTGGACCACCTGACCACGCTCTACATGCAAGCCACAGGTTTCCTGCGGGAACAGTTTGCAATGGTTCTGGAAACGCCACCAACCGGCATCCGCATCCGCGCCTATTATCCCGAAATCCGGTTTCGCACTTCAAGCTATGCACAGGTCGACAGCCGCCTCAGCTTTGGACATGTGTCATCACCTGGCTCGTTTTCGGCGACGATCACCCGCCCTGATCTGTTCAGAAACTACCTGATTCAACAGATCGGCCTGCTAATTGAAAACCACAACCAACCCGTGACGATCGCCACGTCAGACACACCAATTCCCGTGCATTTTGCTGTCACAGGCGACAATGCAGTGAATATCCCCCAAGACGGTGCCGCTGACTTCACCTTGCGCGATATTTTTGATGTGCCGGACCTCAGCACCACTAACGATGATATCGCCAACGGCACTTATGTACCCGTCGACAACGTGCGCCCTCTTGCCCCCTTCACCGCCCAGCGCGTCGATTATTCGCTTGCCCGGCTGTCACATTATACCGCCACAGACGCAGAGCACTTCCAGTGTCACGTGTTGTTCACCAACTACCAGTTCTATGTGACCGAGTTCGAAGATTACGCCCGCGCCCAGTTGAACGACCCGAACAGCGGCTACACTTCTTTTGTCTCAACCGGCAATGTGGAGATCACCGACAGCGATACGCCGATCCCCGAAACGCTCAAGATGCCGCAAATGCCAACCTATCATCTGAAACGCGCGGATGGCTCTGGCATCACGCTGGTCAACATCGGTGTCGGCCCCTCAAACGCCAAGACCGCGACCGATCACATCGCCGTGCTGCGCCCTCATGCGTGGCTAATGGTTGGTCACTGCGCGGGCCTGCGCAACACGCAGGCCTTGGGTGATTTCGTCCTAGCCCACGCCTACCTACGCGAAGATCACGTTCTGGATGATGACCTACCAGTCTGGACACCCATTCCCGCGCTTGCAGAAATCCAGATCGCGCTGGAACAATCCGTAGCACAAGTAACCCAGCTTGAGGGCTATGAACTGAAACGCATCATGCGTACCGGCACCGTGGCCACCATCGACAACCGCAACTGGGAGCTGCGCGACCAGTCCGGACCGGTGCAACGCCTGTCACAATCCCGCTCTATCGCTCTGGATATGGAAAGCGCCACCATTGCCGCAAACGGTTACCGTTTCCGCGTCCCCTATGGCACCCTTCTTTGTGTCTCGGACAAGCCATTGCACGGCGAGTTAAAGCTGCCGGGCATGGCGTCAGACTTCTATAAAACACAAGTGGCGCGCCATTTGATGATCGGAATCCGTGCTATGGAACTCTTGCGCAGCACCCCGCTAGAACGCATACATAGCCGGAAATTACGCTCGTTTGACGAAACAGCGTTCCTCTGAAGTCGCTAATCCCTGCAAAAACAGCAAAAAAACGCTGTTTTCACTGATTATCTACGCAATATGCGTTGTGTTCCTCCACAACATACCGTTAGTTTCTGCGCAGAAGGCCCAACATCGGGCGGTCTTAGGAGAAAAAGAACATGGCAACCAAACCAATGACAAAGACTCAGCTCGTCGCCGCACTGGCAGATGAAATGGGCGCAGACAAGAAATCAGCAGGCGCAGCACTCGAGGCCGTTTGTAACCTGATCACCAAAGAAGTTTCCGGCGGCGGTGCAGTCACCCTTCCCGGCGTTGGCAAAATCTACTGCCGCGAGCGCCCAGAGCGCATGGTACGTAACCCTGCAACGGGTGAGCAGTTCAAAAAAGACGCGGACAAGGTTGTGAAAATGACCATCGCCAAAGCGTTGAAAGACAGCGTGAACGGCTAAGTTTCTTTGAAACAGCTATTTCAAAGGGTCGCCATCTGGCGGCCCTTTTTTATTGTCCAGTATGTGACCTTAAAACGCGCCACAGGCAGATAGAAATCCGTGCCACGATAGATGCCTGTCAGGACGCCTCTTGCCCTCCACTCGAACTTGCGAAACTCTACGCCAAATAGAAACGGAATCCCGATGGACATACGCGCAATACTGATGGGCCTCGCCTTTGCTGTCATGTGGTCCTCGGCCTTCACCTCGGCGCGGATCATTGTTGCGGATATGTCGCCGCTGTTTGCGCTGTCCCTGCGCTACCTTATTTCCGGTCTACTTGGTGTTGCGATCGCGCTGGCACTGGGCCAGACGATGCGCCTGACACCAGCCCAATGGCGCGCCACAATCGTGTTTGGCATCCTGCAAAATGCTGTTTATCTAGGGCTGAATTTCGTCGCCATGCAAACTGTCGAAGCATCTCTTGCCGCAATCATCGCATCCACCATGCCGTTGCTCGTCGGCTTTGCCGCATGGGTAGTATTGGGCGAAAAACTCAAACCACTTGGCATCGCAGGGCTTATCGCTGGCGTTATCGGTGTGACTATCATCATGGGCGCGCGCCTCGGCGGTGGCGTGGACATGTTCGGTGTCGGCCTCTGCGTCATCGGTGTAATTGCCCTCACGATCGCAACTTTAGTTGTGCGCGGGGCCACATCCGGCGGAAATTTCCTAATGATCGTGGGCCTGCAAATGCTGGTTGGCTGTGTCGCCCTGACATTTGCTACACTTGCGTTCGAAACACCCTATGTGAACCCAAGCTGGAAACTGGCCCTCGCCTTCACTTACACCTGCCTCGTTCCGGGACTGGCCGCGACGATCATCTGGTTCTGGCTGGTCAATCGCATCGGCGCAACACGCGCCGCAACTTTTCACTTTCTGAACCCGTTCTTCGGGGTTGCCATCGCCGCGCTGCTTCTCTCGGAATCACTTGGTGCGCGTGACATCCTCGGTGTGGCAATCATCACCGCGGGTATTCTGGCAGTCCAGATTTCACGCCAGCGCAAGGCCTGATCACGACACAACATGCCGCAAAACAAACCTCGGAACCGCAGGGTTCGCGTCTAGATTACGCGCATGAATAAGTGCCCTGAAACGCCCAAAACCTATGCCTTCCTGTTGCTTCCTGGCTTTTCGCCTCTCGGCTTTTCATGCGCGCTGGATTGTCTCTCGCTGGCCAACCACCACCCGTCCGGGTGCAAATTCTATGATTGGCGACTGATCTCGGAGGACGGCGAACCCGTCACCTCCTACAACGGTGTCCGAGTTGAGGTGAACGCCGCTCTCCCGAACCTCGATCGCAACGAAACGTTGATCGTCTGTGCCGGTGAAAACGCAGGACGCAGCAGCACCAAACCGGTCGTCAACTGGCTGCGCCGCGAGACCCGCAAGGGTATGGACTACGGCGCATTATCCTCGGGCACCTACACTCTGGCCCTTGCCGGATTGATTGGCGGCAAACGGGTCACAACACATTGGGAATACAAAACCGCCCTTGCCGAAATGCTGCCTGATGTAATCATGGAAGACACCCTTTATTCCGTTGATGGCCGCGTGTTCACGTCCGCTGGCGGTGCAGCGTCGATGGATCTTATGCTGCACCGCGTACGCGAGGATTACGGACAAGACATCGCTACATGGGTCGCGGACCAGATGGTCTATACCGTGCCACGCGCGCATTCGCAGGGACAGCGCATGTCACTGCAATCACGACCCGAAGTACGCAATACCAAGTTGCTGATGGCGATGCAGATTATGGAAGACAACCTGGAAGATCCGCTGCGTCCAGACGGGATTGCCGATGTGGTCAAACTCTCTACCCGCCAACTCGAACGGCTGTTTGCGAGGTATCTTGGCACCTCTCCAAAACGCTACTACCTGCATCTACGGCTCGAAAAGGCACGCAACCTTTTGCGCCAGACAGACCTTAGTGTCACAGATGTTTGCGTCGCTTGCGGCTTCCAATCCCTTTCACATTTCTCCAAAAGCTATCGTGTTGCCTTTGGTCATCCCCCGGGGATGGAAGCCTCGGACGGCAAGACGTTATGGGCGGAGAAGACCAAGTGACAGACCCTCACCATTTTGCACCAACCCGAGCTGCAAAGACAGTGCATTCAAACTTATACGGTTCACTTCAATAACGGCTCGATCGTACTGCGGATAGCGGATGACATCGGTTTTGCAGAAGAGCCCCAAGTGTCGACAACGGCACCATCCGGCCCGATCAGCACCTTGTTGAAATTCCAGCGTGGCACAAAACCGGTCTCGGCTCTGACCGCCTGATAGAACGGATGCGCCCTGGAGCCTCTGACCCGAGTGATATCCGCCATTGGCAGATCAAGACCAAAGCTGATCTCGCAGAACTCTTTAATTTCTTCAGCAGTCCCTAACTCCTGATTAAAGTCATCTGAGGGCACCGCCAACACCACCAACCCGCGTGACTTGTAGGTATCATATAACCTCTGAAGCCCTGCGTATTGGCCGGTAAACCCGCATTGTGATGCTGTGTTCACCACCAAAATCGGTTGCCCCGCCCATTCGCTCAGGTTCAATGTCCCGCCGTCGATATTCGCAAAAGACATATCACGCGGCACCGCCCACGCTGCCGTCGCCAGAATGCTCAAGGCGATACTCAAAATCCAACGCTTCATCGTGCAAATCCTCCGGTCGTTTGCAGGATTGTCAGGCCGCGCGATCACATGAAAGTGCGCCCGGCGCAGAAACCCTTTGAAATTCAAGGTAGCACCCCATCTAATAAGGCAAGCCACGCCTTAAGGAGAACCTCATGCCAAAATACGAAAAACGCGCCGAAGTCGTCGCAAGTCTGTCGCCCGAAGAATATCACGTGACACAAGAAAGCGGCACAGAGCGTCCGGGCACAGGCAAGCTACTGGATAACAAAGAGCCGGGTATCTATGTGGATATCGTATCTGGCGAGCCACTGTTTGCATCAGCCGACAAATACGAAAGCGGCTGCGGCTGGCCAAGCTTTACCAAACCAATCGACAATGTGACCGAACACCGCGATGCATCCTTGGGCATGGTCCGCACCGAAGTGCGCTCCAAACATGGCGACAGCCACCTTGGCCATGTGTTTCCCGACGGTCCACAGGATCGTGGCGGTTTGCGCTACTGCATCAACTCGGCTTCGCTCCGGTTTATCCACCGCGATGACATGGAGGGCGAAGGATATGGCGATTACATCAACCAAGTGGAGGACGTAACATGACAACTGAACGCGCAGTACTGGCAGGTGGATGCTTTTGGGGCATGCAGGACTTGATCCGCAAACGCCCCGGCGTGATTTCAACGCGTGTAGGATACACCGGCGGTGACGTACCCAATGCCACCTACCGCAACCACGGCACCCACGCCGAGGGGATCGAGGTCATCTTTGATCCGTCGGTAACATCCTACCGCGAACAGCTTGAGTTCTTCTTTCAAATCCATGACCCGACCACACTTAACCAACAGGGCAACGACCGTGGCATGAGCTATCGTTCTGCAATCTATTACACGGACGAAACCCAAAAAGAGATTGCGTTAGACACAATTGCAGACGTTGACGCCTCTGGCATCTGGCCCGGCAAAGTCGTGACCGAAGTCGAACCTGTCAGCGATTTCTGGGAAGCAGAACCGGAGCATCAGGACTATCTTGAGCGCATCCCGAATGGCTACACCTGCCATTTCCCGCGCGCCGATTGGGTCCTGCCGAAACGCGCCGCTGCCGAATAACTGTAGGGCGGGGTAAACCCGCCTTACACCGCCACCCGAGGACGCCCTGCCGCCTCCACGGTGATGGTCGCCTCTACAAAAACCTTACGACCCTCAATGCCTGCCTCACGAATATCACGGATGACATTAACCTGAATGTCTTCAGCACCAGCAACTTGCGCATCTGACATGGCAGCATCGTGCAAAACAGTCTCTAACAAGGCCAAAGCACTTTTCTGATCTCCGAAATCCTGCGGGCCGTTTGCCAAATGCACACGATACTTCCCTTCGCTGGGCGATGTCACAACGCCGCTCTGACGCATTATTACACGACCCACCACCGCGCCAATGGCATTGGCAACGCCGGCATGTTCGGGCAAGATCATCTCACACCCCAACATTTTGCCAACAGCGGGGTAATAAGACAGTGCAGAGGCACCCAAGCCCACAACGGCAATGTTCAGACCTGTTTCCAGCTTTACAAGCGAAGGCTTGCCTACCATTCCGCGCTGCATCAAAACGTGCCGTGCCAAAGCTTCGGGCAGATCCTCGAATGGCGTATCTTCCTCGGCAAAAGCAGTCTCTAACAAGGCCATACCGGTCTGATGGGTCAGCTGGTCCACAATCATCTGCGCCACGTCTTCCTCACTGGAAGACAGGATCGTCCCCGCCCCGGTGCGCCGCCGCCCGAACAGTTGCAGTGCCTTGCGCGCAGCACCGGTATCCCACTCCATGACCCGCCCCAGAACATGAGACGCATCAGACGGTGTTACTCCTGCGATCTGCACCAATCCGCGCTCAACCAGCCGCTTCATCGCACCCTGTTCAACCCGCGCCCGTAACATGTCACCCAACGGATGCACCCCGTCACCGATCCGTTCCAGCAATGCTTCTTCGCGTGCCCCGATACCCTCGCGGCTCAGCCCATGAACTGCCCGCACAAACCGCGCATCATGTTCCCCCGGTGTGCTGGAACGCAACTGTGCATCCAGCGCATCATGGACCACGTCAGGTGCCTCAACCGCGATCAATGACACAGGCAAAACCCGTTTCGGCCCTAGGGTCACACCGCCTTTCAAACCTTCGCTAATAAAATGAACTTCGCTATCACCGCCCAGGCCAGTGGTCCGCATCGCCACCGCCTCGACCATGGTCCGATAAGGTCCGACCCGCGCACCCGCCGGATCAATTGTCGGTCGACCGCCGCGCAGTAACGCCACATCCGTTGTCGTGCCGCCGATGTCACTGACCAGCGCAAGATCAGCACCCGTCATCCAGCGGGCGCCAACAATCGACGCCGCAGGTCCACTCAGGATCGTCTCAATCGGGCGCTCCTTGGCTTGCGCACTCGAAATCAGCGCACCATCACCCCGCACAACCATCAAAGGTGCGTTAATGCCTAGATCAACCAGCGTATCTTCAGCCCGTCCGATCAACCGCTCGATCATCCCGATCAGACGTGCGTTCAGCACTGCGGTCATCGCCCTTTTGGGCCCGTTCAGCTTTGCCGACAATTGATGTGACGCGGAAACCGGCTTCCCTGTAATCTGGCTCACCAATTCCGCCGCACGCAATTCATGTGCAGGGTTACGTGTCGCAAACTGGCTGGCTACCGCAAAGCCACTCACTTCCTCTTTATGTGTCTCTAAGAAAGCGATGAGTGCCGCTTCATCCAGCGCCTGCGACTCACCGCCAGCATGATTGTGCCCCCCTGCCAGCACAATCGCAGGATCACCCTTCAAAGCCTCGGCGAGCCCGTGCGCCTCCAGGTCTTTCTCGCGAAATCCAATATAAATCAGCGCAACACGCCCACCCTGGCCTTCGACCAGCGCATTTGTCGCAAGGGTTGTCGAAAGCGATGCAAGTGCAATCTCGGACGGATCAACACCCGCTTCGGCCAAGACCGCACTGACCGCAGCGCCAACACCAATCGCCAGATCATGCCGGGTGGTCAGCGCCTTGGCTGACGCAATGACCATTTCCTCATCGCGCAGCAGAACCGCGTCCGTATATGTCCCGCCGGTATCCACACCCAAAAGCAATGCCATGGGGTTCTCCTTTACCTGTTGGGGTCAGGTTTAAGGGGAAATCACGGGTCGTCCAGCCCAATAACGTCAGAGAGCCGCCAGACGTGTCACCGCCCAGCGCGCCGCATCCGAAACGCCCTCATCAGGATCATCCGCCAAGGTTGCCGCCGCATCACTCAAAGCGGCCAGACCCGAGTTTCCGATGGCATAAAGCACGTTGCGCACAAACCGTTCCCGCCCGATCCGCTTGATCGGAGACCCCGAAAACCGCGCCCGGAACGCGGTATCATCCAACCCCACCAACTTTGCCAAATCCGTCGCTTCAACTTCGCGTCCGTGATAGCGTATGTCACTTGCTTCAACTGCAAACTTGTTCCACGGACAGATCGCCAGACAATCATCACAGCCATAAATCCGGTTGCCCATCTTGGCACGCAACTCAAGGTCCACCGGCCCCTTATGCTCAATCGTCAAATAGGAAATACAGCGCCGTCCATCCAAGCGGTAAGGCGCAACAAACGCATCCGTCGGGCAAATATCCTGACACGCTGTACACGACCCGCAATGATCGACTTCCGCCGCATCCACTTCCAGATCAAGCGTGGTAAAAACAGACCCCAAAAAGGCCCAATTGCCCCAATCGCGGCTTAACACATTGGTATGCTTGCCCTGCCAACCCAGACCAGCCGCCTGCGCCAAAGCCTTTTCCGGCACGGGTGCGGTATCTACAAAAACCTTCACTTCGCAAGGCTCCTGTTCAATCAACCACCGCGCCAACCGCTTGAGCCGTTTCTTGACGATGTCATGGTAATCGCGCCCCTGCGCATAAACAGAAATCGCACCCTTTTCGGATCGTTCCAAAACCGCCAGCGGATCAACGTCGGGCGCATAGGATTCTGCCAACATGATCACAGATTTCGCTTCCGGCCACAGCGCGGCAGGGTTGCCCCGCCACGCCATCCGCTCTTCCATCCATGACATCTGCCCGTGATACCCAGCCTCGACATATGCCGCCAACCGCTCTGGCACCTCCGGCACATCCCACGGGCGGCACACCCGGCACGCAACAAACCCCTCGCTCAGTGCTTGGGCAACAAGGCGTGCTTTCAGGTCCATTTTCTTTTTGGCCTTAAATATCGTCCGCACTCTCCAATCGCGCGAACAAGCATGTGGGCCACTCCTAAAAATCCAGATCGTTGTAATGTTTAGGCGGCAGAAACCCCGGAATTTGGTCCGCCAGCAATGATCGGAACGCCGGGCGTGATTTAATCTTGGCGTACCAGTCCTTAACCACTTCGGAACGATTCCAGTCCACGTCCGAAATGTAATCAAGCGATGACAGATGCGCCGCAGCCGCAAAATCCGCCAATGTCATTTTATCACCCGCCAGCCAGCGGCGATGATCCAGCAGCCATGCCATGTAATCCAGATGATACTTAATCGCCTTCGCGCCCGCTTTGACGTTTTTGCTGTCAGGATAGCCCTGCTTCATCACCTTCTTGTTCACCCGCTCGTACAGCAGTTTGGACGTCACCTCTGAATGGAATTTGTCGTCAAACCAATTGACCAATCGCCGCACTTCGAGCCGCTCGACTGCACCTGTCGGCAATAATGTCGGCTCTGGCCGGGTTTCTTCTATATATTCACAGATCGCCGCGCTTTCCGACATCATAATCCCGTCAAGACGCAGCACAGGGACTTTGCCCGCTGGATTACGACGCATGAAATCAGCATCTTGTTCCCAATACCGTTCTTCGACCAATTCAACTTCGATCTTTTTCTCGGCAAGGCTTAGACGCACCTTGCGGCAGAACGGGGAAAGGGGAACGTGAAACAAGCGCGCCATCAGGATAATCCAGCGTAATCAGACATTCTTCTTCAATGCCCGCTAACGCGCCCCAGTTCAACTCTCGAAACAGGCCGCACGCCCATCTCTGCTGATTGTCGCCGCTCCGTCACGCACTTGCCTTGCACGCTTGCGCACAAAGGCACTTGGTTTGGACGCAGACCTTTTCTTGGGGGATGGTAACACCGCAGCTAACCGCGCTGCTTGGGTTGCGCTCAGATCAGAAGCCGAAACTCCAAAGTAATGTCTGCTTGCAGCCTCTACGCCAAAAACACCTTCGTCAAATTCTGCAATATTGAGGTAGACTTCGATGATCCGCCGCTTTGACCAAATTGCTTCGACCAGCGGCGTGATCAACGCCTCGGCCGCTTTGCGCACCCACAGACGCCCATGCCACAAATACACATTCTTGACCGTCTGTTGACTGATCGTTGAGGCACCCCGTGATGATCCCGCCGCAATCGCCAGCTTGATCGCAGCCAGATCAAAACCCCAATGGTGACAGAAATTCGCATCTTCGGCGGCCACTGCTGATCGTGCCATTTCAGGGGCAACCTGTTCCAAAGGAACCCAGACCTGCTTGACCGACCCCAACCTACGCCCTTCTGAGAACATATAGGCCGTTGTCGGCGGATTGATCAGCGCGCCCAACACCACCAGCGCCACCACAGCAACAAATACAACAGAGACAAAGCGCAGAACGAACCGGCGCAGACGATTTCCAAGCGGTGCTTTCACCACTTTCTTACGCGTCGATTTCGATGTTTTTGCCGCCTTCGCCATGTTCACTCTATAGGATGCATTAGCGCGTTTGGGAACGCCAATCCATGTGGTGTATCATGCCGCCAACAGCTCCGCCTCAAACCGGCCAAGAACAGGACGCACCGTTTGCCAGCCTGTTTTCTGTTGCTCGGCAAGCGTCGGAAACAGGCGCAACATCTCGGCCTGAGCCGCGTTATCGGATTCCATTACATGACCGGGAAAGAAACTTTCTGAAGGGACCCCCTGGGCAAAAATGATCTGATGGTCGTCAAACAACAGATGGATGTACCGCACAATGCCACCGACCACCTGACGAATACTATCACCGTTGACCATATGCTTGGCCGCAACCAAAACTTCGTCTTGACCGAAATACAATTCCGCCTGCCAGCCGGTAATCAACATCCTGTGCTGCGGTGATACGGTAAGTGGTGCATCATTTCCGATCGCAGCCGTGGCAAACCGGATCGGCGCAATATCCGGAACTGCACGGAAACGATCATCAACGATTTGGCGTATGCGTTGCGAGCCTTGATCCAAAGTCGTTACCAAATCACCAACCTGCAATGTTTCGATCAAACGCGGGCCTGTCGCCGTTTCGATCCAGGTGCCCGGTGTAAAACAGGTAGGACCAAAGCTGCCAACCGGTGTTTGCGTTGCCGTCGTCACAAAGGTTGAGCTGACGAAAGTCCCATTCTGGAGAACCTGCCCGTCCGTGGGCGTGAACACTGGCGGATCGCCATTCACAAAATAGAAAGTCACGCCAGTATAGGTGACATTCCCCACGCCCGGCACATTCACGGTCAGCGTATCACCGGGCCAGACCTGACCAACCGGATTACCGTTCCATGTATCACCCGTATTACTCTCGATATTGCCGTCATCATCTTCATCAATGAATTCTACACGCTGAAACGTCAGCGCTGTCCCAGAAGCAGGCGGCGCACCGGGATCAACTGTAAAAAACTGGTCTTCATAGGCTGTGGGCACAGATTAACCTCGATTGCTCAACAATCCGGTTATATCTGTGAAGTTGGTGTCGAATATGGCTGTATTCAGGCCAAATAAGGCGAAAATTCTCGTAAAAAGGGGATCCTGACCCGGGACACCCCCGGATCAGGCAACCGCTTATTCTGCCGGCACAGCCGCTTGATCAACGCTTAACGGGGCTTTGAGGTGCACCAACATCTCCTTCGGACAAATCTGCAAGAAATGATGTTGTTCGGTATCCCAATGCTGCAAGATATCGGCGGCTTTGCGGCTTCCGGTTTCTGCCAGATGGCGCTCTAACAGGTCTTTCAACTCACCGATCCAGTGATCAACCGTCACCGGACAACTCACCAAAGTCTCAGTATTCATCAGCGCAGGCGCGGCACCATCCGGGTCGTAAATATACGCCATGCCCCCTGTCATACCGGCACCAAAGTTCGCGCCAATAGAGCCAAGAATCACCGCAACGCCACCGGTCATGTACTCACACCCGTTGCTACCACAGCCTTCGATTACCACTTTCGCGCCGGAGTTACGCACAGCAAACCGCTCGCCCGCCCGACCTGCTGCAAACAAGTAACCGGCAGTCGCACCATACAGGACAGTATTGCCGATGATGGTGTTCTCGGACGCGACAATCTGGCTGGCCATGGGTGGTCGCACCACAATTGTACCGCCCGACAGACCCTTGCCGACGTAATCATTGGCGTCACCCGACACCTCCAGCTTCAAACCGGGTGCTGCAAATGCACCAAGGCTCTGTCCCGCCGATCCGGTCAGCTTCACCGTCAGGTGATCAGGTTGCAGCGCATTGCGCATCCCGAATTTCTTGACAATATGGCTGGACACCCGCGTACCAACGGTCCGGTGCGTGTTCTGAACCGCATAAGACAGCTGCATCTTTTCGCCATCCTCAAGGAACCGCGCCGCATCGCGCACGATCTGCGCATCCAGCGTATCCGGCACAGGATTGCGTGGTTTGTCACGGTCATAAATGTTGTCATGCGCCCCATCGACCGTGATCAACAGCGGGTTCAGGTCCAGATCATCCAGATGGGCAGAACCGCGTGACACCTGCGTCAACAGATCAGCGCGGCCGATCACATCGTCCAGTGATTTCGCCCCAATCGACGCCAGAATTTCGCGCACTTCAGTTGCGTAGAAGGTGATCAGGTTCACAACCTTGTCCGCATTGCCGGTAAACTTGGCACGCAAATCTTCATCCTGCGTACAAACGCCAACAGGACAGGTGTTGCTCTGACACTGGCGCACCATGATACAGCCCATCGCGATCAGCGCGGCGGTGCCAATCCCGTATTCTTCGGCCCCCATCATCGCGGCCATAACAATGTCACGCCCCGTGCGCAGACCACCATCGGTCCGCAAAGTTACACGGTCCCGCAGGTTGTTCATGCTCAGAACCTGATGCGCCTCAGTCAGCCCCATTTCCCATGGTAGACCCGCATATTTGATCGACGTCGCAGGGCTCGCACCCGTGCCACCATTATGCCCCGAAATCAGGATCACATCCGCCTTGGCCTTAGCCACACCAGCAGCAATCGTACCTACACCGGAGGACGCCACCAGCTTAACCGTCACCTTACAGCGCGGGTTGATCTGCTTAAGGTCATAGATCAGCTGCGCGAGGTCTTCGATGGAATAGATGTCGTGGTGCGGCGGCGGTGAAATCAGCGTCACACCCTTGGTCGAATGCCGCAACCGCGCGATGAGGTCCGTGACCTTCATCCCCGGCAATTGCCCGCCTTCACCGGGCTTCGCACCCTGCGCGACCTTGATCTCCAGCTCTTCACACTGGTTCAGATATTCCGCCGTAACGCCAAAGCGCCCCGATGCCACCTGCTTGATCTTAGCAGACGGGTTATCCCCGTTTGGCTCCGGATGGAAATGCGCAGGATCTTCGCCGCCTTCACCGGAATCCGACTTTGCACCAATCCGGTTCATCGCCACATTGAGGGTCTTGTGTGCCTCTGGCGAAAGCGCGCCCAGCGACATGCCCGGCGTCACAAACCGCTTACGGATAGAGGTGATGCTTTCCACCTCTTCCAGCCCAACAGGCGTCCCAAGCGGCTTGATATCCAGCAGGTCACGCAGATGGATCGGCGGGTTACTTTTCATCTTGGCCGAATACTGCTGCCACATTTGATAAGAGGCTCTGTTACAGGCCATTTGCAGCAAATGCATGCTGGACGCTTCCCACGCGTGGGTCTCGCCCGACTGGCGTGCCTTATAGAAACCACCAATCGGCAGAACAGTGCCGTCACCCTGCCAGCCCTTCGCGTGAATGGCCTCCGCCTTGCGCTGGATACCCGTCACACCGATGCCGGAAATCCGGCTGGTCATACCCGGGAAAAACTCCGCACACATAGCACGCGACAGGCCTACAGCCTCAAAGTTCAGACCACCGCGATAAGAGGACACAACCGAAATCCCCATCTTCGCCATGATCTTGAGCAGACCTTGATCAATTGCCTCGCGATAGCGCCCGACAGCCTCGGTTAGAGACACATCAAGCAAGCCGCGCTCAATCCGGTCAGCCAGTGAGTCTTCTGCAAGATAGGCATTCACGACGGTCGCACCGCAGCCAATAAGAACTGCAAAATAATGCGGATCGACACATTCAGCCGACCGTACGTTCAATGACGTAAACGTCCGCAACCCCTTGCGCGTCAAATGACTATGAACGGCTGAGGTCGCGAGGATCATCGGCATCGCGACCTTATCCGCATCACTCATCTGATCTGTCAGAATGATATGACCCGCGCCAGAACGTACTGCGTCCTCTGCTTCGGCTCTAATACGGGCCAAACCGGCACTTAGGTTCGCATCACCCGCTTCAAACGTGCAGTCAATTGTGACCATATCCGCGTTAAAATGCTTGAACAGTTCTTCGAACTGCGCATTTCCAACAAAAGGAGAATCCAGCACCAAAATCTCGGTTTGTGAAGAATCCTCATCCAACACGTTTTTCAGGTTTCCAAACCGAGTCTTCAGGCTCATCACCCTGAATTCCCGCAAACTATCAATCGGTGGATTTGTGACCTGCGAAAAATTCTGTCTAAAGAAGTGACTCAATGGACGGTACTTTTTGGACAAAACAGCAGAGGGCGTATCATCTCCCATAGAAGCCAGCGTTTCCTTGCCGTCTTCGGCCATCGGCGCAAGAATCTGCTCCAAATCCTCAATCGAATATCCCGCTGCAACCTGACGACGGCGTAATTCGTTCCCCTCGAACATGGGCTTTTCGGTGACCTTTGCCAGCGGGATATCAAGCTCGACAATTTTGCCAACCCACTCCCCAAACGGTAGCGCTGCCGCCAGCTTGTCCTTGATCTTGGTGTCGTTGAACAACTTGCCCTTCTTCATATCGACAGCAATCATCTGACCGGGTCCAAGCGCCCCTTTAGATACGATATTGACCTCATCCAGAGGCACCATACCGGTCTCTGATCCCGCGATCAGCATGCCATCAGCGGTAACAACATACCGCATCGGGCGCAGCCCACTGCGGTCCAAACCGGCACAGACCCAGCGCCCGTCCGTCATCGCCAGCGCAGCAGGGCCATCCCACGGTTCCATCACGGAATTGCAGTAGGAATACATGTCCTGCCAAGCCTGCGGTAATTCGACCGTCTGCTTCGACCAGCTTTCCGGCACGAGCATTGTCTTGGCCATCGGTGCCGAACGCCCCGCCCGAACAAGCACCTCAAAAACAGAGTCTAACGCGGCGGAGTCCGACGATCCTGCCGCCACAATCGGTTTAATATCTTCAGCCATATCGCCAAATTCACCGGAGGCCATGCGGATTTCGTGGCTCTTCATCCAGTTCATGTTTCCCTTAAGTGTGTTGATTTCGCCGTTGTGCGCCAACATGCGGAACGGCTGCGCCAGCCACCACTGCGGGAAGGTATTGGTGGAATAGCGCTGGTGATAAATCGCGAATGCACTCTCAAACCGCTCATCCATCAGGTCTGGATAAAACTCCGCCACCTGCTCGGCCAGCATCATGCCTTTGTAGATGATCGACCGGCAGGACATCGACGCGATATAAAGCGTCGGCACCTGCGCTGCGATGGCCGCCTTCTCGATCCGGCGGCGGATTACATACAACTCGCGCTCGAATGTATCCTCGTCCACGCCTTTGGAATTGGAGATCAAGATTTGCTCAATCTCGGGGCGCGTTGCATTTGCTTTCTCGCCAAGACATTCCACCATTACCGGCACGTGACGCCAGCCATAGATGTAATACCCCATGCGCAGCACTTCGGTTTCTACAATTGTGCGGCATGTCTCCTGCGCGCCAAAGTTGGTGCGGGGTAAAAATACCTGACCAACAGCGATCAGTTCATTTTCACGCGGGGTATGGCCGGTACGGCGCACCTGATCATAAAAGAACGGCACCGGAATTTGGACATGAATGCCCGCACCATCGCCGGTCTTGCCGTCCGCATCCACAGCACCGCGATGCCAGATCGCCTTGAGCGCCTTGATGCCGTTTTCCACAACCGCGCGGCTGCGTGATCCGTCCACGTTAACAACCAGACCCACACCACAAGAAGAATGCTCTTCCTCAGGTGAATACAGACCCTGTTCAGCCATCATCGCCCGTTTGGCTTCTTCGCGTGCTACCCATGCATCATCATATTTGGTCATTGGGCTTACTCCTCTTTCGGCGCAAACAGCGCGATTGTGTCTTTTGTTGTCAGCTTCTTGTGGTCTCCGGCAAGGGCATAGCCTTGCGGACATTGATCCACGAAAAATTCCAGTTTGAGCGGTGCGCCACCGGCATCCTTGAACAATCCGGCAGACAGGTTGCGAACGCCGTCATGCACAGTCCCATACCAAAGCGTCGAACCGCAGGTGCTGCAAAACCCCCGCTCCGCCCATTCAGACGACCGATAGGTTTTGGCCGGACCCGAAACCTTGATGCTCTCATGGTCCGCCGAAATGGAAAAGAACGGCCCCGATGTATGCTGCCTGCACATGTCACAATGGCAGGCCCGCAAAATGGGTTTGGGGGAGGACGCGGTAACCGTCACCTCACCGCACAGGCACCGACCGTTCAACTCAAGCATTTGGATCAATCCCCATACTTGCCAGCAGTTCTGCTTCGGTCATTCGCCTCCGGTCGCCGGCAAAGGCATGGGTTTCCGGTTTCTGCTCGATGTAGACTTCGGTGGTAAAGGCCAGCCCATCCAAGCTGTCCAAGGCACCCGCGCTCAGGCTCATCATCCCCTGCATCGGCCCTGGCGCGGTCATACGCCAGAACAGACTGGACCCACATGTGCCACAAAATCCGCGCTCCGCCCATTCGGACGACGCAAAGGTTCTAAGCGCGGCGTCCTGTGTCCATGCCAAACCACCGGCTGGCACCTGAACAGACATCTCAATACCACCACTGAATTTGCGGCACATGGTGCAATGACACGCGCCATATTCTGTCGGGGCGTCCGCCAATTCAAAGCGAACAGCACCGCACAGGCACCCTCCCGTCTTTGTTTTGGCTTCACTCATTCTTAACCCTTCTTGTCATACAAGCCAGCGACCCTGACCCAATTACATTTTAGTCACTCATTTGCGCCATCCTTGCAGATGCCTATCTGGTGCACGTCCAGTGCACGCTGTGTGACAATTTACGTTTTGCTAACTTACTCTGCTGCAATCGCCGTCTTACCGGCAAATTTTTCCAGGATCGCCTCTGCGCAATCACGGCCATCTTTGATTGCCCAAACAACCAATGACGCCCCGCGCACAATATCACCCACAGCATAGACACCGTCCAAATCGGTGGCACCGGTCACATATTCCGTCTTGATCGTGCCCCAGCGGGTTACCGGCAATTCCGGCTCATCCCAAAGCGTTGGCAGGTCTTCGGGTTCAAAGCCCAGCGCCATGATCACCAGATCGGCGTCCTCGACATAATCGGCACCTTCAATGACTTCCGGTGCCTGACGGCCCGTGGCATCCGGCGCACCCAACCGCATCTTTTGCACCATGACGCCCGTGACCGGATCACCGACAAACCCCTTGGGCGCGGTCAGCCATTCAAACTGCACGCCCTCTTCTTCGGCATTGGCCACCTCGCGCTGGCTGCCCGGCATATTGGCGCGGTCGCGGCGGTAAAGGCATTTCACGCTTTCCGCGCCCTGCCGGATTGAGGTGCGCACGCAATCCATCGCAGTATCGCCGCCGCCGATCACAACAACACGTTTTCCCTTGGCATCCAGACGGCCTGAATCAAATTCCTCTACCGCATCCCCAAAGCTTTTACGGTTGCTCGCGGTCAGAAAATCCAGCGCCTTTTCAAGTCCGGGCACACCGATGCCAGGTGCCTGAATTTCCCTTGATTTATAGACGCCTGTAGCAATGATCACTGCATCATGTTTGGCGCGAATATCGGCAAAACTAATGTCCTTGCCGACAGTGCAATTCAGCCTGAACTCGACCCCGCCCTGTTCAAGCTGCTGGTTCCGCCGCATCACGATGTCTTTCTCAAGCTTGAAGCCGGGAATACCGTAGGTCAGCAATCCACCAGCGCGGTCATAGCTGTCATAGATTGTCACCTGCACACCTTGACGGCGCAGCACATCCGCCGCCGCCAGCCCACCGGGACCGGCGCCAATGATGCCAACACTTTCAGTCCGTTCTACACTGGGTTTGATCGGCTGCACCCAGCCGTTATCCCACGCGGTATCGGTAATATATTTTTCCACTGCCCCGATTGTCACCGTGCCGTGACCCGAGGATTCGATCACGCAATTCCCCTCACAAAGCCGGTCCTGCGGACAGATGCGTCCGCAAATCTCCGGGAAAGTGTTGGTCATCTGGCTGATTTCATACGCCTCCTGCAAGCGCCCTTCAGCGGTCAAGCGCAGCCAGTCAGGGATGTTATTGTGCAGCGGGCAATGGCTCTGGCAATAAGGCACGCCACATTGGGAACAACGGCTGGATTGCTCTTTGGCCTTGGCGTCCGCGTACTCGGCATAAATCTCTTTGAAATCCGTACGGCGTAGATCAGGGGGCCTTTTTTCCGGCATATCCCGTTCGACCTTCACAAACTTAAGCATCGGTTGCTTCGCCATGGTTCATCCTCTGCGCTTCTACTGCTCTACTGCCAGAAGCAAATCAGTATACCAGCAAACGAGAAGATAAAAGTCAGCAGTACTGACCTATATATCAGAAATGTAACTTTTTGATGGAAAATATTGTCGACAGTATGTGAAAGTGGGTCCGTATCGGACCTTATGTTTAAAATCCCGCAGATAGTGCGGCCAAAGCAACGCCGCCAACTATGATTCGCCACCATCCGAACAAAGCATATCCATGCTTGCTCACGTAACCGAGCAGCCCCTTGACCACAAAAACTGCCGCGACAAACGCACAGACAAATCCTATTGCAATTACGTTCAAATCAGATGCATTCAGTACATCGCGATTTTTATAAAGATCATAAACAAACGCCCCCGCCATGGTGGGCATCGACAAAAAGAACGAAAATTCGGCTGCTGCTCGTTTGCTTGCCCCCAATAACAATGCACCAACTATCGTAGAACCTGATCGGGACGTGCCGGGGATCATTGCAAGACATTGAATAAAGCCGATTTTCAACGCCATCACCAAAGGAAACGTCATCGCATCGTCATGTTTGGCTTCGGGGGCAAACCGCTCGACCACCAGCAGGATAACACCGCCAATGATCAACATGACAGCAATCAGAACCGGTGTTTCAAACAAAACGGTCTTGATGAAACCATGCGCCAGAACTCCAATGAACGCTGCCGGCAGGAACGCGATCAAGATAGACAAGATAAAGCGCCGCGCCTGCGGATCATGCGGAGCCGCGGCAAAAACATTCCAAAGCCGCGACGCATAGATCGTCAAAATCGCCAGCACAGCACCCAGCTGAATCACCACCTCAAACGCCTTGCCAGCGCTTTCAAAGCCCAGGAAATGACCCGCCAAAAGGACGTGCCCTGTAGAGGACACAGGGATAAACTCCGTTAGTCCTTCGAGGAGACCCAGAAAAACGGCAACCAACGTTGTTGAGTTATCCATCAGCTGTTGCGTAGATTCTGCGCCGAGCTTTTGATTGCATCAAACTGGCCGGATGGACGAAAGCGCCACAAATACTCGGGCAGAACAGACGCCATGGAAACTGGCGAAATACCAAGATCGGAAAAACCCTTGGCATCTTCTGAAACAACATTGTCCTTCGCGAGATTTTTGACCTGATCGCGGGTGATCATCCCGTTTTTGATCAACCCGAACGTCACCGCCTGCAGCATGTCAAAGCCGAACGCCATGATACGCGCAATCCACATCGGTAGGTTCAGGATCAAACGGCGACGGTGCACCACTTCCAGCATACGCTGCATCAACCCACGAAAACTGTCCGCCTCCGGCCCACCAAGTTCGTAAACTCCACCAGCAGCAGCGCCCGTCACGCCCATAACAGCCGCCTGCGCCACATCATCCACATAAACAGGTTGGAACATCGTGTCCCCACCAACCACCGGCAACACAGGGCTGGTGCGCGCCATGCTGGCAAAGCGGTTGAAAAACTCGTCCTCGGGTCCAAAAACAATGGAAGGGCGCAGTATCATCGCGTCGGGCATATGCTTCAACACAGCCGCCTCGCCTTCACCCTTGCTTGCGGCATATTCACTCGCAGAGTCAGCGTCCGCACCAATGGCAGAGATATGAACCAGACGTGCAACACCGGTCTCGGCCGCCAGTCGCGCGACCCGCTCGGCACCTTCAGCCTGCACCGCGTCAAAACTGTTCTTACCGCTTTGCGCCAGAATACCCACACAATTCACAACCGCATCAGCGCCCATCATGGCCGCCCGGACCGAGGTATCATCGCGAACGTTACACAGCACCGGCTCGACCTGACCCACAACACCGTAAGGTCGCACAAACATAGCCTCGTTCGGACGCCGCACCGCAACACGTACACGCCATCCGGCCTTGGCCATCCGCCGTGCAATATAGCGTCCGACAAACCCGGAACCGCCGTAAATTGTGACCAGCTTCGCCATGTTGAAACTCCCGCTTGCGTCCATATTCCCCTTGTCATGTACCTGCCCGCCCAAGATCGAACAAGTCGCAATTGGAAAGCTGCGATCAGAACATCACCAGAAGTTCCGATTTCCACCAGATTGCAATTGACAGCGACGTTTCCTCCGCTTAGGAGACGACCTCACGTGACCTGCCCAGGTGGCGGAATGGTAGACGCGCTAGCTTCAGGTGCTAGTACTGGCAACGGTGTGGAGGTTCGAGTCCTCTCCTGGGCACCAAACATCAGAGCAAAATGATGTGTTTCCAATGATTTACACTTTCTGATAATATCTTGGACCATTCTCTAACCCACCTTTCCTACGCTCTAACAATCCCCATTGAACGTTCAAACGAATAACGCGCCGCTCTTCCTCCGGAAACTGGTGATAATTCTCTGAGCAGTGAACCTGTCACAGTTTTGTGCCGCTCCCAGTGCTCGTTTAAGCCGCCTTTCCTTCGAAAGCGATGGGACTCTTCGGACCTTCTTTTCGAACGTAACTTCGTTACATCGAGATGCACGAAGACCACCTCAAAATGGAGGAAGGTGAAACTTTAGAAATTCACAAGCAGCTTAACGGATTAAGGTAGAAGTGCTTTCTCGTACTGTATAAATGTTTGTTAGATCGCATAGGGTTGGCTCAAAGCCGCGACAGGTCTGACCAGAAAATGATAGTTACAGCAACTTCGATGGACGATGTCGAATGGTCTAATGCTGTTGGAAATAAGGAATACGTAGGGTTTGGCAAATGGCAGATATTGTAAAACGGAATAACAACCTACGTGATGCGACAGACCTTGGAAGGTTGATTTTCCCGGAAAATCAGACAGTTGATCAACAATCGGAGGCAAAGATTGTGTCGGATACGGTTGGTTTTCCACCAATCAATTTCAATACAATCAGTCGTGACACGGTGGATTACTTCACTCTCACCCCTCAGGGTGTGGATAAAGTGACTGTTGAATTCAGTGTCAAAGCAACTGGGAATTATGCAAACCTTTTTTACTTCCTCCCCTCACAAGGCGTAAGTGAAGTTGATGGTGCTGGGATATGGACTGGATACGGAGGAGTACACGAGAATACGCGCGGAGGGCCTTCTGTCTTTCGCGAAGCAGTTGACGAACATGCGGAACTAAATTTACACGCGCTACAAAATGGGGAGATAACCGCTACCACCGCGCGTTTTGTTGGCTCTACATGGTCGAAAGATAGCAACACCGTTGCACAAGCGACGTGGACACTTGATGGTTCACCCGTTGTCTTTCAGGCTTTTGGACTTCAGTTTGATGGTGACGCTGGGTTGGATGACGCTGGATTAGAGAACTTGAATGAAGTGAGCTACGACTTCAAAATCATTCCATCAGCAGGAACTTTCCTGGATCTACCACCTGAAAATTTGTCTTTTTCCAGCCCACTGTATTCCGAACAGCTTTTTGTTGGCGGGGATGGAATCGACACAGTAAGATTTCGCGGAAAAGCAGACCAGCACACTGTCTTAATGCACAAAGACGGGATGATCGAAGTCGTTGATCGCTGGCACTCGGATAGTACAGACAGTTTGGTCGACATCGAACTTCTCGATTTCAGAACAGGCTCTGATATCGACCTGCAGCTTTTCAGTGGAGTCGTCGAAAATTCAGTGGGCGACCTCGAAACCCTTATCGAAATGTATATCGCCTATTTTGATCGCGCACCGGATGCTGAAGGTCTCTATTACTGGGGCAATCGTCTAAGTGAGGGCATGCAATTGAATGAAATCGCCCAGAGTTTTTTTGTCCAGCCTGAAACAACAGCGATTTACCCGAATGATGCAGATGTCTCCGTTTTGGTGACGTCAGTTTATAATAACCTTTTTGGTCGAGAACCTGACGAAGAAGGGTTGGCCTACTGGACGACCGAACTCGGGGATGGTTCTGTGCAACGCGCAGAGTTTATATTGGCCGTTATTAATGGGGCAAAAGCCAGCACCGGTAGCCCTGCAGATGCCAAATACATTGAAGGCAAGGCGGATATCGGGACGTATTATTCCGTGATCAAGGGCCTTAGAGATACAACCGATGCAGCCAATGTGATGGACCTTTACGACGGGTCACAGGATAGTTTGATACGCGCCAAGGATCAGATTGACGACTATTATGATGTCGCTGAAGCTGGCTTCACGGGGAGCTTTCTATTTCAGCTTGTCGGAGTTCTCGAAAACCCTTTTCAGGAAGTTGCTTAGGCTCAAGGCTGTTGAATGTTGCTCAGAACTGACCCGGTAAAGGTCTTGGCCTGGCACCAATCCAATAGAACTCCGAGAGTTTCTTTGGTCCCATTTCTCAGGTCAGGACCCAAGTTCCTGTTACGTCCCCAGACCAGTAACTTTGAGGCAATTCGAGGCAGGTTTTGCGCAGCAATTCTGCACTCATTCACTTGAGTGCACGGATATGCGCGCCACCATCACTTACAGATGGGCGCGAACAGGACGTCACGACACATTTCCCTTTGATCTCACGATAAGAGCCCTGCAAAGCAGCTCGACCTTATCCGTTGCGGGCGTCAAGGATCGCTTTGGCCATGTACAGATCCTGAAGGGAAATTCCCGAACTGTCGAAAACGGTGATCTCGTCACTGTCCTGTCGCCCGGGCAAAGCGCCCGTCAGGACAGAACCGATCGCGCTTAGATGGATTTCAGGCAACGCATGCTGAAATTCGCCAATGCGCACGGATTGTTCCGGCAAATCGCAAAACAACCTTGCTTGTGGAAAAATCTTGGGCGGCAATTCCTGCTTGCCTTGGGAATCAGAGCCCATGGATGAAATATGCGTCCCTGCGCGCACCCATTCGGCATCAAACAACGGGGCCGTGGCCGTGGTCGCTGTCACGATGACATCCGCACTGCGCACCGCCGCTTCCGGCTCCGAAGTCGTCGCGGGCAAACCCATCTCTAGCAGCTTTTCCACAAAAGCCCCGGTCCGTGCCGGATTTCGGCCAACCACCAACACGTGGGACAGCGGGCGAACACGGGCAATCGCTTCCGCCTCATACGCGGCCTGATGGCCAGTCCCAAATAGTACGAGGGTTTCCGCATCGTCACGCGCAAGGGTATCTGTCGCGACAGCATCCGCAGCAGCGGTGCGGTAGCAATTGAGGGCGGAACCCTCAACCAGCACACCGATTTTGCCGGTTTGCTGGTCGATCAATAATATCGTGGAGGCATGGCGCGGCAATCCATGTGCATCATTGGTGGGAAAATACGCACCGACCTTAAGGCCCGCCAATTCAGATCCCGCTGCTGACTTGATGGTAAACCGGTTTTGCGGATCACTGGCATGTGCGAGAACCACCGGAAAGCTCTCGGCCTCGGGACCAACCGCTGCAATGAAAGCATTCCGAACGGCTTGATATGCAAGTTCGGGTGTGACGAGCGCACTCGACTGCTCTTCGGTAATATGGATCATCGCAGCTTCCTTACCAACCGCCGAAGCGCGGCCAGATTTCCATCGCTCCATCGCCCTCGGGCAGCACATTATACCAATCAAACTGCGCTGCAGTTGCGCAGGAATGGTTGGGCAGGATGCGCAACTGTGTTCCAACGGCAAGGTCGGGCAATGGCTCGTCAGAACCCTCCCGCACCGAAATGATGCCGTGTTCCTGATTGGCGCTGCTGACGATCAGGTCGCGCATCACACGCCCCTGTGCATCACAAACGACACCATAGCCCTGATCGACATCCTGCACGAATGTACCCCGATCACGCGACATTGCCATCCAGCCGGCATCAATCATCACCCAGCCTTTCGCCCGCTGATGCCCGATCACCGTTGTCAGAACACTCAGCGCGATGTCATCAACACGGCACACATCGATCCCTGCCATCACCAGATCAAAGAACATGTACACACCGGCGCGCATCTCTGTAACACCTGTCAGATCCCGCGCGCCATGTGCCGTTGGCGTCGATCCGACACTGACGGTAGGACACTCCAGTCCGGCACCACGCAAGGCCTCAGCCGCCTTTACCGCCATGCTGCGTTCAAGCTCTGCAAATTTGGCATGGGCGTCCGCACCCCGCACGTTATAGCTTTCGCCTGCGTGGGTCATCACGCCCCGCAAAAGGCCGTGCTTATGCAGGATTTCCCCCACCTTGATCAATTCTGGATCATCCGGAGCAAGACCACCCCGATGTCCGTCGCTGTCGATTTCGATTAACGCAGGCACATCCGCCTCTGCGACTGCTGATGCCTGATCGGTATTGTCCAGTATCACCACCAGATCACAGCCTTTTGCGCGCAATGCCTGCACCCGCCCCAGTTTTTGCGGCGCGATCCCAACAGCATAAAGAATGTCGGTATGACCGGCGACGTGAAAAACTTCTGCTTCAGCCAGTGTAGAAACAGTGATCGGCCCATTTACGCCACCGCTCAGACGTTTGGAAATCTCGGCTGACTTTGCGGTCTTGAGATGCGGCCGCAGCGTAACGCCAAGGTCTTTTGCACGTGCGTCCAGCCGCTCGATGTTGCGCGTCATCTTGCCCACATCAAGCAACAAGGCAGGAGTCGTCAGGCCGTCAAAACCAAAATCTTCGCGTTGCATAAAACGATCTTTCTTTTTGATGTGGCAAAGGATGGGATCAGGGATGTTCCGCGCATTTTCGACAGTGCCGGTTATGTCCGAAACCAACAGTGCATCTTAGCTTTCTGTAGCTCATGCAGATTTCAATTGACGTATCCACCCCAAACCCGCTTCTGTTTTGCCTCTGGGTTGATATTCCGCACCGATAAATCCTTGGTATCCAAGCACAGCAAGATATGCCAAGAGCCATCGATAGTCCACTTCACCGCGATCCGGCTCCCCCCGATCCGGCACCGCCGCAATCTGGATATGGCCGATCTTTGGCATCAGATGTTCTACCGTTTTTGCCAGATCACCCTGCATGATCTGCATGTGGTAGCAGTCGAACATTAGTTTCAGTTCGGGACGGGCAAGTTCGTCAATGATCCGTTCCGCATGTATTGTGCCGGACAGATGATAGCCTGCGACGTCGCGTGTATTGATGGGCTCGATCAGGATGGTCAAACCATGAACAGCGGCCAGATCGCAAGCATGGTTCAGGTTCGCCCGAAAACACGCCTCTGCGGCAGGACCGCCATCTGTGCGCCCTGCCATAACATGCACCGCCTCAACGCCCGCTGCGACCGCATATTCAACCGCGCGAGCAATTTCACGGCGCGCCTCATCCACACGGTCTGGCAAGGCCGCAAGACCAAAATCGCCAGCGGCGCGGTCCCCCGGCCATGAGTTCAGGCCCAGCATGCGCAGACCGGTTTGCGCCAAGGCGTCCTTCATCTCGGCAGGCGGCGTTTCATAGGGAAAGTGACATTCAACCGAGTCAAAGCCAGCGGTTTTTGCCGCATGGATGGCATCAGGCAGTGAGAGGTCGGTAAACAGGAAACCCAAATTGGCCGAAAACTTCATCACACATCCCACTCTATATCGAATTTGGTCACAAGCGCGCGCACCTGATCATCCGTCAGGCCGCGTGCATTCATACCGCGCAGCATCATTGCCAGCCTTGCGGTATCTTCCAGCTCTTCCACCGCGTTGCAGGCGGCCTCAATATCCTTGCCCGCGACAACCGGACCATGATTGGCCAGCATCACCGCGCTGCGTTTTCCTGCAAGGCCGCGTACCGCATCCCCCATCGCCGGATCACCGGGAAGGAAAAACGGCAACAGTTTAACGCGGCCCAGTTTCATGATGCCGTAAGGGGTCAACGGGGGCAGGAAATTATCAGGGTCCGTTTCGGGCAGCATCGACAAAGCAACAGAATGGCAAGAGTGCAGATGCACCACGGCACCCGCGGTGCTGCGCGTGTCATAGAACGCCTGATGCAGCGGCATTTCCTTGGTCGGCGGGTCGCCGTCAATCAACCTGCCTTGCGCATCAAAGTGAGACAGTCGCGCAGGATCAAGCCGCCCGAAACTGGTACCGGTGGGTGATACCAACAGCCCGCCATCCTGCGTGCGCGCCGAAATATTGCCGGTGCTGCCGCCCGTGAGGCCACGGTCGAACATCGACTTTGCCAGCAGGCACATCTGTTCGCGCAGGGCAGTGTCGCTCATTAGTCTTGCCCCAATATATCCGCAGCTTTTTCAAAGTAGTCTTCGCTGCCGAAATTACCGGATTTCAACGCGATGACCAACCTGTCGCTGGCACGCAGGGCTGGCACACCGGGGTCAATCTCCGGCCCGATCTCCAAGGTGCGGATGTCAAGCGCTTCGACCACAGCGCCAGAGGTTTCACCACCTGCAGTCAAGATGCGCGTCACACCATGTTCCACCAGATTAACGGCCGTCTTGCCAAAGAAATCCTCAAGCGCATGGGCCGCGGTATCCGCACCAAATTGTGTTTGAACCGCTGCGACCTCGTCAGGGTCAGCAGAGCTGTAGGCAAGGGGCAAGCCCTCGGTTTCAACCAGCCATTTTGCTACGGCTTCGGGTGTCTGTGTCCCGTTGATGACCTCGGCAGGATCAATCTTGAGGCTGGGATGCCGCGCCACATGATAGGCGATCTGACCGCGTGTCGCGGTGGAACATGAACCCGACAAAACCGCCGCTTTCCCGCTTTGCGCCTGCCACGGCACTTGCGCAGGTGATAGGCCGAAATTTGCAGGCAATCCCAGCGCCACGCCAGAACCGCCTGTGATCAGCGGCAGGCCTTTGGCGGCGGCACCGATCTGCATCAGGTCTGCATCACGCAAGGCATCAACGATGATCATCCGGTGGCCTGCGGCATGTTCGGCTTCCAGCTTGCTGGCAATCGCACCAGCCCCGTCAAACACAGCATCAGCCGGAACATGGCCCACCGAATGCACAGATTGCGCAGCCATCAGGCGGCGCAGGTTTGCGTCTTTCATCGGGGTCAGCGGATGGTTCTCCATACCGCTTTCGTTCAGCAGCGCGTCTTTGACAAACAAATAGCCCTGATAGACAGAGCGTCCGGCCCCCGGAAACGCCGGACAGACAATAACCTTATGCGCATTCAGCGCGTCCGCCAGAGCATCGGCAACAGGTCCAATATTGCCTTGCGCCGAGCTGTCGAAGGTCGAACAGTATTTAAAAAAGATCTGTTCACAGCCTTGGGCTTGAAGCCACGCGAGCGCCTCAAGCGACTGGCGCACGGCATCCTCAGGTGCAATCGAGCGGGACTTGAGGGCTACAACGCCCGCTTGCACATCCGCCTCTGCCGCCCCTGTTGGCACGCCGCTATATTGCACGGTGCGCATGCCTGCCTTGGCCAAAGTATTGGCCAGATCGCTTGATCCTGTGAAATCGTCTCCGATACAGCCCAGTAACATCAGCTATCTCCCGGTAAGGTCACGCCACCCTGACGTGCAAAATATTTGGCGATTGCGGCATCATCTTCTTGCCCCAGACCCGCTCCCGATGCAGCGCGAAACTGGGCCAGCGCATTGGCGCTGATCGGCACGGGCAAACCGGAGGACGCCGCAATATCGCCCACGATCCCCAGATCTTTCAGCCAGATGTCCACTTTGGAGCGAGGTGTGTAATCCCCCTCAACCACATGCGGTCCACGGTTTTCAAACATCCATGACGTCCCCGCCGAGACAGACACAACATCAACGACCTGCGCGGGGTCCAACCCTTGAGACGCACCAAACGCCAGCGCTTCGCCCATAGCGGCGATGTGAACGCCTGCCAGCAATTGATTGACCGCTTTCATCGCGGAGCCCGGTCCGGCGTGATCCCCCAACCGGTGAACCGTTTCCGCCATGGCGTCCAACAACGGGTCAGCCATCCCAAAGGCTTCAGCAGAACCCGAAGCCATGATCGACAAACGTCCCTCTGCAGCCTTGATTGCACCGCCGGAAATCGGGGCGTCGAGATACAGAAAGCCCTGTTCGGTGGCCTGCGCCTCCATTTCAGAAGCAAAGGCCGGAGACACGGTTGCGCATGAGATGATGACACCGCCCTTACGCAAGCGCCCGACGTTCCCTTGATCCCCAAAGAGAGCCGCGCGCGTTTGATCCGCGTTCAGGACTGCACTGATGATTGCATCGGCCTTTGGTTCGTTATCATCCCCCAAGGCGGCTCCACCATGGGCACAAAACAGATCAACACGGGCTGCATCAGGGTCGTAACCACGCACCTCATGGCCGGCCCGCACAAGGCTGGTTGCCATGCCCAGACCCATTGAACCGAGACCAACAAAATCAATCAGCATTGCTTATTCTCCAAAGATCCATTCAACCGGCCAAAGCGTGATTGCGGGAACATATGTGATGACCATAAGGGCGGCAAAAACCGTCAGAACAAACCAGACCAGCTGCGGAATGATCTTTTCCACGCGCAGGTTTGCGACAGTACAGGCAGCAAACAGGTTCACCCCAAGCGGCGGCGTGATCATACCCAGCGCCAGATTGACCACGATGATCAGGCCGAAATGAACCGGATCAACGCCGTAGCTGATCGCAATGGGTGTCAAGATCGGTGCCAGCACAAGGATCGCGGCGGAGGTTTCGATGAACATGCCCACAACAAGCAGCAGGAAATTCACAGCCAGCAGGAACGCAATCCGGCTCTCGAAAATCTCTTTGAACCAGGCAGCAATCTCGTTCGGGAGGCCGGAACGTGTGATCAGGAAAGAGAACAGCGCAGCAGCGGAGATGATAATCATGATCGCCGAAGTCGAAATGATCGTCTTTGTCAGGATTTCCGGCAAGTCGCGAATTTTTAACTCGCCATAAAGGCCCATACCCACAATCAAAGCCGCGGCAACAGCGGCGGCGCTGGCTTCGGTTGGCGTAAAGATACCAGAGTAAATGCCGCCAAGGATCACAATCGGGACCAGCAGCGCAGGCAAGGCTGCCCAAAGCGCCGCACCGGGGGCGGAACGGTCCATGCCGTCATCCTTGCCAATCCCGCGCATGCGACAGATCACCAGCACCAGCGCCATAAGCGATCCTGCAACCACCAACCCAGGCCCAAGGCCCGCGACAAACAGCTTGCCGATGGAGGTGTCAGTGGACACGCCATAGAGGATCAGCGGGATGGATGGCGGGATCAATACGCCAAGTTCGGCTGATGATGCCTGAATAGAAGCGGCCAGCGGCTTGGGGTAATTGTGTTTCACCATCGCGGGAATAAGGATCGCACCAATCGCGAAAGTTGTGGCGACAGACGAACCGGAGACGGAGGCAAACAGCATACAGGTCAGAACACAGGTGCAGGCAAGGCCACCCTGTATCCCGCCGACAAGTGATTTTGCCAACTCAACAAGACGTTGCGAGATACCGCCAGCCGACATCAGGTTGCCCGCAAGGATGAACAGCGGGATCGCCATCAATGGGAAACTGTCGATGCCCGTGAACATGCGCTGCGCGACCAGCAACAAGGGCAGGCGCCCGTTGGCTTCGATACCAATGACCGACGCCAGCCCGATGGCAACCGCAATCGGAACGCCAAGGACAAAAAGAATACCTAAGGAAAGACCAAGTGCGCTGTTCATTGTACATCTTCCGCGTTACGGGCGATCAACCAGTCACCTTGAATGGCGCGGATCATGCTTGCGGCAATCGCCACTAGAATGAATGCAGAGCCCACAGGCAAAGCGGCGTAAACCCATGCGATGGAAACTTCGAGTGCCGACAGGCTTTGCGGAATTACACGCAGAGTCATCAGATAGCCTTGCCACATCAGCACTGTGAAAAAGATCAACGATCCGGTGCTTGCCAGCACGTAGACCCATAGGCCGATGCGCGGCGGCAAGGCGTTCTGGATCACATCAACCGAGATCATGGCCCCGTGTTTGAACGCAACTGCTACGCCCAAAAAGACCGACCAGATCATGGCCGAGCGCGTAATCACCTCGGACCATGTCGAAGGTGCGCCAAAAGCAAATCGGGTGATGACCTGATACAACGCAAGGCTTGCCGCGATGATCAGGAATGCGATGGACAGCCGTCGTGCAACCCCCGTCGTGAAGTCTTCGAGACGCAGGAAATAGCGCATGACAGTGCCTCATCAGTATTGGAAGAATTAAGAAAGGCAGGCGTGAAATGCTCCGCGCCTGCCTTGGGTTAGGTTATTCGACCGCCTGAATACGCTCGACCAGCTCTGTGCCGTATTTGTCGGTGTAGACCGCATAGGCAGGCTGTGCCAATTTAGCGAACGGCGCTTTGTCGATGTCAGTGATGACTTCCATGCCGTTTTCACGCAGCAAGGCAACGCCCGCTTCTTCAAGGCGATTTACTTCGGCGCGTGTCGCCGCTGCGGATGCTTTTGCAGCTTCAGCGAACCAGCCGCGCTGCTCGTCTGTCAAGCCGTCCAGAAGGATCGGTGAGGCCAGCACAACAGCAGGCGAATACACATGGCCAGTCAGTGAAACATGGCCCTGCACTTCCCAAAATTTGGATGCGGTGATCACGGTCACAGGATTTTCCTGACCGTCAACCACACCCTGCTGCAACGCTGTGAACAGCTCGGGGAATGCCATTGGCGTCGGGGATGCACCCATTTCCGAGAACGCTTCCATGTGAACCTTGTTTTCCATGGTGCGCAGCTTGAGACCATCCAGATCAGCGGGTGTCTTGACCGGGCGTTGTGAGTTGGTCACGTGGCGGAAGCCGTTCTCGGACCATGCAAGGCCGACCAACTGGTTTTCACCGATCTTGCCCAACAGTTCCTGACCGATGTCACCATCCAGCACGTTGCGGGCATGGTCATAGTCGCGGAACAAAAACGGCAGGTCCAGCGCGAAGACTTCGGGAACAAAGTTGCCCAGCGGACCTGTGGAGGTGATAACAACATCCATAGAACCAATTTGCAGACCTTCGATCATGTCACGCTCGCCACCCAACTGACCAGCGGGGGCTTGTGTGCCGGTGAACTCACCACCTGACAGTTCTGTCAGTTTGCTGATGAACGCATCGGCGCCGATGCCGTAGTGCGATGTTGGCGACAACGAGTGGCCGATGACGATGGACTGCTCTGCCTGTGCAGATGTGACGGCCAGCGAGGCAATCGCGCCTACAACTGCAAAAAGTGTATTCTTCATTTTTATCTCCCAAAGTGATGTGTCTGATCGTTCCTGCCAGTGTCTGGCACAGATGTTTGGTGCCTAGCTTGCGGCACCCGTCAGAGCCGATTGGCCCATCTCATCCTCCAGATAAATCTCGATGATTTCCTGAAAGGATTTTTCGGCACGAAAGCCCATTTCAAGGGCGCGTGCGGTATCAAAATCGCGGGGCCAGCCTGCAACAATCTCGGCGACGGCAGGGTCGGGCGCACGGCGGATCAGCGCAACAGCTGCGTCACCCGCGACCGCGCGCAATGCCTCGATCTGCTCACCAACAGTGGCAGTAACACCCGGCATCGTCATACACCGCCGCGCACCAAGCGGGGCCGTATCCATTGTCGCGGCATGTTCGATATAGCCAACAGCAGCACGCGGACTGGCAAACCAGTGGCGCACATCATCATCCACGGGCAGGATTGCTTCCTGTCCGTTCAACGGCTCGCGGAGGATGCCGGAGAAAAAGCTCGACGCTGCTTTGTTCGGCTTGCCGGGGCGGATGCAGATGGTCGGGAACCGGATGCCAACACCGTCCAGAAGGCCACGACGGGAATAATCGTTTAGCAACATCTCACCCATGGCCTTTTGCGTGCCATAGCTGGTCAGTGGGGTAAGATGATACTCATCGGGAATTTTGGCAGGGAATGGCGCACCAAACACGGCAAGTGACGAGGCAAAGATCACGCGCGGGCAATACCCGTCATGTGCCGCAATCGCTTCCAACAACGCCCGCGTACCGTCCAGATTGACGCGATATCCTTTTTCCATATCCGCCTCGGCCTCGCCCGAAACAATGGCCGCAAGGTGCACAATCACATCAGGCTTGTCCGCAACAACACGCGCACCTGTACCCGCCTCAGCCAGATCAGCCGCGTAAGCCTCCCGTTTACCTTTGAAATCGGCCGCAACTTCGGGCGTCACCACATCAACCAGTGTCAATGCATCAACATCCTGCCCGTTGATCTGCCCCGTCGCTGCGATACGCTCGGCCAGTTTTCGGCCGATCATGCCCGCTGCACCTAGGATGGTTACTTTCATGCTGTCGCCCTCTCTGATGATGTCCCCAGCAACGCACGCGTGCTGTCATAAATACGTCGTTCATGCACGCCAAGTGCCTGCACGAGCGCGCCTGCATCCCCGGCTTCCAGCGCAGACAGGATGACGCGGTGATCTGCGATACTTTGCGCGATCACACCGGATTTGCTGACGGCACGGCGGCGATGATCCAGCTGATAGGAATAAAGCGTCGCTGCAAGATCAGACAAAACTGCATTGCCGCAGGATTGATACACAGCGGTATGAAACGCGCGATCGGCAATCAGAAAGCTGACCGGATCATTTATTGCTGCCTCCTGCGCTTGAATTAGTTCTTTCAGGTGGGCAAGGGTTTCGGCATCGACCCGCTCGGCGGCCAGAACAGCAAGACGCGCTTCAACCATCAGACGCCCTTCATGCACGTCTTCCAGCGCGTAATCGGTGACGCGGCCGTTAGACAACGCGGACATACCTAGGCCGCCGACATCAACCGATGCGACCTTGGTACGGGCACCCTGCACAACTGAAACGATGCCTTTGGTCGACAGGATCAACAGCGCACCGCGAATGGTTTCACGGCTGACGCCCATGGTCGCCGCAAGGTCACGTTCGCTTGGCAAGCTGTCACCCACATTCAGCACACCGGAGGCGATAAGTGTCGCAAATCTTTCTGCAACTTCATCCTTGATGGAGCGATGTGCGACTTTTTCCAACGGGGCGCTGTGCGCGCTTAGAAATGCGGTGTCGCTCATATCCCCTCCCCAGCAAGACATTCCAGACCAGTAAATTGGTATGGTGATTAGACCACTAGACCAATAATTGTTCTAGAGTCAACTCATCCCCATTCCTGAATGGTCAATCAACATGGCTGCTAAAACGGAAAAATAGGCCAATCCCAATCTGAAAGATCGTCATTAGCAAGCATGAATAATGGTGTCGAGAAAGCATATTGCACCTGCGTCAGAAGCGGATCGCACGCCAGCTTGTCGTTTATTTCAAATGCGTTAACTCTTCTGAACAGGCGTCTGTCAGACCTCTTTTCGGGTACTGTTTATATCGGCAAGTCGATACGCATGTTCAAAAAAAATTGGCGGGCAAACTACCGATCTTTTTGCCAACCCGTGCGAAGATGGACCCGCAACGACATCTCGATATGCGCCTGCGCTGCGCTATCCGCAGCGTCCGGATCGCGGGCGCGGATTGCGTCAAGGATACGCAAATGTTCCTGATGCAGTTCCGCAGCGCGACCCTCGGGAATGTATTTCAACCCTTTGAGCAAAGCCATTTCGTCAGAGATTGCCGCGATTGAGCGCAGCAGGAAACGATTATGTGCGGCTGAATAGATCGTCTTGTGAAATTCCCAATTGATCTGGTTCAGCACCCGTGGATCATCAGCAGCCGCAACGCTTTTGGCCAATATCCGGTCCATCTCTGCAATCTCGGCGCTTGATGCATGCTGGGCAGCAAAACGGGCGGCGATTCCCTCAAGTTGCTGACGCAGCTGGTACAGCTCCACCACTTCATGCCGGTCCAGCTCTGCCACCACGGCACCGCGCTGCGGCTCCATTGTGATACGCCGCTCTGATTGCAACCGCCGCAACGCTTCGCGTACAGGGGTTCTACTGACGCCGAGCTCCTTGGAAACAACCGATTCTCTGATCCTGTCACCCGGATTGTAAACTCCGTCACGAATCCACGCAGACAAAGACTGGTACACATTTTCAGCCAGCGAAGGCGCAAGTTCTTCGCTGCGCGTGGCAACATCGCTTTTTTGTGAAGTCTTTGTCATCACTTGGTTTTCCAAATTGTTCCGCCCGGATGCAGCATAGCCTTGACCTTGCGTTAAACAAAACTTGTTTTTTAATGTACCTGATTGTACACAATAAAGAACATTCCAACCTGATTATCCGCAGAATAACCATCCCAACAGGAGAAAGCCCTTGAAACTTTTCATCAAAAAGCTGGCCGCCGCACTTGGTTTTGTCACCCTTGCAGGCATGACACCGGCGATTGCAGAGTACCCCGAGAAACCCATCACGCTGATCGTTGCCTATTCACCCGGTGGCGGCACAGACACGGCTGCGCGTACCGTTGCCAAGTTCGTTGAAAAACATCTGGGCCAGCGTCTTGTTGTTGAAAACAAGTCCGGCGCAGGCGGTCAGATCGGTTTTTCCGCACTGGCACGGGCAAACACCGACGGTTATGAAATCGGCTTTATCAACGTGCCGTCCATCCAGTTGGTCAAACAGCTGCGCGAAAACGTCCCTTACGAGATGTCTGATTTCGCACCCATCGCCAACATCCAGCTTGATCCTGTTGTTGTCGCGGTAAACGCCGACAGCCCCTACCAGACACTTAGCGAACTGCTGGATGCGGCCAAGGCTGATCCGGGCGCTGTCAACATTGGTGCAGATGGCCCGCAATCCAATAACCAGTTGCAGCTGATCGTCGCCGAAGACGCGCTTGCGACCAAGTTCAACTTTATCGCTTTTGATGGCTCCGGCCCGGCGATCAAGGCGACACTGGGCGGTGAGCTTGCCGCGTCCCTGCCCTCGGCCAGTTCTGCTGGGTCACATGTGGATGCCGGACGCCTGCGTGTGCTGGGTGTTTTCGCAGATGAACGCAGCCCGCTGTTCCCCGATGTCCCAACTGTCAGCGAAGCGGCTGGCGTAAAAGTACCCTCCGTTGGTGCATCCCTGCGCGGTATCGCGGCCCCGAAAGGTATTTCGGACGCCCACAAGGCACGCCTCGAAAAGGCCTTTGCCGATGTCATGGCCGACCCCGATTTCCTTGCTCATGCAGAAACCGCCGGTCTGCCGCTGAAGTACATGGATGCTGCCGCGTTCGAAGCGTACCTGCAAGAAGCGGACGCGGCTTTGGGCAAATACATCGACCTGATGAAGTAATCCGACCCTTCAAAAGACAGGAAGAGCCGACATGACAACCCGAACCCGTGATCTGATTTTTGCCGCAATCGCTTTGGCACTGGCCGTTGCAATTGCAATCACGGCCTTCGGCTATCCGGTCGCCTCTTCCTACTTCCCCCGCACGTTAGCTGTCCTAATGGGACTGCTGGCGGCTTTTTTCGGTCTGCGGACACTGCTTGCACCAACCGATGATGCCGCCCCGATGTCGCCGCTGAACATCTCGGCCCTTATCGCCGCGTTTGGCGGCATTGCTGCCTATGTCGTTGCGCTCAAACTGGTCGGATACGAGGGCGCAACTTTTCTGTTTCTCTTCCTGTTAATGGTCTGGCTCGGTGCCGTAGGCTGGCTCAAAGCATTGATCCTCGCGGTGGCGTTTACCGCCCTGCTGAATGTCATCTTCTTTGTCATGCTGGGCGTGCCGCGCCCGGATGCCCTTCTTTTCTGATCTAACCCAAAGGACCACGGTGATGTTCGAGAATATGCTTTTGGGCCTTCAGGCACTTGCCGATCCCGCCTTGCTTCTGGCGGTTCTGATCGGTGTGGTCGGCGGCGTGATCATCGGGGCATTGCCTGGTCTGACCAGCACCATGGGTGTTGCCCTGCTGATCCCGGTGACCTTTTCGCTGCCCCCGCAAGTCGGCTTGGCAATGCTGGGCGGGATTTATTGTGCCTCAACCTATTCCGGCGCAATCAGTGCCATATTATTGAACATTCCCGGCACGTCCGCCTCTGTCGCGACCATGCTGGACGGACATCCGATGGCCAAGAACGGCGAACCGGGCCGGGCCATTTCACTGGCAACGTTCGCATCCTGTTTCGGCGGTCTGGTCAGCATCGTGGCGCTGCTGTTTCTGGCACCGCAACTTGCAGAATTCTCGCTGCGCTTCGGCTCGCCCGAGTATTTCCTGCTGGCTGTGTTCGGCATTACCGTCATCGCTTCCATGTCTGCGGGTGCAATGGAAAAGGGTCTGATTGCCGGCGCACTTGGCCTGATCCTCAGCACCGTTGGCACGCACCCTCTGACTGGCACCATGCGCTTTACCGGCGGTGTGCCGACATTGTTCGATGGCATTCCACTGGTCGTGTCACTGATCGGGCTTTATTCAATCCCCGAAGTGATCGACCTGATTGATCGCGCCAAAAGCACGCATACCGGTGCGGCGGGCGTGGACAAGACCAGCCCTTTCGCCACCCTACGCGAGCTGGCGCGGCAGAAATTCAACCTTTTCCGCTCAAGCCTGATTGGTATTATCGTCGGCATTATCCCCGGGGTCGGCTGTAGTGTCGGCGGCTTTCTTGCCTATGACGCCGCCAAGAAGGGGTCAAATAACCCCGAGAAGTTCGGCAATGGTGCTGCCGAAGGGCTGGTTGCCAGCGAAACAGGCAACAATGCTGTCACCGGCGGCACACTTATCCCGTTGCTCACGCTGGGGATTCCGGGCAACCCTGTGACCGCGGTCCTGCTGGGCGGGATCATGATCCACGGCCTGCGACCGGGGCCGGAATTGTTCACCACGAACGCAGATGTGACCTATGGGTTCATCTTCAGCCTGTTCCTGTCGAACCTGTTGTTTGTTCCTGTTGGCCTGCTGCTGGCACGCTACGGCTTGCGCATCGTGCAGGTGCCTGCGGGCATCCTTGCGCCCCTGATCCTGTCGCTTGCCGTAATCGGGGCCTATTCGCTGCGGTCTTCCGTTGATGACATCTGGATTATGCTGGCGATCGGCGCACTTGGCTGGGGCATGGCCGCGCTGGCGGTGCCGCGCGCGCCGCTGGTTCTTGGCCTCGTGCTTGGCACGCTGGCCGAAGGCGAGCTGGCCCGCTCTCTCGCGCTGGTGCGCGGTGACTTGGGCGCATTCGGGATGCAGCTTGTCACCCGCCCCGTTGCGCTGGTGATCCTGATCCTGTGCGTTTCGGCCATCATCCACGGCATCATCCAGCACCGCCGCGATTCAAAAATGCTCGAATAACCTGACAAACCAACTACCGGAGAAATCCATGTCTGCCATTCAATCCTCGCCCTGCCCGATCCGCAAAGTCGGGGACGGAACACATCATCATTTCTTTGGTTATTATAACAAGACCAATTGGGATCCGTCGGGCGAAAAGATACTGGCGCAGCGGGTGCCTTATGCCAATCGCGATCTGGCACCCGATAACGTGGCACAGGTCGGCTATTTTGATCTGACGGACAACGATCGTTTCCATACCATCGGTAAAACAACCGCCTGGAACTGGCAGATGGGCAGCCAGCTGCAATGGCTCCCGGGGTTGCCGGGCAAGAAAGTTGTCTACAACATCCGCGACGATAATTCCGGCGGGCAGTATCCCGGTTTTGCCGCGCGTATCGTTGACATCGAAACGGGCGACGAACAGCAACTGCCCGATCCGGTCTATTCAGTCGCGCCTGACAGCAGCTTTGCCATTTGCGTGGACTTCCGCCGCTTCAATCTAACCCATCCCACGATCGGGTATAACGAAGGCGCAGCACCCACAGACCTGCCGCTGGCACCCGAAGACGACGGTATCTTCAACATGTCCCTGCCGGACGGAGCAATGAAACTGGTGCTTAGCCTGCATACCCTGCGCAACTTCCAGCCTCTCGACTCCATGCAGGACGCCGTGCATTGGGTCACCCATCTGGAAATCAACGGCGCGTCGGACCGGGTGCTTTTCATCCACCGCTGGACACGGCGGGTCGAGGACGAAACCTGCTTCCTGCACCGTCTTTTCAGCATGGCACCCGACGGCAGCGAACTGACCCTGCTGGAATGTACCGACCATCCGATCCCCCATCTGGAACAGGATCATGACCCGAACCGTTTAGACACGTTCGACTATGAAAAATCCGAATACCAGATTTCCCACCCGATCTGGCGTGATGACCGTCACATCATGGTTTGGGGACCGAACAAGGGCGAAATCCACTACCAACTTTATAACGTCGATACCGGGCAAGCCCATGCGGTAGGCGCTGATGTGCTGACAGAAAACGGGCATATGACCTATTCACCGGATGGTAAATGGATGGTCTCGGACACCTATCCGGACAAGGAAACCAACATCCGGATGCTGTTTCTGTACAATCTGGAAACCGGCCTGCGTCATGACATCGCCGCCTTGCTAACGGACCCCGATCTGGGCAAGGAAAACCGTTGTGATCTGCACCCGCGCTGGCATCCCGACGGAACTGGGGTTTGTGTCGATTCGATCCATGAAAATGAGCGACAGCTGTATATCGTCGATGTAAAACAGCTAGTCAGTTGAACGGCCAGCAGCGGTACGTGACACTTTTCTCAAAATTCTAGGTGGATCGGGAGTAGGGTGTCACAGCCCGATCACTAGAGTGCGCACTTCTGTCTTCTTCAGTTGCATGATGTGACTGGCATTGCGTGCTGACAGGATGATCGACGTTTCACACCGGTAAGAATGGCTCCTGGCTCTCAGCAAAAAATCAGTCACTTCAACGAAATGCCACACTTCATCAGAGCGATTACCCTTTAGCGCAACTTCGCTGACATGCGGCCCAATGGAAAAATCCTTGCTTCTCTCGGACAGAATACAGGCAGTCCGCAACGCTATTATTCTGCATACCTGCGTTTGTGGAACCCATCTCCCAACAGTTGAAATTAAAGGCCGTCTTCGGGGCCAGATCACTTGAGCACCCGGCAAAATCCGGGCGTCGACGCTGTTAATGAGTCTTAACCCCTGTGAAAAATAGTTTCCTGACTGTTGAGTGGTGATTATATCAATGCTAGCGTTTGAGTCGGACTTTTTGGACCTTGAGGGGGGCACCGCGCATGTGTGGAATTGTAGGATTATTTTTGAAGGACCCGTCTTTGGAGTCTGATCTTGGGCGTATGTTGACG